>NZ_JAECVR010000004.1 GCF_016055185.1 Paenactinomyces guangxiensis
GTCCACCCCCTATGAATGATGGATATTCACTTTTCAAAGAACGAGTTTTAACTGGAAATGGATTGTTTTTGAGGATTTAAACTTACTATACGAGGAGGGTATAAGATGTGGGGTTGAATGCTTTTTAAGAGACTGTTCAATCCGGGTTTTCTTTTTAATGAGGGATGATAAATGACGATCTTTCCATAACCGGATTGTTTTGCTAACTTTTTGCACTGCTCCAACCTGTCTTTATCTATAATGGTCATA
The DNA here is from genome assembly GCF_016055185.1 of Paenactinomyces guangxiensis. GTDB lineage: Bacteria > Bacillota > Bacilli > Thermoactinomycetales > Thermoactinomycetaceae > Paenactinomyces > Paenactinomyces guangxiensis. The sequence continues at coordinate 250 of NZ_JAECVR010000004.1, forward strand.
GACGAGAGGCTGTTGGAAGGACGAAATTCCCCGATCACGTAGCCGATCTGTTCCAGATAGTTTCCCGCAAATTCGAGAAACAGCCCTTTATATATATCAGAAGATCTCTGCTCATATGAAGCATATTCACTTGACCACTGTCCCTCTTTGATAACCCAGGCCCGGCGTTTGAGCCAGGAAAACCACGATTGATTGGACCTTTCGGAAGTGAATGGGTCATTCCATTCAAACAGCAACTCACGATCCTGTAAGCCGTTAATAAGGGCAAACCAGGGCAAATTGCCGGCAGGTTTATGGAAATTTTTCCAGTCCCCTCGTTTAGTCTTAAACTCTTGAAAATAGCTCATCGGCTTTTCAATGCTTAAACGAATTTCCTCTTCCAATAAACGATCTTGAGGGAGCAACCACCGGCATAGTTCAACCAGTTTTTCCGGCTTGTATCTCATCCATATATCCCTCCCCGGACGTGTGATCTTTCCCAATTGCAGAAATCCGAACAAGTGTTCTATAATGATTATATGGGAACAATTGTTTTAAAGCAAGTTATTTTTTGTCCTTTGCAAACAAGAGAGATCATTTTCAACCAACAAGGAGAGTTTAAGATGATTCAGGTTCGCTTTTCCCATTTGGACTATAATGTGGCAGACTTGCAGAAAGCCATGCGATTTTACGATCCGCTGATGGCTTATCTTGGTTTTCAAAAAGAGACTTGCCAACCCACCTGGTGTTTATACGGAAATCAAAGGTTTAAACTTTGTCTGGTTGAGTGTGAGGATATCTATAAATGGGAGGGTTTTCACCGAAAGCGTCCCGGACTTAATCATCTGGCATTTCAAGTGGAGAAAAAGGAGGAAGTAAATCAAGTGCATTCCTTTTTATTACAAAAAAACATTCCGATTCTCTATGGGGGGCCGGGACAATTTCATAATGAAACAGAATATTATGCGGTCTTTTTTGAAGATCCTTTTCGGCTGAAGCTGGAAGTGGTATACAGCCCCGGATATTTATAATCTCTTTAAGTTTTTGATCGGGTTCACTAATAAATCTAAATATGATAAGTATAACAAGATGGGGTCATTGCAATCTTTCTTATTTATTTGGCATGTAGTTTTGCGGGGGACTGGTTGCAGGATCACACAATGGAGCGAAATGGTTGAAACCTGCTCATGATACATAACATCTGGCTATAAGAAGGTGAAGCAAATGGGTAAATGGGTTTATCATCAAGGGGTGCCTGCAGTCTCTACTTTCTCGATCGTCGCTCATGATGCGGTAACCGGTGAATTGGGTATAGCCGTGCAATCAAAATTTCTCGCGGTTGGATCAGCCGTCCCGTGGGCAGCGGCCGATGCCGGGGCGATTGCTACACAATCCTGGGCCAATACCGGCTACGGTCCCCGTGGCCTTGAAATGCTAAGGGATGGTAAAGATCCTGACGAGGTGCTGCAAACTCTGCTGAAGGATGACCCCGGACGTGAACTGCGCCAGGTCGGAATCGTCGATCACCAGGGGCGAAGTGCCACATTTACCGGTTCAGAGTGTTTACCATGGGCGGGGGGAATTGCCGGTCCCGGCTTTGCCTGTCAGGGAAATATTCTGGCCGGTGCAGAAGTGGTTCAGGAAATGGCGAGAGTTTTCCAGGAAACAAGCGGGAACTTGCCGGAACGGCTCGTTGCGTCACTGGCAGCAGGGCAGAAGGCAGGCGGTGACCGCCGGGGCATGCAATCGGCTGCACTTTATGTAGTAAAGCCGGATGGAGGCTATGGCGGGTTTAATGATCGTTATATTGATCTCCGGGTGGATGACCATTCTCAGCCCATCGAAGAGTTGGAACGATTATTAAAGTTGCACCGCCTCTATTTTGAACGGTCAACCCCGGAAGATCTGCTGCCTTTAGAGGATGATTTGCTTGCCGAAGTGAGAAGTTTGCTTCACCAGGCTGGTTATAAACCAGGTGACACTCCGGGATATGATAAGCAAACCAAAGAAGCCCTGAAAGAATATTTCCTAACAGAAAACTTCGATGAACGTTGGACAGAGGAGCCTGTGATTGACCGCCGGGTGCTGGAATATATGAGAAATCGATAACGACAAACGAAGAAAGCGGGTTCCTGCGGCTTATGCAGTAAGAACCCGCTTTTTCGAAACATAGGATAGTCATTCATTTCCGGAAGTCCGCTTAAAAATACCCTAGCCATTGAGCCCCGAGTACCACTGCGCCCAATATCCACACATAAACTGCAAACCCCTTGAGTGAACCTCTTTGCAAAATGGAGATCATCCATTTGACAGCAATGTATCCGAGTACTGCGGACAGGAGGGTTCCAAGCAACAATGCGCTGAGGGGAAGCATTTCCGCCCCCCCGTCTAGTAGCTTTTTTCCCTGATATACCACTGCTCCGGCAATGGATGGAATCGAAAGCAAAAAGGAAAAGTAGGCCGCAGCCGCTTTGTCGATTTTACGGAAGAGGGCAGCAGCAATCGTAAGACCGGAGCGGGAGAGTGCGGGCATGATGGCAGCCCCCTGGAAGACCCCGATGAGGAAGGCGTCACTGTAACGGATTTGATCAACCGTTTTATAACCCTGATGTTTTATGGTGTCTGATGCCCACAAAACCACACCCGTCACTAAAAATTCCCATCCGATGGTCACGCCTGTTTGCGAGATCTCTTCAAAGTAATCTTTAAAGGTTAAACCGATGATTACGGTTGGGATGGTACCAACAAGGACCAATAAGCTGATCCGGCTCCACGGCTTGCGGATCATATGCAGGATTTCCCGCCAGTAAACAGTTAAGACAGCCAATAATGTCCCGAAATGGAGCATCGTGTCCAGAAACAGACCGGCTTCATCCAGACCGAACAAATGGCGACCCAAATAAAGATGGCCTGTACTGCTAATCGGTAAAAATTCAGTTAAACCCTGAATGATACCAAGAATAGCCGCTTCAATCCAACTCATCAACATTCACCCTCTGCGTCATATTTACGTTGACGAGAGCAGTTTGCCGATCTCTCCGATGACATGAGTTAATGGGACTGTTTCATCGTAGATACCGTGGATCAACCTGTTTGTGTTGATGATGACACTGCTGGGAACAGAGTTAAGACCATAAGCATCGTAAGTTTCCCTGCCTTTGTCCCGTAAGACCGGAAACCGGTAACCCGTCTGCTTTATCATTTCAAACACCCGGTCCGGTTCTGCTTCTCTCCCTGTCACATTGACAGTGAGAAAAACGAGTCCCGGATGTTGCAGTGACCGGTAAAGCAAATCTTTCTTTGGCAACATCTCCCGGCAGGAAGGGCACCAGGTAACCCAAAATTCAAGCCAAATGATCTTGCCGCGGTAGTCGGCCAGGGAGTGAGTTTTTCCCTGCAAATCTGTTAAATGAAAGTCAGGAGCTTTCCATTCGGACACATGGCTGACCTCCTTTAAGAATGTTAAGTTAAGCGAATGAAGATAAGTCCGGCAAACAGCAAAATCAAGCAGATTGTTTGTACCAGAGAAAGCCGCTCCCGGAAAATGATAATCGATAACACCGCAACAACCAAACTATTGGTGGCGAAGATAGGAGCAACAATACTGGCCGGTCCGTCTTCAAGGGCAATGGCATAAATCTGCATCCCGGCAAAAGAGAATATTCCCGATCCCAGTCCCCAGGCAATCCCCGTTTTAATTTTCTCTGTTCGGCGCGATTCTTTTTTGCGGAAAATTTCTGCCGTAAACCAGACAAGCCCAAAGAGATAACTGATAAACAAAACAGTTGCATTAGGCAATTGCATTTCTTCAGTAACTTTTAATCCCCCGTTGCGGAAGAAAAAGAGAAAAGTAGCCGTAAGTACAAGCACATACCAGTGATATCCGCGAATGCGCAAACTTTCATTGGGATCGATGGGAAGCAGGGAAACGGCAATCACCAGGAGGATCACACCAATCGTTTCAAATAAGGATAAACGTTCACCATATAACCACATCGACAAACCGACAGTGAGCACAATATTGCTGTTGACCAATGGAGAGGTCAAACTGGCCGGCCCAATCTCCAACGCTTTCATAAATAAGAGATTTCCGGCTGCCGAGCCAAAGCCGATAATCAATCCGGCAAGAAGGATCGCCATGTTAAAACGGGCGACATCGGTCTGGTACATCCACCAGAGAAAGCCCAGAGTTCCGGAAAGGTAAAGGCCCCATAGCAGATGGTCAGTCGATCCCTTCCTGGCAGAGCTGGCTTTCATCATAAACCCTGCCAGGCCGAAGGTAAGGGAGCTGAGCAAAGCTAAGAAAAACCACATGTGTTATGTCGACCCTTTCTACGTTGTAAGGTACAGTGGTAACTTAGATATCATACCGCTAGCATCTGACCTCGTCCACAGGGATCATTTATATGTTTATGTGAAAAGAGACAAATTATTTGTTTTCAGCCAAGTCCTTTTCCTTCAGAAATTTGACACTGTCCCTGAAAACCGGTCATGCTAAAATAAGAAAAAAGAGGGATCTCCTGATGGGGGAAAGTACTTATGCAACAAAATACAGATTCCATCGAATCATTAAAAGAAGAAACCAGGCAGCTGGTGGGGCATCAATTGCCGAAAGAAACTTTTTATGACTTTACCCATCCCAATAACCGCATGCTGGTGGCTGTTACCAGTTTGCGCGCAGGATACGCGGATGTTGCTTATAAACTGTTTCAAACGATTGCGGAAGAAGGACCGAAAGAAAATGCCAATCACCATTTTGCCTACGTGCGAAGCCTGATTGAAATGGCCGAAATGGATGCACAGGCAGGGCGGTTTTCTCAGGCTGAGACATTGATGGAACAGGCGCTGGAGGCCTATCCTGAATCGATGGGGTATATGATGAGCCGTGTCCATTTGGAAGTTTATCTGGCTTATTACAAGTTTTACGCAGGTAAAAAAGAAGAGGCAATGAAGCAGATTGAGTCGATCTGCAAGCGGGAACAACAAAAATTTGAGGCATTGCCTGAACATGACGCCAAAAGCCTGATCGGGCCCGGTCTTTGTTATGCCATCCATCAATATGCTCTCTTTTACGCTGTTGATGGTGCATGGATACAAGCGGTGAACAAAATGAAAGAAATGCTTCCATATGCACCGGCCATTGACCCTGCGGCTGTTCAGGAAGCGGAACGTTTGCTTGCCGGGGAAAAAGCGGAGGAGGCATTTAACCGCTATACTGAAGCCATTTGCTACAATGACGCGTAATTAAATTAATCTTGCAGATGAGGGGGCGTTTCTGATGAACCCATCCGTACAAACGACAACCACCATGGCCCTGAAAGATTGGGCTGTTACCGTGGAAGCCCTGGGAGCGGGCAAACAGATCATCTTGATGCGAAAGGGCGGCATTCGTGAGGAAACCCGCCATTTTGAAGTGCAAAGCGACCAGTTTTTCCTGTATCCTGCTTATGAGCACCAGAAAGAGGAGCTGCTAAAGCCGGATCACCGGGGGGAGATTGCCAAAACGCTGGAAGACTGGTCCCCGGAGCAGACAACCGTTCCCATTAAATATTATGCCCGGTTATATGAAGATGTGGAAGTAATGGATGAGGAAGCTTTGCATCGCCTGTACCCACACCATATCTGGACCAATCACTTTGCCACCGAAAGGCTGAAATGGAAGAAAAAACTGCCGCTTCATTTGCTGATTGTTCGTGTCTACAAATTGAATCAGCCTGTGGAAGTGAAAATTCGTGATGAATATACAGGTTGCAAGTCGTGGTTGAGGCTGCCGGAGGATGTAACCCGTCTGCCAGCCCAACCGGTACTCAGTGAGGCAGAATTTACGGCTGAAGTGCAAAAGATAAAGGCCCTGGTAGGCTGAACTGAAGAGGATAAAAAGGAAGCGGACTTCGCTCTGGCAGCCCGCTTCCTTGTTTTAATTTGAGTTGCCGACTTGCTGTTCAATTTCCAGCATGATCTCATCCAAAGTCATCTCATCTTCTATGTACAGTTTCATCAGTTCCAGGAAGTAAGTGTTTTTCTCTTTTGGTACTTGAAGAGCTTCCATCAGGTCATTAAAAGGATCAAAATGACGTGAAATAAGGTGAATGCTTCTGGATTGGAACATGATTTCCAATTTCTGTGTTTTTTCATAAATGTCTTTTAGCATCTTAAGAATGATGAAAACCAGTTGTTTTTTTTGTTGATCCATTTATAATTCCCTTTCTATAAGCTGATAAGTCAATCTTTGTTTCATGGATATTATAGCAAAGTATTTATATTTTCTACATATATATTATATATAAATTTATTTTAAATAAAATTAAAATGAGCTCTGTTCAAGGAACGGTTTGCTGTGTGATTGGACCGGGAAAAAATAAATAATTATGTATAGGAATCAAATCGGTAAAAAGGAGCGGAGCCTGTGAAAGCAATTTTGGTTACTGAACCGGGGGGAGCAGAAAAGCTTTATATGGGCGAGTACCCCAAACCATCGTGTCAGCCCGGCGAGATATTGGTAAAAGTGAAAGCGACTGCTCTTAACCGGGCTGATATTTTACAGCGGGAAGGAAAGTATCCTCCGCCACCGGGTGCCAGTCCGGTGATGGGACTGGAGATTGCCGGGGTAGTTGAAGAAGTAGGAGAACAGTTTACAGGAGTTTGGCATCCGGGTGACCGGGTTTTTGGATTGTTGCCGGGAGGAGGGTATGCTGAGTATGCGGTGATACCGGGTGAAATGGCGATACCCGTCCCGGACTCCTTTACGTTTGCACAAGCGGCCGCCATTCCTGAGGTGTTTTTGACTGCTTATCAAGCATTATTCTGGGTAGGAAAGCTGCAAAAAGGAGAAACAGTCCTTATTCATGCGGGGGCAAGCGGTGTGGGTACAGCGGCGATTCAGCTGGCAAAAGCAGTGGGGGCCAACCCGATCGTTACCGTGGGATCTGATGAAAAAAGAGAGGCATGCCAAAAGTTAGGGGCCAGTTTTGCATTTAACTATAAAGAGGGGCCGTTTACGGAGAAAGTGAAAAACGCGACAAACGGAGCGGGGGTTGATCTTATTCTCGACTTTGTCGGGGCTCCTTACTGGGATTCAAACCTGGCACTTCTCAAAGTCGATGGACGCTTCGTTCTGATCAGTACCCTGGGAGGGAGCCGGGTTGAATCTGTTTCACTTGGTCAAATACTGGCCAAACGGCTGCAAATAACAGGAACTACTTTACGCTCCCGGCCGCTGGATTATAAAATCCGCTTGACGAAAGAGTTTTCTTCCTTTGCTCTTCCCCGTTTCAAAAACGGAGAACTGCACCCGGTAATCGATCAAATTTTTTCATGGACAGAAGTGCAAAAAGCGCATCGCTATATGGAGTGGAATCAAAACATCGGAAAAATTATTCTGACCATCGAGTAATGCCGGATATATAAAGTTATTTTTTTGATGTAGAATTTTTGTATGTTTCCCTTCAAACAGGACAAGATAACCTTGAAATTTTTTGTCATTGAAGGAGGATTACAAAAATGGATGGAACAATGATTCAACAAGCACTGCGGGAGTATCAGCGGGGAGTGGGACACCTGGCTGAACAGTTGCCCGATGTGGTTCGCGAATATAACCGGTTTACGGACGCCTGTTTTGCAGAAGGTGAACTGTCCAAAAAAATAAAGCATTTGATCGGCCTTTCCCTCGGAGTTTATACCAATGATGAATACTGTATCATTTTCCATACGAAAGGGGCGGTTGATCACGGGGCAAGTGACCGTGAAGTGCTAGAGGCAGCCGCGGTTTGCGGTGCGTTTGGCGGCGGTTCCGCCATGTCACAAGCGGTCACTCTTGTTCAGGAGGCGCTGACGGAGTTTCGGGGGCAAACGCATTGAATCCGGCAAATGCGTTCGATACATTAGAAACATAGCACAAAAACTCCAATGATGAGAGGTTGAGAGCGAATGGAAACAAAGGAAGCGTTAAGATCCCGCCGTTCTGTAAAAGTTTATGATCCAACCCGTGAAGTGACTGACAAACAGCTGGCCGAATTGTTTGAGTTGACCACGTTAGCGCCATCCGCGTGGAACTTCCAGCATTATCAATTCATTGCTGTCAGAAGTCCTGAACAGAAGAAAAAACTTCGTGAGGCAGCGCTGAATCAGGAAAAAGTTGAACAAGCTTCAGTCACCCTTGTTGTCTGCGGGGATCTCCATGCCTACAAACGGGCCGACAGGGTAGCTCAGGACTTTGCAGATAAAGGGTTCTACGGACCGAATGGCCAGGAAAAAGTAGAAAAACAAGCAAAAATGATGGCTGAAACTTATCAAAACAATCCGCAACTGGCCCGCGATGAAGCGATTCGAAGTGCCTCTCTGGCGGCGATGAGCTTAATGATCGCCGCCAGGGATATGGGATTAGCCACCTGCCCCATGATCGGCTTTGATGCCGATACCGTTCGCAAAGTTGTACAATTGCCTGAACACCTGTTCCCTGTAATGCTGGTTTCCCTTGGATATCAGGGGGCGGAACCGCTCCCCCGCAATGATCGGCTGCCGCTTTCCGAAGTGGTCCACATCGACAGCTTTGGTCAGCCGTTTCAATCCAATCCGTAGGCCTTACTACAATATAAAGAATAACCTTTTGCCCGGCACCTGATTTGCCGGCTTTTTCAATGATAAAATATAAACGTCTACTTGAAGGATATTAAGAATTATGATTAGAATAATTTAAGAGATATTTTCGATTTAGAAAAAATTTATAAGGGTGGATGATTGTTAGTGTCGCGAACAAAATATGTGCAAACGTGGGATCTGAATACCATTTATGAGGGTGGGAGCCATTCATCTGTACTGAAAGAAGAGTTAGAGAATGCGGAGGGACAAATGCCTCTGCTCAAAAAGAAAATCTCTGCTCTGGATCAGGAAATAAGACCTGGCTGGTTAGACCGCTGGCATGAGACGCTGGAAGAATTACAACATTTAAGTAACCGGTTACATGAAGCTGCATCTTTTATCAGCTGCTTATTTTCACAAGACATGAAAGATGAAAAAGCACAGGCGCTCCGGGCAAGAATATCCCAAATAGAGGCTTCCTATAATTCGGTGATGACTATTTTGGAGAGCAAAATCTCTCAAATACCGCCTGCATCCTGGGAGGCGTTGATAGAAGACCCACGGATCCAGTCCATATCCTTTACACTTCAGGAAAGACGCCAGCGGGCAATGGAAAAGCTGCCGCCGGAACAGGAAGAACTGGCAAACGACTTGAGTGTGGACGGATATGTTGCCTGGGGGCACATGTACAATAACATTGTAGGGCGGATGCAGATTCCATTTGAGGAAAAAGGAAAAGTAACCCATCTGTCAGTGGGGCAAGCGGCCAATAAAATCAATCATCCTGACCGGGCCGTTCGCCGGCAGGTGTTTGAAAAATGGGAAGAGGCATGGAAAAAAGAAGCAGATTTGATTGCAGCCACACTTAACCATCTGGCGGGTTATCGGCTCCAGCTCTATAAGCACCGCAACTGGGATAACCCTTTAAAAGAACCGCTTAACGATAACCGGATGAGTGAAGAGACACTTCAGGCGATGTGGCAAGCGATCGAAAAAGAAAAACACCGCCTGGTGCCATTCATTGAACGGAAAGCAAAACTGCTGAATGTGGATAAACTGAGCTACTATGATGTCCATGCCCCGTTACCGGGAAATAATCAAGCAGTTACATATGACGAAGCTGCCGACTTTATCGTTGAACAATTCGCCAAATTTAATCCGGATATGGCAGCATTTGCCCGCCAAGCCTTTGAAATGCGCTGGATTGAGGCTGAAGACCGCCCCAACAAACGACCCGGCGGTTTCTGCACCAGTTTCCCCGTGAGCCAGCAAACCCGTATTTTTATGACGTACAGCGGCACTGCCTCAAATGTATCCACGTTGGCACATGAACTGGGACACGCTTATCATCAGCATGTGATGAAAGATCTGCCCGCTTTTGCCCAAATGTATGCGATGAATGTAGCAGAAACGGCTTCCACTTTTGCCGAATTGATTGTGAGCGATGCAGCCATTAAGCAGACGGCTACAAAAGAAGAAAAAATCATCCTGCTTGAAGAAAAATTGCAAAGTGCAATCAGCTTCTTCATGGATATCCACTCCCGCTTCCTGTTTGAGACGCGTTTTTATGAAAAGCGGAAACAAGGCCCCCTCAGCGCCAATGAGTTGTGCCAATTGATGGTGGAAGCGCAAAAAGAAGGATATGCCGAGTCACTGGCCGAATACCATCCCCATTTCTGGGCATCCAAATTACACTTTTATAATACACAGGTGCCTTTCTATAACTTCTCCTATACGTTCGGTTTCCTCTTCAGCACCGGCATCTATGACCGGGCTCTGGCAGAAGGCCCGGCGTTTGCGAAAAAATATGTAGACCTGCTCCGCGATACAGCAAGTATGACCGTAGAAGACCTGGCCTTCCGTCACCTGGGTGTCGACTTGACAAAGCCGGACTTCTGGGAAAACGCAGTAAGGCTGGCCCTCTCAGATGTAGACGAGTTTTTGTCCCTGACAGAATAAAAGTGAATCGAAAATGTTGGCCCAAGAAATTTTCTTGGGCTTTTTTCATAAACGGATTGGCTCCGGATCGGATGAATACATAAACAGTCAGAATAATGGCTGAAAAAAGTGTCAACCTTCAGTTGAATTTCTTAGGAAACTGCAAGGTGACTCATATGAGAAAGTTTTCATCCATCTGTATGTTTAAATGAGATTAGGAGTTTATCTCTCTTATAAAACGGATAAAAAAAAATAGTAGGTCTAAATAAAAATACAATGGTTAAAAGGTATAAGTGGAAAAACAATATTGACATCCTACCTTGGCGGGGGGTAACATGATGGGGGAATCGAATAACCGCCTTAGACGCCATTCACTATTCGCTGAATCCAGATGGAGCGGGGGGAACGAATCTATTGGGGTGAATCCTGTATAAACGGGCAGGGTGATCTCTTCTATTGATCCAAATTCGTCAGTTAACCTCGTAAGCGTTCGTTTAGAAGAGTGGTGGTTATTGTAGTGGCATGGGCCAGCAGAGCAACCACTCTGGTGGTTTTTTTATGCCTAAAAAATGATATTATCAACCCTGTTCAGGGTAATTAGGGAGTTTTTGCAATGCTGAATCGAGATCAAGCCAGATATCTCTTTTCAAGAGAGATTGCCCCTTTTATTATTCCGAAGGAACAGGTGGTAGTCGCTGATCCCGAGTGGTCGTTGGAGCGTGCACTTATTGTTTTAACGCGAAAGGGAACCAATTCCGTTCCAGTGGTTAACCATGCAGGCCAGGTGGAAGGGCTCATCAGCAAAACAGGTATTCTCGATTTCATGTTGCAGTTCAGCAAAGGCAATGATATTGATTTAACAGGGCTTGGCAAACATAAAGTAAAGGAAGCGATGAATAAAAATCATTCCGGAATCCTGGCTAACTCCATTTTTTCATTTGCTTTTGAAGTGCTTGTAAATTGTTCCTACATTCCTATCATTAATTTAAAAGGGCAATTTGTGGGGATATTGACCCGCAAGGTGATGATGGAAAAAGTGATTGAGTACTTTAAGGAAGAGTATTTGCAAACCATGGAAAATCGGTCATAAAAACCGGAGAGTATCGTCCGGGTGGATGTAAAAAAAACAATGCCCCCATTGTTATTCAAATAAAATGAAGACAATGGGGGCTTCAGTTTTTCGGTGGATCATAAAAAAAATCAGTTCTCTTGAAAGAAGAAACACAATAGAAAAAGAATAAGGATTGAGTGTGGTTCAGAAAAGTAAGATTTCAGCGGGGGGACGAATACATAATGTCACAAATAAAAAGATAACCTTAAGAATCCCGGAAATTTGGGGCCTTTGTTATTCTTCATGCAGATCATTAAGCAGCTCCAGATTGGAACATTGTTGGAAGAACTCCACAAGTTCATCCCAATACAGGATATCACACTGTTTTCCGGCGGTCCGGGCAGCCAATTTCGCATATTGAAGCCAGCCGAATAATGTAAACGGCATGAGCGGAAGGTCGAAATCTTCATGGTAAGATACAGATATCATGGGCTTTAATTCCAGATATACGTTTTGGTAAATCGTGGTTTCCAACAGCTTGGGCAACATGGGAGCTGCTTTTATAAGCGGGCGTTGCCCCTTCCAGATCGTTAGGACTTTCTTTTTTAAGAAGCTGTTTACATACCGCTCCCGATCCTTTTCACCTAACTTTAGACCGAACTTGGAAAGTTCTTCGGAGATATATGGAGCTTCTGAATGAAAAGAAGAATATGAGTGCGAAGTGCTTCCGTGCATTTCCTTTGACTGCAAATGATCCATTAATCCGATTGGAGAACTCTGTGTTTTAGAAATAATAGTACGGGCCCCGGATAGTGAATAGATATTTTTTTTCATTAGTTACGCCTCCTACAAGATACGCCGTCTGCATCTCGACAAGGCTGCATGATCTGCTGGGGATAATTGCTGAAAAGGAATGTTTCGGTGTTTTTCTCTTTCGTCTCTGTGGTATGCAGATGCGAGGACTAAAACCCAGGTGAGCATTTTTTACATTTATATCTGAGAATTTTTTAAAACCTTTATATGAATATTCTGCCTTAAAAATCGAATTTAAGCAAGTGAATATTGGCATTTTCCCCCGTAAAATCCCGGTGAAAAATAAGGAAATTTTGTGAACAGACTGGCGAAAATAAACGAAAGAAATAAAGGGAACATATATTCTGTGGTTAATAATGAAAAAGTTGAAACTTGTAAATTTTTGTATGATAGCTTTAAAAAACAAGCTAAAAAGTGGGGATCTTACAGTTAAATAAATCAGGTGTCCGGTTTGCTCAAAAAGTTACCGATTTTTGTCATGAATGGTTTGGAAAAAAGGCGATTACTGAACGACCCATGGTTATTTCCCGGAAAATATTCGAATGAGATGAAAAATTGTCGAGCTGATCAGTAAAAAGCAGAACCCTCTCAGCAACCCGAACATTAATTTTTTGTTTGTGTGTCATTTCAATGTAATACTGTTCGTGCCCCGGCATTGTAACCTCTTTGGCCTTGATTTTTACTTACTCGCCTCTGTTTTGGAGAGCGGTTGAATACTGGCAGGAAAAATCGGTTTGCAAAGTGATTAATAAGACACAAAATTCAATATTAATGATAGTATCAAAAATGGGATTGTCCATTTTACCGGATTGTCCATTTTACCGGATTGTCACAATTACCGGCTTTCACATGAAAACATTTGGGGGGCGTGAGCGGTGAAAAAGCTCTTTATGATCGGTGTGGCCTGTTTACTCATCGCAGGATTAACCTCTGGCAGTTTTGCTGAAAATGTGAAGGAAACGGCTTATATCGATGTTGCAGCGGCGTCGCTGTGGACCGAGCCGGGTCTTGTCCGTCCGGTTGATGAACCTTCTGCGACCAATCCTGTGGGTTTGTGGAAATGGACCCGTTCAATGTCAGTCGATGAGAAGAGATGGCTGGTTGGCAAACTGGAAACACAGGCTTTGCTGGGCAACAAGGTAACGGTTACGGAACGCCGGGGGGATTGGGTGAAAGTGGTTGTTCACGGACAGGGAACGCCGCGCGATGAACGTGGCTATCCCGGGTGGATGCCAGCCGGACAGCTCACCTATAACAAACAATTTGCGGCAAAGGAGCATGACCCGTTTGTTCAGGTAACGAAGCCGACCGCTATGTTGTACAGTACCCCGGATCTGGCTGAAGAGATGATGGAAGTCAGTTATAATACGAGATTGCCGCTGCTGGGTGAAACAGATGATGCTTATCGTCTTTTTTTGCCTGACGGGTCCGGGGCATGGCTGAAGAAAAGGGACGGGGTAAAGGAGAGGTCACCGGGGGATATCCCGGTGCCGACAGGTGAGCAGCTCGTGGAGACGGCAAGACTTTTTCAAGGTTTGCCTTATTTATGGGCGGGTACAAGCGGATTTGGTTATGACTGTTCAGGTTTTACCTTTACCGTTTATCAATCGCACGGAATCTCGATCCCGAGGGATGCGGCACCCCAGTCACAAGCGGGAACACCGGTCGCCAAAGATCAATTGCCAGGGGATTTAGTTTTCTTTGCATCTAAAAATGGCAAGGGTCCCGTACACCATGTGGGAATCTATGCCGGAAGCGGGATGATGGTTCACTCTCCCAACTCGGGCAAGTCAGTTGAAATCATTCCTCTGGACTCGCCCGCTTATAAAAAGGAATACGCCGGAGCGCGCCGTTATCTGCCGCAAACAGGTCCATAAAAAGAGGTTAACGCGGCGGAGCGCCTGTCAACCGGTGATGCAAAAAAGCCTGATGTTCATCATGTGATTGCATCAGGTCTGTTTTTATTCTTTAACGACAGATCAGAAGACAAAATTGATCTACAGTCATTTTTAGCATTCCACCTTGTTTTTATTTCCTGCATTCTGATATTGTTACCGAAGGGGGAATACTTTGAACCTGTTGTGAACTGTATGGAGACTTTGAGGTGTAAAACGGGGATGAAAATACTTGAGATTTTTGGGAAATTATTGCTCCTTTTTCTTTTGATTCAATTGCTTGGATTGCCGGGTGTGTTATTTTTGGACTCTCCCAACACTCTGCTCTTTTTGCAAACCTTTGCCCTCATTGGTGCCTCCTTGCTTATGTTTGTTCTTTTTGAGCGAAAAAGAGGCTGGCATCTGGGGGTAAGACAGGAACAGGAAGGGCTCCGGTTTTTGCAAGGGACCGGTTTGGGAGTTGGCTGTATGCTTCTGGTCTTTCTTTTGATTTTTTTATTCGGTGGAGTACAAGTGGTTGGAGTCAATGGGTCTGGGGGGGCCTGGAAATCGGTTTTAACCTCATTGGCCTTATTTATCATGGTGGGAATTTCAGAGGAAATCCTGGCACGGGGGTATACACAGGGACTGGTCTCCTATCTTTTTTCACCAGCGGCAGCCTGGATCGTATCTTCCGCTTTCTTTGCCCTTTTACACGGGAGTAATCCCGGAGTCTGGGATGAACCCCTGCCCATGATCAATATTTTTCTTGCCGGGTTATTGCTTGCCGTATACCGGGATGTGTCAGGAGGGTTGTGGGGGCCGATTGGCTTTCATTTTACCTGGAACTTTTTTCAGGGGTCCGTATTTGGATTTGCGGTATCCGGGTTAGATATCACTTCTCTCATACAACTGAAAGCAACGGGAAATACAACGGTTTCCGGGGGTTCTTTTGGAGCCGAGGGAAGCATCTTTGCAACAATTGTTTTGCTGGCGGTAACTTTCTGGATTTGGCGATTCGGCCAAACGAAGCGGAAACAGATATAAGCATACACCCTGGCCAGATGTATGCTTACTTTAATCCTGTTTACTCTTATGGTTCCGTTTGGATAGAGGGGCGGGAGCGTGTTTATCGTTATAAACGTACCAGCCGTTTCCGATTTCCTTGTACTTGGAGCGATTTTTCTTGTGCATAGGGCAAAATTCACACCGCCCGCCCGGCCGGCGTTGATAGCATTCAATACAACGGATCGGTTTCATTTATCTGGCCTTTGCCAGCAGGTCACAAAAAGCTTTTGCATAGGCGGGGAGATCCGGAGGGCGGCGGCTGGAGACGAGATTGCCATCGACAACGACAGGTTCGTCCACCCAGATGGCTCCCGCGTTTTCCATGTCGTCGCGAATGCCGGGGGTAGAGGTGACCCGTTTGCCATGTAAAATCTTGGCCGAGATTAAGACCCAGCCCGCATGGCAGATCTGACCGATCACTTTTCCGGATGTATGGGCATGGCGAACGGCTTCCAGCACTTCCTGGCAGCGCCTTAATTTATCGGGTGCCCAGCCGCCGGGGATCAGTATTCCGTCATATTCCTCCGGTTTTATTTGTCTGAAGTCCAGATCCGTTTTTACAGGTACCCCGTATTTTCCTTTATATTCTCCGGTTTCAGGGCCGGCAAGATGCACTTCTGCTCCTTCCTCGTGCAAACGTAACACAGGGTACCATAATTCGAGATCTTCAAATTCGGCTTCTACAAAGCAAAGGACTTTTTTGCCAGCAAGTCGCATAAGTATTCCTCCTTGAATAACCGCCATGGACTGTAAAAGACTACTTTTTTTTGTCATTTTTTTGTGCTAATATTGTTAAATTGAGATAAGTATAATATTTGCAGTGCCTTGGGAATGGCTTTCTTCCGGCAATTTACGTGAAAGGAATAAGGTGAAGTCATGGAATTTACGGGGAGTGTAGGGAAATAATACAAACATCTGAACAAACGTCACTTGATATAGGTATAAGTGTAAAGTAAAATAGAATGAGAATCACATGATAATCAATCTAAATAAAAAATGGTCATGTGAGGCTCAGGAACATCCTATCACGTTCTGTTTTGCCTTGCAAATGCAAGGTTAACTTCTGCGTATTTCCGATGATGGCGATCCTCATCTTCGGTTTGGAGATAAATGACGCAAAATAAGATGGAGGAATGTAGACATGTCGACACAACCGAAATTATCGATAAAGGATTTGCATGTTTCGATCGATGAGAAAGAAATCCTCAAAGGGGTCAATCTGGAGGTAAACGGCGGGGAGATTCATGCGATCATGGGTCCGAACGGGACTGGTAAGAGTACTCTCGCTTCTGCCTTGATGGGACATCCGAGATATGATGTTACCGGCGGCCAGGTTACCCTGGACGGGGAAGATGTTTTAGAGATGGAAGTAGATGAAAGAGCGCGTGCCGGTCTGTTCCTGGCCATGCAATATCCGAGTGAAGTGAGCGGAGTGACTAACTCCGATTTCTTGCGCAGTGCGATTAATGCCAAACGCGGCGAAGGCAATGAAATCTCTCTGATGAAATTTATCCGTGAGATGGATAAAAAGATGGAACTGCTGGAGATGGACGAAAAATTTGCTACCCGTTATCTGAATGAAGGATTCTCCGGCGGGGAGAAGAAACGAAACGAAATATTGCAAATGATGATGCTCAAACCCCGCATCGCTATTTTGGATGAAGTTGACTCCGGTCTTGACATCGATGCGCTCAAAGTGGTGGCCAAAGGTGTCAACTCGATGCGCAGTCCGGAAATGGGCGTACTGATTATTACACACTACCAGCGCCTGTTAAACTACATTAAACCTGATTTTGTCCATGTCTTTATGCAAGGTCGAATTGTAAAATCGGGCGGTCCTGAGCTGGCAGAACGTTTGGAAGCGGAAGGTTACGATTGGGTAAAAGAAGAGTTGGGCATTGAAGACGAAACCGTAGGCCAAAAGGCTTAAGGGTGGTGTCCGATATGAGTGTAGAAACCCAATTGCTATTTGATCCGAGTATTGTGTCTCAACTCTCCCAAAAACAACAAGAACCGGGATGGATGCTTCAATCCCGTCTGGAAGCTTTACAAAATGCCGCCCAACTTCCTTTGCCAAATGTTCAAAAGACAAATATCAATCGCTGGAACTTTACTAACTTTAAACCATTGCTTGAAGAAGCTCCCGTGGAAAACCTCAACCAAATTCCCGAGGAAATTCGTGAATTTATCTTTACCGATCAGGGTGCCAATGTGCTGGTGCAAAAAAATTCCAGTATCATCTATCGCCAGGCAGCAGGCCAGCTGACCCGGGATGGGGTCATTTTCACTGATTTGGCGACCGCAGCCCGTGAACATGAGGAGTTATTCAAAAAATATTTTATGACAGCAGGGGTAAAAAAAGACGAGCATAAGTTGACAGCGCTCCATGCTGCCCTGTTCAGCGGCGGTCTGTTCCTCTATGTTCCCAGGAATGTCGAACTGGAACTTCCCCTGCAGAGCCTGTTCTGGGTATCAGGGGCAGAAGCAGGCATTTTGCCTCATGTCCTGATCGTAGCGGAAGAAAGCAGCCGGGTCGACTTTATTGCGAACTATGTATCTCTGCATCAGGACCAGGTGGCACTGAATAACAGTGTGATTGAAGTGTTTGTGGGTCCGAATGCCCATGTGCGCGTTGCAACCGTCAATAATTTGGGTGACTCTGCTGTTGATGTTACCTATCGCCGTTCCATCGTCGACAGGGATGGCCGTTTGGAGTGGATTGTTGCTGATTTGAGCGATGGGCGAATTATTTCGGACAACACCAATCATCTGCAAGGAATCGGCGGAAACGTCAATATAAAAACAGTTGCTGTCGGTGCAGGTGAAATGCGGTCCAATATCACCTCCTCCGTCTTACATGAGCAACCACATACCCTGAGTGATATTCAGGCTCGTTCGGTCATGAAAGATAAGGCATCAAGCATTTTGAACAGCATTACCAAAATCGAAAAAGGTGCAAGCAAATCTGATGGCCAACAATCCGGAAAAGTATTGATGCTTCATCCGGAAGCACGTGGGGATGCGAACCCCATTCTCTTAATCGATGAGAATGATGTGGTAGCCGGCCATGCAGCCAGTGTAGGAAGGATTGATCCTCTGCAACTGTACTATCTCATGTCACGCGGGATCACAAGGGCACAAGCGGAAAAATTAATCATCTTTGGTTTCCTGGATGCAGTGGTATCTGAGATCCCGTCTGAATCCCTGCAACAGAGCATCCACCGCTTGATTGAAAGGAAATTTCAATCATGAACCGTTACTGGAAGGACTTCCCGATTCTTGATCAGGAGGTAAATGGCCATCCCCTGGTCTATCTGGATAGTGCAGCCACTTCGCAAAAGCCGTTTCAAGTTATTGAAGCGGTGGAAGCATACTATAAAGGGTATAACTCCAATGTACATCGCGGTGTGCACACATTGGGAACCAAAGCCACCGATGCTTATGAGGGTTCAAGAGAAAAAGTGCGCCGTTTCATTCATGCCCATTCAGCTAAAGAGATTATTTTTACCCGTGGAACTACTACTTCGATCAATCTGGTGGCACAAAGTTACGCCTTACCGCGTCTTGGCAAGGGGGATGAGATTGTTCTTACTCCCGCCGAACATCATGCCAACTTAATTCCATGGCAACAAGTGGCAAAAGCAACGGGGGCCACTTTGAAATATTTACCGCTTCAAGAGGATGGCAGCCTTGACCTGGAACAAGTAAAAAAGATAATCACTCCACAGACTAAGCTTGTCGCCATTCAACATGTTTCCAATGTCCTTGGTACTGTGCATCCGATTAAAGAGATTGCTGAGATCGTTCACCGGCAGGGCGGTGTGATTGTTGTGGACGGAGCACAGAGCGCACCGCACCTCAAAGTGGACGTGCGTGATCTAAATGTTGATTTCTACGCTTTCTCAGGGCATAAAATGTGTGGCCCTACGGGGATCGGAGTGTTATACGGCAAGGAAGAGTTGCTGGAAGCGATGGAACCGGTCGAATTTGGCGGAGAGATGATTGACCATGTAGATCTGTATGAGGCTACCTGGAAGGAGTTGCCATGGAAGTTTGAGGGTGGAACTCCGATCATAGCCGGTGCCATTGGGCTTGGGGCGGCCATCGATTACCTGGAATCGGTCGGAATGGATTCCATTGAGGAGCATGATCGTAAACTGACACGCTATGCGTTTGAGAAATTGAGCAAAATCGAAGGGGTCACTATCTACGGGCCCAAAGAAAATCGTATCGGTGCTGTTACTTTTAATCTCAACGATGTCCATCCCCACGATGTAGCAACTGTGTTAGATGCGGAAGGAATTGCTGTTCGGGCCGGCCATCATTGCTGCCAACCGCTCATGAGATGGCTGAAGGTGACGGCAACCGCACGTGCAAGTTTCTATCTATACAATGATGAAGCAGACATTGACCGGCTGGTTAAAGGTTTACAAAAGACGAAGGAGTATTTCGGACATGTCTTTAGATGACTTATACCGGCGTGTCATTATGGATCACTATCAGCGGCCCCGGAACAAAGGGCGGCTTGAAGAAGGAGCCGTCACTGTGGATCTGAATAATCCGACCTGCGGTGACCGCATCTCCTTACAAATGCGCGTCGAAGATGATAAAATTGAAGAAGCTAAATTTTTGGGGGAAGGCTGTTCGATCAGTTTGGCCTCCGCTTCTATGATGACTGAAGCAGTGAAGGGATTAACTGTCGAGCAAGCGCTTGAACTTGTTGATCTTTTTTCGAGAATGATGCAGGGGGAAGAGATTGACCCGGACAAATTCCCGCTTGAAGATATTGAGGCGCTGACGGGTGTGGCCAAGTTTCCGGCACGGATCAAGTGTGCCACTCTTGCATGGAAAGCGCTGGAAAAAGGGGTTAAACAGCCTAAACATTAATCTGAGAAGGAGGAGTTACCGTGGCGAAACAAGTGCCCGAAATCTCCGATTACAAGTACGGATTTCATGATAAAGATGTTTCGGTTTTCCGCTCCAAACGCGGTTTGAGCCGGGAAGTGGTAGAGGAGATTTCCCGTATGAAAGGTGAGCCGGACTGGATGCTGGAATTCCGGTTAAAATCGCTTGAGCAATTCTATAAAATGCCAATGCCCAATTCCCTCAACAGCAAATGGTTCTCTATTTTGCCGGGGAAATTGGATGATCTCAACTTTGACGATATCACTTACTATGTAAAACCCTCCGAACGCCAGGGGAAAACATGGGAAGAAGTGCCGGAAGAGATTAAGCGAACCTTTGACAAACTGGGGATCCCGGAAGCTGAGCAAAAATTCCTGGCCGGGGTATCTGCCCAGTACGAATCAGAAGTGGTTTACCACAATATGCAAAAAGAACTGGAAGAGCAAGGCGTTATCTTCTGCGATACTGACACTGCCGTACGCGAGTACCCCGAACTGTTGAAGGAATACTTCGGCACCGTCGTACCACCTTCAGACAACAAATTTGCCGCTCTCAACAGTGCGGTATGGAGCGGCGGAAGCTTTATCTATGTCCCTAAAGGGGTAAAATGTGAGGTACCGCTGCAAGCTTACTTCCGCATCAACTCCGAAAACATGGGGCAATTTGAGCGCACCTTGATCATCGCTGATGAAGGAAGCTTCGTACACTATGTAGAAGGATGTACGGCTCCGATCTACAGCACCGATTCCCTGCATAGTGCAGTGGTGGAAATTATCGTCAAAGACAACGCCCGCTGCCGTTATACTACCATTCAGAACTGGGCACCCAATATCTACAACCTGGTAACCAAGCGTGCTGTTGCCGAATCGGGTGCACATATGGAATGGGTGGATGGCAACATCGGAAGTAAGTTGACGATGAAATATCCGGCTGTTGTGATGAAAGGGGAAGGCGCCAAAGCAGACGTTCTCTCGATCGCTGTCGCCGGTAAGGATCAACACCAGGATGCCGGTGCCAAAGTAACGGCTCTTGCGCCGAACTGTACTGCTACCATCATTTCAAAATCGATCAGCAAACAGGGCGGTAAGGTTACCTATCGCGGTTTGACCAGCTTTGGCCGCAACTCACAAGGATCAAAAGCCAATGTGAAGTGTGACACTTTGATCCTCGACGATCAGTCCACTTCCGATACCATCCCCTACAATGAAATTAAAAATGACAACATCATGCTGGAACATGAAGCGACGGTCTCCAAAGTCAGTGAAGACCAACTCTTCTACCTGATGAGCCGCGGCCTCACCGAAAATGAAGCTACACAGATGATTATCATGGGCTTCATCGAGCCGTTCACCAAAGAATTGCCAATGGAATATGCCGTAGAAATGAACCGCCTGATCAAGTTTGAAATGGAAGGTTCCATCGGTTAATTTGCTTTTATCATCAACCCTGTCGTGCCCTGACGTGACAGGGTTGATTTGTTGTTTACATACGCTCTAAAACAGGATGCCTGAGGGGGAATGGAGATTGAGATGGATCGGCAAGTACTTTTATTTTATTTTTTTGGCTCTTCTCGCTATCGCCTTTTTGCTTATCATCGGGCCACGCTTTATTTAAAATAGATTGGGAGGTAAAGGCAAATGGGACAAGAAAATGAAATCATTCTCCAATCAAATCGGATTATCTTGCGCAGGACCACTCTACAGGATTTGGACTTTGTACTGGAAACAGAGCACCATGAAGAAAACAGGCTTTTTATCACTCCCTGGACAGAGGATCAGCATCGGGAACTGCTCTCAGACAGGGATAAGAGACATCTGATCATCGAGACAGTAACAGACCGGAAAAAGGCGGGTTATGTGATGATCGGCGGAGTTACAGATGTGAATCGCAGTATAGAAATTATACGTATTGTCATAAGAGAAAAAGGAAAAGGGCTTGGAAAAGAAACACTCAGATTGATCAAGAGATGGGCTTTTGGAGAATTACAGGCACACCGCTTGTGGTTGGATGTGAAGGATTTTAATGATCGTGCGAGAAGCCTGTATAAAAAGGAGGGATTTGTAGAAGAAGGAAAGTTGAGGGATTGTCTGAAGGCAGGGGAAAACTTTCATTCTCTTATTATCATGTCCATATTAGCTCATGAATACAAAAAGTTGTGATAATGGTCACGGTTGATGAAACAGAACAATATGAATCGTTCAAGAAGGGGACCGTTTCCAACAAAGAAGCTCACTTTGTAACTTCCTGCTCCTTAAGCTTTGCCATAACCGAACAACTTCAAAAGGTCTCTGTGTTGGAAACGGTTCTATCTTATCACAGAAGTGTACAACCTCACAGTGTTTAGAGACAACAGCTTACAACGGGCCATATAATTTTAAGATCACCAACACGGCAATAGCTGCCAGAATTCCGTGATTATTTTTTTGCTCACCGTTGACACCACCCTTCCCCCCACAGTGACACACTTTCACAGGAAAAACTACTTTACCTCAGATCGATGAAAATGCCATAATCCGGCTGCTGTAAAGAAGAGAAAACCCACGACCACGACAAGATAGAAGTCCTGAAGCCCTTGAACAAAAGGCAGTATACTCCGGACTCATCGCATAAAAAGGCTGAGACCAGGGGTAATATTTCCCCCATTCAGTGTGGGAAATAATAACATTGGGTAATACAAAAGCAAAAATTCAGGGCAATAGGAAGACCAAAATGGCTCCACCGGGTGGATACCCACAGCAGCACTGCCACCAGGGTCAAAGATGACAACCAGCCTTTAAAAATCATCATCAAAAATGCAGCCCACGGAATGCTTCCTTCAACATCAAACATGTTACCGATCAATAAAAATAAGGCCAACACCAAAAAGTTAGTGATCCCAACCAACAGCCAGGCCCAGAGCATTTTGGAAAAATAGACACCAGATCGTGAAACCGGAAAAGACAACATCTGTTTCCATCCGCCTCCAAGATGTTCAAAATGGCAGAGCAGGGAAACATATACTCCAACTAACACAGGACAGAGCAACATCCCGTATAAAAATTCAACTTGAGTCCAAGCCCCCATCCAACCGGTTATTCCTTCTTCCCTGAAGACATCAAAGTGTTCAGTATAATTTCTGATACCAACAACAGAAAGAAAAAGGGGAATGCCCAGAGCAATCAACCAGACCACAGACCGGCGAAGCTTGACCCAATCTGCCTGGAAAATATCCTTAAACATCCTCTCTCCGCCCTATTCTGTTTCTTTCCGTGCAAAATGGACGGAACCGAGCAGGAAAAGGAGCAAACCCATCAACGCACTGATTCCGACCCAGTGCCATTCCAGATGAGGGGATTGAGAAATGCTCGCAAAGTCATTAATTATATTATCGCGTGCAAAATTAAGCTGGTAAGGAATTGCCCAGGGAGTATATTGTGGCCATCCAGGCACCTGAATGAAGTATAAACCTGCCAGTGCACCCGCACCGCCGGCAATGATAGAGACAGATTGATTTTTCACGACCATGGAGAGCCAGAGTTGAACACCCATTAAAGCAAAGGAACCGAGGTATGGGTAAGCCGTATAAGAGAACAGGCGCATCCAATTTAGTGAATCACTCGCTCCCAAAATGACCCCCGCCTGATAAAAGCCAGCCATAAGCACAATTCCGGATAACAGGGTACCTGTAACGAGCCACAAGCATTTTGACCAATAAAATTGCAACTTTGAAACAGGCATGGAAAAAATAAGCTTCCAGGTATTGGACTGGTGTTCCATATTGGCAAGAACCAGAGGCATAAAAGGTTACAATCAAATGGATGGCAATAAAGTTACAATAATAGGTAACCATCCACATGGACCCCCAGATGGAAGCCCCCTTCTCCAGAGACGGCAGACCCTGTATGTTTTCTAATTTCAAGAAAATGAGGAGAAGTTCAACCCCAATGATGATGAACGGAAAGAGGAAGACAAATCTCCAAAACCAGGCCCGGCTCTCTTTTCGCAACATATCAATAGAGCCTTGAAAGATCAGATTTCCATGATGAATAATCCCGACCTGTGTGGCTATTTGGTCCACTTCACTGAGCAGATGGCTGGAAACCAGCACACTCATTTCGTACTTTTCGGGCATCTCCCTGATCAGTTCTCGAATTTCTTGAATTCCGGCAGGGTCAAGCCCGTTGGTCGGCTCATCGAGAATTAAAAGTTGCGGTTGATTGAGCAAGGTGGTGGCAATCCCGAGACGTTGCTTCATGCCCAGAGAATAGTCTTTTACCTTTCTGTCTTTGGCCTGTTTCAACCGGACTATATCTAATACCTGATCTACTCTTTTTTTATCTGGAACCCGCAGCAAACGACGTGCCGCTTCCAAATTTTCAAAGCCTGTCAGATGACCGTAGTAAGAGGGAGTTTCAACAAGTGATCCCACTTTGCCCAATATGGACATCCGATGTTGTCTGAGATCTTTGCCGAACAGGCGAACTTCTCCTTGAGTGGGGCGAATCAGCCCTAATAACATACGAATCGTGGTTGTTTTTCCCGCCCCGTTCGGCCCCAAAAATCCGTAAATTTCCCCTTTTTCTACTTTCAGATTTAATTTGTTGACAGCGATATGGTTCTTATATTGCTTGGTCAGATTGACTGTTTCAACAATGGATGAGTCCATTTAACCACCCCGATACAAAATGATGTGTAAATCCATTCAACCATTCCTGACCGCTTTCGCTGCAGCCATTCATCGACGATGAACAGAGAAAGAGCGGTCACTGTACTTAAAAACAAAACATTCGTATACGTCCCTGGTCCATATAGTTGAAAGGCAAATACTGAACTCGCTCCAAAGCTGAGAAGATAGAGCAGACAGGTCACGATTAGACGCGGTTTGATCCGGAATCGCTTCACCGTAAATTCGACCAGTGAAGAGATAAACCCAACATAAATAATGGAAACGGGGAATAAGGCTAACAAGGGCAAGAGGACGGCAGACAAAGAGTCCATTTTTAAAGCGGATATCAAAAGTCCGGCAGCCAAGCCTGTTCCCAATGTTCCAACCAAAAGTGCGCCAATCAGCTTTCTGGGAAACATCAACTTCATTTCCCGATTGTAGTAAAAGGTTTTATGCAGCTCTTTTCCAATCTCATCCGGGCAGCCGAAATCCTCCATTGCACATTGCAAAGCTTTTGTTTGGGAGTATCCTTGTTCCATGTATTCATCCACCAGCATCTCCAGGTGTGTGCGCAATTCTTCTTCCAGTTCCTTTTTGTTTTCACCTGTATATTCTATCCGGCTCATAATTTTTTTCAGATAAGGGTGTAGATCGTTCACGCGTATCCCTCCTGAGCCACTTTCATAATCAGGGAGTGAATTTTTTGCCATTGCTCAAGCTTGTGGGTGTATGATTCTTTTCCTTGTTCTGTCAATGAGTAATATTTCCGGCGTTTTCCGTCATCGGCATCCTGCCAGTATGATTGAAGGAGTCCTTTGGCTTCCAGTCTTTTAAGTGCCGGATAAAGTGTACCTTCACTCATCTTATACTGGTTGTCACTTTCTTCTTTCAGGCTTTTGGCTATTTGATACCCGTACATATCCTGTTTATAAAGTAAAGCAAGGATCAGGATATCAATGCTTCCCTTCATCATTTCTTTATCCACTGGTAACACCTCGTTGGTCGAGTTTTATATCCTTTAACTATGTACATAGTAACACGATGTAAATGGTTTAGCAATTGCTTTTTTAAATGAGTGAATCGTTCTGAAAAAAGAAAGGGTATCAAAAAGCTGCGTCTGACAGCTTTTGATACCCCTGATTGATCATAGGAATTTGAATCATTTTGTGGATTTCTGCAGAGAAGAGCAGCAGAGCTAAGTTGTCATTGAAAGTGACCGGATATAGCGGGTCATTGTATCAATAGCTACCGGGATTGCCCCTTCATCCGGTTCAATCTGCGGATGATGAAGGCCAAACGGGGTATCGGCTCCTAACCAGAACATGAAGCCGGGAATTTCAGTTAAGAAATAGCCAAAATCTTCTCCCGTCATTGCTTCGCGGCACTCGACCAGCCGGTATTCGGTCCGGGTGTTTATCCATTCCATAAATTGGCGGGTCAGCTTTTCATCATTCTTTACCTGGCAGTAGTTGGCCCCCCAATCGATCGAAGCGCGACACTCAAAACCCAGTTCAATCCCCCTGACGATCGCCTCGATGCGCGATTTTACTTTTTGCATCGATTCCGCAGATAAAGTGCGGATGGTTCCCTCCAGACGACCGGTACCGGCAATGACATTTTGTTTGGTTCCGATCTCCATTTTACCGATGGTTAACACCACGGAATCGAGAGGATCAATGTTGCGCGAAACGATACTCTGCAATTGGATGGCAAGTTGGGAAGCGGCGATAACCATATCGTTCGCCCGGTGGGGCAGGGCCGCGTGTCCGGCCGTGCCGGTCAGGTCAATAAATAACTCAGATGTATTGGCAAATAAAATGCCGGGGCGGGTGGCAATTGTACCTACGGGGTATTCGGGGGCGATATGCAGAGCGAAGATAAGATCCGGCTTCCAGGCACGGAACTCCTCGCTTTGCAGCATGGGAAGTGCGCCGCCGGGTCCTTCTTCTGCAGGCTGAAAAATGAATACAAGGTCGTCATCGATGGGATGATTCACAAAGTGGGTTAATATACCAAGGGCAATTGCCATATGCATATCATGGCCACAGGCATGCATATACCCGTCATGACGGGAGCGAAAGTTATAGGTGGATTGTTCAGTGATGGGCAATCCGTCCATATCTGTTCGGTAACCGATACACCGCCGGGGGTTTTGACCGGGGATTTTGGCCAGGATGCCGGTCCGCCAGGTTTGGATCTGCAAGCGGCGGGAAGGGAGACGGGACAGATAGGAGAGAATGAACTGCTGTGTTTTAAACTCTGCAAATCCCGGTTCCGGAATTTGATGCAGCTGTCTGCGGATTTGGATATAGGGTTCAACCGTTGTGGCGGCCATGTTCAGATCACCTTTCAGACAAATTTTTCACGGATATAGGTTTCCAATGTTTGAATGAAGAACTGAATCTCCTCCGATGTCAGTGTGAGCGGCGGCAGCAGACGAATCACTGTTTTTGCTGTCACATTTACCAGGATGCCCTGTTTTAAGAACCCGTGTCGAAGATCTGCAATCTCTTCCGCGCTGCGGGTGGTGCGAATGCCGAGCATCATCCCTTTTCCGTCGATATGGCTGATCACTCCGGGATATTTTTCTTGTAACCGATACAGTTGATTCCACAGTTCATCTGCTGTTTGCCGCCCCTTTTCCAGCTGTCCTTCATTCAGTAATACGTCAAGAACGGCATTTCCCAGTGCTGCACTGAGCGGAGAGGGAGCAAAGGTGGTACCGTGGTCACCCGGCTGAAATACATCAGCAGCTTTTTCTCCGACGATTATTCCGCCCAACGGCAGGCCGCCGCCAACTCCTTTGGCAAATAAAATAACATCCGGCTGTAACGCGAAATGCTGATATGCGAATAGAGTTCCGGTACGTCCAATGCCTGTTTGGATTTCATCGATACAGAAAAGCATGTTTTCTTCGGCACAGGTGTCAGCAATCGCCTGCAAAAACTCCTTACTGAGGGAAACGACTCCACCGGAGCCCAAAATGGGTTCTACCAGTACAGCAGCGGGGTGATAAGCACGACAGATCTCTCTTAATTCATTTGCGTTGTTGATCTCCACTTCATAGACGGGAAAGGCTGGCTGGGGGAAATCCTGGTAGACACTCGGTTGGCGGGTTAAACGAAGGGCTCCCAGTGTGCGGCCGTGAAAGCTGTTTTTAACGACGACAATTCCGTCTTTGCCGTTCCTTTCTCTGGCCGCCCATTTGTGGATCAATTTGATAGCAGCTTCTGTCGCCTCCGCCCCCGAATTACAGAAATAGATTTTACCCCGCCCGAATGTATGTTGTATTAATCTCTCTGCCAAACGAATCGCCGGCGGGTTGAGAAAAAGATTGGAGATATGAAGAAATTTGTGTCCTTGCTCATTGAGTGCCTGCATGATGCGCGGGTGTGAGTGCCCCAGTATATTAACGGCTAAACCCGTGAATAGATCTAAATAACGGTTGCCTTCCGTATCAATGAGGTAGTTGCCTTCAGCATGAGCGATCGCAATGGGATATCTCTTCACGGTTGGCATGATGTATGTTTGGTCCAGTGCTTGCCAGTCAGTCATCCATGTTCTCTCCTTGAACAATACAAAATGAGGCCCCAAAAAGCCTTTTTCTGTGAAAGGGTGTGTCAGTGGGGGAGGGCAGAATTCTGTCTCGCTCCCGATCAGTGCCCTGCAAGGAAACAGAAATGACCGCTCCAAAAAATGCACAAGGGTTAGTATTAGGCAGGGAAGCAGATTCAAGGAAGAGTTGCCCCGCTTTTTTCTCTTGTTCCGTTTTTTCCGCTCGGTCAGTCGCCGTCAAAAGGTTGCTCCCCAGATTTCTGCTTCCCCGGCATAATGAAAACTTTCATACAAGGGTTGTGCTAATCCAGGCATGGGGTTTTCAAATCGAATCGGAGCCATTTTCCCCTTTTTTATGTTGTTCGAGCGGAAAATGGCCCCTTTTTTGTTTGTCATGAAGCTGTGAGGTTCTGAGAACCATTTGTGTGGTTTTCAGCAAAAATGCCTTATAGCGCAAGTCGTTTATAACTGGCGAAGTTCTTGTTTGATCTCTGTTTTGGAGCGGGTTTTCTCATCGATTTGTTTGATGATGCGGGCAGGTGTACCGGCGACGACCACGTTTTCCGGGACATCTTCCACAACGATGGCGCCGGCAGCGACGACGGAGCCTTTTCCTACCCGTACTCCTTCGAGAATGACGGCATTAGCGCCGATTACCACATTATCTTCAATGATCACCGGGGTGGCAGAAGGGGGTTCAATCACTCCGGCAATGACGGCACCTGCACCAATGTGGCAGTTTTTACCGATCGTGCCGCGGCCGCCAACCACCACATTCATGTCGATCATGGTTCCTTCTCCAATGACTGCTCCGATATTGATGCAAGCTCCCATCATAATAACGGCATTATTGCCGATCTCCACGTTTTCGCGGATGATGGCCCCCGGTTCAATACGGGCTTGGATATTTTTCATGTCTAACAGCGGAATTGCGGAGTTACGGCGGTCGTTTTCCACAACCAGATCTTCAATTTTGTCCTGATGTGCTTTTAACACCGGTTCAATGTCTTTCCAGTCACCGAAAAGTACACCGATATTCCCGTTAATAAATGTTTTTACGGCTGAACCGAACTCGATTTCCGTTAACTTTCCTTTTATATGTACTTTGACAGGGGTTTTCTTTTCGCTTTTTTGAATGAACTCTATCAATTGCTCGGCATCCATTAATTTCATCTTTCAGCATCCTCTCTAAACAGAAGGTCCTTCAGTTATGTAAAGGAATTCACACAAAGTATATCACATTAGAGTGGAGATGAACCACTCCCACTTCAAACAGCGAGGGTTGATGAAATAAGGGACAAAAAAACAGGGTCTTTTTTACAAGACCCTGCAAGCAATTGGATTACAGACCGCCAGGTTGACTGTTCCCCGGATTCCCCGCAATATTAATGGAAGGTTGAACTGCTGTGGAGGAGTAAGCCGCTACAGCAGCAATGATAGCAAGAGAAGCCAGAAGAATTTTGCAGGTTTTTTTAAACATAGTCTACCTCCAATCTATTATATTCTTTCTTTACATTATACATATTCCTCATACACTTCTGGAATTCCTCCTCATCTCTTCCATCCCAGCAGCGGGCCAGACTAAACCAGATTTTAATTTCTTTGTCTTTGTAATCATGTTTCCTGGCCAATTGCAATGCTTTTTCATAATAGGAGATCGCTTCCTCCATCTTATTCATAAGCTGGCACAGATCCCCCATGATCAGGAGGCTTGAGCTAAGCCTGGGAGAGTCATCGAATTTTTCTGCATATTTAATGGCTTTGAGAAGGGACTGATAAGCTTCGTCCATTTTGTTTTCTTTCATGTACAGAATACCCATGCGTGAATATACGGTTGTTAATCTGGAATCTTGAGGGAATTTTCCTTCCTGTTTAAGTGCCATTGAGAAGGAGGTTTCAGCAAGATTCCATTCTTTTTGTGATGTATAGATACTTCCCAACACAGTCCAAAGGTCACACAGTGAATCGTATTTTTCATTACGAATGGAAAGCTCGATCCCCTCCATCGCATATTCAATGGCTTCTTCTGTCAAACCGGACAGCCTGGAAAACTCGGCTCTCAGCCAGTAGAAGCTCAACACAGTTCCAATATCCTGCATATAAGGGATTGAATCCCAAATATCCTGCACCAAGCGCATTCCTTCAGCTACCCGCCCGAGGCGCTGGAGGTAGACCCCTTTGTTCTGATAAAGAAGGCCTTTGATATATTCATTTTCCCCATCTTCGACAAAGGCATTGATACCGGAATTGGTGTATTCGAGAGCCTGTTCCAAATCATTTTGAAAGTACCTCATTAATCCGAGAAGCAAATAGCTGGCTGCTTCCATGTTATTCTCTTTATAAGGGTTTTGTTGGGAGATGCGTAGTGAATTGTAAAGTGCCCGCTCAGCTTGCTTCCACTTTCTCTTTGACATGTAACACTTGCCTTTGTAGTAGTAAGCATGAGCGATAAAGGGATGATTGTCATCTAAATTTAACTCTTCCAATTTGTCGAGCGCTTCATCAATATGGCCGATCTTTTGCAAGGTGGTAACAGTCAAAAGTTTAAACTTTACTTTTTTTATTTCTTCTTGTTCTTGAACAAGCATTTCCGGCAATTTGTGCATTGGCAGGTCCAATTTTTCCAGGAGATATGAAATTTTCTCGGGACTGACATGAGCGACCCCCCGTTCAATATTGCTGACTGTTGCCGGTGAGATGTTTTCGTCCGCCAGATCTTCAAGTCGCAGCCCGCGTTCTTTCCGAACTTTTCGAATGACTTCGCCCATTTCATGCAAAGCCAGTGTTTTCATAACCTTCCACCTCTTTAAATATAGTTCTGAATAATATTATATTACACCTTCTTAAAAAAATTGGGAATGACTATTTTATAATTTTTTTAAAGCTAAAGGGTAATTTTGAGAGTAAATGCTGAAAGATGTGGATTATTAGTATAAACCAATGCCATTTATGATATTTTGTTTAAAAAAGGGTAATAAAAAATACTTGAGAAAGTATAAGTGCCTGACAGGAGGATCTATGCGACTCTTTTCCGTTATCAAAGAGCTCAAAACACGTATAACAGATGATGGTGTTTTTGACCTCGCCGCACAGCTGGCTTACTATTTTCTGTTATCGCTGTTCCCTTTTCTCATGCTGGCGGTTACATTGCTCGGGTTTTTGCCTGTTTCCAGCCAAAACATACTGGAAATGATTCGGCCCTATGCGCCGCCGACTACATATGAGTTGATTAAAACCAACTTATCGGTGATTATGGGTGAACAGAGAAACAGTGTACTGTCAATCAGTGCCGTTGTTACCGTTTATCTGGCTTCGGTTGGCTTTCAGTCGATTATTCGCATTTTGGATGATGCATATCTGGTAAAAGAGGACCGCCCTTTTTGGAAGGAGGTTGTCTTAGGGTTTTTCCTGATGTTTGGTCTGCTTTTCGGCCTGGTGATCTCTCTCGTCCTTCCAGTTTTCGGTAAGATCATCGGTATTCATTTCTTTCAGGTTTTCGGATTGACACACTGGTTTTATCAGATTTGGAACTGGGCCCGCTGGTTGTTAAGTACCCTGGTACTGTTCTCTGTTTTTCTCAGTTTGTACAAGTTTGCCCCGAATACTAAAGTAACTTTTAAACAAGCTCTGCCCGGTGCGCTATTCGCCACAGTCGGCTGGCAATTAAGTTCGCTCTGCTTTTCTTATTATGTATCGATAAATAATTATTCCCTCATTTATGGAAATCTCGGAGCGATCATCATTTTGGTCGGATGGTTCTACCTCACAGCGTTGATTTTGATTCTCGGCGGACTGATCAATGCAACCCTTTGTAAATATAAGGCCTATCAATGAGAAGATATGTTGTTTCATTAATCATTCATTTCAACAGAAACAGATGCAATCCCTCAAAAGTGAAGGATTGGACGGGGTTCGCCAACAATTATGCAACGGGTAATTCAGAGATATGGTAAGCTGATAGGGAATATCAGCTTACAAAGACAGGTGATGGTATGCCGCAAACAAGGATGTTTCGCATCGGTTACGGGATTATCGTTATATTGTTAATTATTTTGCTGGCTAATCAAGTAAGTTTTATTTTCAACCCCCTGGTTGTGTTTGTGCAAACATTGTTTTTTCCCTTTCTGGTGTCGGGAGTGCTTTTTTACCTGTTCCGGCCTGTTGTTAAAGCATTACAAAAGCTGGGGATTCCCAAAGTAATCGCTATATTGCTCATCTACCTGATATTTATCGGACTGTTTGTGTTGCTGGGCTTTTTAATTGGCCCCTTGTTAAAAGAACAATTTAATCGCCTGGTTGAAAATTTTCCGGATATGATTGAAAAGGCCCGGGCAAAGTTTGAAAACTTAAACCGGCAACCCTGGGTAGCTCAATATGTAAACTGGAACGAGATCGCCGCCTATGTGACCAACTATCTAGAAAGCAGCCTTTCGCAAATAGGAACCAATATCGTCAATTTTGTAGGGGTTATTACCAATATCATTGTTGTATTTGTGACCGTTCCTTTTATTTTGTATTACATGTTAAAGGAAGGGGAAAAGGCACCTGCTTATATGTTGCGCCTCTTACCCGAAAAGGAGCGGCAACAGGGTTTAAAGATTCTTTCTGATATGGATTTGGCACTCAGTTCTTATATCAAAGGCCAGGTATTGGTGGGGATCTTCGTCGGCTTGATCGTCTATATCGGCTACCTGATTATCGGTATTGACTATTCTCTTATTTTGGCCCTGTTAACGATGTTTACCAACGTAATTCCGTTCGTCGGACCTCTCATTGGTATAATTCCGGCCCTGGTGGTAGCTTTTATCGACTCGCCGATCATGGTGGTTTATGTACTAATTGTGGCCGTTGTGGCGCAACAATTAGAAGGGAACCTTGTCTCGCCTTACATCATGGGCAAAAATTTAAACATCCATCCACTCACCATTATCCTCTTGTTGCTGGTGGCCGGAAGCCTTGGCGGCTTTCTCGGGCTGTTGCTGGCTGTACCAACTTATGCAGTGCTCAAAGTAGTGGTCAGTCACACTTATCGCCTGATTAAGCTTCGAACCGAAAAAGACCATCAGGTTACGCTGGATTCTGAATAAATGAATGGGTTAAGAACAGGCCCGCCTTTTTCGTAGAAGCGGGCTTGTTCTCATTGTATGATCCCTGTGTTTTACTCAGCTCCGATTCCGGTGTTGGAACGAACGTACAGCTCGGTAAATTTTTGTTCCGCTTCAGGTTCACGGGAGAAGAAAGTTCCCAGAAAAGCACCTAAAAAACCGAGCGGAACAGAAACGATTGCAGGGTTCTTCAGCGGGAAAACGGCAGTTTCAGGTTCCATTATGTTGGGGCTGATCAATACAAATAAGATCGCGCTGATTAAACCTGTTAATATCCCTGTAACCGCTCCGGTACTATTAAAACGCTTCCAGAACAGGCTGAAAATAATAACCGGCAAGTTGGCACTGGCGGCAACTGCAAAGGCCAGCGAGACTAAAAAGGCAACGTTTTGATCTTTGCAGAGGAGAGCCAGAATAATAGAAACGATGCCCACGGCTACCGAAGCCCATTTGGCTACACGCATTTGTTCTTGGTCCGTCGCATTACCCCCGCGGATCACGTTGGAATAAAAATCGTGTGCGAACGCACCAGCCGCGGAAATGACGAGCCCGGCTACAACTGCCAAGATGGTGGCAAAAGCGACGGCAGAGATAAAGGCCAGGAAGAAGTTTCCGCCCAATGCTTCAGCCAGGAGGGGAGCCGCCATATTCCCGGCTTGATCTGCTGCTGTAATATTCTCTTTACCAACGAGCAGAGCAGAGCCAAAGCCCAAAAAGGTGGTCATGATATAGAATGAACCGATAATAAACATAGCCCATACAACTGAAGTGCGCGCTTCTTTTGCAGTGGGAACGGTGTAGAAACGGATTAAGATATGTGGAAGTCCGGCTGTTCCTGCGAGCAATGCAAGACCGAGCGAAATGTTTTCCAGCGGGTTCTTATAAAGAAGGCCCGGTTCGAGAAATTTTTGTCCTAACTTGGCTGACACCTGGTCAAACATTTGTACCATACTGAAGTCAAACTTAGCCAGTACCAGCAGGCTGAGTAAAATGGT
Organism: Paenactinomyces guangxiensis; assembly: GCF_016055185.1. GTDB lineage: Bacteria > Bacillota > Bacilli > Thermoactinomycetales > Thermoactinomycetaceae > Paenactinomyces > Paenactinomyces guangxiensis. The sequence continues at coordinate 34,755 of NZ_JAECVR010000004.1, forward strand.
ACCTGCCATCAGCAACACAGCTTTGACGATTTGAACCCATGTGGTTGCCAGCATTCCGCCAAATACCACATATAATATCATCAATACACCAATAATGATGATTGATATTTCGTAGTTGAGGTCAAGCAATAACTTGATGATCCCGCCTGCACCCACCAGCTGGGCAATCATATAAAAGGTGGAGATTGCCAGCGTGCTCAGTGCTGCGGCAGAGCGCACGGGCTTTGCTTTCATCCGATAGGCCAACATATCAGCCATGGTATAACGGCCTGAATTGCGCAGGGGTTCGGCAACAATGATCAGTACAACGAGATAGGCGACCAGCCAGCCGACAGAATAGAGAAAACCGTCAAAGCCACCCAAGGCAATAAGGCCGGCAATGCCCAGAAAGGAAGCGGCACTCATGTAGTCGCCAGCGATGGCAATACCGTTTTGCCATCCGGTGATGCTCCGTCCCGCAGCATAGAAATCAGTTGTTGTTTGCGTCCGTTTGGCTGCCCAGTATGTAATGAACAGAGTAAGGGCAACGATGATGGTAAACAGGGTGAAAGCGGATGTATTCAAGAGGCTTCCCTCCTCTGTTGGTCAATTAATTTCTGTATGTCCCGGTCCAGTTTGTTGGCATGGCGAACATACAAAATCGCCAGAATCCAGGCCACAAAGAACTGGGATAGTGCGAACAGGTAAGCCCCGTTCATCGAGCCGAAAATCTTTGTGTTTAAGAAGTTAAAATAACCGGTGAAGACAGGCAAAGCAAAATAATAGAGGCAAAAAAAGATTGTTGCCAGGATGCTGAAACGTTTTTTCTTTTGCATCACCGTTCGGAACTCCGGCGAACTGGCAATCTTCTCCCAATCGGGATTGGGATGGTTGAGGGATTGAACTTTTTCCCTTGTTCCAGACACTGTGATACCTCCCCATACAGTAAGTTGAAAAATGAGAGAAAGCAGTGAAGGAAGATCAAAAGCGAATGAGATAAGATTATTGGGACTATTTGATTAATAATTTATATTTAAAAATATACCATAATTCATTCGTGAAAAGTTCGACTTTTTTCTTTTTATTTCTATTGAGAAAAAAAGTGAAAGAATGGGAGGGAAATTCCTGATTTTTGTGGAATCATTATACGTTGATACATAATGAAAAAATGTAAAATGAATGGAGAGGCGATAAAAATGAGCCAAAGTGATCCGTTTGAGCTAGATATTGATCTCGAAGATGGAGAGATTGAGGTAGAGATTGGCGGAGTGGAAATCGAATTGGATGAAGACGGGCTGGAGATTGATCTCGATTTTTAAGATTTGTAAACGGGATGTAGTTTACTGAAGGAAGATGACTGTAAAGCACCCCCTGCTTCTAAACAGAGATTAGGAAGCAGGGGGTGCTTTTTTTTGGGGCGAATTAAAAATCTTTACTGTCTGATTTCTTCTCTGTGACCGTCGTTTTCCGATTTTTGTCTCTCTCCTTTACCACTGACCAATCTAAGGGAGGTAAAGCGGCTCTTAATGAATCTTCACCGGGATTATTCACGGGTCCGGGAGGTAATCCAACCCGTTCCGGGGAATTGTATGCTTTTAATTTGTTGTACGGGTCTTTGAGAGGGATGTTTAATGCTGAGCGTTTGTTAAGCATGGTGTAGATATCATATGCGGAGACTGCTTTGGAAGCCTGTTTGCTCTGTTCGATCAACGAAGCAACTGTTACCCACTCATCAAGAGTCACATTTTCCTTTTGCAGCCTTTGCAGATAAATACTCTTATTCAGTACCTTTTGAAATCGCTTTAACATCGTATTGACGATCTCTTTCGGGCGAATTCCTTTTCTGAACTCATATTTGCCGGGAAGCAGATACCCTTCTAACCGATACTCTTTACGCGCTTGCGGGATATGATTCAAAAAGGCAAATGAATAGGTTTCGTTGTTCACCGCAGCCAAAAAATCTTCTTTATGTACACCATGAGAAGATAAAATATCGGCTATTTCAGTTACGGTTGCCCCCGCGGGAATCTCCACGGTAAAGGTGCCCCTGGATAGAATAACCATCACATCATCTATCTTCATGTGAGGGGAAACTTGATAAACGCCCGGCTGAATAGAATTGCTATAAAACACCCTGTTGACCCAGTAATAGATCGGGAAAAGGGAGTCATCTTTGATAATCTGCTTCTTTTTTAGTTCTGAACCGATCTGGCGAAGAGAAGCATTCTCAGAAATTTGAATTTCTACGATTCCCTTTCGCCCGGGTGAAGCCAGCCCCTCATCAAGGTAATAGTAAAAGTAAAGAGAGACCCCCGTAATCAAAGAGATGAGCGGGATCATTTTAATAGAGAATTTAACTAACCTCGTCAGGTGCAAATCAGTGAAAATCTGTTGAACAATTTGCAGGATTCCTATGCCGTTTTTTTTCGCATACCGCCGGTACCCTATGGCGAAAAACCAGATCATGTGAAGGGACAGAGCGGCCATAATCCACCACATCACAGTTCCGCCCATGCCTTTCAATAACCAGCCACCAAAGACAGGGCCGAGAAACAGGCCGATCTGTGAGAAGTTATAGGCTCCGTAATAGGTTCCCCGCAGCCGTTCATCAGCCAGATTATCGATAAATTGATTGGAAACCGGAAAGATAATCATTTCCCCAATGGTGAGAACAATAATCCCCAGAATATAAGAACTACTGTTTCCTCCGAGCGAGAAGGCCATATATCCCAGTGCAAATAAGAGACATCCAATGATCAGGCTGCTGAGAACATTTTTATGTTCCGCCCAGCTGGAAACAATCCCTTGCAAGAGAATAACCATTAGCGCGTTCAGTGCCAGAAGAAAAGGATAAAGAGTGGCCCCGTTTTCAAGGTCGTCCGACAGATGAAGCGGGAGACTTGCTTCAAGTTGGGCAAAGATGGCAAAGAACAAGGCTCCCCCCAACACACAATAGGTTAACGAAGTATCTTTCCGAAGGACATTCACACATTCAAGTACACTCACTTTGGCCTCAGGTTCAGCTGCTTTAATTTGATGACTGTAACGGGAGAACTGCCCGACTAAGACCAGTGAATAGATAAAAAAAGCAACTCCCGTAAAGAAAAAGGTTTTGATCCCCAGTAGCGGATACAGTACAGTTCCCAGCAGAGGTCCCAGAACAAGTCCGATATTGAGAGCAGTATAACGATACCCGAAAATCTTGAGGCGTTTGGATTCAGCAGTGAGGTCGGACATTAGCGCCTGGGATGTAGGGTCAAAAAAAGAGCGGCATAACCCGTGCACCAAATTTAACAAAATAAAATGGAGGTAGGTTTGGGCAAAAATAAAGCAAAAAAACGCACTTGTCCAGACAATCATAGAAAGTGTAATGATCACACGACGGCCAAACAAGTCGGACAGATACCCACCGACAAATCCGCCAAGAGCACCGCCTAACCCGCTCATACCAAGCACTAATCCGATTTCTACGGTATTGAGTTCAGTATGGTCGGATAAGTAAATGGCCAAAAACGGTAAGCTCATAAAAGCCGCCGTGCGAGTAAAAGCTGTTCCAAAGAGCAGCGACCATACCAACGGGTGGTAATGCTGTTGGCGATAGCGCTCCTTTCGGGACAAATAAGACACTGTTTGAATCTCGATAAACAGTCCCTCCTAAAGTGCATAAATTGCGTGGAACCAGGTGTCAATCAGACTGTCACCCATTTACAGGCACCTGGCGCATCTCCGGTGTGAAACCTTCCACAAAACAGTTTTAAAGGCAAAAGATGGGAATAAAAAGCAACCTAAGCTTCAAACACTATTTTAGGTTCAGCGATGTAAAAGGAACAGATTGAGCCGGATTGAATCGTGTTTTGTGAGCCGGTTTACGGAGCTTCCGGATCTGACAACAAGACACAAGTGGTTTTGCTTTTTCCACGCCGCGGTTCCTGATTGGCGCTTTTCTTGCCGCGAATAGCCCTTCATCAGGAGAGAAGCAATTTATTTTCCAGGGCTTATAAATCCCACCTCACGTAGTATTTAATATTACAGATTTAATAATATTTCTCCTGCTATAAATTCTCAATATTATATTTTTAATCTTTTTTGACACTTATTTTTTGCCAACAGAATGGGATTCGTATATTTCAGTTAAATTTATTATTATCATTTAAAAATAGAAAAGAAAGCCATTGAATATTTATATTTGCTATTTTTTTAGTTTAATATTCTTTTTTTGAATAAAACAATATTGACAAGATGACGGGGCTGTCAACGGAAATTTGATCTGAAATAAATCGGGGGATATTCTGGCAAGGGGTTATTTGAGTTATGTAGCCTTTATAAGTAAGAAACCGGCTTTTTTGGGGAGCTAGAAAACACAAATGTTCAAAAAAATGTATTGTTATATAACAGATACTGTGATAACATAGTATCTGTAAACAGATAACTGTTATATAATAAATTAGCCGCTCTGGTAAGGGGGATTGCGTATCGGGGAAATGTCCGGAATATTTGCATTTTTACAAGACCTGAACAGCTGATGGGACGGAATTTACTCTGTGATGTTTTGTGGTTTTTCGCAGCTTATCAACAACTTGAAAGGAAGGGTTCACATGGTTAACCATAGAGAAGCCCAGGAACTGAAACAAGAATGGGAAACCCATCCGCGTTGGAAAGGGATTGAGCGTCCGTATCAGGCGGAGGAAGTATTAAAGCTAAGGGGTTCCCTTCGAATTGAATATACTCTTGCCCGTCAGGGGGCGGAGAGGTTGTGGAGACTTCTGCATACAGATCCGTTTGTCCGCGCTTTGGGGGCTTTAACCGGAAACCAGGCCGTCCAGCAAGTAAAAGCGGGTTTAAAAGCCATTTATCTCAGCGGTTGGCAGGTAGCGGCCGACGCCAATCTGGCGGGGCAGATGTATCCTGACCAGAGTCTCTACCCCAGCAATAGTGTCCCCCATGTAGTCGGGCGGATCAACCAGGCTTTGCAACGGGCTGATCAAATTGACCATGCGGAAGGGAAACGGGAACACCATTGGTTTGCACCGATTGTTGCTGATGCGGAAGCCGGTTTTGGCGGTCCCCTTAACGTATTTGAACTGATGAAAGCAATGATTGAAGCTGGCGCAGCGGGTGTCCACTTTGAAGATCAACTGGCTTCAGAGAAAAAATGCGGACATCTGGGCGGGAAAGTGTTAATCCCCACTTCCCACGCTGTCCGCAACCTTATTTCGGCCCGCCTTGCAGCAGATGTAATGGGAGTTCCCACCATCTTGATCGCCCGGACCGATGCCAATGCGGCTGAATTGATCACGAGTGATGTTGACCCGCGTGACCATGACTTCCTGACGGGTGAGCGTACCTCTGAAGGATTCTACCGTATAAAGAACGGTTTACAAACGGCGATTGCCAGAGGGCTTGCCTATGCCCCTTACGCCGATCTTATCTGGTGTGAAACATCGGAGCCCAATCTGGAAGAAGCGCACCAATTTGCAGAAGCCATTCACGCGAAATACCCCGGCAAGCTTCTCGCTTACAACTGCTCACCATCCTTCAATTGGAAAAAGAAGCTGGATGACGACACGATTGCTAAATTCCAGGAGGAATTGGGCCGGATGGGTTATAAATTCCAGTTTGTAACCCTCGCCGGGTTCCATTCTCTTAACCACAGCATGTTTAAGCTGGCAAAAGGATACAAAGAACGGGGAATGCAGGCCTACTCAGAACTGCAACAAGCCGAATTTGCCGAGGAGATACACGGTTATACCGCGACGAGGCATCAACGTGAAGTGGGAACAGGTTACTTTGACGCGGTATCGATGGTAATTTCCGGGGGAACTTCTTCTACTACCGCTCTCGCCGGGTCTACAGAAGAAGAGCAGTTTACAGTTTAAGCTGGCTAAGCACTGTTTTGAATCGGGGATGAAAGACAGCGTTGCTCGGCATCCTCTTTCGGGGGATGGTAAGAGTAACCAATTCGGCGGATAATTGAACGTATGAGCGGTGCTCGTCCCATTGGTAGTGGGTTTGTTCCTGTACGTCATGGTATGAGATTCCAGTGGCGAATTAATCTCTCTCACCGGGTAAAACAATGAGAGTGAGTGAATACGGACTAGTACGCCGGTAACAGGCGTTCCGCCCATGTGGGTACATGAACATGAGTTGTAGAACTGCATGGGAAGGGCTGATGAGACAGCCCCGAACTTGGGAGTTGAGGGCGTTAATTACCCGGGAATCCCACGGCGACCATCGGGAGTGCCTGTGGTGCTTCAGCCGTGTGTAATCTCAAAATCTTACCCTTAACAAGACAAACGCCGGACAGAACCGCCCGGGCGTTTGTCTTGTTAAGAAAAAAATTTGCTATATCACTCCAGTAATCCTAATTCCACATAGTCCTGAAACTGAATTTGTCCTGTAAGAGGCAAGTGGCGGTCTGTTTGAAACTTTTTTACTGCCTCTTCTAATTGACCACCAAAGATTCCGTCCATAAACCCCTGATAATAACCCGCGGCGAGAAGGCGATTCTGAACCAACATCACCAGGGTCCCTCTGTCTCCGCGAACCAGTTTCTTTAAATGCCACTCGTCCCGGCCTAATATAGGTCCCACTACCTGGACTCTTGTTCCAACAGGAATCATCCGGTACAGCTGTTTAATATCCGTATTGAGTAAACGAATACAACCATGGCTGGCATCACGGCCGATGGAACCCGGACGGTTTGTGCCATGGATGCCGTATCGACCCCAGGGAATATTTAAACCCAGCCAACAGGGTCCAAATCCTCCGCCCCAGTTTTTAGATTTATCAATGACTTTCCATTTACCAATCGGGGTCGGTGTTTCTTCTTTTCCCACTCCCACTAAAAATTCTTTCTTTACCCTGTTCCCTTCCATCACATAAAGCCGGCGTTTCCACAAATCGATTAAAATCCAGAGATCCTGGTTGTCACTGCGGGAAAAGGAAAACGAGGGAATAAGATGAGTAAAAATAAAGATCACACATAACAAAGTTCTGACCACAAGAAATCACCTTGCATCCATTTGCGTATTTCCTGTACTTATTGTGCTGTATTGTCTGTGAATCATTCATGGGTTATAAGAAAACTGCCGCCTGATCAGGGAGTCAGTCGTTGATCGACCGGAACACTGGGGTTCTCTTACAGGAAGCTGATTTAACTCCCGTTTTCCTGCCGGATAGAATCGTAAATGGACTTCAGCAATTTTTGTTTTGTATCCCAGAGTTGATCAGACAGGTCAACCGGATACTCTTCCGGATTGAGGATCCGCAGGTATTCTTCCCAGAACAAAGAAAGCTGTGACTGGTGGTGGCTGCGGATCTCTGTAAGAGAAGGCAGCTCGTATACCCTCTTCCCGGCGGAAAAAATGGGCCTGAGAAGGGAGACAGCTGTGAAATTTTTCACTTTTTTGCGGCGGAACGTATGCTGCGGGTGGAACAAGGTTAACGGCTTGCTTTCATCGATCTTTTCATCGACGGAGGTAATAAGGTCAGCACTTGCTTTGCCGGTTTTCAGATCAATAATGCGGTAGACCGACTTGCGTCCGGGTGTTGTAACTTTGGACGGGTTGGAAGATATTTTTAATGTCGGCTCCCAGTGCCCGTTTTCCCAGCGGGCAACCATTTTATAAACCGCCCCTAAAGCGGGTTGGTCGAAAGCGGTGATTAACTTGGTGCCAACTCCCCAGGAGTCGATTTTGGCCCCCTGTGATTTCAGGTTGAGAATGGTGGTTTCGTCCAAATCATTTGAAGCGACGATGCGGGTTTCTGTAAGTCCTGCTTCGTCCAGCATCTTGCGGGCTCTTTTGGAAAGGTAAGCGAGATCACCGCTGTCAAGCCGTATTCCGGCCAGAGTTTTTCCTTGCTTCTTTAATTCCAGCCCTACTTTGATCGCATGGGGAAGTCCGCTCCTCAAAGTGTCATAAGTATCTACCAGCAGAACGGTCTGATTGGGAAATGCGGACGCGTAAGCTCGAAAAGCGTCCAGTTCGCTGGGGAAATCCTGTACCCAGGAGTGAGCGTGTGTTCCCAGGATCGGGATGCCAAACTGTTGACCGGCCAGTGTATTGGAAGTGGCGTCAAAGCCGCCGATATAGGCAGCGCGGGCGCCCCAGACAGCTGCATCCACTTCCTGGGCGCGCCGGGTCCCAAATTCCATCAAAACATCTTTGCCTGTGATGTGGCGTATACGGGCCGCTTTGGTGGCAATCAGTGTCTGATAACCGATAAAGTTGAGCAGAGCCGTTTCGACGAGCTGCAGTTCCATAATCGGCCCTTCCAGGCGCAGAATCGGTTCTTCAGGAAATACAATCGTCCCCTCGGGCACTGCATAAACATCTCCGTTAAAGCGGAAGGACCGGAGCATGTCAAAAAAAGCCGGGTCTAACCCCTCCCCCAGAGACTGCAGATAGGCGATATCCTCCTCTGTAAAACGAAGTTCTTCCAGATAGCGAATAACCCGTTCCAAACCGGCGAAAACAGCGTAACCGTTGCCGAAAGGCAGGGAACGGAAATAGAGGTCAAATGCCCGCCGCTTTAAATGTGAGCCGTTTTTCCAGTGTGCATACATCATCGTGATCTGGTATTTATCTGTATGTAAAGCGGAAACTGTTGGTTTTTTCATAACTAATTACCCCTGTCTTAGATGTTGGATCCGGTAATCCTGTACATGATGGGAATCACTTTGTTTTTTTGGATATAGTAGGCAGACAACTGGTGTGCTGAGCCTTTAAAAGACAAGATCCAGCAACTTTTATCTGAAAAGGGCCAACTTGTGAGGTCGCGTGTGGATGGATAAGCATTGGTGAGGGGATGGGAGTGAACGATCCCGAGCCAAAGAAGTTGTTTATCACGCATCTTTTTTATTGTTTCCAGGTAAGCCCGCGGCTCAAACTCGTAAGCACAGGGCCAGTTGTTCTGGCAGGGAACGGGAAAAAAATGAGTGATTTCCGTGGTTTGTCCCGCTAGTATGCCATATCCTTCCTGCGGCAGCCGTTCGTAGCAATAGGTTTTGATTTGAACAATCACCGATGCGCGAATAGATAAATAGGACGGCTTCACAAATAGCCCTCCTCACCCTTTGGACTTTTGTCCTGCTTTTTCACTTGTCACTATTTTATCTTGACCGCAGCAAAAAAGTCTATATATGATGCATTTTAGTTTTTTGCGTGCAGAAATCTGCCGCAATTATTATAAAAGGGCAGGCAAGCATGTGGGAACGGATATGGTACAATAAAAGAAATCTTTCATCATCAGATAGAAAGGCGGATGAGGATGAACCCGATCCAGGTGGGAGTATGCGGCTGGGGAGATCATGATTTATATCCGCCGGGTATATCATCAAGGGACAAGCTCTCTGTTTATGCGAGTCATTTTCCGGTTGTTGAGGTGGACAGTACCTATCACGCGATTGCTCCGGTTGAACGGATGGAGAAATGGGTGCAGGATACTCCTGAGGCCTTTCGTTTTGTGGTGAAGGCTTATCGGGAATTGACGGGGCACGGACGAATGGAGAGGGCACCGGTCAGAACGTGGACCCAACTGGTGGATGAGATGAAAAGATCGGTCCGGCCGATGGTTGAGGCGGGGAAGTTGTCCATGATGCTTTTTCAGTTTCCCCCCTGGTATGATTGCACACAAAAACATGTAAAAATTATCCGTCGTTTGAAAGAAGCATTTCACGAACTGCCGATGGCGATTGAGTTTCGCAATCAGAGTTGGTTTCGCCCGGAATATCATGATCGTACACTCAAATTCCTGGAACAAGAGCAATTGATTCATGTGATTTGTGATGAACCCCAGGCCGGGGAAGGATCAGTTCCAATTGTTCTGGCAGCGACACATCCCGAAAATGCCCTGATTCGGTTTCACGGGCGCAATGTACAGGGATGGAACAATACCGGTCAGCCAAACTGGAGGGATGTCCGTTACGCTTATCGTTATACAGAGGAAGAATTGGATGAATGGGTAAAATATGTTCAACAACTCAAGCAGCAAGTGAACCAGTTGACCCTCCTGTTTAATAACAATTCGCAAGGAGATGCTGTAGACAGCGCAAAGATGATGATTCAAAAGTTAAACCTGACTTTTAAAGGATTGGCTCCCCGACAGTTGGAGTTTTTTTAAACCGGGATTGGAATCGCGGAATAAACGATGGTTACGGGGGATGATGCTGTTGATGTTTCTCCGGAACGCTTTTATGTGGCAGCCGTTCTTACCGCTTGGATCAGCTCAATCTCATTAGGTCAGGGGGGTAGTCGTGAGCGCGGTTAAACGATTTCATCTTTTACATACCAATGATTTACACAGCCGTCTGGAGCAGACACCCAAAATACATACTCTTGCTTCGCACTTACGGCAGGAGTGGGAGCGGCGTAGTGAAGCAGGGTTTTTCCTGGATATCGGGGATCACATGGATCGGGTGCGTTTGGAGACCGAGGGAACAGACGGAAAAGTAAATCGGGCCATATTGGAAGCTTCAGGTTATGATCTGATTACCCTGGGAAATAATGAATTGCTTACTTTTTCGCAAAAACATCTGGAAGACAACTACCTGGGCGCTCCCTTTTCCGTGGTCAGCAGCAATGTTGTTGATGCTGCTTCAGGGGTCAGGCCTTCCTGGATCAAGCCCCGGCAGATTTTAACACGCCACGGAGTCCGGTTTGCTTTTCTCGGCGTTACCATTCCCTACGAAATGGTTTATGAGTTAATGGGCTGGAAAGTACAAGATCCTTTTCAGGTCCTGGCCCGTGAGGTAGCACAATTAAGAGATAAAGCAGATGTGATTGTCATTCTTTCACATCTCGGTTATCCTAACGATTGTCAGCTGGCTGAACTGGTTCCGGGGATCGACTTGATCATCGGAGGGCATACCCACCATTTGCTGGAGACCCCCGAACGGATTGGCTCCACCTGGATTGCGGGGGCGGGGAAGTTTGGCAGTCATTTGGGCCGGATCACGATCGAGGTGGAAGAGGGGACCAGACAAATCGCCCGGCTGGAGGGATGTTGTTACTCAGTAGATGAGACAGAGGGCAAGAATGAAATTCAACAGATCATTGACAGCTACCGTTTGATGGCGGAAAAAAACCTGTCCCGCTCCATTATCCGGCTGGAAAGGCCGCTGCCTGTCGATTGGAAACGGGAATCGCCATTTGGCAATTTGCTGGCAGACAGTTTGCGGGATTGGGTGGGGACAGAAATTGCGCTTGTTAACAGTGGACAATTGCTGAACGGGCTTCCGGCCGGGACGGTCTCCCGCAAGCAACTTCATCAGGTATGCCCCCATCCGATCAACCCGGTATTGCTTCAGATCAAAGGGAGAGAAATTCGGCGCTCTCTGGAAGAATCCCTGTTAGAGAAGTATGTCGAGTTGCAAATTCGCGGATTTGGATTTCGTGGCAAGATTCTTGGATCGCTGTGTGTTTCCGGGTTAAATATTTCCGCCGACCTGAATGCCGAACCCTATCAAAAAATTCGTTCCATCCGTGTAGGACATTCTTTGCTTTATGATGAAAAAGAATATCATATTGCCACAATTGATATGTTTACCTTTGGCTCCGGCTATTTGGAATTGAAACGGGGTAAATTGCTCAAATACTTTTTGCCGGAATTTTTGCGGGACGTACTGGCATACCGGCTGCAAAAGCCGGAAGCGGTCAGGGAATGCGAAGTTCGCCGCTGGCAGGTTCGATAAAGAATTATTTCCGTTTATTTAATCCGGGGATAACATGTTGATAACGTTCCATCAAATATAAAAATGGAATCCCAAGTAAGTAGCAGACCGCCAGCTCTCCCACACCGACCCAGAGCATCGCCAGAGGAACCGTGAGGCCGGGAAGGTTGGCGATGGCACCCAGAACAGTCCCTACAATCACTGCATTGACAATGACAGGAGGTAACGGGGCTAACCAGCGATTTGGCATTTTAGATGTGAGCCAGGCGGCAATGAGTGAAGCAAGTCCCCCGAAAATGACATCGTATATCCCGAGCGGGCTGCCGATGTTGGAGATGATCGCACCAATAAACAGCCCCGGGACTGCCAGAGGTGTAATATATGGAAGGACAGTCAACATTTCTGAGATGCGGAATTGGATATAATTATAGGATAATGGGGCAAAGACGTAAGTCAAACTTGCATAAAGAGCAGCAATAAAGGCAATCGTAGTCAATTTGCGCACAGACAAGGGTAACTCCTCCTGAATGTAAAGTTTGATCGATGAATGTTTCTACATATGAGTGAAATGTGTCCCAACTTATACATAGATAACAGGCTGAACACATTTACACAGAAAACCGTTATGACTGGACGAATCATGGGGAGACAGAATTTTGCCCTCCCCCTTGACACACATCATTTAATTTGCCTTTTCCGTCCTGATTCTATCTCGAAAAAAATAAGGCTCTAAGCTACAATAGCTGTTAAGGGAGGATACCACGATGAGTTTTGTGGATGAAGTATATTCTTTGTATCGTGACCAGTTGAATGACGATGAAGAAGATGCAGTTGCCATCGTATTAAGTATTTTGGAAGAGCAATCGCGGGATGATGTGATGCAGCTGATCAATGAGATGAATGATGACGAAATTATTCAGATGATGGGTGTGTATCTGGTGGAAATGTTAAAGATGAAGATGATTCAAGACGGAAAACTGACCCAGTGGAAACCGATGATCGTCCCTCCGAAATTTCACTAAAGCCATCAATTCCCTCTCACGCTTCCTGTTCCTTTTACATATGTTGTTAATGTATGGTTACCGGCATGGGAGGGGACGCAAAATGATTCAATTAAAACCGATTGATATTGGAGGGCGGCAAGTGCTGGGCGTTGAAGTCCAACTGCCCAAAACCACATTGTTGGTCATTACGACCGACCAGGGGTATATTATGTGTGGTGCTTTAGATGTGGCCCTGCTCAATGAACGCCTTTCAGACCGAAATATTATTGCCGCCAGGGCTCTGGGTGTTCGCACCCTGGAACAGCTTTTGGATGCTCCACTTGAATCAGTGACACACACAGCTGAATCCAGGGGAATTCAAGCCGGAATGACCGGCAGGGAAGCTTTGCTTAAAATGATGTAATCAAAATCAGCCTTCGGTGAACAATTCCGGAGGCTGTTTCATTTGACATTTATGAATCAAAGTGTCCCCACACAGGCAAGAAACTCCTGCCTTACAAAGGGAGAAGTTTGATCTGTAATTGTCCCAGCAGATGTTTAAGATCAGAGGGCAGAGGAGATGAGAAGGAGAGATTTTTCTCTGTGAGTGGGTGTGTCAATGACAGCTCTGATGAGTGAAGAGCTTGCCTCTGAATGAAACTCACATCTCCCCCGTATAATGAATCCCCGAGCAGGGGAGCGCCCAGATGAGAGAAATGAACGCGAATCTGGTGCGTTCGCCCAGTCTCCAACTCAGCTTGTACCAGCGATCCATGTTTATTTTGCCGAACAACACGATAATGGGTGATGGCCGGCTCTCCCCGGGAAGTGACCCGGCGGCGCAAGGGGTGGCGGGGATCTCTCCCGATCGGTTGGGTGATGGTTCCCTTTGTTTCACGGAGGGGAGTACCCAGAACGGCTAAATATCGCCGTTTCACTTGCCTTTGTCTCAGCTGGCGGTCCAACAGCTGATGCATGTAAGCGTTTTTGGCAATCAGGATCAGGCCGGATGTCCCGCGGTCCAGCCGGTGAACCGGACGCACCACACCGGTAAATCCCCGTTGCTCCCATTGGTACAAAATCCCGTGCACAAGAGTAGAGCGGTCGTTGCCCCGAACGGGATGGACCGCCACTCCAGCAGGTTTATCCACAATCATCATATCCTGATCTTCATAGAGGGTTTGAAAATGGACAGGCTTCGGTTCCAGATCTGCCTTTTCGCGGGGACGTACGGCCACTTGCAGCCGATCCCCGGTTCTAACCGTTTGTTTTAGCCAGGGAGTCCGTCCGTTGAGGCGGATCCCCTTCATACGGGTCAACCGGTTTAACATACGGTTGGAAATCATTAACGGCCCTTTAAGAATGGACTCAACCGTCGCCTGATTCCATTTTTCGCTGACGTGAAAAGTAAGCCATTTGCTGTAATGTGATTGTTTGTTCATCCCATTCTCTCCAGGTTCATGCATCTTCAATTTTCCATGGCTGCCAGTTGCATTTTTAAGTTTAACCTTTTTTCATACTGATTCGCAAAACCGGCATTCCCTGTGATATAAAAGTGTCACATGGTATGGTGAATCGAAAATCGGCGCATCGGGAAAGCAACTTTCAATTGCAGGTGATAAAAAATCCTGATTTTAGAGGAGTGGTTTTATGATCAGTTGGATTCCGGCTCCTTTGCAGTTCATGATTTTAGAAAGACCGGTGTTAAATGAAAATATCCGGATCGAAGAGAATTCTTTTATCCCTGCACTGCTATTTTTCGGAATCATGTTTTTTCTGGGTCTCTTTATACAGGACCGTTTTCTCGCAAAAAAAGAGGAATAGCCCGAGATAAGGCCATCTGTCTTTTTTGCCGTTTCCCCACCCGCTAATCATAAAACAGGCAATACATAATAATCATCTTGAGCCGATAAGCCGAACCCGCATTTTTCATATAAGCGCAAGGCGTGGCGGTTTGTGGCGGACACTTCCAGAGTAAAAGTGCCGGCCTGGCTTTTAAACTGATTAATGATTTGCAGAAGAATAGACTTTCCTATTCCTTGTCCCTGGTGGGACGGATCAACGCAAAAACCGTACAGGTGGATATTTCTCTCTTCCCGGCAGAGGCTTATTTTTCCGATTAATGTTCCTTCTTTCACAAGTTGCAGGTGCAGATAATTAGGCTGGGCAAAGTCACGGGTTAGATTGCGATGTGAATGTTCATCATTCAAATTGAAACATTTTTTATCCAAACTCAACCCAGGCCCCAAAGTCTTCGTGGCTTGCTTCAACAGATCCCAATTGATCTTGATATTCAGCTGTTCGTATTGATTGCAAATTTGGTGGAGCTGCGCAATATCTTCAAGTTGTTGTTTGCTTAAAACCGTTTGGCTGATTATTTTTTGCCCCATGATGTTCACCTTCTGCGAAAAGTCCTTTGCTTTGATGTCTGTGATAAAGATATGATTTATGTATATCATAAGAAAGCACGGGATTTCCATAGTTTTGTCAAATGGGGAAACCTGAAATTTCACAGTAATCGAAGATACATCAAAACAGAGAAAAAAATGAGAGAAGCAGATTTACTGGTAACAAGGAGCATATCATCTGCTTTTCCGTCATTGCAAAAAGAAAATAAAAAGCACTTTCCCATTTGGGAAAGCGCATTGCAATTTTGATTCAAATTAAACGTGGTTCAGCCGAACTACGTTAGCGGATTGAGGACCACGATCGCCTTCGACGATGTCGAACTCAACAGGCTCGCCTTCTTCAAGAGTTTTGAATCCGTCGGCTTGGATGGCGGAATAGTGTACGAATACATCGCCACCGTCTTCGCGCTCGATGAAGCCATAGCCTTTTTCAGCATTGAACCATTTTACTTTACCCTTCATTCTTGGGCCTCCTTCTTTCCATTAAAAAGCGGGCCAATCGCAAGCACTTGAACCTATTGTTAAAACAAGAGGCCACAAGATTAAAACTTGACTTTCAAAGCCACTTTTTAACGTAGTACACATATCATAACATGGCATGGGAAAAATTTCAACCGTTAAATAAGACTAATGGATGATTAAAATAAATGTTGATAGGGAGATAGGTCTATATTTTTCTTTTGTAATGTTTTAATTAACCATTTGTGGTCCCGCTTCGGAGTAGCTAAAATATACCCTTTGATGATAAATTCTTCAGTCATGCGGTCCGCTTTGGCTTTTAAAGCTAACTCCCCGATTTTTCCGGCTATTTTCTGTTTTGCTACATCGCGAAATAATTGCGGGACAGGTGCGACAAGATCGTTTAACAATGATTTTTGTTCACTGGTCCATAAATGATATGTCTGTTTTATATAGTAATCCTGCCAATCCAGGTCTGACTTTCCATCAGCTTTGGGAAGTGATTTTAGAAATTTGCGGAACATAAAGTATCCGCCAATCGCCATCAAGCTTATGAGCATGATCCAAAAAAACAAATAGAACCACTGTAACCAGGCCGGCACGGTTCACACCTCTTTCATGCTTCTTTCAACTAATCATTATATAAGAGCGGAAAAGGGGGAAGCAAGGCCGGGCAGGCGGTGGCTGTTTACAATCCATCGAACTTTTGCAGCTCCCCCGCAGCGATTTTTTCAATGAAATTGCACAAATGTCGGGCTCGGGAGGGAACTTTTTTATCTCAGAGGAGACGGAAGGATTTCTGAGTCTGCCAATTGGGTTACCGAATTTTTCACGTGCCGGAAGTGGCGGTTCGTTATGGATATTAAAATCAATATCTATGAAAGGTAATTATGTATTACCAACAAATAAAGTTTACGAATGTTGAATAAATATGTATTATAGTTATATTTCCTTCTTTTTTTCTTAAAAATAAGCTGGTAGATGAGTGAGAGAGATGGAATTTAGTACAGGGAAAGCGGCGGGGGATGAGAAAGGGACGGTGATCTCTGTTTCACTCCTGACCGCCGTTTGCTTGCTCGGCGACTCTATGCTGTATGTGACATTACCTATTTTTTTTAAGCAAGCAGGGCTTTCTTCGTTATGGGAAGTCGGTTTGCTGCTTTCAGTCAACCGTTTGGTCCGCTTGCCGCTTAATCCGGTGATCGGCTGGATCTATCACAAAATGAGTTGGAAAACCGGAATGTGGGTGGCACTGTTTTTAAGTATCATCTCTACCGTGGGATACGGATGTTTCCAGGGACTGGCGGCCTGGTTGATTTTACGGGTGATTTGGGGCTGTGCCTGGTCTTTGTTGCGAATTGGCGGAATGATTGCCGTTGTAAGTGTGGCAAATGAGAATAATCACGGAGAGGGAATGGGCTGGTATAACGGGCTTTATCGGTTGGGAAGTTTAGGTGGAATGCTGGTAGGAACAATTCTTGCCGTAAAAATAGGCTTCTCTATGACTGCGATTCTTTTGGGGGTTATGCCTGTTTTATTTATCCCTTTTGTCATAAAGATGCGGGGAGTCAGCCCGGAGCGTACAGAGCAGACACAAAAGCAAGCGAAAATTTCTTTTCATGTCAACAGGATGGAGATGCTTGTATTTGTGACCGGCTTTATGGTTTCTTTTTATATTCAAGGGGTGATCACTTCTACTTTCAGCTCTTTGATTACCTCTCGTTTCCCCGGACAGGTTGATATAGCAAGTTTTCTTATTCCGTCCACTGTTCTCGCAGGTTTTATTCTCGGTATACGTTGGGTCTGGGAGCCGTTTTTGGCTGTTTCGATTGGCAGATGGTCTGACCGCCATGGAAGAGTGCCCATCTTTATCTTTTCTTTGCTGTTGTTTGGAGCCGGGATGGGCTTGGTCCCCGCGGGCCTAAACGCCGGGGCCTGGGCGGCTCTGATTCTGGTTTTGTTAATCCTGTCAACAGTTCTGACAACATTGGCCGACTCTTTATTAAGTGTTGTGGCGAAACAGAGATCCATTTCTCAGACAACCACTCTTTATGCGTTGGCCGCTGACTTGGGCGCCGCACTCGGCCCTCAATGGGGACTCGGCCTGCTTGGTGTCGATGGCGGGATTTGGATCGTTTATCTCAGCGGAACGGTTGCCTGTTTTATTTTTGCGTTTCTCTGGCTGAAGAGATGGAGAGCGGTTGGCGGTGAGTCATAACTATTCGCCTGCGGAGGCTTTTTCATGCAGGCTTGTTTTAAAAAGGGCGGATTCCGTTTGGGTAAACAGATGCTGATTGATGCAGCTGCCAAGAAAAGATTTAAAATGTCTGTTTCGCTTTATTGAATCCAAATAACAACACCCTCACCTGTTCAAGATGAGGGTGTTTACTTTATATGTAATATTTCATACAAACAGGCTGACCGTAAAGTAGATCAACCCCCAGAGCGGAATACTGAATAAGGCGGCGTTAAATAATCCGATCGGTGCGTTGTTCATCGTTGATAACCTCCATCATAATCCGTGTTTTATGTCAAAGTGATTAAATTTCGAGTAAAATATGTCTGTGAACAATTGGTTTTATTTTTTATCCGATGAAGAGGCGTACAGCATAGTAGATTAAACCCCAGAGCGGGATGCTGAGAAGAGCAGCGTTAAAGATTCCGATTGATGTGTTATTCATCATGCACACCTCCGAATGTCCTCTTGTTGATCCCATTATAATAGCTGCCGATTCCGCTTGTCTGCGCTTTTGCCCATTTGTAATCTGAATGTAATCTTGTAGTTACGTTAGGGTTATAGAGAAACAGAACGATGACAAATTTTACGCTTTCATATTTATAAAAAGAACAGAGAATCTTTGTTTTTCGGAGTTTGATTGAAATACAGGGTTTTGTTTCAGCAATGAAATGTTACAATCGGTAACAGAGCAGGAAAAAGTTTGCCCGGAATTTTTTGCGAACGGAGGAATCTCAGATTGATTACAGTACAAGGAGTTGGTTTGCGTTATGGAGGGCGCAAACTGTTTGAAGATGTAAATATAAAATTTACCCGCGGTAATTGTTATGGAGTGATTGGGGCAAATGGTGCGGGGAAGTCTACCTTTCTTAAAATCTTATCCGGGGAAGTAGAACCCAACACGGGCGAAGTGATCCTCACACCGGGGGAGCGGCTGGCGGTGCTGAAACAGGATCACTTTCAATACGAAGAAGAAGTGGTGCGAGACACAGTCATCATGGGCTATTCCCGCCTCTATGCCATCATGCGGGAAAAAGAGGCGCTCTATGCAAAGCCGGACTTTTCAGATGAAGATGGCATGAAGGCGGCGGAATTAGAAGCGGAGTTTGCCGAATTAAACGGCTGGGAGGCAGAATCGGAGGCAGCGATCCTGCTGTCCGGCCTCGGGATTCCGGAAGAGTTGCACGATAAGAAAATGAAAGATCTGTCCGGGTCAGAGAAAGTAAAAGTATTGTTGGCGCAAGCATTGTTTGGAAAGCCGGATGTCCTGTTGCTGGATGAGCCGACCAACCATCTGGACATTCAAGCGATTCGCTGGTTGGAAAACTTTTTACTGGACTTTGAAAGTACGGTGATCGTTGTCTCCCACGACCGCCACTTTTTAAACCAGGTTTGTACACATATTGTGGACATTGATTTTGGTGAAATTAAGTTATATGTAGGGAACTACGATTTCTGGTATGAATCCAGCCAGCTCGCGTTACAATTGGCGAAAGAAAAGAATAAGAAGATTGAAGAGAAACGGAAAGAGTTGGAATCCTTTATCGCGCGTTTCAGCTCCAATGCCTCTAAAGCCCGCCAGGCCACTTCCCGAAAAAAGCAGTTGGAGAAGTTGACTTTGGAAGATATTAAACCATCTTCCAGGCGCTATCCGTTTATTCACTTTGAGCCGGACCGGGAAGCGGGGAATGATCTGCTGCGCGTTGAGGGTCTTACAAAGACGATTGATGGCGAAAAAGTGTTGGACAATGTGAGCTTCATTGTGAACAAAGGGGATAAAATTGCCTTTGTCGGCAGTAACGAACTGGCCAATACCACATTGTTTCAGATCCTGATGGGAGAGATCGAGCCGGATGAGGGCACATTTACGTGGGGGATCACTACTTCTCAAGCTTATTTTCCGAAAGACAACACTGGCTACTTCGAGGGAAATGAGTCAAACTTAGTCGACTGGCTGCGTCCGTACTCCAGGGATCAGACAGAGACTTACTTGCGCGGCTTTTTGGGCCGGATGTTGTTCTCAGGTGAAGAAGTGATGAAAAAGCCTGCTGTGTTGTCCGGAGGCGAAAAAGTGCGTTGTATGCTGGCGCGGATGATGCTGAGCGGCGCCAATGTATTGCTTTTGGATGAACCGACCAACCACCTTGATCTGGAGTCTATTACCGCACTCAATAAAGGGTTGATTAAATTTAAAGGCACCATCCTGTTTACCGCGCATGACCATGAGTTTGTACAAACCATTTCTAACCGGATCATTGAAATCCTGCCTGACGGTTTATTCGATAAGTATATCACCTATGATGAGTACCTGGAGCTACAGGACAAACAAACGCAAAAATAAACAAGCGCTTGGAAAGATCCGCAAGTTCTGCTGATGGCTTGCGGCTTTTTTGCGGGGATTGAAATGGTGAGAGATATCATTGACGGTACTTTTTTCCCTGGTTTATACTACCTGTCGTGCCTGCTGGCAGAGGAAAAACGGAGAGGAGAGACTGTGTTGGAACGAAAAGCTTCAGAAAAGAAGCCTTTGTCCCCCGCCTGGGATCCCTGGGATGCCTGGTATACCCGGAGTGAGAAGGGCTTCTACGAGCTGACCAGTGTGGAGTTTACTGTCACCAACCTTTGCAACCTGCGCTGTGAACACTGCGCGGTGGGGGAAACGTTGGTGGAAAAAGAAGGAACTCCTTTGCCGGCCGATCAGCTTATTCGCTGTCTGGATGAAGTAGATACTTTGCAGACTCTGAGCATTACGGGCGGAGAACCGATCCTGAGCACCCGTGTTGTTAATGAGACGATTCGCCCTCTCTTGCGTTATGCCAAATCGAGGGGAATATATACACAGATCAATTCCAATCTTACCCTTCCGCTATCCCGCTATGAGGATTGGATTGAAGACCTGGATGTTCTGCATATCTCCTATAACTACCGGGATGTACATGATTTTTACCGCATCGCTTTTCAAAAGTACGGGAAAGAGGTGAGCCTGTCTGCGGCAGAAAAGCTGTTTGAACAGATGAAAGAAAATGCACGCGCCTTATCTGATGCAGGAGTATTCATCTCTGCAGAATCGCTGCTCAGTCCTTTCACGGCGCGGTACATTACGGGAATGCACCGGGATATTGCAGAGATGGGCTGTCGCCGCCATGAAGTGCACCCACTCTATCCCAGCGACTTTGCCAGGGAAATGAAATTGCTTACCCTGGACGAATACCGGGAAACGATTTTGCGGCTGGTGGAGGGAAGAGAGCCTGATGTATGGATTTTGTTAGGGACCTTGCCATTTTTCCCTTGCAGTGACCGGCAATCGGATCTCGACCTCTGGCTTCGCCTGCATCGTGAAAAGAATCTCACCGTGCGCCAGGACCCTGATGGGCGAAACCGCCTCAACATCAACGCCTTTACCGGTGATGTCATTGTTACGGATTTTGGTGATGTACCACCGCTGGGAAATATCCGCCGGCATCGTTTAACAGATATTTTTGCCCGCTGGCTTGAACTGCCGGTAGCCAAACAACACCATTGTTTCTGTTCAGAAGCGCATTGTGCCGGGCCAAACATCCTGGTTTCCAATGCCTATTACAGAGATTGGGACTTTACAAAGCGGAAGGCGAAAGTGGAAGTGGTTCAGGTAAACGAAGGTTGAAATAATCCCCGCGTGGAGTGGGGATTTTCTTCCATTTGGAAGCAAGGTTTCTGCCTCCCGGCTACCTGATCAAAAACAGGAGGTTTTTTCACCCTAAAGTGAATGGTTAAAGGCGAATATATATATGTAATAAAATATAGACAATCATTCCTGTCTGCCTTTCAATCGTGTTAGTATGAAAAGGTAGCCCAATTTTTGAAACTTTGTAGAAATATTTTTCGTCTTAAAAAAGTGAAGAGGTGAAACAAGGTGAGATGGAAACAGCTCTGCCGCTGGGTTTGTCTGGTTTGTTTAGTAGCGGTTCCCTTATCCTTCTTCCCGGTCAACCTGACCGAGTCGGCACCGCAAAAAGCCAGGTTGGAAGTGGAGCCGGGCTGGAAAGGGGAATACAAGGGGGATTTTGTGCCTGTCAAGGTACGAATCACCGGAACATCGAATGTAAAGGGAGAACTGTCTGTTACAGTTCCTGATTCCAATAGCAACAATCAAAAAATGACGGCATTCCCGTCGGAAAAAATTGAAGTCGCCTCAGGAGCAACCAAAGAGATCACATTGATTGTTCCAAAAAAAATGGCGAGACCTGATGCCAGTGTCGTCCTTCTGATTAACGGAGAAGTGACCGCTGCCCGGAAAATCGGGGGGAGGCAGCTGGGCACCAACGATTTGGCCGTTGGTGTGCTGAGTGATGATCATAGCGTTGCTCCATTTGCTCAAGGTGTTGCGGCAGATGACAAGAACTTGTCTGTACATACATACCCGCTTACCGTGAAGGATATTCCCGTACAGGCACAGGGATTGTCCGGATTGGATGTTCTGGTTATCAACCGGTTGGCATCGGAGTCGCTGACCCCGGCACAATTGAACGCGATTCACCTGTGGGTGACCAATGGGGGGAGGCTGCTAATCGGGGGAGGGAATCAGGCAACCGTCACTGCAAAAGGGCTGGAAGGTCTGTTACCTGTTCAATTGACAGGGAAAACAGGTACCGCCGGCGATCTGAAAAGCCTCTCTACATGGGGGCCGCCGCCATCGGGTACCATTGAGATCAGTCAGAGCGTGCTGAAAGAAGGAAGCCGGGCGCTGGCAACCAGTGGGGAGCAGGTATTATTGGCTTCGCGAAATGTCGGGAAGGGGAAAGTATTTTATGCCGGCTATGATTTGGCTGTTGCGCCGATGGACGGTTGGGCCGGGAACAAGAAGTTATGGAGCCAGCAACTGCTTTTTCTGAAGGAAACGGATCAGAGGCAGATGATGCAATATAATGGAATAGGTGCTTTTCGGGATCCATGGGGATTGCAAAATGCCTTAAAGAAAATGCCGCATATCACTCTTCCCAAAATGAGTATTCTCATTGTTGTGTTCGGTTTGTACGTGATTATTGCGGGACCTGTAACCTACTGGGTATTTGCCCGGCGGAAAAAGCATGAATGGAATTGGGTGGCTGTTCCCCTGGTCGGAATTCTGGTCGCCGCCGGACTTTATGCCTATGGAAACAATCTGCGGGGCAATGCTGTACTGGTGCACAACATTGGAATCGTCAATGCAGATTCATCGGGCTTCGCGTCTGTTCATGGTGCTTCTGCGATTGTTTCGCAAGATGCGGATGATTATAAAATAAAATTCCCTGACGGATTTGCCTGGCCTATAGAGCACGAGCATATTTCCCCTCAATCAGCCGGGTCAAAAAAATGGATCAGTTTACAGAATGGTGCCAGCATCCTTTATGATAACGTTCCTCAATGGAGCATACGAGAGTCGTATGTTGAGTTGACCAAACAGGTGGGAGGCAACTTGACCGGCAGCTTTTCTTACCAAAACGGCCGGGTGGTTGGAAAGGTGAACAACGGAACCCGCCTGAAGTTAAAAAATGTGGAAGTTCTTTTGGGAAACAGTCATGTGACGATCGGGGACTTAAAACCTGGCGAAAGTAAGGATTTTACCGGGCAAATGTCAACCTCAGGCGGGCGGTTGCAGGTGAATCCGTTAAGATTCAGAGGGCGGGAAGCAGAAATTTATTACCTTGCCTCGCAAAAATTGCCGCCGATTCGTAAATACGATGTGATCGGTTGGACAGAAGATCCTCTGATCAAAACAGAAGTAACTGATCACAAAATCAAAAGCGCCAATCTTTATCTGGTTAACGGTACCATAAGCAAAAACACGGATGCACAGGGAAATTTAACCCTGCTGTTTGGAGAGATCGAACCTGAGATAATCAACTCTACGTACCCCGCTTATCAGGATTTTCTTTCCGATCGCAAACCAGTGGTGATGGATAACAATGGAACGATTACTTTTGAATTCCCTCTACAGCAAAAGTTTGACCGGATTAACCGCCTTGATATCAGGACCGACAAAGTAAAGACTGAAATTTATAACTGGCAAAACCAGCGGTGGGAACTGCTGGCTGCAATGAATAAAAAAGCATACTCTTCCTATTTCTCAAAAGATCAACGGGTGCGCATTCGAGTTCATATAAATGCCCACCAGATGATTCAACAGCCGCAGATTGAGATAGAAGGGAGAGTGAAACAATGATCCGAACAGAAAATCTGTGTAAGCACTATGGGAAATTTCCTGCCTTAAAAAATCTGAATCTGCACATCGAAAAAGGAACCGTCTTTGGCTTTATCGGCCCGAATGGTGCAGGTAAGTCAACAACGATGCTAATCCTGGCTACTTTGTTAAAGCCAACCTCCGGCCGGGCCTGGGTGGGAGGTCTGGATGTCATGAACCAGGGGGAAGAGGTACGACGCATCATCGGCTATATGCCGGATTTCTTCGGTGTGTACGATAACCTTACCGCTCTGGAGTATTTAGAGTTTTACGCCGCTTGCTACGGTATAGATAAGCAGATTCGCCGCAAAATTGCTTTGGAATTGTTAGAGCTTGTCAATTTGCAGGATAAACGGGACGCTTTTGTGGACGGATTGTCGCGGGGAATGAAACAGAGGCTTGGGCTGGCGCGTGCCCTGGTCCATGACCCGGAGTTGCTCATCCTGGATGAACCGGCATCAGGATTGGATCCGCGTGCCAGAATCGAGTTTCGCGAAGTTTTGAAAGAGCTGCGGGAGATGGGCAAAACAGTGATGATCAGTTCACATATTTTACCTGAACTGGCCAGTCTGTGTGATTCAATCGGAGTGATGGAACAGGGAGAACTGGTTGCCAATGGTTCGGTCGCGGATATTACGGCACAAATCCAACAGGGACGGACCCTGGAAGTCCGGGTGCTGCACGGGGCGGATACGGTGAAACAGTACCTGGAGAAAACAGCATATGTGCTTTCCGCTCACATTGAGGAGAACAAAATTATTGTGAAGGTGAATGGGGATGAAAGTGTACAAGCGGAGTTGCTCCAGGAATTGGTCGCCCAAAAAATTCCGGTAGTCAGTTTCAGCGAAATATCAGTGAATATTGAAGATGTATTTTTACAAATAACCGGAGGAAACAGGGAGGTGATGGAGCATGAAACAGTTGTGGCAACGATGGACCAATCCGGTACTGGCTAAAGAGTTTCAGTGGCGGATGAGGTCGAAAAAAACGCCTTGGCTTATATCATTATATCTCCTGATTATGGGAGGGATTATCCTCACACTTCTATTTTTATTTAAGAAAGGGCAGAACTGGTTTGACCCGGAAGAAAGCATGTTCCTTTTTACAGGGCTGTCCATGGTGCAACTGTTAATGCTCTCTTTTGTCGTACCCGGAATCACAGCCGGGGTAATCAGCGGGGAGAGGGAGCGGCAAACCATGCCCATTCTGCTGACGACCACTTTGTCCTCGACTAAAATTGTACTAAGCAAATGGCTGGCATCACTCAGCTTTATGATCCTGCTTTTGGTTGCCTCTTTTCCTCTGTATATCATCGTTTTCCTGTTCGGGGGCATTTCGCCGGAGCAGGTGGTGAAAATGTTTGTCCATTTCTTTGTCACCATGATCTTTTTGGGGAGCCTCGGTATCTTTTTCTCTTCCCTCATCAAACGGACCGGGGTTGCCACGGTACTGGCCTATATGACGGTAGCGCTGATCGGGATTGGTCTGCTGGTTGTTTTATATCTGGTAACCATTTTGTACGCTGCCATGAATCCGGCACCATCATTCGCACAAAATCCTCCTTTGATTGCTGAAATTGTGGCCGCTCTCCATCCGGGCATCACTCTCCTTTATGCTCAGTATTCGCAATTTGACTTTTCAGGGTTAAAACTGAGTTTGAACCTTTATGATGTTTACATCACTTTTTATTCAATCTTGTCTGTCCTGCTGTTGATCGGCAGCATCTATCTGCTTTCACCCGTACGGTTCCGGATTTGGAAATGGGCCAGGAAAACCGGTAGCACCGAAAACATGCATGACCGGGATGCGACAGCCAGCGAATGAAAGTTTGAATCTTGCCAGGGAAGCAGAGTTCTGGGGAGCGGCCATCTCTACTTTCTTGCAGGGCGCCGATCAAGAGCGAGACAGAATCCTGCCTTCCCTCTTAGATATACACACTTTCACAGAAAAATGAAGATTTAATGAGGCAGGGCTTTGGTGACCATGGAGGTGATTTGGATGAAACGGGAAATCCTGCCCGCCTGGTTGTCTTCTCTTTCCGCCGGGCGAAACCGCATTTGGAAACAGCGCGTTTTAATCTGGGGAAAAAGGGGGCTGTGGCTTGGCCTGGGATTGGCATGTGCCATTCTTCTGCTGGCCCGTGCCGTTCCCCTGGCCCATCCGAATGAGGCGGCCGGATGGGTCCTGCTGGGGGGATGTTTAACCGGGCTTATCATCGGAGTATGGCGGAAACCGACCTGGCATGAAACTGTCCATGTGATTGACCACCGCCTGAAATTATATGACCGTTTACTCACTGTCTGGCAGCTGAGAGAGCAAACAGGTCCGCTGGTTTCTCTGCAGCGAAAAGATGCCCTCTACCACCTTAAGCAAAAGCTTCCGCAAATAGATCAGTGCCTTCCGCTTGCCTGGGGAAGCAAAAAAGAAGGATTAGCTATTCTCGCTTGTGTTGCACTCGCCGTTCTGCTCCTTTTCCTTCCCAATCCGCTGACGGAAATGGCGCGACAGCAAGAAAAAGTTGTACAGGCCATTGAAAACCAGCAAGAAAAAATAGAGAAGCAAAAAGAGCAGGTGGAGAAAGAAGCGAAGATCAGCCCGGAAGTAAAACAAGCTTTGCAAAAAGAGCTTTCCCAACTGGCAGAACAGTTAAAGAAAAGTGAGACTTTAGAACAAGCGGCAGCAGAAATGGCCAAAAGTGAAGAAAGATTAAATGAGTTAAAAAAGAAAGCGGACCAGGCCAAAGCCCCGGCGGATAAACAGCTGAGTGAATGGATGCAGCAGGAGAAGCTGGCTTCCCTTGGCAAAGCGATGAGCGAAGGCGGAAATCAGCCAAAAGCGCAAACCAGAGAGGAAATAAAACAAACTTTACAGAGTTTAACCCCGGAGGAGAAAGAGAAACTCGCCCGGCAACTGAATCAACTTGCGGAGCAGTGGTCACAGTCTGCTTCTGCCTCGGCCCGCGATGCAGCCAAACAGTTACAACAGGCAGCAGCAGAAATTGCATCCAACTCTGCTACAGCGGCCGGAACACTGAGCCAGGCAATGTCTGCAGCAGGCACAGCCATGAACCAGCAGCAGGCGGACCAACAAATGGTAAGCCGGAGCCAACAAGTGGTACAGGCCGGAAAAACAACTGTCGCAGCAGCTTCCGGGCTAACCGGAACGGGGAGCAACAGTAACGGCAATGCAACGTCTGCAAATGGTTCAGCTTCTAGCAACGGTTCATCAGGAAACCAGACAGGCGGCTCATCCCTCTCTGGATCAGGTACCGGCAGCCAGCCGGGAACAGGCTCAGGAAACGGCCAGGGAAATGGAAGCGGATCCGGGGCGGGCTCAGGGAGCGGTCAAGGAAATGGGATCGGCACAGGGGCCGGCAGCCGCAATGTACTGGTTCCCTGGTCCAGGATCAACGGCGGCGGACCCGGGGAAACTGTGGGTGGCCCCCAGGGAGAAGGAACGGAACATCAAAGCCATACACAAACTACCTTGCCTGGTATAAGCCGGCCCTATGACCAAGTGTTTACCCAGTATGAAACTGATGTTCGCCAGGCATTGGAGCGGGGTGATCTATCCCCTGAACTGCAACAGATCATCCGGGAGTATTTTTCATCGATTGAACCATAGAAAATCCTCATGACTTGCCGACATCACTCGGGGATAAAAGTTTGTTTTGACCCGCTCCGAAATCATATTTTACGGCATAGAAGTTCTTGGAATTTCCGATTCTTGGGATTTCTTGTCCCTGTGGAACTCTGTGCCGTAGCGGGGGCTAAAGTCATTCGCCGCAAATATGATTTCTCCGTTTGATTACTTAGTCGATACTTTCACAGAAAAAAAGAGGAGGAACTTCATTTGTCAGCGGAAGCCAAGTGGAAAGAGAGATGGGACAAGCAACTGGACGTGATTGAACAAGTAAAGGCTTCGATTGGACAGGTTATCATCGGGCAGGAAAATGTGATTGAACAGGTGCTGATCGCCATATTGGCAGGAGGCCATGCACTTTTGGAGGGGGTGCCGGGTCTGGGTAAAACGCTGCTGGTTCGCACGATTTCCCAGTCCCTCGACCTTTCTTTTTCCCGCATTCAGTTTACACCTGACTTGATGCCTGCAGATATTGTGGGAACGCAGATAATTACCACTGATGAATCAGGAAAAACCACCTTCCGCTTCCAGCCCGGACCGGTATTTGGCCATCTTGTTCTTGCTGATGAGATTAACCGGGCCACTCCAAAGACACAGAGCGCTTTGCTGGAGGCGATGCAGGAACACACGGTCACCGTGGCCGGAGAGTCACGGCGGTTACCGGAGCCTTTTTTTGTGCTGGCCACACAAAATCCGTTGGAGATGGAAGGGACTTATGTTTTGCCTGAAGCACAGCTAGATCGCTTCTTACTTAAAATTGTGGTGGACTTTCCGACAGAAGCTGAATTGAAACAAATTGTGATCCAAACCTCGTCGAACCGGAAAGTGGAAATCGGCAAAGTGGCCGATGGGGCAACATTACAGGAAATGCAAGCTACCGTGCGGGATTTGCTCGTTCCTGATGAAGTTGTGGAAGCAGGAGTTCATCTGCTCATGATGACTCATCCGTCCCATGCCGGTGCACCGCCGTCGATCCGCCAATATGTGCGTGCCGGAGCGGGCCCGCGCGGTGTACAAGCCCTGGTACAGGCCGCAAAAGCAAGAGCATTTCTGCACCGTCGTTTCAATGCATCCCGTGAGGATTTAGAAGCGGTTGCACCAGCCGTTTTTCGCCACCGAATCCTTCGTAACTTTGAAGCGGAGGCGGTAGGGATCACCACTGACCAGCTGGTGAGTGATCTCCTTACAGAAATGAAAAAAGGAAGTTCCTTGTGAGTAACCGGGTGAACCAGGCGGAAATAGCCGCGCCTGCTTTATTTGATCCCGTCTTTTTGGCGAGATTGGAACGATTGAGACTGGTCAGCCGCCAATTGGTGCGCGGGATGCAGACAGGGCAGAGACGTTCGCAGATGCTTGGAAGTTCACTTGAATTTGCCGACTATCGTTCATATTATCCCGGCGATGATATCCGGCAGATTGATTGGTCCGCTTATGCCCGGCTGGGAAAATGGTTTCTCAAAACCTTTCTCGACGAAAGGGAGACAGAAGTCCATCTCTATCTTGATACCAGCTTGTCAATGAACTGGAACTCTCCGGCTAAAGGGAGAATGGCGATTCAACTTGCTGCGGCCCTCAGCTATCTGGCTTTGCACCATGGCGACCGGGTCAGCCTCTTTTCCTTCGGGCACAAAGTGGGACAGAAACTTCTTGACCAACAAGGGAGAGCGGGAGTTCTGCGGACGTTTCAATTTCTGGATTCCCTTGTGTATGAGGGGGAAGGGGATATCAATCAAGCATTGTCCGACCCCGGAGCCATTCCGCGTCGTTCGGGAATGGCTATTGTATTTTCAGATGGATTTTCCCCCTCAGGTTATCAGAAGGGGCTGTCATATTTACAGGGAGCCGGGCAACAGGTGAGCTTTATTCATCTTACGGCCGAGGAGGAGCGGAACCCTGATTTTACCGGAGACCTGCGGATGCTGGACTGTGAGACAGGGAAGGAGAAGCAGGTGGCCCTCTCCCCGGTGGTGCTCCGTACATATCGGGAAACGTTCCGGCAGTTCAGCAGAAATATGGAAGAGTGGTGTTTTCGGAGAGGAATCACCTATGTACCTGTGGCTGCAGAAGAGTCATTGGAGACGATTTTGTTTTCGCTGTTGCGGAGGGCCGGCCTGGTGAGAACGTAGCCGCAGTGAGGAGGTGGAGAGATGCACTGGATCCAACCCGCTTATTTATGGCTGGCAGCCGCTTTGTTGCCTGCTATTTTGCTTTTATATCTGTTAAAACGAAAATATCAGGACCAAACCATTTCCAGCACGTTACTCTGGGAACATGTGCTGGAACGAATGGAAGCCAACCGTCCCTGGGAGAAGTTATGGCGGCACCTGCTTCTGTGGTTGCAACTCCTGGCTGCGATCCTGTTTGTGCTGGGCTTAAGCCGTCCTGCGATCGCGACAGAGGGTCTGAAAGCGGACCACACCATCTTTTTGATCGATGTATCAGGCAGTATGCAAGCGGTGGAAGGGGAGATGACCCGCCTGGAAAAAGCCAAACAGAAGGCGCACCAGATGATTGACCGGATGAATCGGGACCAGACAGTCACACTGGTGGAAGTGGGCAGAACGCCGCGGGTGGTGCTGTCACAGAGCAATGATTTTGCTGCGCTTCATCAGGCTGTAGACCAGCTTGAGGGACAAGTGGGGTCAAGTGATATTCAATCGGCACTGACACTGGCTCATGCTCTCATATCAAAACAACCGTCTTCTGAAATCATTTTGCTCGGAGACGGGGCTAACCAGTCCGGCGATCTCAATCTGTTCCCTCATCGTTTTTTACAGATGGGTACGGCGGCGGAAAATGTGTCCATCGGGTCCTTGTCCACATCCGGAAAAGGTACCGGTTCAGGATTGTTTGCCCGTCTGGACCATTTTGGAAACAGGGATGCTCAAGTGACCGTAACAGTATCAAACGATACGGGTCAAATCCTGGATACTCGTACCGTCCGGCTGAAGAAAAATGAAAGCACGTCGATAAGCTGGGACAAGCTGCCACTGGCGGGATTTTATCATGTCAAAATTGCCTCATCCGGAGATCATCTGCCCCTTGACAATGAGCAGTGGGCAATTCCGCAGCAAACGGATAAAACCAGGATACTGTTAACAGGAAAGGAAAACCTCTTTTTAAGCAAAGCTTTGCAGTTGGTAAAAACAGCGGAGATTGTTCAGGCAGATCGTACCCGGGCAACAGGCGGCGGATTCCCGGTCATCGTGATAAATGAAGGCAAAGGCGGTTTACCTGAAAAGGGTCATTTGCTGTTGTTTAATCCTGATTCTTCAGTCCCGGACATTCCTGTGACCGGAACAACTGCGGTCACAGGAAATGTGACCAAAGACGAGAGGCATCCCATCATGAATCAGGTTCCGCTGCAGCAGATTCATATTGCCGATGTAAAAAAAGTTAAAGTACCTGCCTGGGCTGACGTAATTTTGCATGCTGGAGATACTCCGCTTATTTTAGCAGGGGAACACCAGGGAAGACGTGTCGTCGTTTTTACTTTTGATCTGCAGAAGTCCGATCTTCCACTCCAGCCCGGATTTCCTGTTTTAATGGTGCAGGCGTTCAACTGGCTCGCGCCCGCTCCCGGAATCAGCGGTACACAGGCGGAAGCCGGAGAGTCTGTCAAACTAAGTCTTCCACCTGCGATCCAACAGGTACAGATTCAAACTCCTGATGCCGATAAAGAGACCAAACCACTCCGGGGAGGAGTACTCACCTATACCGTGCCTGAGCGGTCCGGATTGTATCGTGTCACTGATGATCAGAAAAACAAACTGATTCATTATCTTACTGTCCCTTTCCCCAATGAGGAGTCGAAAATCGGTCCGCAAAAGGTTCCGACTGTCTCCTTGCGGGAGGAAAATACCCCGGCCGCCGGAGAACAGGAATTATGGTGGTGGGTAGCCCTTTTCTCGATGGCTGCAGTCGGATTGGAATGGGTGGTGTTCAGCCGTGGCTATTAATTGGGCATATCCCTGGTTGCTCCTTCTTTTTCTTCCTGTCGCCTGGGGGTTATGGACCTGGTGGAGACAGGAAAAACGGTTTGAAAGAACAAAAAAGAAGCTCATTCTGATCATGCGTATGCTTGTTTTTTCGCTTCTGGTACTTGCTCTGGCAAGAACTCAGTTTCTGTCGCCTGTCAATCATCAATCAGTTGTGTTTGTTGTTGACAGGTCCGCATCGATCCAAAATCCAGATGAAGTGTTACATTTGCTGCAACAGGCTGTTGCGGAAAAGAAGCCGGATGATCAGGTAGCTGTGGTCTCAACCGGGGCGGCTTCGGTGGTAGAGCGATCCTTGACGGAAACAGATGAGGTTCCGACCTTATCTGCCGTTATCAATAAAAACGCGACCGACCTCGCAAGCGGGCTGCGTTTGGCAGGGGGAATGCTGCCGGCAGACGCTGAAGGCAGGGTTGTCTTAATTACCGACGGAAATGAAACGAAAGGATCGGCCGAAGCAGAGGCAAGAATGCTGCGTGAACGCGGGGTCCGTGTCGATGTGATTCCTCTCCGGCAAAAAGAAGGACCGGAAGTGCTCGTATCTGATCTGCAAGTGCCCGAGCGGTTATATGCCAATGAAAAAGCCACTCTGAAAGTGAAAGTAACCTCAACGGCTGATACCAGGGCCAACCTTCGCCTGTTTGTGGGAAATCGGATGCTGGAAACGCAAAATGTACTGGTGAATAAGGGGGAAAATCAATACTCCTTTTCCGTTCCGGGTCAAGGGAGCGGTTTTTTGCGCTACCGCGTGGAAATTCAGGCAAACCGCGACACGCTGCCCAACAACAATCAGGCGTATGGATTTAGTCAGGTGACAGGAAAGCCGATCGTGCTGGTGGTAGAAGGAAACAAAGGGGAAGCCGCCAATCTCATTTCAGCTCTTCGCGCGACCGGCGTACAAGTGGAACAGACAAATCCGGCGGGATTGCCGGGAAACCTGGAGAATTACCAGCGTTATTCTTCAATCGTGCTGGTCAATACTCCGGCTTACTCGATCCCGGAGTATAAGATGGAACAAATGCGTACCGCTGTGAAAGATCTGGGGATAGGGCTGATTATGTCGGGAGGGGAGGAAGGATTTGCTCTGGGAGGATGGTTCCGGACCCCCATTGAAGAAGCATTGCCCGTACATATGGATCTGCGCGACAAAAAAAGGGTCCCTTCCCTGGGGTTGATGCTGGTGATCGATAAATCGGGCAGTATGTCGGGTGAGAAGATCGACCTGGCAAAAGAAGCCGCCATCCGGGCGACAGAACTGCTCACGCCCCAGGATCAGCTGGGAGTACTTGCTTTTGATGACGGGAACGACTGGGTGGTGCAGCCGCAGCTGGTAAAGAATCACAGTGAGATACAAGGCAGGATTGGCACCATTCCGGCTGATGGAGGAACCAATATTTACCCGGCCCTGGAAGCGGCATACCAAAAAGTGCGTCAGCTTAAAGTAAAACGTAAGCATATGATTCTGTTGACAGACGGACAATCTCCTGGAGGGAATTACCAGGCCCTGGCCGAGAGGTTAAAAAAAGAGAAAATCACCCTGTCTACAGTGGCGGTAGGGGCGGATGCGGATCAAGCGTTGTTGCAATCGTTGGCTGATGGAGCGAAAGGAAGATATTATCTGGCAACAGATGCCGGTTCGATCCCCACCATTTTCAGTAAAGAAGCGTCGATGGCGATTCGCAGCTATATCATCGATCAACCGTTTATCCCCAAGTGGACGGGAGGAAGCGACTGGTTTGCAGCATTCAAAGGAGTTCCCCCTTTGCGGGGATATGTGGCAACAACGCCCAAGCAAACAGCGGAAACAGTACTTGCCAGCCACTATCCGGACCCGGTTTTAGCCAGATGGCAATATGGCTTGGGAAGAACTGTTGCCTGGACCAGTGATTTAAATGGGAAATGGTCAAAAGCCTGGGTTGGATGGCAAAAATTCTCTCCATTTTGGAACCATGTGGTCAGTTGGACATTCCCCCAATATGATACCAGCGGTTTATATATTGATTGCCAGATTGAAGGCAGTACAGTACGGCTGGAGGCCAAAGGCCCGCCGGAAAGATTTGCTTCTGCGGACCAAGTGCGGTTTACAGTGATTGACGACAAATTGAACAAAAAACAGGTCGTGGCCAAAGCTGTTGCCCCCGGCCATTTTGCAGGTTCTTTTCAGGCAGACCAACCGGGAACCTATCTTTTGCAGGCTTCGGCAAAAGGAAAGGCTGGGGAACAACCAGTCGGCACCTATGGCATCTCCGTTCCCTATTCACCGGAATACAACCTGATGGCCGGAGGCGAAGAGCGGGTCCGGAAAATTGCCGCACAGGGCGGGGGGAGTATCATCACGGATCTGTCCCAAAGTTTTGCCGATAATCTGGAAGATAAATGGGCGGGACAAGATATTTCCCTGTTTTTACTCCTACTGGCCGCCCTGTTATGGCCGGTTGACATCGCTGTTCGGAGAATCTCCGTTTCCGGAGAAGACTGGCGGCGCATAAAGAACCGTTTAACCCGTCCGGCGCAGGTATCTTCGACGCCCTATACGCAGCAATTAGGAAAGATCCAACAAAAATCGAGGAAAGCAGTCAAACGAAGGATCAAAGATGAGCGGACCGGACCAGAGATTTCCGAAGCCATCAAGCAAACAAAAACAAAGCAAAATGTTGTTTCTATACCTGATACAAAGGGGAAAAAGAATGTAGATACTGCGAAAACGGAACCATCTACCGATTCGTCGTCCCGAGACAGCGGAACGAAATCCCGATCAGATGAAACACATCTTTCCCGCCTTCTTGCGGCAAAAAGAAAGAGAGAAAAAAAACTGTGATCCGGACCGGGTTTGTTCGTACATTTGCATGGTAGAAGTCTGTCTGCACGGGTTTCTTCCCGTGCAGTGAGACTTTTCGATCAGAAAGGAAATTTGTTGGAAAAAAGGGGTGGAGGGATGATTGTTCGCCGAAGAGGAAACCGCTTTATTCTGATCAAGCAGCATGATCATGCACTTATCTCAGGGGAATTTGCGGCCCGCCTGAACCAGAAGATTGAGCCAAGGGCCAAAACGTTATATGCGATTTCGCATCATGATGTGGGTTGGATTGAACTGGATCAAACTATCCTCTGGAATGAACAGACAAATGAACCCTACTCATTTAACGATTACCCGTTGCTGCCCAAACTGGAGGCTTATACCCAGGGGATTTCCCGGGTGGAAGCCCATGATCCGTATGCGGGTTTTCTCTGCAGCAAACACTTTGCCTCTTTCTTCACCAATGTTTCTGATCCCGCTGCCCGTCGCTTCCATGAGCAGGAGCTGGCCAGACAGGATCAATTAAAAAAGCATTTTTCTGAAGCGGAAGAGCAAAATTCCGCCGATAATTTTCGCTTGCTCCAGTTTTGTGATGACCTTTCACTCTCCCTCTGTTTAAACGAGCCGCAGCAAAATACGCATCCCTGGTATGCGGATGGAATTGATTATCATGGGCGGAAAGTGAAGTGGGTATGGGAAGATGAGCAGAGCTTGCGGTTGGTTCCGAACCTGTTCTCCACATCTTTCACATTTGAAATCCCGTACCAGGTTGCAGACAGTTCCCGACGTCTGGTCAGCCGCAATGTTTTCCGCTGCCGGGTACTCGCCTAAAACAAATGATACATGACTAGCCAAGGGGGATTTTGCTATGATTCGCGGTGTGATTTTTGACTTTGACGGAACCATTATTGATACAGAAACAGCTGCCTATGAAACGTTTTGTGAGATCTTTCAAGAGTACCGGATCGAACTGCCTGTAGCAAAATGGAGAACACGGGTTGGCACGGCACATCCGGGATTTAACCCCTACGACTATCTGGAACAGTGTATCGGGAAACCAGTGGACAGGGAAGCGCTGATGAAACGAAAAGCAGCAAGACATCAGGAAAAAACGGAGCAAATGGAGGTGCTCCCGGGTGTGGAAAAATTGTTGGCGGCGGCGAAACATGCCGGTTTAAAACTGGGGGTTGCGTCAAATTCGCCGAAGAGTTGGGTGGAATCACATCTTGACCGTATCCGGCTGCTTTCCTATTTTGATTGTATTTGTACCGGAGATCAGGTGGAGGAGGTAAAACCGGACCCCGCATTATACTATTTGGCCCTCGAAAAGCTGGGAATCTCTTCGGGTGAAGCCATCGCTGTCGAAGATTCCCCTTCCGGAGCATTGGCGGCCAAGCGTGCGGGCCTTTTTTGTGTACTGGTTCCCAATCCGATGACA
This sequence comes from Paenactinomyces guangxiensis, assembly GCF_016055185.1. Classification (GTDB taxonomy): domain Bacteria; phylum Bacillota; class Bacilli; order Thermoactinomycetales; family Thermoactinomycetaceae; genus Paenactinomyces; species Paenactinomyces guangxiensis. The sequence goes on from NZ_JAECVR010000004.1 coordinate 70,565, forward strand.
GCTGAAGCTGAATTTGCGGAGGATATTGATTTGCGCCTGGAATCATTGGCCGATTTTGATTTGGAAAAGATGATGCAGCAGTGGAAGCATAAGTTGAAATGAAAAAGAAACAGACAAAAGGAGCCGTCGAAGGTGAAAATAACAGGATTTAACCATCTGACAATCCGGGTGAGTGATTTGCAGCAAAGCCTGGCATTTTACTGTGATCTACTGGGGATGAGACTGGTTCATCAGGGCCGGACAGATGCCTATCTTGAAGGGGGAAATGCCTGGGTGTGCCTGCTGGAAAAAAGCGGGCATACTCAACCGGAAGAACTGTGGCTGGGAATTGATCATGTTGCTTTCAGTATCGATGAACAGGACTTTGCTGAAGCCGTACAGGTTCTTCAAGAACATCGCGTTCCGATCATCAGGGGACCATTTGAAAGAGGAGGAGGACTTTCTGTCCAATTTCCTGATCCTGACGGAACTGTGTTGGAACTATTTACGGGAAGCCTGGAAAAGAGGATGAAAAACTGGAAATGATCACGTTTTTGGCGTGCAGGGAGGAGAAATATGCGGATTGCAATAACAGGTGCAACAGGTTTGGTGGGAACAGAGTTGACAGAAAAGCTGTCTGAAAAAGGATATGAGATGACACGGGTCGTCCGCAGTCTAAGACCTGATGATGATCCTGAGAAAGTTGTCAGATGGAACCCCGAACTCAATCAGATTGAGTCCGGTAAGCTGGAGGGACTTGAGGTGGTGATCCATCTGGCCGGTGAAAATGTCTCAAGCGGGCGTTGGACAAAAGCGAAAAAGAAACGCATTCTCGGCAGCCGGGTTAAGGGGACATCCCTGCTGAGCCAGACATTGGCGGGCCTTAAACAGCCTCCTAAACTCCTCCTTTCTGCTTCAGGAATTGCTTACGGCCATCAGCCGCCCGATGTGAAAGTGGATGAAAATAGTCCCCGCGGACAGGATTTTTTATCACGAGTCATTCTGGAGTGGGAAAAAGCAACTGCACCGGCTCAAAAGGCAGGGATTCGTGTCATCCATATGCGTTTTGGCATGGTGTTAAGCCGCAAAGGGGGGGCATTGGCCAAGATGTTGCCCGCTTTTCGCATGGGTGTCGGGGGAAAGATTGGTGATGGAAAACAGATGGTAAGCTGGGTGGCCCTTGAAGAAGTTCCGCTGATTGTTGAGCATTTGATCAAAGAGGATTCAATTTCGGGACCAGTGAATATGGTGGGACCACAACCTGTTTCCAATGAGGAGTTTACCAGACAGCTGGGTGACGCATTAGGGAGGCCGGCTATTTTTCCCTTACCTGCATTTGCGATGAGAATGATATTTGGAGAAATGGCCGATGCTCTCCTATTGGGCGGGTGCCATATCATTCCCCGCAAATTGCAAGAAAGCGGATATGTATTTACCTATCCGGATTTAAAAGAGACTCTCCGGCATATTCTGAAAAAATAACTGTTTCAAGTCCACGCCAAATGCAGAAAGCAGAGGGGAAATGTGATGAAATCCTTCGGTTTTTCAATTTATCCCGGTTTAGATGAATCCTGGCGCGAAAAAGAGCATTGGATGAAAGCGGCGGTGCAAAAAGGGGCCAGGCGTGTATTCACTTCTTTACATATTCCCGAGAGTGATTTTGCTTTGGTAAGGGAGGAGTTTAAGGCATTATGCAGCCGGGCCGATGCATATTCGCTGGAACTGGTTGCGGATATTGGCCCTGTCACCCTGCGCGCACTTGGTTTGGATGTCCATTCCGTCGGGCGTTTAAAGGACTGGGGATGTTCAGGGGTGCGTGTGGATTACGGTTATTCAGAAGAAGAAATTTGTCAAATTTCGCGAAACGGAAAGCTGAAGCTGGTTCTTAACGCCAGCACGATCAGCCGTGAAGAATGTAAAGCTCTTCGGGAAAAAGGGTTAGTTATTGAAAACACGGAGGCCTGGCATAATTTCTATCCCCGTCCGGAAACCGGGCTTTCAGCAGAGTTTGTGCGCCGGCAAAATCGTGATTTAAAGGAAATGGGCATTTCACGGATCGGGGCTTTTATCCCCGGAGCAAAAGGAAGGAGGGCTCCTCTGTATGAAGGATTGCCTACTCTGGAGGAGCACCGGGGATGTGAAGGACGGCAGGCTGCCGCAGAACTCTTTTACCGGGATGAAGTGGACGAGGTATTGATTGGGGACCCTGATGACGATATGGCCCTTATTGATACACTGTCTGTGCTGGTGCGAGATGTAATCCCTCTTCGGGTGAAGGAATTGGAGAGGTCATATGATTGGAGCGATTGGTGGGGACTGGAACATAAAAACCGCCCCGATCCCAGTCCCTGTGTCATTCGGTCCGGCCTGATGCGGGGGAAGCGGGTGCCGGCCGGAGTCGCTCTTCCGCGCCGGAAGGGAGCGGTAACTGTAGATAATGAGAAATACGGACGTTATATGGGAGAGCTTCATATTTGCAAAACAGATCTTCCGGCGGATGAAAAAACTCAAGTGATCGGACAGGTCATTCCCGAAGATTTGCCGCTGCTTTCCTTGCTGGGACCCGGACAAAGGTTTTGTTTTGAGGTGGTGAGAGATAAGTGATCATAAATCTGACCGGTGATAAATGAACTCTGATGATAGGCAGCAAATGGGCAACACAGTGTTGTCTTGGCGGAAATGAAACAATGATATTATAAAAGAAAAATTTGCTGATAAGCAGGTGAATATTATTATATTTATATAACTTTTTTAATTTTAATAAATAGTATTTCTCCTGCGAATTGAAGCGAAATGTGAAAGGCACCCTTATTCACAGTTTATAGTAAAATTTTATAATATCACTATTCCGATAGAGGCTAAATTCCAGGGGCAGAGGCATTTCCACAGCATGTTTGTTCATGTATATAAAAGAATGACGGGCCCCAATCCCTGCCAAAAGAAAAAGCTTTTTGAGTAAATGAAAGGGGTGATAAAAAAATAAATCTACAAAAAATATTAAATTGTGTTGAAAAGAGGCGCGGTTTGTGTAATATTATAGGAGAGAAACGCACATAGCGACAAATAGTTGCAGAAACCAACAAATGTAACGGAGTAACCGTTTTTTATAAATGTGTCTATGTTTGCTGTAACAGATGGGAGTAAGGGATCATTTTATAGACGATAAGGCTTTATCCTCTGAAAAAGGGGTTTTGGTAAGCCGGAAGGGGGAAGGATCGTGAAGGATCCCAGACAGATTTTAGATGCATTTCGCACAGATGTCCGCTCGAGAAATGTATATTCCGATCTGCTCAGGCAGTTTGACCTGGAACAGCCTAAAAAGAGGAGAAATCGCAAAAAGTTCCAACCGCTGAAAAATCATAACCTTACCAACTCAACCGCTATTTTATCGCTTTGCATGATTACAGGGCTGAGTGCAGGCATGGGTACAGCGTTTGCAGAAGATGAGATTGCTCCTGAAAAACCGCCTCTTGATCAACCGCCCAGTGAAGTAAAGGTGGATGTCAAAGCGCCGGAGCTGAAGGAAAGGACAGTTGAACGCAATCCATCCGGGCCTCCGCCGGAGCTGCAGGCCGAAAAGCCGGCGAAAACGGTGCCGCCAAAGGACGATGAGCCCCGGGAGAAAGTGAACAGGGAAGCCGGACCAGAAGCGAAGCAGCAGGAGTCACCGAAATCTGAAAGAAAAGAAGCCACCCAACGGGAAACAGAAAAGAAACAGCAGCCATCGAAAGAAAATATTGCCCGGGAACCTCAAGCAAGTCACCCGCGTTCCAAGCTGGAGAAACCGCTGGAGAAGGCTGAACCTCCTGTGAAAGAGCCACTGACGGAAGTTCAGAAAAATCTGCACAAACCACAAGAAAAGCTGCAGGCGGGTGCTCATATATCAGAACCTTCAAAAAATGTTGGCGAAGATAAAGCTGTCAATACTTCCCGTTCAGGTTCCGCTCCCCCTGTGGTGGCCAGCTCGGGCAGCAAAACTCAAGCCGCTGGCAATGAAAGTGGGAATCGGCCGAGGACGGAACCGGGTGGAAAACTGCCGGAAACAGCAGGGAATGATTTAGACGGAGTCCTGGCGGGAAGTGCCGCTGCCCTGCTTGGAACTTTATATGCAGTAAGACGTAGCAGGGTGGAGAAGCCTTGAAGTGGGACCGGTTGATTGCCTACGGGCTTGTCACGTTTGGTGTGGCTTATGCAGGATATTCCGGCGTTAACTATTATCAAAAATTACAAGTTGTCCGGGAAGTCCGTCCTGATCATCAGGCATCAGCTGCTTCAAACGACAAAGCTGTTTCCAAGACAGTCCAAACGGATGATCAGCCATGGGTGATCGTGCCGAAGGGAGAGCGCCCCAAAACAGGGGAGCATTTTGCCGACCTGGTGATTCCCAGATTGAACGCGAAAATCCCTATTATAGAAGGAACACATGAAGATGAACTCGCACGGGGGATCGGACATTATGCAGGGAGCGTTCTTCCGGGGGAACCGGATAACGCCGTGTTGTCCGGACACCGCGATACGGTGTTTCGCCGGATGGGAGAGTTGAAAAAAGGGGATGAACTTCGTGTAACATCCGAGCAGGGTACTTTTGTCTATGTCATCACCAGAATGTGGATAACCAAACCGGATGACCGGACAGTTATCGTTCCGCATGACAAACCTGTTCTTACTCTAACCACCTGCTATCCATTCTCATATATTGGGCCGGCACCAGAAAGATATATCATTCATTCCGAACTTAAAGAAAAAATCAATGAAACATCACGGACAGCGCAGGGGGAATGAGCATGGAACGGTCAACGATCAGCCGTAAAATCGCACGAATCGGATTTTGGGGGCTGATTATTTATACAGCTCTGAGCACAACTGTTGTCTGGGCAATCCAACTGGGGTTTATTCCTGTTCCTCCGCGATCAGTGGTGGTAGCCGGGCAATCTGAAAAACAAGCTGCTGCCCCTGCTTTAAGTGAAACTGCTTTTGCTGAGCAGTTTGTACGGGAGTATCTGTTTTGGACGCAGGGAAAAGAAGAGTCCCGTGCGGAACGCTTGAAGCCGTTTTGGAAACCGCGAATGGATGTGCAAGGGGGAATTGATTTTGAAAAATCCAAGTGGAATTCCTATACGAGAAATGTGAATGTGTGGGAGGTCAAAGGGCGTAAGGATCAATCCGGAATCAAGGATGTTACGGTGTTTGCCGAAACCATTTTGACAAAAGCGGACGATCCGAAAGAGCAGAAGCGCGTGGATCGTTATCTGGTTGTACCGATTAAGAAAGCCGGAGCTACCTATGTAGTTGTGGATTTCCCTTATTTTGTCGCTCCACCCGTTGCCACTCTCCCTAAGGAACCGGAGGATCAGAAAGAGGAAAAAGGGACCAATGTCGACGAGCAAGTGCACGGACAAGTGGAGCAGTTTATGAAGTCTTTCTGGAAAGTGTATACCACGGGTACACCGCAGGAAATCGCCTACTTTCAAAAAGATAATCAGCCAACGCCTGGTCTGACAGGAATCATGAGCTTTCAAGAGATGAAAAATCTGTCCGTTTACCAGGAGGGTAAGGAAGTGCGGGCAGAATGTGATGTTTTGCTGGAAGATTTGGCTTCCGGAGCACAGGTCATAAACCACTATCGCTTTTACCTCGTTCAAGACGGGGAAAGGTGGTATGTAGTGAGAATGGAACAAGGAGAGGAATAATAGGATGAATAACTATCTGTTGTGGATATTGGCCGACGGTCCGGGGAAAAAGCTGCAAGAAACGTTAGGCGGGGAAATTGGCTCTCTTTTCTTTCTTGTCGTGATTTTTGTCAGCCTTACACTATTCTGGAAGAGAGCGTTCACCGCATTTATCGGCTTTGCCCTCTTTGCGATGCTTGTAAGTGTGTTTATCTTTCAGCCACAACTGATTCAATCGCTTGGTTCCGACGGATTTAAATGGCTGTTTGAGGCATATATAAAATGAAGCAGATCCGGGTCTATAACCAAGTATTCCGTATAGAAAAGACAGTTTATTCCGTTCAGGGAATTAACCTTCCCCTGCCGGTCTCGTATCGACAGATGGCCTTTTTTGTCGGAACCTTACTGGTAATGGTGTTTCTCAATAAATTTCCGCCAATCAGCTGGATCGATTACTTTCTGATCAAGTTTGTGGCGATTCCCGTGATCGTGGCCTGGTTTTTTACGCGAAAAACGCTGGATGGAAAAGCACCTCACCGTTTTATTTTAAGATATCTGGAACATCTGTTTAAAGCTCATCATTTTGCGAGATATCAGGAACTGGAGAAACCACGGGACAATTGTTACAAATACACAGGCGAAGTCACATACCGACTGACTTCCGGGGGTGATTCTAAGTGACACAGATTTTATTCCCTGTAAAATACTTTGAAAAAAATTTAGTCTTCAGCACAGACGGGTCGGTGTTTGCCTTTTATGAACTTCAGCCATTCAACTATGACTATCGGTCTGTCGATGACCAGCTGAGCCTCCATGGTAATCTGGAGGCTTTTTATTGGAATATTAATGCGGATACCCATGCTCTGGTTGTCCCGGAGTTTCAAAGCCTGGAGGAACATCAACAGGCAATGAACGAGAGGTTAAGCGGGCCGCTCACCGAAGCTGGCCGTGAATATATTCAGGCCAGTATTGATCATTTAAAAGGAAAAGAGATTCACCAGCACCGCTTTTTTATGGGTGTCAAGCTCAAACAAACGGCTGTGAAAGGATTATCTTTTTTCCGGGAGATTGGATACCTCTTTAAGGACTTTAAACGCTACTTGCTCAATCAATCGGGGACGGATGCCCCGGAAATATTTGAAGAGGAAATCCACGCCTGTCAGGTTCAGGAAGAACTGATCTATTCTCGTGTCAACGGGTATTTGAGAGCTCGCCGGGTTGACGCTTCTGACCTGGAATGGCTGATCCGGCGTGGTTTTTATCGTGGCATTGGCGAGACACCGCGCCGCAAGAATTGGACTCCGAAAACAATTCCTGTCAAAGTGAAGGGCAAAAAGGCCAAACGCCCGACCAGAGATATTTTAACCCTTAGCGAAGGGCGTTTTGACGATTCCCACGGCCGGCGGCTGACGGTAGAACAGCATGCCAATGGAAAGATGAAAAAAGGGTATATGGCATTTCTTACTATTTCCCATATTCCGGACAAAGCCCCTTTTCCCGGTATGGAATGGCTTTATTGCTTACAACAATTATCTTTTCCGGTAGAAGCATCGGTAAGAACGGAAACGATTGAGTACGGGAAAGCATTGGCCCAGGTTTTAAATAAAAAGAAAGAGCTAAAAGCAGAGGATGAGCATGCCCTGGAAAGCGGGGAAGAAACTTCTTACCACATTCTGAACAGCCGGCAGGAAGCAAATGAATTGGAAAGCAATCTGCGTACAGATAAGTTTCCGCTTCTTCATACCTCGATTGTCTTATGTGTGTCTGCCTCTAACGAAGAGGAGTTAAATCTGCGGATACAGCTGGTGAAAGATTTGTACAGCGATTTGATGATCCAGGTGGAAGTTCCGTATGGGGACCAGTGGAGAGGGTTTAATGAGTTTATTCCCGGCGCCAAACGTTATATTACCGACTATCTCCATTATATGGAGCCTGCTGCTGTGGCCGCCAGTATGATTGGAGCGACCCGTCAGTTAGGGGACGGACAGGGACATCTCATCGGAGTATCGCAAAACTTGCCTGTCTTTTTTCAACATGACCGGGGACCCAAGGATAAAAAGCTGAGTACCACCGCATCAGCAGCATTTATCGGTTCACTGGGAGCAGGGAAATCACTCGGTGCCAACTTACTCGCCTATCTGGCACTATTAAACGGTTCCAAGGTTCTCATCTTTGACCCTAAAGATGAGCGTGGCCACTGGCCGAAACTATTGCCCGAGCTTCAGGATATCACCCGGATTGTCACGTTGCGCGCCAGTTTGGAAGACCGGGGAAAGCTGGATCCTCTCATGGGGGCCGCCACTTCTTCGGACAAGTTGGCAGCTGCGGAGACGTCAAAGCGAATTTTGCAATTTTTAACACGTGCTGCTGATGGCACCTACGAGGCGATTGTGATTGGCAAAGCGGTTGATCATGTGGTTAAACAGGATCAGCCTTCGATGATGAAGGTGATTGACTGCTTGAGGGAAAGTTTAAAATCTGCCCCGGAAAAAAGGCAGGACAGCCTGGAAGAAATTGTTGATGTGCTCAGCTACCTTGCCACGTCGGGGCAGGGGCAGTTGTTGTTCGGGGATGGAACCCAGAAAGCAATTGATCTTTCCAAACCATTAACCATTTTGCAGGTCGAAGATTTAAAATTGCCGGAAGAGAGCCAGACTGACTTCGGGCGAATGGCGATTGCCCTGCTCATGGCGATTTCTGATTTCTCGCGCCGCTTCTCCAACCAATCATCCAATGATTTTAAACTGGTTTTGTTTGATGAATCCTGGCGCCTTGCCAAAGTGCGTGAAGGCCGGGCGATCCTGGAAGAACTCGTCCGCACCGGGCGCAGTAAAAATGCCGCCATTTACCTTATCAGCCAAAACGCGAAAGATATGCTCGGAGAAGAGATCCGTTCCAACCTGGGATGCCGGTTTGTTTTCCGTTGCCGCGACCAGAAAGAAGCTGAGGCTGCGTGTAGCATTTTGGGCATTGAACCAAATGACACCAATATTGAAACGATTCGCAATCTGCCTACGGGTACTTGTCTCATGTCCGATTTAGAAAAAAGAGTCAATGAAATGGAGATACGCGTCTTAGAAGAACGTCTCTTCCGAGCCTTTGATACCCGTCCGGGTTCACATGTTGAAGCCGATCAGGAAGAGGCTGTGCGGCATATCAAAGACCCTGAGGACAAGACCGTTCTGCCGCATCTGTAGGCAGAGGAGGTTTTTTCCTTTTATACAGAAAGAAAGATTGTCTGGGGAGAAGGGGATTAGTCGACGATGAAGATACGAAAAATCATGTTGGTTTGTTTGCTCACCCTGTTTCTGAGTATAGGGTTCGCCGGGAGCAACAGTGTGGTTTTTGCTGAGGAAGCGAATAACGATCCGGGTCATAGTCAAATTTATGATATTCTTACACAGTTTCCCGAAGAGAAAATAAAAGAAGCGAAAGCAAAAGGATATGATGTTCGTTTTGGCAAATATGACCCCAGTCGTTATTCACTTGAACTATATTTGGAAGATAAATATTTTTGGGAAATAGATGAATTAGTCGGTCACAACTTCCTCCACGGAGTAAATAATCTTATTTGGCAATCGTTGCTGGTCTGGGACTTTACAGTCATTATGATTGTTGAAAACGCATTTTCTCTTGATGTCGTTGACAAGTTTGCAGATGCAGTGGAAAAAGCGGTGCAACAAATGTCGGGTTTTACCGGATCAGGGTATGGAAACTCAGGGATTATAGGGAACTTTCTAACGTTTATGATCATCGTTGCGGGTGCGTGGATCGCTTATAAGGGGATCATTCAGAAAAAAACAACAGATGCTTTAAACGGCATGCTCATCAGTGTTCTTACACTTATTTTGGGACTGGCTTTTTTTGCTAATGCCGGCGGGGTCATGCGCTATTTAAATGAAATCAGCAGTGGGTTGAGCCAGGAAGTGATGGGAGTAGGAATTGTTTTTCAACAAGAACTGAATCAGAAAGACACTGACAGCTACCCTTCAGAAATATCTTCCATGGTTGTGGCTGATAATCTCTACAACATGTTTATCTATGAGCCTTATTTGATGCTACAGTACGGAAAAACATCCAATGATCCTGAGCTTACCCCGAACAGAATCAATAAAATTTTAGGGAATAAAGTGGACAGCTCAGCCAGAAAACAGGCCGTGGCTGAAGAACAGTCCGGAAATGAAAGGCTGGGAATTGAGCCAAATCCCATGGTAACGACAAAGGCAACTTTTGAAAGATTAACTCTGTTGCTACTGTTGTGTGGTTCACATCTGTTTCTCGGGGTGTTGTTTTTAATTATTGCCGGTGCGATGCTCGTTTATCAATTCCTGTTTGTACTTATTGCGTTATTTGCACCTTTTGCATTTTTGTTGTCATTAAATCCCGCCTGGTCATCCATTGCGACAACCTGGTTCAGAAAGTTTGTCGGCTATCAACTGATTAAGCTGATTATCGGGATTTTCTTTAGTATGTTATTGACACTTTCCCAATTTTTATATGACATGAGTCCGCCTGAATCAGTTGGTTATGTGTGGACGATCGCGATGCAGTTAATTCTGGTAGCCGGAGTAGTGTGGAAAAGAAATGAACTGCTGGAAATTTTGCAAGCCCCGGTAGCTAAAGACGGCAAGTTTGCCGGGAAGATTAATATTGAATTACCTCTCAGCTATGTTACGAAATATACTGAAACCCTGACATCCAAGGTGCAGAAGTTACGTAATAAGTGAGAATCAGAGATTTAAGCTTTGACCTGATCAGCAAACAGGAGGAAGGAGATTTGTTTAACAGAGACTTACCAAGCGGGCGCCGTAAACTGTTTATCTTTATATTAGTGTTGTTTTCGATTGTGGGTTTTAGTACAAAATATTTGCTGATTAAGCTAGGGTGGGTAGGTGGACAGACAGAGACGCCTAAGGCTCCCTCTCCGGGATCAGCAACGATTTCTGCTGATCCGAACCAGACTGATCAGCCAGACGGTTTCACCAGTGAAGAAATTGAGAAAGCCGGGCAAACCGCGGAAGCTTTTATCCGTGTCTATACGAACGAGAATCAGGCAGATCAGGGGCAGAGGTTACAATCTCTAAAGACATTTACCACTTCAGCTTTATATGAAATGCTTAAAAAGGAAATAGAATTGTCTCGGCCCACAGGGGAAACGGCCTCTGCCAGTTTGAAGAAAGTGGACGAAGTAAGCTGTGATACCAATGTCTCCTCTGTCCAATGTTCTCTTAAAACAACTTTAGAACAGAAGAAGGGGCAAGATAACCCAACTCTGATTGAAAGAGTTTATCAGCTAACCCTGGTACAGGCCGATCATAAATGGCTGGTGGAAGAGGTGGTGTTGCGTGGAAGTTTTGACTAAAACGTCTGTACTCACTAAAAATAAACAAACAGCAATCCCTTTTCGGGCAAACAAACCGGCAAATAAACAATCTAAACACAGGAACCTCATATTGGCTGTGATATTAGCGGGAATGCTGATTAGTATTTCTTTTATTTTTCTGTTTGCTTTACTGTTTTTTAATGTGTTTTCCCAAGATCCTTCCAGGAATATGGAAGAAGGGCAATGGGAGGTATCTGCCGGTTTTCCGCTGGAAGCAAAAAAGTATCTCTCCATTTATCAGGAGGCAGGGGAAAAATATGGTGTTCCCTGGCCGGTTTTAGCGGCGGTCCATAAGGTTGAGACCGACTTTGGAAGAAACCTGAGTGTCAGCTCTGTCGGTGCGACGGGACATACCCAAGTGCGCCCGTAAGGGCAATGAAGAAATCACCCCTGGCAAAGGTGCAGGTTTAAGATCGCAAATTACAACCTGTCGTCACCCAACTTATCCGGGAGGGAAACCAAACGGGGAGTGTAGCATGTTGGGAAAGTCACAAGTTGCCGAGTTACCACGGCACGACTGAGTGGCGAGACGAAAGGCTGTAGACGAGGATGAAGGCTAAACTGCTTGAACGACAGTCTGAGGGGGATAAGGTCCGCCTGCAGCGAAAGGTAACTAGAAACGCTGTACAGCCGAGATGACACAGTTAATTGTGTACTGATGTCATAAAAGCAGTAACAGATAATTGGCTTCTGTTACTGATGCGATCCTTGGCTGCCCAACCTAGTCAAAGGTAAAGGACGAACGTCGCATCCGACACTACAGCGAGCTATGTTCTTCATTGTCTAAACGGGGATCACCTAAGGCGGAACGCCGAGAGGCTAAGGCTAAAGAGCCTGAATATCCGCTATGGTGACGGAGTTCCCATAGTAGTCTGAGGTAGGGAAAGCCTACTACGTGGCGAAGGGGAACAGCTTATCAAGTCTAACACCAAATTGGGAAGGAGCGTGAGGCTCTATGAGAAGCCCGAAAGTAGTGCTAGACAATCTAGCCGCAAATTCCAAGCGTAAAGGGTACAAATACCATCGACTGTACCGCAATCTGTACAATCCTGAATTCTACTTTGAAGCGTACAAGAATTTGTACGCTAAAGAAGGAAACATGACGGAAGGTACAGATGGAGAGACAATCGACGGAATGAGCGTAGAACGAATTGAAAAGATCATCGAAAAGATGAGAGACCAGAGTTACCAACCCAAGCCGGTAAGAAGAGTATACATCCCAAAGAAAGATAGTAAGAAAAGACCTTTAGGCATTCCATCCGTAGATGACAAACTCGTCCAAGAAGCAGTCAGGTGCATACTGGAAAGCATATATGAAGGAAAGTTTTCTAACTACTCCCACGGCTTTAGACCTAACCGCAGTTGTCACACAGCCCTGTACCAGATGACCCGATGTTTCTCAGGAGCAAAGTGGTTCATAGAAGGAGATATTAAAGGCTTCTTCGACCACATTGACCATCATATATTGGTTGACATTCTTAGGAAGACCATCGATGATGAAAAATTTATTAACCTCATCTGGAAATTCCTAAGAGCGGGGTACCTTGAAGATTGGAAGTTTAATAAAACGTACAGCGGTACCCCGCAGGGTGGGATCGTCAGCCCAATTCTAGCCAACATCTACCTGAATGAACTAGACCAGTATATAGAAGAGTATAAACAAAGATTCAATAAAGGCGACCGATGGAGTAGAAGGAACAAAGAATACAGGAGTAAAGCGCACCTACTGTACAAAACAAGAAAGTCATATAAGGAAAAATGGCATGAATTATCAGATGAAGAAAGAAAAGAAGCCAACAAAGAAGTAAAACGACTTAAACAAGAACTTATGGAAATTCCTTACTATGACCCGATGGACGAGAGTTTTAGAAGACTACACTACATCAGATATGCAGACGACTTTATTATCGGGATTATTGGGAGCAAAGAAGACTGCCGAACCATCAAACAAGATATCACAGATTTTTTGAAGGAAAATCTAAAGCTGGAATTATCTCAAGATAAAACACTTATCACGCACTCATCTAAAAAGGCAAGATTCCTCGGATACGATGTATCCGTACCAAGACAACCCAAAGTCATGTACAACAAGGATGGAAATGCACAAAGGTATGGGATGATCTGCACACTATACCTGCCACAAGAGGTTTGGATAAAGAAACTGGTCGAATATCAGGCTATACAAACTAACCCAAAAACAAAACAATGGAAATCAACACACAGATCTCCGTTAATTCAAAACGATGATCTTGAAATTCTGGAAACATATAACTCCGAGATAAGAGGATTGTACAACTATTACAAGCTAGCAATAAACGTATCCAAGTCAATGAGCAAGTTTAAACACTATATGGAATACAGCATGTACAAAACCTTTGCAAACAAGTATAAAACGAGTGTCAATAAAATAATTCGCAGATATCAAATAAATGGACATTTCGGAGTTAAGTATCAAACTAAAGAAGGACATAAGGTTCGATTCTTCTTCGATCAACCTTTAAAAAGAGAAAAGAATTCCCAAATGAAGGTAAATCCACAAGTGGATTGCGAACCTAATGCGCTCACAATAAGAGGTACCCGAACGAGTCTAATGGAAAGACTTTTAGCTAAGAAATGCGAATGGTGCGGAAAGAGAGAATGTCCCTTTAGAAATGCACCATGTCAGGAAGCTAAAAGACCTGCAAGGTAAGAAACAGTGGGAAAAAGCTATGATTGCAAGGAAAAGAAAGACAATGGCACTTTGCAAATCATGCCACAATGACTTACACGCAGGCAGGCTGGATTGATAAGCGGAGAGCCGTATACGTCGAGAGGTGTACGTACGGTTCGGAGAGGAGTTCTTGGAGACCTGCCATAGAAATATGGTAAGGCGCCGGGTTCTTACTCTACTTTATGGACAAGAGCTGGGTGGGATGGAATTATCCCGGAGGGACGCGCCTGGGTGATCTTCCGGATAATATAGATATTACTGATCCCGAGTTGATTAAAAAATATGGCGGCTATGGCCTGGATGCCAATGGTGACGGAAAAGCGGATCCTAATGATCCCATAGATGCCATTCATGCGACGGCCAAATACCTGGCAGCCAACCATAAGCCCGGAGAAGATTGGTATTCGCGCGGAGGAGCCATCTGGCAGTACAACCATGATTATGAAAATTATGTGTTAAAAGTAAAACAATATGCAGAATCATTTGCCAGACCTGTTATCACCGTTTCCGGATCCGCAACTGCGACGGGACAATTCCTGTGGCCGGTCTCCGGCGGGAGGATCTCTTCATCTTACGGGCTTCGGTTTCACCCAATTGAAAAGGAATACCAGGAACATGACGGGATTGACATTGCCAAAGAACGGGGGGCGCCAATCCTTGCCAGTGACGGTGGAGTAGTGACGGAGTCCAGGCGCTCAAGCGGGTATGGATGGAAAATTGTCATTGACCACGGAAACGGGTATCAAACGCTTTATGCTCATATGGAAGAGAAAGATGTCAAAGTACGGGCAGGTCAGCAAGTGAAAAAAGGACAAGTGATTGCTCTTGTGGGGAGTAATGGCTGGAGTACAGGCCCCCACCTCCACTTTGAAGTCCATCAAAACGGAAGGCTTATTAACCCGTTAACTGTTCTCAAAGAACCATAATTTTCTGGTTTGTTTAATAAAAATGTTTTCTTTCTTTCAGTAAAAGGTAGAACAAAGGTGAAGATAGAATTTTAGTTTAACCCGGTTCGTCAAAATAATGAAACGAATATTTTATATAGAGGGAAAACTTGGGGAAAACCTCTTTGGAAAGGTGGGATTTGTTTGTTTCCTTGGAACAATGTTCCCAAAGGCAGTGACCAATCACTCAAGATGGTTGCCAAGGTTTTCTTTTACACGATCCTGTTTGTCGCTTCAGTTGTAGGGGTCCTTGCACTTTGGGTTTATTTGGAAAAAAAGTTTGATTCCGCTCAAGCTTCAAAAGAAGCATCCAAAGCGGTAGATAATACATTATCTTCAATTGGTGATATTTTCACCTTATGGTTGCCGATTGCGCTCATTTTTATTGTGGTCGGTGTGCTCCTCTTTTACGCGGGACTCTGGCATTTTAGAACCCGATTCCGCAAGAGGGCTGCAGCAGGAGTAAAATATTTGCGTATTTTGCCATCAAACGATATCCGATTAGAAATAGATAAAGTGAATGTACTCACCCGAACCTTTGGGGGAATGCACAGGCCATTGCAAAAGTGGTGGAAAATGGGGACCCCCTGGTTTCGCCTGCGGTTTGCCATTCCGGCCGACAGCCAGGAAATCGGGATCTATATGGCTTATCCGGAAGATAAGGAAAGCAGCGTAAAAGATACCATTCGCAGTGCCTATCCAACAGCGGAAATCCATGACCTGACACCGGACAAGTTCCCTGAGCCGGAAAAAGAAGGGTCCGGCGGGCATTTTATTATGCAGTTGGGGCGTCGAAAAGGCCTTCCGCTTGCGTCTTTGGAGCAGAGCAAGCAAAGCCAGTTAGCTAGCATTTTAAATTGTTTGCGGCCGGGTACTTACCTGGATCTTCAATTTGCTCCGGTCAGCCGTAAAAAGTTGCAGGAAAGATCGGAAGATGTTTTAGCAAGATTAAAACGCAAAAAGATGAAGGATATGGACCCGGAAGAAAAAGCGAGAAGAGTAAGCCTCACACAACGGCTTACCGGCCGGGAACTGACTTTCCATGTCCGTCTGTCGCTCTGGTCCAATCACCCGAATGCTGTTTCAGTGGTTCGTTCAACGGCGGAATCGATTGAAACTGCGATGAAATACGATGGCGCACTTTATTTCTGGAAGCATGACTGGTGGAATCCGCTTGTTGACAGAAACCCGGTGCCTTTTCCATTTCCTCTGTCAATCATGACCTGGACAAGTGATGAAATTGCTAACTTGTTTCACATTCCTCCCGGAGACCACTGGATTTATAAGGAACCGGATAAAGACGAAGGCGATTCGCGCGGATACATTGTCCATCTGCAAGCAAACCAGCGCTCTTTGGCTGCCGATGAGTTAAACCAGGGTGTAGTTGTCGGCAAACTTAAACACCCTCTGGAAAATAGGGAAGTTCGTGTTGATTATAAACAGATGGGAAAACATTTTATTCTCACCGGAGCAAGCGGAATGGGTAAATCAAGCTTATCTGTGGAGATGATACAATCTCTCCTGGATGAGTGGTTTGAGAATCCGGACGAGCATCCCGGTTTTACGATCATTGACCCGGCCAGAGAGATTATTCCGATCATCGAAAACCGATTGCGCATCGCTGAAAAGTTTGGTGTAAACATACCGAGGGAGAAAGTACATCATTTTAATCTTTCTGATGACAGCAGTCATGTACCCGGCTTAAATTTGCTTCATAAAATAGAGGGCTTTTCTACCAACAGAATTGCCCAGAACGCGGCGATGGTACTGGTTACTCTGGCTGATCCGAACGAATCTCTGTTACGCTCCAAACGTCTGATGGGAATGGCCATTCAAAGTTTGCTGGAGGATAACCAGCCTCATACAATACTGGGAATTGAGGATCTTTTCCGCAATCAAACTTTCCGTGAAAAAGTGATTAAAAATGTACAGGACCCCTATGTTAAACGGTTCTGGGCCAATATTGACGAGAAAGAGATGAAGAAAGACCTGGAGTATGTATTACACCGTATCGACCGCCTGCTGCAAAATCCGACCATGCGCCGTTTGTTCTGCCAAAAGTCTATGACCTTAAATATCCGTAAATATATGGATGAAGGCCACCTTGTGCTGATTGATACATTTGGTCTTAAAGATTATGAGCTCAGGGTGACAGTCGGCCATCTGATTAATCAGTATCACCAGACGGCGAAACAGCGCCCTGCCGGTGCCAAATTCCACCTGATGATGGTCGATGAAGCACAAATGGTACAAATACCGCTGTTAACTGAAATATTGTCTGAAGACCGCAAATATGCTTTCGGGCTGGGGTTGATCACCAGGGAAATTAACCAGTTCAAAAATGAAGATCTCTTGCAGGCGATCCGCTCTAATATTGGCATGATTCTCAGCTGTGGACAGACAGAAGGCTCCAGCAAAGTGGAAGATTTGACGCGTAAAAGTTTAAATGCAAGCTTTTTGGAACGTTTGCCGGAACGAAATGCGGCTGTCTATATTCGTTACAAGCGAAAGTTGCGGAGCAATATCACAACTTGTGTGGTGGAAAATGATCCCCCGTTTGTGTATAATCCCGATGGAAAAATAGCTGATCACCGTAACAATGAAAAAGAAGATGCGATGATTTGGGGATTGGAATGGGGATTGGAGATTATGAGTAATTCCCCTGAAGCCCGTCCGGTTCAAGAGGTAGACAGGGAAATTGCCGAGTATATGAATCAGACGCTTTCCAGTATGCAGAAATCGCAAGCATAATGTATGAATCATCGGAGTTTTTTAGAATGAATGAGTATTTACCTGACCGATCCTGATATGTTGGGGTCGGTTCACTTATATCATGATATAGAATGAGGAGAGTGTCCTGATTGCTAAAGTTTTTTAATGCTATTTTTAAGGCGATTTTAGCTATCTTTCCAGTTATTGAAGTTATATTTTTATCACTGTATATTGGTTCATATTTTGGCCCGGCCGCTACGATTGTAATCTTTATTGTATTGTTAATATCATCATATTTTTGGGGCTTTATCGTCAAGCCTTTAGCCTGGGGGGTATTAGGCTTTGTGCTGATCAACAATAACTCAAGTTTAATAAACGCAATGATTATAGGAGGCATGTTCGCCACGGTAAGGTTTCTTGTCGCATTTGGCTTGAAAAAAATCAGATAACATGATCCTTTCATTCTAAAGAAAATTCATCCAGGCGGAGGTGTTGTGCCTGGGTTTTTTCTTTTGCAATTTCTCTAAGATTAGTAATAGATATAATAGAGGAGAGCATTAGTGAAAAAATATGATTGCACGCAGTCCCGTCCTCGTCAATACTTTTGTGAATGGCGAGCAGGTGCGGGTTTCACCTGAATTTCTTATACAGTGGCGGGAAACGCCTGGGATGATTGTGTTAAGGATGCTTGAGGAGAAGTATAGCGCCGGGTGGCTTTCATCAGGATTCCAGGGTTTCTAATGTTTATGTTTACAGGATGTGGGGATGAAAAATGTCATATACCATCTATATGATTGAAGACGAACAAAAAATTGCAGAATCGGTTGGTTCCTTTTTGCGTCAGTATGGGTATCAGGTTGATTTAGTCAAAGATTTTACGAAGGTTGAGGAGGAATTTGTCCAGCTTCAACCACATCTGGTGATTTTAGATGTAAATCTGCCCTATGTGGACGGGTTTTATCTGTGTCGTCGCTTTCGCCGGATCTCCTCTGTGCCAATTCTTTTTTTATCTGCGCGCGGAACGGAAATAGAGCAAGTGTTGGGGATGGAAAGCGGCGGCGATGATTATATGACCAAGCCTTTTCATCTGGAAGTATTACTGGCGAAAGTGAAGGCTCTCTTAAGAAGGGCTTACGGGAAGTATGCGCAGGAGGAGCTGTCACCCGAAAGAGTGGTGCAAACAGGTGAGCTCAAATTATATATCGATAAGATGGAATTGGTATACAAAGATGAAATACAGCCATTAACCAAAAACGAGTGGAAATTGCTTCATCTGTTGATGCAAAGAGCGGGTGATGTGGTGACACGGGAAGAGTGTCTGGAGGTTTTGTGGGATGACAGTCATTTTGTTGATGATAATACCCTGACTGTGAACGTCACCCGTGTGAGAAAAAAATTGGGCCACTGGGGGCTTAGCTCGATGATTGAGACAAAGCGGGGAGTGGGTTATATCCTCAATCCGGTTGAAGGGGAGAAGAAATCAATTTGAAACAGGCAGTACGTATTTTTCTGCGGGAGCGAATGGGATGGATTACGCTGGTTTATGTCAACCTTGGACTTGTTTTTCTATTGATTGCACTTGTTTTATCTTTTGAGAAAACGCAGATGGAGATCATCAAGCAAGAGATTGGTTATGGTCTGCTTTTCTCCACTGTTCTTTTGTTGCTATTTCTCGTCATACAGTTTTGGCGTCGGTTTCCATATTACCGTGTTCTGCAAAAAGGTGCCTATCATGTTGAAACGGTGGATGACTTTGCGGAATGGGGAGAAACGGGAAGCGATGAGCGGAAATTAGTTACTGACGTCGTCCAAAACCTGTACCGGTTGGCCGTCGCCGAACGGCAACAGTTTCAGGAGGCCCGGAAACAGCACCTGGAGTTTATCAATCTCTGGGTTCATCAGATGAAAACCCCTGTAGCCACTCTCTCGCTATTTACGCAACAGACCAAAGGAATGACAAATGAAGAAAGAGAGCGGTTGAAGGGGATGGAAGAGGAAATAGAAAAATTAAATGAGGGACTGGATATGGTGTTATCGATGGCAAGATTAACGGATTTTGCTATTGATTATCAAATTCGTCCGGTCTCTTTAATGGAGAGTGTCCGTGATGTGATTCAAACAAAAAAGAAGCAATTTATCCGTAACGGCATCTTTCCCAGGCTGGAAGCAGAGGAAAAAGATTGGACCGTGTTGACTGATCCGAAGTGGAACCGGTTTGTCATCGATCAGATTGTCCAAAATGCACTGAAATATGCTTCACAGGTGAACCAGCGCAGTTATGTGCATATAGGGCTGCAATACGATGAAAAAATGATTACACTGTCGATCCGTGACGAAGGGCCTGGAATTCCTGCTCATGACCTTTCCCGCATCTTCCATCCTTTTTTTACAGGGGAAAATGGCAGAAAGTATGCACAGGCAACGGGTATGGGGCTGTATCTGGTTAAAAAAGTTCTTGATCAATTAAACCATGAGATCAAAGTGGAATCTAAGCAAGGGCAAGGAACCACCGTCTGTATTAAATACAAAAAACCCTCATGATTCAGGGGAGACCGCGATTTCAATCAGCGGTCTCTTTTTATTTTCATCAAACAGAAAACCTTACAAAACTGTAAGACAGCAGCAAAGAAATGAAAGGTAAATCAATGGTTGGCGATGGCGGAAAAAGATAATCTGAAACCAGCACATGATTCTTTCACATTTAACGTAAAAAAGACAGAAAGGGAGCAGGGTTTATGAAACAAAATATCGGATTATCGTCCGTCATTGCGTTTGTGGCACTTGTTTACTTGCTGACTTTCATGATGAACCTTTCAGGGAATCAGCTGTTAGTGGTCCTGAGCCAGATTACGCCGTTAATCGCAACATGTTGCATTTGGGCGGTGTCCCCAAACAGCAAACAAACTTTTAAGCAACTCGGTCTGGGGAAAACAGGCAAATTACGATGGTACGGGTTGGCATTGCTGGCGGGGGTGCCGGTGATGTTAAGTTTTATAGGGGCATGGATGACAGGATATGTGGAATTGCCGCCGGCCGGAAATTTTCCAAACGGGATTGAAGATCAGGAGGGGCGTTTCCTTTTCATGTTCAAACAGTTCTTTCGTGTCACATTTTTGTCCGCTCCCATGATTTTTGCCCTGGGGGAAGAAATTGGATGGAGAGGCTTCCTGCAATCTCGTTTGATGGAAGCCGCGGGTCCCAAAAAAGCATTTGTATATACAGGGTCTGGGCCGTATTTCATTACCCCTTCTACATGAATGGTTACAATGAAGCAGGGAATGTCTGGATCAATATAGGTTTATTCACAGTGACCCTTGTTCCGCTTTCCATTGTGATGGGATGGATTCGCATGAAAAGCCAAAGTTTATGGCCTGTAGTTATCTTCCACGGGATGGTGAATCACCAAAGGGTGTTTTGGGAGCAAGTTTTTTATGTCAAAACAGATGGCTGGGGATATATTGCCGGAGAAACAGGAGTGATTTCTCTTGTGATTTGGTCAATTCTTGCTATGATCATCAGGCGTGTATCGGTCGCTGACCTGTTTCGGGATGCGGTCAAGGAGGAAAAGCAACCCACATTCTCTATTTGGCTTGTCATATTATCCGTCATTTGTATCGGAACCGCGTATGATCTGGCATGGAACGTGAAAGTGTCCGGCCTTATGTCCAAAATGCTGCCCATTCTTATCCTCACTTTAGTCGGAACCTATCTTGGATTTACCCAGCTGAGTGTAGCCGCCATCAGCTGCTGTGAAAAACTGCCGTCTTTTTATTATCGCGGCAAAAATCTGTTTTTACTTTCGCAGCTCCGTTTTCGCTTGAAGGATCATGCACGCATTTTGTTCATGGTTTCCATTCTCAGCAGTATTGTGATGACCTCTGTTGCGGTCAGCTGCACTTATTATGTGGAGGCTGAACGTGCCGCAGAGGAACAGGCCCCTTTTCATTTGAACTGGCAAGAGCCGCTAAAAGCTTTTTCATCCAAAGAGATCGAGCAAATGATGCAAACGTATCATTTATCTGTCAAAAACGAAGTTCATTTGCCACTTATTAAAGCGGAGTGGGACTCGTGGGTAAACAAAGGGATGTCAACCATACACCTGGTTTCCGGTTCTGATTTTAACAAGCTTTTACAAAATTCAACCAACTTACCCCCACTTCAACTGCACAAGGGGGAAGTTGTTCTGGCCAATAGCGGCGGAGGCTGGAAGGAAGGTGTTAAAAAGGGACCCGGACAAACAGTTACAGTTCAGGTTGGAAAACAAAGCTTTAAAGCGGAGTTGTCACAAACCGTACAGGGAATTTTATTTAATGAGTCTGATACCACGCGTCATCTGTTGGTTGTGGAAGATTCCATATTTAAGGAGCTGGCGGCGGTTTCCCCAAAATCAGAGCAGGTAACCGTTCATGGTTACCGGTTTACGGACTGGAAACAAAGCGGGCCGATGTTGAATGAATTGAAAGAACAGCTGAAACAACGGGATGAAAATGACAAACTGGTCAACGGGACCTTTCTTGTCTGCCAATTTTTAAAAAGCTTATTTGCCCCGTTGATGTTTGTCAGCATGTTTGTGGGGATTCTTTTCTTTCTCTCCTCCGGCAGTATTCTCTATTTTAAATTGTTTACTGATCTTCCCCATGATCGTCGTCAGATGACGGTGCTGAGTGAATTGGGAATACAGGAAAAGGAAGCTGTCAGTATCCTGAAATGGCAAATTTGTCTGTTGTTTTTTATCCCCTTTGGAGTGGGGATCATCCACTCAGCGGTTGCTTTAAAAATGTTTAGTTTTCTATTTAAAACACCGGTCTGGGGAATATTTGCAGTGATTGCCACTATTTATCTCGCGGTATTTGGGTTGTATTATGTCTGGACAAGCAAAGGCTATACCAAGTCCGTATTAACACGCACAGGGGCAACCAAGTAGGGAAGCAGGCCCATCTCCAAATGGGGTATGGGCTTATCTCATTGATTAGCCAATCGTTGAAGTTATTTTCATTTACACGAAATCTATTTTTCAATAACATTGGAGTAGGAATATGACAATAGAATGAGGGCCGGGATGATGCGCTTCAAGTGGTCATTGGAAGTACGCATGGTTTGCTTGATCAGTTTATTGCTTATGATTGTGGTGTTCCTTTTGGGCGGAGTGTTTTACCTGTTTATGGTTGATTTGATTGAAAACCAGATCGGGAAGAGAGCACTCAACGTAGCCCAGACCATTGCGGAAATGCCGGAGGTGAAACGGGGTTTTTCAAAGAAAGAGCCCTGGAGAACCATTCAGCCCCTGGTTGAAAAGGTGCGGAAACAGACAGGAGCCGAGTATATTGTTGTAGGAAATAAGCAGGGAATCAGATATTCCCATCCCCTTCCCGAACGGATCGGTAAACATATGGTGGGTGGGGATAATGGCCGGGCACTGATCCGTGGAGAATCATATATCTCTAAAGCGGTCGGCAGCCTGGGCCCGTCTTTAAGGGGAAAGGTTCCTGTCACCGATGAAGAGGGAAATGTGATAGGAATTGTATCCGTCGGCTTTTTGTTAAGCGATATTGACCAGATGGTGCAAAGTTATTTTACACGTATTTCTATTTCGTCACTTGTAGTGCTCCTGATTGGGATGACAGGGGCTACCTGGTTGGCAAAGCGGGTGAAAGGATCTATTTTCGGCCTGGAACCTGAAGAGATCTCTGCACTCTACCAGGAGAGAGACGCGGTGATTGAATCGGTACGTGAGGGGATCATTCTGATTAATGCCCGGGGCCTGGTATCTTTAATCAATCAATCAGCGGTTGAGATTTTACAGTTGCCACAACAAAAGAAGATCACGGGGCAACCGATTCAATCCCTTTTTCCCCATACACGAATGTTGGAAGTTTTAGATAACGGAGAGGCAGAATTGGATCGGGATGTAAATCTGAACGGACAAGAGATTGTTGTTAACCGGTTGCCAATCCGCCATCATAATCGGGTTATCGGAGTGGTTGCCAGCTTTCGCCGCAAATCGGAAATGGACCAGTTAAATCAGGAACTTTCCCAGGTAAAACGGTACGTAGAGGCATTAAGAGCACAAACTCATGAATTTAAAAACACGCTGTACACGATTTCGGGATTGATTCAGTTGGAATCCTATCAGGAGGCGATTGAATTGATCAACCGGGAAAGTGAAACCCATCAGGATCATGTGGCGTGGGTGATGAAAAAATTTGCCGACCCCTGGCTGGGAGCTATTTTGGTTGGCTTTTATAACCGGGCACGCGAGTTGAGAATTGATTTTAGAATTGAACAGGAAAGCAGCCTGCAAAAAATCCCCTCCAGCATCAGCCGCTCATCTCTGGTGTCTATATTGGGCAATTTGATTACCAATGCGTTTGAGGCTGTGCAGGACAGCCCCCGGCGCAAAGTGAAGCTTTTCATTACGGATATTGGAGAAAGCTTATGGTTTGAAGTAGAGGACTCGGGGCCGGGAGTAGCGGAAGAGATCATTCCGGCTATCTTTGAACGGGGCTTTTCCACAAAAAAAGGAAGGGCCGGTGAGGCGCGCGGGTTTGGACTGGCTAAAGTGCAGGAACTCACTGCCGAATTAGGAGGCAGTATCACAATTGAAAAAGGGGAGTGGGGTGGGGCTGTCTTTGCTGTTTCTTTGCCAAAGCAAAGGGGGGAACCAGTCGATGCGGGAATTAACACCTATTGAAGTTTTGATTGTTGAAGATGACCTGCGGGTGGCTGAGATCAACCGCCGCTTTTTAGAGAAAGCGGATGGATTTCAACTTGTGGGAATTGCTGCAACTGGTGAAGAAGCAAAAGATTGGCTTGAAGTGCTGCAACCACAGCTGGTATTGCTGGATGTTTATTTACCGGACATGAAAGGCATTGAACTGGTCTGGCATATTCGGCAACATTACAAGCATGTGGATATTATCATGGTGACCGCAGCGGGAGAAATAGAGATTGTCCAGGAAGCATTGAGAGGCGGTGTTTTTGATTACCTGGTAAAGCCTATTTTGTTTGACCGCTTTACAAGAAGTCTCAAGAATTACCGCAATCACTTGCAAACATTAACCAATCACCGCCATTTGGATCAGCATCAGGTTGATCTTCTGCTCAGATATACAGGCCAAGCGCCTGTTCCTTCTCTGTCTGTGGTCCTCCCCAAAGGAATTGATCCGATGACCCTTGAAAAAGTGGTGCAAATTGTTCGTGACCACTCAGGAGGGGGACTTACGGCTGAACAAGTGGGGGCCCGGATGGGGGCAAGCAGGACCACAGCCCGACGATATTTGGAATATCTAGTTTCCATCAACCGCTTAAAAGCAGATCTCAGTTACGGAACAGTAGGACGGCCGGAAAGAAAATATTTTGCTGTCTAGTTTGTGAATAAATGATGAACAAAATGAACAAAAAGGTGTTTATATATTTTATTCTTTTTAAATGGTAAAACTATTATTTTTATCCTGCTCCCTTTACATTTAAGACAGACATCCAATCTGTCTTTTTTCAATTTTGAAAGCGTTATCAGCAGGAGGGACTTATGTGAAAAAATTATTTGCGATCTTCTTGTCAGGAATATTGACCATTAGTGTTGTTGCCTGTAGTCAAAAGCCAAACTTTGCCGGGAGTGGTACAGGAGGATACCCTGATAAACCGGTAACCATTGTGGCACCAACGGGAGCGGGGGGAGGGTGGGACCAAACAGCCCGTTCCATCGCCAAAGTGCTGCAAGAAACAAAGTTGGTCAACCAGCCGATCACAGTTGAAAACAAGCCGGGGGGCGGAGGAGCGGTTTTTCTGGCTGAATACGCCACTCAGGAAAAAAAGAACCCCTATAAACTCTTTGTCAATTCCCCGCCCATTTTGATTAATCACTTAAAAAAAGAGGGGAACAGCCCGTTTGGCTTTAAGGATACCACTCCGTTAGCTCAGTTAACGATCGATTACGGAGCATATGTGGTAAAAGCGGATTCGCCGATTAAAGATTTGCCTTCCTTTTTGAACGAGTTAAAAGTATCTCCAACGAAATATACATTGGCCGGCGGGTCTGCTCCCGGATCGATGGACCACCTGGTAGCCATTTTACCGGCATTTAAATCAGATATCAGCCCGGCATCGCTTAAATATATTTCCTATGACGGGGGTGGAGAAGCGATTGCCGCATTGCTGGGCGGAAATGCCGATCTGATTGCCACAGATGCTTCGGCGGTTGGAGAATATCTAAAATCCGGCAAAGTGAGAGTGCTGGCGGTAACTTCTCCGGAACGTTTGGAGGGGGAGTTAAAAGATGTTCCCACACTAAAAGAACTGGGAATTCAGGATGCCGAGTTTACCATTTGGCGGGGAGTATTTGGACCGAAAGAGATGCCCGCTGAAGCGAAGAAGTTTTGGGACGAGAAATTAAAAGCATTATCTGAAAATGAAGCATGGAAAAAAGAATTGCAAGGAAAAGGCTGGGTGAGTGAATATAAAAATTCGGCAGATTTTGCAGCCTTTCTTGAGGAACAAGAAAGGCAGATTTCCGGGATGTTAAAAGCACTGGGAATGAGTAATTGAGACTCCACACGGCTAACGCACCACAGGCACTCCCGGTGGTCGCCGTTGGATTCTTGGGTAGTTAATGTCCTCCATTCACTGCTTTGGACAACTCCCAAGTTCAGGGCGTTCTACAACTCATGTTGCATGTACCCACATGGGCGTAACGCCTGTTACCAGCGTTCTGGTCCATTTTCACTCACTCCTCATACCATGACATACCACTACCAGTGGGATGAGCACCGCTCATACGTTCGATTATCACCAAATTGGTTTTTTTACCATCCCACACAAGGGGATACCGAGCAACGCCGCCTTTCATCCCACAATTGAAACCGAGGGATGAAAGGCGGCAAAATTCTGTAAGGAGGGTGAAACGATGAACCGGACATTTGACCGAACAGCCAGCATTTTATTTATGATGGCAGGAGTTTTCTTTATCGTGGAAAGCAGGAAATTGTCTGCTACTGCTTATGGCAGCAACATAGGCCCGGATTTATTTCCGTTTAGCCTGGGAATCATTCTTGTCTTACTCAGTATTCGCCTGATGATAGAAACATTCCGCTATCCGGCCGGGGAAAAGCAGCCAAAGCCAAATGGGCTGGCTGTGAAACGCTTTGCCATTATTTTCGCCTCGGCGATTGGCTATGCCTTTTTGCTTGAGCCGATCGGGTATGTTCTGGCAACGTTTCTATTTCTGGTCATCGCTTTTCAAGCGATGGAGAAAGGCAGTTGGGTTTCGGCACTGGCAGTGAGCGGGTTTTTTTCAGTAGGTGTCTATTATATTTATGTAGAGCTGTTAAAAGGAACGTTACCTGGTTTCCCGTTTTGACGGGCCGAAGAGGAGGTGAATGAAATATGAGTACATGGGAGTTCTTATATAATGGTTTTTTAGTTGCTTTACAACCGGAAAATATTCTTTATGCGTTTGTCGGGGTATTAATCGGGACAGCAGTCGGAGTACTGCCGGGCATTGGGCCGATCAGCGGGGTTGCACTTCTGATCCCTGTTACTTCAACACTGACATCCGGAGCATCTCCGGAAGA
This sequence comes from Paenactinomyces guangxiensis, assembly GCF_016055185.1. GTDB lineage: Bacteria > Bacillota > Bacilli > Thermoactinomycetales > Thermoactinomycetaceae > Paenactinomyces > Paenactinomyces guangxiensis. The sequence goes on from NZ_JAECVR010000004.1 coordinate 97,531, forward strand.
AGCTGCGGCAAGTGCCATTATTTTATTGGCAGGAGTCTACTATGGAGCTATGTACGGCGGTTCAACAACTTCGATCCTGTTAAACACACCGGGGGAATCTTCTTCGGTGGTGACTACGCTGGACGGATACCAGATGGCGAAGCAAGGGCGCGCAGGGGCGGCACTTTCCATCGCGGCAATCGGTTCCTTTTTTGCCGGAGTGGTAGCCCTTGTGGGGCTGGTATTTTTGGCGGAACCACTGTCTAACCTGGCGATTCGGTTTGGGCCGGCTGAATATTTTTCCCTAATGGTATTGGGGTTGTGTGCCGTCAGCGGGCTGGCGGGAAAGTCGATGACCAAAGCATTGATCATGACTGTGTTTGGTTTGCTTTTGGCCACGATCGGGATTGAGAATGTTTCAGGCGTAGCCCGGTTTACCTATGAGATTCCCGAATTGTATCAGGGATTAGAATTTTTGACCATTGCGGTTGGGCTGTTTGCCCTGGGAGAAGTGTTTAAAGCCATTCTGGAAAAGGAGAAATATGAAGGAACTGTTGCCAGAGTCGGCCGTATTTATCCGGGAAAGCAAGATTTAAAAGACAGTGCCGCACCGATTGTTCGCGGTTCAATCCTCGGCTTTTTCATCGGCGTTTTACCCGGTGCAGGAGCTACGCTGGCCTCATTTTTTTCCTATCTGATGGAAAAAAAGATCAGCCGCAAACCGGAAAAATTTGGAAAAGGAGCGATTGAGGGGGTAGCCGCACCGGAATCGGCAAACAACGCCGCTTCAGGGGGAGCGATGATTCCACTGTTAACCCTGGGGATCCCGGGTTCGGGAACAACCGCGATCTTAATGGGAGCGCTGATTATGTACAATGTCCAGCCAGGTCCTTTGCTGTTTGACGAACATCCGCAGGTGGCCTGGGGATTGATTGCCAGTATGTTTATCGGAAACCTGATGTTGCTTGTGTTAAATATGCCTTTAGTCAAAGTGTTTGCCAAAATTATTCAAACCCCTCCTAAATATCTGATTCCGATCATCATTGCGATCTCCTTTTTTGGAGTGTATGCGGTTCAAGTAAATACATTTGATCTATTCCTGTTGCTTGTCTGCGGAGTTTGCGGCTATTTCCTTGCCAAAAATGATTATCCACTGGCTCCTTTAGTTCTCGGACTTGTGCTGGGACCCATGATTGAAAATAACTTGCGCCGGGCCCTTACGGCAACAGACGGAGATTGGAGTATATTTGTTACCCATCCCATCTCGCTCGCCTTTTTGATTATCGCTGTGTTGTGGTTGCTGGTACCTATGCTTCTAAAATTAAGGGGAAATAAAGTTGTTGTAAATGAAGAAGGATAAGCACTTGCACAGAAAACAACCGTTTTAAGAAAAGTGTCCATAATCAGAGACTGATGCAGAACAGTTACTAAATATGACTATTTGGCAGTTTATAGAATCAAAACGACTCATATGCAAAAATAAAGAAGCACTTCCTGATCATGCAAAGCAGGAAGTGCTTCTTCTTTGTCAGAAGTTGCACCACTCTTTTGACGTTGACCGCAAATGTGGTCAACATAGCTTGAATAGTAACACCAAAGAAACCCTAGTATCAATCCTTAGAACCTTTTAAGTTCTGATTTGTATGACCAATACGCTTCCCTTCATTGTTTACAGATCTTTTCTTGATGTTTTGGTCTTTAACATTGTATTATTCACCCAATTGTGTAACAAAAAAAGTGCCCGAAGGCACTTTTACAAAAGATGTTATGCTATGCATCAGTCTCTTTAGCCGGACAGAGTTTTTTATAACTTATTTTAAATGAGTGAATGAAGTAGTAACACAAATCTATAAATCATTTAAAAGCCAGCCGTTATCATCACTCATTTGAAAAGTTAATAGTCCTTTAATGTTCCGTATCGTCATCGTCACCCATTTGACTCATGATATTGGTTGAAATGTTTTGATAATAAAACTTAGTCGATTCCATAAATCTCATCCTCACTTTGCACATTTAAGTTGCGTTGTAGATCTACAAGTTTGTTCATAAGTATGTTACGGTCATTTTCTTTATTCATCTTACCAAAACAGTATGCCAATTGCAACAAGGCAGTATGTTGACGCTCTTTGTATCCGTTTTTTTCGGTAAGAAATTCAGCTTCTTGATAAAAGGGCGCTGCCTTTTCGTATTGATGCTGACTAGAATAAATGTTGCCGCATACAATTAGAGCTTTTGTTAAGCGGTAGACATCAGTAGTGTTTCGACCTATTTCAATGGCTTCCTTTATTTGATTTTCAGCCTCAGACCAATTCTTTTGATGTAAATGGATTATGGATAAAAAAGTGATCGCTTCTAGTTTCCTGCGTGGAAATTTCCCTTCGGGGTCATAATCCAGCACTGATTGGAAACGTTGTTTTGCCTTTTCGTATCTTTTTTGTAAGAAGAAAACACTTCCAAGAACAGTGATTAAGCCGAGCTGACGATTTTCAGACCTGTTTCTGCGAGCAATATCTATCCCCTCTTTACAAACGTCAATCGCTTCCTCATATTTCTTCATTTTCCGTAAAAAAACAGCTCGAGACTTATAAAGGTTTAGCCTGACATGAACGCTATCAATTTGTGGAATTAATCCCCAAGTCTCCTCTAAGATTGGTGCGACTTCAAAATACTGTGACGATCTGATTAAGTAAAGAATCTTATTTGTCATTAACGAATGCTTGATGTCTTTTCTCTCTTTGTTTTCATCGTATACGCTCAATCCTTTTTCAACATCTTCTTCAGCTTTGGTTAGGTTATTTTGAGCATAGCTACAAATGCTTAATTCGTTGTGACAAGCGGAAACAATGTTGTCTTTGGGGTTCAGTTTATATCTATTACAAAGACGTATAGCTAATTTGTAATATTTTTCTGCTTTCTTAAAATCCTTTTTTGCATAGTAATACCGACCTTGAAGATAATTAAGAAAGGGAGCGAGTGGATGAAAACTCTCAATGGTTATATTTTTTAGGAGAGGGTAAGCTATGGTTGATTTGTTATTGTCGATCATTGATTCAATTTGTTGCAGTTGAAATGTAAGATTGTCAATATCCTCTTCCACCTGTCTGACGAGTTTTGTTAATTTTCTTTCATCATCAAGTCCCAATTTTTTGAGATAACGAAAGACTTTCTGTTCGTCAACATTTTCTGCTCCCCGTTCAATGTTCGAGATCGTACCATAACCCATATCCTCCTCGGATACATCATTTTGTCGAAAGTTAAGTTCCTTTCTTACTTTTCTCATGAGGTATCGAACTATGTTTGGGTCTAGTCCATAAAACATAAATATCCCTCCATAGCATTTACCACTATTATACAAAGAAAATGCAATAAGAATAGCCAAATGATTGAATTAAATAAAATTTCCTTAAACTGATTCTTAAAAGATAAGAAAACGGTTATTAATTCAGTTGTAAGGAATTAGAAAGGAACTGTTTTAAATAGATTAAATTAAATAATTTTTGTATTGAAAAAATTCGGTAAACTATAATATAATTTGATTGTACCAAGCTTGATATATGCTTGTTCAAAGGTTGACTGTTTTTGATGTTAATTTTTTTAAAGGGAGGTTTGAAATTTGATAACAGTTCAAATTGAAGGTCAGCCGAATCAGGTTAAACCATTTCTAGATGACCTGCAACGACATCCAACGATTGAATTGTTGCACCATGAAGTCAAGAACAAAGGAATGACGGGGCAAGTAGATGTACAGGTGACATGTTACGTCAAACATTTGCCGAAGCATCGGCTGAAAGTAGTTCAGCTAGTCACAGAAGAGGGCGCAGAAATCCACATTCCATTCTTGGATCTGGTCAACGTGGAGATTGAGGAGGGGAAAAAAGTATTTGCTGGTAGGGTTTTTGATGTATTCGCATAAAAAAAGAGCCACCTAATGAATGGCTCAAAAAAATCAAATCGGTGATTCTATTATAACACTCAAAAAGTAAATCAGAAAAGGCTTGTTCCTTCATAATTGGATTGGAGTGGAGTATCCAAGAGGGAGGAAATGAGTTTGAAGCAACGTGAGTTAACAACCATAAAGAAAGAAGATATGGTAGGAAAAGTCGTATATGTTTTAGCAAAACTCGGCTATTCTCGACCTGAGATATCAAAAGTAACCAAAGAACTTCGCAATGTATTAAATCTAAAGTGTACGGGCCGCATTTTCGATGAGAACTTAATCACTGGAAGAGTAGATAGAAAAAATTTACTGCCAACGATCTCTGACCATGGAAATGACAAAATCGACGGCTAATTTGGTGGCTTGAAATAGGACTGGATGCATACACTCTTCATTTTCATTTTTTACAACTAGATTGCGAATGAGTCCACAATCATTGGATCTAGGAGTGAGAAAAAATGCTAAGGCTGCGAGTCGAAGGACCGGCAAATCAGGTAAATGCCTTTATGAGGGATTTTGCTAACCATCCTCAATTCGATGTGAAGGCTTCATCAAGCCCTAATCAAAACGATTATTTCGAGAGTGATGTGATCAGCTCGTTTTGTCACTTTGTATACCATCCTTTAAACGAGATCAACCAGCCGATTTCTGTAACGTTTGTAACACCCGACGGTAGGGATCTCAATTTTGCACTATTACGAGGAAAGGTCATACGAATGGGCGATGTGGTTTTTATTATGGGAAAAGCGAATGCGGGGCTTTTAAAAAGCAACAGATTTGGCAAGAGGTAAATGACTACCCGGATAAAGTGTACGGATTTATGCAGGAGGAGAACATGGATGTAGAGATTTGTCATGTTTTGCTTACTATTAGAAGGGCGTGTTTTCAGCAGATTGTATCAGGAATTAAGAAATATGAGTTTCGTCGTAGGTATGTCAATCAACCATCTATCGCATTTATTTACGTCCCAACTCCTGTACAAGCGATCAGAAGCGTTATCCAATTTGGACAGCCCATTGTTGATTCTGTAAAGGGGATTGCAGATATTGCAGAAGCCAGTCAAAAAGGAGCAGGAGAACAAGTAGAAAAATACTTTGCTGGACTTGATAGGGGATATGCAATCCCAGTCATGCACGTTAAGGAATTAAAACCAATCACTATCTACGAAATTAAAAGAAGGTTCCCAGTATTCACACCACCTCAATCCTACCTCAAACTTGAAAATAAACCGGATATTCTTCGTTACTTAGTAATGAAAGCTACATACATCCATCAAGTAGAATTTTTAATCCCAAACGAAGTTTTTAAGAATGAAGAGAGTGAAATAATAGCCAGGGAAAAGAGCTTCTAAAAGAATATGGTTAAGTTTTATCCTTTGATAAAGGTTTTTTCAGAATAAAATGGAAGATTATAAACTGTTTCAGGTATCCGTTTTCTAAAAACCTAATTAGGAGGCCATTATGAGATGAACAGGCTTGATGAGGCTTTTCAATCTGTAGAACGTGACTCGTTTGTACTGAGAGAAGATGGAAGTGCTGTAATGCAAAGCACAGCCAGTCAAACGATCAAAGAAGCTCTGGAACTGTTAAACATACAAGAGGGTAATCGAGTATTGGAAATTGGTACAGGTTCAGGATTTAGTGGGGCACTTCTCTCGTATTTAGTGGGGTCAAATGGGCTTGTCGTATCACTTGATATTGAGCCAGAAATGACTAATCGTGCAAGGAAATTATTTAAGCAAAAAAGTATCACCAATGTTCGTTTTGGAACAAGAGATGGCAGACTAGGTGACGAAAAAAACGCCCCATATGATCGAATTGTTACTTGGGCAACTGCTGACCATCTGCCTTTATCTTGGCTTAATCAGCTTCAAGACCAAGGAATTTTAGTCGCTCCTTTTCTTTGTGGAGGGGTTGCAAACAGTATGTATGTTTGCCAAATGAAAAAAGAAGGCGATAAGTTAATCGGACAAAAAGTTATTTCAGGTGGGTATATTCTGATGAACGAAACACCTGAATATGAGTCATATGGTCATGAACTAGCGGCAGATGTGAAAGATATGGATGGTTCCGAAGCACGTGCTTGGGCAAGTTCACAATGGTTGCGAAGCGAACCTGTAGAAAAACGGGAAAAGTTTTTAAAATCATTGGCAAGCCAACCCCCTGAGAAATCCAATTTCGAGTTAGATGAAAAACTGAATGATTTTAAAGCCTATCTGGTTTCTCAACAAAAAGAAGGTCTAACAACTGCCTTCCTTGTTAAAGAGCGTTCTTTGCTAGGATACAGTGATCAGAATGAGTTTGCTTTACTATCGAACTCTAAACCTCTAATGATCGCAAACGGAGAACGTGCCAAATCAATTCTTCAAACATGGTATGAAGAATGGTTAGAGTTAGGACAAGTTGGAGTTGAATCAATGATTCCTTTCATGCAACAAAGTGATGATACATGGGTCGTGCGCTTAACTTTGCGAAGTAATGATCTCAGGTAAACCTCAAATGAAGGGAGGTGGTTAAAATTCATTTAGTCAAAGAAGAAAACAAAAAGACCTATGAAAAACCCACCATCTTAAAAGCAGGGTCATTTGTTGAAGAGACATTGGGAAACCGTGAAACCAACATCGCAGACCTTAAAGAATATTACAACTAATCATTGGAGTGATTGAAAGGAGGTGACATAATGGAGAACAACGAAAAAACTTACGAGAAACCTACTATCCACAAGGCTGGTTCGGTTGTAGAGAAAACATTGGGAGACGAAGAAAGAGATACGGCAGATTTGAAAGAATACTACTATTGATGTTGTAGAAGGGGTGCTTGCTTTATGTAATTCTTTAGCACCCCTTTTATTTTAGGAGAGAGGATTAATGAGGTTTATTTATGGTTGTTTCCCGAGACAGCTAAACAATTTTTCGATTCCAGTTCCACTTGATACTAGTCAAGTATGGGAAAATACTCCTCTATATTATTCGAACCATTGGACAAAGGAAGAATTACAGGTATTTGAATCTCCACAACTCCAAGCATTTATTGTGGGAACAAATATAACCACAAAGGAAGAACAAGAATCCATCTTTATGGAATATCAAGAAACAGGAAATATTGCCGTTTTTAATAGATGGAAAGGTAATGATCAAATATTTCTGTATCATAATAATTCTCTGCTATTGATTCCTGACTTGTTGGGATTATACCCAATATATTTTATACACTTACCAGAATATACAGTTTTTTCTTCTCGCCAAACCATTCTTTCTTGTCTTTTTAATAAACAAGTTGACATGAATCAATTACTGATTTCGTTGCTCTGTTCTTCGATAACTGAATTTAAACTTCGTAAATCTATTTTTCAAAACATCCAATCCATTCCACCTTGTCAAGCTTTGTTACTTACTAAATCAAAAAATGAGTACAAAATGGTTTGGCGTGATGATTCAACTATGCCTTTAGTTGAAGGTGCTGCAAATTTTCGAAATGCTTTATTAGATACAGTGCAGCGAAGAGTTGAAAAGAAGAGCCATGTGAGCCTAGATATTAGTGGAGGATTAGATTCTACGCCATTAGCTATTTTAGCATCTAAAAACCCTCATTTAATGCGATCTGGCATAACTTATCAAAGTGAATCTGAACATGAATGGGAAGATGGAGCTATTGCGAAAGAAATATGTGAGACTTATGGTATTGATTCCACTTTTGTCTCAACAGATGAAGCTCCTAGCCCATACGAAAAATTAGCTCAAGCTCCATTAACGGATGAGCCTATTCCGTTTCTCCATATGTACGCAAAAATACTTTATGGGTTAAAAATTATGAAATCAAAAGGTTCCGAACTGCACTTAACGGGTGATTCAGGTGACAACGTTCTCAATGCGAATGGCCATTATATAGTGGATTTGTTGAATTTGAAATCACTCAATCAATTTACTCAACACCTTTATGCACGATCACGCTTGAGAAACCATTCTCCTTTTAAAATGTTAAAAGAGGCAGTTACATTGCGTTTTCAAGATTATCCTCATTGGGTTAAAAAACAAGCAAAAAGTATTCTGCGTCCAATTTCAACACATCCGATTATTAGTGGATGGTCAGGAAATATAGGGCGTTTTTCGTGGATTTCGCAAGAACAAAAGGCTACTATTGCAAAACAGTTGGAGGAATGGGCGCAAAAAGCAATACCCTATTCAAAGGTGAGAAGCATTCATTCGGATTTGGTTCATTTGCATTGGAATGCACGTCTTGCAAGATCATTGAGCCAGCTAGGGGATTCTATTAATTTGCGAGTTCAGTTTCCGTATTTAGATACACTAATTGTAAGGACATGTTTGCACATTCGAGCAGAGGAACGAGCGAACCCCTATGAGTTTAAACCACTTATGAAACGGGCGTTTCAGAAAGAATTGCCCCAAAGTTTGCTCCAACGAAATACAAAAGGGGATTATACATTTGATTTATACAAGGGAGTTCAAAAGCAATTTAGTCAGCTAAAAGAATTACTGTTAGATATGGAGTTAGTTCAATTCGGGATTATTGAAAAGGATACTTGGATGGATATTTGTAAAAGATTTGAAATGGGGGTTTCTATTCCCCTTTGGGAATTCAATTTAACCCTCGCTTATGAGTGTTGGCTTCGTAGTATCAAAAAGAGTGATTTATTGTGGGAGGAGGTCATTTTCGATGAAAATTGCATCCCATGTAAACTTTACAGAAATTGATAATCAGCTAGTTATTATGGACACAAAAAAAAATGAATATTACGTTATCAATGAGACAGGAAAGATCATTTTACTTGCACTTAATGAAGGGAAAACAATTGATGAAGGATTAAAAAGGCTAAAAAATGAATTCAATCAGGCAGAGAATATAGAAAAAGATGTAAAAAACTTTATAGATGAATTGATAAAAGAAAAGCTCTTGGAGGAATCCTAATGGGCAAAAATATGATGTTCAATGAACCAACAAGTACAATCAGTTTAAACAAGCCCATAAAAACATTATTTTGTCTATTAATTTCATGGACAATAGTTCGATGCTTATCAATGGAAAATATACAGATACTTTTAAAGTATATGAAAAAACAAAAATATCTATCTCCCATGACTTTTGATGAAGCAATGATCGTGTATCAAAGTATACATCAAATGAAGCGTTGGGCTTGGGTACGTCTTGCTTGCTTGGAAACATCTCTTGCATTACTCATGTACGCTTATTTTGAGGGGAAATCTGTAGACTTCTGTGTTGGAGTGAAATTATACCCATTTGAATCCCATGCGTGGGTAGAGGTTAATGGTTTACCTGTTCAAGAAGATGAGTCTACTGAAAAGTATAAAAAAATAATGATGATATAAGAGAAAAAGATTATTGTGAGCCACTATATTTTCATTTCTTCAAGGGAGATTACGAAATCAAAGACAGAACCATAAGAAATTATTGCATCTATTTGATCAATGTTTTAATATCTGAAGCATTTACGGGCAAGTCCGAATGGTTTAAGTTAGCCCCCGTCTTGGGGGTTTTATTTTTATGGATCGCAAGATTTTTATATGAGATAAGGGGCGATTTTTAATGGATTTTAAAGGGGTTTAGAATCGTGTATTTATAGTTGGTTTTTAAAGGGATTAACGATATGAAATAATTGAGCAAATGCTGCATGATCGCAGGGCAGTTTGGGAAACATAGGAAATCATAGTGGCAGAGTTATCACTTTATTGGAGGGGCATCATGGCTAAAATCATTTCGGTTGGCACGGCAGTACCACCATATGAGATTGAGCAAGAGGAAGTGCGCAACTTTGCCAAAGAGTTATTTGAAGAGTCATATGAAAATATTGATCGCATGTTAACCATTTTTGAGAATACGTCCATTCAAAAGAGAAGATTTAGCAGACCCCGGGAATGGTTTGAAACGGAACGGTCTTTTTCGGAGCGGAATCAGGCTTATATCGAAACGGCTTGCCAACTGGGGGAAGAAGCTATTTTAACCTGTTTAAACGGTACCGGTTTAAAACCGCATGATATTGACCACATCTTTTTCATATCCACTACGGGGATGGCCACTCCCAGTATTGACGCCTACCTGATCAATCGTCTCGAAATGGATATTCACATAAAAAGAACACCGATCTGGGGGCTGGGCTGTGCCGGCGGAGTAGCCGGACTGGCGAGAGCTTATGAGTATGCACGGGCTTTTCCTGAGAGCCGTGTTTTGCTGTTGGCTCTGGAGTGTTGCGGGCTTACGTTCAGGCGGAATGACATGTCAAAAAGCAACCTGGTTGCCACCTCCTTATTTGGGGACGGCGCGGCAGCCGTATTAGTTGCCGGAGAAGAAGCACACATTCCTCATCCTGTTGAAGGGCCGGAGATTGTGGATACGATGAGTACCGTGTGGCCCCACTCCCTGGATGTGATGGGGTGGGAGATCAACGATGACGGACTAAAGGTTATTTTTTCCAAAAATATTCCCGCCATCGTGCGCAATCAGATCAAGCCGGTAGTTGATCAATTTTTGGAGCGGCGGCAATTGGACCTCAGCCGGGTGGAGCACTATATTACCCATCCCGGAGGCATCAAAGTGGTCCAGGCTTATCAGGAAACGCTTGGAGTGCCTGTGGACAAGTTTAAACATGCCTACTCAGTCCTTAAAAGCTTTGGCAATATGTCATCTGCCACGGTGCTGTTCGTGCTGGAAAGAGAATTGTTGGAAAGCCATACATATGGAAGTTACGGGTTGATGGCCGCTCTTGGCCCCGGATTTAGTTCGGAGATGCTCTTGCTGCGCTGGGGATCAGAGGCTTCCGGGAGATTGCCTTCCCGGCGGCAGCATCTTAAAAAGCAAATAAAATGGTTGCAAGGCGGGACTCATGTATGACGGGATGGATGGTTGCATTGTGGCTGGGCGTCATTGCACAACGGCTTTTTGAACTGCAACTGGCCGACAAAAATGCGCGCTGGATGAAAAAACAGGGCGGTTATGAAGCGGGGCGGGAACATTACCTTTTGATCGTCGTTTTACATGTGCTGTTTTTTGCGGGGATTTGGCTGGAAAAATGGGGATTGAATGCCGCTTATCCGGGCTGGTGGCCCATACCGCTTCTCTTATTCCTTCTGGCACAAAGCCTTCGGATCTGGTGTATTCGCTCCCTGGGGCGATATTGGAACACCCGGATTTGGATTGTACCCGGACATTCGTTACAAGTGCGCGGACCGTATAAGTACTTGCGCCATCCGAACTATGGAGTCGTCATGTTGGAAATGCTCCTGTTTCCATTGATTTTTGGAGCCTATTATACAGCGGTTATCGGATCGATTTTAAATGCGCTGTTATTGTTGTTTGTCCGCATCCCCGCCGAGGAACGGGCGTTGATGGAAGCGATGAATTATAATGAAGAAATGGGGGAGAAGAGAAGGTTTTTCCCCTCATTAGAACGGCTTTGAAGAGAAGTCTCCCTTTTGTTCACAAAATAATTCCGGAATCCTGCTTAGAATCCCGGGTTTATGCATCGTGAAAACAATGGATCAGTCTTAGCCGGCTTTTACTTCTGTTTCTTTTTGCTCATCCCAGCACTCTATGTTTTTTAACCCCGGGATACTGTTTGCATAGAAGACAGGATCTTTGCCTTCGCTCCGTTGATGGTTGTAATCCTTAAGAGCGGCAAAAGCAATTTTTCCGAGCAAAGCGATGGCAATAAGGTTGATGATGGCCATAAGTCCCATAAATAGATCAGCCATATTCCAGACCATTTGCACCTGGGTCACAGACCCCCAGATGACCATAGCCAGCACGGCAATCCGGTAGATGAAAAGCCATGCTTTGCTGGTTTTAATAAATTCAATGTTGGTTTCTCCGTAATAATAGTTACCAACCAGTGACGTAAAGGCGAACAGCAGGATGGCAATGGTCAGGAAATGCTCAGCCCAAACTCCTACTTCCATGTTGAGTGCCTGTTGGGCGATCTCAATGCCTTCTAATCCTTCTACTGAATATGCTCCGGAAATCAGAACAATAAAAGCAGTGGAGGAGCAGATGATAAGGGTATCTACAAACACACCCAGAGATTGGATCAGCCCCTGTTTCACCGGGTGGCTGACCGATGCGGTTGCAGATGCGTTTGGTGCGCTGCCCATACCCGCTTCATTGGAGAAAAGACCGCGCTTGATTCCTTGCATCATCGCCGCGCCGATTCCTCCGCCGACGACTTGTTGCAGGCCAAATGCACCACTGAAAATGTTTTTAATTAAGGTGGGAAGTGCGGGGATATTTGTAACTAGCACATAAAATGCCAGAAGAATATAGGCAGTTGCCATAATCGGGACAATAATTTCCGTAACTTTGGCTACCCGTTTGACTCCGCCAAAGATAACCATCCCCAGAGCAACGGTGAGGATCACTCCCAGAGTCATCCGGTCCAGGCCATATGTGGATTTAAAGGCGACCGTAATGGTATTTGCCTGTACGGAGTTAAATACCAAACCAAAACAAAGTGTGATAAGAATAGCAAATAAAACACCCATCCAGCGTTGGCCCAGCGCTTTTTCCATATAGTAGGCAGGGCCGCCTCTAAATGTGCTTCCATCTTTAATCTTATAGATCTGAGCCAGGGTTGCTTCAACAAAAGCAGAGGCGCTGCCAATCAAAGCGATCAGCCACATCCAGAAAACAGCACCGGGTCCTCCGAGCGCAATCGCAATGGCCACACCGGTAATGTTTCCCGTACCTACACGGGCCGCGGTACTGATACAAAAGGCCTGGAAAGAAGAAATCCCTTTGGATCGGGATGTTCCTTCGCCCAATAAGCGGAACATCTCTCCCAGACTTCTAAATTGCACAAATTTCGACCGGAATGTAAAATAAACTCCAACGCAAATCAGCATAGCGATAAGTATGTATGTCCACAAAATATCGTTGATTTCCGTCACGTATTTTCCTAAGATTTCTACCACTTGATCACTCCTGTTCACGATATAGTCACATTTTATATTTATAACATATAGATATATTTTCGTCACTATATGAAATTTACCAATATCACAGACTTGTAAATGAATCTCTATATTTTATGGGTGATTAAAAGATTTGATCATGTGGAAGGAAGTTTGATTCAGGGGTACAACCATTGTGAAAAATGAGGTATAACAACAATGAAGGGGAATATGCTCTCCCTATGTGTTGCTTTTAAGATTCTTTGATATAGAGTAAGTACCAGAATTGACCAAGTGGAAGGATATTCACCCATTCAATTAAATCTCGTTATAAAAATAAATGGGCATTATTAAAAAGGTCATACAGCTGCCAAATATATATGCTGACATGTCAACGTCGGGTTTGGTGTTTCTTCCTTACAATCGGGTGGGGTGGTGAGCCTGTGAATAATGTGATTGTGATTTTTCTGGCATCTGTCCTAGTTGCCTTTGCGTACAATATGTTTTTGTTGCCGCATAATATATTAAGCAGCGGGGTTTCGGGGATTGCCATGATGATTGGTCTTAAAACTCCCCTGAATACTGGGGTGGTCAATCTTGTATTAAATTTGCCCCTTTTTATTATCGGGTTTATGAAGTTAGGGAAAAGGTTTATGATTAATACCCTCTTTTCGGTGGCTGTTACTTCGGTCGCTTTGATCCTGATTCCGATCAGCCCGATCTCCAAGGACCCCATTCTGTCATCTGTATTTGGGGGTGTTCTGGCCGGAATTGCCGGGGGCCTGATTTTTCGCTTCTCCGCTTCGGCTGGCGGATTTGATATTATCGGATTGTTATTGACTCGAAAAAAAGAGTTTCCGCTGGGAAATTTGCTATTTATGATGAATTCGGCGGTTATTTTTGTTTCCGGTTTTCTTTTTAGCTGGGATGCGGCCCTTTATACGATGCTGTCCATGTTTGCTACCGGAAAAGTAATTGATACCATACATACAAGACATTTGAAGGTTACACTGATGATTGTGACCAGCCAGGGCGATGAAATTAAAAATGCTTTATTCTCCAAACTAGTTCGGGGGATTACAGTTGTTGACGGGGAAGGAGCCTACACAAAAGAAAAACGAAAAGTTCTTTTTACCACCATCTCCCGCTATGAGCTGGCGGAAGTAAAGAGGTTGATTAAAGAGGCAGATCCCAAAGCCTTTGTGAATATCACGGAAACGATTGAAGTGCTGGGATATTTCCGGCGTGAATAAAAACCCTCCGTCTTTCAAAAAGCAGAAAACCGTTCAGGTTGGGATTTATTCAGTGTTTTTTTCATTTTCATCATCCTTTGGTTCCCATTGTGAAAATTCCCTCTTTTTGGCCCGCTGGTAAATATCGTGAGGGTTACGGTGTTTTGTGGCCATCCGGAATCCGACGGCCAAGAAGTAAACCGTGTTTTCCCCGGGGACGTAGCGATAAAGAAGCCGCATGTTGGGACGCTTTTTTTTATGGGGTCGCGGGGCGGAGAAAAATTTTTTTTTGCGGTAGGCCTGTAAGGGCGGGTGTTTAAGCGCAGCTGCTTTGTAAGGGTTACGGAGTACCTGTTCAATTGCCTGATCAATCTGAATGAGGCATTCATTAAATTTCCTTTTCCCTAACTTTTGCGCTAAAAAATCGAGGTCGTCGGTAAACATCGGGTGATAAACCTCTTGAATCATAAAGGGCTCCCTTTTTCCTTCAATGATTGTTTGAAAAAATCAAGCCTGGACAGATGGGGAGGCTTTTCAATCCATTCACTGCCGGAAATCCGTACCCGTTCTTTCAACTCTTCAGCCAGATTCATGTCCTCACAGAGATTTTCCAATTCCTCCAAACGGTCAACCATTTGCTCATAGGTTTTAATGTCGAGAATGACGGCGCGAAGCTCATTATTGTGGACAAGCCCCAGTTTGTGAACAGCGCTTAACAACTCATCAAATAACTTTTTTTTGCTAATCTCTTTCAGCTCGCTGGAAGAGATTAATTCTTCCCGGAAAAATGCTTTTGACATAGCCGGAAATCATCTCCTGTCTGATGGAGTTTCACCTACTATTATCATAAGCGTTTTGGTAAAGATTAGGAAGGATTTCAGGCAGTTTTTTTACCCGGAATTTTGCGGCTAAATAAACAGGCGCACAGCAATGCATGATCCCATTGCTGTGCGCCGAAGATTTCACAGGAGAAGAATGGATCACAGGCGTCTTTGTGCATACTTTGCCAGCACAGGATGGTTCTCTTTTAGCTCCCTGTACAGCTGTTCAAATGTTTCCCGTATATCCCACTGTGCCTCCGGGGAAGTACGCAGGTTGATCAGATGGTACAATTCCCACAGGCTTGCTGTAGCTGTTACCTGGCGGTGGTGGGCATTGGTGATACAGTAGGGAGCGAGAAGCGGGTTCCATGCTTCCATTTCCTGGTAAATTTGTTCTGCCTCAGACATAAAGGTTTGGAACAGTTCTGTCAAACCGGCTTCCTTTACATGAGGCGGGATGGTGTACCCCAGCCGGGTGGTCGGCTGTCCATAGCTGAAATGAGTGCGCCGGTTGTGTCGCAGCAGTTGATGCCAGTTGGCCTCCGAGATTTTCATCTCCATCTGGTAGGTAAGGTGTTGCAATTCGTCTGTTGGGTTATCAAAGAAGCGCAACCGGGAAAGAGCCAGATCCGCGATCTGTTCATGTTCCGCCAAAGATAGATGGCGGGAGGCTTCCTCTGCTTTTTCATAGGAGAGGGAGCACTGGCTGAGCAGTAACCGGGCTGTCAACATTTCCAGTGCTTCCCGATAGCCCGGCATACGTGTAAAGCGGGCACGGGGACCTGTTACCGGATAGGGAGTTGCCTGAACCGAATCCCATCTCAACTGTAAATGCTCCCTCGTTTGAATAAGATAGTCATTTGGTTTTACATATTTGAGTAACGTGGGGATCACCCGGCTGATTTCCCGTTCCATCTCTCGTGCGAGCCGGTGGCATTCTTCATAGCGGCTGGAAAGAAGTTGTACCAGAGTATCGCGTAAGGCCCGTCCATTTCCGGTCATCCCCAGATTGGTCAGCGTACTTAGAGTGAGTACATAACGAGCGTCTTCAAAAGCAATTTTCTCCACCCGCAATTGGAAGGCACGGTCAGATTCATGTTCTGTTTGGGACAGGGATTTTAACAGAAATTTTTTTAATCCCGACATCAGTTGTTCGTAGACATCATACGCTTTTTCATGAAGAGTGAGGTATTTGGCTTTCATCTCCGGTTGTCGGTCCAGCCCGGCGGGTATGTAAAATTCCCCTCGTCTGGGTCTCTGGTAGCGCTGGCTGTACTCAGTAAAACTGTTAAATGAATTGGCCAGCTCCAATTCAGCCGAGGCCAGCCGGCTGATTTTTTCAATCCCGATATGAGCGACGGCATGTTCGGCTACGCTGCTGTGGCCGTAACCGACGACCCACTTTTCGTGAAAGCGGGAAGCTTTCTCTGAATAAGCGGTAGCCATCCCTCCACTCTGCTCATTCACTGCCAGTTCATCATCTGCGAGCAGTTTGGCCAGGTTTTCGCGAAACCCGGCCGGACTGCGGCTGACATATGCAAAAATGACGGCGATCACTTCTTCCGGCAGATTGTAGATGGTATATACATTTTGGTCGAGATTTGACACATACCGGGTCAAATCCACGTTTGGTTCCGTTCTCAACATCAATCCCCCCATTCATTCTATTGTAACAGATTCCCTTTTTGCTTTTATATCCACTTTGGCAGCATTTTCGGCAAATGGACAAACCTGTCGGCATACATTTGGGACGAGGAGGGAAAGCCCCATGCCATTTCGCCGAAAACGGATTGTTCGCAGGTCCCGCTCTTTTCGAGTCCCCAAAAGAGGCAGTCTCTTTTTTTTAGCGCTGGTGATCTTCATGGGATTTATGATTCAAATCCTGTGGATGATTGAAAGCAACCTTCATCCCATATTACTGGTGATCGCCAAGTCAAAGGTGAAAAACATTGCCCAGGAAGCGGTGACCAAAGGGATTCATGATCTGGAACGCTCTCTGGGAGATGAATTGAAGCAGACGATGACGGTCCAGAAAGACCCTGAGGGGCGGATTACATTTGTACAAATTGATTCAAAGGTTCAGGCACAAATTTATAGACATATTTCCAGCCGCCTGACACAAGAGTTTAAACATCTGGAGGACCACCCGGTTGAGGTGCCGCTGGGACAAATACTGGAGAGCAATATATTTGCGCACTCCGGGCCTGATATCCCGATTCAATTGTGGCCAAAAGGAGCTGCCAAAGTTTCTATTATCCCCAAAATGGAGTCACATGGGATTAATACGGTAATGGTAGCTTTAACAGTCCGGATTCACAACGAAATGGGCCTGGTTGTTCCTTTTACTGAGAAAACTTTTTCGATTGATTATGAATATCCGGTTGCCTATGCCGTAGTGGTGGGTGAAGTGCCGGAATACTACTTTTATAATGATCAGGGTGATATTAAAAAAGGGCAGGTCCAAACTTTGATGCCCCCGCCTCCTGTACCGGCCTCGCCGCCAACGAAGAAATAAAGCTGATGAATGCATGCATTTTCCAAGATGGTTGAAAGGACTTTTATAAAATAAATAGAATATAGTAGAATGGAATTATTGTTCCTTATTATAAAATAATTAAATTATGTTAACTCTTACCTATTTCAACCCACCGAAGCACGAGGTGATCTGTTTGACACAACCTGTGTTGGAAATTTCGCAACTAAAGCTGCATTTTTTTACGGACAAAGGGGTTGTAAAGGCGGTAGACGGGGTAGATCTCACAGTTAAGGAAGGAGAGATCGTCGGACTTGTAGGAGAGTCCGGCTGTGGCAAAAGTGTCACTTCTCTTTCTGTTATGGGGTTGGTCCCACAACCACCGGGAAAAATTGTAGCCGGCTCGATCCGTTTTCAAGGAAAAGATCTTACCCATTGGAAAGCCCGTCAAATGCGAAGCATACGTGGGAATGAAATGGCGATGATCTTTCAGGAACCAATGACTTCTCTCAATCCTCTGTTTACGATTGGAAATCAGTTGATCGAAGCGATTCGCACTCATCGTAAGTGTTCCAAGAAAGAAGCAATATCCATGGCGTTGCAGATGTTGGAAAAAGTGGGGATCAAACGTCCCGGTATTTTGAACGATTATCCGCATCAGTTGTCCGGCGGGATGAGGCAGCGGGTGATGATTGCCATGGCAATGGTATTAAATCCCCGCCTTTTGATTGCCGATGAGCCGACAACAGCGTTGGATGTGACGATTCAAGCGCAGATTTTGGACTTGATGAAATCGTTGAACAAAGAGTTTGGTACCGCTATTCTGCTTATCACACATGATTTGGGAGTGGTGGCGGAGATGTGTGACCGGGTGGTCGTCATGTATGCCGGCCAAGTGGTGGAAGAGACCGACCGGCACCGCTTGTACCGCGATCCCAAACATCCGTACACGCAGGGACTTCTCAAATCCATCCCCAAGCTGGATGACCAGAAAGAGCGCCTGTACTCCATCCGCGGACAAGTTCCCAACCCGCTCCAAATGCCACAGGGATGCCGGTTTGCACCACGCTGTGAATATGCGATGGAGATTTGCCGCCGGAAAGAACCACAGCTTCTCCCTGTAGAAAAAGAACATCTCAGCCGGTGCTGGCTGCATCAGGAGGAGAGTGAGAAGCAACCATGAGCCAGACGACACCTTTATTGGAAGTACGCAATCTGAAAAAATCATTTCCCATCCGCGGCGGAATTTTTGGCAGAAAATTGGGGGAAATCAAAGCAGTCGATGATGTCAGTTTTACGGTAAAAAATGGAGAAACACTGGGTATTGTCGGCGAAAGCGGGTGTGGGAAATCAACGACCGGCAGGACGATTCTCCGCTTATATGAGCCGACCGGAGGAGAGGTGAAATTTGAAGGGAGATCACTTCTCCGGCTGGGAACCGAAGAAATGCGGCAGGCGAGAAGAGAGCTGCAGATGATATTTCAAGATCCCTTTGCTTCGCTCAATCCGCGGCAGAAAGTGGCGGACATTCTTGAAGAACCGTTGATCGTTCACAAGATGGGAGATGACCGGGAGCGCAAGGAACAGGTACAGGAATTACTCCGGGTTGTCGGGCTGGACAAGATGCATGCCGGCCGGTATCCGCATCAGTTCAGCGGAGGGCAGCGCCAGCGGATCGGCATCGCACGTGCCCTTTCAACCAAACCCAAGTTGATTGTAGCAGATGAGCCTGTTTCTGCCCTGGATGTCTCCATCCAATCCCAGGTATTGAATCTGATGGCAGACCTCCAGGAGCAGTTTGAATTGGCCTACCTGTTTATTGCCCACGATCTCAGTGTGGTCAAGCATATCAGCGACCGCGTTGGAGTGATGTATCTCGGGCAGATGGTGGAACTTGCAGACCGTGAAGATCTTTACCGCAATCCTCTTCATCCTTATACCCAGGCTCTGATGTCTGCTGTCCCGATCCCCGATCCCGAGGTGAAAAAAGAGCGGATCATCCTGGGAGGAGATGTGCCGAGCCCGTCCAATCCTCCGAAAGGGTGTGCTTTTCATCCGCGCTGTCCACATGTGATGGAAATCTGTAAAGAAGTGAGGCCCGCCTTTGAAGATCAAGGCGGCGGGCATTTCGTCGCCTGCCACTTGATGAACAAAGCGGAAGTGTAATCCCATAGATGTTTAAGGGGGTGATGGGTCAAAGAGTCAAAGAAGTCTCATAAATCCAAACCGATCCATTTCAAGGGGGTAGACAGATGAAAAAGAAAGTCTGGATCATCACACTGGCACTGCTATTTGTCTTATCATCTATTTTAGCCGGTTGTTCAGGAAACAAGCCTTCAAGTGCCAAATCCAAAACATTGATCTTTGGCCGCGGGGCAGATTCCAAGTTGCTGGACCCGGCTCAAGTGACTGATGGCGAATCTTTGCATGTAACGGAACAGATCTTTGAAACCCTGGTCAAGTATGATAAAAAAACCACTGAGGTTCAGCCGCATCTGGCGGAAAGCTGGGAGACCAGCCCGGATGGACTGGTATGGACTTTTAAGCTGAAGCAGGGGGTTAAATTCCACGACGGCACGCCTTTTAATGCAGAGGCAGTCGTTTATAACTTTAACCGCTGGATGGACAAAAGCCACCCTGAACATAAAGGCGGCGAATTCCCTTACTATGGCTACATGTTTGGCGGCTACAAAGGTGACAAGGGTCACGTCATTAAAAGTGTAACCGCTGTAGACGAGCATACTGTGAAATTTGAGCTTAATTTTCCGCAGGGTCCTTTCTTGAGCAATCTGGCAATGCCGCCATTTGCAATCGCCTCACCGGCAGCTGTGAAAAAAGGCCCGGACCAGTTTGCGCAAAAACCCGAAGGGGGAGGAACGGGGCCGTTTAAATTTGTAGAATGGAAGAAAAATGACTCCATCACGCTGGAGAAAAACAAAGAATACTGGGAAAAAGGGCTGCCCAAGCTGGATAAAGTCATCTTCAGGTCAATCCCGGATAATGCTGCCCGCTTTACCGCTCTGCAATCCGGGGACATTGATATGATGGATGGGTTAAATCCCAACGATGTTCAGTTAATCAAAGGCAATAACAAATTAAAATTGTACGAACAGCCTGGTATGAACGTGGCTTATCTTGCCTTTAATACCCAGAAAAAACCGTTCGACAATCCTAAAGTGCGCCAGGCCTTAAACCATGCAACAAACAAAGAAGGCATTATTAAGAGTTTCTACGCGGGTATGGCCGTACCGGCAGTCAACCCGATGCCCGATATCATGTGGGGATATAACAAAAATATCAAAGATTATGAGTATAACCTGGAAAAAGCAAAACAATTACTGGCGGAAGCCGGTTATCCCAACGGTTTTGAAGTGGAATTTTATGCGATGACGGAACCGCGCCCGTATATGCCGGATGGTAAGAAAGTAGCCGAGTATATGGCTGAGGATTTCGCGAAAATCGGTGTGAAAACAAAAATTGTTACCTATGACTGGCAAACGTACTTAGACCGGACGGGTAAAGGGGAGCATTCAATGGCCCTGATGGGGTGGAACGGAGATAACGGTGACCCTGATAACTTCCTCTATGTCCTGTTGGATAAAGATAATACCCGGACACCGGATGCCGGGAATATTGCTTTCTATAAGAGTGACGAGCTGCATGATGTCTTAATTAAGGCACAACGCGCGACCAAGCAAGAGGAGCGCACACAGCTGTATATGAAAGCTCAGGAAATTATCAAGCGGGATGCTCCATGGGTTCCATTGGTTCACGCCACGGCACCGCTGGCTTCCAAAGCGGAGGTTACCGGGTTTGTTCCCCATCCCACCTCAAACGTTGATTTGCGTGAGGTAGATATAAAATAGTTGAACAATTAAAAAGGTGGCATTGCAAGATGCAAGCAATGCCACTTTCTACATATGGATTCCATGGGTGGTGAAATCAAACATGCTCGCTTATACAATCCGAAGAATTCTGATGCTGATCCCGGTGTTGATCGGGATGTCCATCATTACATTTGCAATTGTCCATGCCATCCCAGGGGACCCTGCCAAAACCATTGTCGGGGATAAAGCAACTCCTGAACAGATTGCTGAAGTAAGGGAGAGTTTAGGTCTTAATAAGCCCGCCTATATCCAGTACTTTCATTACCTCGGTGACTTGTTGCAAGGAGATCTTGGTACATCCCTGACCAGGAAAGTGCCTATTTCAGAGGAAATCGGCCCCTTTTTGGCGGCGACGACGGAATTGGCTGTAGCCAGTTTGCTGATTGCGATCTTTTTCGGAGTGAATCTGGGGATTCTGTCGGCCTGGCGGCAAAACTCCTGGCTTGATTATAGCGCGATGTTAATCGCTCTGATCGGTGTGTCGATGCCGGTTTTCTGGCTCGGTTTGATGGAACAGTGGCTTTTTGCCCAGAATTTGGGATGGCTGCCGTCCAACGGGCGGGTGGATGCCCGGATGGGATTTGAAGGAATCACGGACTTTTATGTCATTGATGCCTTAATAACGGGAGATTTTGTATTTCTTACCGATGTGCTGACTCATCTGATTCTGCCAGCTGTGGCTTTAGGAACGATTCCGATGGCAATCATTGCCCGTATGACCCGCTCCAGCATGTTGGAAGTGATGAGATCGGATTATATCCGCACGGCCAGGGCAAAGGGGCTGTCAGAGTTCTGGGTGGTTTATAAACACACCTTAAAAAATGCCTGTATCCCCGTATTAACCGTTGCCGGTTTACAGCTGGGACTTCTTCTGGGGGGAGCAGTACTGACAGAAACGATCTTTAGCTGGCCGGGTGTTGGAAGGTATATTTATGATGCGATCAATGCCCGGGATTATCCGGTGATCCAGTCGGGAATTTTGATATTGGCCACCATCTTTGTTGTCATTAACTTAATCGTCGATCTGTTGTATGCCTGGATCGACCCGAGAATTCAATACGGGAAGGAGTGATTCTCCATGTCATCTGAATCAAATATCGCTTCCATACCACCTGATCTTTCGTCCGGGCAATCGCCGGCACCTGACCACTCCTCCGGCTATGAAACACCTGTGAAGGACTTTATGCGTACCTTTTTTCGCCATAAATCAGCACTTATTGGAAGTATTGTGGTCCTCTTTTTTATCCTTATGGCGATTTTCGCTCCGTTTATCGCTCCGTATGAATATACCGAACGCAGCGAAGACCGTTTGCAGCCTCCTTCAGCAGAGCATTGGTTTGGCACGGATGAAATGGGAAGAGATCTGTTCACCCGTGTTGTCTATGGTTCCCGCATTTCCCTGTGGGTTGGCTTTTTTGCCGTTTCCGGTTCCATTATCGTCGGCAGTTTTTTGGGATTGATTGCCGGTTTCTATGGTGGCGCAAGAGATACGATCATTTCGCGCTTATTTGATATCCTGCTCGCATTTCCGGGAATCCTGCTGGCCATTGCGATTGTAGCCATGCTGGGTCCGGGATTGAATAATGCCCTGATCGCAATTGCAATCATTAATATTCCTACCTTTGGGAGATTGATGCGCTCCCGGGTGTTTAGTGTCAAAGCAGAAGACTTTGTTTTAGCTGCCCGGGCGATCGGAATGAAAAACAGCCGAATTTTGTGGAAGCATATTTTTCCCAACTGTTGGGCCCCGATCATGGTACAGGGAACTCTCGGCTTTGCCACTGCAGTCATTGAAGCGGCTGCTCTCGGCTTTCTCGGATTGGGAGCACAACCGCCGGAGCCGGAGTGGGGAACGATGCTTTCCGATGCGAGACAATTTATCCAGCTCGCCCCCTGGACGATGATTTTTCCCGGCTTGGCGATGATGTTGACAGTGTTGGGCTTTAACTTGCTCGGAGACGGTCTGCGTGATATTTTTGATCCCCGGATGAAACAATAGAGGAGATATGGAAAAGTCAGAGTTCAGAAACAAGCAGACTGAACTCTGCTTTTTTTACTTAACAATATAAATCCATGTCAAATATGGACAAGTTAAACATGATTCGACATCCATTTGGTAAAATAAAAAAGAAAATGTGACTATTCTCGACTTGGGGAGGACCGCCCATGGCAAATGCACACGAGATTGATTACAAGATATATGGCGATGATATGCAGTTCGTAGAGATTGAGCTGGACCCGCAAGAAAGCGTGATCGCTGAGGCGGGCAGTTTGATGATGATGGAAGACGGCATTCAGATGGAGACAATCTTCGGGGATGGGAGCGACTCGGGCAAAGGCTTAATGGGCAAATTGTTTGGGGCCGGAAAACGGCTCCTCACAGGTGAAAGTTTATTTATGACCGTCTTTACTCACATGGGTCAAGGAAAGAAACATGTTTCCTTTGCTGCTCCCTACCCGGGAAAAATTATTCCGCTCAACCTGGCTGAACTGGGTGGAAAAGTTATTTGCCAAAAAGACGCTTTCCTGTGTGCGGCCAAAGGAGTATCGGTGGGAGTGGAGTTTCAACGCAAGCTGGGAACCGGATTCTTCGGCGGTGAAGGTTTTATCATGCAGAAATTAGAAGGAGACGGTTTAGGTTTTGTTCATGCCGGGGGTACCATCTTTGAAAAAGAACTGCAGCCGGGAGAACTGATCCGGATCGACACAGGATGTTTAGTAGCAATGACACAGCATGTAGATTATAACATCGAATTTGTGGGCGGAGTCAAAACAGCTTTGTTTGGAGGGGAAGGTTTATTCTTTGCCACATTGAGAGGGCCGGGAAAAGTATGGGTGCAATCCTTGCCATTCAGCAGGCTCGCCAGCCGCGTCTTTGCCGCTGCACCGCAAGGAGGGGGAAGCAGCAAGGGGGAGGGCAGTATTTTAGGAGGGCTTGGTGACTTGTTTGAGGATTAAATGCCCATAACAATCGCTTCCCGGAAAATATACCTTCCGAGGATTGTTAAAACAAAAGCAAGCACGTGACAAAGGAAGATCTGTCTCGTGCTGCTTTTTGATTGGAAAGGAAATTTCAAAAAGTGGGGAAGCAGATTTTAGCTGTGAAAGTACTCTTTCCAGCGTTCATCGACGATCTTTTTGATGGAAGGCTCTGTCTCCAGTTCATCAGGATAACCTGGCTTCATCCGCGCATCTACCACAATGGGGAAGCGGTAACTGGGATGATGGCGAATCAGTTCGGTACGGGCGTAGATGTCGTATGCCGGGTCGAAGCGCGTAAAAACTGTCCAGAGGAAGGGAGTTTGTCCAGCCGCTGCATCGATGTTGTCCACAAGGAAGATAAAGGGCCATTCTGCCAGGGAATCTCCGTAGTGGTCCAGCAGATGGTCCGCCATTTCAGGCCGGCTCTCAAATGATTCCGTTTCCAGGACAAGCGCTCCCCTGCAGTAAATAGCCGCCTGACGAACACCGGTCATCTGAGGTCCGGTAAATTGGACGGGAAGCTGGCGTTTGGGCTCCCCTGTGCCGACAAGAACCGCTTTGCTGCCGTGGTTAAGCCGCCGCCCGGTGTAATCCAGTGTATCCATCGAGGTATGGCCAAACACAAATAAATCGGTTGCCGGGTCAAAACGTTCCATCACCGTTTCCAATAACTGTGGAAAGTTATCAAGAGGCAGGGATTGATCTGTCACGATTAAAAATTTAGTGAGTGTCAACTGGCCTTCACCAAGAATGCGAAAGGCATTTGCCAGCGCTTCCCGTTTATAGCTTTCCCTCACCACAGCGGCAGCCAGGGGATGAAAACCTGTTTCGGCATAGGTCCACAAGTCGCGCACACCGGGCATGGCCATCGGGAATGCCGGAGACAGGAGGCGCTGCAAAAACTCACCGAGATAATAATCTTCCTGTTTCGGCTTGCCCACCACGGTTGCCGGATAAATCGCATCTTTGCGATGATAAACCTCCCGGACACGGAAAACAGGGAATTCATGGGCCAAAGAGTAGTAGCCATAATGGTCGCCAAATGGCCCCTCAAGGCGGCGTTCATGGGCGGGGACGATCCCGGATAAAATAAATTCCGCTTCGGCGATATAGGGATAACTGCCATCAGCGGGGCGAACAACCGGGAGCTTTTGTCCGAGAATCAATGATGTGAGCATAAGCTCCGGCAAAAATTCCGGAACGGGTGCAATCGCAGAAGCGATCAAAGCGGGGGGACCGCCCAGATGAACCCTTACCGGCAAGGACTTGTTGCGAATTTCCGCCTCATGATGATGGAAACCGCCACCTTTGTGAATTTGCCAGTGCATTCCCGTCGTCTGTTTATCAAAGATTTGCATACGATACATGCCCACATTGTGCTGTCCTGTTTCCGGATGCTGTGTATAGACGAGGGGGAGAGTGATAAACGGCCCGCCGTCTTCCTGCCAGGATGTGATCACCGGCAGTTTTGTCAGGTCTGTTTCTGTTTGTTTGCACTCCAGGGATGGTGCCTGTGATGCGGGAACATTTTTTAAGCCCACTTTGAGAAGGTCGGCGATCCATTTTCGTTCTGTCCAAAGGGCTTTCGGAGTGGGCGGCATCAACTTGTGCGCCATTTCGACCGTTTGTTTCATCAATTGCTCCGGACGCGGCCCAAAAGCGAGATCCACTCGTCTTGATGTGCCAAACAGATTTGTAACGACGGGAAATGTACTGCCCTTCACATTGGTAAACAGCAGTGCAGGTCCCTCTTCGGCGATGACACGGCGGTGAATTTCAGCCAGTTCCAAATAAGGATCTACGGAGGCATCAATTTCAATGATGTCATTTTCTTTTCTTAATTGGTCAATAAAGGTGCGCAGATTGGTATGCAAGAATCATCTCTCCCGGTTTGCATTCTAATGCTTATTATAGCGGAACCGGAGTGCGAGTGGGATTGCTTCACAGTTCTGTGACAATGAATCTTAAGCTCACAACTTTTTTCACTGTACTTGAAAAAGTGTACCCGAAATTGATGCAGTCATGGAAAATGAAAAAAAGCGAGTAGATGGCTCGCTTTTTTTCATTGAATCCGGTAAGGAAAAGATTATTTCTTTTACCAGGTTTATTTTGCTTTTACATTGTCATTGGCCGTGTCCATTTTCCAGGCATATACATCATATCCTGCTAAGATCCAGGAACTGAGTGGGCTGTTCTTTTTGTCGGTAGAGTGTTGGGTTACGTAAACGTCAAATTTATCGATCTTGGTAATAATTGCGGAATGTTCAATGTCTCCGTCATGGTCAAAATCTACATTGACTACATCACCAACTTGAAGTTCTTTGAAGCTTTTTGCCTGTTTTGCACGGTCTTTGAAGTGGTTGTAGAAACTGTTTGCTACTCCCCAGGCATAAGAAGGCTTTTTATCGCTGTAATACCAGAAGGTTCCTTCACGTTTTTCTAAAATCCCGCCCGCTTTGATCGCCTGGGAGACAAAGTTGGTGCAGTCGGGCCAACAGTTGTAGCATCCGCCACTCACGCGGCTGTAGTAACCGTATTCTTCATTATTGCGGGCATTCCACCATTTGTAGGCATAATCCCTGGCGGCAATCCGGTCGTATTCCCCGGCTTTTGGTTTGTCATCGTCTTGCTTCGGTTTGTCTTTCGGTTGATCGGCCGGAGGCTCTTCTTCACCGCCGGTTGGTGGCTTGTTGTTATTTTTGTCTGAATCTGATGGTTTCTCTGAGTTGCCGGGTGCCTTTGGATTGGTCGGCCCCTTTTTCAGTTTGGTTCCTTCCTTAACAGGAAGCAAACTCAATAATTGAAGTTTTTCTTCCGCTGTTAATGGTGCACCAGCCTTTAATCTGTTTACAAAAATTTTGATCTTGCTATTTTTGGCTTTGTTCTCGTAAGAGTCGATATACTTGGCATATTCTGCAAGCAATTTGGCTTCCTCTTTAGACAGTGAACCAAGATCAGTGGCTGCATAGAGAACAAAGTTGCGATAGTCTGCGTTGTTGATATCCGGTGTTATGTTTACTCTTTCTTTTTTGGCAATTTTTTGGATTAATTTAATAATGTCTTTAAATTTGTCTTCGTTTGTAGTTGCATTGTTGTTTTCATTTTTATTTTCGTCTTTTTGCTCCGGTTTTTTGTCGGCTTTAGGGGTTTCTTTCACTTCTTTATAGTATGTCACTTGCTTTAACAATTGCTTATTCATATCACTTTTTTTAGAAGACTGTTGCGCAGAAATTTGATATGTACTGTCCTCCAAACTTTTAACTTCAGGTTCAGTCACTTCTGCGGTTGGTGCTTGATCCGCTGGTTTTTCCTTAGCAGGTTCACTGGCTTGTTTTGGATTGGATTGGCACCCCACGGCAACCACGCATAGCATTAACAAGATCAATACAACTCTTTTCAAGTCTTTCGTCCTTTCTGAGTTGATTTTACAAGGTTGACCTGACTGCATAGAACCATTATAAATGTTTGTTTTTGATATTAGAAGTTGTTTTGTTCATTTATTATGTGAACTTTTTAAGAAATAGTATGAAAGTTAGTTAAGGTATTTTTTATGTCATGAACCAGTTTCTGTTGTGATATATTTATTTAAAGGAGTGGTACATGTGGCAGTTATTGTTTATTCAAGACCACATTGCATTGAATGTAATGTACTCAAACGATTTTTAAATGATTATAAGATTGAATATGAAGTAAAAGATTGCGGAACTCATCCGGAATATCTGGAGGAAGTGAAGCAGATGGGCTTTCTGGGAGTTCCCGTTACGGTTGTCAACGGAAAGGCTATTCACGGTTTACAACCGGAGGCCATCTTG
The DNA here is from genome assembly GCF_016055185.1 of Paenactinomyces guangxiensis. Classification (GTDB taxonomy): domain Bacteria; phylum Bacillota; class Bacilli; order Thermoactinomycetales; family Thermoactinomycetaceae; genus Paenactinomyces; species Paenactinomyces guangxiensis. The sequence goes on from NZ_JAECVR010000004.1 coordinate 125,568, forward strand.
GATGCATTAAAAGTGGAAGAATAAAAATAGATGAAAGCCTGACTAAAATTAGCAGGCTTTTTTCTTTATTAAAAGAAGGAATATATATAAAGTTGTCAAATTTAAATTTATACTTGGTTAAATACTTGTTAATGGATAAGGAGGATGGTATTAAAATAGTTTTACTTTTATGATTTCTAATTTATTAGTATACGGACATTATTTAAAATTGTCCGTCAAGGGAGGGGTTCGTGTGGATTTATTTAGAAAGAAAAGTATCGATACGTTAATTGCCGGAAGCCAACAGGGAAAAACATTAAAAAAAGAGCTATCAGCCTTTGATTTGGCTTTCCTTGGAATTGGTGCAATTATCGGTACAGGGATTTTTGTACTGACTGGAGTTGGAGCTTTAGATGCTGGACCCGCATTGGTTATTTCATTTATTATTGCAGGATTGGCCTGTGCATTCGCGGCATTCAACTACGCAGAATTTGCTTCGCTCGTTCCTGTATCTGGTTCTGTATACACTTACAGCTATGCCACTCTGGGTGAATTTATTGCATGGGTTATTGGTTGGGATTTAATGCTGGAATATATATTGGCTGTAAGTGCCGTATCGGTTGGATGGTCGGGGTATTTCACAAATTTCCTTGCAGGAATCGGGATCGAAATTCCTGCTTCATTGACTGCAGCTCCCGGCAGTGATCCTGGTGCTATCATAAATTTACCTTCACTTGTTATTGTCATGATTATCGCTTTCTTACTATCCATCGGTGTCAAAGAATCCAAGTGGGTCAATAACCTGATGGTTGCATTGAAACTCATCGTTGTTGCACTCGTTATCGTGGCCGGGGTGTTCTATGTAAAGCCTGACAATTGGACTCCCTTTATGCCCATGGGATGGGACGGAGTCGGTTTAGCGGCAGCCACTGTTTTCTTTGCTTATTTAGGTTTTGATGCTGTCAGTACAGCTGCAGAAGAAACACGGAATCCTAGCCGTGACCTGCCTAAAGGAATCCTGTGGTCTTTAGGGATTTGTACTCTTCTGTACATTTTGGTATCGGGAATTGTAACCGGAATTGTTCCCTGGCAAAAATTTGCCGACCATCAAGATGATCCTGTCGCTTTTGCTTTACAGTTTGCCGGACAGGATTGGGTTGCAGGGATTATCAGTGTCGGTGCTGCAATAGGTATGATGACGGTTATGCTGGTAATGCTTTACGGGCAAACCCGGGTCGGTTTTGCCATGTCGCGGGACGGGTTGTTGCCGAAATGGATCTCCAAAGTCCATGACAAGTATCGTACTCCGTTTGCCTCTACCTGGTTCTATGGAACTGTCTGTGGATTGCTGGGAGCATTTGTACCGCTGGATGACCTGGTTAAACTGGTCAACATGGGAACGCTGGCAGCCTTTGTGCTAATTTCAGTAGCAGTCTGGGTGCTTCGGGTAAAACAACCCGATCTGCCACGAAAGTTCCGCTGCCCGTGGGTTCCTGTTCTTCCTATTCTTGCCATTATATTCTGCGGTTACCTTATGTTCCAACTGCCAGGATCAACTTGGCTCCGGTTTGGAATCTGGTTGTTGATCGGTATTATCTTTTATTTTGTGTATTCCAGAAAGAATTCCAAACTAAATTCAGCTTCCGAAGCTGAAAAGGCAAGTTAAAGGCATTGAAAAGCGGAAGAGCTGTTAACCGGCCGGTTAGCAGCTCTTATTTAGTCAATCCATTTTAATGTTGTCTGGCTTCGTTTATGTTTACGTTTCTTCCGCAGTTCTTTCCGCTTTTGGTAGGCGTTCCGTTCCCATTTTTTTAAGAAGGGGTAAGGGTCAAATGAATAGGTGTTGCGACCATTAAATTTGTAGATGCCGTAATGAAGATGGGGCGGAAATTTTCCGGATGTTCCCGGCGGTCCATAACCGGAGGAGCCTACAGATCCAATCACCTCGCCCGGCTTTACGATGTCTCCCTGTTTTAACCCTTTGCGGAATCCGTTTAAATGAGCGAAATAATGATAGTTGTTGTTGGTGTCCCGAATGCCGACCCGCCATCCGCCAAAACGATTCCAGCCGAGCAATTCCACATAGCCGTGGCAGGTACTCAGGACGGGAGTGCCGTAACCGGCAAAAATATCTGTTCCTTCATGGATGCGCAATCCCCCCCAGCCCCGGCGGTCTCCCCATGTATTGTGATAGGTGAAATTATATTGCAGAGGAATGGGGAAAGACCTGTCCTGCAGGTTAATCGTTTGGTTTTTGGCAATTACTCTGGCAATATGTGTAATCACATCTACGGAAGTCGGATGCTGGTAATATTTCCAGAGTTGTTCACGGACATTTCTTTCCGAACTCCCGTTTTTGGTGAGATAGGAGGCAACAGAATAGAGTACATCAGAATCATCAGCCGGATCAACTTTTCCATCACCATTGGCATCCCGGCCAATCCCCTCAAAAAATTGTATCGACTCGGGAATGATATCGTTCGGGTTTGGATTGCTTAAGCCTGCCCACAGATGGGAGGGCACACGAATGGAAATAAGCCCTTTCGGTTTGGGCGCATCCGGAGGACGAGTGTTTTGTTCATACTGGTCCATGGCTGCCAGATAGGGCCAGGGCACTCCGGTCAAGGTTTCCATCGTTTCATACAAACGCTGTCTGAGCTTTTCTGAATCTCCTGCCCGGGCATGGAATGTTTGAGTTGGAAAAATGGAAAATAAAAGTGAAAGGATTAACAAGGAAGAACATACCTTTACCTTCATAAGATAATCACCCCACTTCTTAACTCGCTATGTATCATTAGTTTGGCTAAGCAAGCCGGAAAACATATTTGGAAGTTACAGGGATAAAAAAAGAACCGCCCAAAAGCGCGGCTCCATGATGTCCTGCGATTTAAGATTGCTGTTTAAATTTGTTGATATAATCATTCAGCTCATCGAGCATCAAGTTGGCTGCTTTCACTCCCCCGGCCGTGTTCCAAATCACATCATCAACTTTAAAGGCACGGTTATTTTTTACGGCATTCAGATTTTTCCACAGCGGGTCCCGGGTCCACTCCTGCTCCTGTTTGTTTCCATTATTGTCGCCGGTCTCATAGGTGAAGTAGAAGAGGATATCCCCGTCCATATCCGGGATGCGCTCTTTGGTTACTTCGATTGCAAATTCGTTTTTGTTTTGAAGTTCCGGGCGGGCGAATCCGATATCCTTGAGAATCGTACCGGAAAAGCTGTCCAGCTGGTAAATTCTCGTTTTTCCGGCCAGAAAGCGGACGATGGAAACTTTTTGTTTTAAAAGGTCTCCGGCATTTTCTTTCACTTGTTTTACTTTTTGATCATAAGCAGCCAGCACTTTTTGGCCTTCAGCTTCTTTATTCAGAGCTTTGGCATACAGTTTAAAGTTAACTTTCCAGTCGCCTCGCAATTCTTCTGCAAACACGGTTGGGGCGATCGCAGATAGTTGTTCATACACTTTTTCCTGGCGCATTTTGTTACCGATGATCAAGTCCGGATTTAAACTGGCGATTGTTTCAAGATTAGGCTGATGCTCGTCTCCGACTACTTTCACACCCTGAAGCTCATTTTCCAGATGTTTGTACCACGGGTTACCAGTAAAAGATTTAACAGCCCCAACCGGCTTTACTCCCAGGGCAAGAAGTGCTTCCGTTCCTTCGTTGGTCAGGATGACAACGCGCTTGGGATGTTCCGGCACCTCTGTTTTTCCCATCGCGTGTTCAATCGTCCGGGTTTTCCCCGTTTGCTCAGCTCCCTGGTCAGCAGCCGGTTTGCTGCAGCCAACGGCAACGAGGGTGATCATAGAGATCAGGCATAAAAAGAAGAATAAGGATTTTCTCATCAATAAACTCCCCTTGAAATAGATGATAATGATTCTCATTTCCCATAGACTAATATATTTAACAGGATGTGAGAAGTCAATACTTTTTGATAATGATTTTCAAACTCGTTGACACGTTTCTTTTCATATCATAGACTGAAGTTGATTTAACCGGAAACTATATCAAAACGGAAGAATGAATCGGCTTCCGAACGCATAACAAAAGCGCCGGAAGCCGCTTACGCGATTTTGTGAAAATATGGTTGAAATCATAACCATTGGGAACGGCAGAAAGAAAGGTGACATCGTTGAATGCAATCTTAAAAACCGGGCCGGGTAAATGGTTTGGCCTGGTTGCAGGCATGATCCTGGTTCTTTTACTCATGGGTGTAAGTATCAGTGTGGGGGTTACAAATATCCCTTTGACGAAAGTGATAAAGTCGTTCACTCAGTTTAACGGTTCCAATGAACATTTGATTATCCAAACAACCCGCGTCCCCCGGGCGATCATCTCTGTGGTTGTCGGAGCCGGTCTGGCCGTTGCCGGAGCGGTAATGCAAGCGTTGACCCGCAATCCGCTCGCTTCACCGGCAACGCTGGGTGTCAATGCAGGAGCCAGTTTGTTTATTGTAATAGCGGTTTCTTTTTTTTCAATTACTTCATTAACTTCATTGATGAGTATTGGTTTTGTCGGAGCGGCTGTCGCTTCATTTACCGTGTACTTTCTGGGGTCTGTCGGCAAAGAAGGGTTAACCCCGGTAAAGCTGACACTGGCGGGAGCGGCCATTGCTGCTCTTTTCTCTTCGCTGACCCACGGATTGCTGGTGATGAACGAGAAGGGGCTGGATGAATTATTGTTTTGGCTGACTGGCTCGGTAGAGGGGCGGAAGCTGGAGATGGTTTCTCCGGTATTTCCTTTTGTGATCGGTGGATGGGTTCTCGCTTTTTTGCTGGCCAAACCGATTAATGTACTGGCAACGGGGGAAGATGTGGCAAAAGGACTGGGGCAGCGGACCGGATGGACAAAACTGGCGGGAGCAGCTGTTATTATCCTGCTGGCAGGCGGGTCTGTCGCCATTGCAGGCCCGATTGTGTTTGTGGGTCTGGTCGTTCCACACTTAGCCAGAACACTGGTAGGCATTGACCACCGTTGGCTAATCCCTTACTGTGCTGTCCTCGGGGCGTTGCTGCTGCTGGGTGCAGATATCGGCGGCCGGTTTATCATGGTGGATCAGGAGATCCCGGTGGGAGTGATGACAGCAATCATCGGGACTCCCTTCTTTATCTATATCGCGCGTAGAAAGGTGACCGAACAAGCATGAAAAGGTTTATACCCATCCGGATCGGAAGCGGCCGTTTTAGCTTCTTATTAGATACAAAAGCAGCGATTGTGATAGGATTATTGGGGATCACCGCCTTTTTTGCCGTGGTCATCAGTGTGGGAGTGGGGGACTTCTATATTCCGCCGCTTGATGTCATCAGCGTCTTTATGGGCTCCGGTTCTGATATGCATACGCTTGTGATTGAAAAGCTTCGTCTGCCCCGCATCTTAATTGCCTTGATGTCCGGAGCGGCTCTGGCGGTATCCGGCGCCATTCTTCAGGGAGTGGTGCGAAATCCGCTGGCTGCTCCGGATATTCTCGGTATCACAGGCGGGGCATCTGTAGCGGCTGTTTCGGTGATTACGTTTTTTAGTGACAGCACCGACTCTTTATCGGTCAGTGTGAATTGGATTCCGGCGGCAGCATTTGCAGGGGCGACGGTTGTAGCTGCACTTATTTATCTTTTGTCATGGAAAAACGGTGTTTCCCCTTTTCGGCTTGTTTTAATCGGAATTGGATTTTATACAGCAACGCAGGCAGCTACCAACTTAATCATTCTTCTCGGACCCGTATTCCGTGCCGTACAATCGAAAACCTGGCTTACCGGGAGTGTCTACGGGAGCACATGGGAATATGTTTTTACCCTCCTGCCATGGGTGGGAATTTTAATTCCGGTGGCCATTTTGTTGGCCCCTAATGTAAATGTACAACAATTTGGAGACCATCTTGCCCGGGGGCTGGGCAGTAAACTTCAGTCCCAGCGGCTGGTATTGCTATTGATCAGTACCGGTTTAGCCGGCTCAGCGGTTGCTTTTGCCGGAGGGATCAGTTTTGTCGGCCTGATCGCTCCTCATGCGGCGAGGCGGTTGGTTGGCTCATCGTTTGGAGCATTGTTGCCTGCATCCGCCCTGCTGGGGGCCACAATTGTGATGTTAGCCGACTTATTGGGAAGAACGCTGGTGCCGGCGACCGAAATTCCTGCCGGCGTGTTTACAGCCGTGATCGGAGCTCCCTATTTTATCTATCTTCTTTTCCGCAGCCGAAGGAGATAGCCACAAATATGTTTTCTCAGCCAGAGTACTCATCGCTTTCACAGAAAAAGACGATGGACCGGGTAAGAGGAATGTTTTTGTGGTAATATAAACGGGGAAATAGAAGGGAATAAATTCGGGGAAACGGAATGAAACCCGGATTTTCGATACAGGAGGGATTACCCGTGGCATCAGAACGTTCAAAGGTGACGCGAGAGCGAAAGCCTGAATGGTTGAAAGTGAAACTAAGCACCAATGAAAACTACCAGGAATTAAAAAAAATGATGCGCAGCAAGACGCTGCATACCGTATGTGAAGAAGCGCGTTGCCCGAATATATATGAATGCTGGGCCAACCGGACTGCTACTTTTATGATTCTTGGGGATATCTGTACCCGTGCCTGTCGTTTCTGCGCAGTGAAAACAGGCTTGCCCACCGAACTGGACCTGGCGGAACCGGAACGTGTCGCTGAGGCGGTGGAGCAGATGGGAGTACGCCATGCCGTTGTTACATCTGTAGCCCGTGATGATTTGCAGGACGGCGGAGCGGCCATTTTCGCGGCGACGATTCGAGCGATACGCAAACGGAACCCTTTTACCAGCGTGGAAGTGCTAATCCCCGATTTTATGGGGAACTGGGAGGCATTGAAAACGGTAATGGATGCCAAACCGGATATCTTAAACCACAATATTGAAACAGTAAAACGGCGTTCTGACCGTGTGCGCTCCAAGGCAAAATATCCCCGCTCCCTGGAACTCCTCAAACGGGCCAAAGAAATGCAGCCACAGATCCCGACCAAATCCAGCATTATGGTCGGTGTGGGAGAAACGTTTGCAGAAGTGGTAGAGGCAATGCAAGATTTGCGGGCTCATGATGTAGACATTGTAACGATCGGGCAGTATTTGCAACCAACGAAAAAGCATTTGAAAATCGAACGTTATTATACGCCTGATGAGTTTGCCGAGTGGAAAGAGATCGGTTTAAAGATGGGCTTCTCCCACGTTGAATCAGGCCCGTTGGTACGCAGCTCCTACCATGCTCACGAACAGGTACAGTCTGCGCAAAAAAATGAGCAAAAAATGGCTCAGTAATACATTTGGGGTAAACAGATTTTCGTTCCCTTTTCCCCGGATATACACATTCAAAGAAAGCCCTCATAACCTGCGACATAACCCTGTCATGAAACCATGATTTATGTGGGGAGGCAGAATTCTGGAGAGCGACTTTTGGCGACGCAGAGTGCTGATTGGGAGCGAGACAGAATTCTGCCTTCCCCCTTAGACACACACTTTCACAGAAAACAGGACGGCTCCTTTTGAAAGGGTCGTCCTTGTTTACTTTTGGTTTAATCTTCCTCAGGGTTTACCTGCTTCCGATGTTGAGGGTAAATCGATTCGTTAACATCGGGCGGAGTGTTATCCCCCATTTTTCGGAGCAACTGTTCCAGATCTCCTCTGACTCCTTCTACATCTGAATTCCCGTTTAACCGCATCCCGATTCTTGTTATTTGTTGTTCTAACGTACGGTTGCCGGTTACATGGACTTTAAAATACCGGGGTGTAATACTTTCGGCCGTTCGTTTTGCCTCTTTCACTGTTTTGGGGTCCAGTTTTCCGTTTTTGGTTTGTATCCCCACAAAAATATGGTCATCTGTTACAAGGGTGGTTGCTTCCTTCACATTGGGCAAAACGGTTACCATCTGGGAAATATGGCGTGCAAGCAGGGAACGGTCAACAAATACATTGGGACCGGGGGCTTTGCCATCCGTTTTATAGTTTTCTGGTTGGTATCTGAAAAAGCCGATTTCATTTTGTCCGCCGCCATAAGCAGACTCGTGTCCGTTAATTTGATCGTTTCGTACCAAACCGTAACGGGTATCTGTTTGTTCTTCACGATAAAGAGGCTCTTGGGCGCCACCCATTCCTTCCCTTCTGGGAGGAGAACAGGCGGCAACGGATAGCACCATCACCGTTGCCATAAATCCCATCATCACTCGTCTCATCGTTTTCGGAACACCTCCTGCCCTTAGCTTGCCCTGAACCAGTCACATTACGCTTCCATTTTTAAGTGCACCAAAAGGTTGCAGATGTTCAGCTTTGGATGTGGTAACATATAAATGAAGAATTGGAATAGAAAAGGTTGATTTAAATGGGGCGAATTCACATACAAGGAATAGATTATGAACTGTTAACCGACCATCGAAATGCCTGGAATCCGGAGGCTTTCAAGAAAAGGTACAGTGAAATCCTGAATAAGTACGATTATATCGTGGGGGATTGGGGCTATGGCCAACTGAGATTAAAAGGTTTTTTTTCCGATGAGCATATTCGTGCCACCACAGATACGAAGATCAGCCATTTGCAGGAATACTTAAATGAATTCTGCAACTTTGGATGCGCCTATTTTGTATTAAAACGCATCTGAGTACCGGAAAAAGCCAGCCTTATTTTGATATTATTCCCTCTAAGTAGACAGGAAGAAGAAAACCAGTTACTGTTTGCTTGGAGGGGATTTTTGTGGGGAAAATTCGTAAAACGTATTCATTGGAGAAGTTGAAAGGTTTCAAAAACGACTTCGCGACCGTTCACCGGTAGAATACCGGAAAACGGTCGCCGTGGGATGAAAGGCGGCAAAATTCTGTAACACAAAGCTGACACCGGTATCGTAGGTGTCAGCTTTTTTGAAATCTGATTATTCATCTTCCTGCTCTTCCGGTTCATCATGGGTAGGATGGCTTCCCGGGATCACCCTTGGCAATCCCTCATGAAACTGGCGCATTTCATACGTAAAGGCGGAAACAGAGCGCTGTCCGGGTCGCCATGGTGAAGTTTTCCCCGGCTTTTCGGGGGTTGTGGCTGCACCATAAGGGCCTTCGGGAAACTCTTCCGGAATGATTTCGTTATGTACAGATTGGACAGTCTCTAATTCCTCAAAGGAGTCTTTGTCCCTGGCCATGCTTTTCACCTCTCACCTTAGCATGAGCGGTGAACGGTACAGGTATTCCTTAAAGAAGAGAATAAATAAACTGTTTTAGTTCCTCTGCTTCTTCCCCGGACAATTGGTACACATGCTCAAGATAACCCGGCTCCTCTAAATCGTCCTCACCGATGATGGCAAAGCGGTTAGACTGCAAGTTAAGAATCAGCAGTTTTCCGTAAAAGCGCTCGGTGGTAGTAATTGCCAGATCGAAGCGGTTCGTCTCACCCATAAAGCTGACAAATCGGGTTCGGGTATTTTCTGTATCGTCGTATAAAAACATCCACTCTTCCGATGACATTTTGTTAGCTCCTTTTTCTTCGTTTCCTCATCATTATACATGAGAAAAACCCGACCCGAAACGGCTTAAAACATCCCGAAAAAACGGGCTTTTTTTTGCCGGCGGGGAAGAAGCCCCTGCTCACTGGTTGCGGATGTCAGGCGTTGTGTGAAGTTTACATTTCGCAATTCGATTCTCAGTTGATCCTGCTTTTTGCGGATGTCCTCAAACATTTGCTGGACTTCGTTTGAGGATACTTTGTCATAATTGACGGCAATTAACTTTTGTTCCATATCTTCAAACGAATCAAACAAACTAAACATATGGTCTTCCAGGCGCTCCATCCGGTCAAATAACTCTTCCATCATGTCGCCTACATTTTCCATGCTTTCAATCAGGTAGGTTAATGTTTTGGCAGTATCATTGCTATTTTCTTCTTCACTCTTTTGAAACGCTTGATCGCCACGCAGCTTTCCCTCGCGCATAAGGTCTTCACGCACTTGCTTCATTGATTTGCTCGGCTCCTGCAACCGGTTTTTGATTTCCGCTAAGCGCAACAGGCTGTCCTCTGTCAGTACATAATGGCCTCTCTCGTTCCAGTCCGGGCAAATATATTCTTCAAAAGTATCGATCCATTTACGGACCGTCCGCGCATGGACCTGGAGGCGTTCTGCGGCTTCGCGTGTGGTGATATATGCCGCTTGATTCATATGCAATCTTCCTCCCAAATATTGGTTTTTATACGATTTCGAGGAAATTGTATAGATTCCTTCTTTCCGGACAAACGAAGTCAACAGATGACAAAACTAGTGGATGTTTAACAGAGATCTTGACAAAACTTTTTCACAGAAAAATACCCTCCCAGTGTGAACCGGGAGGGTGTGTAAGTGATCAGTATGGAAATTGGGTTCGATAGTTGGCAAATTGTTGTGCTTTTTGGCTAACCTTATTCAGATCGGCGTTATCAATTTTGTACCAGCCTTTTTGCTTCATCAAATTATAGCAATCGCGTTGGGCCTGGTGAATTTCGTTTAACATTTGGAACTGCATTTGAAACAGCTGCTGGTTACCCGCTTCATTTAAAGCGACATTATACCCGTATGACAGATACTTTTCCAGGGCCAAGCAATCGTTAATTCTGTCCCTGTCATTCATTTCCGGCCCTTTCACCTTGGGTAAGCCGGCTGATTGTTGTGTTCCCGAGGCCTGATTGGCTTTTGACTGTTGCCACTGCTGGTATGTTTGCTGCATCTGTCTGATCCTCCCTTACTGAGTCATTGTTGGCATCGGCATACCGCTTGCTGATTGCAACTGGGATAAAATGGTTTCATAATGTTGCTGATGCATTTGCCCAACGCGGTCAATCATCTGGGCGATTTGCGGGTCCTGGCACTCCCGCGCATAATGGTAGCATTTTTTCATGGCTAACAGCTCCCAGGAAAGTTCATCGACCAGATAGTTTAGATCTTTTGAAGAGATTTGCATGTCGATCCACCTTTTTTGCAAATAATTTCTGCGTCTGCGCGGGGAATTATACTCCCTTTTTTTGTATGTGTCGGCGGACAAACAAATAAGTGGGAACGCCTATGAGAGTCAGTAAAAGGAGGATCGGAAATGCTCCCGCAAGAAAAATAAGGAAATTTTCCCCCGCCACTCCCAAACCGGTCAGGCTTGACCAAAAAGAATGGCTCATTTGTTTTCCTAACGGTTGGTCCGGAGTGGAAGGAGGAACAAAGTTTTGCGTGATCTGAACATGAATGGTTGCCAGATTAACTTTATTATTTAAATACTGAAGCCGCCCTTTAATCTGTTCAATTTCCACCTGTGTTTCGTCCAACTGTCGGGAAATATCCAACAGGTCTTTCGTATCCTTTGCCTGTTTCATCAAGTCCAGCAGACGCTTTTCCATCGCTTTTTTTGCTTTCAACCGGGATTCAAGATCAACCAGTTCTTCAGTTACATCGTTGCCGGTGATGGTAATATCCGGTGTTGAATCGCCGATTTTTTGAAGCTCTTTAAGAAGAGACTGGAATTCTGCCTGAGGAACGCGAAAGGTTAAATTTCCGGATTGAGATTCCTTATTTTTAGATTCCGAGCTGGTAATGAGAAAGCCCTGGTGTTGATCCACAATTTGTTCCAATTTTGTGCGGGTTTGCTTATAATCTTTAACGGTTAGTTTTATATTGGCGGTATAGATCACTTTTCTCTGTGCTGCTGCTGTAGGAAGGGACAGGCGCTCGCTTGTGCTGTTCGTTTTATCCTTGTCTGTGGCGGCTTTCGCCATTTGTGAATCGGAAGCCTGACTCTTGCCCGTATCGGACATTTTTGTATTTAGAGAAGGTGCTGTGCCGATTTCAGCACGATCCTGTAGTTTAACTTGGGATTCCGAACTGCAGCCCCAGAGAGATCCCAGTGCCAAAAGCACAACTATAGGAGCAATCCATCGTTTATAATAATGCATAGCAGACCCCCTAAAATGGTTTCGATTTGTTGACGGAAACCCGATAAAAAAAGTTGCATGGAATTTAAAAGAGTCGGAGGAAAGCAGTAATGATCTATGAAGTTGATGTGGAAAGAATTGAGAGCCAGCTGAGATATCTGGAAAAATGCATAGAAGTGATCAATCGGTCAGCCGCGACGCGTGGGGAGCTGGTGCAGCGTTTTGCTTTGGAAAGGGCGCTCCATCTGGCAGTCGAGTGCATGATCGATGTGGGCAGCGTGATGATTGATGGTTTTATCATGCGTGACCCCGGCGGATATTTGGATATCGTTGATATCCTGGAAGACGAAAAAGTAATTCCGCCGGAGTTGGCGGGCAAACTGAAAGAACTTGTGCAAATTCGTGAAAAACTGGTGCGATATTATGATAAGCTTGAAGAAGAAGCATTGGTGGCTGGCAGGGATACGGAGGTATATCGATCTTTTATTCAGCATGTACGGAAGTACTTGCACCAGGAATTAGGTGAACAAATACTCAAATAACGGGTATAAGCATAATAGAATCAAAAATCTGGAGAGGAGGGTGAGCAGGATGAATGAGACCGGTTCAACCCGGAAGCAAATTATGTTGATGCTGAAAACCGGGGGGCCTTTAACTGTCAGCGATATGGCTGAACAATTAGGAGTGACAGAAATGGCCGTACGCCGACATCTAAACACCCTGGAACGAGACGGATTGATCGGATCTAAATTATTGCGCCAGTCGATGGGACGGCCCACTCACCAATATTACCTGACTGATAAATCGGAGGAACATTTTCCAAAGAGTTACCATACATTTACCCTTGACTTATTAAACGATTTAGAACAGAATTACGGACCTGCGATCATTGATCAATTATTTAAAAATCGCGAAAAGCGTTTGACAGACTTGTATCAATCAGAATTTACCTCTCAATGCCTGCGTGACCGTGTCCGTGCCTTGGCGGAATTGCAGGATTCCAAAGGTTATATGGTTGAATGGGAAGAGTTGGAGGACGGCAGTTATAAACTGACTGAATTTAACTGTCCGATCGCACAGGTCGCCAATAAATATAATCAGGCCTGTGCATGTGAAATTAATTGGTTTCAAAACCTCCTGGATGCTGAGGTGGAGCGTTCGGAGTGTAAGGCAAAAGGCGGGCAAAATTGCATCTACTATATCCGAAAAAGAAAAACCGGTTGAAAGAACCGACACGAGTCTTCGTGTCGGCCTTCTATTTTTTATGCTTTTTAGGTGGAAACAAAGCTGTGGTACAATCAGTATAAGTATTTGGGCCTTTAAGTACAAAGCAGGAGGGACATAGATGCCGCAATGGTATGAAGAAAGCTTTGGAGAAGACTATTTACTCGTTTATAAGCATCGGAACAGGCAAAACGCATCGTTTGAGGCGGAGCAGATCACCCGTTGGCTGCAATTGAGCAAACAGGATCTTATTTTAGACCTGTGCTGCGGGACTGGCCGGCATACGATTGCCCTTGGCCGCAATGATTTCCGAGTCGTGGGCCTGGACTTGTCCAAAACGCTATTGTCACATGCTGTCAGTGAATCGGCAGGTTTGCCTATTCCATTTGTTCATGGAGATATGCGGACTTTGCCTTTTATGGATCATTCTTTTGAAGTGGTGTTAAATTTATTTACTTCTTTTGGTTATTTTACCCAGGACAGGGATAATCAGCAGGTACTGGCGGAGATCAACCGTGTGCTGAAACCGGAAGGACGGTTTTTGATCGACTTTATGAACCCGGAATCGGTAAAGAGAAAGCTGGTACCCGTGAGTGAGAGGGAAGAACAAGGGATACATATTCGTGAAGAAAGAAAAATTGCAGGAGATTTTGTGCTTAAAGAGATTTGGGTGCGGGATGACAAGGGGGAGCGTCACTATCAAGAGCGGGTGAAGATGTATTCAATGGACCGGATGGAAGCAATGATGGAGCAAGCGGGTCTTACGATTGAGCAGGTCTATGGGAACTTTCGCGGGGAACCTTATCAAACCATGAGTGATCGTATGATCTTTTTGGGGCGTGTGTACAAATGAAGTCATATCGCGGTTACTTGATTGATCTGGATGGAACGCTGTTTCGCGGGACAGAGGTGATTCCGGAGGCTCTTTCCTTTATGGATCAATTAAGCAAGGCCAATATTCCATACCTTTATCTGACCAATAACTCCTCCCGCCCGCCGGAGAAGGTAGCTGAAAAATTACGCGATTTTGGTTTTCCTGCCGCACCGGATCAGGTTTATACTTCCGCTCAGGCAACAGCGCAGTATCTGCAAGATGAAATGAACTCTCCTTCCGTTTTTGTCATTGGTGAAGAAGGATTGGTCCGGGCTGTCGCCGGAGCGGGCTGCGAAATAACGGAAGACCGGCCGCAGGCAGTTGTGGTCGGGATTGATCGCCAGTTCACCTATGAAAAAATGAAAAAAGCCAGCCTGGCGATTCGCGCGGGAGCAGCCTTTATCGGAACCAACGCAGACAGAGCCTTGCCGACCGAAGAAGGATTGCTGCCCGGCAGCGGTTCACTGTCTGCGGGGATTGCTGCAGCGACAGGTATTGAGCCGCTATTTATCGGGAAACCGCAACCGATTATCCTGCGCTATGCTCTGCAAAAATTGAGGACCACCCCTGAAGAGACACTGATAGTGGGAGATAATCTGGAAACGGATATCCGTGCCGGGGTAAATGGCGGAATTGATACTCTGCTTGTTTTTACAGGAATCACCACTCCTGAAATGGCAGAACAGTCCTCTATTCGGGCTACTTACGAGGTAAACCGGTTAAGCGAATGGAACATCTGAGAGGAGACACGGAGATGAAACAATGGGGAGAAATCATTCAAGTTCCTTTACCGTTGCCCTTTGCTCTGAAGATGATCAATGCTTACATCATTAAGGGAAGCCGGGGCTGCACGATTATTGATACCGGCCTTCATACCGAAGAAGACCTGGAGATGTGGAAACAGGCCCAAACTGAATATGGATGGAATTGGAAAGATGTCGAAAAAATTGTTTTAACCCATTACCACCCTGACCATTATGGATTGGCCGGAACGCTGCAAGAGTTGACCGGCGCTCCGGTTTATATCTCGGAAACAGATAAGATCCAGGCAAGGATTTTTCTGGACAGGGAGAGTGACATGCCCGAAATAATGGCTGATTTTTATAGCAAGCATGGATTAGACAAGGAATGGACGGCCAAGATTTCCGGGCATCTGCGAAGCTTTTACAGGTGGGTGGAACCTCATCCCCGCCCGTCTTTAATCGGAGCGGGGGATACAATCCAACTGGGGGATCGTGAATATACAGTGTACCATACCCCGGGGCATGCGGACGGCCATCTCAGTTTTTTTGATCCGGAGCGGGGCTGGCTGATCGGGGGAGATTTTCTCTTGCCTAAAATTACGCCGAATATCAGTTTATGGCCCAGGTGCAATCCCAATCCGCTTAAAACTTATCTGGACACGTTGGAAAAGATGAAAGACTTGCCGGTGAAAAAGGTATTTCCCTCCCACGGCCGCGTATTTGAACATTATCGCGAACGTATTGACGAGTTAAAGCGACATCATGAGGAGCGTTTGCAAAAAATGAAAGAATGGATTGCACAAGCGGATGGAGCAACAGCATTTGAGGTATGTACTTATCTGTTCGGCACCAGTCTGTCCATCCATAATTTGCGCTTTGCCCTGGCGGAAACGCTGGCTCATCTGGAATATCTGCGTTTGTCGGGGGAATTGAACCGGATGGAGGAAAAGGAGAAATTTGTGTACCATCTCAGCTGATCAGCTGCCGTCCGGTAAAATCGCCGGAAAGACCTGTAGCCAGGTTTTTATTCTTCTTGTTGTTTTTTGCGGTTATGAGCGAGACGGGCTGCAGCTGAAGCGGCAATTGCACCGACGAGATCATCCAAAAAAGTATGGATTTCTCCGTCATTTTTATTGTTCAGTCTGGCCAGAACCCCCGGCTTGACACGGTCGATAAAACCATAATTGGTCAATCCGATACTTCCGTAAACATTTAAAATAGCCAGAGATAAAACTTCGTCAATTCCATACAGACATTCATCGCGGACAACCATATCCTGAAGGGGCTCCAGCAACTGTTCTCTCTCTGCCAGTACATCCATCTGAATACCGGTAAGAAGGGCATTTTGAACCTCCCTTTTTTCAATCACCTGTTTTACATGGTGCAAACATTCCTCCGGGGTTATATCAGGGACCAAATCTTTTTGCAGATAAAAAGTGAGCTCAGCAATCTCATTCAGGCTGACACCTCTTCTTTTCAGCCAGTCGAGGCAAATCTGGTGAACCTCTCTTTCTGTTGCGGGAACTTCCTTCATTTGTACCTTCATGCTCTCTTCCCCTTTTGATTATATTTCTTCTTATTTTTTCCTCGGAAGGGCAGATTATGAAGCGAAGGCTGAGATATATATGGAAAGGGTACAAGTAAAACTCTGCGAATGCGTTTTCCGATCAAAAGGAGGATGAATATGGCCGAAACAAGGGTGGCCCTGCTCACGGGAAGCACGGAAGGGCTTGGGAAGATGACGGCGCTTCTGTTCGCTGAACAAAAGTGGACCATCGCCGTAAACAGCCGCCGCTCTGATGAAAAAGCAAGTCGTCTGTTGAAGGATTTGCGGGAACTGGGGGCAGAAGCACAATCTTTCCCCGGGGATGTAACCCGGCGTGACGAGGCATCCCGTGTGGTTGCGGAAACACTGGAGCGTTTTGGGCGTATTGATGTACTGGTACATGCCGTCGGCCCCTTTATCCGTGAACGAAAATTGTTTGTGGAACATTCCGGAGAAGAAGTTGAACAGATGATCCACGGAAATTTGCTCAGTGCGATCTGGATGGCACATGCCGCACTTCCGGTGATGCGGAAGCAAAAGTGGGGACGTGTGATCTTTTTCGGATTCGGGCGGGCGGGAGAGGCTCCTGCATGGCCGGATCGCTCTGTTTACGCTGCCGCAAAGACCGGTTTAGTATCACTTACCAAGACATTAGCGGTGGAAGAAGCCCCTAACGGGATTTCTGTCAATATGGTTTGCCCCGGAGATATTGTGGGAGAAAAGAAAGAGATGCGCATCCGGGAAGTATCCCGGCTGCGAGATGAAGAAACTCCGAGAGGACGCCCGGGATCAGGCGAAGACGTGGCGCGGGTGATCCGTTTTCTCACGGCTGATGCCTCCGATTTTGTGACTGGAAATATTATCAACGTGACAGGTGGACTCGATGTGATTCATCCTGTCTCCAAAAAGCATCCCCCATTCTCTTCTGTGTAGGCACATATCCCTCCTCTCTGACATAAGCTGGTCATGAACCAGAGAGGTGAGGGCGATGTCAAACGCAATCGAAGAAGTAACTCAATTGACAGGAGAAAAGCGGCTGCCGGATTTGTTAAAGAACCACTATCAAATTCAAGTACTGGGCGCAAAGCCGATGGGCGGTGTGCTCAAACTGGAGACGGACCAAGGGCTGTTCGTGTTAAAACGGGTACGGCACGGGGAAAAAGACCGCTGGCGAATGGTGAGTGAACTGGCCAAACATGTGGCAAAAAGCAAACCGGACCGGACCGGAATCCCCACTCCGGTTCCCACCACCTCTGAACAGCCGCTTTTTAATGGTTATCGTTTTTCATATGTGCTGCTTCCGTGGATTGATGCCAATTTGGTTTCATTGAGCCAAATAGAGGACTGGAAAAGAACCAGCCGGGATTTGGCACATTTTCACCAGTCTACACGGGGATTTGTTCCAACTGTTCCTTACCGCAAGTATCAGCATACCGGAAAGTGGATGCCTGAGTGGGAGCGTTCGCTTGGACAACTGGAAATTTTTCAAATGGCAGCCAAATGGACGGACACCCCTACTGAAACTGATCAGTACTGGTTGGAAACATCTGCGTACACCAAGGCCATTTTGGAAAATTTAATCGGATATTATCAAAAAATCGGCGGCGACAAATTATGTAAAAATACCGTTCAATACGGCAAAGCTTGCCATTATAATCTGCACCGCCATAATCTGCTGACAGATGCCAGGGGACGGACACATTTGGTCGATTGGAATGAAACTGTTTTAGACGTCCGCACCCGTGATTTGGCTAAGTGGCTTTTATACGGGTATGGACGCACAGGCAGCCGGGCTGTATTAACATCTATTTTACAAGGGTATCAGGAGATTGCCCCATTAGATGAGGCAGAATACCCCCTTCTTTATGCACGCTTATTATTTCCCGAGAAATTATTAAGGCTCCTTCAGGGGATTTACGATCAGCAATCCATCTCCATCGAATCAGCCGCACCCGATGTAAGAAGGGCTGCCTATATGGAAGAGAAGAAAACAGACTTGCTGAGACTATTTCCGATCATAGTGAAAGAGGAGTTTAACGTCTCTATTCCACAGTTGGACTGGTTGCGTTGATGGTGCCGCTGATCCGACACAACTCTGGGATGAAAGTATGGAGTATGCCGGGTGGCAAAATTCCGGGAAAAGCTTATTTGGCGGCCATTTCGACTTCCGCGCTGGGCTGTAAGGGGTGAGACAGAAATTTGCTCTCCCCCTATACTTTTTAGATCCAGAAAGATGGAAACCACATAGCCGGTTCCTATTGATATAAGTTGTTAGAATTCGAAACCAGCTGATATATCTTGGGGATTTAAATATTTTCTTTTTTGAAAGATTTGATATTGCGAAATAAATGAATATTCATATATAATTTAAATACATCATCTTGTGAATTTAAAATGGGTTTCAGATGTTATATAGTTTAATTCATCCAGCATTTTCAGACAAAAAGGGAAAAATACGGACAATCCTTTAAACCGTCATTATGTACTTCTGAAAACAACATTCGGTCAATCGGACCAGGCTTGATAGGGTTCATTTGTTAAGAAAGCCGGGTCTCCATGGCACATTACTTTTGATTGGACAGAGTTGACTTCAGGTCGAGTCTGTCTTTTTTTGATGAAAGGAGGGGAATCCGTTACGGAGAACGTATACTCTATATCAGATGTGAATATTGTGTGTCCTGGATAAACAGGCACAGAAAAGGAAGCCATTTCATAGAGCTTCTTAAGTTTTCTGTAACGGGTAATATGGGTAAATATTTTCCGCGATTTGTTGTCCTCATCCTTTTTACTTTTGTGGGCATCGGGATCTTGGGGATCGGAGAGGGATACGCTGATCCCAGCTTTGAGATTCCCCGTGTCGATGACCATTTTGACAAGGTCGAAAAAGGCCCGGCACCACAGAAAACGGAGCCGGTGAATCAGAATGCACCGGAAGAGGGCGGAGCCTGGGATTGGATTACGGAAAAAGCCTCCGGTGCTTGGGAATGGACGAAGGAAACCGTCTCCGATGCCTGGGAGTGGACAAAAGAAACAGCGTCCGACTTTTGGGATTGGTTTGTTGAGGTCTTATCGAAGATTACCGAAGTCGTGATTGATGCCCTCTCTGCCGCCTGGGACTGGATCGTTGACAATTATGAATATATCGTAAGTGGAATCGTCCTGGTTGTCGGGATTGTGTTATGTTTTTTTGCCCCGCCCCTGGGAGCATCGATCCTGATCGGCTGGGCGGTATCGTTTGGCATCAGTTTCGCGATGAATGGCTGGAAAATAGATGAAACCACCTGGCTGGATGCAGGCATCGGCGGATTGCTTGGCCTGGTAGGAATGGGCTTCGCCGGCGGGATAGCCAGAGGACTGGCAACCGGACTAGGCCGAAAAATGATTACAGGGCTGGCTAATGCCAAAATACTGGGGCCCATCTTAAAAGGCGGCGGCAAGCTGATCAGCAAACTGCCAGCGCCGATCCAAAAGATCTTCTCCAAAGCCGGTTTTATCGGTTCGGTAGAAGGTGCGGGAACCAGCATCGTTGATGATCTCTTGCGCGGAAGGGAGATCAACTGGAAAAATGCATTGATCGCCGGATTTGGCGGGGCTCTTTTTGTTGGTGTGGGAGCGTTTGTGGCTCCCAAAATCGACCCGATTGTAGACAAGGTGACAACGGCGTTCAAAGAGTACACCAGACCTATTGTCGCGAAAGTAAGTCCTGCTGTTGAGAAGTTGGACGACTTTGATATAACAAAATGTTTTAGCTATCAAAAGCAACCAAGATATTCAGCTTTTATTGATTTACCATCGATTGGAAATTGTTTTCGTTCACCGGACACAGGCAGGGGTACGGGATCGGGAAATGGTTTACTTTCTTCCAATGGAAAATTTATAGACCCAAAATTAGAGTCCGATTATGAGAAGTATCTTCAACGTAAAGCGAGGGAAGGAAAAACTCCGAGAAACCGGTTAGATTGGAAACAAGCAAGGGATTATTGGTTGAAAGATTCCCCAATGGCGAGAGGGAATACATTTAACAAAAAAGCTGTTAAAGAACAATGGTATCCATATCATGAAGTTCATTTAAGTAATGGTAAACGTTTAGATTCGTATGATCCAATCAAAGGAGAAATTGTATCACGGAAAGCGACAGACTTAGATGTGATTGACATAGCTACATTTGAACAATATCTAGGGGAGTTGAAAAATAAATACAGGCCCGGTATAAAAATACGATCAAATAAATACAAAAGAATTGATGGACAAGAACTTAAAGGAAAGCAAATACTCGAAATCCCTGCATCGAATCGACATTTTAGTGAAATACAAGATTATATTGATTTGGCTAAAAATAAATATGGGATTGAAATACGGTTCAGGGAGGAATAACCATGCAGTTACCGCCAGAAATCAGAATGGCTTTAGAGAATATTGATTTTATTAACAGGTACAAGAGCATGTCTGCGAAGTATGATTTTGATGATGAGTTTGAATATGACAACCATGAAGTATTGGATATGTTGAATGAATTAGGTTATCATGCTCGTTTTGACAAGAGGGAAAATTTCTTTAACATTGTGGAGGAATTACCTCCGTGTAAATTTGAATTTAACATATCTCTCAAATACAGTCTCTTAGAGTTTATATGGACGGTATGGAAGTACGGGGAGTTACAAATAGGTGATCCGTGGGGAATATTAAAGAAATTATTGGACGGATCAGACGAAAGTGTAAGGCTACCCGGATTCCGTAACTACAATGATTTGAAAGAAATATTAAAAGAGGCGTTTTTGATGTATGAGGATTTCAAACGGGAATTACTTTCTGTCTACAGTAAAGAATAGTAAAGGTAAAAACACCCTTTTATTCTTTTTGACACTTCACCAGTGGTTGCGAGATCTGATGTACACCTTCACACAAGAAAAAGCCAGGAAGAGAATTAAATCTCTTGCCCGGCTTTTTCTTGTTTATTCTCAGATTGATCCAAACACTCGGCTAAAAAGTCGATCAAATGGACCGCACGCATCTGTTTTTGCAGGCCCGCTCTTTCAATCCCGAGTTTCATCTGTAACAAACAACCGGGATTGCTGGTGATAAGGATGTCGGCACCGGTTGTTTTGACATGCTCCATTTTTTCGTCAAGAATATTCATCGACATCTCTGGCTGGGTTAAATTGTAGATTCCTGCCGAACCGCAACAACGGTCTGCTTCAAACAATTCGACAAATGTGACGCCCGGGATGGAGCGAATCAGACGGCGGGGTTCGACAGTTATCTTCATGCCGTTGCGAAGATGGCAGGAGTCCTGGTAGGTGACACGTTGCGGAACCTTTGCCCGAAATGGCAGGGAATCACCGGCTTCCACAATCAACTGGCTGACATCTTTGATGCGTCCGGCAAACCAGTCAGCCTCTTTTTCCCAATCCGGTTTTCCTTCCAGCAGATGGGGATATTCAATCAGCATGGCCCCGCACCCGCCCGCGTTGGAGGCGATCCAATCCACTTCCCACTCTTTAAAAGCGGCAATGTTTTGTTTGGCCAATTCAATGGCCAGTTCCTTTTCCCCGGCATGGGCATGCAACGCGCCGCAACAGGTTTGCGTATCGGGAAACACAACCTCATATCCAAGTGCAGTCAACAGTTTCACTGTATTTTGATTGGTCTCCGTAAATATGATATCCATGATACAGCCACGAAACATTCCAACTCTTCCAATCGGTTTCCCTTCAGGCTTTACGATTTCTCCCGTCCGGCTCCGTGAACCGCGCGGGTCTGCCGTGGGGAGAATGCAGTCCATCTGTCTCAGATGAGCAGGTAATACGCGTGAGAGTCCTGTATGATGAACCAAAGCCCGCAGACCTGTCCGCTGGTAGAAGGCGAGCAAATAGCTGCTTAAACGGAGTCGTTCAGGGTGAGGGAACAGATAACGGAAAAAGAAATCCCTTATTGCTTTTTCCAATTTTGACCGGGGGTGGTGTGTTTGAATGGAAGCACGGGTTTGTTCCAGTAACCGGCCGTAAGTCACTCCGGCGGGACAAGCAGGTTCACAAGCACGGCAGCCAAGGCATAGATCCATTTGAGCAGCAAAGGACTGGTCCGGTTTTATCAGCCCGTCATGTACTGCTTTCATCAAGGCAATCCGGCCACGGGGTGACGCGGCTTCCAGTCCTGTTTCCCGGTAAGTGGGACAGGCGGGCAAACAAAAGCCGCAGCGCATACAATTGGTGAGTTGATCCTGGTCAAGCGTCAGTTGGATCTGATCTGCTACTTGATCCCAGCGGGAAGCGGAAGGATCAGCGGCTACTTTTCGCGTGTTTCCGGACATGTAATCACCACCCGGGGGCGTGTTTCTTTAGCAAATATCTTGCCGGGGTTTAATAGATTAAGAGGGTCAAATGCCCGTTTAATTCCTTTTAATACTTCAATCCCGGCCTTTCCGGCTTTCCATTCCAGATAGGGAGCCTTGGCGAGGCCGACTCCGTGTTCTCCGGTGATGGTTCCGCCCAGCTCAAGGGCGGCGGCAAAAATCTCGGCAAATGCCTCTTCTACACGTTCAATTTCTTCTTGATTGCGGGCATCTGTCATACAAGTCGGATGCAGGTTTCCATCCCCGGCATGACCAAAGGTACAGATACGAACACGGTTTTTGCGGGCGATTTCATTGATTGTCCGCACCATTGTTGCGATAGCAGCCCGGGGTACAGTGGCATCCTCTAAGATGGTGGTAGGTTTTGAACGTGCCAGCGCGGAAAGGGCACTGCGGCGGGCAGCGAGTAATTGATTTCCCTCCTCCGGTGTCCGGGCCACCTGGACATGGGCTGCATTTCCTTTGCGGCAGATTTCTTCCATCCGCAGGATATCCCGGTCAACTACCGCTTGAGGGCCGTCTTGTTCCATCAGCAAAATCGCAGCCATGTCTGTTGGGAGGCCAATGTTGGCAAATTCTTCAACCACTTGTATGGTTCCCTGGTCCAGAAACTCCAGCGTACAAGGAATAATCCGGTTGGCAATAATTTCTGAAACTGTTTGCGCCGCCGCTTCCAGATCGGTAAAATGAGCAACCATGACACGGCGGTACTCGGGTTTAGGAAGCAATTTCAGCGTTGCCTCTGTCACAATTGCCAGTGTTCCTTCCGAACCGACCAGCAGTTTGGTCAAATCATAGCCAGCTACGTCCTTGGCCAGCTTTCCTCCCGTCCGAATCACTTCGCCTGAGGCAAGTACCGCTTCCAAACCCAATACATAATCTTTCGTTGTCCCGTATTTGAGCCCTCTCAGTCCGCCGGCACACTGCGCGATGTTGCCGCCGATCGTGGAAACAGCCATACTGCCGGGGTCCGGCGGATAAAAGAGGCCCAGTTCTTCTACTGCCTGATGGAGTTCTTTTGTAATCACGCCCGGTTGTACAGTGGCGGTCAAGTTTTCCTGATCAATCTCCAGGATGCGGTTCATCCGGGTCATCACCATCACAATCCCGCCTTCGGCCGGAACAGTGGAAGCGCTTAAATTACTGCCGGAGCCCCGGCTGATCACGGGAATGCGATAATTAGCCGCCACCTGCATGATTGCCTGTACCTCTTCCGTCCGGCAAGGAAAGATCACGCCGTCCGGCAAAGCTTGAAACATCGGGGTGGCATCATACGAATGAGTGACAAGCGTTTCCATATCTGTTCGAAAACGCTCTTCGCCAACAATGGCTTTCAACTCTTGCACTGCCTCGGGAGCTAACATGACCCCTCATCTCCTTCGGTGGAATGGAAATCAATAAGTTAAAAATATTTTAATGGCTCTTATTCTTTTAGCATGAATATAAACAGGTGATCAGATGATCTGTTCTAATGTTAACACAACCGAATGAGTTCTAACATGTTAAAATAAGGCGACAGGAACCAAAGCTTGAGGTGAAAAAGATTGAAGTTCAAACAAGTCCACAGAAAAAAGCTGTATGAACAAGTAGCTGAGCAAATCCAGGAAATGATTACGGGCAAAGAGCTGAAGCCGGGAGATAAATTAGCTTCTGTCCCGGAGCTGGCAGAACAGTTTGGCGTGGGAAGGTCGGCAATTCGGGAAGCACTCTCTGCACTAAGAGCCATGGGGTATTTGGAAATGAGGCAGGGAGAGGGGACTTTTGTGCGTGAATTTGACCCGGGTACCCTGTCCCGGCCGATCAGTCCGGCAGTGCTTATGAAAAGCGATCAAATCCTCGAGCTATTGGAAGTGAGAAAAATCATGGAAGTTGGATGTGCCGGAATGGCCGCCCTGCGCAGAACAGAGCAAGATTTGGAAGCGATGGGTGAAGCCCTGGTTCAGATGAAGGAAAGTATCCACGAGTCTGAAGAAAAGGGAGAACAGGCGGATCTCGCATTCCATCAGTCGATTGCCGAAGCGACGAAAAATAAAATGCTTATGCATTTTATGCAAACACTATCCAAAGCGATGCAAGGAACGATGAGAGAAAGCCGGCGGATCTGGCTCTATGGCGAAAAAGCAACTCTGGAACGTTTATACCAGGAACATGAGGGGATTTTCCTGGCGATTCGTGAACATGAACAACATCTGGCCCAGGAGCGCATGTTTCAACATATAGCCAAGGTAGAGCAAGTATTGCGGCAGATGATGAAAAAAGACCCGCCGGCATTCCCTTAATCGTGTGAAAAAGTAGGAGATTTGAAAGGAGAGGGGACATTCCGTGCCGGATATACTGGTAAAACGGCATGACTTACCGGAGATCCATCTGATCATAACCCGGGATCAACGGGAAAGGGATCGAAATTAGTTCCCTTGCCCCAGATAAACATATTGTATCTAACTGGGTAAAGAAACATTTTAGCGCCCATTGGGCCAGTGAATGTGAGGTTGCCTTCTTCAATCATCCTGTCTCGTGCTTCCTGGCTGTCGGGAGAGGAAAACCAGTCGGATTCGCCTGCTATGATGCAACATTTGTCCGGTTAGAGAAGGAATAAAGGATTAAATCCGCTGTCCTGTCACAAAGCACCCCTCTAATCATCAGATTAGTAAAAGTGACCACGGGGGGATATTTAAGGCCTGCCGGATGATGAAAAATGCGAACCAAACTTCGCTCCGTAAGTAGAGGGAGCAAGCCCGGCCCTGTCGTGTCTGCATGCCTTGATCCGGGCCTGCGGCGGCTGCCCAATCCCAACCATAATTTCATGTTTGCAAAGATCGGATCAAGGCTGTCTATTTGGTTGTTAATCCAGACAAGCCTATTCACCTTAAAAGCCATAAGCGGATCCTCGTACGATAGCAAAAGTCCTGCTATTCAACTTGTTCATATGGTTGAATAGCGGGACTTGTTTGTTTTGATGTTTGAACTCCAGGCACAGAGGGATGTGTAAATGAAATTATTTACATTTAATAAAACTATTATTTGTGATATTATGGAAAAGTATTCTTTTAACATCTTTATTTTGTAAAATTTTTAGTACAAAAGGCGGTTTTCAATGTGAAACGAGATACCTCAAAGACTCCATTTGTCCCTTATATACCTGCCTCGCGTTCATTACCTGAATTGACAGTTGTGGCGGTTTTGTTAGGGATTGTGTTAGCCATCGTGTTTGGAGCCGCTAACGCATATCTGGGCTTAAAAATCGGTCTCACCGTTAGTGCTTCCATTCCTGCTGCGGTGATTTCATTGGCTATTTTGCGCGGGTTGTTCCGGCGAAAATCGATTTTGGAAAATAATATTGTACAAACGATGACCACTGCAGGGGAAGCAGTAGCAGCCGGTGCGATTTTTACTCTTCCGGCTCTTTATCTGTGGAAGTTGACTCCAAGCCAGGGAGTTATTGCTTTTATCACGTTAACAGGCGGTTTTTTAGGTGTGATGATGATGGTTCCCCTGCGCCGCCTGCTGATTGTGAATGAACATGAAACTTTACCTTATCCGGAAGGGACTGCATGTGCGGAGGTTTTAAAATCCGGGGAAACAGGGGGAAGCAATGCCCGCCTGATCTTTTTCGGATTTCTGGTAGGAGGGTTGTTTAAAACTCTCGGAGATGGATTAAAATGGTTTAAAACTTCCGTAGAAACGAAAATTGCCGGGTTTAAAGGCGCTGCTATCGGGTTGGATACCATGCCGGCTCTGCTTGGGGTGGGCTATATCATCGGGCCGCGTATTGCCGGGCAAATGGTTGCCGGCGGATTGCTGGCCAGCCTTGTGTTTATCCCGATGATTGCCTTTTTTGGAACAGGAAGTCCCACCACTTTCTTTCCGGCCGATCAGCCGATCAGCCGGCTGGATATCAGCGGAATTTATGACAACTATATTCGCTACATCGGCGCCGGCGCTGTTGCCACAGGAGGTTTGATCACTCTTGTACGAACCTTGCCGATGTTATTCAGATCAATCCGCGATACGCTTGCCGGTTTGAGAACAAAAGGCAGGGAAATCCAATCACGTACCGACCGGGATATCCCCACTCCCTACCTGGTGATTGGAACCCTTGCCCTTATTCTGGTGATTGCCTTTGCCCCCGTCACGCATGTCGGAATCATCGGTGCAGTTGCGATTGCCGTTTTCGGTTTTCTGTTTGTGGCTGTCGCTTCCCGGATCGTGGGAATTGTCGGAAGCTCCTCTATGCCTGTTTCCGGGATGACCATTGCCACTTTGCTAATTGTCACTATGATCTTTAAAGTCGCAGGGATGGGTGGACAAACGGGAATGATTGCCTCGCTGATGGTTGCGGCCATTGTTTGTGTGGCTCTGGCTGTTGCCGGGGATATTTCCCAGGATCTGAAAACGGGTTACCTGGTGGGGGGAACCCCCTGGAAACAACAAATCGCTATGATGATCGGTGTTCTGGCGAGCGCTCTGCTCATCGGATTTTTCCTGGTTCTCTTTGATCAAGCCTATGGAATCGGCGGGAACGAACTTCCTGCCCCCAAAGCGGTTTTGATGAAAATTATCGTGGAAGGCCTGATGGCCGGTAACTTACCGTGGGAACTAATCCTCATCGGCATGGGCCTGGCTGTAGCCATTGAATTCCTGGGGCTGAATTCCTTAACAGTAGCCGTTGGTTTCTATCTGCCTGTATCGATCAGTACCCCCATTATGATCGGCGGACTGGTCCGCTGGGCAACAGAAGCCTTTATCAAAAATGATAAACAAAAACAAATGCGTGAAGAGACAGGCACCTTGTTTGCGTCCGGTTTAATTGCCGGGGAAGCGCTGGTCAGTGTGGTCATTGCTCTCTTAATCGTACCTGGTATTCTCAACCCGGAAGCGCCGGTAAAAGTGGACAACGGTTGGCTGCCATTCTCTCTCTTCCTCGCACTGGCAGTTCTCCTCTGGTTTGTAACCACTAAATTTACAGGGAAAACTGTAACAAAGGGGAAATAACGAAAGGGAAGAAAATGATTAATGTCCTTCCTTAAAAAGAAAGCAAGTAAAGATAAAAACCTTTTAAAAATGATTCCAGCTCTAAAGCCATCCTTAACTCTGGAATCAAACCCGGACAACCCGGAACTGCTTCAACTGGTTATACCGCGGACCAGCCTGCTGGAGAAGTTCTCGGTCCGATTTTTGAAACAGCCGCCCTATCTGCGGATTCGCCTGGACCGGCTGGGAAGTTTTGTGCTGGCTCGCTGTAACGGGAAACATCAAGTGGAACAGATTCAACAACAAGTGGCTGAACGGTTTGGTGAAGAAGCTGAACCGGTCCTGCCGCGCTTGTTGAAGTTCCTGGAGATGGTGGAGGCCAACGGCTGGATCAATTGGAAATGAGAGCGTACTTTCGCGCTCTCATTTTTTCATCCCTTTTTGACACGGGGGGATTTCTGTTATTTTTATTATTTTTTAAATTAACTATCCCCGTATGTAAAACAAATGATAGTATGTTCATAACGTACTCAGATGGAAAAGGGGAGAAAATGGTGAAAAAAATCACCGTGGAATTCTGTATTTCTAATCTGGTCAAAGGTTCCCTTTCTGCATATTACTGCTTGAAAAACCAGAATCATTCCTGTGTAAAAATAAAAATGAGATATTGTCTGGGCCTCTGCAGCTGCTGTGAACATACATTGTACGCATATGTTAACGACCAGCTGATAGAAGCCGACACCCCTGATAAGCTGTACGAGAAAATCATTCATTATCTTTCTTTCTACAGCAGATAGATCAGAGCAAACGATAGCAGAGTGCAGAACAAGCCCGTTATGAAGGAGACAGTTCCCAGCCACCACGGGAAAAACGACTTTTTATCCTTAGACGGGGAACCGGAATCGTCAACTAGAAAGTCATCATCCAAATTCTCCATTTCACGGCGTGAAAGTTTCATTACCTTTTTCATGCTTTTGCCAAAAGTGCTGAAAAATCCGCCGCGCACTACATACCAGGCACCTGAAACAGTTAACAGGAACAGACCGACCATAAAAAGATGGTTAATAAAAGAGATCAGCTTCCATTTTGAGCTGACTGAGACAAGAACGAGAGAGATCACAGTGAAAATCAATGAATAAGAAAAAATTTGAGCCCTTTTGGACATTGAAATTCCTCCATCTTATGGATATTATATGAAACATTAAGGCTTTGTCGCTTATTCTTTCGCTATACCCTTTTCTATTACACCCGATTCATTTATAATTAACAAGTCGTAATCTAAGTTGTCCGTGTAGTACCTTTGATAACCTGAAAAGATCTTACTATTCGGACATTAAAGGGGGGACAGAATTGCAAACGAGTTGGAAAGCAATTCTAGGAGTGGTTCTTTCGGCCAGCCTGGTACTCGGCGGGTGCGGCGGAATGGGACTGACCAAAGGCGGAAGTGAAGGTGTGAATTCCCTGAGTGAAAACCAGGTTCTGAGGATGAGTGAACAAAAAGAACTTCAGACCCTGGACAGTGCCAAAGCTTCAGAGATGATTTCGTTTAACGTTTTAAATAACGTTCAAGAAGGCTTAATGAGAATGGGTAAGGAAAAACAGCCGGAATTTGGGATTGCCCAGGATGTGGATATCAGCCCGGATAAAAAAACCTACACCTTTAAACTCCGGGACGACGCAACCTGGAGTGATGGAAAACCGGTAACAGCCATGGACTTTGAATACGGCTGGAAACGGGCGTTAGACCCGAAGACGAAATCGGAATACGCTTATATGCTGTACCCGATTGTAAATGCAGAAGAATACAACACAGGTAAAGTATCGAGTGAGAAGGTTGGCGTCAAAGCAACCAATGAAACGACCCTGGTTGTCAAACTGAAACAGCCGATGATCAACTTTCTCAGTATGACCACAATGACCACCTATATGCCACAACGGGCAGACATTGTTGCAAAATATAAAAATGAGTATGGGACCAAGGCCGATAAAGTGGTTTACAACGGGCCATTTAAAGTGACCAAGTGGACAAACCAGGAAGTCGCTTTAACCAAAAATGACCAGTATTGGGACAGAAATGCCGTTACCCTTGAAAAAGTATCGATTATCACAATAAAAGATACGGCTACAGGGATTAATTTGTACAACTCCGGTAATATTGATACAGCACTGTTAAACCAGGCGTTTGTCGATGCATATAAGCAGACGCCGGATTATGTTGAGGTTGAGCTGGCCTCCACCTGCTACATCTTGTTAAACCAGAAAAATGAATTCTTTAAAAATGATAAAATCCGCAAAGCGATCAGTTTGGCGATTGACCGCGAAGACATAATCAAAGTTATGAAAGACGGATCCAAACCGGCAGGAGCCCTGATCCCTCCGTCAATTAACGGAGAAGGAAATAAATCCTTCCGGGAAAATGGAGAATGGGTGAAGCAGGATGTTGACAAAGCAAAAAAATATTTTGCGGAAGGTTTAAAAGAATTGGGATTGGAGAAGCCCCCAACCGATATTGAAATGATCGGCTATGATGCAACAGCGAAACGGGATGTTGCAATGGCGATCGAGGAACAGCTTCGGGTTAATCTGGGGCTGGACATTCAATTGAATTCCCCGCCGTGGAAAGTTCATCTTGATAAACTGAGAAATGGCGATTATGATATGGGAATGCTTACATGGGGAGCCGACTATAATGATCCGATTAACTTTTTTGAGATCTGGCAAGCCAAAAACCCGATGAACTGGTCCAACTTCAACAACAATAGATATGATCAACTGGTGGAACAGACAAGAAGAGAAACAGATCAGAAAAAGCAATTTAAGTTATTTACCGAAGCGGAAAAAATCTTAGCAGGCACTGAAGGAAACGGAATGGCCGGTTTTGTTCCCCTGTTTTATGCATCACAGGCTTATGTGCAGAAGCCGTATGTGAAGGACTTGTATCGCCATCCGTACGGGGCCCAGTACACACTGAAATGGGCATACATCGGAAAAGAAAAAGAAAAAAATTAAACAAGCAAATGTATAATTATGAACTAATCGGTGCGGACCCTACCCGGGTTCGCATTTTTTATATGTATAAAATCCTGTATCTTGCCAGAACATAACTCTTTACAAAAACACGGATTATAGGTTAAATATAATTATGTGGTTTATAGCAATACACACCGAAGGTGAAATTGTTTGAAATTTAAGCGGATTCTACAGCATTCCATAGATGACTCCCCACCCGGGTAAAGAACCTTTTTACGGCTTCTTTGTCATTTTTTTTGCTGTGAATGTTTGCAAGATTTCAGAGATATCATCCAATCGGTTACCGGCATACTTATCTTTCTAATCGGGTTTAAGACCATAGGGTCTAAACTATAAAATTTTTTTCAAGAAATTATAAGGGGGCAAACAGATGAGCAAGAGACTGAAGTTTTCGTCCTTGTTAGCCATTTTATTAGTGGCTTCTCTTGTACTATCCGCTTGTAACTTCAGCGGCGATTCCGGCGGAGCGTCCGGTAAGCAGGTATTAAATTTAACTGACACCGCTGAGCCGCCAAATCTGGACAGTGCAAAGTCAACTGACGTTGCATCGTTTACCATTCTGAACAATACGATGGAAGGTCTTTACCGCCCGGATAAAGATGATAAGCCCATTCTCGGCATGGCTGCTGAAGAACCAAAAATCAGCGAGGACAAAAAGACTTATACGTTTAAAATCCGTGATGCCCAGTGGAGCGACGGCAAACCCGTTACCGCCCACGACTTTGAATACGCATGGAAACGTGCCCTGGATCCTAAAACCGCGTCAGAATACGCATATATTCTCTATCCGGTTTTAAATGCAGAGAAATTCAACACTGGTAAAGGTTCAAGGGATGAAGTCGGCGTGAAAGCTCTGGACGACAAAACACTGGAAGTTAAACTGGAGCAGCCGATTCCTTACTTCAAGGACTTGCTTTCTTTCCCGACCTACATGCCGCAACGGCAGGATATCGTTGAAAAATTTGGCGACAAATATGCACTTGAGGCCAAAAATCTGGTCTTCAACGGCCCATTCATCCTCTCCGACTGGAAACACGAAAAAAGCTTCCAGTACAAAAAGAACGACAAGTATTGGGACAAAAGTACAGTTAAGCTGGCAGAAGTAAATGTCAACATCGTAAAAGACAATGCAACCAGTGTTAACTTGTACAAAACCAAGAAAGTTGACTATTCTCCTCTTGGCTCCGATTTTATTGACGCATATAAAGGAAAGCCGGATGTATTCACCATTCCCGAACTGAGCAGCTGGTATCTGGAATTGAACCAGACCAAACCGCTGTTTAAGAATAAGAAAATCCGTCAGGCGATCGCCATGGCGATCGACAAAAAGACCTTGACGGAAAGCGTGTTGAAAAACGGTTCTGTACCGGCGAACGGCATTGTTCCCCCGGAGACACAAGCCAATGACAAACAAAAATTCAGCGAAGTAACACAGGCCAACGTTGAGTACAACCCGCAAAAAGCTAAACAGCTGTTTCAGGAAGGCTTGAAAGAACTGGGCATGACGTCCCCCGGTAAAGTTGAATTATTAACTCAGGATACCAGCCAGGCCAAGAAAGACGCAGAATTCTTTAAAGAGCAATTGCGTGTAAACCTTGGATTGGATGTAAGTATCACCGCAGTTCCGTTCAAGGAGCGTTTGCAAAGATCCAAAGACGGTAAATTTGATATCGTATATTCCGGTTGGGGTGCTGATTACAACGACCCGATGACCTTCCTCGACATCTTTATCACCGGTTCTTCTTACAACCGCGGTAAATGGAGCAACAGCGAATATGATGCACTCATCAAAAAATCCCAATCCAACCCGAACTTTGAAGAGCGTCTGCAAGACCTGATCAAAGCTGAGAAAATCTTCATTGATGATGCCGGGGTTGTACCTCTCTACTACAGAAGCCGTCTGGCTCTGAAGCAGCCATATATCAAAGATTGGCCATGGCATCTCAAAGGGCCGGAATACAGCCTCAAATGGGCTCACATTGAAGGAAAATAGTAATTAAATTATTCTTGAGGAAAACGGAGTAACATGGTTAGATGAAGGTATATGTCACCATGACATATACCTTCATCATTGCTTGCTAACGTGTGATTGAGAGAGGATGTGAATCGATGTGCTCAGGTATACGCTCAAACGGCTGTCCTACATGGTTGTAACCCTTTGGATCATCATTACGGTTACTTTCTTCCTTATGCATTCCCTTCCGGGTACACCGTTGAAAAATGAAGAAAAGTTGCCGGAACAGATTAGAGAACAAATTATGGAACATTACGGGTTGAATGATCCGCTCGGTGTCCAGTACCTGAAGTTTTTAGGAGATGTGGTTCAGGGTGATCTTGGCATGTCACTGGCCTATGACGGACGCAGTGTAACAGAAATGATTCTCACAGGCTTTCCTGTATCCGCTTTTATAGGCACACAGGCAGTTATTTTTGGTACCTTGATAGGTTTAATTCTCGGCATGGTTGCTGCTTTGCGGCGCGGTACAATGATTGACAACCTGGCAACCATAACTGCTGTTTTCGGAGTCTCTGTTCCCAATTTCGTCTTGTCCGCATTGCTTTCTTATTGGGTTGGAGTAAAATGGGGCATTTTACCGCCGGCTCTCTGGGAATCATATAGCTCTTCCATTCTGCCGTCCCTTGCTCTTGCTGTATTTGTGATTGCGCAAATTTCCCGGTATATCCGTTCGGAAATGGTAGAGGTTCTTGATCAGGATTATATGAAAACGGCAAAAGCGAAAGGGTTGAACCGTAAAGCAGTTGTGTTCCGCCATGCTCTCAGAAACGCACTCATTCCAGCTGTCACTGTTCTTGGTCCACTGGCTATAAACATTATTACCGGGTCCATGGTGGTAGAGGTCATCTTTGCACTTCCCGGAATCGGACAGTACTTTGTAACATCGATCTTCAGCAATGATTATACGGTGATTATGGGCACAACCATTTTCTACAGTGTACTGATCATTCTTACCATCTTTATTGTAGATATCTTATACGGCATTATTGACCCACGGATTCGGATTGCGGGAGCAAAGGAGTGATACTGGAATGAATGCTACAAAAGACCTGACACCTGATCTGTTTCAACCGGTTCAGATTGAAGACAGCGATAAAAACAGTCTTTCCCGGGAGTCTGTCGGTTTCTGGAAAGACGCATGGCGCCGGTTTCTTTCCAATAAGGGAGCGATACTTGGCCTTATCCTTATCTTTGTGATTGGATTTTTCGCCCTTGTGGGCCCTTCGATGAACAGCTATACTTATCAAGTTCAGGATTTTAAGTCCCTAAACCAGGAGAGCTTTACTGGTGATCATTATTTTGGGACAGATGATCTTGGCCGGGACGTGTGGACCCGTACCTGGTACGGTGCTAAAGTTTCCCTGCTCATTGCCTTTTTAGCCGCCTTTTTTGACCTGGTGATCGGAGTTACCTTTGGCGGAATCTCCGGTTATTTTGGAGGCCGCATCGATAATATCATGCAACGGATGATTGAGATTTTAGTGGGGATTCCCAATCTGATTGTCATTATTTTAATGTTGTTGATCTTTGATCCTGGTATTGTGCCGATCGCTATTGCTCTGTCGATTACCGGGTGGGTGCCGATGGCACGGATTGTGCGGGCCCAGATGATGAAGTTGAAAACCCAGGAATATGTACTGGCATCACGCACGCTGGGAGCCAGTCACCAGCGCATTATTATCAAACATATGATTCCTAACGTGATGGGTCCCATTATTATTGCCGTTACCTTTGCCGTTCCGTCAGCCATTTTCTTTGAAGCCTTTTTAAGCTTTATTGGATTAGGGCTTCGTCCGCCGGAAGCAAGTCTGGGTGTGCTTGTCAATGAGGGTAAAGATGTTTTGCAGATTTTCCCGTACCAATTGTTCTGGCCGGCCCTGGTACTCAGCTTGATTATGCTGGCGTTTAACCTGGTGGGCGACGGCTTGAGAGATGCACTTGACCCGAAAATGCGCAAATAGGGGGGAAATCAGGATGACAAAAGTGTTAGAAGTTCGTGATTTACACGTCTCTTTTAAAACTTATAACGGAGAAGTACAAGCCGTCCGCGGGGTCAGCTTTGATGTAGACGAAGGAGAAACCGTAGCCATTGTTGGGGAATCCGGCTGCGGGAAAAGTGTCACTTCCCAAACCATCATGCGCCTGATTCCCAACCCGCCGGGTTTTATCAAAAAAGGAGAAATTATTTTTGACGGCAAAGACCTGGCCAAAGCTACTGAAAAGCAGATGGAGAAAATTCGCGGTGCAGATATCGCGATGATTTTCCAGGATCCGATGACTTCACTGAACCCAACCATGACTGTGGGAAAACAGATCATGGAAGGCTTAATGAAACATCAAAAAATGAGTCAGGGAGAAGCAAGGCGAAAAGCGGTTGAAATGCTGAAACTGGTTGGCATTCCAAGCCCGGAGTCGCGTCTGAAACAATATCCGCACCAGTTTAGCGGAGGAATGAGACAACGTGCCATGATCGCGATCGCACTCTCCTGTGCGCCAAAAGTATTAATTGCGGATGAGCCTACAACAGCTCTTGATGTGACCATCCAAGCCCAAATTATTGACTTGATGAAAGAACTCCAGGAAAAGATTAACACCTCGATCATCTTAATTACGCACGATCTGGGTGTGGTAGCTGACATTGCTGACCGTGTTGTCGTTATGTACGCAGGAAAAGTAGTGGAAACCGGCAATCTGGACGAAATTTTCTATAATCCGAAACATCCGTATACCTGGGGCTTACTTGCTTCCATGCCGCGTTTGGACCAATCGGAAGACCAGGAATTGCTGCCGATCCCCGGTTCTCCGCCTAACTTGCTTTCCCCTCCCAAAGGATGCCCGTTTGCGGCGCGCTGTAAACATGCGATGAAAATTTGTACCGAGCAGATGCCGGAAGCCACAAAAGTTTCCTCTTCACATCAAGTGGCTTGCTGGTTAGAGCACCCCATGGCCCCTGAAGTGAAACCACCAGCACTCGCGGTAGGAGGCGAATAAAAATGAGTCAGGTTCAAACCATTAACCGTGACAATTCCACGGATCGTCAGGCGAAAAAAGATGTGATTTTGGAAGTCAAGAATCTGAAAAAACATTTTCACATGGGCCGCAATCAGGTCGTTCAGGCTGTTGACGGAGTTACTTTTGATGTCTACCGCGGGGAAACTCTTGGCCTTGTGGGAGAATCCGGTTGCGGTAAGTCGACCATTGGACGGACTCTTATTCGGTTGTACGATGCGACAGAGGGTACGGTTAAATTTAACGATCAGGATGTCTACAGCCTGAAAGGAAAGGAATTAAAGAATTTTAACCGGAAGATGCAGATGATTTTCCAGGACCCCTATGCTTCATTGAATCCGCGCATGACCGTCATGGATATCATTGCCGAAGGGATTGACATTCACGGCCTGGCGAAAGGGGAAGAGCGCCGCCGTCGGGTGGTTGAACTTCTGCAAACGGTTGGCCTGAATGAAGAGCACGCAGACCGTTTTGCTCACGAGTTCAGTGGCGGACAGCGACAACGGATCGGGATTGCCCGCGCCCTTGCCGTGGAACCGGACTTTATCATCGCTGACGAGCCCATCTCTGCCCTTGACGTTTCGATTCAGGCCCAAGTTGTTAATTTGATGAGAAAACTGCAAAGGGAAAAAGGGCTTACCTACCTCTTTATTGCACACGATTTGTCAATGGTTAAATATATTTCCGACCGTGTGGGTGTGATGTATCTTGGAAACCTGGTCGAGCTGGCAGAAAGTGATGAACTGTATGATCATCCGCTGCACCCCTATACCGAAGCCCTCCTTTCCGCTGTACCGATTCCGGATCCGGAGACAGCGAAAACCAGAGAACGAATCATTCTGGAAGGGGATGTTCCCAGCCCGATCAATCCCCCGAGCGGTTGCCGGTTCCGGACCCGTTGTCCAAAAGTAATGGACATCTGTTCCGAGGTCGTGCCAACTTGGCAGGAAGCGCGCCCTGGCCATTGGGTAGCTTGTCACTTATATAACGAAAAGGAATAAATCGCGCGTGATAGGCGGTTGCCCTCAACCGTCTATCTTTATTTTGTAAATAAACGACCTTACCCCGGTTGAATCCCGTTGTAAGGTCGTTGTTGAAAGCAATGGATATATGGTTGGCCGAAAACTATTGTGATGTATTTTCCTCCACTTTTTGTACAGCTCCGGGTTTCCATAATGGCAGCAGGACAATGATCCCAACGACGAACAACACGGCGGCTGTTTCAAACATAGCCAAAAGCGAAAATGATTCTTTTAACGAGCCGGACATACTCATTGTGACCACCATTGCTCCCATAAAGAGCGGGCTTAGTATGCCGTTGACGCGGCCAATAAATGAAGCCTCTGTATTTTGTAAGATCATCGTGTTAATGCCGATTTGGATGGAAGGCATGACGAGTCCGGAAATAAACTGGGCTGTCAGGGTCAACCATAACTGCGTTGACAGGCCAGCCGCCAGAAAACCGAATGCGCTGACGGCCATCCCTAACACAAGAAGTTTTAGCGGAGCGATTTTTTTCGCTAATGCCATTGTCAGTCCGCCGCCGAGGATCATCCCGATCCCGTTTGCAGCCATCAACCACTGAAGATGTTCCTTCGGCAAGCCTAAACGTTCGGTAATCAGAAAGACACCAAGCGGTTGAACTAACCCAATGGCCAATCCTGCCGCCGCAAAACAGCCGCCAAGCAGGGTTAAGGTCCGGTTACTGAGTACATAACGGAATCCTGCCATCAGTTCTTGCCGGAGCGTGGTTTTCTCTTCCTTCTTCTCTGCTTCGTGATCCGGCGGCAGAAACAGAAGCACGAGAGCGGAGACTAAGAAGGCGACTCCCATGATGCCAATGGCTGTGTTAATGCCATAATGCTGATAGACAAATGTCCCGAGAACCGGCCCTAAAATCATAAAGACAGCGAAAATCGTCTGGTATATAGACATTCCCATTTGAATCAGATCTTCCTGCACATGCAATTTAAACAATTTCATGCCGGAAGGCTGGGAAAACTGTGACAATATGGACGAGACGAGCGTCGCGAAGAAGACCGCTTTCCAACTTCCAAACACAAGCGTTAACAGTACAACGAAAATGGAGGCAGAACTGAGCAAGTCACACCAAATCATCGTTCGTTTCGGCCGCCAGCGGTCAGCAAACGTGCCTCCGATAAACGAAAACAAAAAGATGGGAGCAAACTCCGCAACGGAAATCAGCGAAACAGCGACCGGGTTTCCATTTGTTTTTTCCATTACATATAACAGGATCGAATAGTTGCGCACCCAGATACCAATTTGCAGAAAAAATACGGAAAGCAGGATGGTACGGATCACCCGGTTGCGGAACAACGCCCCGATTGAAATTTTTGTGGTCGCATTAGCAGTCATAAAATCCTCTCCCTTCATTAATGAATGCTAATCGAATAGTGATTATGCCATCCTTCCCCCACAAAGTCCGAAATAAGATCTATTGCGTTTTTTGATAAAGGTTTTTCGTCGTTGAATCACAATTTTTGCCCCATTTATTTTTGGACACAAAAAAACACCTCACCCTTCGCAGCAGGCAATGAACAGATACATCACAAATAAACCCGATTCCATGTTTAAATGGGTGGGTATAAGTGCTCTGTACTTACTATTACCTGATACGCTTGAATGCAGTGCTCATGAAATACTTTCCTCCGTTTAACTTTTTTGTAAGACAACAGACCTCGTAATTATATCATTATGATTAAGGTGTTGTATACATTTTTTGTTTGGAAATATTGGAGATGGACCGGGTTTACACCCGAAAAAACCCCCGCTCCTGAGCGAGGGTCAAGAGAAATATTTATTTTGAAAGGGTTTCAATCACTTCCTGAATTCCCAAAACCGCAAAGAGTAAGACGTTTACACATAAGATTGTATTGGACAGCCAACGGTTGCGATGTTCTTTGTTGACACGTTTTGAATTGAGCAGCCAGAGGAGAGTGATCGCCAGGAACGGCATGAAGAAAGCACCCAGAACCCCGTATAATATGACAAGGCTCACCGGCTTCCCAAGAAACAGCAGAAGCATCGGCGGGAAAGTCAGCCAGATCAGGTAGGCACGGTAAGCGGGGGATTTTTCGGAAACAGGGTCAGCATCAAGGCTGGAGGGATTTTTCTTCCAGTGGCGCACCAAATCGGCAAAGAGGTAGGGAACTCCATTCCATACACCCAGCAACGAGGTAAAGGAAGCAGACCAAAATCCGATTAAGAAAAGCCAGCGCGCCGGCTCGCCAAAGCGTTCCCCGAGGAGCTTTGACAGCTCGATCAGCCCTTTTTCGCCATCGAAAACCATGCCGGTTCCAAAAAGAAATTGTGCTCCGACAATTAATAACGAGATCGTAAAAATTCCAGTCACAATGTAAGCGACTGCGGAGTCAAGGCGCACCACGGAGATCCAGGAGGGGCCTGTCCAATTTTTTTCCCGAATCCAATATCCATACGAAGCCATTGTTATAGACCCGCCTACGCCTCCAATCAGCCCTAAGGCGTAGAATAAAGAACCCTGGGGCATCGTTGGCACAAATCCGGATAACAGACTTATCAAGTCCGGAAAAACGAGAATGGCCGAGCCTACTACCGTAATAAACATCAAGCCGACAAAAAAAGTCATCACTTTCTCAAATAACTGATATTTCCCCGTCCATACTAATAAAAATCCGGCCAGGGCGTGAAGGATTGCCCAGATTTTAAGATCGATCTGAGGAAATAGTGCGGTAGCAGCAAGAGCACAGGAAGAGGAAACCGCAGCCCCAAAAATAAAACCCCAAATAATTGAATAAATTCCAAAATAGCCACTAGTCCATTTGCCCAAAGATCTCCAACCCTGGAAAATCGTTTGTCCAGTGGCCAATTGCCATCGTCCTACTCCTTCATTGAGGGAGAATTTAAGAATGGCTCCAATAAGAATCGCCCAAATAAAGGTAAAACCGAATTTGGTACCGGCAACAAGTGCTGCTACCAGGTCACCGGCACCCACACCGGTAGCTGCTACAATCAGACCGGGCCCAACGAAAGAAAACCGTTTACCCGGGGGGGCAGATGGAGTGGGGGAAGGGGATTTGCCGGGTGATGACATCAACTTTCCCTCCTTTTTTGATATTTTTTGAAAAATATATTTCTATTATAATTCTTTTCATAGATGCTTTCAAAGATCATATGTATGTACGAGCGGGATCACTCCGTTGGAAACAGATATACAGCAAAGCCTCCTTCGTATAAAAGGAGGCTGAGTGTATGATTACAAGACTTGTTCTACTTCTCTCACTTCCGGAATTTCTTCCATCAACGCACGTTCAATACCGGCTTTGAGGGTAATGGTGGAGCTTGGGCAACTGCCGCAGGCACCCAGCAGGCGAACACGAACAACTCCCTCTTCCACTTCCACTAATTCAACATCCCCGCCATCCCTTTGGATGAACGGACGCAATTTATCCAATACTTCTTGTACACGCTCTTCCATTATCTTCTTCCCCTTTCCATTCGCTCAAAGGGTTAAACTAAATCTGTATAGCTTACCCACTATTTGTATCATACCATGAAATCTTCCAGCCCATAAGGGATTGGAAACATTTGATATACCAAGTTCATTGTAGGATTTTTTAAAAATAAAATCAATGGGTAATTCGACAGGCAAGGGCGAACAACATATACTGGATCAGGAGAAGTGCTTTTTATTCACCGGGTTGTACCGGCAAAAAGAAAATTGATAAGATGGAATTGTATTCGTCCAATGGACACGTACACTTCTGTGATATTGTAGCAAGAAGGGGAACATGGATGAAAAATATATATGAAGATGTAAAGGACTTAATCGGCCATACACCGATGGTTCGCTTAAAGCGGTTGGGAATTTCCGATCAAGTGAAGGTATACGCCAAGTTGGAATTTTTTAATCCGGGCGGCAGTGTGAAAGACCGGCTGGGCCTGGCACTGATTGAAGACGGAGAACGCTCCGGCAAATTAAGGCCTGGCGGCACCATTATCGAACCGACAGCGGGAAATACCGGAATCGGCTTGGCTTTGGCCGCCGTGGGGACTGATTATCGGGTCATCTTTGTCGTACCGGAGAAGTTTTCCGAAGAGAAGCAGGAGCTGATGAGAGCACTGGGAGCGGAAGTTGTTCATACACCGACTGAGGAGGGGATCAAAGGGGCAATCAAAAAAGCGGAAGAGTTGGCGAAGGAGATTCCGGGATCATTTTGTCCGCAACAGTTTGCCAATCCTGCTAATCCACAGGCCCACTATGAGACGACGGGACCGGAGATCTGGGAGCAGATGGACGGGCAGGTGGA
The DNA here is from genome assembly GCF_016055185.1 of Paenactinomyces guangxiensis. GTDB lineage: Bacteria > Bacillota > Bacilli > Thermoactinomycetales > Thermoactinomycetaceae > Paenactinomyces > Paenactinomyces guangxiensis. The sequence continues at coordinate 166,497 of NZ_JAECVR010000004.1, forward strand.
TATATTTGTGGCCGGAGCCGGCTCGGCGGGTACATTTATGGGAGTTGCCCGGTATCTCAAGGAGAAAAATCCGCGGGTAAAGACAGTGATTGTTGAACCGGAAGGGTCCATCATCGCTGGTGGAAAGCCGGGTCCGCACAAAACAGAAGGAATTGGGATGGAGTTGTTCCCCGGCTATTTTGACCGTTCTTATATTGACGAAATTTATACAGTTACCGATAAAGATGCGTTTCACCTGGTTAAGGAACTGGCGCACCAGGAGGGGTTGCTGGTCGGAAGTTCTTCCGGTGCTGCCTGTTACGCTGCCCTCAAAGAAGCTGAAAAAGCACCGGCTGGCACAAGAATTGCCGTTATATTTCCCGATAGCAGTGAACGTTACTTAAGCAAAAAGATTTATCAAGGCGGGGTGTAGTAAAATGAAAATGGATACCCGATTAATTCATGGAGGCGTTTTTGGAGACCCGCATACGGGAGCGGTCAGTGTCCCCATTTACCAAGTGTCCACCTACAAACAAAAACGTGTGGGAGAGCATGCAGGATATGAATATTCCCGTACAGGCAACCCGACTCGGGCTGCTCTGGAGCAATTGATTGCCGAGTTGGAAAACGGTGCACGTGGATTGGCTTTTGCATCCGGAATGGCTGCGATTTCCACAATTCTCTCGCTTTTTAACAAAGGAGATCACCTTGTAGTCGGAGATGACGTTTATGGGGGAACCTTCCGCGTTGTCAGCCATGTGTTCAACCGGTTGGGGATTGAAGCATCATTTGTGGATACAAGTGATTTGGCCGCAGTCCGGGAAGCGATCAGGAAAAATACCCGTGCCGTCTATATGGAAACACCCAGCAACCCTCTTTTAAAAGTGACGGACATTCGCGGATTGGCGGAAGTTTGCCAGGAAGCGGGGCTTCTCTTGATTGTGGATAATACCTTTTTAACTCCGTACTGGCAAAATCCCCTTGATCTCGGCGCGGATATTGTTGTCCACAGTGCGACTAAATATCTGGGAGGCCATAGCGATGTCGTTGCGGGCTTATTGGCCACAAAAGACGAACAGCTCGGTGAAGAGCTTCATTTCCTGCAAAACTCCATCGGTGGAATCCTGGGGCCGCAAGATTCCTGGTTATTGATGCGGGGCATGAAAACGCTGGGGCTCCGCATGAAACAGCATGAAAGCAATGCCCGGCATTTGGCTGAATGGTTACAGAGCCGGGACCAGGTGGAACGGGTTTATTATCCCGGCCTTCCTACACACCCCGGGTATGAAATTGCTTCACGCCAGGCGAGAGGCTTTGGCGGTATTATTTCTTTTGATGTGGGGAGTGCCGAACGGGCAGACCGGTTGCTGGAACAGGTCAAATTGTTTACGCTTGCTGAAAGCTTGGGAGCGGTTGAGAGTCTTATCTCTGTACCCGCCCGTATGACCCATGCATCCATTCCCCCCGGGCGCAGAGCTGAATTGGGCATTACCGACGGCCTGGTTCGTGTTTCCGTCGGGGTGGAGGATATTGAAGATCTGGTAAAGGATCTGGAGCAGGCACTATCATAAAACAGCTGAGGGAGAGTAATATGGGAGAAACCCGAGTGATAGAGATTGATGTGTACGGCGCGGAGCAACTGTGCCCGAGCTGTGTCCATTTCCCTTCTTCACGTGAAACTGCTGACTGGCTGCAAGCGGCTATTGCGAGAAAATACGGGGAAACGATCAAAGTGCGTTATATTGACATTTACGATCCGCAGGGGGAAAAAGAGACTGCCTTTGCCCGGCGGGTGATCGAGGAAGAGCTGTGGTACCCTGTTGTCGTGATCGAAGATGAAATTATCGCTGAAGGAAATCCAAAACTAAAAAAAATTTATCAGGTGTTGGATCGCCTTGGCATTGTTTCTTCAGAATCATAATCCAATCGTAAGAGAGTTCCGGTATCTATTTCCGGGACTTATTTTTTTATACAAAGATAGCATGAGCCCGGAATCGAGGAACCATGCGGCTCTTGGCTTTAAAAAGATTGTTATTCTAAATTTCTCTGAATCTCTACAACCACTTGCTTTATTTATCTCAACAATTTGATTTAAAAAAAATGGAATCAAAATAAAAATTAAAAAAATAATTGAAATTTATAATAGGGCTGTACCAATAAATGACAAGTATGTAACATGTTAAAGAGACGGAGGATGAAAGATGAAAAAGTATCTGATTCTCATGATCACTGTTTTAACGTTTTTTGCGTTCCCTTTATCTTCGATGGCCGCCGGTTGGTCGTACAATCTTAAAAAAGGGCAAAGCTGGGGGAGCAGCACCTGTACAACATCCTACAAATATATAAAATTTCACATTAAACCTACTAAGAAGGGATATGCAACGGCTTATCTGCAAAAGTATTCTCGTGGGAAGTGGGTAGATACCGGACCGGGGGAAGATTTATATGCGTGGGAACAAGTATTATCAGCACCGGCTGATAGTTCGAGTACAAAATATCGGGTGTTTATTTCTGTTGGATATGATGGAGATGTAGCGGGGAAGATCAGGTGCTATGGCGAAAATAAGCGTTGATCATGATTTCCCAATCTTCCCATTATTCAATCATAGATACTCGGAGGGAAAAATATGAAAAAGAAAATGTTTTCTTTATTAATGATCTTGGTAGCCAGTGTCGTTCTGCCTACTTCCGTATTCGCAGAGGGGTGGCGTTATAATTTGGGTCAATGGTCAAGCTGGGGCAGTTCAACTGTGACCACTTCCTATCCAAAACTGGCATGTACAATTACTAACGAGTTGGGAGAAGGATGGGCAAGAATTCAAGTGAAACATAATGGTAAATGGAAAAACGCCCCTTATCAAAATCCTGAAACTGCTTCGCTTTCAAAAAATAAAAAAATAACTATTAAAGCTCCAGCTAATAAATCATCTATATACAGAATATTTATTTGGACTCAAAATTCTGGAGTACGCGGAGCAGTCTATTGTAAAGGATCAAACTAATTTGATAATGCCGAGCGGGTTTTTTATTGTAATAATGAAAGTCTGCTGCCTTTGCCGGATACGTCATTTCATCGGTTGTTTTGGAAGCGGCAATCAACCCATGCAACTGTTTATAGGCTGATCGGGATTGTTTGGCTGGAAGTGATGATTTACGGGTCTAAGTTGAGCGAGTAGTACAAACAGCTCGATCCGGTGCTTCTGTTCATTAACGGGGGTGGCCATCGGGTTTTTGGTTATTTATAGTGTATGAAAACTCTGTCCGGACTGATTTTATATACAAACATGCAGATGGCTTGGGCAAAACTATAATAGACTGTATAATAGGTATCAGTGAATCAATAAAAGACTTCACTGAAGCTTGGCTGGCAGGACGGAGTGAACAAGATGAGACCTCTGATTGAGTTTTGCATAAATAACTTAACCGACGATGTGCTGGAGATTAAGAAAAAATTAGAGTCAGATCCGTCTCTGGACGTGATTGAGTATGGATGTCTGGGTAACTGTGGAATTTGTGCACAGCAACCTTATGCCCTGGTTAACGGGGAACTGGTGACAGGTGATACAGCTGAAGAGCTTTTGGAGAATATCTATAAAGCGATCGAAGAAATGGAGATCCAGTTCTGAGTGATTCAAAAAAAGCGGCAACCCTGTCTTTACCGGGACGAGGGTGTCGCTTTTTAAATCATGACTTAATAAACTTTAATTTCATTGTAGAAAGTATCTCGTTCGACCGGAACACGGTTTGCCCCTTTGATCAGCCAGACAAGCTCGTCAATGGTGAGTGCCGTTTGTGTCAGTGCTCCGGCGGCATGACTGATCCGCTCTTCAACCAGCGTTCCATGGAGGTCTGAAGCGCCAAACTGCATCGACAGCTGGGCCAATTGGGTACCGATATTAATAAAGTAAGCTTTAATGTGCGGGAAGTTATCCAGCATTAAGCGGCTGATGGCAATGGTGCGCATATCATCCATCGCTGAAGTGCGGCGGCGGATCGAAGCATTGACACTCCGCGGTTGAATCGCCAATGGAATGAAGACCAAAAAGCCATTGGTCTCATCTTGCAGTTCACGGACCCGGATCATATGAATCAACCGCTCTTCAAGTGTTTCAATCGAACCGTACAGCATGGTGGCATGGGTTTTTAAACCAAGGTTATGAGCGATGCGGTGCGCTTCCAACCATTGGTCTGTGCTTGCTTTATCCGGACTCATCTTTGCGCGGTACCGCTCGGTCAGAATTTCCGCCCCACCGCCGGGCATGCTGTCCAGACCGGCATCAATTAACTCTTTTAAAACAGCTTCCATCGACCGGCCCGTCATTCGGGCAAAAAATTCAATCTCCGCTCCGGTGTAAGCCTTAATGGTCACGTTGGGATAATGCTTTTTCAAAATGGAGATCGTATTCAAATAATAGTCAAACGGAACCGTATGATTGTGGCCGCCTACAATGTGGAATTCACGGATTCCGTCGGTAAAGCGTTCCCCTACATATTCAAGCACTTCATCCGGTGTCATGGTATAAGCGCCGTCTTCACCGGGACTGCGGCGGAATCCGCAGAAAGCACATTTTGCTTCACAGACATTGGTCGGATTGATATACATATTTTGGATAAAATAAACACGATCCCCGTTCTTTTTCAGGTTGACCTGGTTTGCCAGTTGGGCGATGGTAAGGAGATCGGGTGAATGATAAAGGGTCAGTCCGTCTTCCAGGGTTAAACGCTCCCCATGTTGCACTTTTTCTACGACCCGTGACAGTTCATGGTCCAATGTGGTTGGAAAAGACATGGATTGTTCTCCTCTCAGTCAAAAACTCAAACATATCTTTTTATTTCTCTATATAAAGTGTCTCTTTCCACAGGTATGCGTCCTGCTTCACGAATCATCTCGATAAAGTCCTGCTTGGGCGTCATCTGTTTTGTTTTTGCCCCGGCTGCATGGACAATCTGTTCTTCCATAACCGTGCCATCGAGATCATCAACCCCGAATTGCAGGGAAACCTGGGCTAACTTCAGGCCGATCATCATCCAGAAAGCACGGATATGTGCAAAGTTATCCAGCATAAGACGGGCGACAGCCAATATTTTCAGATCATAGATCCCTGTTGTCTGTTTCCCGTGCAACCCGAATTCATCCGCCAGCCTGGTATTCTCCGGGTGAAAAGCAAAGCCAAAAAAGGCATCAAATCCGCCGGTTCGGTCCTGATGCTCACGCAAACGGATCAGGTGATCAATCACATGCTCAGGCTTCTCAATATGCCCATACAAAATGGAAGCATTGGATCTCATCCCTAAGCGGTGCGTGATTTCGTGAATTTCAAACCATCGTTTGGCATTTGTTTTATGACCGGAAATAATTTTACGGATTTCCGGGTCAAAGATTTCTGCCCCCCCGCCCAAAATCGAACCTAAGCCGGCTTCTTTCAGGCGAAGGATGGTCTCTTCGACGCTCATTTTGGAAACACGCGCCAGATAATCAATTTCTACAGCTGTGAAAGCTTGCACATGAATGTTCGGATTATACTTTTTGGCAATGTGAATCATATCCTCGTAATAAGAAAAAGGCAGCTTCGCATTGACCCCGCCGACAATATGTAACTCGGTAAAGTTTTGAGTTGCCATCTGCTTGCATTTTTCCTCAATCTGTTCCAGGGACAGCGTATACGAACGAGGATTGTCCGGCTTTAAGCCAAACGCACACAGCTTGCAGTCCAAATAGCAGACATTCGTATAATTGAGGTGCGTATTCACGATGAAATAAACATGATCCCCATTCTTGCGTCTGCGGACGAGATCAGCCATCTGGCCGATGGCAAGGAGATTGTTTGACTTTAACAGGCGTACACCGTCTTCAAACGAAAGCCGCTCCCCCTGTTCCACTTTCTCCCTGATATCGTCCAAAGTGTCTGTCGTGTGTGTGGTCGTCATCAAACAGACTCCCTTTCCCACTTTAAAATAAGAGATATTACGTAACCCTAAATAAAAAAACATCTGCCTGTTTCATTCTATCATAAAGGGTGATTAAAATGAATCCGGAGGCAGGAATCGGTATTTATGATGAACTGATCCTCATTTCGGGAAGCAAAATGGGGTTCGATTCGTTAAATTTTTATGATGACAATCTTTTACATTGATGATGATGATTGTTTTAATATGTCCTGTTAATCAGTGAATAAGTGTCTAAAAAAAATATCTGATTGAATAATTTGTAAAAAATACTCCTTTTCTTCCAGTTGTTGACAGTGTATACTACTAATAATAACAGGGATATTCGAACAAATGTACTCTTTTTTATCCAGGAGAGCGGGTCAGATAAAGGAGGAGGGTCCCCCTTGTGGAGATGGATGTTAAAGGAGAAGATGGAAGCGGTCAGACGGAAAATGGAGGAAGCGGCAAAGGTTTTGGGATTGGGTCACCCAAAAGTATACCAGTTAAGCCGTGAATTGGATCAACTTCATAACCAGTGGGAAAAGGAATGTGCCCGGAGAAAATCAGAGAAAATCTACCGCATTCATCCCCATGCTTCACAGACGAAAGAAAGGGCGCAGATCAAAATGTATAACGTCGGTTGAACAGGCACAGGCCGCTTGTTAACTGCCCGGGTTGTATCCCAAACCTGTTCCCCTGTATACTATATATAGAAAAGGAAGGTGACAGAGGATGATCACAATCACTGAACGGGCAGCTTTAAAAGTAAAGGACATGCTGGCCGAGCAGGATCAACCGGACAAACTATACCTCCGCGTCGGTGTGCAACACGGAGGTTGCAGCGGATTCTCATATAGCATGGGCTTTGATGACGAGAAAAAAGAATCAGATACTGAACTCCATCTTCATGGTGTCAAAGTTCTATTAGATAAAGAAAGCCAGCCATTGTTAAACGGTACGGTCATTGACTATAAGGAGTCCATGATGGGTGGCGGATTCAGCATCGAAAACCCCAACGCAACCGTCACCTGCGGCTGCGGATCTTCCTTCCGAACGGCAACAGCTGCCGGAAAACCGGAAGATTGTTAAGGTTTTTGAGTGATAGATATCAAGAGGTAGCGCAGGGTTCATGATCCTTCGTTTTAACGATTCAACTTGCGATTAGCGGCTAATCCCGCCTCCCGTGGGCTGGTCATCAACCATGGAGGCGGGATTTATTATGTGCAAAACCGGAGTGGGAACTGAAGAAAGATGAACCGGATACAGCTTAAAGCATCCGGGCTTTATTTGAACAACACTTTCACCTTCCGTAAAACTCTAAGGCCGGGCCGACCATGGCTCCACGGTTCCAACAGTATAATGTGATTTACCGGATTCAATTGCCTTTAGAACACCCTGGCTGATTTCTTGATTGGTTAACCAGCGGGATTTGTTATTCTCCAAAATAAATCCTAAAACCACTTCATGATACTGAATGTTGGGGTAAGCTGTAAAACGCGCTCTTCTGTGATTTTCCGTCTTCTGTTGCGAGGGATCAGCCGCCCTGCTGCCAAGCACATGATAGAACCTGCAGGGAGATGTCTTTCTTCCGGCTATCTCTGCGATCAAACAGGGTGCCTCGGGGGAGGTTTGATGAACCCAGACGACAGCTAAATCGATCGGGCCATAAAGCCGGATTGCAGATTCCAGGGAAGAACGCAAATGAGCAAGGTTGTGATAGTCGAGAGAAACGGGATGGATGTTGCAATTGGCAGAGCGGGCAGCTGTGACGAGAGAAACTAACCTCTGCTCATTCCTTGCGACTACAGTTACCGAGTGGCTTCTGTCGGCAAGTGCTAACGATACATCTCGTAACATTCCTGTTCCGCCGATGACCAGAGAGTGATGAAATATTTTGATTTCATCCATAAAATCGCCTCCGCTGTAGAATGGATCTGTAAAAAATAGAGATGCCAAAAGTGACGCGGGAGAAAACCTCATGTTAGTAAATCTATTGGTATGATGGTTCTATGAATTTATTATATATTAACATTATTTTCTAATGTCTTGACTAAACAGTTTGGTTAAAGAGGTACTGGCTATGTTTCGACTCATCCAGACACACAGTGCAACCATCAGGTTATGAGCACCATATTTACTCGCTCTTTGTACAAAGCCCGTCTGTTTTGCCAACTGTTCAAGAGAAGAATTGGATAGATGTCTTTGCAGCTCTTTGGCATACAGATGAAGCTCTTGATGAATGGGGGATACTCACTAAAAATGCCATCCTTTCTTAATGTCTTTATAAAGAATAGCGTTTTTTCTAATGCTGTGAGTATTCTATTTTCTTAATTTGATGGCGATGTACAGTGACCCCAAAGAGGGATGATCGGGATATCCTTCTTCGAATCGTTCCATAAACCTTGGTACGCCCCAGGGTATTCAACCATATACTAACCCGACATCCAGATAACGGGGAGTGATGATCTAAATGTATCCATATGTTTATCATCCATCGATTTGGCATCCTGGACCAATGCGGGCCTATACGTTGGGAAAATGGGGAGACTCTGGGGAAGACCCGGATTTGATCCAAGACATCGCCAAGGCGATCAGCGGTCAATACAACGCTATTGCCTGTTACGAGAAATTGTCCCGGTTGGCTCCCACGAAAGAAGAGCGGCGACAGATCATGGAGATTCGTCAAGACGAGATCAACCATTACCGGGAATTTAATCAGATCTACGTCCGTCTGACCGGGCAGCAACCTCAGATCACGGCGGAACCCTGTCCGGATGACTACAAGGAAGGACTGGAATTCGCCCTGAAAGATGAACAGACAACAGTAGATTTTTATTTAGATATCGCCGACAAAGCCCGGGACCCCGCCATCAAAAAAGCGTTCACCCGAGCCGCCCACGACGAACAAAACCATGCCGTCTGGTTCCTTTATTTCTGGACAAAACATTGCTGCTGCAGGTGAAAGCACACGTAATAAAGAACCTCTGTCGTCCGACAGGGGTTCTTTATTACGTGTGCCCGGCATGGGCGTAGTCTGAAAGTCCCGAATGGTGAAGGTAGCAGTAGCCATTAGCTTAAGGCAAGGGTGTCCGCTTGCGAGGCAGAATGAGCAAATCTAGGTCTGAGGAACACGAACCTCATACGAGGCTAACAGCTATTAATTCTGGCATCTTTAGATAAGGAAACCGGAGAGCTTGATCTAACGTCATTTGATCTGGCTGACCCAATCAAACAGTTCTTATTTATGACAGAATGGCAATGGCGTGAAAAAGACCTGGCTGCTAAAAGCAATGGGTGCAAAAACATATTATTTCTTAAATATTAATATTTTAAACAAAAATTAAACAATTTAGTATTTAGAATATAATTTCTATTATGTATAATGTTAATATACACAATTAAAACAATCCTTGATTGGCCTCATTTTTCGTGCAGGGAGGTGAATCCGTTAAGGGAAACGAATAACTATATGGCAAGATATGGTGTTTGACTATTGCACAAGCGGCAAAACAGTATAGGTTAAAGAGGCAGGATTCTTTAGCTTTTCCAGGGGTTTATCCGTTTTCCGTAACGGTTGATATGGGTACCCATTTACATCGCTTAGCCGTCATCATTTTCTTCACATTTGTTGGGGTCAGAATCCTGGGCAGCGGTGAAGTTTATGCTGCTGATGGAGGCGGTTTTAATGTACCCCGGGTCAACGACGATTTCACCAAGGTTAAAGAAGCTCCGGCACCGAAGGCCTCCAATTCCTCGGGAGGTTGGTGGGAAGACGTTAAGAAATGGGTTTATGAAAATATCGGCGGTGGTTCCGATGAAAAGACACCGGAACATACTTCCATCATTGATGCCGCTTCAAAAGTAAAAGCAGATTCTGAATCGTGGACGTTTTGGGATGCTGTTTGGACCAAAACCTTTGGTGGAGACGACTATATGCATGAATATAAGAGCGATTGGGTCAAAGCAAATAAAGTTGTCATTTTAGAAGCAGCAAAAAAATACGATATACCACCCGAATTGTTGGCAGGTGTTGCATATATTGAAGTGGGTGGGTCGCCATTAGCAGAAGATGATGTAGCTTTTATGTGCCGCAGCATGTTCATCTGCTCAGGGAATAAAGATAAAACCTCTTTTGGCTACATGAGCATTCAAGTAGAAACAGCTGCAAAAGCATTGGGATATGACTATTCAAAACTGAGCAATAATCAGAGGGCTGAAATCATCGATTCTCTAAAAGACCCTAAACAAAGTATTTTTATCGCTGCAAAAGTCTTATCCGATTGGAGAGATCACGATTTTCCGGGTGTAAAGGGATCAGAACTGACAGTGGAACAAATAGAAATGCTGGGTGCAAGATATAATGCCGGCCCAAATGTGAAGGGAGGAAACGAGTTTGAGAGCGGTCCGGGCGGATCATATGGCAAGTATATTTCCGGTCGCATCAATGATTTGCGTCAGATGCTAAAATGATGATTGCTGTTAAATGGGGGATTGCCAGGAGCTCTTCTAAAATGAGCTCCCAGACTTTCTTTTTTGTACAATCGGGAGGAAGGGTAAATGGATAAATCGAGAAGTACTTTAAAATTAAGTATAGTTATACTGCTCGTTGTTTTTTCAATATTTTTCATGTTTTTTAGCTTTGTGGCAAATATATACAAATATGAGTGGGCCCATGATCCTCAGCTGGCAAAAATAGCAGATCCGGATGCTTTAGCATCGGCAAAAATATATGCCATTCTCAGTATGATTGCTATTTTGCTTGCATATATCTTAAATCGGAAATCAAAAGTCTTATTGACTGTTTTTATCGCTTTTACGGCTCTGAATCTTTTCAGAATCATTCAATTGTATTTGCTGTAGTCGTTCTGCAAAACCCGGCGGCCTTTTTAAACATTTGATCTGATCTGCGCGGAAAACTTGAACATTGTGAAGCGTTTATGAAAATAATCAAACCCCCGTCTCTGTACTGTGATTCACGACCTAAAGGAGACGGGTTTATTATGGGGAAAATAAGAACAGTCGTATTTACCCTGAAAAGAAGCTCACCTACATCGCTTGAACCCTCTAAATCCATCGCTGATCAAAGTGTCAGTGAACGATGTCAACCCTCAAACAAACCGTTTGAATTTCTATTAAAATACTTTTTTCAAGAGAGGAGTTCGATACTCGTCAGGGATTTTTCGGTCTTCAAAATTGCCCAGTGCTGAAGAAAGAAAGTCAGGGTTCTCTGCCAGGATTTGTTCTCTTAACAAATCGATGGACTCTTCGAAAGAATTTACGAAGTGGATATAAGGAGTGTTGCTTAATTTTGTTTTTCTTAACAGCTCTTTGGCTTGCCCTTGAGGTAGTACCAGTAAAAGAGGGATTTTACGCTCGTTCAACTTCTCCATCGTTTCCTCGATCGTGTAAAATCCGGACTGATCAATATAAGGAACTCCGCTCATATCCAAAATAATCGCATGCAGCTTTTTTTCTTTTTTATTGCTTACTTCTGAAACCATCTCTTCAAACGAATTGGAAAAGCCGAAGAAGAATGGTCCTGTCAGTCGTTTAATAAGTATACTTCCTTCTTTATTCCATGGAATATAAAATTGGTTCGTCCGGGTGTACTGGGTGATAATATCGCCCATTTTCTTTACAAAGAAAAGAGCGGCCAATACCATCCCCATCGCAACAGCTTGCAACAAATCGATAAATACGGTAAGGGCCAGTACCGTCAATTTCACGATCAGGTCTGAACGTGGGACGTGCAGGAGATCTTTAAATCCGCGGTAATCAATAATGCCAATTCCAACGGTGATCAGAATTCCAGCCAGGACAGGCATAGGAATACGACTGGCATAAGGCCCTAAAGCAAGCAAAATGACCAATAGCGTTAAGGCATGGGTAACACCTGATAGACGGGACCGGCCACCTGCTTGAATATTGACAACTGTTCGCATGGTGGCACCCGCTCCCGGAATCCCGCCGATCAGTGCAGCGACAGCATTTCCGATCCCCTGTCCGATCAACTCCCGATTACTCTGGTGCTTTTCCCGTGTGAGTTTGTCGGCTACCACCGATGTCAGCAAAGAGTCAAGCGACCCCAAAGCAGCAAGCGTCAGCGCGGGAATCAGGATCACATTTAAAAGATCCAATGACAGAGAGGGGATTTGCAATCCTGGGAGACCCGCCGGAATCTCACCGATCAGAGGAACCTTCATATCAAACAGAATACTGATCAAAGTTCCGGTGATCAGGGCCACTAAAGTGGAGGGGATTTGTTTGGTGATTTTGGGAAACAGGTATATGATTGCGATAGTGATACCCGCTAAAATAACGGCCTGTAAATTGGCTTTTGGCAACATTTGCGGGAGACTCATAATCACATCCAAAGCATCCGACGACGTGGGAATCCCCATCGATGGATATAATTGGAGCAAAATGATGATCATTCCGATCCCGCTCATAAAACCGGAAATAACCGGATAAGGGATGTACTTGACATATTGGCCGATACGAAGAAGGCCAAAAGCGATTTGAAACAGGCCGGCCAGTAAAAAAACACTGACGACCAGAGCGAGGTTATTTGTGAAGCTGGCAATTACAGTCGCACTGACAACCGTCATCGGACCTGTCGGACCGCTGATTTGGCTTCTTGTTCCTCCGAATATGGCTGCAAACAACCCAAGTCCGATTGCACCATAAAGCCCGGCCTCCGCGCCAAGCCCGGAAGCAACCCCGAATCCTAATGCCAATGGCAATGCTACAACAGCTGCTGTAATACCAGCCAAAATATCTTTCTGTACTGATTTCCTGTCAAATGCAAGACTGATCATGACATCACCTCAAATATTGTAAAATTGATGAACGACAAGCCCGGTTTCCCTTAGATAAAAAAGTGTCCCGCGGCTCAAAGGGGAAAAGCAGTTACAACGTACACGTGGATGCAACCTTAATATCAAAGTAATTTCAAACAGGAATCTGATACTTTAAGTCCCATTGTTTTTATGGTTCTGCTCCTCTTTTCTCTTTTTGGTTTCCGCAAAACTCTTTCAAATAAAACAAATAAAATATAATCCACCCCCCAATGCTACCGGCAGTATTCATTATCACATCATTGATAACTATTCCACTACCTTATCCCAAGTATGCCGATCATATTAATTATTCAATGGAGTTGTAACAATTTGTCATTGTAATAATAATGTATTACTTTTGTTTTTTATAATTTCTAGTAATAATAAAACGGCTGGACCATTAATTAATGCAAAAAAGCCCGTATAAATAATAGCTTCTCAGCTATTACCATTTTTATGTTTAACTTTTTTAGCCAGATGGCCGAGTATCGTCATCGCCCAAAAGAGCCGTTGCCGGAAATATCATCCTAAGATAACTCCTTTCTTACACCTTAGCCAACTGGCTGAGTATCGTCATCTCCTAAAAGAAGAAATACTGTCCGAAATCCCATCATCAGAGATAACCTCCTTTTGGTTTTTTAATGATTCAAAATACAGCTTTGAATATTTGTTGTAATTGACGTCATCCCTTTGTGATAAACACACCTGAGATAATCCGCAAAGAGCTTGCAAATCGTTTTTTTGATCTGAGTGAAGCTTATAAACCTCTGTAAATGCAGCACGGGCTTCCTCATATTTTGATTGGAGAAGAAGAATCTTTGCGAGATAAAGCAATCCTTGGCTATATTTTGCCACATCATCCTGTTTCTTTGCAATCTTTAAAGCCTTCTGTAATATCTTGCCGGAAAGCTGAAAGTCGTATTTCTCAAAATAAACGATCCCGAGCTTGATATAGGCGTCCAGCACTAAGAATTGTCTCCAAGAGATTTTGTCTTTAAGCATGATCGCTGCCTTTAGGCATTTCTCGGCCCAGTGAAGTTTTCCAGCTTTCCTGTAAGTTTCCCCTAATGTTATGTATAACTCAAGCTGTCTCTCATAGTTAAAGTTGATGGTTGCCAGATTGAGCCCTTTTTTGGCATAATAAACGGCCTCATCGTAGAGGTTAATATCCCGTTTCAGTTTCGCTTGTAAGTCATAAATTCCGATAACAGCTTCAATCTGGATATCCGGGGAATTAAGCGGAATTTGTTCAAGGGTTTTGATTGCTTCCTCCGCCCGGCCCAAACCTCGTAAGTAGATTGCCTTATTTGTTAAAAGGTTTATATAATAATGCTGCCGTTCCCCGTTTATATCAAAACAGTTTAACGCTTCTTTGAAATGCCGATCACTAAACTAGAGTTAAGTTAACAGACAAAGAAAAATACTTTGAAAGGGTTGGGATGTCAATGGTTATACCGTTTACTCCACGGTTGCGTAAACCTGGCGTACTCAGCAAAGATCCAAGACACTCATTTGTATTTTTAAATGTTTTAAATGGAAAACCAATCATCCTTCGCTTGGCAGATGTGAATATCAAAACAAAACATAATCAAACCATCATTTCAGGCCGAAGCACGTGACGGTAATGAAAAAAGGAGGGGAAAACGGGATGGAAAACAAAACGGTAAACTTTGTATCGGAATCTCAGGTGGTCAGTTATGTTGTTTATGTGATGGCGAAACTGGGATATTCCCGAAAAAACATCGCCGAAGTTGTTCAGGAGATGAACAATACTTTTGATGTGAAATCAGATGAATTTATCTTTAAAGCAAGCCTTATCACGGGGCAGGAGGACCGCAAACATTTCCTGCCCACCATCTGCCGTGGCGGGGACGGGAGTATGCAAGGGGAATAAAATATAACTTTGCTACCAACGTTCCGTCTATTGCTCCGCGCTTTAGGCGGAACGTTTTTAACAAAAATCTTTGGGGGGATTTTTTTGGGGTTTGTATCAGAAAGGTATGACCGGGAAATAGAACAAAAACGCCGCAAAGTCGCGGAATGGGACGCGAGCGATAAAACAGAAAACAAAAAGTCTGGCATCGGCTGTCTATGCAAGGCAAATCGAAACCTGGCGCAAGGAAATAGCGGAACACGATGAAAAAAAGAATAACCCATCGGGGTGAGGGGTTTTTTGGGGGAAGCCTGATGTTGTTTTTATTGTTGATTACAATGCAGCATGTCAGCCCGGCCTTGCAGTGATGGAAAGTTTGTCGGTGCTTCTTCTAACATCATTTAGCCAGGAAGATTCAGTTGCCATGAAACGCCGAACCGGTCGACAACCCAGCCAAATTTCTTACTAAAGGAATAATCATCTAACGGCATTAGAACAGTACCGCCCTCAGATAAACTGTTATAAAGCCGGTTAAGTTCCTCTTCCGTATCACAGGTGATAAACAGGGAAAACGAAGGTGTAAACGTAAATTCATGCTTAACCACACTATCAGAGCACATCCATTCCTGCCCCTTTAATGAAAAAACAGCTAGCCTGACACTTCCCTGTTCACCTGCTTGTTTACCTTCATGACGGGAAATGCTTATTATTTCTGAGTCCTCAATCAAAGAAGTGTAATAATTCATGGCTTCTTCGGCCTTTCCCTGGAACATTAAAAATGGTGTGACCTTTTTCATTTTGCACAACTCCCTATTTTCAATTTTTTCTTGTATCAATAGTAACACAAATATATGTTCGGTTTGCAGTTTTTTTTAGTAACCTGTCCATTTAAAGATATGAATATACTTAGAAATAACCTCCAATAACATGTCAAAAGGTACTGCCAAGAGACAACTTGGTGACTTATTATAAAATAGAAATATCTTTTTTGCGCCAAAAGAAAACGGATAAGTATACAATGGTCATCCAGATATACGTAAGGAGAGATACAGATGAGAAAACCCCGGATCGGCATGGTCGGACTTGGCAATATTGCGCAAAAAGCTTATTTGCCTATTTTGTCGGTTGAGAGAGACTGGTCATTTGCCGGTGCTTTTTCACCGACAGAAAGCAAGCGGAAAGAAATTTGCAGACGGTATCGTTTAAAAGAGTTTTCCAGCCTGCCTTCTTTAATGGAAGAGTGTGATGCGGTTTTTGTACATAGCTCAACGGCATCCCATTTTGAAGTTGTGTCTGAGCTGTTAAAAAAAGGGAAGGATGTTTATGTGGATAAGCCATTGGCCGCGACCCTGAGCGAAGCGAAAAGACTGGTTGAACTGAGTGAAAAAACAAAGCGGAAGTTAATGGTGGGGTTTAACAGAAGGTTTGCACCCATGTATGTAAAAGCAAAAAAAGCAGTCAATGAGGTTGCATGGATGCGGATTGAGAAACACAGAACTGATCATGTGGGTCCGGCTTCATTTGAATTTACAATGCTGGATGATTATATTCATCTCGTGGATACCGCACGCTGGCTGGGCGGGCAACCGGTACTGTCATTTAACGGCCATGCAGAGATCAATGACCGGGGCCAACTGGTCTATACGCATCATTGTTATCAATTGTCAAATCAGACTCATCTTTTTTCGGCAATGCACAGAAATGCGGGAACAAATCTTGAGCAGATTGAAATTGTTTCCAGGGATCGCATTGTAAGAGTAAAAAATATGGACAGCATGGAGTTGGAAGAACAGGGGGAAATCAATATCATTACACCTTCTGCATGGGAAACAACCTTGAAAAAAAGGGGATTTGAAGGTGCGGTATCTCATTTCATTGACTCAATCACAGGTGATACTCTCCCGGCTGTCGACGGCCTGGAAGCGCTGAAAACCCAGCAAATCGTCAGCGAGATGATTCAGCAGGGATGATCCGGGTCATAAATCCTGTTGCAAAATAGATCTTCCTTTCAACAGATTTGAAAGGAAGATATTAAGTCAAATAAGCATTTCCCCGATCATATGAACGTCCTGATACCCGCATTGCGGACAGTAGACCTGATGGGGACATTTATGAGTAGCGAGATCAAACCACCCGTCGGTCATTTTTAAATCATCGATGGGACGGTAAGGGCTGTAATCGGCAAAAAAATCGAAAATCCGGCCAAAATCGGCGAGCGGGGCTCCGCAATCCGGGCAATTGGCGAGAAAGTTGTCAAATCCGTTACATACAGGACAAGCATATGATTCTTGTTTGTTCATTTCTCATTCACCTGAAACATCCCCCTTTCCGGTTAGCTTGTTAAATTTGCTATAAATCATTCCATTGGAACATAAGAATCTTTTTACAAAAAACCTCATCCGCCGGGACGGATGAGGTTTTTTTGGACTTATTCGGGAGAAGTTTAAAATTTCATATTGGAACTGTGGCCCGGTTGTAATCTGGCGTTCGGGTCCATATATTGTTTGGCGTTGTTGACGGCTGTTGGGGCTTCACCAAAACCGACGGCGATTAGTTTTACCTTGCCGGGGTAGGTGGCGATATCGCCTGCTGCATAAATACCTGGAATATTTGTTTCCATTTTTGAATTTACTTTAATACCCCCGTTGTCAAGTTCCAGCCCCCATTCTTTAATCGGGCCCAGAGATGAGATAAAGCCGAAGCTGACAATGACTGCATCCACATCCAGATCCTCCGTCAACCCGCTTTTTTTGTCGACAATCGTTACCTTCTCAATGCGTTCCTCGCCGTGCAGAGACTCGATCTCGCGCGGAGTGATCACTTTCACAGTGGAATTCATCATTTTCTCCACACTGTGTTCATGGGCGCGGAACTTATCGCGGCGATGGATAATGGTCACGCTTTTGGCGATGGGTTCCAACATTAATGCCCAGTCAACGGCAGAATCGCCGCCTCCGGCAATCAGAACATCCTGGTTTGCAAACTGCTGTTTGTCCGTTACGAAATAATGTAAATTGCTGGATTCAAATTGCTCTGAACCGGGCAGATCCAGTTTGCGCGGTTCAAAAGCGCCACATCCTGCTGTGATAATGACGGATTTACCCAAGTGGGTCTGCTTTTGCGTCACCACTTCAAAGAGCTGTTCTTCTTTTTTATTTACCCGCAGCACTTTTTCATTTAAAAAATACTCAGGTTTAAATAAGCTGGCTTGTTCTACCAGGTTATCCACCAGTTCTTGTGCGGCCACTTTAGGAAATCCGGCCACATCGTAAATATATTTCTCAGGATAGAGGGCAGAAAGTTGCCCCCCCAATTGTGGCATACTTTCAATTACTTTGACCGAGGCTTTGCGCATTCCAGCATAGAACGCAGCGAACAAACCTGTGGGACCGCCGCCGATCACTATAATGTCTGATACTGAGTTGTTATGAATGTGTTCAGCTGTCAATAATCGCACCTCCGGAATATTCGAAAAATGAAAGATATCATTAAAAAGTAAATTTAATATCTATATCATACCCTAATTAAGCAAAAAAGGCGAAAAGGGTTAAAAAATTACCAGCCATCATACACAAAGAAAAAAGGATATGTTGGAAAGAATAGGTTACAATGTGAACAAAAAGTTCTTGCCAAAAGTTCGTGAAAATCATATCATAAACATTGGCATGATACAACAAGGACGTTGGGACTCGGTTGGCTGAGTTTGTGAGATTGTAATCATATTTTGTAACTTTGTAGATGGATGTGATGAAGCATGAGTGTACCGAAAATTGTTATCCTGGGCGCGGGATATGGCGGTTTGATGACAGCAAAAGGCCTGCAAAAAGAGTTGAACTACAACGAAGCCGAAGTCACTCTGGTGAACCAAAACTCGTACCATTACATCACCACCAAACTGCACGAGCCCGCTGCAGGGACTGCTCACCATGATCATGCCCGCATCGCGATCGAAGACGTGATCAACACGAAAAAAATCAAGTTTATCCGGGACCGGGTAACAAGCATCAATTTGCAGCAAAAAGAAGTACAATTGGAAAAAGGCGATGAGCCATTAAAATATGATTATCTGGTGATCGGTTTAGGAAGCGCTCCTGAAACCTTCGGCATTAAGGGATTGCTTGAAAATGCACTGTTCATCCGCAATATTGATAGTGTGCGTATGATTCGCGAGCATATTGAGTACATGTTTGCCCGTTACCCGAGTGAGAAAAAAGAAGAGCTGATTACAATTGTTGTTGGCGGAGCCGGATTTACCGGCATTGAATACGTAGGTGAACTGGTTGACCGCATGCCGGAACTTTGCCGCGAATATGATATCCCGCTGGAAAAGGTACGGATTGTAAACATTGAAGCAGCACCAACAGTCCTTCCCGGCTTTGACAAAGAACTGGTAGACTATGCAGTCAAATATCTGGAAAGCAAGGGAGTTGAGTTCCTCATCAGCACACCGATTGAAGAGTGTACACAAGATGGGGTCATTGTCAAAGGCGGAAAAGAAATAAAAGCATCTACCGTTGTTTGGACCGGCGGTGTGCGTGGAAATAAACTGGTTGAGGATTCCGGTATAGAAACGATGCGCGGCCGTGTGAAAGTAGACGAGTTTCTGCGGGCTCCCGGTTATGACAATGTGTTTGTACTGGGGGACAGCTCGCTGGTCTTCAATGAGGATGGGGAACGCCCTTATCCCCCAACGGCACAAATCGCCACCCAGCAAGGGCAATGCCTGGGGAAAAACCTGGCAGCCCTGATTCGCGGCGGAGAGATGAAGCCGTTTAAATACGAGCCGAAAGGAACGGTTGCTTCTCTCGGTCGCAAGGAAGCAATCGGCGTGGTTGGTAACAAAAAAATGGCTGGCGGAATGGCAGCCTTCATGAAAAAAGTGATCGATCTTCGCTGGCTGTTCTTGCTCGGCGGTGTTTCACTCGTATTACGCAAAGGAAAACTTTAAACGGATCACCCTAAAGGCTCTTCTGTCACAGAAGGGCCTTTTCTTTTGAGTTTTTTATTTTTCGCGATTCTATAATAATAGGAGGATAATAACGATGTTATCGCTTACATCAGTGGAGAAATTGAAATATGAATAAATTGCTTGTTTTTCTAATTAAATGTTTTTATGTATAATAGTCAGAAAATATATATAATAAAGGAGAGACCGACATGTCGATGAGCAGATATCATAAGCAGCTGAAATGCAGTTACTGTAATGGAGACGGCTATGTACAACTGTTACTGGGCGGCTCGGAAACGTGTCATGCGTGTAAGGGAACGGGCAAGAAAGAAATGGAAGAGGATCAAAAATAGATAAAATATTCGTAATTTTATTATAAGTCCCGTGCAAAACGGGACTTACGCTTTACAAGGTGTTTAATGCATCCATGATTTCCGGATGGGAGACACAGGTAAACATTGGAACATCGCGCAGGGTATAGCGGCTTGCTTCTGTTTCACGCAATTCCTGAACCAGGTTTAAGAAATCTTTAGGATCATCAGTTTCAAAAGCAACTACAAATTCCTGGTCATCAATGCCGAAACTGTAGGTGGTGTTTAATTTGACCGAAGGATACTTGCTGCCCACCTGGATATGTTCGTCCATCATCCCCTGGCGTGCCGGGAAAGAAAGCTGATACCAGTCGCGAGTTTTGACAAATGGATAGACAAATAAGTATTTACTGCGGCCCGGAATAATATGTGTACGGGGATTCTGGTGTTCCGGGTCCATTTTATCCACATAGATACTGCGCTTTGTTAAAGACAGGTAGGAGTAAGTGATTTGCAAGTATTTACCAAGCCCTGTTTTCAGCAACTGGCTGGTCATGGCCTGGAAAATTTCCAGCTCGTTTGCAATTCGCCACAACATAAGTTCTGCATCTGCGCGAATCCCTACCAGAGAATAAGAGAGGACAAACATGCCCGGACGGTTCTGGTACTCTTTCACTACGGCGGCAAACTCTTGCTTCCCTTTTTCTTGTTCTGCTTCGCTTAAACGGCGCCAGGCCGGATCTACCTTAAAAAAGGAAAAATTGACAAATTGAGTGGGCAGACTGGGGCGGGGTGCGCTTTCAGCACCGGACTGTGTTCCGGGTCTGCCAAATGGCGGTCTACCTTGTGGACGCATAAAAGTTCCTCCTTTGTTTCAATCCAACCCTTATTTTACCGAAACTGCGAGCCGGGAGGCAAATGACAGACCGGATTGTCGTAAAATTGACTTGAACCAGACAATGTTCACTGTTTTGTAGTTCTTTATCCGTTGACCCGGTGAGGGATTTTCAGTAAAATGAATGTCGGATTTAGAAGAAACCGGAGGCGATGACCCATGAGTCAGCCCCTAATCGTTGCAGCTGTTACGGAGATCAGTCTCCCGCAGTTGATCATTTCCATACCGCTCTTTTTTGTTTTAACGTTTGGGATTGGTTTTATCCTGAATATGATACTTAAAACGACATGGTTGCCGCTTATTTTATATTTTGGCATTGTGATATACTTATTGTTCAGTTTGACTTCTCCTCATGTGACCGATATCACGGTTCTTTTGTCCGGTCTGGCCGGAGCCGTTGGCGGCGGATGGACAATCAAAACGCTTCGGGCAAAAGGTTATCGCATGTTTTAAGATTTTAATGGTGATGTAGTTCACCGGAAAGGAGCCCCTTCGTCTGAAGGGGCTAAACGTATCACTGCAGGAGAAATGGATCGCCCTTAACTGCCTAATCGGCAGTTTTTTTTATGATTGTATTTTGAAACGGCCGGTCAGGATCAGGAGCTCGAAAAATAGAGGGATAGAGAAGGTGGGCTAAAAACTTGATTCCTGTCAGCAAACGGGGTGAGGGGCGGCAATACCATCCTTCTTCAAGGATATGGACACTGGAGTCCCGCGCAAAAGGCTTCCCTTCCCACTCCGGACGCGAAGTGATCAGCTCTTTTTTGACGCGGCGGAGGGGGACACCTGTCCATACAATAAGTGCAAGATCGGGATTTCTGGCTGCCACTTCTCCCCAGTCGGATTGCACGCTCTTCCGCTCCATATCTTCAAAGATATTGACTGCCCCGACGATCCGGCTTACATCTGTCAGCCAATTTTTCCGTCCGGGAGTAAATACCGGCTTGGGCCACCACTCCCAGTAAAGGCGAACGGGCGGGGCTCCGCTGGGAATATGAGCTTGAATCTGTCGCAATTCATCAGTGAACTGCTGAGCGACCCGGCGGGCGTGCTCTTTAAGTCCAAGGGCTTCACCCAGTAACAGGATATCGTCCGCTATTTCCGGGATAGACTTCGGATTTAGGACGATATATTGTAAGCCTGTCTGCTTCAGGCGTTCAATGTTTTTTTCCATCCCTGGAACACTTAAAGAAGCAATGACGAGATCCGGCCGCAAAGATTTGACTTTTTCGATATCTATATCCAGATCGGGACCAAGGCGGGGCCGGCCATCCCATTCAGGAGGCCAGTCCGAATAATCGTCCAATCCTACCACCTGCTCGTCCAGACCGAGAAAATATAATAGTTCTGTATTGCTGGGACAGATGGATACAATTCTTTTCATACAAAGCCTCCCCGGAAGTTTTTTAATACCAGAGCCAATACATCACTAAAGCGATCATAATGCCGAACCAGGCACCCGTAAAAACTTCAATTGGTTGATGACCCAGGATTTCCTTTAACTTTACCCTCGTTTTATCCGATTTTTTATCCGTCAGATGACGAAGTTCATTGAGTAAAACAGCAAAATCCTCCACTAACTGGTTTAAAACCTGCGCCTGCATGCCTGCCTGACGTCGAACCCCGGTTGCGTCATACATCACGATAATACCGAAAATGGTGGCAATTGCAAACGATGATGAGTCCCATCCTTTGGTTAGGCCGATGGAGGTTGCCAGTGAGGTTACGGCTGACGTATGACCGCTTGGCATTCCGCCCGAGTTGATCAGCCAGTTCCAGTCCCATTTCTTAGTGATTGTGTAGTTCCACGGGACTTTTGAAAATTGGGCTAAGGTAATCGCAATCAGGGAGGTCCATAACGGAAAATTAGTCAATAGCTCACCCAACATAAACAAAATGCCATCCTTTCATTCCTGCCTCAAGGAGAGAATCTTTTCGGGCCGTGTCCTTGATTATCACTGTTGTTTGCGGATATATGGTCGGCTAATAGTATGGTTGATAACATAGCGATACGCTAAACTATTTTATTATATCTTATTATGAATCTCATGTTAAATTGGAGCAGATTTCTTCTGTTGACAAGCAGATTATATTAGATTATCATCTAATTAGATGAATCTGAAATTAGATGGTGATTGATTTGCAACTGGAACGATTGATTGCTTTTCATAAGGCGCTTGCGGATCCGGTGCGCATTCGCATCCTGTGTCTGCTTTCTTCAGGACCGTTGCATGGGCAGGCGTTGGCCGGCAAGCTGGGAGTTAAGCCCCCTACGATTACCCATCACATGGGCAAATTGCGTGAAGCGGGGCTGGTCAAGGAAAAAAGAGAAAAGAATACGATTTATTTTCACCTGGATATGCATAGTTTAGAGAGGAAATCACAGGCAACTTTACAGACGATCCTTCATCAGACGAAGGGGTATGATCAAATGGATGAAAATAAACAGAAATATCGTAGAGAGGTACTTAAAAATTTCTTTACGGCTGAAGGGAAATTGAAGAATATACCCGCACAGCGGAAGAAAAAGTTAATTGTGTTTGAAGAGATCTGTAAAGGATTAAAAATGGGTGAAAAATACCCGGAAAAAGTAATCAATGAACATATTAAACAGTACTTTGACGATTACGCGACAATCCGGCGTGAATTGATTGTAAATAAGTATATGTATCGGGAAGACGGATTCTATGAGCTGAATCCGAAAGAAATGTGGTCAGTGATTGAATGAGTGCAGGGACAGATAATACTGTCATATAAAGTTGAAGCACCTGGAAAGGGTGCTTTTTATCATTTTATACATATTTGTCGAAAATTGCATTTAAATGGAAATCGGCAGCAGGAATTTACATTTTCAGCTAGAATAAATGTATCGAACAAGTTGTACATTTTTTGATTGTTATATATCAGAATACTTGCTCAAGTCCGAAGTTAGTGATAGAATTCTATTACTCATTCAAATGATGTCCAAGAGGAGCTATGAAATATATGTGGGATCTACATGACCCATTGCCAGTCCTAAACGAACTTCAATGTCCTCAATGCAACGGTCGTTTTAAGTTTACTAAAAATGATAATGTGAATAAAGGGCTTACATGTCCTTATTGTGGAATGGTAAGCGGGTTTTTAGACTGCATCTGTGAAGAAGCGATTATATACGAGCTTACTCTGGCACGAAAAAAAATGGAGGCCGCCTTGCATAAGGCAAAAAAGCAACGTGTAACTTCAGACTTTTTAAAAACAAAAGAGAATGAGGAATAGCCTTCAGGAACAACCCCTGGTTTGGGCTATCGGAGATAGATAAGAGCGCTATATATTTTGTCGTCAAGCACCTTGCCGAAGTGGCATTTCCGGCAGTTGCACACAGGTTAAATCCGTGCTGGATCATTCGTGTCGGGTCCCGTTGCTTAATGAGAATGAACATTTATTTGACGATGATTTGAACGCTGATTTACGTTGATGACGTGAACCGGCGAAATGTTTATATAAGGATTTTCAGTGACGTTACCCGGGGTCATAGGGAACGTTTTTATATGTTACTATCAAAAAAAATTCTTAAAAATGGCTTTCATATAAAGCAAAATAAATTTAACAACATGTCCGGAACATAAACTCCCCGCTTCCGGTACAAGAGACAGAGACTGCAGGCCCTTCCTCAGCCAGCAGTCTCTTTTACCAGTAGCCGGGGGTCTGCTCCGCTGAGTGAAACAGGAAGCAGTTCCTTTTTATCCGGCTCCTCATAAATCACATCCAGGATATGCTTGAGCACAAGATAAGCACAAAATGGCTCTTTTAAATAATTGTCCGTATAAAACAAGCCGGTTTCAGGACACTGGATAAATGCCTTCGACTCTTCCAGCTCCTGGATCCTCTTTTTAATCACTTGCAGAACCTCCGTTTGATCACTCATCAGTTGACCGTCTTTCCATTTCAAAGTAACGTGATCGTACAACCAGCCTTTGATGGTGAACTCCACCTTGGTCTGTTTCACTGACATGATTTCCTCCTCAAAATACAGGTTCTGAAGTAAACAGGTTCCCTGTGATTTGCTTTTAATTAAGTACGTCATGTTCCTTAGTTTATCCTTCTATTGTTTGAAAATAAAAACTTGAATGTTATGATTAAATCTATAAATGTCGACACTTCATGGAAAAATTCGAGAAAGATTCCGTGGATTTTTCTGAACATGTTTTTGAGGTTTGTGTACAGGCATTTTGGCAAAAAATTTAGTTTACAGCATCCGGTGGATGGAAGAAGCTTACTCCTAAGATTTGGTATATAATATCAGCAAGGGAGGTGTTTTTCATGAAAGTCCCGACTTTTAAACCCAATACAAAATACTCTTATGATGATTATCTGAAGTGGAATGATGACCAAAGATGGGAACTGATTAGCGGAATCCCGTATAATATGGCTCCAGCACCTTCCTCCAGGCATCAGGAAATTTTAGGTAACATCTTCGGTTTATTTTTTAATTATTTAAAGGGAAAAACATGCAAAGCTTATCTGGCACCTTTTGAAGTGCGATTGTCTGAAAACGACTCCGACAGGGAAACCTTTAATGTCGTGCAACCAGATCTGTCGATTATTTGTGACCGGAAAAAAATTGACGAACGGGGCTGCAAGGGACCCCCTGATTTAATCGTGGAAGTTCTCTCCCCCGGTTTATCGGCGAAAAGAGATAAAATATATAAATACGACCTGTATGAAAACTATAAGGTGAAAGAGTACTGGATTGTTGATCCCTATAATGAAAATATTGAAGTGTATATATTGGGAGTAGACCAATTTGATGAAAGACAGGTTTATGCCAGGGGAGATCAATTTAAGGTAAGTATTTTTAAGGATTTAGAAGTAAATTTGGATGATGTGTTCGGGGATGAGCCTTTCGATTTGATTTAATGAGAAAGTCGCAAGTTTGTGGACGGTCCGGGGTGGGAATGGTTAGACTTAAGTAAGCGATATCCTAAAAAAGGAGCTCTGCATCGATGATCAAAAACTTTTTTGCCTCCATGGGATTAGGAGCAGCAAAAGTGGATCTTTTGCTGGATCAACCCGCGATTACAATGGGAGAAAAAGTGACCGGAACAATCGTATTAAAAGGCGGGAGCGCCGAACAGCGGGTGGAAGGATTATCTGTCGATTTCTATTTGGGATCACACTATACGGTTGCGGGCAATCGTGTCGGGGTAAAAGAAAAAATCAAAACAATCCCCATTACGTCTGAGACCTTTACGATAGAGCCGGGGCAGGTTCGGGAATATCCTTTTGTATTTACCTGCCCCAAGTATCTGCCCGTCTCATCGGTTTCTACCCGCTATTATTTTGAAACCCATTTAGAGCTTAAATATGGAGCTGACGCCGAGGACGTTGATTATGTCGATGTTTTGCCGGTGGGACTCTTAAAAAACTTTTTGGATGCACTTCGTGAGCTGGGTCTGGTACACCAGAAAGAAGAATATACGGGTGGAATTGATAAAGAGCAACGCATCAAGTTTCATGCAACCGGCTGGTTAAAAGGGGAGTACGATGAAATCTGGTTTGCTTATCAGCCAGCCCTGATCACTGACGATTTTTTGGAAGTGGAGTATGAGTTGGACAGACGCACCTCATTAGCGGCTCAACCGGATCTGGCTGAGAGAAAAGTATTCCACTGTTTTTTCTATATTGATAATATACTGAAAATGATCTTATGGAAAAAGGCCCGAAGAAGTCACGATAGAAACTCAGACAGAAAAAATATGGCAGTCGTTCAAATAGGCAATTCCGTTGAACCCATTGATCCGAATACCTTTGGGCAGCTGTTTGACATGTTCATGACTGGAGATAAATCGCATTCAAAACATGGGTCCGGAATTGGTCTGGCAATTGTGAAACGAATTGTAGAATTACATCGGGAAAAGATTGAAGCGATTCAAAGGGATGGTTCCATCATCTTCCGACATCATCTGCCTTTGGCAGCAGCCGACAACTTGCGTCATCGTGTTCCGTATGTCGATGGAAACGGGTTTGGAGCTTGGAAAATGTGCAAGATGTAGTGAGGAAGAATGGATATGCCATGTGAAAGGGGGTTGATTTAAGTAACTGGATATTATAGAATGAATTAAATGCTTGAATAACCAGGAATGAATGAAGCGAGTTTTATTTTCGAATGCTGGATTCACATTGGCGGCCGTTGGAGCCATACGGTGAAAGAGAGGCAGGGCTTTCAATGTTTCAGGTTTTCAAAAGTTTAACGCAGCTGTCATTTTGATTCTAAGTTCTTAATTTCATATTTGAAGTACATAATTCACATATCATAAAGAATTATCACTTCATACTAAGGTATTTCTTTATGGTATGTGAAATTTATTTGCTTCGGTAAATATGACAAGCATATTTAGAATGAATATTGGAGGGTATTTTATGACAACGACTGGAACAGTCAAATGGTTTAATCCCGAAAAAGGATTCGGGTTTATTGAGGTAGAAGGCGGAAGCGATGTTTTTGTCCATTTTAGTGCGATCCAGGGGGAAGGGTTCAAATCCCTGGATGAAGGGCAACGCGTTCAGTTTAATGTGGTTCAGGGAAACAGGGGCCCTCAGGCAGAAAATGTAATTAAACTATAATTTTCCGCAAAAAAACTGCTCGTCATCGGGCAGTTTTTTTGTGTCATCGGATTATTTTTAAATATGTTTACTGCAAAAAAAGAGAATAAACAGTTAATACTCATAAAAAGGTTGGTGATGCTATTTGGCGAAAATATATAACTTTTCTAAGCATAAGGAGATTAAAATGGGTAAGACAACAGTTTTTCATGTTGCCAACAATTTTACAAAGAAAGCATCATGTTTTCTTTTCGTTTCTTTGAAAGAACAAATGAAAAATTTAATTGTGGCGGTGAAGATGAAACTTGGTTTAATCGGACTTATTGATCGTCTAACAGATCTTTCTAAGCAAACGAGAACACAGTTGTGGCATTTTTAAATATGTTTATTACTGGAAAGGGAGGAAATCATTTCCGTAGTTCCCTCCCTTTGTTATGCTGTCAGGCATACGGAGTCAGCCCGGTGAACAAGGTGTTCAAAGGGCTAAGATAAAGCTCTGAAAAATCGCTGTACCGTAATTCCATGGTTACAAGACTTGACAGAACCTCCATTTAAACCGGAAACAGTTATTTGCGCAGTACCCTTAGGGCTGCAGCTGCTTTTCTGGCAAAGATGATCGGATTTTCTACCGATTCAAAATGGATATACATCAGTCGCGGTTGTTCAAACAACCAGTGATTATGAAGAGAGGTTACTATAATTCCGCCCCTTCTTAGTGCAGAAATAAAGGGATTGATTTCCTGTTGTAAGATTACTGTTTCACCCAGGTTTAGGGCACGTCCCCGGCGATCGATGGACTCAAATGTGAAAAATGTAGGCAGTACCAGCGGGGATCGGGTACGCTGTCCCAATATGGTAGCACGAATGGGCCGAAATTTTTGAATGAAACAAACCCCGTTGAAGATACTGGGTTGACCATCTACAATCCGGGCAAATTGGTTGCAGAGCCGCTCCAATGCATTCAGTTTAGATAACCTCCTTTCTGTCAATTGCTAAAGATTATGACAGAAAAGAAGTCTTCGGAAATGTATTTGTCCAAGTTAAAAAAATTGTGCTCTGTTTCTTTGAAAAAATCATCAATGGAAAAACTGCTCCGTCAGATGAAAATACCGATGATTCCGTATATTCTATTCTAAAATTTAAAAAGCATATTAATCAGTATCCTACTTCATATTAATGATGAATATGAACATGAAGAGAAGGGGACAGGATGAGTAAACGAAAAATATATGTTTTTA
Source organism: Paenactinomyces guangxiensis (assembly GCF_016055185.1). Taxonomy (GTDB): domain Bacteria; phylum Bacillota; class Bacilli; order Thermoactinomycetales; family Thermoactinomycetaceae; genus Paenactinomyces; species Paenactinomyces guangxiensis. Next base: position 195,093 of record NZ_JAECVR010000004.1, read on the forward strand.
TGCTTATTATATTATTATTCTTATTTGTTTGGTCAGCTATTCATCCTGTTAATCGCATGGTCTGGTTTTATGAAATCATTCCGGGTGTTTTATTGACAATTGTACTTGTGGTAACTTACCGTACATTCCCCTTTACTCCCATAACCTATTTTTTTGCTTTTATCGGGATCATTATTATTTTTGCAGGAGCACATTACACGTACGGGAATTTCCCTTTATTTAATGATCTTCGGGATGCCTGGCACTTATCAAGGAATCACTATGACCGGTTGGGCCATTTTTTTCAAGGGGTGGTCCCAACTATTTTCTTCAGGGAAATCATGATTAGAAAAAATGTAGTCCAAAAAAGAGGATGGTTATCATTCATCCTGATCAGCATCAGTTTATCCATCAGTGCGGGATATGAGCTGTTTGAGGTTTCTTATGCTCATATCATGGAAGAAGATATAGATTCATTTTTGGGAACACAAGGTGATCAGTGGGATTCACACTGGGATATGTTATGCGCCTTATTGGGATCATTATTTATTGTAATTTTTTTTAGCAAGTGGCATGATCATTTGATTCAAAAAAGGTCATATCGATTTTAAAAAATAAGATCGAGAAAAATAAATGATTTCTTTAAGACGGACAAGACAAGAACTTACAATTTGATATTTGGCATCGTCCTGCGGCAAACTTTCAAACAACAACAATCCCTCCGCCTTTGGGAATCAGGGGAGGGATTGTTTTATTTACAATAAAAGCTGCAATTATATAGAAAATTATTTTTGTTGATTAGACCGATAGGCACGGAAGAGAAAATAGGCTAATCCGCCCCAGAGCAAAACTGCTCCCAGGAACAACATGATCCATGCACCGACACTCATCTTTTATGCCCCTTTCTGTTTGGACACTTTTTCTTGTGGTTCCATCCCCCGCCAGCTGCCGGCTTGAAGGACAAATCCGGCAAGTATCAATAAGATGACAAGCCCATAGCCAAAAGTAGCCAGAGAGCCCACAGGATAACCGCCATACGGTTTTGTCAGTTCGTCTATAATATTTTGAATCATTACGCCCCCGAGTACCACCGGAACGATAAACCGAAGTGTAATCACCCACCAGGAACCGATCCGGATATCAGATACACTGTTGATATGGCTTTGCAGCGAAGGCAGCTGTTTGGCAAACCAGCCAACTAAGATGACGGATACAAGTGCACTTAACAAGATACCGTAACTGTTGATAAAATGATCCACAATGTCCAGCACGGACAGGCCGCTCTGTGTCGTATACACAACACTGACCAGGAAGCCGCCCCCGCAAACCCAGTTGATAGCCGCTTTACGGCTGAGGCGGAATTTTTGCTGGAAGGCCGAGATGCCGGGCTCCAACAAGGAAATGGCTGACGTAAATCCGGCAAAAATCAGGGAACCAAAGAATAAGGCACCAAATAGCGAATTTAGTCCCGGAAAGGCATTGATAATATTTGGAAATACCACAAATGCCAAAATAATACCGTTAGATACCACTTCCTCAACAGCTACCCCCTGTTGTTGGGCCAAAAATCCGAGGGTCCCAAAAACAGCAATGGCTGCCAGAAACTCAAACCCGCTGTTGGAAAAAGCGGCAATCAAGCCACTATTGGACAAATCGCTGTCTTTTTTCAAGTAGGAAGCATAAGTGATCATAATTGCAAAACCGATGCTTAAAGAGAAGAAAACCTGTCCATATGCCGCAATCCATACAGCAGGGTCCAGGATTTTGCTGAAATCGGGAGTTAAAAGCACATTTAACCCTTTGGCTGCACCGGGCAAGGTGATGGCCCGTAGTGTAATCAAGATCAACATAATAACAAGAACCGGAATCAAAATGCGGTTAGCCATTTCAATTCCTTTTTTGATCCCGCGCCGCATAACCAGGTAAGCCAGAGCCCAAATAATGGCAACCGGGATTAATACTTTCCACTGAATTCCGCCAAAACTCCAGAAATTATCGCTTGTATTAAGATATTGTTTCAAAAAGAATGCTTCTGTATCTTTTCCCCACTGAGTCCCAAAGGAAAAATAGGTATAACTGGTTGCCCAACCAATAATAACCATATAATAAGTGACGATGAAAAAGGCTACAAGAACTTGCCACCAGCCAATCCATTCTAATTTATTTGACAATTTGTGCAATGACCACGGAGCTGAACCCCTGCTTTTATGTCCCATCGCATATTCAAACAGCAATATGGGAATAGCGGCTGTAAAGAGGGCCACCAGGTAAGGGATCAGAAATGCTCCCCCTCCGTTTTCATAGGCGACGTAAGGATAACGCCATATATTTCCGAGACCGACCGCCGAACCGACGGCTGCCAGGATAAAGCCCGCTCTGGACCCCCATTGATCCTTTTGTACCATAAATGTTCCTCCTTGGGTTTATTTGAGGGATAAATTAAAAAAATCTGAACAAATGGGCTTGGCCCATTTGTTTTCTATCATCGAATTATAACAAATTATAAATGACTTTTGTACTACAGGTCCATTCCTTGTCCGGATTAATAGGTATTTGACCGCTACACTCACTGTCCAAGCGGAGGGGTGTGGATTTTTTTGAAGAGTGGTAATTTATTATTAAGAAAGGGGGAGGTTGTATGAGGAAGCCAGTTATGGTTTTGGTTGTGAGTGTAATGTTGTTAGTCATCGGACTGGGAACACTTTTTATTCAGGAGAAAGAGGAGCCGGCAGCCGAAAAACCGGTAAAATCCCGGCTGGATCAAATATTGGAACGGGGTAAAATACGGATTGGAACAACCGGAGATTACAAGCCGTTCACCTACTGGAATCCTGAAACCAAACAGTATGAAGGTTATGATATTGATGCAGCGAAGATGCTGGCAAAGGATCTGGGAGTCAAGGTACAATTTGTGCGAACATCCTGGACGACTTTAATGAAAGATCTTCAGACAGATCAATTTGATATTGCGATGGGAGGGATCACCAGAAATCTGGAACGTCAGAAGACCGCTTATTTAACGGCTCCATATATACGGGATGGGAAATCTCCATTGATACGGAAGGAAGATAAAGAACGATTTCAAAGCCTGAATGACATTGATCAGCCTTCAGTCAAAATTGGAGTAAACCCCGGCGGAACCAACGAGAAGTTTGTAAAGGAGAACATCAAAAAAGCCAGGGTAACTGTGGTGGAAAATAATCTGAATATCCCTCAGATGGTCGCAGAAGGGAAATTTGATGTCATGATTACAGACAGTGTTGAGGCCAGATTTTATGCGAAACAAGATGAGCGTTTGTATGCCGCGCTGGCTGATCAGCCCTTTACAATCCATGAAAAAGGATATCTCATGCACCAGGGAGATTTAGATTTTCAAAACTGGGTTAATCTCTGGGTGGAGGAGATGAAGTTACAAGGAAAATTTAAGGAACTGGAACGGAAATGGATTAAATAGTCCAGACCGGAAAAGAAGTTTTAGAGGTATATGAATGGGGAATCCGGGCAAGAACTCCCCGTTCAACGGTCCACCGCAGCAGTAAAGCCGGATAGCAAGTGTTAGAAAGGCAAGACAAGATCCGTATCCGGCGGGGTATAGCCGAGATGTCTGCTTATCGATACCATTTGCCCCTTATGGTGTTGTTCATGCGTGATCGTGTGTGTATAGAGCCAGAGCGGAGTTAGATCCACGTTTCCTTCTTTCCAGGAGACAGTGCCGCTAGCAGGATGGTCCCACCGATTCCTGAACTGATGGAAAAATTCCTCAACCAGGCTGTCCGTTTGCGAGAAAAGCCGGCGCATTTCTTGCACATCCTTAACCGTTTCCGGTTCTATTCTTGCAAGGGGCTTTTTGAGAGCAAAGTTTCCCAGCCAGAATCGATAACAATCGGCAATGTGTACATGAAGGTTTCGGATCGATCCGCCCCCGAAACTTTCAAGTTCCTTCACATAATCATCGGGGGACAGGGTCTCGCAATAGCAGAACAATACCTCTCTTGTCCGTCGAATCCAGTCGTATTGCTGTATGAGTATATCCATTCTTTCCGGCTCTCCTTATACTTGTATTATATAGAGATCGGTTAAACATCCATCCCCGTATCATCCTTATCGGAGGACAGGTAATGATAGGCAAGGAACCCCAGTGCGATCATTAAACACAGAGCGACTAAAGGCCATAGTTTTTCGTTGATGGTATAATTGAAGATAATTGAAAAAATAAGCATGATACTTGAAAATATAAAGCCTAAAATTGGTTTGTTTCTGGATTTTTTTGTTGTTTCAGGCGTTTGATCCGGTTTTATTCCATTTTCAGAATCTGCTATAGAGATTTTTATTTCTTTGTTATCTTCATTGAGGTTTGAACTCCCATTCTCTTTTGGCGATGGGCCTTCGGCACCAAGGGATTTTTGAGCGTAGTGATCTGCAATGGTTTTTAACATTTTCTGTTCAATGATCCCGCTTTTTCTCAGAAATTGCCTGGCTCTCTCTTTTACTTGCGGGGCAATGGATTCAACATCTTCTCCCAGCACCTCAAAAAACTCCCTAATCGCCTCTTCTTCCAAAGCGAATTTTACCAATTTCTCCAATTCCGTTTCTGTCCGGGGGAGAGTGTTGTTGCTCATTTCCATTCCCCCTCGTGTTCACGCAGGAAACGGGCGATATTTTTAGCTTCAGCCCGGATGTAAGCATCAAGGGGAATGATTTCTTTCTGTTGCTTCCGGTTTTCTCTGTCTTTTTCCAGTAAATGGCGGGCATTGGAACGCGCTTCAGCTGAATATTTTCCATGACTGACACTGATGAGCACAGACCCGTTTATTTTTTTATTTAATGCTATTCCCAGACGACTCACCTTTTTGGCTTCATCCCCAAGATACTTGCTTCGTATTTCATAGGTTTCTTCATCCAGCTGGGTGACCTCTCCATTGGTGATTTGAATCATTTCATTGATGAAATTGTTGATACAAATGCGATTATAGGCACATTGGTAGGGGGTATCTGGATCATTTAGCAATGCCTGCAGGTGTTGAATTTGAACGAGAACGATGCTTGATGTGAGCGAGTCCCCTTTGCCGGACGCTTTTTCTGAATTCAAAAATGAAGGCCTTTCGACGATCGTAGCACTGGATGCGGGATTTGCCCGGCTTAGTGCAGCAGTATCCCGAGAGAAAAGCTCGATCACCTGGAAGTTTGTCCCGATGATATATTCTGCTGTGAAAACAAATTTCTCAATAAGCTCCGGCTCTGCCAAACTACGGTATTGTTCCATCTTTTTCATCATTTTTCTAAGAAGTTTATGGTTCGGATGATCATAATTTAAACTTTTTTCCACCTCGGCGATCAAAGCAATCAGTTCCTGTTTTTCTTCTTCTGGTAAATCCACGGCTTCCATAGTTTTATTGAACTCTTGCAGATACAGGATTGCTTTTGTTTTGATTGTTTTGTCAGGACTATATGATTCAGGGATACTGTCTCTGGTCTCTTCACTAATATTGACCTGATTTGCATCTCCGCTCAGATCAAACTGGGATTCCTCAGACTCTTTGTCTTTCTTTGGTTTATCGTTGATTTGAATCACCGCCAATAATTATGAAATATTTATATCATTTTAACATATTGCTTAGTCTCAAATAAAAATATTAGAATGATTTGTACATATTAGTTATATCATGAAGGATATTTTGAATGTTCCTTTTGTTTTTTCCGATTAGTATAAACGGTCAATTAAACCATTCGGCAAATGGAGATGGATCGGGAGGAGGGGTGCGGATGAAACAAATATTCCCACTAGTAAAAAATTTATATATAAACTTAAGGATCAAATACAAAATGTTTATTTTAATTTCACTCATTGTAATCATTTCGTTCTCCTCAACGCAAATTATTCTGCAATATGCGTACAACATCTATGATGAACAAATTTATGAGAAATCTGCCCAGGTGTTGTCTCTGTCTTCAACCGTGATCGAAAGCGAACTTAAAAAAATTGAGAAACTGTCTTTTAATATCATTGCTGATGAACGCATTCAAAGTGATCTGAAGAAATTGAACGGGGATTTATCAGAATATGAGAGATTCCGAATACGGACAAAGCTTCTGGAAAAATTGTTCGGATACGCCGGTTCAGAAAAGAATATTTTATCCATCCATCTATTCGGCTTGAAAGGCGAAGAGTATTCGGCAGGTGTTAAAACGATTTCGACTCCAGCTGGAAAGAGGGAACAAATCATTGCTGATTCGGCAAAGGGAAGGGGCACAATTCGTTGGATATACCCGGATGACACCGATTTTTCCCTGATTGCGGCAAGGGAGGTAAGATCTTTTACAAATTTGAGTTTGGATAAGCTGGGAACGTTGATCATTCGAATTGACATAGAGAAAATCGTGAAGGATCACGCGAAAGGATCAGAGAAACTGCATGGGGGGCTGATTGTTGCGTCCGGAAAGGAGATCATCTTCCCGCAAAATCCCTTCCTGAGCGAGGCTCAAATATCACTGTTATCGAAGTTTCCACAGGGTTATCGAACCGAAGAAATCAACGGGGAACAATACTTTATCGCGCATATTCAATCCGATAATACAAACTGGACCTATTTGAATGTGTTCCCGTTTAGACAAATCTTTGAAAGAATATTAGTTATGAAGAACTTCGTGATTTTGGTGTTCATTATGATTTTTGCAGTGGTAAGCGCGTGGGGAATGAACTTTGCGAAGAGTCTTACTGACCCGATCGAACATTTAATTTCTAAAATGAGACTGGTGCAAAAAGGGGATTTTCATAAGGCCAGTACAGACTTATTAAGCCCCGCTTCTCTTCAGAAGGATGAAGTCGGGCAACTGTACCGGAATTTCGGAATTATGGTTCAACAGATCAATCATCTGATTTCCGAAAACTATGCAAAGCAGCTTACCATCAAGGAAACAGAGTTTAAAGCACTTCAGGCGCAGATCAATCCCCATTTTTTGTACAATACATTGGAATCAATCAACTGGCTGGCCAAAATGAACCGCCAACCACAAATTTCTCAAATGGTAGAGGCTCTTGGTTTTTTATTAAGAAGTTCGATCAGTCTAAAAGAACCTTTGATCACAGTTGGTGAAGAGATTGAAATCATCCATAATTATATCACCATACAGAAATTCAGGTTTGAGGAGCGGCTTGATTTTCATTTGCAGGTTCCGCAGGAAATCAAAGATAATCAGATTCCGAAACTCACTTTGCAGCCCTTGCTGGAGAATGCCATTCACTACGCTTTGGAACCAATGGTCAGTCCCTGCAAAATTACTATCAGAGCTGAAGATACACCAAAAAATCTCATGTTAATTGTTGAGGATAATGGTCCCGGTATGGACCCCGGCTTCCTGGAAAAAGTGCAACAGGGAGAAGTACGCAGCAAAGGCAACGGGGTAGGTTTGAAGAATATCGATGAACGCATCAAACTTGCATTTGGGGAACCATATGGAATCAGGTTGAGCAGTGAACCGGGCCGGGGAACCAGTGTGAGTGTTGTACTGCCACATCAGAAAGGGTGAACATGTGTATAAGGTATTGCTAGTGGATGATGAGAGAAATATTTTGGAGGGAATTGCAGGCATCATCGATTGGGAGAGTTTGCAGACAGTGTTGGCCGGAACTGCCCGCAATGGCCTGGATGCTTATGAACAAATCACCCGGGATCAGCCGGATATCGTGATCAGCGACATCAAAATGCCGGGTATGGATGGCTTGGAGCTGGTATCGAAAGTTTATGAAGACCATCCCCAAATCCGGTTTATCCTTCTGTCGGGATTTGGTGAATTTGATTATGCAAAGAAGGCCATGCAATACGGGGTAAAACATTACTTGCTAAAGCCCTGCAATGAAAACAAAATCAAGGAAGCGCTACAGGAACTGGTGGGTGAACTTAAGGAGAGGGAACGCAAGGAACAATTTATTAAGAATATGAAGCATCGGTTGAAATTAGCTTTGCCACATGTGAAGGAACAGTTTCTAAAAGAGTTTGTCACCAATAAAACGTATGGAGTCAGAGACTGGGAATACTACCGGAAATTGTTCAATCTCAATTTTGAAAACCGGAAAGTGAGACTGGTTCTGTTCCACCCGGAAGGTTCATTTGAATTTGAACATATTTTTGCGGTGAAAAACATCGCTGAAGAAATCCTGGGAGTCCCCGTGCTGAGTTCCATCGTTGGTGAATATGTATTGATTCTTGTGGAAGACATTGTTGAACCTGAAGAACTTCACGAGCGCATTCATGCTGTTCGGAATGCTTTTTTTGAATACTACAAAATTGATATCACGATTGCATTGAGTGAAGCAGGAGACATTAGCGACGCACGGCGATTGTATACGGAAACGTTGGAATGCCTCAACTACCGGTTTTACCTGGGGGAAGGGAGTCTCATTACAAAGAAGGATATCACGCACTTGAACCAAACTGAAAACGTGGCATTCTCCTTTAACGAGGAACAATTTTACATGTTTGTCAAATCAGGTCGATGGGAAGATGCAAACAGGGAAATGAATGAGTTTTTTGCCAATTTGGCGAATCTGCGGCTTGACATGCATATAACCAAATCTTATGTGATTCAGTTGTTTGTCGCCATGATTCGACTGTGTGAGTCTGAACAGATGAACGGTTATATGGCTAAAATCAGTATGCTGATTGAGATGGAAACTCTTGAGGCGATGCGCTCATTTTTCCGTGAGACCGCCAAAGAAATCACGATGAGCAATTATAAGCGAAACAAAAATAAGCAATCAGCGATTATAAGTAAAGTGGTTGAGATTATTCATGAGCAGCTGGGCAATTCTGAACTTTCGTTAACCTGGGTCGCTAACGAAATGATCTATATGAATGCGGATTATCTTGGAAAGCTGTTTAAGAAAGTAACGGGAGACAGGTTCTCCAGCTATGTTACGAAAGTCAGGATCGAGAAAGCAAAGGAAGTGATTGAACAGTCAGATGATGTGAAGATATTTGAACTGGCGGAAATGTTCGGGTTCAAAAATAATCCTCAATACTTCAGCCAGGTGTTTAAAAAATATGTCGGATGCACTCCTACTGAGTATAGGAAGCACTTTGACACGGATTAACAGGGAGCAGGTCATACGACCTGCTCCCATTCGTTATTATTATTTCAAGATTGTCTGTTTTTTGAACAATTGGATTGGTTTTTTGGATTCAACTTATAACAAACCCAACTAGAATAATAGATATAAACACTCTTCGTAAGCTGTATAAAGGGGAGAAAGCAATGAGAAAGGTTTTATTGGCATTATTGTCGCTGGTAGTGGCATTATCGTTTACCGGGTGCAGCGGCGCGCAGAATGCTGAGTCATCCGATGGAGAATCTGTCACGCTCCGCATAGCCTGGTGGGGTGGTCAGCCCAGGCACGACTACACGCTGAAAGTGATCGAGATGTACGAGAAGCAGAATCCCCATGTGAAAATTGAAGCAGAATATGCCAACTGGGATGATTATTGGAAAAAGCTGGCTCCGATGGCGGCAGCGGGTCAATTGCCGGACATTATCCAAATGGACACCTCATATTTTGCCCAGTATGCCCAAAAGGGACAACTGGCAGATTTGACACAGTACACCAAGAACGGCACCATCGATGTCAGCTCGATCAATGAAAACGCACTTTCCACCGGGATGTATGAAAACAAGTTGCTCGGATTCAACCTGGGAGTTACGGCACTGTCTGTCATCACAGATGACGAAAAGTTGAAACAAGCAGGTTTCGATCCGCCAAAGCCGGATTGGACCTGGGACGACTTCGAGAAGATGGCTCTCGGGGTGAAGAGCAAACTGAATATATACGGTACCAACGGGATGCATCCGCCCGACGTGTTTTTTCCTTACTATTTAAGAACAAAAGGACAGCATATGTACAGTGAGGATGGCACTTCCCTAGGATATAGCGATGATTCCTTGTTTGTTGAGTATTTTAAGCGGCAGTTGAGGCTGGTAGAAGCAGGAGCGTTTCCCACCCCGGATGTAACGGCGCAAATAAAAGGGTTTGAGGATGAAATTATTGTCAGAGGGAAAGCCCCGATGACGTGGAATTGGTCAAACCAGTATGTCGGATATGCCCAATTGGTCAAACAGCCGCTGGAATTGCATTTGCCTCCCGGTCCCGGACAAAAAGAAGGGTTGTTTCTGAAACCCAGCATGTTCTTCTCCGTTGCGAAAAACTCCAAGCATAAGGAAGAAGCAGCAAAATTTATCAACTTTTTTGTAAATGATATTGAGGCCAATAAGTTGATCAAAGGAGACAGAGGGGTCCCTGTTTCCTCCAAAGTTGCGGAGGGGATCAAACCGGTTCTGGCTCCTGAACAAGCCAAAGTGTTTGAGTATGTGGATAAGGTAACAAAAAACAGCAGCCCCCTTAGTCCAATGGATCCGGTAGGCGCTTCGGAAGTTATGAAAGCGCTTAAAGATGTGTCTGATCAGATCCTGTTTAAGAAGATAACGCCAGAAGAAGGGGCTGTTAAGTTCAGACAGCAGGCGAATAAAATCCTGGCAAGGAACAAGAGTTGATGTTGAAAGAATAGAATTCGAGTGTGATAGCCGGCTGATCAGCTATCACACTTTTAACCCCGAATGAGCCGGTTTTGGTGAAGGAGTTGATGAAATGAAATTGCGCTCAGATATAGCGGGTTATATCTTTATCTCCCCGTTTATCATAGGTTTTCTAGTCTTTACACTGATGCCCATTCTGGCATCTTTCTATTTATCGTTTACCGAGTATGATCTGTTTTCCTCTCCCAAATGGATCGGACTTGACAATTACAAAGAAATGTTTTTGGATGACGAGAAGTATTGGAATTCGGTCAAAGTCACGTTTTACTATGTTCTGGCCGGGGTGCCGCTTCGGCTGAGTTTTGCCCTGTTCATAGCGATGCTGTTGAACACCTCTTCCAGGGCTGTCGGGTTGTATAGAACTCTCTTTTATCTTCCTTCCATTATCGGCGGAAGCGTGGCAGTCTCCATCATGTGGCGGAATCTTTTCGGAAATGATGGAGCGATCAATGCATTGCTTTTTTTCCTTGGGGTTGATCAAAAAATTTTCTGGTATCAGGATCCGATCTCTGCGTTGTGGACATTGATCGTCTTATCCACCTGGCAATTCGGTTCTTCGATGCTTATTTTTCTGGCTGGATTGAAAAACATTCCAAAGACTTATTATGAAGCAGCCAGCGTGGACGGTGCCAACAGTGTTCAGCGGTTTTTCAAAATCACCCTGCCGCTGTTAAGCCCCATTATCCTGTTTAATTTGGTCATGCAGACAATTTCCGGTTTTATGACCTTTACCCCTGCTTATATCATCTCGAAAGGAGAAGGAGGGCCGCTGGACGGAACGCTGCTGTACTCCCTGTATTTATTTCAAAAAGCGTTCTCCTTTTTCCAGATGGGCTACGCATCGGCGATGGCCTGGGTCATGCTGGCAGTTGTCGGTTTGCTGACCTTCATTTTGTTTAAGACATCATCTTACTGGGTTCATTATGAGTCGAAGGGAGGCTGATCATGATGCAGGCGATCCGTCTAAAACCAAAAAAAATCATCTACCATCTTTTTGTCGCGGGGCTTGCTGTACTGATGCTTTACCCGGTGTTGTGGTTGTTCATGAGTTCATTTAAGAAAAGTGAGAGTATTTTCGTAACAGCTCATTCCCTCATTCCCGACCCGTGGGTATGGGTCAATTACGTGATTGGATGGGAGGGAATCGGTGGTCACTCATTTGGGACCTTTATTATGAATTCCTTGATTATTGTTGTACTTTCCACGATCGGGGCGGTGCTCTCATCCGCTTTGATCGCCTATGGCTTTGCCCGTCTGCAATTTTTCGGGAAAAGGTTCTGGTTTACCTGTATGATGCTGACGATGATGCTGCCTCACGATGTAGTCATGATCCCCCAATATATTTTGTTTGCGAAGCTTGATTGGCTCAATTCGTTTAAACCGTTAGTGGTACCCCAATATTTTGGGATTCCCTTTTTCGTCTTCCTGATCATGCAGTTTATCCGCACGATCCCGACAGAACTGGATGAAGCGGCCAAGATCGACGGCTGCAGCAAATTCGGCATATTTTTCAGGGTTATTCTGCCCCTGATTACCCCGGCTCTGGCTACCTCTGCGATCTTTTCTTTCTACTGGCGCTGGGAAGACTTAATCAATCCGGTTATTTATCTGAACAAGCCGGAACTGTATCCGGTGTCGATGGCTCTGAAAATGTTTTTAGACTCCGAAACAACCTCCAACTGGGGGGCCATGTTTGCGATGTCCGTTGTTTCACTGATTCCGGTGATTTTAATCTTTTTCTTCTTCCAAAAGTACATTGTCCAGGGGATCAGCACCAGTGGGCTAAAAGGTTAGGCCTCCATGCCGGTAATACGGCACCGTCAGCACGATGAACAGAATAGACAGGAGGAGCATTTCAATGCCAAAACTGATTTTCGATGAAGATGAAATTCGTAAAGTGATTGATCGTGTTGTGCATCGTACATTTCGGATGGATTTTAATTGGGATTGGCCGGCGGGAGTCGCTTTTTATGGCGTAGCCGAAGCCTATGGGGCGACAGGGAGAACGGAATATCTCGATCTCTTGAAAGATTGGGTCGACGAAAAACTGGAGGACGGACTGCCCAGGCTGTCGATCAACGGGGTTGCCATTGGCCATTCTCTTCTATCGTTATATCAGGCAACAGGCGATGAAAAATATATTGATATTGCGACTCAAATGGCAGATTTTTTAAAAAATGACGCTGAACGATTTGCAGATGGTGTATTCCAGCACACCGTCAATTCGGAAACGTATAACTTTCCGGAACAGGCGTGGGTAGATACGATGATGATGGCAGGCTATTTCCTGATTCGGATCGGTTCTTTGCTTGACAGGGAAGATTATTTTGAAGACGGTTTGAAACAGTATCACGGACATGAAAATTTTCTGCAGGATTCGGTCACCAATTTGTATTACCATGGTTGGGACAATATTGCACAAAATCACATGTCCGGCGTCTTCTGGGCACGCGGGAATGCATGGGCAGCTTTGACGATGGCAAAAGCTCTGGATATCGTGCATGTCACGCACCCTTCCTTCATGATCATCGACGGTTCGCTGCGTGATCAACTGGCTGCGCTGGTTCGTCTGCAGTCTGAAACGGGATTATGGCACACAGTGCTAACCGACCCTGCCTCATACCTTGAAACATCAGGATCGGCCGGAATAGCGACAGCCCTGCTCTCCAGGGGTTCTTTATATAACAAATACGTACAAAAATCGATTCAAGGTATATTGGAGCAAATCACAAAAGACGGCACGGTTACACGGGTTTCCGCCGGTACGGCAGTGATGCGCGATGTACAGGGATACAAGGATGTTCCCTGTAAGCGGATTCAGGGCTGGGGACAGGGGCTGACACTGGCATTTTTATCTGCTTTGCTGAACACGGGCAAAAGGGTTTTTGATTAAGGGAGTAAAAGAAATGTTTATCAAATTATGAAGATAACCCGAAAATATACAGGCCATGTGTTTCTGGAAGCCTGCAAACCGGATGGTAACTGTTTGTGGAGGATTGATGGTTTTACCCGGTGGGGAGAGATTAATTCGCCACCGGAACCTCATACTATGGCATACAGGAACAAACCCACTACCAGTGGGATAAGAAACGCTCATACGTTCGATTATACACCCAATTGGAGTGGTAAAACGGATGTTGAAGTCCCGCTGCTCTCCTGGGTGAATCCAACACACCCGGCTGTCTCAAAAAGATATGGGGAGGGTCCCGTACGGGGAGTGGCATTTTGATCGGCGGTCAATACCGGGAGGGGAACGATGAAGAACAAATTATATTACGGTGCTGCGTATTACCCGGAATTATGGAACAGTGAAGTGATCGAGCAGGACATTCAAGAAATGCTCCGTTTAGGGATTAATGTGGTCCGAATTGGGGAATTTGCCTGGTCGAGGATGGAGCCTGAGATGGATCTGATCGATCTTGGCTTTTTTCGCAGAATCCTGGACCGCTTTCATGCAGAGGGTATTGATGTCATTTTTTGTACACCGACACCGACTCCCCCGATTTGGATGACACATGGTCATCCGGAGCGGCTGCATGTCAATGCAGAAGGCAAGCGCATGAGTCACGGCTCCCGCCAGCACTGTTGCATGAATCACCCGTTCTTCCGGGAACGGTGCCGCATCATCGTGGAAAACATCGCAAAAGAATTGGGCAGGCATCCGGCCTTGATCGGATGGCAAATCGACAATGAATTTCACTGTCATGTTGGGGAATGTTTCTGTGACACGTGTAAATCATTGTGGCCTTATTGGCTGCAAGGAAAATATGAAACCATTGAAGCGCTGAATGATGCGTGGGGTACGGATGTATGGAGTGAAAGATATCTTTCATTTGATCAGGTGCCGCAGCCGATTCCAACTCCCTTTTATCATCATGCATCGCTGACAACGGCCTACCAGATGTTTGCAAGGGAGAAAGTGGCTGAATTTTTGGAGGAACAAGCAGATATCATTCGCAAATATTCGGATGCTCCAATCACCCATAATACGAACCGGGCGTTCAAGCTTGACAATGAACGGATGTTTAAACGGCTTGATTTTGCATCGTTCGACGATTATCCGGATTGTGACAGCTATGAAGACATGTTGCTTAACTATGACTTGTTCAGAAACGTCAAACCCGGAGTTCCATTCTGGGTTATGGAAACCAGCACATCTCATAATGGACACCTGCATGGCTATATGAAACCGCATCGAAACGGATTTCTGGAAGTTGAAGCGGTAGCCGCCTATGCATTTGGGGCAGGAGGATTTAACCATTGGCTGTGGCGGCAACAGAGGTCCGGCTGTGAAATGACGCACGGGTCCGTGCTCAGTGCCTGGGGGGAACCGTCTGTCGGTTATCCTGGCGTCCAAGCCGTCAGCAAAGTCAGACAGGCACTTGAACCACTGATCCTGAAAAGTGAACCGCAGCAAGCGGAGGTAGCGATGACCTACTCGGATCGGGCACGTGTCTTCCTGAGCACGGAATCGTTGGACCGTTTGAATTATTTGCAACTTGTCAACCGCTGGCATAGCCAATTGATGTGGGCCGGATTGCACAGAGATCTGATCTTTGAAGAGGCAGTACTTGACGGGTACAAACTATGGCTGACCCCTTTCGTTCCATATTTGCCCCAACATTTGACAGAGAAAGGACTGGCTTTTGCCAAACAGGGGGGAATCTGGATCGTCGGGCCGCTGACAGGTTATCGCACAGGGGAACATACAGTCCCAACGAACGCGGCGCTTGGAGAACTTGAACGCATATGCTCTTTTCATACCCGGGCGGTGTATCCTATCAGCGGTACCAATGCACAGGGAGTCGCTTTTGGCGTTCGTGCCCCGCTCGGTTATTACAGTGCAGTATTCGACGAGACCTCCAACACACGTACAGTCGGATGGGTGGAAGGGGGTGTTACGCCCGGGGCTGCCTTTATTCAGGAAGTACCCTGGGGGGCAGGGAAAATTGTGCTTGTTGGTTCAACGCCGCAAGGAAAAGGAGGGGATGAGATGCTGCGAGCAATGTTCTGCTACTACGCCGATAAGGCGGGAGTGTCGCTTCGCTTTCATTCAACACAGGGAACGGTGGTGGCGCCACGCGTTGGGGAGGGACGTATCATATGGGTTGTCGTAAATATGGACGGAAACGGTGGTTCTTTGGAATTGCCTTGCCCGGCGGACGATTTATTGAACGGGGGAACCGTCCCGGCCGGGCCTGTGCGCTTGGAAACATACGAATATCGGGTATTTGGCTTACACAGCTGACGATGGGTTCGGTGAATGGAAACTAGAGGATCAGTCTGGTTTTCAAACAGATACGAAAATTACAACCAATTTCTGCGATAACTATTTTATAATAATCTTAATAGCAATTGAATCATCTGCCACAGAAGATGATTATTTTTCTGATTGCTTGTTTTTTTCATTTTAAAAAGAATCTTATACCAGGAGGCTGAAAAACATGGAGATTCGTTATGCAACAAACCCTGAACAAACAAAAGCATATTCTACCGATCAACTTCGCAGGGAGTATTTAATGGAAGGCATCATGGTTCCGGGGGAAATCAAGATGGTGTATTCCCATGTGGACCGAATGATTACCGGCGGGGCTGTTCCGGTTCACCAGCCGCTTGAACTGGAAGCGGACCCACAGGAAATGGGAGCAGATTATTTTCTGGAACGG
Source organism: Paenactinomyces guangxiensis (assembly GCF_016055185.1). Classification (GTDB taxonomy): domain Bacteria; phylum Bacillota; class Bacilli; order Thermoactinomycetales; family Thermoactinomycetaceae; genus Paenactinomyces; species Paenactinomyces guangxiensis. Next base: position 211,322 of record NZ_JAECVR010000004.1, read on the forward strand.
CGGGAAATTGGAATCATTAATGTCGGTTCCAGAGGTTTCATTATAGTTGACGGTGAAGAGTATGTTCTGGAGACAAAGGACTGCTTGTATATCGGGCTGGGTAACCGCGAAGTGTCATTTAGGAGCGAAAATGCCGAAGCGCCTGCCCGTTTTTATTTTAATTCTGCTCCGGCCCATCAATCTTATCCGACAGTAAAGATTGCCATCAGTGAAGCGGAACCAAATCATCTGGGAAGCATCAGTTCATCGAATGAACGTACCATCTATAAATATATTCATCCGGACGGGGTGCAAAGCTGTCAACTGGTAATGGGGATGACTTTGCTAAAGCCTAATAACATGTGGAATACCATGCCTTGCCATACGCACAATCGGCGCTCAGAAGTGTATTTCTATTTTGATATGCCTGAGGATGGGGTTGTCTTCCATTTTATGGGTGAACCGAATGAGACACGCCATCTGGTCGTGCGGAACGAACAGGCGGTTATTTCACCGAGTTGGTCTATTCACAGCGGAGTAGGAACGAGCAACTACACGTTTATCTGGGCGATGGCCGGAGAAAATCAAATATTTGCCGATATGGATTCCGTACCCATGGAAGATTTGCGATAATACACAGCCGGTTTCATTGAGACGGGAAGCTTCCGTTAAACTTTCTGACCCCGGCATCCTTTGTCCACAGACTAACAAAGTAAAGTCCGGGGTCAATCCCGGCAAATTCAGTGGGTTCTTTGTATCAATGAAGAAAGGAGAATGATAAATATGAATTTATTTGATCTTTCCGGGAAAACAGCCATTGTGACCGGGGCTGCCCGCGGATTGGGAAGAGATATGGCCATCGGATTAGCAGAAGCGGGGGCTGATCTTGCTCTGATAACGAACAGCAGTGACGCTGGTGAAACGAAAAGTTCCATAGAGAAGCTGGGCCGGGAAGCGATTGCCATAAAGGCTGATTTAGGTGACGAAACCCAGTTGGCAAATGTGGTTCAGCAAGTGAAAGAACATTTTGGCAAAATTGATATTTTGGTCAACAATGCAGGGATCATCCGGCGAACTCCAGCTGCTGATCATGCAATGGAAGACTGGAATGAAGTGATAAACCTGAATCTGAATTCAGTTTTTTTCCTGTGCCAGCTGGTGGGGAGAGAGATGATTAAAGTTGGCTCCGGAAAAATTATCAACATTGCTTCCATGCTAAGCTTTCAAGGGGGAATTACCGTTCCCGGATATACTGCCAGCAAACACGGTGTAGCCGGTATCACAAAAGCATTGGCAAACGAATGGGCATCAAAGGGAATTCAGGTGAACGCGATTGCTCCGGGTTATATGGTAACCGACAATACAGCTCAAATCAGGGAAGACGAGGAGAGAAGCAGGCAGATTTTGGAGAGAATTCCTGCAAACCGCTGGGGATTCCCGGAAGATCTAAAAGGGCCTGTAATTTTTTTGGCATCTTCAGCCTCAGATTATATGAACGGCCATATTCTTTGCGTAGATGGCGGATGGATGGCCCGATAAGTCACTTTGGAAAATCAAATTTTCGGTATGTTAGATGATCAGGCGACAAATAGCCACAAAAGGATTTTATGATTTAGGCCCTGTGCTGTAAAAATACTTCCACAGGATAAAAATGACTGAAATATTAAAACAAAAATGAACCAATATATTCAAAACAAAATAAACATATGATATGATCATAACAACAAAATCAAATAAAAATAAAAGCAAACAAAAACAGGGAGGCTAAAATGGTTGCAAACCGGTGGAAGATGGAGAAGGCAGCACAAATCAACAGCGGATTGGATGAATTGGTATACCGGTCCAATCTGCTGGGGGCCGACCGCACCGTAGCTAATTGGGGCGGAGGCAATACCTCGATGAAAACAATAGAAACAGACTTCCGCGGCCGGGAAATGGAAGTGATGTGGGTCAAAGGAAGCGGTTCCGACCTGGCTGCGATGAAAGCGAAAAATTTTACAGGATTAAGGTTGGATGATATCCTCCCCCTCTTTGAACGTGACTCGATGTCGGATGAAGAGATGGTTGCTTATCTGCAGCATTGTATGATTGACAGCAAACATCCGCGCCCTTCCATTGAGACACTGCTTCATGCCTTTTTACCTTTCAAACATGTGGACCATACCCATCCGGATGCCATTATAAGCATTTGCTGTGCAGATAATGGAAAGCAGATTGCCAGGGAGATTTTTGGCAATCGTTTTGTCTGGGTCCCGTATGTTCGCCCCGGATTTACACTGTCAAAAATGATTGCCGAAGGTGTGAGGGAGAATCCTGACGCTCAATTGGTTTTAATGGAAAAGCACGGATTGGTGACCTGGGGTGATACATCTGAGGAATGTTATCATAACACGATTGCTATCATACAGGAAGCGGAAAATTATATTCGTTCCCGTGAAGACCCGGAGAGGCTGTTTGGGGGAGCCAAATATACGTCTTTGCCTTTAGACGGACGCCGGGAAATTTTGAGCCGGGTACTCCCGATCATTCGCGGGGCGGTTAGTGAAGACAAGAAAATGATCGTAACTTTTGATGACAGCGAAAATGTTTTGACATTTATCAACAGCTGTGAAGCCCCCCGGTTGTCTCAAGTTGGAGCCGCATGTCCTGATCATCTGGTTCATACCAAACGTGTGCCGCTGTATATAGACTGGGATCCGCAGACTCACCATATCGTAGATTTAATCAAAAAGTTAAAAGCAGGCATCGCTGAATATAAAGAAGAGTACAAACGTTATTTTAAACGGAACAAAAATGAGGGCGACCAATTGGTTGACTCTGCTCCGCGCGTTATTCTGATCCCCGGGATCGGTATGGTGAATACCGGCAAGAGTTGGGAGATGTCCAAAGTAAGCGAAGCACTGTACCATCGTGCGATTGCCGTTATGCGGGGAGCAACGGCGCTGGGATCATTCGTTTCTTTGAACGAAAAAGAATCTTATGATGTGGAATATTGGCCTTTGGAGCTTTACAAGTTAACGCTGGCTCCGCCGGAAGCCGAATTCTCCCGGAAGATCGGATTTGTGACCGGAGGGGCGGGAGGAATTGGAAGTGCTGCCTGCCGACGCCTGGTATCGGAAGGGATTCATGTGGTGATCGCCGATCTTAATTTGGAGGGTGCGCAAAAAATTGCCGAGGAAATCAATCAAACTTATGGAGAAGGAAGAGCGATTCCCGTCAAAATGAATGTGACAAAAGAAGAGGAAGTTCAGGAGGCGTTTAAGCAGGCGATTCTCACATATGGCGGTGTAGATATTGTGGTCAACAACGCGGGTCTGGCTACCTCCAATCCGCTGGACAAAACCACCTTACAGGAATGGAACCTGAATATGGATGTGCTTGCCACAGGATACTTCCTGGTTGCGCGCGAGGCATTCAAAATTTTGAAGAGTCAGTCGATTGGGGGGAATCTGGTATTTGTGGGATCGAAAAACTCTGTTTATGCCGGAAAAAATGCCGCAGCATACAGTACAGCGAAAGCGGCGGAAATTCATTTGGCCCGTTGTATTGCTGCTGAAGGCGGGCAGTATGGAATCCGGGTGAATTCCGTTCTGCCGGATGCGGTTTTGCAAGGATCGGCGATCTGGAACTCCGGCTGGCGTAACGATAGAGCGGCTGCATATGGAATCGAGCCTGATCAGTTGGAAGAATATTATCGGGAGAGAACCACGCTTCTTGTAAATGTTTATCCACAGGATATTGCTGAATCCATCGCATTTTTTGCTTCTTCCAGAGCATCTAAAACAACAGGTTGTATGATTACCGTTGACGGCGGGGTTCCGGCTGCTTTCACCCGTTAACACTTGAAGATGATAAAACTTTGTGGTTGATGTACAAAAAAGCATATAAATGGCGGTGGCTCAAAAGGGAGAGGGTGACCAAAATGAGTGACAAGGCATACCGGGTTTTTGAAGAACAACAGAAAGAGCGCGGCATTGATCTGGAGAAAGTGAAAGCCAAGTTGAAGTCATTCAAGGTTGAAACACCTTCCTGGGGTTATGGTGATTCGGGGACAAGATTTAAAGTATTTAAACAGGCCGGCGTTCCCAGAAACCCTTTTGAAAAAATAGAGGATGCCGCGCAGGTGCATCGTCTGACCGGAATTTGTCCTTCCGTTGCGGTGCATATTCCCTGGGATAAGGTAGATGACTATGAGAAACTTAAACAGCATGCGGCTCAACTGGGTGTTTCCATCGGTGCGGTAAATCCGAATTTATTTCAAGATGATGACTATATGTTCGGAAGTGTATGTAATTCAGACCCCAACATTCGCCGGAAAGCAACGGATCACTTGCTGGAATGTGTGGAGATTGCAAAGGTTACGGGGTCTGATCTCATCAGTCTCTGGTTTGCTGACGGCACCAATTACCCCGGCCAGGCTGATATTCGTAAACGCAAGCACTGGATGCTGGAAGCTCTCACTGAGCTGTATCAGGCAATGACCCCTGATATGAGGATGCTCATCGAATATAAATTTTTTGAACCGGCCTTTTACCATACAGATCTGGCGGATTGGGGAATGGCATTCAATATGGCAACGAAACTGGGAGAACAGGCACAGGTGCTAGTGGATACCGGGCACCATGCTCCAGGGACGAATGTGGAGCATATTGTTGCTTATCTATTGGATGAAAAAAAGCTGGGAGGATTCCATTTCAACAGCCGAAAGTATGCCGATGATGATTTAATTGTCGGGGCCATGAACCCGTATGAGCTGTTTCTTATTTTCTATCAAATGATTGATGCTGCTGCGGACCCGGACCGGGAAGTGCGTCAAACCGCAGAAAACATTGCCTATATGATTGACCAGAGCCACTGTATTGAGCCAAAGATTCCCGCTATGATCCGCTCTGTACTCAATGTACAAACCCAGTATGCAAAAGCGTTGCTGATAGATCTGGAAAAGGTGAGAAAAGCCCAGCGGGACCAGGATGTTCTGGCAGCGGAACATGCAGTGAGAGAAGCGTTTGAATTAGATGTGACCCCACTATTACAAGTGGTGAGAGAGGAGATGGGTGTACCTGTTGATCCCATGAAAGCTTATTTTGCCAGCGGTTATGCGGATCAGATCCTCTCCCGCGGCAAAGGCGGAGCCAGCTGGTGAATATTTTAGCATTTGATCTGGGTGCAAGCAGTGGCAGAGCTGTCGTAGGCCGATTTGATGGTGATACGATCGAGATGAAAGAGATTCACCGCTTTTCCAATGATCCGGTACAGGTGGGCAACCGCCTGTACTGGGATATTTTACGGTTATTTCATGAAGTGAAGCAGGGAATTCTCAAAAGCTGCCATCAAGGGGATAAAAGTCTGAAAAGTATCGCTATTGATTCCTGGGCGGTTGACTTTGGTTTAATAGGGAAACACGGGGAACTGCTGGGTAATCCTTATCACTACCGGGACCACCAAACGAATGGCATGATGGAAGAAGTGTTCAGTCTCATACCTCGGGAAGAGATCTTCTCCCGAACAGGCATTCAATTTATGCCGATTAATACCATTTATCACTTATTTTCCATGAAAAAAGCAGGTTCTCCGATCCTGGAACACGCGGAAACCTTGTTAATGATTCCCGATCTGTTAAGATATTTTCTGACTGGAGAGAAATCAGGCGAATTTACCAACGCGACAACCACACAATTGTTTAACCCGTTAACGAAAAAGTGGGATCACGATCTTCTTAATCAGTTGGGGCTCCCCTCTCATATTTTTGCGGACGTTTTTCATCCCGGTACTGTGGCCGGTTCACTCACTTCGGCTGTCTGCAAGGAATTGGATATTCCTTCTCTTCCCGTGATTGCAGTGGGAGAGCACGATACTGCATCGGCTGTGGCAGCAGTTCCGACTGATCAGCAAGATTTCGCTTATTTAAGCTGTGGCACATGGTCGCTTCTGGGCACGGAAGTACCGCAACCGATATTGAACGAACAGGCGTTGGAATGGAACTTTACCAATGAAGGCGGCATTAATCATACCTTCCGCTTATTGAAAAATATCATGGGCCTGTGGCTGATTCAAGAATGCAAACGGACCTGGGAAAGAGAAAGAAACAGCCTCAGTTATGAACAAATGATACGATTGGCAGACAAGGCAAAAGCATTTCAATCTTTCATCGATCCGGATGATCCAATGTTTTTGCATCCGGAGCATATGCCAAGACAGATCCGGAAATATTGTCATGACACGAATCAATATGTTCCACAGACGGAAGGTGAGATTCTCCGCTGTATTATGGAGAGTTTAGCTTTGAAGTATCGGCTGGTTCTGGAACGGACAGAAAAGCTTGCCGATAAAAAATTCTCCGGTTTGCATATGGTAGGAGGAGGCATTTATAATGTGATGCTATGTCAATTTACGGCCAATGCCATCGCCCGTCCGGTATGGGCAGGACCTGCGGAGGCAACCGCTGTAGGAAACCTTCTGGTTCAATATATAACACTCGGAAAAATAAAAAACATACAAGAAGCAAGGCAAGTGGTAAGAAATTCATTCCCGGTCCAAACCTATGACCCGCAAGATATTCATATGTGGGATGATGCTTATGGAAGGTTCTGTAAGATAACAGGGTGCTAAAGGAAAGTAGGTAAACATGATGCTTGTAGCGGAAAGGCAACAAAAAATCCTCGACCTCGTCAATCAAAGAGGAAGTATTAGGGTTTCGGAGTTGAGTCAAATATTCCAAGTGACAGAAGAAACGATTCGGCGGGACCTGGATCATCTTGAAAAAAGAGGAAAGCTCAGGCGAAGTCACGGCGGGGCAGTAAGCATAAAAAAAGATCAGCCGGAAATTCCCTATTTTGAACGTGAGATTTTAAATGTGCAGGAAAAAAGAGAGATTGCCAAACAAGCACTAAAGTATATCACTTCGGGTGACCGCATTATCCTTGATGCCAGTACAACAGCATGGTATATGGCGAAGATTTTGCCGGATATTCCACTTACTGTGTTAACGAATTCGATTAAAGTGGCGATGGAACTCAGCGGTAAAGAGAAGATTGAGGTGATTTCCACGGGCGGGATCCTGCTTGCCAAATCTCTCTCTTATGTGGGGCCTTTAGCTGAACGTTCACTGGATCTGTATCATGTAAACAAGGCGTTTATTTCCTGCAAGGGGGTACACCCTCAGCATGGGATCAGCGAATCCAATGAGATGCAGTCCCTGGTTAAACAGCGCATGATCAATATTGCCGATCAGACATTTCTGTTGGCCGATTACAGTAAATTTGGGGTGCGGGCATTTGCCCAACTGGCTGCTTTTGATCAGATTTTCGGGGTGATCACCGATTCCAAAACAGATTACAAGTATATTCAACAGCTGGAGGAGCTTTCCGTTGAGGTTATCCAGGTGTAGTGATTCCTGAAAGCTCAAATTTCCAGCATTACCCTGGGATGAACGTTTTATCATGCGGGGAAGCAGGATTCTGGGGAGCGACCTTTTGGCGACCGACCGAGCGGAAAAAACGCCCAAGGGAAAAAGCGAGCAATTCTTCCTTTGATTCGCTTCCCTGCCTAATGCCTACGCCCCTTGTGCAGTTTTTGGAGCGGCCATCAACTTACTTCCTCGCAGGGCACCGATCGGGAGCGAGACAGAATTCTGCCTCCCCCACAGACACATCACTTTCACAGAAAAATATTGAAAAGGTGGATTTTCAGTTGAAAGTCTCTTTATTCATTACCTGTCTCGCCGACCAATTTTTCCCCGATGTGGGTGAGAGCATGGTGAGATTGTTATACCGCCACGGGGCAGAAGTTGATTTTCCCGAGAGCCAGACCTGCTGTGGCCAGCCTGCCTTTAACAGCGGCTATGTAAACGAAGCGCGGCAGGTAGCTTTAACAATGCTTGATGCCTTTGAAGATTCACAATATGTTGTATCCCCCTCCGGGTCCTGTACCGGAATGATTCATCATTATTATCCGGAACTTTTCCGGGATGACCCGGTTAATCTGAACAGAGTAGAGCAGCTGATTAAAAAGACCTTTGAGTTT
>NZ_JAECVR010000050.1 GCF_016055185.1 Paenactinomyces guangxiensis
AGACTGGGTTTCTTAAGTTTTGCCTTTTTTAGATAACAGGGGCTTTATAATTTCCAATTTCCCTGTTTCAATGGCTTGACATATTACCGCAGGACTTTTATAAAAATAAATTTCATAATTCGGAGACCGTTTTCTGTACTTTTTATTTTTTCTTAATATTAACAATATATTTCTATGGACCATTCGTCAACGGATAAAATTCATTTCAAGAGATTTTTAAAAAATAAGCAGGACATTTTGTATCTGGTTTGTTGCCATATTCATTCACTGATTGAACAAGCTTTGTATGCAGTTGCAGTAGAGGATCTCAACCCAATGGAAGTGATTTCGGAATTTGTTACTGCTCTTTATCGGATTGTGGATCAAGTTTCGAATTATGTTGTCCTCATGTATCAGGAAACTGCTTCGTTAGATAAAGCGGCCCGAAGTTCATTCCTCAGCCGGGAACAAAGGTTATGCAATCATCTTGAGAACCAAATGAAGAAATGTATAGGTAGTGGATTTTTTAAGGTCGATCCCCAATCTGCTTCTCTGATCGCCGAAGACATTCTTGTCCAGGCTCAAATGTGGGCTTTTCGGCGGTGGTCCCTATCGAAAAAATTTACTCTGGAGAGCTATATTAAAACAAGAATTGAATTACTAAAAACTCTTTTGCAATAAATCATGTTTTTTTCTTCAGCAAAATTCCAACTAACTAGTCAGTCAACATGGAAAGGGGAAATTTCTAAACCTTTGGTTTGTTTCGTGTTTTGCCATCTTTGAGCAGATAATAGGAGGAGAATGAGCATGAAACTCATGACTGGCAGGGAATATGTTTTTAGCCTTAGAGAGTACAGCCCTGATATTCAAGTAAAGGGGAAGAAAGTTAAAAGTGTCGCAGACGAGCCTTTGTTTAAACCGGGTATTGACGCTATAGCTGTGACTTACGAGTTAGCACATCAAAAGAAACATCAAGATATTATGCTGGCTACACTGGAAGATGGAACAAAGGTAAATCGCTTAACTGCCCTTGACTTTAATACAGACGATTTGTTAAAAAAATTGGAAATGACTCGTTTGATTTGTAAGTGGACGGGGTGTGGACAACGTTACCTCATGCACGACGCACTTGGTGCATTGGCTGAAATCACTGCAATGATGGACGCGGATAAAAAGACGGACTATTTTTCAGTGTGTAAGAATTATCTGTTGCATGTTCAGAAACATGACCTGACATGCGGAACGGCTGTTACAGATGCAAAAGGGGACAGAAGCAAACGGCCTCATGAACAAGCCGATCCGAACCTGTACGTGCATGTGGTTGAAAAAAATCAGAAAGGGATTATTGTTCGCGGGGCAAAAGCCAATATAACCGGGGCTCCTTATGTCCATGAATTTATTGTTCTGCCCACCCGTGCCATGCAGAAAGAGGATGTGGACTATGCTTTGTCTTTTGCCGTACCCGTTGATGCTCCGGGTTTAAAAATCATTGCAAAACCGGCCGGACGGCCAGAGGACGCCGAAGCCCCTTTTAGCTCCAATTTTGGGCAATCCACTGCGCTTGTAATATTTAACGATGTATTTATTCCCTGGGACAGGGTGTTTCTGTGTGGTGAGTGGGAATACACCGGAAAATTGGCTATTGGTGCCCGTGCCGGATTCCGTGCAATCCAACATTGGAAAACTGATGCTGGCGGAACAAGTCTATGATATTTTCCGTATTGCGCATGAAATCAGTGGAGGTATCGTTGCAACAGCTCCAACTCCGGAAGATATTGCGATACCGGAAACTGGAGAATTGATTGATCGGTACTTAGTTGGAAAACATGGTGTAACTTCAGAGGAGCGTATAAAAATGGCACGCTTTATCTAGGATTTGACAGCCTCGAAGGAAGGCGGGTTTTACTCCCTCATCAGTCTCCACGGTGGAGGATCGCCAGAAGCAATGCGAATGTCGGCAGTTCGAAATTATGATATCGATCGTCAAAAGGAACACATTTTACAGAAACTGGCGTGCTTTGCAAAATTAGATGGAACGTGCAAGAGATGTGAAACATGTGTCAATGACGAGCTCTGCGAACAAGAGTGAATTTGTAGAAATATTTGATACCTTTTATAACCACCCTAAGCGGTTTCCACCTTGAAAAATTACCTTCTGTTCAAACTGCACTTTAAATCCAAAATCATAACGAATCACAGAGCAGTATTCAACATGGGGTTTAAGATTTTCAAATTTTGCATGGAATTTGACGAGTGAGGACTGGTTAGCATGAACAGGCTTGCCTGCTTTGTTCGGCCTGATCGGAACAAGGGGGTTATTAAGCAGCATAAATTTCTCAAGATTGTTGATTTATATTATTCAAAACTCCGATTAAATCAGTACTTGCGCTAATAACTCCCGCCACTAAAGCTCCGGTAGTTATAATATTCATGTAGGGACTCAAAAAATTATTGAACTTCATAAGCCGGTTAGAAGTTATAGTTTTGTTTTCTATTTTCTCTTTAATAATATTAGACTGCTCTTCAATATCCTCAATTTGATCATCAGAAAGTTCTTTTTTTCCTTGATCTCCTTGGATATATGACAAGAGTTCATCAATTTTTGTCAATAGTTCTTTTTCAGCTGAACTGTTGGATTGAACATTTTCTTCATAAGTAATATTTCCGTTTGTTCTTGATCCCTGACCAAAAGCAATATTATTCCCTTTTATATCCCCCCCTGCTTCTATTTTGTTATGAGTATAAGCAGGGCTGTTATTTTTTGCATTTACACTTGAATTGTTATCAGCATAAATGATTTGATTGCCATTTCCTCTAATTTCCATATTATCGTGTAAACCCAATAATTTCTTAATAAATTGGAAAATCATATGACCTCTCCTCTTTGATTTTAGATATACCATCGGCTTCAGATAGCGGGCAGATGATGGTTAACCTGGCTGCTGATATTGTGTGCGGGCGATACGATTCCGGCTATCGTAAATGCCCCGTTTAATCCGGTTAAGACGATATTCATCATCCTCTAAGATCCATTTGCGCCGCTGTCTGCCAATTCCGCCGCCGGTTTGATTCGATCATTGAAGAACTCTGGACATCATATCATCGCATTATAATAGGGGCGTAAGAATTCAAATGGATTCAGCGTTTTTTAGGAATATTATGATATAGTATAGTATATAAGATATTCCATATACTTGCCATTATATGTCCGGAAAGGTGAAATACTTGTTGTGTAAATTTAACAAGTGAAAAGGTAATCAAGTAATATTTGTAGACGGAGAAGAGAAAAAATTTATTAATATTCTAGATGAAACCAATTTACCTATACGGATTCTGCCCGTAATCTTAATCATTATATTTAGTACTGTACTGGTCTCTTTTTTATTTTTTACTGATGATCTTCGCAGGTTGCATCAGCAATCCAGGTATTTGCTAAAACTTAGTCGGGATATAGACTATGGCAATATTCCGAATGTACCATGTGCAAAGATCAATGATGATTTATCCCGTTTTAATCAAATTTGTAAAGATAAACTATCTATAAATAAAGTTATTCAAAAAAATAACATGTTGGAGGTTGTTGCATAACTCTTTTAAAAAATAATAGAAAAATCCGCCTAAATGTGGTTAGATGAAAGCGCCAACCCACACCAAACCACGGAGGCGGATTAACTTGAGTTTAGCACGACTTTCATCGAG
>NZ_JAECVR010000051.1 GCF_016055185.1 Paenactinomyces guangxiensis
GGATCAAACTCTCCATGAAGTTTGATTGCTCAAAAAGAATCAACAGGTCGTGTAATCACTCTTTAGTTTTCAAGGAACACTTTGCTTCGTTTGTTGCTAACTCATTTAAGCAGCGACAAGACCTATCTTATCACACTTGAGCGAATATGTCAACAACTTTTTTGGAGTTTTTTCGCTGTCCCGTCAGGCCGCCAGAGAAGCAGCTGTGTCAGCAACGTAAAATAATATAGCATGTGATTCAGGAATATGTCAACGTTTTTTTTAAATGTGAAACGAATACTCTTTTGATATGTTGAGGGGTGAACGTTCACCTTGTTCCGGAACAAGTTTTATTTTCTTTTTACTTTTTATCCAGAAATTCCTTCAGGGATGAAAAGTTTCAACGGATAAATCCACCTTGATAGCGTAATTCGTACACTTTGCTTTCATTCTGCTTTATATATTCAAACCCCCAAAAGTCTCCTAAATCCCCGATATTTTCATCATAGTATGCATATTTTTCGTTAATTAATTGCTTCGGACCCCTGTAAGGTCTCTCAGGACTTACCTTTCTTAACGCAGTTCTCAAAAAAGAGTATATATCCCGGACTGCTTGTGTTGAAGAAAGAGACCGGCTTACACCCCCGGCATAGCTCATCGACCAAAGAGGACTGCCTTCAAAATAAACGGTTTCCTGCCCCGCAAAATAAACGAAGCCATAATAAACATCCCGGTACAAAAATTTACTTTTAGAATACTCCAGCTGCTTTGATCCTGGAAGCAGCGGTTGAACTGACGCACCATCTCCTTGCGAAGCATATGTGTGGATTTTGGCCTCCATTAAAAACTGACGCAGCTCTTTTTCCGTAAAATTCACGAGCAACAACCCCAAACATTTGTTTGCACACTATCTTAATACAATTTCCTTCACACTTCAATATATTAAAAAGAACTATGTTTCAGCTCGAAACGTTTTACCCAGTTCTTTTCCAAGGCCAAAATAATGCCGGAAATTATAAATGAGAGGGCTCCATACTCCGGGATCAATGTAATGGTCACCGATTACAATTTCTGAATGTGCATGAACATGTATAACTTTTGTTTCAACGATGGCAAAGTAAGGACTATGTTCAGGGACCCTGATATTCTGTACATTTGCTTCAATTTGAATCGGACATTCCATGATCCGGCTCGGTTGTACTGCGTCAGAAAGCAATGGAGTCAACCCGGAAGCACGAAACTTGTCCTTTTCAAATTTAAAACCCATCTCTTTTTTAAATTCGGGAACAGGATATTTCCCCGTATAGCAAGCTAATTTCTCCACCTTTTCCCATAGTGGGGGATGGGGAATGTTTATCACACATTCCCCATGACGCTTTATATTTTCAAATCCTTTCCCCTCCACACTCAACCCGAGCACAATTGAATCTCCGAGTGCCCATGAGGAGGAAATAGGACTAATATTAGTTGTCTCATCTTCATTTAAGGTATTTAATAATACAACCGGAGTTCCGTAGTATAAAATTTTGGGACGTATAATCTGATCCGGGAACCTTGCTGCTTCTTGTTTCATAAGCGATGACACCCTTTCCATGTCTATATAAAGTGATCTGACTCTATTGTAGAACACAAATATTTCGGCTATCATCGAAATATGAAATGCATAAGGAAAGGAGGATGTTCATTGGGAGGCAATTCAAATGTAGCCGATGTGGCATCATTGCTCTGTGAACCATCCAGGGCAAACATGCTGCAAAGCTTACTGGATGGAAGGTTTCACACCGCTACTGAGTTGGCGGTCATTGCAGGGATAACGCCGCAAACTGCCAGTTACCATTTATCACTCATGCTGGAATTAAAAGTAGTGACAGTAAAAAAGAACGGACGACACAGGTATTACCAGTTGGCTGACGGTCAGATTGCTCAAGTGTTAGAGTCCCTTTTATGCATTGCTCCCTCCGAAAAAATCAACTCCCTGAAAAAATTTAACCAAAATCAGGCCATTCGTTTTGCTCGTACCTGTTATGATCACCTTGCCGGAAAACTGGGCGTTCATCTGACGGAGACAATGGTCAAGATGGGAATATTACACCCATCCGGTGCTGATTTTGCCCTCACAGAAGAGGGAAAAATATTTTTAACCAATTTTGGTATTGATGTCCTAAGAGCACAAAAGAAGCGCCGTTCTTTTGCACGCTGTTGTCTTGACTGGAGCGAGCGGCGCTATCACCTCGCGGGTTCTTTGGGACACGCCTTATTAGAAAAGCTATTTGCCTTAAGCTGGATTGAACAGCTGCCCGAGAGTCGTGCGGTGAAAGTCACTGAAACAGGGGCCGAAGGATTTAAAAATGTTTTTGCCATACAATAAAGCCTGTCAGATCAATGAAAGATTGAACCCCTCGGTCAGAAAAGGTTTCTATCCTTTCCAACTAAAAGGAGTGACAAATGAGCTTGATTGCCAAGACGCCGAATCCGCCTTATTATGCAGTTATTTTTACTTCTGAGCGAACTGAAGTCACGAAAGGTTATGAACAAATGGCAGAACGGATGCTTACCCTGGCTTCGGAGCAACCGGGGTTTTTAGGCGAAGAAAGTTTTCGTGATGAAAATGGCTTCGGAGTCACCATTTCCTATTGGGACTCATTAGAAGCAATCAAACAATGGAAAGAGAATTCATTCCATCAGGTCGCGCAAAATCTGGGAAAAAAAGAGTGGTATAAAAGATACAAGACAAGAGTGTGCAAAGTGGAAAAAGACTATTTTTTCTTGAGTGAATAAGCGAGGTCAATAAAAGGCCCCGTTTTTTAATTGAATGGAGGTTGAATTGTGTAAACAGAGAAGGATTGATAATAAAAAATTTGTATAAAAACAGATATAGTGCTACCACGCAATCGGGTGGACTGGTCCAAAGCGGGTATTTTTGCCCAGAGAGTCAAAGCGCCCCAAATCAAGTCGGGGTTTCCCGTTGCCGGTTATTAAGTGTTGAGGGGCTCACTCTAACAGTAAAAGGACTGGATGCCATCGATCAGACCCCTGTGCTTGATATTAAGCCCTATATGGTTGAATTGGACCCATCGACCCCGTTTCCCAACCGGATTGGGCCACCAAGCTTATGCGAAATTATTATCGTGAGGAGAAAAGCCCCGTTTATTGAACATTCGGAGAGAAGGATTTCTGCCGTCAGGGAAACATGGTACCTTTGTGCAGGGTCTATATCAGCATAACTGGTATGACAGGCGGAATCCAAGGGCATTTTCTTTGGGCATCATGCCTTCCCTGATGTAAACATCAACACAAGGTTAAAGATGAAAGAGGTTCGTATGGACGGGTGGTTAAAAACCCACCATTGAAATGGCGATGTAGTTGCTGTGGGTATAAGTCAGACCGTCTGAAGCCGATTCATCCCCACTACTTTGATAGGCAAAATTTTCAGCTTTTTGGGATAAAAAGGAGCAAACCCGTATGAGTTCGCTCTTGAGCCTTTACAAAACCGGCAGTTTTCCTTCCAATATAGCTATGTTAAAATCTTTGATCTTCCATATACCTTTGTGGATGGGTGTGGGTTGCCACGCCGAATGAAGCGGGAAACCCAGCATGAGTTGTTCATTCCATGCCTTCTGAAATAAAAAAGGTCTGCAACGGTGAAATACAATAAAAGCCACTCAGGTTCACTGAGTGGCTTTTATT
>NZ_JAECVR010000052.1 GCF_016055185.1 Paenactinomyces guangxiensis
GGATCACCTCCTTTCTACGGAGTATCCTGCGGATACATCATTAACCAAACTTTCTCAGGTCGTGTCATTACTCACTCTTTAGTTTTCAGGGAATACTTAAAAAAGCCTTCCTTAATTTAGTAGACTGATGCAATAGGATAACATCTTTTGTAAAAGTGCCTTCGGGCACTTTTTTTGTTACACTGAATTGGGTGAATACTATGTTAAAAGATCAAAACATCAAGAAAAGCTCTGTGCACAGTGAACTGTACAACCTGATTCCGGAAAACCATATTTTGAGAAAAATCAACGAAGCCATTGATTTTAGCTTTATCCATGAGTTAGTTAAAGAATCTTAT
Source organism: Paenactinomyces guangxiensis (assembly GCF_016055185.1). Classification (GTDB taxonomy): domain Bacteria; phylum Bacillota; class Bacilli; order Thermoactinomycetales; family Thermoactinomycetaceae; genus Paenactinomyces; species Paenactinomyces guangxiensis. The sequence continues at coordinate 339 of NZ_JAECVR010000052.1, forward strand.
GATGTGTATTATGGAAGACCAGCTAATGATCCCGAAGTGCTATTTCGACTTCTTTTCCTACAAAATCTATACCAGTTATCAGATCGACAAGTGATCACAGACTGTCAAGTAAACCTAGCATATAAATGGTTTTTGGGGCTCAATCCTGAAGACCCTCTTCCCGATCCTTTCCAACTCTCTCGGTTTCGACGAAACCGACTTGGAGTAGCTGGAGTTGAACGAGTACTTGCTCATATCGTGCAACAATGCGTAAAATAAGGTCTTATTCGATCTAAAAGTGTCATTGTTGATTCAACGCATACCATGGCAAATGCTTCTAAACAAAAACCTAAAGACGTCCTCATTACAGCCACTACACGTCTTAAACATGTAGTTAAGAAATATCAACCGAAATTAATTGAGAAACTATATAAACTCCCTAGTCAAAAATCTTCGGAAGAAGAGTGGATGGCTTCCTTGGTACTTCTCGTTGAACAAGTAAAACAAATATGTGCCGGATGCTGAAGGAGCGTTAAAAGCGAAGCTTGAAGTTGCTGAGAAGATTATTAGTGATGAGCGACTGCTTCTAAATAAAGGAGTACAATCTGCTATTGATCCTGATGCTCGTATTGGAAAAAAGTCTAGTACTCGGTCATTTTTCGGATATAAGCTGCACCTGGTATGACCGAGGACGAAATTATTACAGGTGCCCAAATTACAACGGGTTCAGCAGATGATGGCCAACAACTTATACCGTTAATTTCCAACACCTTGAAACAAGGTGTTGTTTGTCATGAAGTTTTAGGTGATACTGCTTACTCATCCAAAATCAATTTAACTTGGTTAAGAGAAAAGAACATACTCCCAACGATTCCTTTGAACCCCAATGTGTTTCATGGAACTCGAAAGGAAGAACACGGTTTTCAATACGATCAAGAGGTAGACGCAGTGTAAGAAAAGTAAAAACAGGCAAAACAGAGGTGAAAAAGAATTCATTCACTACCTTTTATTTTGATGTTACAAAATGTCAAGAATGTCCTTTGCGGAATGGTTGTTACCGAGGTGCGAAAACGAAAACATACAACATCAGACTTATATCTGAAGAACATCAAGCTCAAATCGATTACATGAAAAGTTCTCTCTTTTCCTTACGCAGTAAGAAAAGGAAACGGATTGAGCATAAAAATGCAGAACTTAAAAGGTTCCACGGATTGACCCGAGCAAAATACTGGGGGCTCTTTGGTGTTATCGTCAAAAGAATTGTGCAACTTCTGACAAAGAAGAAGCACTTCCTGCTTTGCATGATCAGGAAGTGCTTCTTTATTTTTTCATATGAGTCGTTTTGATTCCAGAAACTGTAGAATGATCATATTTAGTAATCGTTCTGCATCAGTCTCTTAATTTAGAGAAGGCTTTTTTGTATTGCAAAAAAACGTATGAACCCTTTGGCTTAAACATTTAGTTTTCTTGAGGGAGACTAAATTAATAGTTTAGTGTGTATTTACACACTAATTTTAATGTTAAAATAAATGTGATATTATCTCACGTATATTTTGTGAATTCCGAATCGGATCAAGGAGGGGAAGCCGCATTTCCGGTCTAACTTTAAGACGGGGCTCCGGTGTGGTGATTGAAAATGAAAAATAATTATCTGCCTAAATGTTGTTTGTTGTTAATTTTAATTTTTACAGTTGTTTTTACCTGGACACCTGAAACAGCCTCTGCTTCTGTTGGTAACTTTTATAATGTCATCATGCAAGATGGAGCAGACCCTTCCATTTATAAACATTCAGATGGGTGGTACTATTTTACTAAAACCACTGGCAATAATGTAACCCTGTGGCGTTCCAAAACGATTAGCGGTTTAGATGCAGGGGAAAGCAAGGTGGTTTGGAGTCCAAACGGATCAGGAGGAAATTGCTCGGGTATATGGGCTCCCGAAATTCATCATGTCAATGGAAAATGGTATATTTACTACGCTGCCACAACATGTGACGGCAATAATGATAATCACCGGATGTTTGTTTTAGAAAATCCCAATAGCGATCCGTTTTCGGGATCATTTGTCGACAAAGGACAAATCACTGACTCAACAAATAAATGGGCGATAGATGGAACAGTCATGCAATTAAACGGTCAATTATATTTTATTTGGTCAGGCTGGGAAGGTGATACAAACGTACGTCAAAACTTGTATATTGCACATATGAGTAATCCCTAGACCATTGACGGTGCAAGAGTAGAAATTTCACGGCCGACCTATTCCTGGGAAACGAATCACACACCACACGTGAATGAAGGGCCGGAAGTGATCATTAAAAATGGAACAATTAATCTGGTATACTCCACGAGCGGCAGCTGGACCAATGACTACTGTTTGGGACTGATCACAGCCAGCACAGAAAGCAATCCGCTCAATGCTTCTTCCTGGACGAAAAGAAGTTCCCCTATTTTCAGCAGCGCGAATGGACTGTATGGCCCCGGCCATCACACTTTTACCAAATCAAAAGACGGAAGCGAGGATTGGATTTTATATCATACAGCGCGGTACAGAAATTCCGGTTGGACTCGAAATATCCGCGCTCAAAAATTTACATGGAATCCCGATCATACGCCTAATCTGGGTGCCCCAGTCAATCCTAATGTTCCTATCCCGTTGCCTTCCAGTGGAAGCCGGACATGACCGATACGAAGCAGAGAACGCAACAATGTCTAACGGTCCTTACTCTGTCGCTGAATCATCCGCTTCAAATGGCCGGAAAGTGGGCTATATCGACTATGCGAACAGTTATGTCGAGTTTAAAGTAAGCGTACCCTCTTCCGGTTACTATGTCATTGCAGCAAGAACAGGCAACGGAACCAGTAGAGGTTATTGGGCGACCCACAAATTATCCGTGAATGGCGGTACGGAATCCAATTTCCATGTTGCCAACGCAGGGTGGAATAACTGGGGCACTTCTACGGCAAAAGTATGGTTAAATGCCGGTAATAATAAAATTCGCTTTAGAAAAGGAGATCACTACGCAGAAATAGATTGCCTGGATGTATTCCTTGTTCAGTGATACGTTCACAATACCGGGAACTAAGTATTCAAATGGGGAATAAATTTTTTTGTAAAAAACTCTTGCACAGGATGATATCCTGTGCTATATTAATTCTTATCGCCGCGGAGAGCGGTGAACGCAAACGAAACAAACGCACCTTGAAAATTAGATATGGAATAAAGCAAATGACACACTTGGTCAAGTATGTCAAGTTGC
>NZ_JAECVR010000053.1 GCF_016055185.1 Paenactinomyces guangxiensis
TGTTCTTGTTGCGGTCATAAGAAAATCAACCTTTCCCTGTCTGAACGGATGTTTCGTTGTGAACAATATGGATGTGAAAGAGACAGAGACCTGAATGCAGCTGTCAATCTGGCAAAGGCAGATGAATATGCAGTGTTAACTTGACTGACCTGCATATATGTACCGATGGCTAGTCGGGAATTGACGCCTGTGGAGTGCTATATCAAACCGTAGTAGCGAGCAAGGGGTGAGGCTGGGCACGAAGAAGCAGGAATCCTCTGGCATGGACATTTTTGTCTATGTTTTTAGTAGCAGAGACGAACGATGACTTTGAAGAAACTTTTCTATTGGTTTTGGTCTACACTTGTACTGGGAGCTGTACTGGCCGTACTGCTTGGGGAACTGGTTCATGTTGTGCTCGGAAGGGAGATCTTTGGTTCTCCAACACAGCTGTTGCTAAGTGGTTCTACCTTTGCTGCGGTATCGCAACTGGGTTTTTTCTCCTATTTGGTATTTCATTGGCTCAGTAGCGGGCTTATCAGAAATACATCACTGTATGATGCTTTGCAAGTGCTGTTGGTCCTTGTCGTCCTGGGCAACCTGGTCTATCTCAATATTGCCAAATTCGGAGGAACATTTCTTTTCGTGCATTTGCTGATTCCTCTCCTCATCTTAGCGGCGGGGCTGGCGGTAGCCTGGCTCAAAGCAAAATGGACCAATCGCAGCGGATTTATCCCGGCACTCTTTTTTATGGTGGTAGCAACAACTCTGGAAGCGATTCCATCTATTAACTCCAAGGCAGGTGAATTGCCGGTTGCTTTTATCTTTTTTACTGTGATCATTTTACTTGCCTGCAATTCCTGGCAGATTCTGCAGTTGCACCGCTGGGTTAAAAAGCCTGAAAGTAAAAAGGTTTCAACAGCAGGGTCTACACAGGGATGAAAGTTTGAATTATGCCGGGGAGGCAGAATTCTGGGGCGACCTTTTGCCGAGCCCCTTGTGAAGTTTTTGGAGCGGTCATCTCTACTTCTATCCAGGAGCGCCGATCGGAGCAAGACGGAATTCCCCCTCCCCCTTCGTTACGAACACTTTCACAGAAAAAAGCTAGACCCTTTCGTCTAGCCATTTATTCAACAGGTTTCATTTTTACTTCGGAACCGGCGATCAGTTCGGATACTGTTACAAATTCATAACCTTTTGCTCTGAGTGAATCAATAATGGCAGGAAGAGCTTCATGGGTTTGCTTACAGGAGTCGCTCGCATGCATTAAAATAATATCGCCGGGGTGTGCTTTTTTCACGACTCTTTGAATGATCTTATCTTTGCCCGGGTTCATCCAATCAAGGGAGTCGGTATCCCATTGAATTGTTTTATACCCCATTTGATCAGCGATTCGAAGGACACGTTTGTCGAAATCGCCGTTGGGGAAGCGAATCAGCTTTGGCTTTTTCCCCGTGACTTCGGTCAGGTTTTGATCAGCTTTGCTGATTTGTGTGCGGATCTGGTGTTCGTTATAGCTGCTGTAATTGTCATGTCGGTGCCCGTGACTGCCGATTTCATATCCCATATCGTCAATGCGCTTGACGATGTCCGGATGCGTTTCCGCCCAGGGAGAGGATAGGAAGAAGGTTGCTTTTTTTAATCCTTTTTGCTCCAGTACATCCAAAATAGGGCCCGCCCGTTCTTCGCCCCAGCTGATGTCAAAGGTGAGAGCCACTTGCTTTTTATCGGTATTGACACTGTAAATGGCTTGAGGGCCCGTATCCAGCGGAAAGAAAACCTGCACATTTTCATTCTCGGCATAAAAGATTCCCAGGGCAAAAAGGATGGCCACGGCAATCACCAAGGTGCGTTTGATTTGCTTTCCAGAGAACACCCAAATAAAATTCATACTTTCACCCTCCAATTATGGTCGCATGAGAGACTGGATACCTGTCCTATACTAAAATGTATGCTGCGGGACCAAGGTTATGATTGATTGTCCTTTCTGGTCTCAGGAAGAGAGGAGGAGATTTATGCAGCGATTTATGCACGCGTTAAAAGCTGAGCAAAGATATTTAGGAATCGCCATTCTCGTATTTGTGGTAAGTGCTGTTTCCGGTTATGTCAACGGTGAAGGGATCTTTAAGACTTTAAAAGAAATGGGAGTGCTTGACTCCCTGGAAGAGGTTGTCCGGTCCATCAGCCAAAACCCCTCTTTCTTTCACATATTTACCACTCTTTTTGTTAATAACATCACTGCTTCTTTCTCTATGATTGGAATGGGGTTGTTTTTTGGTATAGTACCCTTTATGTCCATGTTGACCAACGGGATGTTGTTGGGGGCCACATTAATGACTGCCGCTGAAAAAACAGGAACAAATCCGTTGGTGATTTTTGTCACCACTATTTTGCCTCACGGTGTGCTGGAGTTGCCGGCGGCAATACTGGCGGCCGCCTTTGGCATGAGGCTCGGGGTGGCCGCGATTCGGAGGATCATAGCCCTGTTTGTTCCCAGGCTTCATGAATCCAGCGTTGAGGAGTGGAGAGGAATCCGTACCCGTCTTCCGGTTGTGTTGGTGGGTGTGACTGTCCTCATCCTCGTGGCGGCTGTCATTGAAACAAGCTTAATCTTATACCTGAAACCACAGAGTTAAGGGGGAAATGTTATGAAAGTAAATATTTATTGGAAAGGCTCCATGCATTTTGCGACGAAAACACCCTCCGGGCATACGATTTCCCTGGATGCCGCACAAGAAGTCGGCGGGGAGAATCTGGGACCCCGGCCAACGGAGATATTATTGTCCGCAGTGGGAACCTGTTCAGGGATTGATATTGTAGATATACTAAAAAAAATGCGTTTACAAGTGGACTCATTTGCGATGGAAGTCAGCGGGGAGCGTGCGGAAGACCACCCGCGCCGTTTTACCCGTGTGCATATACATTATCAACTGGAGGGGAACCTGCCGGAAGAAAAAGTCCGCCGCGCCGTACAACTGTCGGTGGAGAAATATTGCTCAGTCTCTAATTCATTAAACGCTGAGATTACGAGCAGCTTTGAAATAAATGGACAAAGATACGAATCGTAAAAAAGGGCCGCTTCAATATGGCTCTTTTCTGCGGTTAATTGCAGAAAAATCTGCTGGTTATCGGACTTATAAAAATAAAATTATACATTTGATATCAGGCTTTGAGCGTATGCAGCATATGAATAAATGACAGTGAATGGGTAATGACCGCGTTTAAAAAATACTATAAGATTAAGGATACTGTAGAAGTGATCATGAAAAAATGATAAGGGTTGACAGCTCATTATTTATCATGCTATATTATTTTACGTCGCTGACGCGGCCGCTTCTCTTGCGGCTTAGCGGAGACAGCGAAAAAAACCTCAAAAAAGATATTGACAAAATTGTTCAGCCGTGATAGGATTGATCTTGTCGCTGCTTAAATGAGTCAGCGACAAACGAAGCAAAGTGTTCCTTGAAAACTAAAGAGTGATTACACGACCTGTTGATTCTTTTTGAGCAATCAAACTTCATGGAGAGTTTGATCCTGGCTCAGGAC
>NZ_JAECVR010000054.1 GCF_016055185.1 Paenactinomyces guangxiensis
TGAAGATCCGGGGATACCGGATTGAACTGGGGGAAATTGAAACACGGCTGCTGGAGCATCCTTCGGTGCGGGAAGCGGTGGTGACGGCCCGCCCGGATCGAGAGGGCTCCCCATCCCTATATGCCTATATGGTGTTGGACGGTTTGTGGAATGTATCGGAGATCCGGAAACATTTGATGAAAACATTGCCGGATTATATGATCCCATCGTATTTGGTTGAACTGGAAACACTGCCGTTGACCACAAATGGAAAAGTGGATAAAAAAGCTTTACCCGAACCGTTGGGACGAGTGGAGACAGGTGTGGAGTATGCGGCCCCGACAGATCCAAACGAAAAACTGCTCGCGGGGATTTGGCAGGAAGTATTGGGCATTGAACGAGTGGGCATTCATGACAACTTCTTTGAAGTCGGCGGAGACTCCATTAAGGCGATTCAAATTGCGGCCCGGCTGCATCAACAAAACCGAAAAATAGAGATGAAAGATTTATTCCAGTACCCGACGATCGCCGGCTTGGCTCCCTTTGTTCAAAGGACTCAAACCACGGACGAACAAGGGATGGTAAAGGGTGAAGTAACGTTAACCCCCATTCAGCGCTGGTTCTTTGAACAAGAGTTTGCCAATCCTCACCATTGGAACCAGGCCGTGATGTTATACAGCAAAAAAGGATGGGAGCCGCAATATTTGGACCAGGTGTTCCAAAAACTTTTGGAACATCATGACGCTCTGAGAATGGTTTATTCCCGGAATGAAAAAATGATTGTACAGATTAATCGGGAGCTGGAAGAGAAGCTATTTACGCTGAAAGTTTTTGATTTGACACAGGAGCCCAATGTGCCCTTGCGGATCAAAGAGGAAGCAGACCGGCTGCAACAAACCTTAAATCTGAACGACGGGCCTTTAGTGAAACTGGGATTGTTTAAAACATTGGACGGAGATCATCTTCTGATTACGATTCATCATTTAGTCGTCGACGGAGTATCCTGGCGCATTTTACTCGAGGATTTCGCTGCAGGATATCAGCAGGCGGTTCAGCATAAAGAAATTCGCTTTCCCGACAAAACAAGTTCCTACCAGACATGGGCCGGAAAGTTGCAGGAGTATGCTGAAAGCAGTAAGCTATTGCGAGAATTGCCTTATTGGAAAAAGATAGAAGAAACAGTAGTCCCGGCGCTCCCCAAAGAGAAGATGGGGACGGATGTCTATTTGCACAAAGACAAGGGCCAGATTACCGTCAGTCTTTCTGAATCAGAGACCAAGCAATTGCTTACAGACGTTCACCGCGCTTATCATACCGAAATCAACGATCTCTTGCTAACGGCTCTTGGCCTGGCCGTTCGGGAATGGACAGAGCAAGATCAAGTGTTGGTGAATATGGAAGGGCATGGCCGGGAAGAGTTGATCGCCGGAGTGGATGTGAGCCGTACCGTTGGATGGTTTACCTCTATATATCCCGTTGTTTTGAACCTGAAAGCAGACGAGATTGCCGAAGCCATCCGAAATGTAAAGGAAATCTTGCGTAAAGTTCCCAACCGGGGAATCGGATATGGCGTATTGAAATACATGACTGCCCCGGAAAAGAAAGATAATCTCACCTTCCGTTTACATCCGGAAATCGGGTTTAACTATCTGGGACAATTTGCACAAGAGGTAAAAACAGGAGCGTTTTACTTCTCATCTATGCCAACGGGTGAATCAAACAGCCCTGTCAATCATGCTGTCCATTCGATAGAGCTGAATGGAGCAGTGTTGGACGGAAAATTACAAATGATTTTCCATTACAACCCTCATGTGCATCGCCCAAACACCATAGAGAGGCTGGCAAGGCGCTACAAGCATTACTTGCTTGAGTTGATCGCCCATTGCATCCGGCAGGAAGAAACGAAATGGACACCGGGTGATTTTAATGCTCAAGAAGAGTTAACTGTAGAAGAATTAGACCATGTGTTGGAAGTTTTAGGTGAGAATATTAAAAAGTAGCACGCGGAGGATTCATGTATGGTTGATAAAAGCCAAATAAACGGATTATACGGACTCTCTCCTTTACAACAAGGAATGTTGTTTCATTATTTGGACGATCCGAACAACACTGCCTATTTCCAACAAACTGCCTTTTCGATCGAAGGTTCACTGGATCTGTCCAGTCTCAAAGAAAGCATTCAGGATCTAATCCGGAAGTACGATACGTTGCGCACGGTTTTTCTTTATGAAAATTTAAACCAACCGATCCAAGTTGTGTTGAAAGAAAGAAAAGCTGAGGTTGTGTTTCAGGATCTTTCCACTTTAAACGATGAGGAGAAGCAATCATGTATTGATGAATTTAAGCGGAAAGATAGGGAGAGAGGATTTGATCTCTCCCGGGATCTTCTGATCCGCTTTGCTCTGCTTCAAACAGATTCACAAAACTACCAATTGATTTTAAGTTTCCATCATATATTGATGGACGGATGGTGTATGGGAATCCTGATTGATGATTTGTTGCACATGTACCAACAGCGAATCAAGCGGCAACCGATTGTCATGGAAAAAGTACCCTCATACGGTGAGTATATCCGCTGGTTGAAAGAGCAGGACCAGGAGCAAGCCTGTGCTTACTGGAACCAGTATTTAGAAGGATATGAACAGTTGACAGGCATTCCAATACAGGAACGGAAAGGGAATCACAACTATATCCAGTCAGAGATAAGTTTTGATTTGGGCACAGACTTGACATCTAAACTCACAAAGCTTGCCCGGATGCAGCAGGTCACGCTCAATACTGTTTTCCAAACGGTGTGGGGGCTTCTGCTGCAAAAATATAATGATACACGGGAGGCGGTGTTTGGTGCGGTTGTGTCCGTAAGACCCACCGAGATTCGCGATGTGGAAAAAAGCGTCGGTCTATTTATCAATACAATTCCCGTTCGGATCAGGAGCCGGAAGCAGGAGACATTCTCCCGATTGCTTCAAGAGGTGCAGCAAGCTGCTTTGAATGTGAAACCGTACCATTACGTCTCCCTGGCTGAGATCCAGTCAAACCGTTCACAATCCGCTCCACTTATTGATCATATTATGGTGTTTGAAAACTTTCCATTTGATAAGAGTGTGTTTGACCGAGAATTGGGATTTAGGATTACAGATGTTGAAATCTTTGAGCAAACCAATTACGACTTTAATGTGATTATTCATCCTGATGAAACATTAGCGGTAAAGTTTGTTTTTAATAAGGAAATCTATTCGCCGGAGTTTGTGCAGAACATGTTTAACCATTTGCAGCAGGTTGTAAAACTTGTTGTTGCCAACCCCCATATACCTGTAGAAGAGATAGAGATTGTGTCCGTACAGGAAAAACAAC
>NZ_JAECVR010000055.1 GCF_016055185.1 Paenactinomyces guangxiensis
AGAAAAAAGCTCTAAAACTACTGAAAAGGTCCATCAGTTAGCCTAGAGCCAGTTTTCTATCTTGAGAGAGGATTTTACACACAATTTTGGACTTGATCAAAAGTAATCTTGCTATAATCGGTATGTATATGTTTGACCCTTCCATTTTTGAATCGATCAACCATATTACTCCATCAAAAAGAGAAGAATATGAAATTACGGATGCTATTCAGTGGATGATTAATCAAAGTTTCCCGATTTCTTATTCAATTACCAACAAAAACTATACAGATGTAGGTACGATTGAAAGATGGTTGGCTGCTAACCAATGGGTGCTTACTGACCGGCTTGGAAATAAGGTGCAGATTGGAGTTAACACAAAACTAGAAAATTGTATTTTAAAAGGTCCTGTTCTCATCGGAAATAATTGCACAATCAAAAATGCATGTATTGGGCCTTATGTTTCGATTCAAGATGATTCAGTCTTAATGAATTGTACTGTAGAAAACAGTATTTGCCTTAGGAATATAAAAATGATGAATTTAGGTCCTCCAATTTCTAACAGTATTTTGGGGGAACAGACCACATTGCAAGGAATATTCGAGGAGATAAGAAAGGCGCATGTTATTATAGGAGATCATTCCCAAGTTTTCATTCCTTCAGTACAAATAGGTGAAGGTGATTAAAAAATAGTTTTGTTTCAAAATTAATGTTGTTTGTGAAACCGAGCATAACGACCATCATGCTCTCTCACAGACCTGGTTAAATTATATTGCAAGTGTAGAAGCTGTGGTAACCCGCAACAAGACGGAAAGACTCCGTGGAGTTGTCCTTAGGTTGAGAGGACTGGGATGGACATACCGCTTTGGTACCAGTTGTCTCGCCAGAGCACTGCTGGGTAGCCATGTATGGAAGGGATCAGTGCTGAAAGCATCTAAGCGCAAAGTCCCCCAGCATGGCTTTTTGTGGGGGTCCCATCTGTTCAAATGATTTTTGTTTTTTATTGTAAAAGAGATAAGGTTTTATTAGAATATCAAGAGTACAAAAGAATACAAAAAAACTTTACATATTATCCCTGGTGTAAAGAGCAAAAATACTCAATAGTCATCAAACTGAAAAGGGGCAACAGGCATTTCTGATTCCTGTTTCCGTTATGGGATCTGAATCTCGCCGGACCCAAAGAAAATTTGTGTAGAACGCTTTCAAATGTACCTTAATTTCAGTATATATTTAAACTGTCTTTATATAATACAAAGGGCTGAACGGGCACCTTGCTTGTATCCAAAGTAAACTCACCGTTGTAAAAAGAATATTTTCCCATAAAAAATGTATTGATTTTGTTTTAGAAACCTGTTAAAGTATCATATTGTCAATAGCACTTTCTGTGTAACAAGTAAGTGTGTATAGCTCTGCGGGCGAGCAACTGTCTTGTAAGCAGGAGATCAGCGGTTTGATCCGCTTAAAACATGGAGGGATACCAAAGTGGTTAAATGGGGCGGACTGTAAATCCGCTGGCTATGCCTTCGTAGGTTCGAATCCTACTCCCTCCACCACTGGTTATTGGGGAGTAGCCAAGCGGTAAGGCAACGGACTTTGACTCCGTCATGCGTAGGTTCGATCCCTACCTCCCCAGCCAATATATATGAGCCATTAGCTCAGTTGGTAGATTTAATCAGAGGGTCGAAGGTTCGAGTCCTTCATGGCTCACCATATTCTTGAAAAAATGACTTCTTGTTATTGTTGACTTTTAGTCCGATTCATAGTAAATTATTCATTGTCGATATTATATAAAGTTAAATATTAAATATATATCATGCGGTCGTGGTGGAATTGGCAGACACGCTATCTTGAGGGGGTAGTGGCCGCACGGCTGTGCGAGTTCGAGTCTCGCCGACCGCACCATACAAAGGTTTGCGGGTGTAGTTCAGTGGTAGAACATCGGCCTTCCAAGCCGAATGCGAGGGTTCGATTCCCTTCACCCGCTCCATTTCCCGATATTCCTCAGTAGCTCAATGGTAGAGCGCCCGGCTGTTAACCGGTAGGTTGCAGGTTCGAGTCCTGCCTGAGGAGCCATGCTTCCTTAGCTCAGTCGGTAGAGCGCTTCCATGGTAAGGAAGAGGTCACCAGTTCGAGCCTGGTAGGAAGCTCCAGATTTGGCCCGTTGGTGAAGCGGTTTAACACACCAGCCTTTCACGCTGGCATGCAGGGGTTCGAATCCCCTACGGGTCACCATTTATATATCAGGCTGGATTGTCCGATCTTACCTGTGGACGGTTAGCTCAGCTGGGAGAGCATCTGCCTTACAAGCAGAGGGTCGGCGGTTCGATCCCGTCACCGTCCACCACTAGTCCGGGGAGCTGTGGTGTAGAGGCCTAACATGCCTGCCTGTCACGCAGGAGATCGCGGGTTCGAATCCCGTCAGCTCCGCCACCAAGATCTTAGCGCTTCAGCAAGGAGAAACGAATAACTTTGGCGGTCGTGGCGAAGTGGTTAACGCACCGGATTGTGGCTCCGGCACTCATGGGTTCGATTCCCATCGATCGCCCCATGACATAAACTATGCGGAAGTGGCTCAGGGGTAGAGCATCGCCTTGCCAAGGCGAGGGTCGCGGGTTCGAATCCCGTCTTCCGCTCCATTTTCTCAAAAAATGTTGATATAATAGCTCAGCCGTGATAGGATAGATCCTATCGCAACAAACGAAACAAAGTGTTCCTTGAAAACTAAAGAGTGATTACACGACCTGTTGATTCTTTTTGAGCAATCAAACTTCATGGAGAGTTTGATCCTGGCT
>NZ_JAECVR010000056.1 GCF_016055185.1 Paenactinomyces guangxiensis
TGTACCGGAATGATTCATCATTATTATCCGGAACTTTTCCGGGATGACCCGGTTAATCTGAACAGAGTAGAGCAGCTGATTAAAAAGACCTTTGAGTTTTCACAGTTTTTTGTCAATGTACTTGGAATGGATGATATTGGGGCATCATTTCCATATACAGTCACATACCACCCGTCTTGCCATGGCTCCAGGCTGCTGGGAGTGAAAGAGGAACCATATCGGATGCTGCAACAAGTAAGGGGAATAAAGCTGGTCCCGTTATCTTATGCGGAGGATTGCTGCGGCTTCGGGGGCACATTTTCTGTAAAAATGCCGGATATTTCGGGGGCGATGGTTGGAGAGAAATGTGCCCATGTCCGGAGAACGGAAGCCGATGTTCTGGTGGGAACAGACATGGGATGTTTGATGAACATCGGCGGATATTTAAAAAAACAAGGCCATCCCATTCGCATTTTACATTTGGCAGAACTTTTATACGAAGGGGTGAAAACACATGCCTGAATCACCCGGCCTTTCTTTGAAAGAGAGGAGCCGGCTGGCTCTTCAGGACGAGTTTCTGCGTTCAGCCGTACGTTTTACGACCGAACGACTGCGGAACAAAAAGAAAGAGAGTACGGAACGTTTGGGCAACTGGGAAGAATGGCGCGAACGCGGACGGCAAATCCGTGCGCATACCATCCAGTATTTAGATTATTATTTGGATCTGTTTGCCAACCGGGTTGAACAGGCCGGCGGGCACGTCCATTTTGCCAAAGATGCCCGGGAAGCGGCGGAAATGGTCCTGGGAATTGCCCGGGAGAAGCAGGCGAAATCCGTTGTTAAATCAAAATCAATGGTTTCGGAAGAGGTTCATGTCAATCAAAGACTGGCAGAGCAGGGAATCGAGTGTATAGAGACAGATCTGGGAGAATACATTATTCAACTGGCCAATCAGGCCCCATCCCATATTATTATTCCTGCCATTCACCAGACACGCCGGCAGATTGCCGAGCTTTTCTCCAAAGAGGGAGGGGAACAGCTTTCCGAGGAAACCAGAGTTTTGACCGCTTTCGCCCGCCGGAGACTGCGCGAGAAGTTTTTGCAGGCTGAGATCGGTATGACGGGATGCAACTTTGCCATTGCCGAATCCGGCAGCGTCATTCTTTTCAGCAACGAAGGAAATGGCCGGATGGTAACCACATTGCCGAAAACACATATTGTCATGATGGGGATGGAGCGAATCATTCCTTCCTGGGAAGACCTGGAGGTGATGGCAAATCTGTTGCCACGCAGCGCAACAGGGCAAAAATTGACCGTTTATATGTCGGCGATGACCGGGCCGCGCAGAAGAGGGGAATGGGACGGAGCAGAAGAAATGCATGTGATCATTTTGGATAACGGAAGATCCAACCAGCTGGGAGACCCCGAATTTCAGGAGGTTCTTCACTGTATCCGCTGCGGCGCCTGTCTGAATGTTTGTCCCGTTTATCGCCATATTGGCGGACATGCTTACGGCAGTGTATATCCGGGGCCGATTGGGGCTGTTCTTTCTCCCCTCCTGAATCCCGGGGATGAACAGATGCAGGAATTGTCTTATGCCTCCAGCCTTTGCGCCGCCTGTTATGAAGCCTGTCCGGTAAAAATTCCGCTTCATGACATGCTGGTTCATCTTCGCAGAAAAAATGTGGAATCAGCCCGGGTTTCCATAGGGGAAAAAATAGCTTTTAAAGGATTTGCCTCTGCATTTAAAAATGCCAGGCGGTACCGGATCACCATGAATACACTTCGGAACATCCAGAAACATACGGTCCGGGACGGCAGCAAGTATCCAAAACTGACCAGACTGGCCGGGCCTGCAAAAGAGTGGGCTGAACACCGCTCTCTTCCATTCTCTGAAAAGAAATCATTTCGTGATTCCTGGAAAACTTTGCAAGAAGAGCTGGCCAAAAGCGTAAGGAGGGACAGGTGATGACTGCGAAGGAAGAATTTTTGGCAGCAATCGCAAAAAAATTAGGCCGTGAGCGAATGACTCATCCCCCCGTCCGGCCGGTTAAGGGCCCTCCGGATTTCTGGAATCAATTTGTCCTGACAGAAGAGGAAAAAGTGGAGCGGTTTGTCCGTGAAGTTGAACAACTGGGGGGTAAAGTCTGCATTTATGGTACGCCGGATCAACTGTTGCAAGGGTTAAAACAGTTGCTGGAAGATCTAAACCCTCCTTCTGTGCTTACCTGGGGCGGAAACCAACTGGCTGATTGGCAGTTGGATCGGATTTTGACGGACTGGGAAGTGATGGAGTGGGAGCGGAGTTCTTTTTTGCGGGATGCCGCACAATCTACAGTAGGGATTACATCTGTTGACTATGCCATTGCCGATACCGGAACTCTCGTTCTCTGCACCAATGAGGACAAAGTAAGAGCAGCCAGTCTGCTTCCCGCTGTTCACATCGCCCTGGTCCGCTCCGAACAAATCAAAACAAGGATGGGAGAGGTATTGGAAGGGTTTGCTGTTTTTAAAGCCGATCGCGCTCCGTCTTCCATTCACTTTATTTCAGGGCCCAGCCGTTCTGCCGACATTGAAAATGACCTCAGCATCGGCGTTCACGGACCGGCGGCTTTATATATTTTT
>NZ_JAECVR010000057.1 GCF_016055185.1 Paenactinomyces guangxiensis
ATAAGCCCCGCCGGCTTTGAGAATTCCCAGAATTCCCACGATCATTTCCACTGAACGCTCCACCAGAAGACCGACAAACTCATTGCGTCTGATCCCTTTTTCCCGCAAGGCCCGGGCCAGCTGGTTGGCCCGTTCATTTAACTCCCGGTAGGTCAGCCGTTCCTCTCCAAACACCACCGCCATATGATCCGGTGTTTTCCGCACTTGCCCTTCAAACAGCTGATGGATGTTTTTCCCTCGTGGGTAATTGGCTTCCGTATCATTAAACTCCACCAGCAACTGTTGTTTCTCTGTTTCCGTTACCAGTTCAATCTCAGATAAACGAATAGCCGGTTGATTGATAATCTGTTCTAAAATGTGTGTAAAATGCCCCGCCATTTTTTGCACGGTCATCCTGTTGAATAAGGATGTACTATATTCCACTGCAATTTGCAGCGCTTTCCCTTCGGTGACACCCCAGGTAAGATCAAATTTAGCGGTTTTCCATTCCTGGTCAAAAGCCTTAAAGGTGAGGCCAGGAATTTTTAGCTCCGACAGATCCATATTTTGCATGACAAACAGGGTGTCAAACAGTGGATTCCGGCTCAAATCCCGACGAACATCCAGTTTTTCCACCAGGTCTTCCAATGGATAGTCCGCGTGCTGATAAGCTCCTAAAACCTGCTCCTTCACACTTGCCAAAAACTCGGCGAAGGTTTGATTTCGTTTCGGAAAGTTACGGATCGCCAGGGTATTGACAAACATCCCCACCAGCCGTTCCAAATCCGTATGAGGACGGCCGGCAATCGGCGAACCGATAATCACGTCTTCCTGACCCGTATATTTCATAAGCAAAATATTATAGGCAGCCAGAAGTGTCATATAGAGTGTAGCTCTTTGTTCCGTCGCCAGTTGTTTCAGCTTTTGCGTCAATTCCTCATTAAGCGTAAAAGTAAACACATCGCCATCAAATTTTTGGACAACAGGCCGTGGTTCATCCGTGGGCAACTCCAGAACGGGCAATTCTCCCGAAAACTGGCTTAACCAATATTTTTCCTGCTCTTTCAAGCGTTCTGTTTGTAAATAACCTTTTTGCCAGACTGCATAATCTTTGTACTGAATACGAAGCGGAGAAAGATCCTTTCCTTGATAAAGGGAAACCAGCTCCCGGAGCAAAATATTGATTGACATGCCATCGGAAATAATATGATGCATATCTATCATCAGCACATGCCTCTTATTCCCCAGACGGATCAGCCACGAGCGGAATAAGGGTGCTTCACTCAAATCAAACGGTTGAATCAGGGACTTTATCAAGCTATTTACTTCTTCCCCATCCTGGCTATCCATCTGTCTCATGTTGAACGTGACCCGGGGATGAATTTTCTGCACCAGTTCCCCATCTATGAAATGAAACGAAGTACGAAGCGCTTCATGCCTTTGCACCAGGGATTCAAAGGCATTCTGCAACCGATTTATATGGAGAGGTCCATTTACCTCTAAAATGAGAGGGATATTGTAACCGGAACCAACATTCTCAAATTCCTGAATTACATATAACCGCTTTTGGACCGAGGAAACAGGGTAAACATCCCGCTGCTGGACCGGTTCAATCGCTGTATACGAGCAGGTATCCGCTTCCTTTATGTAAGACGCCATTTCTTCCACCGTGGGCCGGGAGAACACTTCCTGTAAGGGGACTTCCACTTTCAGTGCTTTATGAATTCGCGCCAATAGCATCATGGCTTTGAGAGAATGGCCGCCTAGCTCAAAGAAGTTGTCATGGATCCCCACTCGCTCTACCCCCAGCACATCTTCCCAAATCCGGACCAGAATTTCTTCCGTCTGATTGGTCGGAGCCATATATCGCACACCTGTCTGTACATATCCTGACGGTTCAGGTAAAGCTTTTTTATCCACTTTTCCATTTGTGGTCAACGGTAGTGTTTCCAGTTCAACCAAATACGATGGGATCATATAATCCGGCAGTGTTTTCATCAAATGTTTCCGCATCTCCGATACATTCCACAAACCGTCCAAGACCATATAGGCATATAGGGATGGGGAACCCTCTTGATCCGGGCGGGCCGTCACCACCGCTTCCCGCACCGAAGGATGCTCCAGCAGCCGTGTTTCAATTTCCCCCAGTTCAATCCGGTATCCCCGGATCTTCACCTGGTCATCGATGCGTCCCAGGTATTCCAGTTCACCGTTCGGGAGACGGCGCACCAGATCTCCGGTTCTGTACATCCGTTCCCCCGGAACAAACGGGTTGGGCACAAACCGTTCTTCAGTCAGATCAGGCCGGTTTAAATAGCCACGGGACACTCCCTCTCCACCGATGTATAATTCGCCTGGTATTCCCACCGGCTGCAATTGCTGTTCCCCATCCAGCACATACATGCTCACAGTAGGCAGCGGTCGCCCGATATTGCTGGTATTGGACCGGATCTCCTCTGCTGTGATTTCCT
>NZ_JAECVR010000058.1 GCF_016055185.1 Paenactinomyces guangxiensis
TTTATAACGTCTGGTGACAATGGCGGAGGGGATCCACTCGTTCCCATCCCGAACACGACCGTTAAGCCCTCCAGCGCCGATGGTACTTGGGGCGAAGGCTCCCGGGAGAGTAGGACGTTGCCAGGCAGTCACAAGAGCCGCTCAGGTTGACTGCGGCTCTTTTTATATTAAGTGAATGATAACATGTCTAAGTAGATTTGTATTGAAATTAAGCTCGAAATACTAACATTAAATGCAGTTGTTTTTGTACTAGAAAGTATTTTAAAATTAGTTTAGTTTGATTTAATCTAAAAATATGAATAGACATGGATTTATAAATCGATGAAAAAGATAACCTGACTGGCAGACCACCAGCAGATCCCTAAAGCAGCTATGAATACTATAGGGAACAAGTTCGTTAGCCAGCTGAAAAAAGACTGTGAACATCTCTCCAGAATGAGCTTTTTTAAGGATATCTTTTCTTTTAATCAAGGGTTGCGTCTGCAGATCTAGCAGAACCGTCGTTCTTTTTAAGCACAAAATTGAAGTCTGTAAATGATCTTTTACGAAGATTGGTTATCTTTATTACAATTTGTTTTCAATATACTATAGCGGAATCACAATTAATGATGGAAAGGAAAAGTATGTAATGTACGAAACTTTTCTAATCGGACTTGCTCTTGCTATTTCTCTAGGACCTGACTTTTTACTTATGACAAAGAATACGTTGACAAGTGGAAGAAAGATAGGATATATGACACTCTTAGGAAATCGATGCAGTTTGCTTGTACATATGACATTTGCCATTATGGGGCTTTCAGTTATTTTGCAAAAGTCTGTACTGCTTTTTAGTGTAATTCGGATACTTGGCGCTATATATCTGATTTATCTGGGCTACAAAACCTTATCAATGAGAATAAAAAATAAGGGGGATAAGAAAGAAGCACCAAAGGACGAGGAGCAAATAACAAGCTGGCAAGCGTTCCGCAGCGGACTTATAAGTAATTTACTAAACCCTAAAGTAAGTCTCTTTTTTTAAGTGTTTTTCCTCATGTTGCTGACCCTGAGCAATTGTCAAACACTCCTTTGATGGTAGGATTTACATTTATGTTAGGGAACAGCCTATGGTATACGTCCGTTTTACTTGTTATTGGAATCAGTTCCATTCGCTTATTGGTCCAGCGATTTCAGCAAATCATTAATATTTGTTTTAGTTTTGTCTTTATTGTGTTTGGGCTTCAGATGATCTGGGATGAATGGATGAAATGGATCAGGAATCCAAATCTTTTTATACAGAGCATTACCAAAAAAGATTTAGCTTTTAAAAGCTGATCTGTTGTGCGAAATAATCCCAAATGCTCTTATGTAGGTTGAAGCTATAATTATGATCTTTTTCGGCTGATCGAAATCCTCCGTTGAGATGAAACAAACCATACCTTTAATCTCGACCCGGTTTGCTCTGAAAAACATCAGAAATGTTTCAGATTGTTCCAGGAGCATAGAAAGCTGTGTAAAAAAATGAGGAAGTTCTCTTAAACTGAATTCCATAATGAAAATACAGCAAGATTTACTGAAAAGCTGTACAGGATATCAAATAAAAAAGTGTTGACAGTTGACTATTTATCATGCTATATTAGTTTACGTCGTTGATGCGGCCACTTCTCTGGCGGCTTAGCGGAGACAGCAATAAACTTGTTGACATAATCGATTAGCTGTGATAAGATAGATCATGTCGCTGCTTAAATGAGTCAGCGACAAACGAAACAAAGTGTTCCTTGAAAACTAAAGAGTGATTACACGACCTGTTGATTCTTTTTGAGCAATCAAACTTCATGGAGAGTTTGATCCTGGCTCAGGACGAAC
>NZ_JAECVR010000059.1 GCF_016055185.1 Paenactinomyces guangxiensis
GGGGCTGTCCCAAAAGTAGAAAATCTACTTGAAGGTACAGCTCCTTTTCATGTTGTTTACAGAAATTTTATTTTAGTGTAGAGGGTGGATGAAATTCACCCCACCTTGTCCCCTGTGCTTTTCATTTGAGCAGCTGTTTTTTTCAATAGATTGTGTGCAAGGCTGAGCAGACCCACTTCAATGCTCACCTTCGGTAATCCACGAAGGAAAAACCGACGGAGGGACCGGTTTTCTTTGAAATGGCCAAAAACACTTTCTACTTCTATCGAACGTTGAACAGAAAGTGTTCTTCCATGATCGCTCCCAAGAATTTCACGTGCTTTTTTCTTGTATTCCATAAGAGCAGGGCTGACACTAATTTGTCGCCCTGTTGTTGATTTGGTGCATTGTTCCCGAAGGGGACATCCTTCACATTCATGGCATTGATAGTTCCGTTTGGTGATTTCATAGCCACTGTCAGTCTGCTCTTTGGTCTCGTTGCGGAAGGTCAATCGTTTGTCTCCAGCACAAATAAACTCGTCTTTCTCTTCGTCATAAGACCAGTTTTCTACCTTACTGATATCCCTTTTCCATTTTTTACTGTTTTCTCGGTGAAAAGTATTGAATTTAACATAAGCTTTTACGTTCCATCTGTCCAGATATGCGTAATTTTCCTCACTTCCATAGCCAGCATCAGCAATGATGGCTTTTGGAAGGGTTCCGAGCTTTGCTCGAACCCCTTCTAAGTGGGAAATCATACATTTGGTGTCTCCCGGTCTTTGATGAACACTGTATCCCACAATAAACTGATTTTCTGTTCCTACCTGAAGATTGTAGCAAGGCTTTAACTGCCCATTTTGCAAATGGTCTTCTTTCGTACGCATAAAGGTAGCATCATGATCTGTCTTGCTATAGCTATTGCGTTCTTGGAAAATCGCTTGCTGTTCTTCATACCGTTGGTAACGGGGGAGATATTCATCTTGGATCTTTTTTACCCTTTTCTGTAGTGGCTTGTTTTCCGGTTCTTCTTGCAACCGTTGTTCTAATTGAGCAACAGTTTCTTCGAGTTTTTCGGCTGTCAGGGTGCTATGTTCACCTAGTTCTTCCAAATCATGATCCTGGTAGGTCTGCATTTCTTGTTTTTCTATTTCATCGATCTCACAAAGGAGATCGTGAATCTTGACTTGAAGGTTTTTTTGATGCCGATCCACATTCTTTTTCCAGACATAAGTATAGCGGTTCGCGTTTGCCTCAATCTTCGTGCCATCCAAAAAATAATTCTCCAATTTGATATATCCTTCTTCTATTAAAAGTTGAAGGATGGAACTAAACACTTCATCAATGGTTTGTTTCATCCGCTCCGAACGGAAGCGGTTAATCGTCCGAAAATCTGGAGTTTGACGCGCACTTAACCACATAAATGGAATGTTTTCGCGCACTGCTTTTGCAATCAGACGGGATGAATAAATTTTTTGAGTGTAGGCAAACACGATGATTTTTGTCATCATTTTTGGATGATAACTACTCCGACCCCCACCGGGATAATGTTTAAGAAAGACATCATCCTTGACCTGATCAATCGCGTCGTTGACGACGCGAACTACGTGTCGGGGTGGAATCAGTTCTTCCAAATCCATTGGCAAGAATAACTGGTTCATGCTATAATCAACGAAAGTAGCATTACTCATAAGAAATCGCCCCTTTAGTAAATGTTTAGTGGTACATTCATTTTACTACAACGGGGCGATTTCTTTTTTGATCTTTCTCAAAAAAACTACAAAAAAGCTCGGGG
>NZ_JAECVR010000005.1 GCF_016055185.1 Paenactinomyces guangxiensis
GGAACAACCTAGATTTTATGGCTTTTATAGATACTACAGGCACGTTTCATGGGTGATTTTGGTATATTTATTTAATCGCTTAGTTAATAAGAAACTTGGGTTAAACACAAGAAAAGCACCATGGAACCGCTAAGATTCTAGCTTCTCACGCTAATTTTGCAACAACCTCTATAAAAGATAAAAATGCTGTTTTGGCTAAATTGCAAGATATCATCAGGAATATGGAAGATTAACTTCTTGATTACACCTTGAATAGGCACTAGTTACAACTAGGGTAAATAAGAATGAATTACATTGGAAAAAATCCGATTTCATGCACACTCTGTCAATATACAAACTTAAAGCACTTGACAACCTTTTTACGGTGACAAGTGCTTATCTGTTTTCTAATGTTAATTATTCTGCTGCTCATACGAATGAACTCGGAATAAAATAAAGGATACTGGTATTTGGATAAAAGAAAAACCATTTTCCCGTTGTTCCAGT
This sequence comes from Paenactinomyces guangxiensis, assembly GCF_016055185.1. GTDB lineage: Bacteria > Bacillota > Bacilli > Thermoactinomycetales > Thermoactinomycetaceae > Paenactinomyces > Paenactinomyces guangxiensis. The sequence continues at coordinate 487 of NZ_JAECVR010000005.1, forward strand.
GCTTTCATGCCTGGTTAATTAGCGGGAAAATGGTTTGTTTTTGTTCATAGACATCCTATTTATCGGCGATCTGTCTCGTCTTCGTCACCTAACGAGATAGCATGCAAAGAAAGTTCAAAATCATGCATCAATTGCATAGATATCATCCTCACTATATAACTTTAGTTCTTTCTTTAGATTAAGTAGTTTTACCATGCACTTACTACATTCAGAATCTAGACCCATATTACCAAAACAAGTAGCCAACTGCAATAAGGCGGTGCATTGGCGTCTTTTAAACCCGTTCTTTTCCGCTATTTGTTCAGATTCCTGATAGAAGGGGATTGCTTCCTTAAATTTGTTTTGAGCCGAAAGTATGTCCCCCCTTACGATCAGTACTTTTGAGAGTCGGTAATGGGAATTTCCCTTAGCTATATCTAATGCTTGTTCAATACTCTGTTCAGCATCTTTCCAACATTTTTTATGAGAATGAATAATTGCCAAGTATGTAAGGGCATCGATTAAATTTCTGGGAAAGTGTTGGTCACGGTCGTAATTCGCTACCATGTCGAAACATTGCATTGCTTTTTCTAACTGTGCTTGCAGTAAATAAATACTTCCTAACACATTGATTAAGTCAAGATAGCGATTCTGAACTTGATTTCGTCGGGCTATGTCAATTCCTTCTCTGCATACATCAATTGCTTCTGTGTACATCTTCATTTTCCGCAATATGATGGCACGGAATTTATATATATTTAGAATGGTGAAGATATTCCTGATTTGAGGTATAAATGTCCAAAGTTCATCTAAAATTTGTTTAGCTGCGTCGTATTGATACATATTTAATAAGTAAAGTATTTTATTGCTCATTAAAGGATATTTAATTTCTTTGCCTTCCCTATTTTCATCGCAGGCAGCCAATCCTTTTTCTACATAATCAAGTGCTTTTTCTATTTCGTTTTGGGTATAACTGCAAATACTTAATTCATTATAGCAAATGGATACAATATTACCTCTGTAAAAAAGTTTATATTGATTATGTAATCTAATAGCAAACTCATACTGTTTCTTCGCTTTTTTAAATTGCTTTTTTGCTTGCAAATTCCTTCCTTCAAGATATGTGAAATACGGAGCTAATGGGTGATACCTTTCTAATGAGAGCTGTTTTAACAATTTCTCGGCTTCTTTTGGTTTTCCATGATCAAACATTGACTCAATATATTCCAACTGAAAAGCGAGCGACTCAATCCGTTCCTGTTCTTCAGTAACCAGTGCCTTAAGTTTTTTCTGGGTTAACATTAACTTAGCTAAATACCTTAAAACTATACTTTCATCTACATTATTTACACCCCGCTCAATGTTCGAAATCGTACCGTAAGACATTTTATTGTCCGATAAATCCTCTTGTCGTAAATTTTTCTCCTTCCTGACTCTCCGAATTACATACCGTACAATACTTGGTTCAAGTCCATAATACATTATTTTTCCTCCTATCGCCAAATCAAATTGTATTTTATTTCCATTGTACAATAATTCTGGATAAACTGGTGATCCGAATATATGATTTAAAGAAAAATTTTTTGAAGCAATCCCTTTCTTTCTATTTCTTATGCTATATTCTAGGACCTGATATTAAATACAAACTGACTATTCAATCAAATGATATTAAATTAAATTTGTGTTGAGCCACTATACTGAATTATACTACAATTCACTTGAACACAGGAAATTTCAGGGAGGTGAGAACAATGCTAAGGCTGCCTGTTGGAGGACAGTCAGGAAGGGGAAGCGTGGTAAATGTCCAAATCGGAAACGGTGTGGAGATTGCCATTTCGTTTCTGGACCTGATAAGCGCGGAAATTGAGGAAGGGGTTTACATTTTCGCGGGCCGGGTTTCTGATGATTTTTGCATAAAAAAAGAAGCCGAATGGTGATCGGCTCACAAAAAAAGCAAACGGTGATTTCATTATAACACAAGTGCAGAGTGGTGACTTTCCACAGAAAGGAAAAAAGTGATGCCGAAAAAAGAAACGGTCCATTATGTTTCTGACATTCAGGCAGTCAGTTACATTGTCTATGTTTTGGCAAAGCTGGGCTATTCGAGGAGTCAAATTACGGTGGTAACCAGGGAGCTACAAAAAATGTTTGATTTGCGGTGCACTTCCCGTACATTTGACAACAGTTTAATCAAGGGCCGGGCGGAACGAAAAAAATGGCTGCCGACGATTCGTTCAGATCAGACAAGTCCTGACGATCAGGACTAGAGATGGATAGGAGCCGGAGAGGAAACGGGAGGTTTTAGATGGTGAAGCTAAAAAAGTATCGTTTGCTCCTTCAGATTGGAAAGATGATTTCTCTGGGTTCGTTTTTAACGCGAAAGGAAGCCGAGCGGAAACGGGAAGAAGAGGAGCCGTGGTATAAACGACAAGCGGAGTTACACCCTGCCTTATCTTATGAAATATGGATCGAGGAGTCTGATTTAAAACGGAAAGACACGATTTGTTACAAGGGATTCACATACAAAGTAGCCGAAATCGGTGACGTCATTGTTTTGCGCGGCGTTTTCAAATCGGCAAAGATACAGGTCAAAGACTTATTAAAAGTACGTTGATCCATGTCCCGCCTGATGTATTTGGATGCTTCGGGCGGGACGTTTCTATCATGGGGGATTTATGCTGGCGGAACCGCACTAACCCAAGTATTGATGTATTTGAAGTTCCGCCATTACCGGAATAGGATATTGCGAACTTTCCCAAATGTACTTATCACAAAAAACATTTACATTTTTCATTATGATCGTTAAACTGATAATGACGGGATATCCACTCAAAGATGATGGAAAATGTGAAGGTGCACAATGAAAAAAATTGACAAAAGCAGCCGTATTCCACTTTATATTCAGTTAATGGACATTTTGCTTGATGAAATTGAAAACGAACTGAACGAAAATGATCAGCTGATGTCTGAACGGGAAATCTGCCAAAAGTATGACGTTTCCCGAACGACCGTCCGGCAGGCGGTCACTGAATTGGAGCGCGAGGGTTATATTTACAAAGCGCATGGAAAAGGAACCTTTGTCGCTCCCAAAAAGATGCATCAAGACTTAATCCGCTTTTACTCATTCACCGAAGAAATGAAGAAACTGGGCAAAACGCCGTCCTCCCGGGTGTTATCATTTGACATCGTTGCAGCCGGGCAAAAGATTGGACGTAAGCTGGGGATTTCGGAGAATGAAAAGGTGTACAAATTTTCACGGCTCCGTTTGGCGGATGGGGTTCCGATGATGCTTGAAACAACATATGTTCCGTATGAGATCTTTCCGGACATGACCAGAGAAGATCTGGAAACAACTGCTTTGTATGAACTTTTTACAACACGGTTTCAAAGCAAAATATCGATGGCGGAAGAATTTTTCCAACCACTGGTCACAAGGGCGCATGAAGCTGAATTGCTGGATATGCCTGTTTCGGTCCCGTCGTTAAAAATTGAGCGGTTTACATATGAGAACGACAGAATCATCGAGTATACCAATACGATTGCCCGCGGCGATAAATTTAAATATCGCGTACGCCTGGAAAACTGATATTACGTATGGTTCAACTGGTAATGACGTGATGATATCATAAAGGAGAGAATTTCTATGGATCAATTAAATACAGACGGCAACCGGCATACGATGAAGGAAATTTTCCAGCAGCCAAAGCTCTGGCGGGAAACCGTCAACATGATTGAGCAACAAAAAGAAGAGATTCAAGCCTTTCTCCATGATCCGCTCATCAGGAAAAAGGCCCGGGTGCTTTTTACCGGAGCGGGTACATCCGCTTATGTGGGGGATACCGTCACCCCCTGTGTCAGCCGGAAAATCCCCAACCGAACAGAGTCGATTCCGACAACGGACATTGTGGCAAACCCCATGGATTATCTGCATGAACATATCCCCACCATCCTGGTTTCTTTTGCCAGAAGCGGAAACAGCCCCGAGTCTGTCGGTGCCTATGATCTGGCAGAGCAAATCGTCAAAGATATTTATCAAATCGTGATCACATGCAACCGTGAGGGAAGTCTCGCGAAAAAAGCCTCGTCCAACAGCAATAGCCTGGTGATTTATATGCCGGAGGAATCAAACGATCTGGGCTTTGCGATGACCAGTTCATTTAGCTGCATGTATCTGGCGGCACTTCTGCTGTTTGACCTGGACGATTTAGAAGCGGCGAAGAAAAAAGCTGCACAAATCGCCAACCATGCACAGCGAATTTTAAATGAGCAGCTGAAGGAAGTGCAGGAGCTTGTCAGTTTAAATAAGAAAAGGGTTGTCTACCTGGGGTCTTCCACGTTAAAAGGGCTGGCCAAAGAGACTTGCTTGAAAAATTTGGAGCTGACTTCCGGAATCATTCCGACATTCTGGGAATCGATTTTAGGGTTTCGCCATGGTCCCAAGTCGTTGATTGATGATGAAACGTTAATCTTTGTGTTTTTGTCCAACGACCCCTATACACGCCGGTACGATCTTGATTTATTGCGGGAATTACACAGCGACGGCGGAAACAAAACGATTGTCGCTATCACTTACGGGGATGAGCCGGAATTGTATGAATGGTGCGGGAAAGTGCTGGTGGTTTCAGAGACGGAACATTCCGGTTTGGAGGATCATTTTATTGCGTTGGATTATTTGTTATACGGACAGTTATTTGCAATGTTCAATTCCCTCTCTCTTGGAATCGACCCGGACAATCCGTCTCCAAGCGGGACTGTGAACCGTGTGGTTAAAGGTGTTCATATTCATCCTTTTGCAAATTAAGAGAGGGGGAACCGGAACATGGAGTTTGTAAAAGAGTCAAAAATCGTCTACACGCGAAATGTTAGCCCGCGCGCAAAGAGAGCAATATGCCATTCCCGCTTTTAATATCCATAACCTTGAAACCATTCAGGCAATCGTTGAAACAGCCGCTGACATTCGGTCACCCGTCATCTTAGCCGCAAAGCAATGGCAAGGCATAAGGCCAAACAGCATTCCTGCCTAATATGTAAACAAGTGCGGCATCCCCCCTGCAAGCAGCCCGGATTTTTCCGGCTATGCTGTTTCCCATCTAAGGATGGTATACTGAAGTCCATTCTTCATGCAGGCTTGCAGGGTTGAGTCGCACTTATTATTATGAATGGCATACAAATTGCATCATCTGCACGAGCATAAAGATTGATACAACCATCATCGCCAGCAAAACTCCAATCACAACTTGAACGGCCAAACCAAATTTTCTCATTGTTTCAGCCCCCTTAAACGCAAACTCTCCATCCCTTTTTTTAGAGAAGAAGATTGATTTTATTTTATAGTTCAACCTATAAAAACCTACATAAATATACATTTTGATCCTTTTTTTTCACAAAAAAATTGTTCCAGATTATATAAACAGATCCGGCAAATGAAAATCCCTTTACAAGTCCCCTGTATATGGAGCCGCCTCCGCTATTCCTGTTCGTTTAACCGTTTTGACTCCAGATAAAAAGCCTGGATAAACTTTTTGGTATGGAGACGAATGGGTGATTGAACAGACTTGGTCCCATTCTCCAATTCAAGCATCTTTTTCCTGATTTCTGTAAAATCAAAAAACTTGGGAGCATAGTTTTCAAATGTCGGATTGGAATAATCAGTAAGACCGATGGAAGCCAGGTGATTTAAAGATTGAATCACAGCCCTGCGGACCCGTTGTTCGGAAGCCTTGATCTCCCTGTTTAATTCTGCTGTATTCGCCGACCTCCCCAGTTTTCTCCCCGCTATAGTTAAAAAGATATCTTTCAGCGAAGGAAACTCGTGTCCAAGGGGCTTCTTTTTTTCATACTGATAGAGAAACAAAAGGATTTCCAGTAAATCTTTGCTCCCGGTTTCACTCAGGATTCCCAATTCCGATAAAACCAGCTTTCCGGAGGTCAGTATATTTTTCTCTGTACATGTCGCTTGTTGTTCGGCTGGATTTCCCGTCAGGGCGTTCAATGACCTCTGAATGTCACGGATCGATTTTTCCAGGCGCATCCGTTCCGCTACTCGTTGAATGACTCCCCGCACTTCAAGGCGGTTGATCGGCTTGGTAATATAATACTCAATTCCCAGCGAATATGCTTCACCAACCATATTTTTGGATTCAACCTGGGAAATCATAATGATTTTTCCGGCAAAAGAACCCAATAGCCGCACGGTTTCAATGCCATCCTGTACCGGCATCATTAAATCGATGAACAGAATATCCACTTTTCTGCCATTCAGCAGGTAAGCATCAACCAAAGAGCCATCTTCAGCTTCCCCCACTACTTCCCCAAGGTCATCATCCTCAATGATTTGCGCCAACATCGAACGAATCGCTTCATCATCATCAATGATAAAAAAACGCATCGCCTCATCCTTTCTCCACAAGACTTTCGGCCGGCAATCGGATCACAAAAACGGTTTCAGGATTGACTGTCCGGCTCTGTACGGAGACCGTGCCGTTTAATTGTTCAACCATTTCCTTCACATAAGAAAGACCGATCCCTGTGGACTGTTTGCCGGAAAGGTCATATTTTGTGGTAAATCCGGGTTTAAAAATAAGTTCCTGATTTTTTTCCGGGATTCCGGGGCCATCATCGCTGACACGGAATTCAAGCCATTCTCCATCCTTACAAATATCGATTTCAACCTTCCCTTTCTCCCGGATCGACTCTACGGCATTTGACACCAGATTATTCATCAGCGATAAAGTGGAATAAATATGATAAGGTGGATGATAGCCTTCAATATAGAGCGAAAATTGAATATTTTTATCCAATAAACGAGCGTACTTTTGATTGGTTCGGATCACAATGCCGCCCAGATCCCTGATGCTCATATAATCGGTTAAGCTTTGTCTGGAAATCAGCCTGGAAAGCCCTGCATAAATTCTTTGATTATCTTTTTTTATTTCATGTACCTGCCCGGCAATCCGCAAGGCAGTTTGTGTGTATTCTCCAATCCCGTCGAGGGGTTTGTGGTGTTTTAGATTCCTGTATAAATCATAGCAATCTCTGGTAATCTCTTCAGCATTTTGCAATGATTTCCGCAATTGAATGGTTTCTTCAAACAAATTGGAAATAAGCATCATCTTTTGTTCATTTTCCTCTTTTTCCTGGCGAAGCTTAATCAGGTTAAAAAAGCCGAGAACCAAAAAGCTGCGAACAACGGCAATAACAATGATTTTACCGATAATCGATAAAGTGATGGTTTTCTCTATGATAGAATATCGGGTAAGCAGTTCCGCAAAACTGGCTCCCGCTTCCACCAATACTCCCAAAAGTCCCACGACCAGCGGCCGATGATGAAAATGGTTGATTTTTGCGAAGTAGAAGAGACAACCATAAATAAAATAATACAAAAAAGAAGGAAAATAAATGTTAAAAGAAGCTCCCCATTCAATTCCCCCATTCCACAACTCCAGAGCCATGCGAAACGCCACCACACATACGCCGATCACAAATCCTGAGAAGATGGGAGATATTTTTCTGATCCATAATAAGAAAAAGAAAAAAACGGGGATGCTGAAACTAACGCGATAATCATCGTTAAAAGGGTTAAGTTTCAATTCACCGGCTAAGGGCACAGTAATGACCATCAATACAAAAATCAGTATATTTTTTTTAATGAACAGCACTTCCCCCCATTTTCCCTAAATAATGATTATTTAAGAGGTACTATTTATTATACATAATTTTCTAATTATTTTACAGTTCGTTTTAACTGATTCTAACGCTTCGCATGATGTTAACTGATGAGATGTAACACAAACTCCCCGCTGGCTTTATAGCGGGGTTTTGTTGGCAAAAGCGGCTGTTCCGGATAAAAAAACAGCGGGCAGGAACCGATTCTCCTGCCCTGTCTGTCAGTTGCATTCTTTTATGGATCGTTTGTATCAATGGGAGTCTGTCAGTGATGGTTTTTCATCCACACAATCGGTGCATCTTCCGTAGATCTCAAATTTATGCCCGGTGATCTCAAAATTATCCGGTTCCCCCAGGATCGCATTCATCGGGCAGACGTGAATGGTGCGGGTTCGCCCGCATTCCGTACAGATTAAGTGATGATGGTGAGAGTCCCCGTCACATCTGAGACGGTAACGCCTCTCTCCATCCCACTCCGTCTCTTCAATAATCCCCAACTCTTCAAACAGGGATAAATTTCGATAAATGGTATCAAAGCTGAGGCCGGGGTAATCATTTTGCATGTAGTCCAAAATCTCTTTGGCTGTCAGGTAACGGCCCTGCTTCTGAAAAATGTGAACCATTAACTCACGTTTTCCGGTATATTTGTATCCATTTTTCTTCAGCAAGTCCAACGCTTGTTTCAAATTCATAGAACTCGCTCCCAAACAAGGTAAATCGTTGTTTTATCGACTTTGGCCTTTAAACAATGTTCACTGATCTATAAGCTTATTCTATCTTACTTCTCCTATTTAGGCACTCCTCAGCAGGAAATAAATTCGTTTGATCACCAGCACCAGAAGCAAAATCAGGATTGAGACAAGTACAATGGTTCCCCCGGAGGCCCAATCCAGATAGTAAGCAGCAAATAAGCCGCTCAGAACCGCAAGTTGCGAAAAGATAACCGACCAGACAATCGTTTGCCGAAAACTGTTGGTAAATTGCAGGCTGGCTGCAACCGGAACTGTCATTAAAGCAGAAACGAGCAAAATTCCTACTACCCGGATCGCCGCTGAAATGACCAGAGCTACAATCACGATAAAGAGTAAATTAACTGTTCGGCGGGGAACTCCGGTTAAGATTGCATTTTCCTCATCAAAAGAGAGAGCAAACAGCTCTTTGTAAAAAGCAAAGAAAAAGAGAAGCACAATCACCCCGATCACTGCAATGGTGATTAACTCTTCTTTGCCAACCGCTAAAATGCTGCCAAATAAGTACCCGGCAATATCCACATTAAAGCCGTCCGCCGCACTGATCAGTACGACACCCAGACCGATCCCTCCGGACAGCATGATGGGAATGGCCAATTCCTGATAAGAATGGTACAGCCGCCGAATCTGTTCAACAAACAATGACCCCAGAACGGAAAACCCGATCCCCATATAGAGAGGATTCACTGGCTGGAACCAGGCAACCTCCTTTTGCAATAGCAGCCCGGCCGCTACTCCGGACAATGTAACATGGGATAGTGCTTCGGCAATGAGCGATAAACGCCTCACTACCAGATAGACACCGACCAGGGGAGAGATCAGTCCGATTATCATGCCCGCAATCAGGGCATGTTGCATCCAATCATAGCGAAATAAAATTTCAAGCATAGTCCCCAGAGCACCCCTGTCAGGCGCATACCTCCTCTTCCTAAAACTCCGGACAAGAAATGGTCAATGATGGTGCTCCATCACTTGAACTTCATACCCGTAAGCGGCAGATAAAATCTCTTGTTGACGTTCAACAAAATCACGCGGATTTCCATGGAAAAACAGACGTTTATTTAAACAGGCGACCCGGTCCACATAAGTGGAGACCACACCGATATCATGAGTGACAAGGATCAGGGACAATCTCCGGTCACGGTGGAGACGGGCCAGCATTTCATAAAATTGCTCCGCTGATTTGGCGTCAATTCCCACTGTCGGTTCATCCAGAATCAATAAATCCGGATCACTGACCAAGGATCTTGCTATAAATGCGCGCTGTTGCTGACCACCGGAAAGCTTGCCAATATTTCTTTTCACAAGCGGGGTTAAACCAACCTGGTCAATCGCTTGATCGATACGTTCCCAGTCCGTTTTTTTCATACGCCGGAAAAGCCCCAGCTTCCCCACCAGTCCAGATGCGACAACCTCCCGGACAGTGGCGGGAAATCCACGGTTAAAACTGTTGGATTTCTGGGAAACATAGCCGATGCGAGAGCGGTCTTTGATTTGCCGGACCGGCTGGCCGAACACTTTGATCTCCCCCTGCCGCGGGCGCAGCAACCCCAGGATCAACTTCATCAGGGTTGATTTCCCCGATCCGTTTGGCCCGATAATCCCGAGAAATTCCCCTTCCATTAATGTAAGATTGACGTCGTCCAGCACTTTCTGATGTTCATAGGAGAAATGGACATGTTTCATTTGAATGATCTGTTTACTCATTGGCAGCACCCAGAGCCCTGGCTAAATGGGCTTTATTTTTTCTCATAACTGAGAAGTAATCGTCCCCCCGGTCCAGTTCCTCCTTTGTTAAACCTTCCAGTGGATTTAAAGTCAGCGCTTCTGCTTTTACTTCTTTTTTCACAACTTCGGCAACCTTACCGCTCACCAGTGTTTCAAACAGGATCACCTTTACATCGTGTTTGCGGACCGTCTCAATGATTTCCTGCAACTCTCTGGGGCTTGGCTCATCGGAGGGAGTGATGCCTGAAACGGCAATTTGCTGCAATCCGTAACGTTTTGCCAGATAGCCAAAAGCGGCATGGGAGACAACAAATTCCTTACGCGGAGCTTTCTTTACCATTTCCATATACTCCTGATCCAACTGGTCAAACTGATCCGCCAGGACAGAATAGTTTTTTTCATAATCAGCTTTGTGTGTCGGATCAGCCTTGATCAGGGCATCACGGATTTTTAATGCCTCCTGCTTGGCGAGAGTGGGGTCCATCCACACATGGGGATCAAAGTTTCCCCGATCATGGGGATGTTTACCTTTTTCATGGCTGTGATCATGTTCCTGTCCGGTAACCGGGATCAGATCCATTTTTTCCGTACTGTTCACGATCACCGTTTGATCCTGATCCAGGGATTGGACAGCTTTTTCAACCCAGGGCTCAAATCCCGCACCGTTATAGATAAATACATCAGCCTCACTCAGATTTGCCATATCCCGCGCGGAGAGCTCAAAATCATGGGATTCTGTGCCGGGCGGAACCAAATTGGTGACCTGCACATGATTGCCGCCGATTTTTTTGGCGAAGTCCTCCAGCGGATAAAGACTGGTATATATCTGAAGCTTACTGTCATCTTTTTTGGTTGCGGTAGTGGAAGAACCACAGCCGGCCAATGCCGTCACCGCGAGCAGCATTACAGCGACCCATCCAACAATTCGTTTGCTCATCTCTATAACACTCCTAAATGAAAACATTCCGTTTTATCTTTAACTCTATTACATTATATCCTGGTTTTATTTGATTGTAAATCGTAAATATTACGTTTTGGCATTTATTAATTCAATTTCTATGCCAACAGTATATCCTTCCATTAAGATAAAAAAGCGATACCCTGGCTTCCCATGAAGGAGTATCGCTTTTCTTTTATATTTTTGTGTGTTCCGATTCTAAGCAGCGGAATCAATGAGGCTTGATTGCATCATACTGCTATTCTTCTTTTTAAGCCTGGAATCACCGCTCTTTTGATCCAGGGTTTTACCCATCTGAGATAAATTTGGGTCACCATATAAGCACCGCTCATAAATGCGAGCAGAATGCAGCTATCCTGGAATACAGCATGTATATTTCCGCTCGACAGAGCCGCTCTTAAGCCGTGGATCGAATAGGTCATCGGCATATAGGCGTGCAGGCCCTGAAAGAAATCCGGCAGGAGCGGGAGAGGATAGGTACCCGCACTGGACGTAAGCTGAAACATGAGAAAAATAATAGCCAAAAATCGGCCCACATTTTTCATCAGTGCAACCAGCATCCGGTTAAGAGAGATAAAAGTGAGAGACATAACAATCGTAAACAGGAAAAATTGGGTTGGCAATTCAGGCTTAATACCAAGGCCCCAGATGATGGCGGAAGAACAGATCACCGCCTGGGCAGCCCCGATGATGGCACCTGACGCCAGAGAGAGCGGCTCTCCTCCCGGTTTATCCAACACCCGGTACAGATCAATCACCGTAAATAAAAACATCGCTCCTACCCATAAAGATAAGGAAAGAAAATAGGGTGCAAATCCGGTGGCATAATTGGGTACCGGATGGAGCGATTCTTCCTGTACATTTACCGGGTCTGCAATCATATTTTCCTTTTCTTTGGCAGATGTTAAATTTTTATTTGCAGCATTGACCCCGTCATGGAGCCCGTTCGCCAGCTGATATTGTCCCGATGCAATGTTCCCCAGTCCTTTTTGCAGCTGTATGGCTCCTGTTTCCAATTGATTCAAGCCATCGATCAGGCGGCTTTGTCCCGCTTCCAGCCGCTGTGCACCTTGCAGCAACTGCCCGGTGCCGGTTACCAATTGATCGAGCTTATCGATGCTTGCAATCGCCCGGTCCAGATCATCCGTCAGCTTTTGTGAACGAGCGGCGATCTGTGCCAGTTCGTCCGGGCTCAGGTCGGAAGGAAGGCTATTCTCTTTTTGTTTCATCTCACTGAGCTGATTTTGCAAACGTTGATGCTGCTTTGCCTCTGTGGACAATGCCAGTTTTAATTGCTTGGCATGCGGGTCTGCGGCCAACTCGGGGTGATCCTTGATCAGCTCCTGCAACAATTTCCCGGATTGGTCATTGTTCCCGTTTATCTGGCTGATTGTCTCTTCCATCGCGTAAATCCGGGAATCTTGCCCGGGCCATTTTCCCGTTTTGGCGATGATCTGTATTTGCTCATTTAACTGATGGATCATGGTTTGCACTTTTTTGATCTGTTCCCGATGCCCTGCGATCTCGCCTTTGGTCTTTACCAGCTCCCGGTTCATCGCAGCCAGATGCCGGCTCAATTGATGAGTTCCTGTGTAAAGCCGGTCAGCCCCGGATTGCAATTGATGAATCCCGCTTTTGATCTCTCTGCTTCCTTGCTCCGCTTTTTTGACAGAGTCAGCCAGTGTGGCGGCTCCGTCGGCGGCCCTGGCTAAATCTTCGGCCGATTTCTTAAGTTTATTAAAAATCTCTGCAATGTAAACATGAGTCAATTTCTCTTCCAATGTGTTTTCCAATTCCCGGATGACTGATTGACCGATTCGCCCGGAAAGGTAATTATTGCTCTCATCATAGTAATACTGAAGCTGTCCTTTCAAAGGGGCGGGACTGTCTGCAGAAGCCGCTCTTTGTGAAAAATCCCGCGGAATCACAACGGCTATATAGTACTCTCCCTCTTTCAGGCCTTTTTTCATCTGAGTGCGCGGGATAAACTCCCATTTCAGTTTGGAATCTTTCTCTAATTCCTGAACCAGCTCTTTACCGGCATTGATCTGCTTTCCGTCTTTTACCGCCCCATGATCCTCATTAACAATTGCCACCGGCAAGTATTTCATATTTTCATACGGATCAAAAAAGGCCCAAAGGTAAATAAAGCTGTAAACCAGGGGGATTGCAAGCACCCCGAGCAATCCCAAGCGCATGGACCGGCTTGCCCACAAATGTTGCAAATCGGTTAAGCCCGTAGAAAACCCGGATGATTTCACTTTTTCCCTCATCATGTACACACCTCCATCCAGGAAATTCTAAACTGACCGGTCAGTACAATTGACATTATACTACTCCTAATTGTGATTTCAAGGGATTTTGTATCAAACTTGTTTATTTTATCAGCGGATGAAATACGAGTTGCTGCACACTCTCAATCATGGTAGGGGCGGTTGCTTCAATTTCCTCGCTCTGGTTCTCTTCCAGGCTGTAGATTTTTTGTAATACAACCACACTGGCCGCACCAAAAATAGCACTGGCCATTTCACGGGGATGAGCCATTTGAAACTCGCCCTGTTCGATTCCCTGTTGCAAAACGCTTTCAATCAAATTCAAATACTCGCGAATCTTAGTCCGAAATTGCCGCTGCCGTTCTTTCGTGCCAAACGCCTCATTGAGCAGAAGTTTGGCCAGCTTTCCGTTTTTAACAAAAAAAAGAATATGAGCATGAAGAAGGGCCTCCAGTTGCTCAGATGGTGATTTTTTTAAAGCAATCCCTCGCCGTACGCAATCAGATAGCTTTTCCATCCCTTCATTCATCAAGCCAACAAAAAGCTCTTCTTTACTCTTAAAATGGTAATAGATCGTACCTTTGGCCACCCCGGCAGCCTGGGCGATCTCATCCATCTTTGCCTGGTCAAACCCGCTCTCCGCAAACACTTCCACTGCTGCCTGAAAGATAACCTCTACCTTCTCGTGACGCATATTCCTTGATCCTCCAATGATTCCATCTATTTTCACCGTGTTGCTTCGTATGTTTAAAACTCTGTATTTATCATTTTACAGTATTTTTGCCTCATTTGCTGAGCCAAAGAAAAACAGGCTTGTCTTAACATAACCAGCTGGTATTCCCTCTCCCCCAGGTGAGGATCTCCTCCCTGTTTTCATTCTTTCACAGAAATCCCTCATAACCTGGGAGACACAACCTTGGCATGAAAGTTTTAATCATGCCGGGGAGGCAGGTTTTCTGGGGAGCGATTTTTGGCTGCCGACCCAGCGGAAAAGACGGAACAAGGGAAAAAGCGAGGCAATTCTACATTGAATTCGCTGATGATCAGCGGAATTCAATATCCCCGGGAAATAGACAGAGTTCTCAAACACTGCGGAGTCATGCTGCTGGGCTGCCGTGAAGTAGAAGAGGAAAGCCCGTTTTGTCCTTGTATTGGCCTTTTCGACGCATAAATAAAAGACGCCCTCCATTCGTAACATCAGAAGGCGTCTGAGGATCGCACTGTGATTTTCCGATTGAAACCAATGTGTTCAAAAAGCCTTTCGCGAAGCACAATGTAATGAACACAAGGCAACTTTCAACTTTTGGCGCGCCCGAGAGGACTCGAACCTCTGACACATGGTTTAGGAAACCATTGCTCTATCCTGCTGAGCTACGGGCGCAGATAAAACAATTTACCACTATAGTTTAACTTTTTCTCAGCATAAACGCAACACCTGCTGGCGATTTGCCCTTTTATTTATTCAATGTGATAGGGAGCAGAATTCTTTAACAAACTCCTTATACCATGGTAATAAGGCATTAACCGGTCGGCTTCATCAATGGATTTCCATTCAACGCACTGAATTTCTGAATCATCTGTTTGCATCCGGCCCCCGACAATCTCGGCGCGAAATGTAATAAACAGGGCGTGATCCCTGACAAACTTCTCGGAAATATGAACAATTTCCCCGATCTTAATATCGAAGCCCGTCTCTTCCATGGCCTCACGAACAGCCGCTTGCCCGAGTGTTTCGCCATCTTCCCTTTTTCCGCCGGGAAGGCTCCAGGCTGTTTTATTTAAGACCATCAACACTTTTTCCTTTTCCTTATCAACCACTAAGGTATATACGACGTCTACACGTGCCAATTGAGAGACACCTGACATCAGTAGTCCTCCTCTTATCATTTTTCTGTCTATACCAGGCCATGCCTTCCCATTTTGAGCGAAATAGATCTATGAATCTCTAAGACAGAATGGTTTATAGGTTTAGATAAATTCATAATGGTATTATACAATATTTTGGTCACAAATATGGAAAGTCGACTCCCTGTTATCCCCAACAATTAATCAGTCTGGTTGAATTAGCTTTAAATTGTGTCCAAATATTGAAAAGAAATTTTTCTGGACTCAAAAAGTCCCATTTATACGAATCTATTAAATAGAACCGTTGTTATTCATAAGATATGTATACTATCCTAAAAGATTGTGCTTACAACAAAAATAAGGAGGAATGGAATGAGTTTTAAAGGAAAAGCAGGACTTATTATCGCTGCAGGGGTTGCCGCAGCGGCGGTTTTTTCTCTCCCCATTGTTCCATCAAGCTGGGCGAAAGCAACGGTAGTTAAGCCGATGACCGGTTTAGTGCGTCACCAGTTGCAAGAGGATTATCAAGGGACGCCACAAAACATCCGCTTTCAAAACGAAGCAAAACAAGCAGTGCTGACGGTAGATGCTAATGAAGAAGGGTATTTTACTTCAAAAGCAATCAAATCGAGGTTTCCATTTAACTACTTTGCTGTAGAGTGGAGAAACCGTTCCGCCAACAAAAAAGAGGCCCGCAAATTGATTAAAGTTGAAGTTCGGACTTCTGTTGACGGGAAGAAATGGACTGCATGGCAAGCAGCGGAACCCGATGAGTTTTCCCATCCGGGCCAGGAAGAAGTTTACAGTAACCTTGTATTTGCCGATCGGGCAAACTATGTACAATATCGCGTAGAGCTTGAAGGGAAAGCTAAAGTTCAACCACGCGTGAAAGATATTCGTATCTTCTTTGTAAACTCCCGCGACGGTAAGAAAGTGGAAGAAAAGAAATCGGTATGGGAGACGCTGTTTGATTCTGCCGAGGCGGCGGTAAACAAGCCAAACGTGGTGAGCCGTGCGAATTGGGGAGCAGATGAATCCCTGCGTTATGACTCCAATAACCAGGAAGTGTGGCCGCGTGAGTATCGCACCGTCACGCATATGGTGGTTCACCATAGCGCCACTTCCAATTCAGATACGGATTATGAGTCAACGATTCGCGCAATTTATGCTTTTCATGCAAAGCCAAAGGATCAAGGGGGCCGGGGCTGGGGTGATATTGCATATAATGCATTAATCGCACCGAACGGCACCATCTATGAAGGACGCAAAGGGAAAGACGGAGACATACTGACAGAAGGCGTTGTCGGGGGTCACGCCTACTCTTTCAATTATGGCACCTTTGGCGTTTCTATGATTGGAAACTACAATGAAAAACCGCTTGCCTCTCAGGCACGTGCATCTTTGGTCAAGTTGCTGGCCTATGAAGCAGGTTACTGGAATATTGACCCAACAGCGAAGAAGGATTTTGTTCGCAATTATGAGTATAATGACCCGAATGTGCCCAAGGTGGACTATAATCTACCAACCTTGACGGGCCATGGATTGTTGCCGCGAGCATCAACCAGTTGCCCCGGCGCCTATATTAAACCCGAATTGCAAAACGGCAATTTGGCGGCCGATGTAAAACAAGCCATGCAAACTTCGGAAAACGTGAAACGTCTGGACGGAGCAAACCGTTTTGCGGTATCGGCAAATGTCAGTAAAGAGATTGACTCCCTTGGCTCTGCGTCCGATACGGTCGTGATTGCGCGTGGAGATTTATACACAGATGCACTGTCCGGTGGTCCTCTGGCGGGGAAAACAGACTCACCGATCCTGTTAACTTCCACTTCTTCTCTGCCAATGGAGATTAAAGAGGAAATTACTCGGCGCAAGCCAGCCAAAGCCATCATTCTAGGAGGAACCGGTTCTGTTTCGACCGATGTGGAATCACAGCTGAAAAGTCTGGGTGTGAACACGGTTGAACGGATTGATGGTCCCAACCGCTTTGCTGTATCCGCTTCGGTAGCAGAAAAAGTGATGACAGAGAGCACCAATGACACAGCGATTATCGCTAGTGGTTTAACTTTCCCTGATGCTTTGTCTGTATCAGGCGTTGCAGGAAAAAACGGAATGCCGATCCTGTTGGTATCTACAGATAAGATTCCAGCAGAAATTCAATCCTTTATCGACAAGCACCCGGAGATTACGAAATACGTGATCGTTGGCGGGCCGGCCACCGTTTCTGATACAGTGAAAACATCTTTGGCCAATTCCGGAAAATCGGTTACCCGTATCAGCGGAGCAAACCGATTTGAAGTAGGTGTAAACATTGCAAACTACTTCAACTTGAATCCGGCAACCACTGTCTTTGCCCGCGGAGATAATTTTGCTGATGCCTTATCCGGAGGGCCACTCGCTTCTGCGACAGGGGCACCGATCTTGCTTACACCAAGTACCAGATTGGACTCATCGGTTGAGTCTTATCTTCAGACACACCAGGCAAAGTTGGATAAAGCATATATCTTGGGCGGAGTATATTCTGTTTCGCCGGAAGTGGAATACAAGATTAGTTCATATGTTCAATAAAATGTAGTTGCGCTATCTGGATTTTAGATAGCGCTTTTTCTAACTCATTTGATATTTCCCTTTTAAAACATACGGCCATCCCATCAAGATTTTGGGTTTACTATGAATGTCTTTACTATGTCACTCTCACTTTATATCTGACCAGCCACTCATTCAGCTGAAGCCAATAAGCCAAAAGTGCAGGTACATTCATCAGCTGTCCAAACCAGGGAAAGTGTTTTTTGGACAAGTCTTGTTCGGCAAACTGGCGGACAGCCTTCCGGTCGAGCAACTGGAACAGGGGAGCGTTTGGGTCTTTGCTCAGCTCAATAACCTGACTTTGCATCGTTCGCAGGTAATCCGGATGGTGGGTTTTCGGATAGGGGCTTTTTTTCCGCTCAATAATTTGATCCGGCAAGATCCCTTTGAGGGCGTGGCGCAACAATCCTTTTTCCCGGTGGCCGTAGCTTTTCATCGACCAGGGGATATTCCATACATATTCCACCAGATGGTGATCACAGAACGGGACACGCACTTCCAGGCCAAAAGCCATGCTCATCCGGTCTTTACGGTCTAAAAGAGTGGGCATCCATCGGGTGAGATTGAGATAAAACATCTCTCTCATCCTGGCTTCAATGGTGTTGTCTTCTGACAGGCGCGGCACCTCGGCCAGTGCTTCCTGGTAACACGCTTCTACGTAATCCAGCGGTTTGATGCGTGAGACGATGTCCGGGCAGATAAAGGGAATTCTGTCAGCAACAAGGCGTGACCATGGGAAGGTGTCCGCATTCACCATCTCTTCGCGGTGAAACCATGGATAGCCGCCAAACACTTCATCAGCGCACTCTCCCGATAATACCACTGTTAACTCCTTTTTAATCTCCCTGGAGAATAACAGGAGCGAAGAATCGATGTCGGCCATTCCGGGCAGGTCACGCGCTTCCATTGCCCGGTTCAATGTATCCATCAGCTCATGATTGTCAATATAAACGGTATGATGGTGTGAACCGATATACTCTGACATGATTCGGACCCATGGAGCATCCGGATTGGGTTGAAATTCATTGGGGTTGAAATGCCTGTCATTATCCGGATAATCAACTGAAAAGGTATGGAGAACCCCACGCCCCTCTTCTTTAAATACCTGAGCTGTGCAGGCGGAGATGGCACTGGAATCCAAACCGCCGGAAAGCATGGTGCCGATCGGTACATCTGAAACCAGCTGTCTTCGTACGGCATCCCGGAACAACTCCCTCACTCTGACCACCGTCGTTTCAAAATCATCGGTATGATGGCGGCTGACCAGCTCCCAATACGGCTTCACCACCATTCCGTCCCGGTTTACTTTTAACCAGTGCCCCGGTTTTAACTCTTTGATTCCGCGAAAAACACCCACACCCGGAGTACGTGCCGGTCCAATCATTAAGATTTCCGCTAACCCTTCATCGTCAATTTGCGGTTGAACCTCAGGGTGGACCAACAGTGCCTTCAGTTCCGAACCAAACAGAAAAGAGTTGCCCGCTTGTGTATAGAAAAGAGGCTTCACTCCGATGCGGTCTCTGGCAATAAACAGTTGCTGCTGTGCCTCATCCCAAATGGCAAAGGCAAAAATGCCGTTGAGATGTTTTGGACACTCAAGGCCCCACTCTGCATAGGCAGTCAGGATAAGTTCCGTATCAGAGCGACTGGTCAGTTGATGCCCTAAAGATAACAGCTTGAGGCGGAGTTCCTGCATATTGTAAAGCTCGCCATTGTAGGTGATCACAAACTTGCGATTCCCCACTTGTTTTATCATGGGCTGGATCCCGCCTTCCGGATCAATGACGATCAATCTCCGGTGCCCCAGTGCCGCATGTTTGGATACCCAGGTCCCCTCCGCGTCCGGGCCCCGGGCTGCAAGAGTTTTGTTCATGGCATCCAAGATGCCCGTTTTTTGGCTTACATCCTCTTTAAAATCGACCCAGCCAGTTATTCCGCACACGAACCTTCTCACCCTTTCCACAGCTTTTTCCCAAAGCCTGGGCAAATATCTACCCTTCATCCTATGCAAAAAGAGTGCAAAGGTGTATCTCTTATTTTAATGATGGAGTCCTGGCTTGGCCGAAAAAACGACCAGAAGCAAAAATAAGGCATCTGACCTGATACCTGTGCGGATAGACTTTCATAAGATACTCATGTGTGAACAACCAAAAAAAGGAGCGAATGCACAAATGCATGATCACATGATGGATTATCACAAAATGCATAAAGCCTATTATCATTGTAAAAAAGCCTACAAAATCATGAAGCATATGATGAAACACCATTATCATTACTGCCCGCCTCCCCATCACCACCGGTATATGTATATGGAGAGCTCAAGCCGGCCATACATGCGGAGCGAAAACCCTCTCGGCAATCCGGACATATAAAGCTTAAAAGCACCCTCTATCTGGGTGCTTTCTCCATCTTTCACTGTTTTTCTTGATCAGAGATCCGGTTCAGGATCCGGGACCAGCTCCGAAACTTCCTCCGCCATCCGCCGGTACTCTTTTTGATGGCTTTTTTCCCACCGTTTATCCCTTTGTTCCAAACGCCTGAACATACAGACAGCAAATACCAGACATACAAAAGCAAAATCAAGTCCGACCATCAGGTATGTAATCACTTTTTCCGGTTCACCCATTCCAATATCACTCCGCGACTTAACATCCATGGCAGAAAAAACTCAGCCGGGATGATCCGGCTCCTTCATGCAAAACTTCTGTTGCCTGTTTGCCGGACAGATCAGAGGCATCCCTTCAACTTTTATTGTTTCCCTTTATTAAGTTTAATTATTTTTATCTAAATGAAAAAACGATCACCCACTGTTTTTTCGGACCGGCTGGTGTTTATTACTGATATGAAGATTGCATGTGGCCAATCGGGATTTTCAGGCATCCCAACGCCTCCTTTGAAAATATTCACACCCTTATATACGAAAAGTTGTCTAAAATCCTCTCAGAAAAAATTATTCACTTGCCGGTATAGTCCGACAGAACGGGGAATTTCCAATAAAAAAAGGCTCTGGCTGGTAATCCCTGAGCCCTACTGCTTCACTGAACCAACTTGTTTCTGTGTGCGTAGATCGCCGCCTGAGTGCGATCATCCACTTCCAGTTTGGAGAGGATATTGGTGATATGACTCTTGACCGTTTTTACCGTGATAAACAGCATGTCAGCAATTTGCTGATTATTTTTTCCCTCGGCGATTAAGCGCAATATTTCCATTTCACGCGCGGTTAATGACTCATGCGGTTTCCCTTCCTCTGTACGACGCATCCTGGAAAGCATTTTTCCGGTTACTTTCGCCTCCAGTACAGGTTCCCCTTTCATCGCGGCACGTACCGCTTCAGCGATTTCATTTGCCTTTGATGTTTTTAACAGATAGCTTAACGCCCCCGCTTCAATGACCGGATACACCTTGTCGTCATCAATAAAGCTGGTCAGCACGATAATTCTGGGATTTTTAAGCACACGGCAGATCTCTTTCGTCGCCTCCACACCATCCATCTGGTCCATAACCAGATCCATTAAAATCACATCAGGCTTTTTTTGCTGTGCCAGTTCAACCGCTTCCTTACCGTTTGAAGCTTCAGCGACAATTTCGATATCCGGCTGGGCTTCAAGATAAGCAGACAGCCCCATTCGTACCATTTCATGATCATCCACAATCATGACACGAATCACGCTTCTCCCTCCTATTTCTCATCAACGATCGGCACTTTCACTTCCACTTGTGTACCTTTGCCGGGAAATGATACTACTTCCGCAATCCCTCCAATGGCACTGGCCCGTTCCTGGATTGATTGCAAGCCGTATGAAGACGCCTTTGGTTTGTTCATGTCAAAGCCGACTCCATTATCAATAATCTTCAGGTATACTTGCCGGTTTCGCGCTGCGAGGCGAACAGTAACCGCGGTTGCCTGAGAGTGGCGGAAAACATTGGACAATCCTTCCTGGACAATGCGAAATAGATGGTCTTCAATCCCCTTCGCCAGATTGGGCAAATCGGACACTTCCCAATCAATCTCCACTGAATGTTTTGCTTTAAACTCCTCCAGCAGCTCTTCCAGTCCTTCTTTTAACCCTTTGCCCTCCAGCGTGACCGGGCGCAAATGCAACAACAATGCACGCATCTCATTCTGCGCGTTTCCTGCCATCTTTTCGATCATCGTTATTTGTTTATTGATTTGGATATCAGCTTCGGGTAAGGTTTCTTTCACCGCTGATGACATCATGGAGATGGCAAACAACTGCTGGCTGACCGCATCATGAAGCTCCCTCGCCAACCGCTGCCGCTCTTCGGAAATGACTGCCTGTTTCATTCTTTCCTGCCACTGCGCTTTTTCGGTAGACAGCTTTTGCAATGAGGCAACCTGCTTTTCGATTCGCTCAGCCATTCTATTTAAGTGATCTGCTACCATTCCGATTTCATCTTCACCGGAAGCGGGCACCCGGTGGGCAAAATTCCCCCGCTCAAATCGCATGATCGACTCTGCCAGCATTTCCATCCTTCTTTTTATACCATAACCAAAAATAAAGCCGGAGACCGCTCCCGTGAGAACCACCAGTGACGGAATCAGTATAAGAAGAGGTATATCGTATATTTGGGCCGTCAACAAGGTTTGTAAACCAAGCCCGTAAGAAAGCAGGGTAAGCACAAGCACAAGCAGGGATAAACCCGTACAAATCCAGACCGTAAAACGTATCAACCGCCAATGGATGCCCGCTATCTTTTTTCTGCTCATAAATACCTCACACCAATATCACCGAACAGCATAGAGACAGAGATTTTAACCCTTCTCCTGGCTTGATCAAATCCTTTTGTGGCCAATTGAACCTGGCGGTTTACTCCTCCCTGCTTAAAGCCCGGTACATCGAGATACCCGGCGGTCACTGTGGCGGCGATCGATACATCCAAATCATCCGGGATATAGATATCCACATTGCCGATCAGTCCGCTGATGACAATGGTGTTTTCCCCTTCCGGAATGATTGCCTTTGACAGATCTATTTTTACATCGCTAATGGCGTAAGACATATTCATATCTGTCAGTTCAAAACGGCGGTTGATCATATACAAATGACCGACTGCAGAACTGCGGAACAGAGGTGTCTTAAATTGAATATTTTCATGCTCACCCACCGGAATCTCTGCTTGTGTTTGCCCGCTTTCCCGGGATGGTTGGGATAAGGGGGGTTCAGGCTCTTCTGTTTCTTTCTCCGGTTTTCCCTGTTTCTTTGGCTTCCCTGCATCTCTAAACAGATGGTAACCGTAGTAAATCAACAGCAGAGAAACGAGGGTCCATACCCAGTTAAAATGAAATAAATTGTCCAGCAAAATCAGGACAGACAGAATCAGAAAACAGTAGCCCGCTTTCCGATAGTGTTTTCTCAGCAGCAAGACCCCGATGACGAACAAGACGAGCGGGCCGGACAAAAGATGATCAGTCAGGTTTAAAAAAATAATGACCCCGACAATCAAGATGATCCATCCCATAAATCTGCTCTGGAACAGGCGCAATTTTTTCGCCTCCTTCAATACACAAAGCCGGGCGGTCAATCAATAAGAATGTCGCCGCTTACACTGTTAAGGATCACGGAGTATTTACCGCTTCCGTTCGTTGCCGTAACTGTATCTTCCCATTCTTTTTGGCACGAAAATCCGCATTGGATATCACCGCCGGATGCTTTCGCTTTTAAGACAAAGTCGGCGTTTTGCGGCAAATCAACCTGAATATCTCCGGTGGTGACATCCGCTCGGATCCGGCCTGTTAAAGAATCAATCCGGGCCGTCAGGTTGCCGATATCCAGACTGGTAAGAAAGGAGCCGGTGAAGTGATCCAACCGGATATCTCCCGAACCGGAATGAAGGTCAGCCTCTTCCGCTGTCACCCGCTGTATGTTAACATTTCCTGTTGTGCTGTCATATCTCAGATCATTGACCTGCAGGTTTTCCAAGTAGCTGTCCCCTGATGTCAGATCCACTGTAAGCTGACGCAATTTCATCGGCTGCCCGGGGGACCGTCCGTGAAAATGCAAATTTCCGGCCACTGAATGAATATCCATATTCTGATCATACCGTTCAGGCACATAGACATTCAATGTTAATCTGTTGTCAAACATCATCCAGCGATACCAATGTGAGCCCATGGAAACTTTCAGGTCACCGCCAACCTGCCGGATATTTAAATCCGCGTTATCAGCCCCTTCTCCGTGTAAAGCTGCCTTTATATCTTTCCGGTTTTCAGGAATGATATGAACATCCTGAAGCGCCTCAATCTTAATGGAATTGATACCATCCGCAGGTGCAGCTTCTTCATACAGTTCCTGACTGGAAAACCAACTGCCTATGGCACTGTTTACAGCCAAACTGAT
This sequence comes from Paenactinomyces guangxiensis, assembly GCF_016055185.1. GTDB lineage: Bacteria > Bacillota > Bacilli > Thermoactinomycetales > Thermoactinomycetaceae > Paenactinomyces > Paenactinomyces guangxiensis. Next base: position 24,629 of record NZ_JAECVR010000005.1, read on the forward strand.
AAATATGCCGAAACCGCAGATCATCAATAGCAGTCCGAAAAATTTTTTCTTCATCATCGCCGCAGGTTACCTCCAGCCATTTTTGGGAACAATACGACTCCACCTCCTCGCTGCCATTATAAAATACCGGACCGCGTTCTTAAAAACAGGGCACCCGGCGGGCGCCCTTTTCCAGATAGTGTCGTTCTTTTACTCACTATTGGCACGATACAGGTTTTGTCTCTGCTCAGGAGAACCAGTTCCCAATCATGGGATAGCGAAAGGGGCGTCCCTGAAGCGCACGTATCATCCCCTTGACAGGGGCAATGATGGCAATCAGGGCAAAAATAATGAGGAATGGAATCCCGATTAATATCCAGGAGAAAAAGGCGGAAATAGAGATCAAGATCCCTATGATTAAATGGAAGACCAGGGCTTGTAACGATAAACTCTTAACCTCACGATCCCTGATAACCAGATATACAATAATCGGCACTAATACAGGGGCAAACCACGTACTTGCATGTATGAGTACTTTTACCCATTTATATTCCACTGATATCAACTCCTTTCAGACTCCTGAAGAGGAAAATTTATATGGTTGAACCTGGAGGCCTTCTGGACCGCTTGTATCTCTTTTATCTTTCCCCAAAAAAAGAAACGTTTGTGCTCCTTTGCTTTCTTTAGAATACCAAACGCAGCCTTTTTCCAAATCAACCCCCGGTTCCACCTTGAAATACGACTCAGGGCCCGGATGGCTGTGGAAAGGAAAAGGCTCCGGACCTGACACCTGAGCCTCTCAAATTAATACACATGGATATTGCCACCTGTATTTGTCAGCTTAATGGAATGTTTTCCATTTCCATTTGTTGCGTTAGCCGTTTCATTCCATTTCGAATTGTTGCTCTGATGCGGGAATTGGCAGCGAATTTCACCGGCAGTCGTACTGGCATCCAGGTTGAAATCAGCGTTTTGCGGCAGATCAAGTGAAATGTTGCCTGCGGCTAAATGAGACCGGACCGGCCCTGTTAAAGAATCAATTTGAGCATGGATGTTACCCGCTGTAAGATGAGCCCGGAAAGAACCGGTAAAGTGATTCAACTGAATATTTCCGGCCTGGGAGTCTAGATCGGCCGTTTCCGCTTTAACATGTTGGAGGTCCATGTTGCTGGCCGTGCTATCGTATTTAAGCCGGTTCACTTTTAAGTTCTGTAAATCAACATTCCCCGCAGCAAAGCTCAATGTAAGCTCATGCAGAACCATCGGCCGGCTGTTTGATGGTCCGTAAAAGCGCAAATTGCCCGCAACCGACTTAATGGACATGTCCCGGTTATAATCTTGCGGGACATAGACATTCAGTGTCACTTCATCCCTAAACCACCTCAACCATTGATACCACTTCGCTTCCATGGATATCTGCAACTCGCTGCCGTTTTGCCGGATTTGCAAATCTACACCATTTGCTCCGTCTCCATCCAATACAGCCCTGATATCTTTTCTGTCTTCAGGAATGATATTCAAATTTTGGATCGCCTCAATCCTGACACGCTTGATTTTCGATGCCGGGACAACTGTGTCGTCATGTTTGCCGTTTGCAAACCAGCCATCCGGGAGCCAGCCGCCGATCATGCCATACGCAAGTGAACCGAGTAAAATAAAGAACCCGCCAATGATTAATAACAAACCGATCCCTTTTTTCATCATCTTCGCCACACGATCCCTCTTCCGGCCGGGTCGGGTGGAACGCTCCACCTCCTCAGATTTTCTTTAAAAAAAGGAGCACCCAGCGGGCGCCCATTTTCTGCATTGCCATGTTTATGACTGAGACGCTTCCTTTCCATTGTCGGTTTCGCTTTTGGTGCCGCGCAATTTCTCTAATTCTTGTTCCACTTCATCTGCATACTCTACTTTGGCAAAGCTCAGGTCTTCGCCGCCCAATCCGGCATTGGCGTACGAATTGGCTTTGATCTCCATCTCGGTAATCCGGTCTTCGATGCGCTTAAACTCTTTCAGTGCGCTATCTGAAGCGACAAAGCTGAGCGTAGCGTTCATGCTGTATTTCGCTTTCGCAACAGCCGCGCGGGCGACCAAGTCATTCTTTTTATCTTTCAGGTCCTGATATTTTTTCTCCAGCTTGCCCAGTTGCTCCCTTAACTCCTTCACTTGCTCTTCCGATTTTACCGTATATTCCTGATATTCTTTTGCTTTTGCTTCATAATGCTTCATCTCGGCGAACGCTTTGCGTGATAACTCCTCTTCGCCCGCCTGAAACGCGATTTGTGCCTGTTTTTCACGCCTGGCCGCCAGCTTCTTGGCCTCCTCCAGCTGCCGGGCAAATTCTTTTCCCATCATTTGCTGTTTAACAATGGTATCTTTCGCTTTCTCAATCTCTTTCTCCACTTCACGCAGATACTGTTTCAGCATCGCTTCCGGATTTTCCAGTTCATCCATCACCTCATGGTAGGTAGCCGCCAGAAAATCCCGCAATCGTTTTAATGCCATGTTTCATTCCTCCCTTGGTTTCTATCTCAACCGTTTTTGTTTTGCCTTTTCAAAAACTCCTGCCAATCAGCTTCAAAAGAGGTATCCACTTTAGCAGGGGAATTCACTGTCATCGCTCCGTCCCCCGCCGGTCCGGATTCCATGGCCCAGCCTTCGGAATCCCCGTCCTTTTTAAACAGTTTCCAACCATAGTACAGGCACGCACCGCCAATCAAAATCCCAAGCATGAGCGGCAGCAAATGGAGCAGCATCAACGCAGCGATTCCCAGGACAATGACCGCAAACACTTTTTGGCCTTGCGTTTTTGAGGCTTTCAGCTTTTTCACACCATAGTATGTGAGCCCGGCCACAATCAGGAAGGCGATCACACCGCCAAAATCTCCAAGGAAAATGCCGGCTCCCACGATTAGCAACAGCACTCCGGCCAGTTTTTTACCATTTTTCATGCTCTCCCTCCTCCATTCCGTTACTGACTTAAGCATATAAAACATCTGCTTTCACCAACACGAACCAGAGTTCCATTTTCAATTACGACTGTGGTCGTATTCAGAATGGGACTCTTCATTCTGGACAAAAAAAGAACCCCCCGGCCGGGAGGTAGTCATGGTGAACAACCTTGCTATTTTCTGCTATTTGGCTGTTCAAAATCCGATCATACAGGCTTTAGAGTTTAACGACTACTTAAGCTCTTAGAAAACCCAATGCTTTTAGGTTCATATCCCATACGATGATAAAAGAGATGTGCAGATTCACGAAGGTGTCCGCATTGACCATCTCTTCCGGTGAAACCATGGATAGCCGCCAAAAATGGAAACATTTCATTTTTTTGTATTGATATCAAATATAAGAGAAGGGAAATATTTCGATTTTATAGAAAGGAATATTCCAGATGAAATACGCAATCAGAGGAGGTTTTGGCCTATGCAAAAGCAAAAGCTGTGGTCCTTTCGTTTTTCAACTGCCGCACTGGTATTGATTCCGGCAGCTGCAGGCATCAACTATATAGGGAAATGGCTGGCCGATGGGCTGAAATTGCCGCTATGGCTTGATTCCATCGGTACCATATTAGCCAGTATGCTTGCCGGCCCTGTGATTGGTGCAATATCAGGTGCGATCAATAATATTGTCTATGGTCTCACCAATCCCATTGCTTTTGTGTATGCACTTACAAGTATATTTATCGGCCTTGTAGCCGGGATTTTGGCTTTTAGGGGCTGGATCTCCAGCTGGACGAAAGCTGTTGTTGCCGGTTTGGCTGTCGGGTTTACCGCCGTGATCATATCCACTCCGTTAAATGTTGCCTTCTGGGGAGGGCAAACGGGTAATATCTGGGGAGATGCACTCTTTGGACTGGTGATGGCCCAAACGCAATCAGTCTGGCTGGCATCCTTTTTAGACGAACTGGTGGTTGACCTCCCGGATAAATGTGTGTCTGTTTTAATCAGTTATGCGATATTTAGAGGTCTTCCCAAAAAGTTAAAGCAACTTTACAGTAACGAGAATAAACTGGAGTCCCTGGATTGAATCACCCCTTTGCCCGATCCCCCGGGAAACGGAAAGAAGGTGAAATAACCTTGAAATCATTGAGTTTATATGTTGACAGAGATTCTTTTGTACACAACATTGATCCCATCAGCAAGATATGGTTTATTATTTTCTCGATTGCTGTTCCCGTGATTCTGCCAACGATTCCGGTTTCTTTTGTTTGCATGATGATTACTTTATCCCTGTTGCTCCTGGCTAAGGTTTTCAAACAAGCAATTCCGGTTTATGGCTTCATCTTTCTCATCCTTTCCACTGTCATCATCATTCAAGGGCTGTTTAACGAAGGAAATGAAACTCCTTTATATCACATCGGCCCACTGATCTTTTACCGGGAGGGTTTCCTTTACGGGCTTTTGATTTCACTCAGAGTGATCAATATCACCGGAGCTTTTATGTTGCTGGTCCTCACGACCAAACCCTCAGATCTTGTTGAAGCACTTGTTCGGAAAGGGCTTTCTCCCCGCTTAGGATATGTACTTCATTCAGTCTTTCAAATCATTCCCCAAATGGCTTCCGCGATGAGAACCATTATGGATGCACAGAGATCCAGAGGAATGGAAACAGAGGGAAACCTGATCGTGAGAATAAAGGCCTTTTTACCTCTGATTGCTCCCGTCGTATTCCATTCACTCATCAATACGAAAGAAAGAGCTCTGGCACTTGAAGTGAGAGGCTTTCAATCGAGTGGTAAAAAGACTTTTTTAAATGAAGAAAAGAAATCTCCATACAGCTGGCCCATTCAATGGGGGCTGATCTGTATAATCGTTGCAGCGATTGGCTGGAGGATGATTGCATGAAAAAAATCATCGTTGAGCATTTAAAATACAGATATCCTGAATCCCGAACCTTAGCCCTTGACGATCTCTCTTTTGAAGTTGAACAAGGGGAGTTGATCGGGATCATTGGACGAAATTCAGCGGGAAAATCGACTCTGTGTCAGGCTCTTGTCGGCCTGGTTCCCCATTTTTATCAGGGCGCTTACGGTGGTAAAGTGATGGTTGACGGATTGGAGGTAAGAAAAAGTACCATTAGTGAACTTTCCCGCAAAGCGGGGATCGTGTTTCAAAACCCCTTTACCCAGATAACCGGTTCCAAGCTTACCGTTTATGAAGAAATTGCATTTGGCCTGGAAAATACAGGGGTTGAACGAAAGGAAATGATCGACCGCATTGATGCCGTGCTGGATCTGTTACATTTAGAACAGGTGAAGGACCGGAATCCATTTGATTTATCAGGCGGACAAATGCAAAGAATGGCCATTGCCAGTATCATTGTGATGAAACCGGAGATTATTATTCTGGATGAACCCACTTCTCAACTTGACCCACAGGGATCTGAAGAAGTTTTTCGTGCCATTCAGAGATTAAGTGATGATGGCATGACAGTGATTATGGTGGAACATAAAGTGGAGAAGATTGCCCAATTTTGCAACCGGGTTATGCTGCTTGACCACGGAAAACTGATCGGCTTTGACACTCCGGAAAAAATTTTTTCCAGGAATGATTTGAACATGCATGGTGTGGAGGCACCTGTTTATACCAGGGTATGTAAAGCACTAAATGTAAAAAAAGCGGACTCTTCGTTTTATCCTGTTACTTTGGACGAGGCTTGTCAGGCATTGGGGAGAAATTAACCATGATTCAGGTAAAAAATCTATCCTTTTGGTATCATGAGGGCAGCAAAATTCTTAAAGATATCAATCTTCATTTTGATCAGCGGTCCACCGCGATCATCGGTCAAAACGGTGCAGGAAAAACAACCTTTGCCAAATTGCTTAAAGGCCTTTTAAAACCATGCACAGGGGATATTTATATTCAAAACCGAAACACAAAAGACACGACTGCCGCTGCATTATCCAAACAAATCGGACTGGTCTTTCAAAATCCAAATGACCAGATTTTTAAAGGGACGGTCATCGATGAAGTGATGGTTGGCCCGCTAAATGTAAAACTGGACAAAACAACAGCAAAACAAAATTCCCTTAAAGCGCTGGAGATGGTGGGTCTGGCAGATCAATTGGAGGAAAACCCTCAGGACCTGAGCTTATCGGATAAAAAGCTGCTTTGCATCGCATCGGTGATTGCCATGGAACCGGATATCATCCTGTTTGATGAGCCGACCATCGCGCAGGATGAGGCAGGAAAAGCGAAAATAAAGCGGATTATCCAATCCTTAAAAGAACAGAATAAGCTGGTCATGACAATCATCCATGATATGGACTTTGTGGCGGAAAACTTTGAGAGAACAATTGTGTTTTATCAAGGAGAGGTGGTTCTCGACGGCCACACGCGTGAAGTTTTCTCACATACAGACATCCTGGCCAAAGCTCAAGTTGAGACTCCTTATATCACACAGCTTGGCCGCCGGCTTGGGTATACGGAAACCTTTTTAACAACAGACGAGTTTATTAAATATAAACGCAATCAAAACACATCACCCATTTCCGGCTTCCGACAGCCTAAACCCTTCCCATATACCGACCGCTAACCGGAAAACTGCTATCGGCTCAGCCCTGCTTCTCTAAACACGACAAAAACGCACCTGACCGCTTGTTAACGGTTTGTGCGTTTTTGTCTTAGCCATCCTTATGAACCTTGCCTCTTGGGTCCATTTCCAGTTTGAAACTCACTCAAACCGGCAATTCCTGCTTATAGCCCGATTCGTCTGATTGCCATAATCTCTTTTTTCATTGACTCCGTCAGCGTTCTATACTTTATACCCTCAGATGATGAACTTAACAGTATGGTGTCGGAATCAACATAAAAGGCAACATAATTGGAGCTTCCATCCTGGTCAGAGTCGAAAAACACCAGATCTCCCGGTACAGCATTTGAAAGAGAGACACTCCTCCCCTGTGTCTGCTGTGTATTGGAAGTTCGGGACATGCCGACATAATGGTCATAGAAGACCTTTTGCACAAACTTCGAGCTATCGGGAGTTACCAGCTTTGGTTGTCCGTTCTCATCCGGTTCAATATCTTCAATCTGCTTTTTCCCTACATAAGTGACAGCCGTTTTAAAGACTTCCTCATTTAGCGGCAGAGGCCCTTTCAGATCGAGGATTCGTTTTCCCTTCACATATGCATCCTGCCAGTAAGACGAAAATGTGGTATAGGTGACGCCTTTTGATACCGTGGCATGAAGCAGTTTATTCTCATTCACATAAATGGCGACATGCGTAATAATGCCATCGTGATCGTTATCGAAAAAGACTAAGTCCCCCATTTTCAACTGATCCTTTGGAATATCGATGCCTGCCTTTGACATGTCATTCGCTGTACCCGGGAGGGGAATCCCGTGCTCTGCAAATACATCCCTTACAAATTTGGAAGCATTCATCGTTCCCGGCTGTTGTTCCGGATCGCTTGAAAAAGGGGTCCCCAAATATTTTTCACCTGTTGCAATAATTTCCGATTGCGTAACAGGGGGAATCGATTCCTCAATCATCCGTTTCACGATAACAATGTTGTTTTTTCGTTTCTCGTTAAAATACGTATAGTTGACTCCATACGTATTGGTTGCATGAAGCAGCGTATGTTCATTTATATAAATGGCGACATGGTGTATTTTCTCCACGTTGGGCGTTTCTTCCTCATTATCAAAGAAGATGAGATCACCTTTCTTTAGCTTGGATCGAATCTCATCGAAATGCAAACGCTCCCCTTTCGGTTTCTCTGTTCCATCTCCGATAAATTGTTCGGGACTCTGAACAGAAACGACGGTTTTTCCCTGTGTCGATTGTTCCCGCGAATCCCGTTTTAAGATGATGCCGTTCTCTTTAAAGACGCGCTGAGTAAACGAAGAACAATCAAAATAGCGATTGGTTTCGCTATACGGGTCAGCCCCCCATTGATAAGGCGTACCAATATATTTGTCCGCCGAATGGAGAACATCATTAATTTTCGATTGAGACGGCAGTTTCGCCTGAGACGACACCGTCTCCCCCGGCCCTAAAGGATCAGGTTCTTCTGCACGGGCGACACTTACAGGTAGTCCGACAAACAATGAAGTGGCCAGTACGAAAGCAAGATACCTTTTTTTCCTCAAATTATCTCTCCTCGCATTTACCCTTATTTCATTTGCTAAAATTCGGGAGTTTACCGTAAACACTAAAAAAAAGATAACATAAATATATGAAGGATAGCAATAGTGGCATAAATCTGTCAAAGGTTATGAAGCCGGAACTGATAAAAAAATGACCATTAATGGCCACTCATCACTTTTTATACGCCCTTCAGTTTCCCGTTCTCATTCACTTCCAAGTTAAATCTTGGCTTAGCTTTCCAAATATAAAAGAAGATTATAAAATGAAATACATTGTACATGAAGTCTCCTGAGAGAGTATAAGCAATCATTCATTATGATGGATTGCAAATGAGAACCGGAAGGAGTTAATGTAAAAAGTATGACCAGAAACAAGAGAGTACATTTTCTGTATTTATTGTCATTAGCACTAATGATATTGATTTCGGCAGAATGTTCTGTTCAGCTATTAGACAGTAAACCCTCAAAAGCCGAAACGCCTAAGAATCTGGGCCCGTGATACAGCAAGGAAATTGCGCATTGAGGTCCGCGATAACGCCCGCGATACGCGAATTCATACGCGGGATAAGGCCCGGGGTGAACGAATAGACATACGCAATCAAAACTGACCATAAGTCTTGGGTGAACGTCTCACCCATCTGACATGAAACCTGAGCGGGTGACCGCTCCTTTTTTTTGTATTCTAGCAAAACACACAGCGCAGCCATTATTCTAAAAACCAATGAACTAGTTTATTCAGCATAGGGAGATCCCTGATGCAACTATTTCACCCTCTGATCTGTCTAATAGTCGTAAATGTTTTTAAATAGGAGGATGTTGATGCGACACATTTTTCTTTTCTTCTTCCTTGCTGTTCTAACCGGATGCGGAGTCAATTCCTCTTCCTTTGAGGCTCCCCCTCCACCAATCAAAGAAGCGGAGATTCAAGTAGTCGATCCGGAAGGAAACCCTCTTCCCCGGGTGGGGTATTCGGATGATATCATAGGTTACAATCCCGGAGGGGCAAAGACGGCAATCGGCCGGTTGTCAAATGAAGACGGAATAATTTCTGCCTATGTCATGGAGGGGAAAAAAACTCTTGTAAAGATTTATAAGGATGGAGCGGAAAAGGAAGTGATCCTGACTTCGGAAGATGTAGGGAAAATCAGGAAAGTACAACTACCTGCTCCAAAACATTACGATCAACTCTCAGATTCAATCCCCAAAAATGAACAAGTGCTTATCCAAATTGTTGATGAGAAACAGAAGCCCATCCCGCACGTAACTTATCAGATTGGCATTGGTCCGAAAGTTTCTATGGGCCAATCCGACATTCCTCTGCAGGAGCAGATCCATCGCGCAGACGAGCAGGGAAAAGTAATCCAGCGAGTCAAGAAAGGACAAACAGTCAGGCTGTTATTCTTTAAGAAAGGATATGAGAAAGAAAGAGTGGATTTACATGGTATAGATGGCGGGCAAATGCGTATTATTCCCTTACAGAAGACCGATTTTAAAGCGGCAAATTAAGGTTTTGATCGCTTTTCAGTACAAAAACCCCAGGATTCTGGACTTTATTGACGGAGAGGGTGGGATCTGAAACCCGCGGCAGCCTCATTGAAAAGATGAATGAGTAGATAAAAAGGAAAAGACCGGGGAATCTGAACAAAAGTTCCCTGGTCTATGTTTATTTTGAAGTGAACACCCTGCTTAACTGCATAGGGGGGTTCCCAACTCGGCCGGCTGTAGTCAGCACGCTGACGATAGCCGCCAGGCCAGTACCGTGTGAGGACTTTTGCCATACTGGGACATGCCGTTTTTACTCTACTCTTCTTTTCCAAATGCTCAGTATGATGGCTGTAACCGCAGAGCCAATCAAAATAGCGAGAACGTATAACAGCGGTCGATTGACCAGCGGAATGACAAAAATGCCGCCATGGGGTGCAGGGAGAGTAATACCGAACATCATGGCCAAAGCACCGGCTACGGCGGAACCGGCGATGCAACTGGTAAGAACCCGAACAGGGTCAGCGGCTGCAAAAGGAATGGCACCCTCAGTAATGAAGGAAGCACCCATCACATAGTTGGTTATACCTGATTTGCGTTCGGCATCAGTGAATTTGTTTTTGAAGAAAGTGGTGGCCAGAGCGATGCCGAGCGGAGGAACCATTCCGCCAGCCATGACAGCGGCGTGGGGACCCAGGTTACCTGCTTCAATGGCAGCGATGCCAAAGGTAAATGCCGCTTTGTTAATCGGGCCGCCCATGTCGACCGCCATCATTCCGCCCAGGATTAGACCGAGAACGATCGCATTGGCACCGCTTAAATCATTTAGCCAGGAGGTTAACGATTGATTGAGTGCGACTGCAGGCCCATTGATGACGGTGATCATGAGAACGCCGGTAATCAGGATGCCAAACAGCGGATACAAGAGAACCGGCTTGATTCCTTCCAACTGGTCAGGAAGAAAAGCCAAAGCTTTCTTTAAACCCACCATAATATAACCGGCCAGGAAACCGGCAATGAGTCCGCCCAGAAAACCGGCGCCTGCACTGGCTGCCAGGAAACCGCCCACGGCACCGGGAGCGAATCCGGGTCGGTCGGCAATACTGCTGGCAATAAATCCGGCCAGAATCGGAACGAGAAAATGGAAAGCACCTTCGCCGCCGCCGATTTTCATCAAGGTTTCAGCAATCGGTCCTTTGGCTTCAATCCCGCCAAAAAGAAAGGCGATCGCAATTAAAATACCACCGCCGACCACAAAGGGCAGCATATGGCTGACCCCGTTCATCAAATGCCTGTAAAAACCGGTCCTTTTTTCACTGCTGTCAACTGTCGGATTTTCTCCTTCTCCCTGGAAAACGGGGGCATCTTGTTTTAAGGCGCGTTCAATCAATTTGCCTGGTTTGCGAATCCCTTCTGAAACAGAAGCCTGGATAACATGTTTCCCTATAAAGCGGTTCATCTCCACTTGTTTATCCGCAGCGACGATAATGGCTGTAGCTTTATCAATCTCCTCTTTGGTTAAGACATTTTTCACACCGGTGGAGCCGTTGGTTTCCACTTTGATGGGGATGCCCATTTCACTTGCTTTGGCTTTTAGCGCATCAGCGGCCATATACGTGTGAGCAATCCCGGTCGGGCAGGCGGTAACGGCAAGGATAAGCCGTTCTCCCGATTCCTCGCTCTTTTCAGACTTATATTCGTTTTCATTTTCTTTGCTATTTATGAGGGTGATCACTTCATCAGCCGTCTCCGCCTCCAACAGCTTTTGTCTGAAATCATTGTCCATGAGCAGCGTCGACAGGCGCGACAATGTTTCTAGATGTGCATCAATCGCTCCTTCCGGGGCGGCGATCATGAAAAATAAGCGGGCGGGTTGGCCATCCAGCGATTCATAATTAATACCCCCGGCGCTTTTTCCAAAACAAATTGCCGCTTTTTTAACCGCTTTCGTTTTGGCATGGGGAATGGCGATCCCTTCCCCGATCCCTGTACTGCCCTGAGTTTCCCGTTTTAAAATGGCTTCTTTAAATTCTTTCCGGTTGTTTAAACAGCCGGCTTCATCCAGTTTATCGATGAGTTCATCCATAACCGAATCCTTGGTTGTCGCTTGCAGGTTCATGATTACGGTCTCTTTCCGCAAAAGCTCTGTAATTTTCATGGGGCACCTCCTTAAAGTTTTTGAATCTCAATCCGGGGATATAACTGTTCGATCTGCTCTTTGGTACACAGATCTTGCGAGAAGGCAGTGGCGCTTCCGGTGGCCACCCCAAATCGAAAAGCTTCCAGGAGATCTCCGGTTCGGGCATAGGTGCCGAGGAAACCAGCGACCAGCGAATCACCCGCACCTACGGAGTTGACAACTTGTCCTTTGGGGACATTGGATAAATAGGTTCCTTCGTCGGTGATGAACAGGGCACCGTTCTCCGCCATCGAGACAATCACGTGTTGAGCTCCCATTTCGACCAGTTTGCGGCCATACGGAATGATTTCATTCACCGACTTCAGGGTAACACCAAATAGTTCCCCCAGCTCGTGATGGTTGGGCTTGATTAAAAAAGGCTTGTGCTTTATTACATTAAGAAGCGCGTTTCCGGTTGCGTCGACAACCACACGGATTTCGCGTTCGCTCCACCTTTTCGTCAACTCTTCATACAGGTTGCCGGGAAGCGAACGGGGAATGCTGCCGGCAAATACAATCATGTCCTCTCTGTCTATGGCATCAAGTTTGGATAAAAACCTCTCCAAATGCGGGTCGGTAATGACGGGGCCCATTCCGTTGATTTCAGTTTCTTCACCGGTCGGCGATTTCAGTTTGATATTAATGCGGGAATCTTCTTCAACATCAACGAAGTCGATATTGATTCCTTCACGAATAAGTGCATCCCGGATGAAAGCACCAGTGAATCCCCCGATAAATCCCAGAGCGGTTGTTTCAACTCCTATGCGGTGTAAAATGCGGGAAACGTTGATGCCTTTTCCGCCGGGAAATTTTTGTTCCCGTCTTGTACGGTTTAATTTTTCCGGCTGAAAGTCTTCTACTTCGATGATCAAATCAACGGAAGGATTTAGCGTTACTGTATAGATCATGGTTTAACTACCTCTAAAACTGATGTCTGTTTTTCATAAAACTCTCTTGTATCTTCGGGCATCTCATCTGTAAGGATGGTTGCTTCCTCAAGGTCCGCAATCTTAGCAAAAGAGATTTCCCCAAACTTGCTGTGATCTGCCAAAACATAAGATTGGCCGGATAACTGCAATGCGGCTTGTTTTAAGAATGCTTCTTCCGGGTCAGGAGTGGTATATCCCAACTCAGCGTGAATGCCATTGACACCCAAAAAACAGTGATCAAAGCGAAAACGGCGGATATTTTCCAATGCTACATTGCCAATGATCGCCCGGGTTGAAGCTTTCATCATTCCACCGAGCACATAGGCTTTCATATCGTTTCTAAGCAGAATTTCTAAATGATTGACTCCATTGGTGACTACAGTGACCTGTTTGCCGGTCAAATGAGGAATCATTTCAATCGTCGTGCTGCCTGCATCGAGGTAAATGCAATCCCCTTTGCCTACCAATGAGGCGGCAAAGGCAGCGATCTGTCTCTTTTCCTGAAGGTTTTTGGCTGATTTTTCAACAATGGTCGGCTCTGTTCCTTTACCCTGTAGCAAGGCGGCTCCGCCATGTACACGCTTTAATAAATTTTGCTTTTCCAATTCAACCAGATCCCGCCGGATGGTGGATTCCGATGATTCTGTAACACTGACGAGATCCTGCAACTTTACGACTCCCTGCTGCTTTAACAGATTCAAAATCAGTTGATGTCTCTGTGGCGTAAGGATGGTTGGTCACCTCGCTTCGTTGTTATTATCATAACGAAAACCCTTTCATAAAATCAATCATTTTCTTTTCTTTTCATCCAATTACATTCAACTACATTCAATTATGTTTATTTTTAGGCAAAATAGATAAGATCTCGAAGACACTGAGGACTCCCCGGAAAAAAGCAAATGATAGTTATCCAAAACAAATCGAATGAAAAATGAATGGAAATATGTAACTCAATCCCCCGCGAACTATTATTTTAAATAGTGTTGATATTTTGTTATATTTCAAATATAATCATATAAAATCGATAACATCTACAAACAATCAAAATCGATCAAACAGGGGTCGCAACTCTAATAGAAAAGAGGTGAACGATTCAATTCGTTTACTTTAAATAGTAAGCGCTTGCAAAAAAGTACGGTTCAGGATAGTTCCTGTGAGAAAGTCTGCGCGAATTTTATCCATTCTTTTCCCGGCGTTTATATTGATTCTTACCAGTCGTTCAAATCAAACCTTCATATGGTTCACCAAGAATATTTAAGAAAGTGGTGTGGGGAAAATGGTGAGTAAACAAAAAATGCTGGTTGCTCTGGTGCTTGCTTTAACAATAATTTTTTCTGTAAATTCAGTTGTTTTTGCTGAGGATTCAGGATATTACAATGAAGTTTACCGAAACCAATTCCATTTTTCTCCTGAAGCAAACTGGATGAATGATCCGAATGGAATGGTCTACTACGATGGTGAATACCACTTGTTCTATCAATATTACCCATATGGAAAAACCTGGGGACCTATGCACTGGGGGCATGCGGTAAGTACTGATCTCGTTCACTGGAAACATCCCCCAATCGCTTTGTCCCCTGATGAAAACGGATGGATTTTCTCAGGAAGCGCTGTGATTGACTGGAACAACACAGCAGGTTTTGGAAAAGAAGCCATGGTGGCCATTTTTACTCATGCAGATGGACCAAAGCAAGTCCAAAGCATTGCATACAGCCTTGATAAGGGAAGAACATGGAAAAAGTATGAGGGCAATCCGGTTATGCCAAACCCGCCGATTAATGATTGGCGCGATCCGAAAGTATTCTGGCATGAAGAAACAAAACAATGGGTCATGGCGCTGGCAGCAAGAAACAAAGTCATGTTTTACACTTCACATGACTTGAAAAATTGGAAACATGCAAGTGATTTCGGTCCTGACGGCGGAATTCAAGGAAACGGTATCCCTGGTTCTTACTCTTATGCTTTATCAAAGCAAAAAGGCAGTTCCTTTATCTATGAAGCTGATATCACCCTTGTTGAAAAGAACGGGCATAAAGGAGCAGGAGGACTTGTTTTCCGTTCTGATCAAGAAGTCAGAAATGCATATCTCACAACAGTCGATGCTGAAAAGAACACAGTCAGCTTAAGCAAAATGGCAGATGGTAAATTACATGAAATGGCTGCCTCATCTGCCAAACTGGAAGCCGGTCAAACCTACCATTTAAAAGTGGTGACTGACTACGAAAATCTGAAAGTCTTCCTGGATGACAAATTGGTTATTCATGAAACAGACTCTTCATTCATCAACGGACAATTTGGTTTGGTGGCCCGTAATTCTACAGCCGTTTTCCGAAATGTGAAGGTTGAAAACAGTTCAAATGGAGAGCCGAAGGAAGACGATCCAATCAGCCCGAGCGGAACCATCAAAGATTTCAGTGCGGTAGTTGGCGAATGGGTACCATCCACTTATGGAATTTATGGTGGAATTTGGGAATGTCCTTCATTAATCCAATTGCCTGTTGACGGAGATCCAAACAAAAAGAAATGGGTGTTGCTTGTCAGTATTAATGATGGCGCAGTGGCTGGCGGATCTGGTATGCAGTATTTTGTCGGCCAATTTGACGGTAAAACCTTTAAAAGCGACAACACCCCTCAAACTGTTTTGTGGGCCGACTACGGTGCAGACTTCTATGCAGGGGTTGAATGGAGCAATCTTGAAGGTGAAAACGGAGAAAAATTCTGGCTCGGATGGATGAGCAACTGGAGTTATGCTAACAATACGCCAACAAGTCCCTGGAGAAGTTCCATGTCATTACCCAGAAAATTAGAGCTCACTGAAACGGCAGATGGGCTGCGCTTAAAACAAACACCTGTTTCATTGAAGAAGATTAGAGATCATAAAGAAAAAATAAAGCACGAAGATGTTGTGCTTTCCAAAGACAGCAGCTTTCTGCCCAATTTAACGGGCGACACATTTGAAATCATCGCCGAATTTGATGTTTCCAAAGCAACAGCTACCGAATTCGGGGTTAAAGTCCGAAAAGGAAAACACGGGGACACGGATGAACAAACAGTCATCGGATATGACTTAGCTGAGCAAAAACTGTTTGTTGACCGTATAAATTCCGGCAACTTTAACTTTGGAAGCAATGTAAAAGGAAAACATGAAGCACCGTTACGTTCATCGCACAAAACCGTTAAAATGCACATTTTCCTGGACCGTTCCGCCGTTGAGGTATTTGGGGGTGATGGAGAAAGTGTCATTACCGATCAGATTTTCCCCCTTTCATCAAGCGACGGTCTGGAGCTTTACAGTAAAGGCGGTGAAGCAACCCTAAAATCGCTTGAAATTTATCCGCTGAAGTCGATTTGGGGCAAAAGCCCGGTCAAATCCCAACTGACTGGCTGGACAACAATCAACGGTTCCTGGGGAGATACCATTGCCGGCAGGCAGGGGCAAAGCACTGGAGATGCATTTACCATAGCAAAGAACACTGGAAACGACTTTACCTACCAAGCCGATATCAAAGTGCTTGATACCGACTCCCATCCGGACGACCCAAACAAGGACACGGTTGATAACCCGGTTGGGGCAGGAGCACTTGTATTCCGTTCAGATGCCACTGGGAGCAATGCCTATGTTGCAAATGTGGATGTATTAAATAATGTTGTGAAATTAATCAAGTTTGCTGATGGAAAACCAACCGAACTTGCTGTGTATAATGACAATGGAAACTTAGACTTAAAACCCAATACGGATTATCAATTAAAGGTAGAGACAAATGGTAAAAATATAAAGGTTTATCTAAATGGTGATCTTGTCGTTCACACCAGAGATAAATCCTTCATCAGCGGACACTTTGGCTTGAATGTATGGAACTCAACGGCTGTCTTTAACAACATCCGATACACAACAAAACAGGCGGCAAACGAAAAGGACACGGCCGCTTATCCCAGGGTGATCCCGGCAGATGGGAATCGTTAGCAGCCGCTTAGGTGCGGTCGAACGAGGCGAAAGGTACCTTTTAAACGACAAAAAGCCTAAACACGCTGGCAAAGGCGGCCATCCTCAGTTGATGGGTGAATGATTTAAATTTTTTAGAGGGCTTGGTTGGGGTTTCCTGCCGCCCTCGCTTTTTTGTTCTACTTACAGGAATTGTTTCTCTAACTGTTGAAGATAACTTAGTATCTGTTTGCAGAGGGGGTATTTAATGAAAAAATTAATGAAAAACCGTCTTACTCCTATAGAGGGTTTTTTACGTGGTCTGAAACCTGCTTGTCTAAGCAAAATGACCGATGAACTATCTGTCTATCCTTATCAACCTATGAGCGATGGATGGTACATGTTCTTTCGCTCCCATCAACAGAAAAAAGCCTTCTGTGACCGTTTATACCAAATAAAGACAGCAGAGGACCTTCACCGTTTAAAAGGAGAAGCGCTGGGATATCCCCCCAAAGCCATTGAATACTATTGTTACAAAAACTCCCCTCAGACAAGGGTGAGTCTACATTATTTCAACGGTATTGACTGTGTCAGCCATGTGGAGGACATAGAGGAAAATGTTTTTTGGCTTTGGAATACATACAAATATGACCAGTTGCTTTTGGTAAAGATCATACAACACGAAGAGCCTCAATACCTGCCGCCTGTTCCTTATAAGGATATGGAACAGCTTCAAAAGGTATCAAGGCTCGCAGAAAGTTTATTAAGCACCAAAGTTATTTCATCTTAGAGTAGTCTTCATGACCGCACTCCGGACAATAAACGACGCCGTCTTTTGTTTCTTTACAGCTTCCCTCGCAGCCGGGATCAAAGCAACAGAATCGGATGGCTCGAAACATAAAACCACCTCCTGTCTGTCAGCTCCAACTAATATTATATCTTTTATGAATATTCAAATAAATATATGGATAAAAAATATAAGGGTGAAAACATGAACACATTGATTCAACCGTACAAAACGCACTTACCGTTACAAAGCGGTGAATTGCGTTTTGTACTGGTGTGGCGGAGAGGGTGGGATTCGAAATCACGGTACGTTCACACGCACGGCGGTTTTCAAGATTGACAAAAAGCGTAAATCAAGAACAACCATCAACAATAATCCCAAATTAATCAACCATTTTATGACAAGAAACCAATGAAAACACAGTTCGTGAAGAATTGTTAGAAGGTCTGTTGTTTAGCCATCCTACTTATCTATAGACAACAATCGCTTGTTAAACAAGCTAATAAAAGCGACAAATGCCAGTACAGCTCCCAGCACAATAAAAACGACACCAGAATTTATCTTTGCTCCCCATAACCCGATGAGTGTTGTTCCCAGTGGTGGAGCAATGGAAGAAACAAATTTCCTAACCCCAAATACCCTTCCTTGAATCACTGCCGGAACATTACTTTGCCAAATGGTCGCTTGATGACTACCAACAATACTAGAAGTAAACATTCTCATAAAGAGGAAAGCAGCACTCAAGTAAATGGAAGTCGAAAAGCCAAATAACATGATCATTACTCCGCTTACCAATAGAGGAACTAAAACGCCATAAATCCTATTTTTCTTTAATCCTCCCCACCAACTCATCAAAATGCCCGCAAGAGTCGCCCCAATAAATCCCATCGTATCTAAAAACGAATAAGCAAACGGATAACTCCATCCTTTACCGGACCAATCATTGAACAATGTTTCCTTTGTGATTACTGGCAATAATAAATCTACGGAGTAAACAATGGTTTCAATGAACCCCAGTACAATTAACAAAAGAAATGGTGGATGCTTGAACAAATAACGAAAGCCCAACTTCATATCACTTCTAAAAGAGGTCTTATCCTTTGATTTACCTTTTTCTTCCCTGATCGGGGAAGGGATTTTCAAAAATAATATACTTAATCCGCTCAAGAAAAAGGTCACGGCATCCACGCCAATAGCTGAAACCATCCCTGTCCCGGCTCCAAATAAGTTCACAGAAAATAGAGTGGCTGCCAAGACAGGAGCTATTACACCCGTTAAAGTCCACATGGTATTCATCATCGCATTGGCCCTTGGTAAATATTCCTCTGGAACTAACATAATATAAGAGGTATCAAACGCCAGTGAATGAAAAGTACTTATTACAGACAAACACACCAATAGAAAAAACAAAAAAGGAACATTCAAATCCTCACCCAACAACAAAAAGAAAATGATTAACATAACAAATCCCTGGGTAAAGTCAGCTAACAACATGATGGTTTTTCGCTTAATCCGATCCACCCAAATCCCCGCAAACGGAGATATTAAAATACAGGAAGAATATTAACTAAGCTAAGGACCGTCAACGCATAAATCAGCTCCGCTTTTTGTGAAGAGTGGGGATAAACATTTTGAGTTAACCAGAACACAAAGGTAAAATAGCTAAGCGCGCTCCCTAAAGCTGAAAACCCTTGAGTAATCCATAGGATGATAAATGTACGAAATCCATTTGCCTTCTTCTCCAATATTCCTACTCCTTACCTTCCGGTTTAAAGAACTCCAATCCAAGTACAGATGGAACTTTAGTGGGCGCATATGCTCTCATTAAGCCATAGCCAATTCCTGAAATGCCAGTCATTAAGTCAGGTGTTTCAATTTAAAGGATTACCGCAAAGCCTTCCTGATCTCAATAAGCCATCATAAATTGTTGTAATCATTCTTTCTAACTCTATTTGATGGTCATTCGCCTTTGCCATTATTAAAAAATCTAAATTACCCAAATCCCCATGACATAAAGAATGGTTTCTTCCAAATCCTTCTTTTATTGTTGTATCAACAGCAATACGAACTTCTTCACTAAACAAAGGTTCATTGTCAAAATTGAGAGATAATAGACGGGCCATTCCGATCCCCGGCGCCCCTGAACACCACTGAACATCAAAAGACTGTTTTCTATTTTCCTTGGAAGTAACCCAATTTCCTCTGTCCTTATTGAACGCGCTTCTCTCATATTGAATAGCTTCTAACGCTACATTCCGAAAATATTATTTCCCAGTGATTTGATGTAAGTGTAGAAGCGACAAAGCGTAACCAGCTACTCCATGCGCCATACCCGTAAGAAATCGGGCATTAGGTGTGATCCATCCAAGTCCATATTCTGTTTTTACTGCTTGTCTACATATTAATTCCCCACAACGAATAGCGACTACTTGAACAAGAAGGAATATACACGATAATCCTAGTAAAATTGTGATTGAGATCAGGACAAATTAGAACAAACCCAAAAGTTTGAATTTTTGGCAATACAGGATAGAATATTCATACCAATAGGTTGATTGTGAGGCTGTAAAGGTAGAAAATAAAATTATGGGATAAGTATTCGTGATTGTGAGGTTATAAAGACATGAAATACCATTATGGGGTAACTATTCGTGAAGCTAGGGAAAAGTTAAATATGACACAGGCACAGTTAGCAGAGAAGTGGCCCCAAGCAGGCGGTGGAACCGGCGTTAGTGTGAATTACGTTTCTGATGTGGAACGCGGCATAAAGAATATCACCGATCCCCAAACGCTTCGACGTTTGTGTAAAATTTTACAAATTCCACTCTGGAAAATGGGACTTTCTGATTACGACCCATTTAATCCGAGTAACTTTCGCGAAACTTTTATGTATGATGAGACATTAAACACAGCGGAGGGTTTGATAAAGAGGACATGGAATCTTCGTCGTGTTATGTCTTTGCCATATGTTGAAGAGGCTGTCAATGATCTGAATCGGCTTTTTGATTATTTACAAGCGAATACACCGCCCCCTGTACGTCTGGACAAGCGCTTTCAAATGCTTTACGCCCAAGTACTGCGACTCAATGCTGTAATTGACGTAGAAAATCAGCGATACGAGGAGGCACTAAACAAATTTCGCAGGATGCATGAAATTGCGAAAGCAATTGATCATACGGCTACTCTCGCTATGAGTTATCTTAATATAGGTACGGAACTAGAGCGAATGGGAAAACAAGAGGAGGCGATTGATTACCTCGAGCTGGCCAGAGATGAATCATTCAGAGCGTCGAAACATGTCATGGTCGTAACCAACGCCTACCTCGCTAGAGCATATGCTAGTGCTGGACAGAAGGTGAAGTTTAAGAGAGCCATAGAAGCCGCATTACGCACTGCAAGAAGTATCGAAAATTATTATTATGGTGATGGAACAGATTTTGTGTTCCACTCTTTAAGTGGTGTTCTGGCAGAAAAGAGCTATGGCTATCTGGAGATTGGAGAGCCAGAGGAAACCCTGGCCATGCAAGAAGAAATCAAAAGCCAGATCGCCTTGGAAGCCAATATCTGGTTGGATGCGTGGATTCCGCTAGATTGGGCGAGAGCATATCTAATGTTAGGTCAGGTCGACAAGTGTGTACAGGCAGGCCAGGAATTCTACCGGAAGGCCAAATTGTTGAAATCTCCTCATGCGAAGAGCCGCGCCTATCGACTATTAAACACGATTGAAGCAGCGGGTTATAGTGATGTTCAGGCCGTAAAAGATTTCCGCCATATGCTTGATAATGAGGAGGATAAGAACGGTCTAAAAGAGCTAGATGCTCATTATTTCACCTAAGTAAGATCCAAAAGACAAGAGAATCTTATTAGCTGAGCGAACAACTCATAGTCGGTTAAAGAAGAGAACAAAAGCTGGTCGCAATTCACATTGGCCGGCTTTTGCTGTTTGTAATACTTTTACTCTGTGGACTTGTCGGGTATGTGAAATTTTTTGTGTGAATGGCTTTTCCTTAGCAGCTATCCCTACACAAGATTAACGGCAAACATACATTATACGAACAAGTTAAGAATAAGTTTTTTTCAATTTGGAATAATGAATCCATTACTAAGGAGATTTAACAATGAACAAAGAGCTTTACTTTAAATATCAGTGGAGATATAAAAAAGAGGACTTAAAATTTTGTCCTCGATGCGGGCATCATTTTTCATTAGAGGACTTGCATATTCCCAACCAACCTCAACTACTTTGTCATCATTGCCAATTTGTCTTCTACTTAGATCCAAAGCTGGTAGTAGTGGCAGTGGTTCTAAATAGACAAAAAAACAAAGTATTACTTCTCCAAAGAGATGAAGAGCCCGGGAAAGGATTATGGGCTTTTCCAGGAGGACATGTTGAACGTGGACATGATCTTTTTGAAACAATAAAAAATGAGGTAAAAGAAGAAACAGGTCTTTCTGTAGAAGTTTATGAAATTATTAGTACATTCTCCTCTCCCAAAGATGGACTTATTCAATTGACCTACGAAGCGATTGCCGATAATGAAGAAGTGATCGTCAATATCGAAAGCAAAAAGGGTTGTTTTTTCTATTTTGATGAAATTCCTTGGGATAAGCTCGCATTTCCTTCAACTGAAAAGCTATTACGTTTGTATACAGATAAGAACAAGTAGTTCAACCTGAAGCAAAAAACGCACTTTACCGCTTTGTAACGGTAAGTGCGCTTGTACTCTTGTGGCGGAGAGGGTGGGATTCGAACCCACGGATGCCTCACGACATCGGCGGTTTTCAAGACCGCTGCCTTAAACCACTCGACCACCTCTCCACAGCTGATATTGAGTTACAGAATACAATTATACTTATTTTTTGTCTGCTGTCAAGTATCAGCCGGGAGATTAGTTTTTGCTAATCCGGGTCAGTCCGCCCATATAGGGCTGCAAGGCTTCCGGGATGCGGATGCTGCCATCCTCTTGCTGGTGGTTTTCGATGATAGCAGCAACGGTACGGCCGATTGCCAGACCGGAACCGTTTAAGGTATGGACAAATTCAGGTTTGGCCTTGGGATCACGGCGGAAGCGAATCTGGGCCCGTCTGGCCTGGAAATCTTCAAAGTTGCTGCAGGAGGAGATTTCACGGTACGTATGGTTGCTGGGCATCCACACTTCGAGATCGTATTTTTTGGCTGCTGTAAAACCTAGGTCCCCTGTACACATCAATACGACACGATAGGGCAGCTCCAGCAGCTGCAAGACCTTTTCGGCGTTTGCCACTAATTGTTCCAGTTCATCGTACGAGTCTTCCGGGCGGACCAGTTTGACCAGTTCCACTTTATTAAACTGATGCAAGCGGATCAGGCCGCGGGTGTCTCGTCCTGCCGAACCGGCCTCCGAGCGGAAGTTGGCGCTAAAAGCAGCATAATATTTGGGGAGTTCTTCGTTTGCCAGGATTTCGCCACTGTGGTAGTTGGTTACCGGCACTTCAGCGGTTGGAATGAGAAAATAATCGGTTTCAGCCACAGGAAATACATCTTCGGTAAATTTAGGGAATTGTCCCGTACCTGTCAAGCTCTGGCGATTGACGACATAAGGGGGAATCATCTCCGTATAGCCGTGCTGCCCGGTATGCAAATCCAGCATAAAATTCATCAAAGCCCGTTCGAGACGCGCCCCCAATCCTTTATAAAAAACAAAACGGGAGCCTGTTACTTTGCTGGCCCGCTCAAAGTCCAACAAATCCAATTCTGCGGCCAACTCCCAGTGCGGCTTCAGTTCAAACGAAGGTTGCGGAACTTCTCCCCAATGCCGGACAGGGACATTATCTTCCTCTGTTAACCCTGCGGGAACGCTTTCATGAGGAATGTTGGGCAAAGCGAGCAACAACTGGTCGATTTTTTCATCCAGTTCCCGCAATTCCTCATCTAAACGCTTGATTTCATCCCCGACACGACGCATCTCTAATATTTGCGCTTCAGCATCTTCTTTGGCTTTCTTTTTTGCCGCTATTTCCCGGGAAACAATATTGCGTTGATTTTTTAATTGTTCCGTTTGTTGAATCAGTTCTCTTCTACGCCGGTCGTATTCGGCGAACGAGTCCAAACCGCTGATATCCTCATTGCGGTATTTTAACTTTTCTCTTACTTCATCAAGCTGGTTGCGTAAAAGTTTAAGATCCAGCACAGGTTAAACCTCCCTTGTTCAAAAAATAAAACCCCCCGCCCTGTGAAGGGACGGAAGGTCCGCGTTGCCACCCTTATTGACCGGAAAGCTTAAAGCTACCAGTCCACCTCTTGGCGAAATAACGGTACGCTGCCGATCACGCTTAAGCGGGGGATTCCCCGTGTTCACGTATCGCTCCGAGGTGGATTCACCGCTTGTTTGGGACGATTTTCACCAGCCATCGCCTCTCTGAACCAACCAGATGCGGTTACTTTTCTCTTCTTCGCGATTTTGATATCCCTTTTTCTTTTAGTATATCCTAATTATTCACTTTCGTAACCAGAGATTCCTGCACCATTTTTGTAAAATACGAGTGGAAGCGCAGGTCATCTGTCAACTCCGGATGAAAAGCAGCTGCCAGCAGGGTTCCCTGACGTGCTGCAACAATCTTTCCGTCCAACTCTGCCAATACCTCAACACCGGGCCCAACTTCTTCGATATAAGGCGCACGAATAAAGACTGCCTGGAAGTTGTCAGCGATCCCCGCGATGTTTAAACTGGCTTCAAAACTCTCCCTTTGTCGGCCAAATGCGTTTCGTTTGACGGTTATATCCATCAGGTCGAGATGAGGGGTATCCAGACCTTCCACACGCCTGGCAATCAGGATTAAACCGGCACATGTCCCAAAGATGGGCTTTCCGTCCCGATGCATTTGCATAATGGGTTCGGCCAAATCATATTCCCGGAGGAGCTTGCCAATCGTGGTAGACTCTCCTCCCGGGATGACCAGGCCGTCCAGGTCCCGGAGTTGATCGGCCCGTTTCACAGCCGTCGCGGCGGCTCCTGATCGTTCTAAAATGTGAATATGCTCACGGACAGCCCCTTGCAGGGCGAGCACCCCGACCTTCATACCTGAATCCTCCTACCAACCCCGCTCTTGCATACGGTCTTCTGCGCTGATTTTGGAAATTTCCAAACCGGTCATGGGGGTTCCCAAGTCTTTGGATACTTCTGCAATGAGTGCAAAATCTTCATAGTGTGTGGTTGCTTTCACAATGGCACGCGCGTACTTCTCGGGGTTTTCAGATTTAAAGATACCTGAACCGACAAATACGCCGTCTGAGCCCAAATGCATCATGAGTGCTGCGTCGGCGGGTGTCGCGACACCTCCGGCGGCAAAGTTTACAACCGGAAGTTTGCCCGTTTCATGCACCTGCAGCAAGAGCTCATAGGGAGCTCCCAGTTCTTTGGCTTCGGTCATCAATTCGTCGCGGGACATGCTTTGCACTTTGCGGATCTGGCTTTGCATCATGCGCATATGCCGTACCGCTTCCACAATGTTTCCGGTACCGGGCTCCCCTTTGGTACGGATCATGGAAGCTCCTTCTCCGATCCGGCGCAGAGCTTCTCCAAGGTTACGGGCACCGCAGACAAAAGGTACGGTGAACTGGGATTTATCAATGTGGAACAGCTCATCGGCGGGTGTAAGAACTTCGCTCTCATCGATATAATCCACACCCATGGATTCTAAAAGGCGTGCTTCCACAAAGTGCCCAATCCGGGCTTTCGCCATGACGGGAATTGAAACAGCTTTCATCACTTCTTCAACGATGCGGGGGTCAGCCATACGGGCGACTCCGCCTGCAGCACGAATTTCTGAAGGGACGCGTTCCAGTGCCATAACGGCAACTGCACCTGCTTGCTCAGCAATTTTTGCTTGCTCTGCATTGACAACGTCCATAATGACGCCGCCTTTTTGCATTTCTGCCATTCCGCGTTTTACACGGTCTGTCCCTGTTTGACGCAATTCACTCATCAGTCTATGCCTCCTACTCTTTACGAACAAGTCGAAACCATTCCTCGAACTGCTAAATCTATGAACAATTGTAACGGAATGCCCGTTACTTGACAACTAAGCAGGACAATCTAACGCCAAGGCTTTGTGAAAGCTGATCCATCCATTGATTTTCTGTAACAGTGATACTGTTATCATTCAACAAACAATGGAAAATAATGAACGACTAAAACCAACTGCTGACCGTGTCACCAATATCGCGGAAAAAGAGGCGGAACCAGCTGGCTTCCTCAACGCCGACACGGGTGACCACATCAATCGGCGCAACTCCTTTGATTTCCTTTCCCTCATACAACACCTTTGCCTGCCCGATCACGGTTCCCGCAGCAAGCGGAGCTTTCAAATTCGGCTTAAATGTAACCTGCCATTGGTATTTATTCCGTTCCCCTGTATGTATGGGTAATTTTAATTCTTCTTTCGCCACGATTGGAACCGTTCTTTCCACTCCGTTGGGCAGGGGCAACGAGGCGTAACCGGGGATTGCCTTTTTCTCAGCGACCAGGGTTTCCAGCTGAAAATGGTTAAAGCCGTAGTCCAACAGCTTTTTGGTCTCTGAAAATCTCCTCGTCTGGGATCCTGTTCCCATCACAACTGTAATCAGACGGAAATCCTCCCGTTTTGCAGTCCCGGTGAAACAGTATCCAGCTTTATCGGTGTGCCCTGTTTTTACCCCGTCAACTCCCGGATAATATTGCTTCAGTCCCGGAAGCATATGGTTCCAGTTGGTTACCTTCTGCTCACGGGGAGTCCCTTCGCGAAAAGTATAGGTGGATTTGGACATAATTTCCAGCGCCTCGGGATGCGTTTTCAACAACTGGCTGGCCAATATGGCTGCATCATGGGCTGACATCATAATCTCCCCCTCTGTTTCAGGGGGGTCCCTGTATAATCTTCGATCTAATCCGGTTGCATTGCTGTAACGGGTATTTTTCATTCCCAGCTCTTTCGCTTTCTGGTTCATTAGCTTAACAAAAGCCTCTTCGCTTCCGGCAACATGTTCGGCTAAAGCAACGGCTGCATCATTGGCTGACTGGACAGCTACTCCGATCAACAATTCCCTGATCGTCTCTTTTTCCCCGGCTTTTAAATGAATCTGGGCTTCATCCACTCCCGCGGCCCGCTTGCTCACTGTTACTTCATCATCCCAGTTTAGCTCCCCGGCCTTGATTTTATCGAGAACGATAAACTGGGTCATCATTTTGGTCATACTGGCCGGCGGTCTTGGCTCATCCGCCATTTCTTCTTCCAGGATCGCGCCTGATGTAAAGTCCATGAGAATAAACGATTTTGCTTTAATCTCCGGAAGACCTTGTGCGGCAAACGTTTGAGCCGGTTGAATAAAGAGAACTACACATAACAGCAACACAGTGCGACATAAGAACCGCGATTTTCTTAACACTTGAGGCAACTCCCCATTCCCTTTACCTTCTGACTGTTCACAGCATTAAAATGATCATTCCGATTCCAAATCATTTTGACCTGCATATCATTTTACAAGATTTTAACAGAAACATAAACGAAAAAGCAGGATAAAACCTGCTTTTTCAACATAATTTCATTCTAAATATGATAGTTTGGTGCCTCTTTTGTGATTTGGATATCATGGGGGTGACTTTCGCGCAAAGATGCACCGGTAATACGGATAAACCGGGTCTTATCTTTCAATTCCTGTAAATTCTTCGCACCGCAATAACCCATTCCGGACCGCAAACCGCCAATCATCTGATAAACTGTATCAGCCAGAGGCCCTTTGTAGGGAACGCGTCCTTCAATCCCTTCCGGTACCAGTTTTTGCTGGTTTTCCTGGAAATAGCGGTCTTTGCTTCCTGCCTGCATCGCACCGATGGATCCCATCCCGCGATAAACTTTAAAGCGCCGTCCCTGGAAGATTTCAGATTCACCGGGTGCTTCCTCGGTTCCCGCAAACAAACTGCCAAGCATCACTGCATCAGCTCCCGCTGCCAGAGCTTTTACAATATCACCGGAATAACGGATTCCACCATCGGCGATGGTGGGAACACCGTATTCACGTGCAACCGTTGCACAATCGTAGATGGCTGTAATCTGGGGTACACCGATTCCGGCGACGATCCGGGTCGTACAGATCGATCCGGGCCCGATTCCAACCTTAACCACACTTGCCCCGGCTTCAATCAGATCACGGGTTCCCTCCGCTGTTGCCACGTTTCCGGCTACGATGACCAGATCGGGATACTCTTTACGCAGCTCGGCAACTGTGTTGACCACTCCGATGTGTTGTCCGTGTGCCGTATCGATGACAACAACATCCACTTCTGCCTCCACCAGCGCAGCCACGCGGCGCCGGGTATCTTTGGAAACTCCCACGGCTGCCCCGGCAAGCAGTCTCCCTTGCCGGTCTTTGGCCGCATCGGGAAACAGGGTTGCTTTCTCTATATCTTTAATCGTGATAAGGCCTTTTAATACACCATTTTGATCTACTAACGGCAGTTTTTCAATCTTATGGCGCTGTAAAATCCCTTCTGCTTCTTTTAAAGTGGTTCCCACCGGTGCGGTAACCAGATTTTCCTTTGTCATCACTTCTGAGATCGGGGTGGAGTAATCATGAATAAAGCGCAGATCCCGGTTGGTAATAATACCGACAAGTTTCTGCCTTTCATCAACAATCGGCACTCCGGAAATACGATATTTTGCCATCAATTCCTCTGCATCGTGCACTTTGTTCTCCGGGTTCAGATAAAAGGGGTTGGTGATCACACCGCTTTCTGACCTTTTAACGCGGTCTACTTCTTCAGCCTGCTCTTCCACCTTCATGTTCTTATGAATGACACCAAGCCCTCCCTGACGCGCAATCGCAATGGCGAGAGCTGACTCTGTAACAGTATCCATTCCGGCACTGATCAAAGGTATATTTAAATTTACGGTTTCAGCAAGCTTTGTCCCTACCTGTACGTCTCTGGGTAAGATTTCGGATCTTCCAGGCATAAGAAGTACATCATCAAAGGTAAGGCCCTCTTTTACAAATT
This sequence comes from Paenactinomyces guangxiensis, assembly GCF_016055185.1. Lineage (GTDB taxonomy): Bacteria > Bacillota > Bacilli > Thermoactinomycetales > Thermoactinomycetaceae > Paenactinomyces > Paenactinomyces guangxiensis. The sequence continues at coordinate 53,006 of NZ_JAECVR010000005.1, forward strand.
TATCTTCCCACATGATTCTGCTCGTCCCCTTTAGGTCCCGTTATTTTTTAGCAAGTTTAGCAAGGGTTTTCTGTCCTGTCAACACGAACAGGCACTGGGCACGGTACTTTATCCACGGTTTGAATGAGTTATCCACAATTTCTGTGTATAACTCGCCCAAAAATGTGGATAACTTTGGATTCCTGATCGTTGTCCGCTAGTTTTCCCCAAGATTTCAGAGTTTATCGTTCCTGCTACAACAAGGCATCTGCGGCGGTACGGGCCACTTCGGACTCTTGGATCAGTTCCAGATGATTATACTGATAAAAAGTGGCAAGATGGATCGCACCTGGTACGGTTGCCTGTCCCTCCATCACCACTCCGTCATTATCCACACCGTATTTTAAGGAGAGCAGAGTCCAGCCGACGGCCAGTTCCCCATGCCAGCCCCGGTCTCCCCAGTGATCTGCATCCCCCGCAATCGTATAGCAATGTCCGTTTCGGTAAAAAGGACTTTCTGCGACGGGATATGTATGATTAAAAGTTTTCATGGCTGCCGGCTTTAAATTTTGAATCGCTTCTTTTCCATTGACAAACATCCCCAACCATTCATATTCCTCTGCCAGAGGAGTACCCTGATGCGGTGTGCCCAGAGTCACCAGTCCGGCCACTGTATGAGGGCGGAGATATACCACTTCCCGCGCAACAACACCACCCATACTGTGCGCAATGATATTGATAACCGGACTAAGCCCGTGCTTTTCCTGTAAGAGATCAATCTTCTTTGCTACAATTTGTGCCTGTTCATCAATCGGGTCATTTCCGGCCCAATGGTCATTTTCACCGATAAATGTAATCGTTTTACCGCCCAGATCACGTGTCCAGACCCGATTGGAATGATTGGCATAGATAACATAAACTCTCCCTGAGCCCCAGTTTCTGACCAACTCTTGTAAAAAGCGGTCTCCCCATTGATGTCGGTTATTAAAACCGTGGATCAACACCAGATCATATTTTTTTCGGATCGGATCAACCGCCATCCCCTGCGTACCCGGCGAAAAAAATCCCCCTACAAATACCAGTAAGAGGATCATTACCATAAAACGTCTCCACATCTTTTTTGCAAAGATCCTCCTTCTCCTCATTCACTTTTGTTATAACATGCAATCATTCTTCAAACAATAATGAAGGATAGAATTCGGTTCGGGGTGAAAAGTTTGGCTTCACATTCAGTTCGTTTTGTTCAATGTGAATCACCGGAGCAATATATTTGGGAAGAATATCTGTTTTATGAGAACGAACGTTGGGCACGAAAGTTTTTAAAACAGAAGTATGACCGATTGGGAGTGGAACATCCGGACCGGGCTGCTTTTAAAAATGTACAGGCATTTATTACTTATCTAAAACAAGCAAAAGCGATTTTTTTGTCTCTCAGGCAAAACAGCTTATGGGTACAGCCTCTCCTTTTATATTACGGAATGATGAGTTTGCTTAAAGCCCTTGTCCTCACATTAGACACAAATTATCCACACAGTTCTTCCGTCTTGCGTCATGGTTTGTCTACACGCAAACGAAAAAAGGAACAGTTTTGTTTTCTTAAAGATGAAATTCGTGTGCAGAAGGAGGGCCTTTTCCCCTTAGCTGCCAAGCTGTTGCAAAATCCGGTTCCAGCCGGGGAGTCCTATACAGCTCAAGATCTGCTTGGCTGTATTCCGGAACTGCAGAGCAGCTGCCGGCGAATTTTTCATGCGCCCACATTGATCCCGGTTGAGTTTCCCACAGGGGAGGAGGAACGGGAAAAACCAGGAGGAATGCCCTTTTCCCTGGATGAAAGCATCCTTGACTTGTTACATCTTACTCCGGCTTCCTTTCTGGAGAGATTAAACCGGCCGTTGCCGCATCCGCTGTTTATGCTGGACATGCCTGAAATGTGGCAGGGGAGGTTGCGCCTGATCTGGAAGCATCCCCGGGTTCCCCATGTTTGGAAATGGGAGAAAGGGTTCGACCATCCCTGGTTTTATGATAATAACAAAGGCGGTTATTATCTGTGGATAGATAATAACCGCCCTGCTGAACCGTTAAGCGAAATCCTGCTTCATTATATGCTTCTCTTTTCATTGAGCATGTTATGCCGCTATGAGCCGCCTTTATGGGGGGAGCTTATTCACAGCCCTGTGTCAGAAGATGCAGTACTGGTTCAACAGCTGCTGAAGCTTGTACCGCGGAAGTTTCCCCATCTGGTTCTCAATCAGTTACGGGAAGAGAAGCTGATTATTCATGTTCACTGATCTGAAGAGGTTTCTTCCGGTTTCTCCTCTTCGTCAGGGATTTGTACACGTGCGACCGTAGCTACTTCATCACCGTCTACCTGAATTAATTTCACACCTTGCGCATAGCGTCCCAGAACGGAAATATCCGCAACATTTAAGCGGATAACCATTCCCGACTGGGTGACAATCATCAAATCTTCTGTTTCAGATACAACTTTATGGCCGACAACAGGACCTTTTTTCTTGGTGATGCTGAGAGTTTTAATTCCTTTTCCGCCTCGGGATTGAACACGGTATTCTTCAATGGGGGTCCGTTTGCCGTAACCGTTTCTGGTGACGATCAGTACATGTTTATCCGGGATGACAATATCCATGTCGATCACTTGATCGTCCTCGGCCAGAGTGATGCCTTTAACTCCTGTCGCCGAACGGCCCATTTCCCGTACTTCCGATTCGTGGAAGCGGATGGACATTCCCTTACGGGTTCCCATAATCACTTCCTGGTCCCCATCAGTTAAATGAACGCCAACCAGTTCATCTTCATCGCGCAGATTGATGGCAAATAACCCGTTGCGGCGGATATTTTCAAATTCGGACAGGGAAGTCTTTTTCACCACTCCATGAGCGGTAGCGAAGAAAAGATAGGTATCGGCAGTAAATTCCTTAACCGGAATAACCGCATGAATGTACTCATCCTGATCAATTTGAATGAGATTGATGATCGCCGTTCCGCGGGCCGCCCGTCCCAATTCCGGCACCTCATACGCTTTCAGCCTGTATACCCGGCCTTTGTTGGAGAAAAATAATAAGTGATTGTGGGAATGGGTGACAAACATCATCTGCACAAAGTCGTCTTCCCGGGTTCCCATGCCGGTTATTCCTTTGCCTCCACGCTTTTGCGCCCGGTAGGTGGAAAGGGGCATCCGTTTGATGTAACCGCGATGGGTGAGGAGAATGGACACTTCATCCTCGGGGATGAGATCTTCTTCCAGGATGTTGTCTTCATCCACCTTAATTAAGGTTCGCCGGTCATCGCCGAATTTATTTTTAATCTCCGTGATTTCATCGCGAACCACACCGCGGATTTTTCCTTCATCGGCCAGAATTGCCTTCAGTTCGGCAATCGTTTTTAGCAGTTCCTGATACTCGGATTCAATCTTCTCCCGTTCCAAACCGGTTAAACGTTGGAGCCGCATATCCAGGATGGCTTGTGCTTGCTTCTCACTGAGCCCGAATTTCTCCATCAATCCGGTGCGTGCCTCGGCGGTGGTTCGGGAACTCCGGATTAAAGCGATCACTTCATCAATATGATCAAGCGCAATCCGCAATCCTTCCAGAATATGAGCCCGTTCTTCCGCTTTGTTGAGATCAAACCGGGTCCGTCTGCGAATCACCTCAACCTGGTGCTCCAGATAATGATAGAGAGCCTGTTTCAGATTGAGCACCCGGGGCTGTCCGTCAACCAGAGCCAGCATATTGACGCCAAAGCTGGTTTGCAAAGCCGTATGTTTATAAAGGTTGTTCAAGACCACTTTCGGATTCACATCGCGGCGCAGTTCAATCACGACACGCATTCCGTTTCGATCTGATTCGTCTCGTAAATCGGTAATCCCTTCAAGCCTCTTATCCCGAACCAAATCGGCGATCTTTTCAACCAGTTTGGCTTTGTTGACCTGGAACGGAAGTTCTTCAACCACAATCCGCATTTTGCCGTTTCTCGCCTCTTCAATGCGGGTTTTGGCGCGAATCCGGATGCTGCCCCGCCCGGTCCGGTACGCTTTCCGGATCCCGTCGTGACCCAGTATAATCCCGCCGGTTGGAAAGTCGGGGCCTTTAATCACTTTCATTAATTCTTCCACCTGGATATCAGGGTTATCAATCAGCATAAGAATCCCGTCAATGATTTCCCTGAGGTTATGAGGTGGGATATTGGTCGCCATCCCCACAGCAATTCCCGCTGCTCCATTGACGAGCAGGTTGGGAAAGCGTGAAGGAAGCACCAGCGGCTCTTCCAGCGATCCGTCATAGTTCGGGCCAAAATCAATCACATCTTTTTGGATATCACGCAATAATTCCAGCGTGATTGAGGCCATTCTCGCCTCGGTATAACGCATGGCTGCCGCTGAATCACCATCTACCGAACCGAAGTTGCCGTGCCCGTCAACCAGCATGTAGCGATAAGAAAAATCTTGCGCCATCCGCACCATTGCATCATAGACAGCAGTATCCCCGTGCGGGTGGTACTTTGCAATCACATCTCCGACTACGCGAGCCGATTTTTTATATGCTTTATCCGGGGTCATCCCCAATTCATACATCGCATACAGAATCCGCCGGTGAACCGGTTTCAGTCCGTCCCGCACATCGGGCAGCGCACGGCTGACGATGACGCTCATCGCATAGTCCAAAAAGGAGGTTTTCATCTCTTCACTGATATTAATTTCTTGAATCCGTTCTATTTCTGCCACAACTTATTCACTCCCCGCTCTACCGACAACACTGTCCGGTTATACGTCCAAGTTAGCCTGATTCGCGAATTCTTGAATAAAGTCACGTCGTGGTTCTACCCTGTCTCCCATTAACATCTCAAACACCTGGTCTGCGTCCATCGCATCCTGAAGAGAAACTTGAAGCAGCGTACGGCTTTCCGGGTCCATTGTCGTTTCCCACAGCTGAGCCGCATTCATTTCACCCAAACCTTTGTAACGCTGCACTTCAACTTTTCCTTTCCCTTCCATCTCTTTGACAATTTCTTCTTTCATGCGGTCATTGTAGGCATAGCGGACTGTTTTTCCCTGCACAATCTTATACAGGGGCGGCTGGGCGATGTAGACATAACCCTCTTCAATGAGTGGACGCATATACCGGTAAAAGAAGGTGAGCAAAAGTGTGCGAATATGCGCCCCGTCTACATCGGCATCTGTCATGATGATGATTTTGTGATAGCGGGCCTTGTCGATATTAAAATCATCGGCAATCCCGGTTCCCAGCGCAGTGATGATGGTACGGATCTCATCATTGGACAGCGCCTTATCCAGTCTGGCTTTCTCCACATTGATAATTTTACCCTTTAAGGGAAGAATCGCTTGAAACATACGGTCCCGCCCTTGTTTGGCCGTACCGCCGGCGGAATCCCCCTCAACAATATACAACTCGCTGTCAGCCGCGATCTTGGAAGTACAATCAGCCAATTTCCCAGGCAGGGAGCTGACCTCCAGCGCATTTTTCCTCCGTGTTAATTCACGCGCTTTGCGGGCTGCTTCTCTTGCCCTGGCGGCCATGACGGCTTTTCCGATCACTTTTTTCGCCACAGCCGGGTTTTCCTCCAAAAAGATTTGCAAGTGCTCGGAAAATAGTTGCTCTGTCGCCGTCCTGGCTTCACTGTTCCCAAGCTTGGTCTTGGTTTGCCCTTCAAACTGAGGGTCGGGAATTTTGACACTGATAATGGCCGTCAAACCTTCGCGGACATCATCTCCAGTCAGATTGCTGTCATTGTCTTTAAGCAGATTGTTACGGCGTGCATAATCGTTGATCACACGTGTTAATGCTGATTTAAAGCCTGATTCGTGTGTTCCTCCTTCATGGGTGTGGATATTGTTGGCATAAGAGTAGATGTTGGAGGAAAATGAATCATTGTATTGCATGGCCACTTCTACATAAATGGACTCTTTTTCCCCTTCAATAAAGATCGGGGGAGAATGGAGAACTTCCCGGTTGCGATTCAAATGTTCGACAAATGAACGGATTCCCCCGTCGAACAAAAACGTGTTGGACTTTCCTTCCCCGCGATGATCCTCTAAAACGATCTTGACACCCCGGTTCAGGAAAGCCAGTTCCCGTAAACGGTTTTGCAGGATATCGTAATCGTAGACAGTGGTTTCTGTAAAAATTTCCGGATCTGGTTTAAAGGTGGTTTTTGTCCCGGTTTCCTCTGTATAACCGATCACTTGCAGGTCAGCTTCCGGGACCCCTCTTACATATCGCTGGCGATGGATTTTTCCTTCCCGTTTAACTTCTACTTCCACCCATTCTGAAAGGGCATTTACAACAGATACCCCGACTCCGTGCAAACCGCCGGAAAATTTGTATCCGTCTCCGCCAAATTTCCCGCCGGCGTGGAGCACTGTCATGACAACTTCAACAGCCGGACGGCCCATCTTGGGATGAATTCCGACCGGAATGCCGCTTCCGTTGTCAATTACAGTTACACTATTGTCAGCATTGATAATGACTTGAATGGTATCACAACGCCCGGCTAATGCTTCGTCAATACTGTTGTCGACTACTTCCCACACCAAGTGGTGAAGGCCGCGACCCGAAGTGGAGCCAATATACATTCCCGGTCTTTTGCGAACGGCCTCCAAACCTTCCAGTACCTGAATTTGCGATTCATCATAGTTTGTTTTTTGTACGGCCACTTTGTCACCTGCTCTCTTTCCTTATCACATATGTTTCCCTCATCATTTCAATGGCTTTTGGCTCATCTGAGCCCTCTTTTTTAACGTGATGGAGGAAATCGGTGAAGCATAGACCCTGTCACTGGTGATCACATAGGATTTGGTTTCCTCCGGAGAAATTTGTTCAATTCCTCCTTCTCTCCTGGCTGCTTCAATCAACGGGACCTTCAAAGATTGTCTCTTAGAGAAACCTGCATCCAGGATAGCAATCACTTCACGAATCCGAATCATCCGACTTCCGCCCAGGTGAATAAACACCTTTTCATCTCACCTCTGTTCCGTGATAGTCCCTTCCCTTACCTGATAAATGCGGGCCCGCTTCAGCGTTTCTGCATCAATTCCTTCTAAGCTTGTCGTTGTGACAAATGTTTGTACCCGGCCGCGGATTGCTTCCAGCAAATGAGTTTTCCTGGAATCATCCAGTTCGGAAAGTACATCATCCAACAATAAAATAGGATAATAGCCAATTTCTCGATAGATTAATTCAATCTCAGCCAGTTTCAGAGACAGTGCAGCCGTTCTCTGTTGTCCCTGTGATCCGAATGTATGCAGATCTAAGCCGGCCACCATCAGACGAAGATCATCCCGGTGGGGACCGATCAATGTACTTCCTCGCAATATCTCTTTTTTACGCACTTTCAAAAGTTCCTGCTGCATCAAGGATGCAAGTTCATCAGGTTCCATCCCGGGGGAAATGGGGGCGGAAGGCATATATTCCACCATCAGCTCTTCCTTTTCTTGCGTAATGGCACGGTGAATGTCTTTGGCCCACCCGCCCAGAGATTCCAGAAAGAGAAACCTTTTTTTCCAGATTTGTACCGATAATTGAATCAGCTGGTCATCGAGGACATCCAGCAGCTCTGATTGAGTCATATTCCGTGAGGACAGTTGTTTAAGTAAACTGTTGCGTTGACTGATCAATTTGTTCAACTGTGTTAAATGGTGAACATAGGTTGGGCTTACCTGTCCGATTTCCATATCCAGGAATCGGCGGCGAATCTGGGGACTGCCTTTCACGATCGCCAAATCTTCAGGGGCAAATAAGACAGTGGGAAGCGAGCCGATATACTGACTTAGGCGCTGCTGCTCAATCCCGTTTCGGCTCACTTTCTTCCCTTTCTCTGATAACTGCACTTCAAGGCGCAAGATCTGCTGATCTTTTCGTACTTTCGCTTTCAGAAAAGCCTGCTGCCCGCCAAACTGAATCATTTCTTTGTGGGAGCGTGTGCGGTGTGATTTTCCGAGAGCCAGTACATAAAAGGATTCCAGGATATTGGTTTTTCCCTGGGCATTGGGTCCGACAAAAAAATGGAGTTCTTCCGGGCAGGCAAGGGTTAATTCAGCAATATTCCGGTATTGTTTTAACTCTAAGGACTGTACACGCAAATGTTGGCCCTCCCTTTAACCCTGGACCACTTGAACCACTGCGTGCCCAGCGATATCCACAATATCCTGCGGATAGATCTTACGGCCCCGTCTCCATTCCACTTCATCGTTTACTTTCACTTCAATTTCCTGCAAAAAGTGTTTGGCCTGTCCCCCGCTGTCAATCAGATCAATCCTTTTCAGCAGCTGACCAAGGGTAATGAAGGGGCCATTTATCTTAAACTGTTGCACCTGCTTTTCCTCCTGTCCCGGGCTAGCGCGTGCGAATGGGGACGATGAGATGGAGGGAATCCTCCCGGTCCAATGGCTGAATAACAAAAGGAGTCATCGTCCCCGTAAATTGAATCCGAATTTCTTCACTTTCAATCGATCTCAGCGCTTCCATCATATAACGGGCGTTAAAGGAGATACTCATCTCCGGGCCGTTTACTTTAGCGATAACTTCCTCTGTCACGCTGCCGATATCCTGGGAGGCTGAATTAACTTCCACTTTTTCGTCTCTTATGGTCCATTTTATCACATTGTCCCGTCCATCCCGACTGATCAGAGAGGCGCGGTCAACAGATTGTAATAATTCACGGGTTGAGGTGACCATTTCTGTTTGTCCCTCTTTGGGGATGACCCGGTTGATATCGGGGTAAGTCCCTTCCAAAAGACGGGAATAAAACTCTAAACCATCGTTTTTTACCAGTATTTGGTTTTCGGCGACGATAATATCCACATATCCGGTTTCATCAGCCAGGGTTTTAGCCAGTTCTGATAAACTTTTGCCCGGAATGATCACATTGTTCAGTGTAAGCTCTGCGGAGCCTTCCACGGCCGCCTGCTGTCGCGACAACCGGTGGCTGTCTGTAGCAACGCAAGTAAGTGTTCCCGCTTCCAGTTGCAGATGGACACCGGTCAATACACCTCTGGCCTCAGTGGTTGCAACGGCAAAACCGGTCTGGCGGATCAGAGATTTAAGGGTGTCAGCGGAGATACTGAACATTTGCTCTGTGGATAACCGCGGCAGACGCGGGTATTCATCGGGGTCAAGTCCATTCAGCTGGAATTCTGCCTGTTCGGATCGAATCGTGGTTTGGTACCGTTCATTGACGACCCATTCCACTTCGTCGCCGGGCAGCTTCCGTACAATATCGCCAAAGATTTTACCCGGCAAAACTACATTACCCATTCTTTCCACAAATACCTGGTCTATATCATCTTTGCGTTTAGGAACACGAACTTGAATCGTAATATCTGAGTTGCTCGCTGTCAAGATTAACCCCTGTTCATCGGCCATTGCCTTAATCCCTGTTAAGATCGGGATTGTTGTTTTCTGCGAAACTGCTTTTGAGACGTGGGAAACAGCATCCACCAGTGCTGATTTAATTACACGTAGTTTCATAAACATCCTCCTTGTGTGCAAGAAAAGGATTTATCCACAAAGTTGGGGATAAGGGAGTGGAATATTTTGCGTCACATTTTCATATACTTATTTATTAAATAAAAAACAGTAATAGTAATAAGGGCTGTGGATATTGTGTATAACTGGGTTGAATCAAGCAGGACAGCCTATACACGCTGTGGAGAAGTTGTGCATAGGCTGGTGAAGTTGTCCACATTTATTCACAATCGCCTGTCAGGAGCTGCGGGATATCCGTTTTTTCAGTTCTTCGATAGCCTGTTGCAATTGAGGGTCCTGTTTAATGATCCGGCTGATCTTCTCATGTGCGTGAATGACTGTGGTGTGATCGCGTCCGCCAAAGTCTTCTCCGATTTTGGGCAGTGAATAATCTGTGAGTTCCCGGCATAAATACATGGCAATCTGCCTTGGAAAAGCGACGGTTTTGGTACGCTTTTTACTTTTTAAATCATCGATACGCAAACGATAATAAGTGCTTACTTCCTGTTGGATATCCTGGATGCTGACCACTTTTGGGCGTGACTCGGGCATAATATCTTTCAATGCTTCAGCGGCCAGGTCAGGAGTAACCGGCTGATTCATCAAAGCAGAGTAGGCGACAACACGAATCAATGCTCCCTCCAGCTCGCGGATATTGGTGTCGATGCGGTCCGCGATAAATGCCAGGACTTCACCAGGGACATCTAAATTGTCGGCAATCGCTTTTTTGCGCAGAATCGCAATCCGCGTTTCTAAATCAGGCGGCTGTACATCTGTGATTAATCCCCATTCAAAGCGGGAGCGAAGCCGGTCTTCCAGTGTAGGAATCTCTTTGGGCGGCCGGTCACTGGAGATGATGATCTGTTTATTATCTTCGTGAAGTGCGTTAAAGGTGTGGAAAAACTCTTCCTGTGTCTGTTCTTTGCCGGCAAGAAACTGAATATCGTCAATTAACAGGATATCCACAGATCTGTACTTGTTCCGAAAATGAATCGTCTTGTTGTCACGGATGGAGTTGATAAATTCGTTCGTAAACTTCTCTGAGGACAAGTAGACGACACGGCTGGATGGCGTATGCCCGAGTACGTAATGCCCAATCGCATGCATCAAGTGAGTTTTCCCCAGCCCTACTCCCCCGTAGATAAATAATGGATTATATGCCTTAGCGGGAGCTTCCGCTACTGCCAGTGAAGCTGCATGGGCAAAGCGGTTGCCTGAACCGATCACGAATGTGTCAAATGTATAACGGGGATTGAGCTGTGTTTTTTGGGGGTCCATCTCTTCAGACTCTTCTTCAGCGGCTGTTGGAGGTCCGTTTGGCTTTTCCTGTTTCTCCGCTGTATGGCTGATGATTTTGATGTCGATAATAGATCCGGTCACTTCTTTTAATGTATCCCTGATTAAATCTGCATAGCGCGATTCCAGCCACTCACGGGAAAAATCATTGGGTGCGGAGACGATCATTGTATCATCTTGAATATCAATGGCTTCTGTCGCTTTAAACCAGGTTTCAAAGCTGGGTTTGCTTATTTTTTCTTGCATTGCTTCCAGTGTTCGGGACCATAATTCTTGGATGTTCAACAAGGAATGACCTCCTTCCGGGTAGAGTGTTCTGCCAATTGGGTTATCCACAGGAATACCACAAGGATCGCGCGATGTTTCGATATTTTTCAACATTATCCACAACCTGTGGATGAATGTTTTACACAACCTGTGAATAGATACTCACATACTTATCCACAACCTGTGGATAATCCTGTCGGGGAATCCTACTTATCCACTGAGGAAACAAACTTAGAATATCAAAAGATACCAGTATTTACAATGAAAAAAGTAAAGTTATCCACAATCCACAGGGGTGGGGAATTCAGTTGTACACAGGGGTGGATATTGTGGATAATTTGAGGATATCTGTGGAATAACCAGTGGAAAAGAAAAACTTATCAACATGTGGATAAGTTTTGGCTGTGGATATCTTGGTTTCTTGACATATCCTTACTCACCCCGCTATAATGATAGAGATTGTCGTTATGTTCGACTTTAAAAATATATATTGAAGGGAGGAAGCCTGGTTCAGTGGTCGGATCTTCATATCCGGTTCACCCCACTGTCCCGTTAGCGGGGATGGGCCCGCTGGCCGGAAACTCATGCCCTGACCGGCGTGAGGGCGGGTTGATAACCAGGTAGATTTACAATGAAGCGCACTTATCAGCCAAGCAATCGCAGACGCAAAAATGTACACGGCTTCCGCGCTCGGATGAGCACTAAAAACGGCCGTAAAGTACTTGCCGCACGCAGAAGAAAAGGAAGAAAAGTACTATCCGCATAAAACGAGGCCACCTTTTCAGTGTGGCCTTTTTTCCTATATTTCAGCCTCTTGAAGCAATGAAGTTCCGGAATTTTTAACAGACCGGGACCGGTCCGGGGGCCAATGTCAAACCCCCTTTCTGTTTGTAAGATCAGAGGTTTATCCTTCCTCTTTTTTCGCCATAATGTTGGTTAACCGGCTATTTTGTACGGAAGGAGTTCTCCTTTTGCAACAAGAATATCGTCTGAAAAGACGAAATGATTTTAGAAGAGTTTTTCGGGCAGGAGAATCGTTTGCGAACCGGCAATTTGTGGTTTATGTTTATCTGCGCAGAGAGCCGGGCCCGACGCGAATAGGGATTTCTGTAAGCAAAAAGGTGGGAAATGCCGTGGTCCGCAACCGGATTAAGCGATTGGTAAAAGAAGTGGCCAGGGAATGGGTCCCGCAGCTCAGGAAGCAGGTGGACATTGTGGTCATTGCCCGAAAACCGGTTGCAGTCATGGATTATGTCCAGGTAAAGTCCAGTCTGCGGCATGTGTTTACGAGAGCCGGGGTGTTTGAGTCCGGGCCCCCCTCTCGTTAAAACCAACTGTGGGGTTGAAAACAGTGAAAAGTATTGCTCTGGGCCTTATCCATTTTTATCGGCGGTTTCTTTCGCCGTTAAAGCCGCCAACTTGTCGTTTTGTACCCACTTGTTCGGAATACGGATTAATCGCCATTCAAAGGCATGGTGTTTGGCTGGGAGGATGGTATACTTTAAAGAGGATTTGCAAGTGCCATCCCTTTCATCCGGGCGGATTTGATTACGTTCCAGAGAAGAAAAACAAACATCATTGTAAACATAGATAAGTGATGTTTGGCTATGAGGAGGAGTTTCCCTTGCAAAAACGGCAGCGCTACGTCGCTATCATCCTTTTAGTTGTTTTTGCCGTCATTGCTGTTTCCGGGTGCGCGCCAGACCCGTCTGCATACAAACCGATTGACCGTGAGCATGCGGGCATTTGGGACAAGTACCTGGTGCTACCTTTATCCGATTTATTGGACTGGTTTAAGAGCTTTCTCGGAAATTACGGCTGGTCGATCCTGATCGTAACCTTTCTTGTACGTCTGGTTATTTTCCCTCTCACTTGGAAGCAGCAAAAGAGTACAAAAGCAATGCAGGAGTTGCAGCCCCAATTGATGAAAATCAGGGAGAAATATAAAAATAACCAGCAAAAGATGCAGGAAGAGACGATGAAACTCTTCCAGGCGAACAATGTGAATCCGATGGCCGGATGTTTGCCGCTCCTGGTACAATTTCCGATTTTGATTGCTTTTTATCAAGCGATTATGAAAAACCCGCATATCGCGGGATCCAGCTTCCTGTACATGAAGCTGGGTGAACCTGACCCGTACTTTATTTTGCCCTTGCTCGCGGCGCTTACTACTTATTTGCAATTTATCGCAACGGGTGCTGGAGACAATCCCCAGATGAAAATTATGATCTGGATTATGCCGGTGATGATTTTCTTCCTGGCCTATCAGTTCCCGGCGGCTCTTTCCCTCTACTGGGTATATGGGAATATCTTTACGATCCTCCAATATGTGTTGATTCTTAAACCCAGGAAGGGAAATGTGACACAGGAGGGTACCGCCCGTTGAAAAAAGTGGTTGTGCAAGCCAAAACTGTAGAAGATGCGGTCCGATTAGCCTGTCACAGGCTCAACGCATCCCGCGACAACGTTGATGTACATGTTTTGGAACAGCCAAAGAAAGGGTTTTTCGGTCTTTTTGGAATGCGGGAGGCGAGAGTGGAAGTTGAGCGCATCTTTGACCCGGTTGAGGAAGCAGTTCGTTTTCTCGGCGAAGTGATTACAAAGATGGGCCTGTCGGCGGAGATCGAAGTGGAGTCTGCTTCTAGCTCCTCAAAACCTGTTGTTCTTCATCTCAAAGGAGACAAACTAGGCATCCTCATCGGAAGAAGAGGACAAACTCTTGAATCTTTGCAGTATCTGGTCAACATTGCAGCCAATCGCGGGGTAAAAAAACAGGTACGCTTTATGCTTGATGCGGATGGATACCGCAAGCGCAGGGAAGAAGCGCTAGTGAACCTGGCTGAGCGTTTGGCCAAACAAGTGCTTCGGACCAAAAAAGAGATTGTTTTGGACCCGATGCCACCTGGCGAGCGAAGGATTATCCATGGTGCCATACAAAAGGAAAAACGCCTGACAACTCACAGTGTTGGAGATGAGCCAAACCGTCGTGTGGTCATCAGTTGGAAAGATTAATTATTTTCTCCCCTCAGGGGGAGTTTTTTCGTATTGGCAGTTTTTTTGATTGGGTGATGTTGGTATGCTAAGATTAATTATTAGGATGTTTCTTGGGGTGAAATGATGGAAACAGATACAATCGCTGCGATTGCGACAGCGATGGGTGAAGCCGGAATCTCTGTGATCCGTGTGAGCGGCCCTGAAGCTGTTCCAATCGTCAATCGGATATATAAAGGCAAAAAATCACTGACAGAAGTACCCACACATACCATTCATTACGGTTACATTGTTAATCCACAGACGGAAGAACGAATTGATGAAGTGTTGGTCACAGTGATGAGGGCCCCTCGTACATTTACGCGGGAAGATGTTGTAGAAATCAACTGTCATGGTGGTATGGTACCGGTACAATCCACGCTGGAGGCTGTGCTGTCTGCAGGTGCACGCCTCGCCGAACCGGGGGAATTTACCAAGCGGGCTTTTTTGAACGGACGCATTGATCTCTCACAGGCGGAGGCAGTGATTGATCTCATTCGGGCAAAAACAGACCGTGCCGCGAAAGTAGCGATGAATCAACATCAAGGCCGGCTATCCCGGCTCATCCGTCAATTACGCAATGAAATTGTTGAAACTCTGGCACATCTGGCTGTCAATGTAGATTACCCCGAATATGATGCCGAAGAATTGACAGGCCGGTTTTTGCGGGAGCGGTGTGAGGGCATAGAAAAAGAGATCAATCGTTTATTGCAGACGGCCCGGCAGGGTAAAATTTACCGTGAGGGCATCGCGACCGCGATCATTGGGCGTCCCAATGTGGGAAAATCATCATTGATGAACACCTTGTCCCAGGAAAATAAAGCGATTGTCACCGAAATCCCCGGCACCACCCGTGATGTGATTGAAGAATATGTCAACGTGCGGGGAATCCCTTTACGTCTTCTGGATACAGCCGGGATTCGTGAAACGGAGGATATTGTTGAGCGCATCGGAGTGGAGAGATCACGACGGGCATTGGAAGAAGCTGATCTGGTCCTGCTGGTACTTAACTATGCAGAACCCCTGAGCGAAGAAGACCGCAGGCTGATTTCCTTGGCAGAATGCCACACGGCTGTGATCATTGTGAATAAGGTCGATTTACCGGGACAACTGGATTTGGAAGAAGTCCGCTCTTTGATTGGGGACAAGCCGCTGATCACAACCTCCCTGAAAGAGGAGAGAGGAATCGAACAATTGGAAGAGGCGATTGCCAATCTGTTCTTATTGGGTAAAGTGGAAACTGCCGAGGGGACTTATGTGAGTAATGCAAGGCATATCGACCTCCTTTCCAAAGCGAAAAACAGTATTCGTGAGGTTATTCAGGGGATTGATACCGGGATGCCGCTCGATATGGTGGAAATCGATTTGAAAAATGCATGGCAGTTCCTGGGTGAAGTGATTGGGGAAGCAGTTGCGGAAGATCTGATTGACCAGATTTTTTCACAGTTTTGTCTGGGCAAGTAAACGATCAGCCCAAGCGGGATGCTGCACAAAACTTGCTTTCATCTTCCCGCTCACACATTATAAAAAGGGGTGAAACAGATGCCTTATACAGGTGGGGAATATGATGTGATTGTCATCGGAGCAGGGCATGCCGGTTGCGAATCGGCACTGGCTGCTGCTCGCATGGGATGCTCAACCCTTCTTTTAACCCTGAGCCTGGATACGATTGCTTATATGCCTTGTAATCCTTCAATCGGCGGACCGGCCAAAGGGCACGTAGTCCGGGAAATTGATGCGCTGGGCGGGGAAATGGGCAAAAATATTGATAAAACTCATATTCAGATGCGGATGCTCAACACGGGTAAGGGGCCGGCTGTTTATGCACTGCGGGCTCAAGCGGATAAAGTGCTGTACCAGCAAGAGATGAAAAAGGTTCTTGAATCAGAGCCAAATCTTGTTTTACAACAGGGTATGGTGGAAAAGCTCATTGTGGAGAATGGAATCTGCAAGGGAGTCATTACAAAGACAGGAGCCCAATATATTTCAAAAACAGTTGTTCTCACCACGGGCACCTATCTGCGGGGAAAAATTATTATTGGTGATCTCTCATACGAAAGCGGGCCCAATAACCAACAGCCGTCGGTCGAGCTGGCCCATCACTTGATAGAACTTGGTTTTGAGACAGTTCGTTTTAAAACGGGCACTCCACCACGGGTCAATAAAAAGTCGATCGACACCTCCAGGATGGAAATTCAGCCGGGAGACGAGGAACCAAGAGCCTTTTCGTATGAAACGACTCAATTTATTACTGACCAGTTGCCTTGCTGGTTGACCTACACCAATGAAAAGACCCATCAATACATCAGGGATAACTTGCACCGTGCGCCCATGTATTCCGGGATCATCGAAGGAAGAGGACCGCGTTACTGCCCCTCGATTGAAGATAAGATTGTCCGTTTTGCCGATAAAAGCCGCCACCAAATCTTCATTGAACCGGAAGGCAGACATACGAAGGAGATGTATGTCCAGGGGTTATCCACCAGTCTCCCCGAGGATGTGCAGTTACAAATTCTCCGCACCATCACCGGACTTGAGAAGGCGGAGATGATGCGAACCGGCTATGCGATTGAATATGATGCCATTGTTCCGACACAGCTCTGGCCCAGCCTGGAAACCAAACTTGTGGAAAACCTGTTTACAGCCGGGCAAATCAACGGAACCTCCGGATATGAGGAAGCGGGAGCACAAGGAATTATGGCGGGAATTAATGCTGCCCGCAAGGTGCAGGGCAAAGAACCGGTGATCTTGGACCGTTCGCAGGCATATATTGGTGTTTTGATTGATGACCTGGTTACCAAAGGAACCAATGAACCTTACCGCCTCCTCACTTCGCGGGCAGAGTATCGTCTTCTCCTGCGGCACGACAACGCTGATTTGCGGTTGACAGATATTGGTTATGAGATCGGTCTCATTTCCGAAGAGCGCTATCGCCGTTTTACAGCAAAGCGGGAAGCGATTGAAAAAGAAATCACCCGTCTGCGTGAAACCAAAGTGAGACCCACAGCCCAGATTCAAGAGATTTTAAAAGAAATGGGGACGACGGAAATCAACAATGCTGTGGAGCTTGCCAACCTGATCAAACGCCCGGAATTAGGGTACAAAGAAATTTCGCGGATGTCACCTCCACCGGAGCCGCTGGCCCCGGATGTGGCTGAACAAGTAGAAATTCAACTGAAGTATGAAGGTTATATCAGAAAGTCGCTGCAACAAGTGGAAAAAATGCGCAAAATGGAGGAAAAGCGGATCCCTGAATGGGTTGATTACAGCAAAGTGGCGGGAATCTCCTTAGAGGCCCGCGAAAAACTGTCCCAGGTACGCCCGATTTCCCTTGGCCAGGCTTCCCGCATATCCGGTGTAAGCCCCGCTGATATTTCCATTTTGATGATTCATATTGAACAGGGCGGAAAGGCAACCTTAAAAGCATAGCAGATTGAGGTCTGATCTTTTGGGTCAGACCTTTTTTAAAGGAGGTTGAGGGTTTTTGACGGTGAATCAAGGTGAGTGGCTGAAACAACAGGTGCTTCGCTGGGGAATCAAGCTGACCGAAAAGCAGCTTGAGCAGTTTGGTGAGTATTACCGGCTGTTGGTTGAGACAAACAAGGTAATGAATTTAACAGCGATTACAGAACCGCATGAAGTATATGTAAAACATTTTTTTGATTCCCTGACCGTTGCTAAGATTCTCCCGATAAAACAAATCCATTCCCTGATTGATGTGGGAACAGGTGCCGGATTTCCCGGTCTTCCCCTGAAGATCGCCTTTCCTCATCTCCGGGTGGTCTTGCTCGATTCTTTGAAGAAGAGAATCGGTTTCCTGGAAGATGTAGTCTCTGCATTGGGATTGGAGAAAATAGAGTGTGTGCATGGCCGGGCGGAGGAATTTGCCCGCCAAACAGGATATCGCCAATCTTTTGACTTGGCTACTGCACGGGCGGTCGCCAAACTTAATGTATTAGCGGAGTATTGCCTCCCGTTTGTACGTGTGGGTGGATTTTTTGTGGCTATGAAAGGTCCATCTGTGGCAGAAGAGGTGCGGGAATCCAGGCAAGCATTACATATCCTGGGGAAAGCTTCCCATGAAATAATTTCATTTGAGCTTCCGGAAGAGATGGGAACCCGTCATCTGTTACTCATGAAAAAGAGAGATCATAGCCCGAAAGCTTATCCCCGCCGGTCAGGTATTCCCGCTAAGCAGCCGATTGTGTAAACATCCCCCATCAGACATGCTGATGGGGGATGTTTAAAAAGAAGAGAAACATACAATTGGCGGATGATTCAACCGTCCCTGATCAGGTTTTTTGATTCTTGCCTCTCCGTTTTGTTTACATATTCACTGGGGTATGGTTCGCCTTCGGGTTGATGGTTTTTAAATTGGCTTAATCGCCCGTTTCGATGTTCTCCGCCTCGAACTTTTACTATGGGCGGAAAAAGAAACAAAAGGAGCCGAGAGTCCGTTTCGGCTCCTTTTCTATCCCAGGTTGTTAATTAAATTATGCAAGCCTCGTAAGGCAATTTTTCTTTTTTCGATTTTATCCATTTCCTGACGCTTGCGGCTGTTTTGGGAGAAAGGAGTCAGGAAGTCTTCCAGTGAGCTGTATCCGCCGTACGCATCTTCAAATTCAATGTCATCCCTTTTCAAGTGGTCGTTGTTGAGTTCAGTCTCAGATTGGGGAGGTGTGTCTTTCTGAAAAGGCTGTCGTTTAAATGGCTGGATTTTTGGTGTACTGTGCTCAAATAAAGGCCCGTCAAATGATGAATTCTTGTTTTCCTGTCCATCCGGCGTCTGGGGCTCCTCCCAGGTTACAGGTTGTGACTTTTGCAATGGTTTTTTTGCTTTTTTGTCGGAAATGTGCTCGCTCTTGCGGGCAAAACGATTTTTTTTATGGGAACGGGCGCGTCTGCGGGCAGAGAACGGTTCCAATGGGTATACCCCTGGTTGTGTGTCTTCCGTGTGCTTCTCTTTTTCCTGATAAGGATGGTTTTGTGTTTGATTCGTTTCTTCTTTCTCTTGATAAATAATTTTAGGTGGTTTGTCTGCACCATTTGCCGGATACATATTATGCGAATGCTGTCCGTTGAACCGTTGATTGCCGATGAGTCGTTTTCTCAGCTTTAATTCACGCTCGCGATAGACAGGTTGTTCAAAGAAAGACAGAGTGTTTGAATGCCTGTTTCCGGGGAAGTTTTCTCCGGAATCAATGACATAAGTGGCGTTTGGATGCTCCCAGCTTTGATCATCACTGTGTGTTTCATCTTCAATTTGGATTCGTTCCAGGTTATAAACAGGGTAATCTGTTTCTTGATCCGTATCTTCATAGAAGGGTGATATTTTTTGCTCTCTGCGAATTAACTTTTCACGCAAAGAATTTTCCCTTTCCCGCAAGAAACTGTGCGGGGATTGGATTTCAGCGTCTATTTCGTTGGCTTCCAACACTTCCGCTTCTAAATCTGTTTCTTCAATCTCATGATCTTCAATCATGGTTAATTCAGAAGAGGTTTGTTCTTCTCCGGTTATGGAATAATAAGCATCTGTTTGCTTTGTTTCTTTCATTTCATGTACTTGGAATGTGTAAGTGGCTGTCTCACTGGTTCCTGTATGTAATGTTTGTTTATGAAGCCAAATTTGTGAGGATTCATCACCGATTAAAACTGGTTGCGACATATGTGAGGAGGGATGACCATTGTGGGATGGTTGCTGTGGAGATTGGCATACCATCGTGGTCACCATCTCTGGTTTCAGATCAATCAATAAAGCTGTCTTCCCTTGTTCTTTTAGAGCCGCCACAGCAGCTTTGGCAGATTCACCGGTTCCAAGAATAATCACATCATATTTTGATTCCATCTGTAACATGTTCCCTCCTTTATTCTAATTTCATTCATTTAACTATTTTATATCCGTATATTCTTCTTATCTATTATCCCTCTTTTTGGGGGGAATTGCTAGTTCCATTTTTCATAAATCAACTGCAACAGCCTCGATAAATAGTACTCCCCCAAGGACAATCCCTGGGGGATGTTCAATCATTATTTTTTGCTTACTTTTCCTGCTTTTTTAGAAGCGACTGGTTCATTGGCGGTGTCCGGAACTGTAAATTCTTGTTGAATCGTTGAAGCCGCCTCAAGTAAATCTTTATTGGGTACAGATTTGGATTTCGATTGGGAAAATTTGCAAAGTCCAAAACCGTTCGCAAATTGTGCCTCGATGCCATAGTCTTCAGCAAAGATCAATTTATCACCAAAGCGTTCTCTGTAGTATGGTTTAAACGGAATGGAAGCGCCGCCTGTCAGGATGATATAAGTGATGTCGTCACCGTAGTCGAGGCGGTTCCATACCTCGTTTACAAGTGCTTCACCCACTTCTTTGATGCATTCCTGAACAATGCTGCTTACATCGTGTACTTTGCCTTTGAAACTGATCTCACCGGAACCGACAATACGAGGCAAACTCCAAATGGGGTACTCTTTGCCATTATTGTCGGGATCAACACTTGCAGTAAACTCGTACAGGTGTTTGGACAAGCGCTGGTATACGTTTAGCATCGCATGTCGGGAAGTAAAGCTTTGACGTTTGATGATCGTTTCACCGTGAAGAGTTTCGATGTCGGAGGTGCCAAACCCAAGGTCGTTAATACTTACTTTTTGGATAAATAAGTCTTCATTCAAGAGTTTTCCGGAACGATCCAGTGCAATATGGAAAAGAGTAGCCATTGGCTGGCTGATGACATACAAATTCTCCTGTTTAATTTCAAATTCGATTTTGCGCCAGGGGAGGTTGCCCTGTTTGACTTCAAAGCTGTGTTTACCAACTAACCGGCGTTTCAGCTCATCTTTATAGTCGATATAGCTATCAGTCGGCAGAGCTACGGATACAACCGGTTCATTGTTTCCCTGGAGCATCAGACCTGTGCTGACGCGGAACATGATCAGATATTCTTGTTCTCGGAACCAGGTGGGGCTGAAAAGGCGCCGTTTGTGTGAATCGAATAATTCATCATCCCCGGATTGTTCAATGGCCAATTTTCCGCAAAACCATTCGCGGTCACCTTCATGCTCGCGATACATAATGTTGTGCGGGTCATTATTATAGGTGATTTCACCTACCCGGTTGGGAACAACCATGTTGCGGATAAACATCTTGTAGAATTTTCCGTTTGCACGGCTGACTACTTTTGTCCCGTAATATCCCTGGTCATTACCTATGTATACAGGTGTACTCATTTGTTTTTTCCTCCTAGCCGGAATTTGAGATGAGCCTCTTCTTTTAACGATTCTATCAACTATGAAGGATAAGGGTCAACCTATGATCATAGGTTTCTACATTTATTTCTTCTAGAATAATATAACATATACAAAAAAATCGATTATTTCGTTTCCTGACAAAAAAATTTAATGTTTTCTTGGGAGATCCGTCTATGTTTCACGTGAAACATGTTGGTGTGATGTGGAAGAAAAAGACCAGTGGCAGAAGGTGCTTCTGAGCGGACAGCGAAATTGTAAATATACAAGTTCACGAAATGAATCGTATAAAACGATCCTGGAACGGTTTTGCCAATTTTGGATTGAAGATTTGCTGAAAAGATCTGCCGTCTGTTTTTAGTGGGAGAAGAATAGAAGTTGCGGAGAGAAATGATTGGTGGCTTACCGAACTGATCAGGGGTAGACAGAATGTTAACACTCACTTTTCATAAAAAAAACTCATGACTTGCAGGCACAACTCTGGGATGAAAGTTTTCATCATGCCGGGGAAGCAGAAATCTGGGGAGCGATATTTGGCGACCAACCGAGCGGAAAAAACAGAACAAGGGAAAAATCGTGGCAAAACTTCATTGAATTCGCTCCCCTGCCTAATGCCTACGCCCCTTGTTTAGTTTTTTGGAGCGGCCATTTCTACTTCCTTTCAGGGCGCCAACCTGAGCGAGACAGAAAATCCTGCCCTCCCCCTGTGACACACAGCACTTTCACAGAAAAAAGCTTTTAAGGCCATATGACTAGAAGTTGATAGCAAGGTGGTGATTACCGATGAAAGAACCGTTTACCAAATTTTTCGGCCTGGCTGAAAAGGAACAAGATCAAGTGAAGCAAATTCCTGTGGAAGAAATATTGCCAAGCCCTTATCAGCCGCGTACCATTTTTAACGAAGAGCGAATCGATGAGCTGTGTCAAACCATCCGTTTACATGGAGTTATCCAACCAATCGTAGTGCGCCGAAAAGACCGAATCTACGAGTTGATCGCTGGAGAACGGCGATTACGGGCAGTGAAAAAGCTGCAAATTCCCACCATTCCTGCTGTCATACGGGAGATGACGGATAGCCAGGCCGCTTCCGCTGCCCTGATTGAGAACCTGCAACGAGAGGGATTGACTGCGATTGAAGAAGCGCACGCGTACCAAAAACTAATAGAGCTTCACGATTTAACACAGGAGAGTTTGGCGCAACGATTAGGCAAAGGACAATCCACAGTTGCAAACAAACTGCGCCTTCTGCAGCTGCCCTGGAGAGTCCAGGATGAATTGCTGAAGCGGATGATTACGGAAAGGCATGCTCGCGCCCTGCTGGCATTGAAGGAAGCCGAGTTGCAGTTGCAGGTGTTAAATGAGATTTTGCAGAGAGATTTAAATGTAAAACAGACCGAAGAGCGGGTACGTAAACTGCTGGAAAAAGAAGAGCCAAGGAAAAAAGCAAAACGTAAATCTTATTCACGGGATTTACGCATCGCAGTGAATACCATTCGTCAATCGATTAAGATGGTGAAACAAACTGGGATGGAAGTGGAGGCCAACGAACAGGAACATGAGGATTACTACCAGTTGGTGATCCGTATTCCAAAGTAACGGAAATTCCCATTCTATTTTTTTCTTTCGTTCTTTCTTCTCTATTATTAAAATAAAGGTTAGAAACACAAAGTGAAAGTGAGGCAACAGCCTCCTTTTCTTTATTGTTGCTAAAACCTGAAGAAAGGTTATTATGTGTTTTCTTCCGCTTGGCTCTAACTCTATCTACTACAACAGAGAGACTAGATAAGGGCATTTGCCGAAGAAATGTGTACACATCCTCACAGGGATGAAAATGGAAACTTATAAAGAGAGGTGAAATCATGGGTAAAGTCGTTGCCATCGCGAACCAAAAAGGTGGAGTAGGAGTGCGTCCGTAAGGGATTTGAGTATTGCCTGTTAAAGGTGCGGGATTGGAGAGAGATCCCGGTGATCAACTGACTAACCCGATGTGGAAACACTACAGGGGACCATAGCATGTCAGTAAAGCATATCGCTTGAGAAATCAGCTATCAGGCGGATGTGCGAGATCAACGGAGTGATATGGTCAAAGCTAGACTGCTTGAACCCCAGTTTCTTTGCCTTAACCGCCAGGGTGTGCGAAAGCTGGTTGTCACGCACACGGGAAAGCTTACGCGGAGTTTTCCTGCACTTACCGCGTACTCTCCGGTTTTCCCCGGCGTATCAAAAGATACGTGAAAGAAGCGAACGGGAACCTAAGTCACTCCTCTGTACTCAAAGATCCTAAACGGAGATAGCC
Organism: Paenactinomyces guangxiensis; assembly: GCF_016055185.1. GTDB lineage: Bacteria > Bacillota > Bacilli > Thermoactinomycetales > Thermoactinomycetaceae > Paenactinomyces > Paenactinomyces guangxiensis. The sequence goes on from NZ_JAECVR010000005.1 coordinate 76,610, forward strand.
TAAGGCGGAATGCTTCACAAGAAGCTATGAACAAACGGTCCTTCACTGAGTTCTGAATATCTGCTATGGCTACGGAGCCCTCATAGTAGTCCGGGGCAGGGAAAGCCTGCTGCAAGGCGAAGGAGGGCAGGTCGTTCAAATGATAGTATTATGGAGGTATGCGGAATGCAGAAAGCCGAAGTAATTCTGTCATTGCTAAGCCAAAAAGCCAGAAACGATGAGAATTTTGTTTTTCGGAGACTTTACCGCAACCTGTTTAACCCTGACTTTTACTCGTACAGCTACAGGCAATGGTGCAGGCTGCAAGGCAACAGTATGGCTCGAGATTCGGAAAAGATGAGTGGCTTCAACACGGCAATGGTAGATACCATCATCCAAAAGATGAAAAGTGAGACTTACTACCCAAAGTCTGCGAGCCATGTTCGCCCAAATAAGGGAATAAAGCTTCCGTATTTTGAATCCCCCGCTCTTGAAGATCACCTGGTTCAAGAGGCACTCAGGCTGATGTTGGAGGCGATCTACGAACCGGGATTTTTGGACACCTCCCACGGGTTTCGTCCCAACCGCGGTTGCCATACGATTCTTTATCAGATTAAAACGGAGTGCAAAAAGGCAAACTGGGTGTTTCAGGGGGAGATTGAAAGCTTATTTGAACAGATCAACTCTGATATTTTGATCTATCTGTTAAGAAAAAGAATAGATGACGGAAGATTATTGGAGTTGATCAGGAGGTTCCTGCATGCAGGACTTACAAAGTGTAAACAGGGAGACTGTGATTACTCGGGTGTACCTCAATGCAGCGGGATCAACTGTCTGCTGGTGAATATCTATCTTCATGAACTTGATTTGTTTATGCAACAGACGATCGACATGTACATAGACCCGAAACAAACGGACAGTGATGATTTCCGCGTTTGCAAGCCAAAAGAGAGGATTCAATATTTTCGTTACAGCGACCGTTTTATCGTTTGCGTCACTGGACCGAAGAGAATAGCGGAATCTCTCCGGAATCAGATACAAAGCTTTCTTAAACAACACTTGGCCCTGGAACTGAATTTGGAAAAGTCCCGGATTAGCAATCTGGCTCACGAACGGGTTCGGTTTCTTGGATATGATATTAAAAAAACGGTTTGTTTTTCCGGAAAGCCCCAAACGAGACAGAATGCGAAAAAGAAAAGCTATGCCGAAACAATCCAATTATTAGTTCCAAACGAAGTTATACGAAAAGCGGTAAACCCTTTTTGTCAAAACGGAAAACCTGTTTATCACAATGCCAGAATTCACTTGCCCCTTCCGGAGTTGATTGAGCAGTACAACTTTGAAATTCGCCGTCTGTACCGGTATTATTGCCTTGCCGCAGATGTAAGCGCGAAATTGAACAAGTTTCGCTACTATCACTATTACAGCCTGGTTAAGACGATTTCCAAGAAGGAGAAGTGTTCGGTTAAAAAGATCCTCCACAGATACGGAATTGATGTAAAACGAAAACAGGGCACGGGTACCAAAAAACTGCTTGGAGTTAGATACCGAACAAAAAATGGTCAGGAAAAACTGGTCACTTACTTTAATGATCCTTTGAAGAAAAAGGAAAGACCGGATCAAACCGCTTGCGATGATCTCTTCAATGCGGAATTCGGGATGGACAGGTTTCGGTGCAGTAACAGAAAATCCTCATGACCTGGGAGACACAACTCTGGCATGAAAGTTTAATCATGCCGGGGAAGCAGAAATCCGGGAAGCGCCCTTTTGGCGACCAACCGAGCGGAAAAAACGGGACAAGGGACAAAAAGCGGGGCAACTCTTCCTCGCCCCCGCTTCCCTGCCGTTTGCCTACACCTCTTGTACAATTTTTGGAGCGGCCATTTTTACTTCCTCGCAGGGCGCCGGACGGGAGCAAGACAGAATTCTGCCCTCTCCCTTAGTTACACATATTTTCATAGAAAAAACTCTCATCGTTTCCGAAAAAGTTACTTAGACCAAGATCGTAACGGGCTTAGGAACGGCTGGAGAGCCGAATACATCGAAAGGTGTACGTTCGGTTCGGAGGGGGGGCCCGGAAACCTTCCATGGCGACATGGAAAGGCGCCGGGTTTCCTACCCTACAAGACAACAACTGCAATTAACCTGGCTGCCTGCATTGCAGCCACGGGGAGAAAAGTATTGCTTGTTGATATTGATCCCCAGGGAAACACAACCAGTGGTTTAGGAATTAACAAAGCAGATGTTAAACAATGCATTTATGATGTACTGATCAATGATGCTGAGATTGAAAAAGTGATGCTTCCTACATCTGTGGAAAATTTGTGGATGCTTCCCGCTACCATTCAGTTAGCAGGTGCTGAAATTGAATTATCACAGGCAATTTCCAGGGAGTTACGCCTAAAGAGAGCACTGCAACAGGTCAAAAACGAATTTTCATATATATTTATTGACTGTCCGCCATCTTTGGGGATCATTACACTGAATGCCTTAACTGCTTCTGAATCGGTGTTAATTCCAATTCAATGTGAATTTTATGCTTTAGAAGGACTGGGACAGCTCCTGAATACGATTCGGATTGTGCAAAAACATCTGAATAAAAACCTGGAAATCGAAGGAGTCGTCCTTACAATGTTTGATGGGCGGACCAACTTATCCGTGCAAGTGATGGATGAAGTGAAGAAGTATTTTCAGAAGAAAGTGTATCAAACAGTTATTCCACGCAATATCCGTCTCAGTGAAGCACCCAGCCACGGTCAACCCATTTTAACCTACGATGCCCGCTCCCGCGGGGCAGAGTGCTATAATGAACTGGCTAGGGAAGTGGTGATGCAAAATGAGTAATAAACGATTGGGGAGAGGTTTAAATGCTCTCTTCACTCAGGTAGACGTCACGGAAGAGGATGTGGCGAATGAAGCGAGCATCAGCGACCTTCGTCCCAATCCGTATCAACCACGAAAACGCTTTGATGACGAATCTTTAAGTGAACTTACCAATTCGATTAAACAGCATGGAGTTGTTCAACCTCTGATCGTAAGAAAAAGCATTCGGGGGTACGAAATTGTTGCAGGTGAGCGCCGATTTCGCGCAGCAAAATTAGCGGGACTGGAAACGCTGCCGATTGTTGTACGGGAATTCAGTGATGAGCAGATGATGGAGATCGCCCTGATTGAAAACTTGCAACGAGAAGACCTTAATCCGATGGAAATCGCCCATGCGTATCAAAAGCTGATGAATCACCTGGGCATCACCCAGGAAGCGCTGGCGGAGCGAGTGGGAAAAAGCCGTCCGCATGTGACCAACTTCCTGCGCTTACTTCAACTTCCTGCAGAAATCCAGGATGATGTTTCACGTGGAACATTGTCTATGGGCCACGCGCGTGCCTTGCTGGGAGTGAAAGAGGTTGACTTGCAAAAGAAATTGGCAGCTAAAGTAAAAAAAGAAAAAGCCAGTGTACGTCAATTGGAAGAATGGATTCAGAAGGTCAATAAGGTTGTTCCCAAACAGGATAAACCACAGCCTAGATCCTATATTGATCCTGAGATTAAACGGTACGAAGACTTGTTGCAACAGGTATTTAGCACACCTGTCAGGATTAAACACGGCCGCAAAAAAGGGAAAATCGAAATTGAGTACTTTTCAGAGCGGGAGTTGGAAAGGCTGGTAGAATTATTAAATCAAGAAAGAGTAATCGAGTAAGTTTACAGAACTGGCACCAAAAGGGGTGAGGAGATTGATATATCTCGACAATGCTGCTTCCACATGGCCGAAACCCCCTGGCATAGCTGATGCGGTAAAAGAGGCAATCACTGATTATGGAGCTAATCCGGGGCGAGGCAGCCATCAACTGGCCGCCCGGGCAGAACAAACGATTGCCAACACTCGAAACAGGCTTTCCCAATTGCTAGGAGTGCGTGATCCTAGCAATCTTTTATTTTGTTTGAATACCACTCATGCAATCAACCTGGCACTCAAAGGCTTATTGCGTGAAGGAGATCATATCATTCTGACCGGTTGGGAACATAATGCAGTATCCAGGCCCGTGGAGTGGCTCAAGCATCAGTTGCATATTGAGGCAACCCTGATCTCAACTGCCGAAAATGAAGAGTGGGCCGGACGGGTTAAGCAGGAGATCCGAAGCAATACTCGCTTAATTGTAACCATTCACGGCTCCAATGTGACCGGAAATACCCTTCCTATTGTGGATATAGGCGAAGTGGCCCGGAAACACCGGATCTACTATTTGGTTGACGGGGCACAAACAACAGGATTGCTGCCGATCAATCTCAATCAATTGCCCATTGATATGTTTGCCTTTCCGGGACATAAAAGCTTATTTGGGCCTCAGGGAACAGGAGGATTATATGTCTCCCCCCATGTCCCGCTCGAACCCATCATTCAAGGCGGAACAGGGAGCCGCTCCGAGAAATTGGACCACCCGGCGGACCGCCCGTTAGGATTTGAAAGCGGAACTCCTAACACTCCCGGAATTGCCGGGTTGGGAGCAGGGGTTGATTTCTTGTTAAAAACAGGGGTTGAAACAGTTTACCAACATGAGATGAAGCTGATTAACCAACTGTGGGAAGGGTTGGCCCGAATTGAGGGGATTAATCTTCTGAGCCCTGCTCCCCCCGATTTACCGATCCTGTCTTTTAATATCAAAGATGTGGATGGAATCGAAGTAGCCGCTATTTTGGACCAGCATTATCAGATTGCCGTGAGAGCAGGATTTCATTGTGCAGCCCTTGCCCACCAGAGCCTGGGAACAGACAATAGAGGAGCTGTACGGGTAAGTCCTGGCTATTTTAATACACAGAAGGAAATGGAACAGTTTCTCCAGGCAATTCGTGACATCAGTCAAGTTTTTTAAGCGGGCGGTGACTGCAGCATTGTTACTGGGAACGATCGTGAACGCAATCGCTATATGCATCGGTGCCTTTATCGGCAGATGGTTGAGACGAATGGAAGAAAAAATGAATCAAACCGTCATGCAGGGAATTGCTCTGGTTATCGTAATTATCGGAATGACAATGGCCCTTGAGACAGATCAAATTCTGTTAGTTCTCCTCTCAATCGTGCTGGGCGGAGTGATCGGGAGTTTGTTGAAGATCGAAGAAAGATTGGAATACTGGAGCAAAATGCTTGAACAGAAGTTTGGCGGGGAAAGCCAATTTGCCAACAGTTTTGTTGCCGGGATGCTCGTTTTTTGCGTTGGCCCAATGGCGATCCTGGGGGGACTGGACAGCGGGCTTAGAAACCATCATGATATTCTGTTTACAAAGTCCATCTTAGATGGTTTTATCGCAGCTATTTTTTCATCTACCCTTGGTATCGGAGTTATCTTTTCTGCTATCCCGGTCTTTCTTTATCAAGGGCTTATTGCCCTGTCTGCTTCATGGATTACCCAGTTTTTCAGCCAGGCCGCGCTTGACCAAATGATTCAGCAAATAACCGCTGTAGGAGGGATTTTAATCATTGCAATCGGTTGTAATCTGTTGCGGATTACATCCATTCCAGTCGCTAATTTGCTCCCGGCCCTGTTATTGGCAGCCATTGGGGCACCTTTTATTCAGTATTGAGACGGGTTTGTAATGGCCCCCTGCGGTATATTTTCAAAGAAAACCTTCATGACTTGGCGACACAATCACGGAAAAAAAGTTTTTTCATGCCGGGGAAGCAGAAATCTGGGGAGCCATCTCTACTTCCTTGAAGGGCTCCAATCGGGAGAGAGACAGAATTCTGCCTTCCCCTTAGACACACACTTTCACAGGAAAAAGAAGCTGTTTGAAATCACTTCAAAACGGCTTCTTTTTTTTATACAGATTAGAAATAATTTTGTTGAAGGCTGCGGGTGGTTTGCGGTTCTGGTCCCTTTGTTTGAATGCTGGCTTTCATGATAGAAGCAGAAATCACTTCTGCCATGTTCATGACAATGCTTAATCGTGTGTTTTGCAGTACGAAGTATTCCATAAACCCGGCCACATTCACAATACCGGTAATATGGACTTTACCGATTGAGGGGAGGTTTTTATTCACCCCGGCCCCCGGTTTGATCGGACCTAAGCCCACTTGAATCCATCCTACGCTTTTATACTGACCCAGGCAGGCATCAACTGCGATTACAAGCGCATTTGGATGCTCTTTGTTTATATGCGAAATCGTTGACGATAAGTTGATGGCGTGAACAGGCTCGTCCAAGGTTCCGTATATCTTTAGGTGGGAAGGAGCTTCTCTGGATAACAATGTTCCCACTAAGGGTCCCAGAGAGTCTCCGGTTGAGCGGTCAGTACCGATACAAACGCAAATCATCTCAGAACAGGGCATATATTCATGCAGGGCAATATAAAGATGCTCTGCAAAAGTATCTTTGGCGTAAGGATGTGTATATTCAACCCGGTAGGGCAGAGTTGGCACATCGGGCATATTTACCGAATGAAGCTCTCTCATAGAGGGTACCTCCGGAAAATTTATCCTTATCAGTATACGGATAAATTCCGGCAAATATACATATAAGGACAACCCGCATTTGATAGAGGAGTGTTTCGATGCGATTCAGTCTATGGCAATCATTCAAGATTGGTATGACGATTGTGGGAACCACCATTGGAGCAGGATTTGCCTCAGGGAGAGAAATATGGGAGTTTTTTGGATCATACGGGGAGACAAGTCATTATAATATTATTCTTTCGATGTGTGTATTTTTTTTCGCCACCATTATATTGCTGACAATCAGCTGGCAGAAAAAAACCAACCATTATTCAGAAGTGCTGGAACAAATCATGGGTCCTTATCTCACCCGGTTATTTGATTGGATTGTTCTTTTCTTTCTTTTGTCTACAACTGTTGTCATGATCGCAGGAAGCGGGGCTGCATTTGTGCAGTGGAAGGGAGATGATTCTTTTATTTTAGGATGCATTATAATGATGATTGCTGTATTTGTTGTATTACTCTTCGATTTGAAGGGACTCATGTCCATGAATATACTGATTATACCATTGTTAATTATCATCCTCCTGATTGTCTGTGTGTGGTTTCTGCAGGTGCATCCGGGTGATTATGATATGGCGAGAACAAACTCTCATTTACCCGCTTGGCCTTCAGCGATCTCTTACGCGGCATTTAATATTATTTCTTTATTGGCTGTTCTTTCAACAATGGGTTCACAAATTCAACATCATTTGGAAATTTGGCTGGCTGCTGCTTTCAGCATGGTTTGTCTGGGCGGGATTGCTATTCTCTACAACTATTCATTGCTTAAAATTGAACATTTAATGTCACAATATGAAATTCCTTTATTTGCTCTCGTGGAAGATTATTCTCCCTTTTGGGTTTCCCTGATTACTTGTGTACTTTGGTTTGCAATCTACACAACTGCGATCAGCAATGTATATGGGCTGGTTTTTCGATTGAACAGTTTAGTTTCCTGGCCGCGGTGGATGATTGGATTGATCAGTTTACTGGTTCTTGCTCCGTTAAGCCAGTTTGGATTTACCAACCTGGTTCAATTCCTTTATCCCTTATACGGTGTTATCAATCTATTTATTTTAGCTTCTATCCTGCTATATCCATTTTCACAATCTCATCACTCCACGCAAAAGAAATGAGTATAATGGGTGTAAGAGTGTGCGAACCCTGTTTTAAAAAGGAATATGAAAATTGGAAAGGAGACTCGTCCGCAGCGATGATTTATTCAATAGCCAAGGTGTTTGTAAAGGTTTTTCTACATATCTATCATCGTGTCCGTGTGGATGGTACAGACAAAATACCGATGAGTGGCCCGCTCATTGTTGTTGGAAATCATGTGAGTAATTTGGATCCGTTTTACATTGGAGCGATGTTTCCGAGAGCAATTCATTATATGGCTAAACATGAGGTGTTTCATAACCCCATCCTTCGCCGGCTTCTCCGGATCGCCGGGGCGTTTCCGGTGAATCGGGAGAAGCCGGAAACTCAAACCATGCGCACTGCTCTTAACTATCTAAAGAATGGGGAAGTTGTCGGTATCTTTCCGGAAGGGGGGAGAAAAGAAGATCACTCCTTCCAGGAGTTGAAGCAAGGGGCGGCCTATTTAGCTGTAAAACAACAGTGCCCGGTCGTTCCCGTGTTTATCTCAGGAACAGAAGTAGCTCTGCCACGGGGAGCGAGTTGGATCAAACCGGCTCGAATTACGATTCAAGTAGGGTCACCGATCGAACCGCCGCCCACGGGTTCTGCCAAAGAGAAACAAGCCCGGGTCAGCCAACAGATTCAGCAGGAACTGGTTACCCTGAAGACGTGTAACTAAGCGGGCCAAATTGTTGAATTTCACAAGCTAACTTTCTATAATATTAGCAACCGTTAAAGAGAGAGTGATCCGATGTGCAACGAAAGCAATTTGGTCTGGGTGATATTGTGGAGATGAAAAAGCCCCATCCCTGTGGGACGAATGCCTGGAAAGTGATTCGGATGGGGATGGATATCCGGATGAAGTGCACAGGCTGTGGACACAGTGTTCTTTTGCCACGGGCACGTTTTGAACAGCGGTTAAAACGAGTGCTGTCCTCTGCCGGTGATTCAGCCGAATCCTGATTCACGATGTGTAAGCACCTTGTCAAGGGTGCTCTTTTTAATGTCTGAAATAGAATAGCGTGCATCATAACTTTCCGCTATAATGAACAAGGATTATGATGGGTGTTCCAAAGATGGTTGAAATGATTCACTCCAATTTAAAAGGGATTTTATAAATAACTCCGGCGATATGTGAAGCATGTTTCAGGTATTTGCCCGTATTTTGTGCGTACGGGACGGTTTGCATAAGCTGAAAGGCTGTTCACCTTTTCATGTTGGAGAGTTTTTTAAACCAGAGGAGGTGCCTCGATGGCATTGACAACAGGTATTGTGGGACTGCCCAATGTAGGTAAATCCACATTGTTTAACGCAATTACTCAAGCAGGAGCAGAGTCGGCCAACTATCCTTTCTGTACGATTGACCCCAATGTGGGGGTGGTCGATGTCCCGGATGAACGTTTACACCGTTTGGCTGCAATGATTCAACCGCAACGGGTGGTTCCTGCCTCATTCCAGTTTGTCGATATTGCCGGCCTGGTGAAAGGGGCCAGCAAAGGAGAAGGGTTGGGGAACAAGTTTTTGTCTCATATTCGTGAGGTAGACGCCATTATCCATGTCGTGCGTTGCTTTGAAGATGAAAACATTACCCATGTCGCAGGCCAGGTGGACCCGGCCAGCGATATTGAAACAATTAATCTCGAACTGGTCCTGGCTGATTTGGAGACGGTGGAAAAACGGATCGACCGGGTCCAGCGGCAAAAGAAAAGCGGGGACAAGCAGGCGATTGCGGAGTATGAGGTGTTGGTACGGTTGCAAGCCGTACTCGCCGAAGGACGGCCAGCCCGTGCAGCAGGTTTAGACCAAGAGGAAAAGCACATAATCAAAAGCTTAAACCTGCTCACTATGAAAAATGTACTCTATGCTGCCAATGTCAGTGAAGAAGAAATGGCCCGTGCGGATAAAAACCCTTATGTACAAACGGTGAAAAGGATTGCCGCCGGTGAGGGGGCCGGAGTCGTCACTATCAGTGCGCAAGTAGAAGCGGAGATTGCCGAACTGGAGGGGGAAGAGCGCGAGCTTTTCTTGCAGGAACTGGGCCTGGAAACCTCAGGGCTGGATCGCCTCATTTCTGCAGCCTACGGTTTACTCGGTTTGATCACCTACTTTACTGCAGGAGAAAAAGAAGTTCGGGCATGGACGATCCGTGAAGGAACCAAAGCCCCACAGGCAGCCGGTGTCATCCACTCTGACTTTGAGCGCGGCTTTATCCGTGCCGAAGTGGTTGGTTACGATGATTTGATTGCCTGCGGTTCTTTAGGGGCTGCCAGAGAGAAAGGATTACTCCGCCTCGAAGGAAAAGATTATATCGTAAACGACGGAGATATTATGAATTTCCGATTTGCTGTTTAGGTTCTTGCTTTATATCAGCCCTTTTGCTACAATGAATTATCGTACATGTTTGTACGCTGTCCATTTTGTGAAAATGTAGCTCCTTGCTCTGCGAGGCAAGCAGAGCCGCTAAGTCCAGAAGGAGGTGGAGTCAGATGCACAAGTATGAATTAATGTTCATCATTCGTCCGGATGTAGATGAGGATACCATTAAAGCCACCCGTGACAAAGTACAATCTGTCATCACGGAAAACGGCGGGGAAATCATCGACACTAATGACATGGGTAAACGCCGTCTCGCTTATTTGATTGACAAGTATCGTGAAGGCATTTACACGGTTTATACTTTCCAGGCGAAGGCGGATGTTGTGACTGAATTGGATCGTGTGATCAATATCAATGACAACATTATTCGTCACCTTGTGATTAACATCAACGAAAAATAATTACAGATAGATGAAAGTTGTAGATCACGAGAGAAACCGATCAAAAGGGAGAGGTTATTCATGCTAAATCGGGTCGTCCTGATCGGTCGGTTAACCCGTGACCCCGAACTGCGCTATACTGCCAGCGGAGTAGCTGTAGCACAGTTTACATTAGCGGTTAACCGTCGTTTTACCAATCAACAAGGGGAACGTGAAGCCGATTTTATCAATATTGTCACTTGGCGCAACCTTGCTGAAAACTGTGCAAACTACCTCAAAAAAGGTTCCCTGGTTGGTTTGGAGGGCCGTCTTCAAACCGGAAAATATGAAAACCAAGAAGGGCGTACTGTCTACACAACAGATGTAGTCGCTGATGATGTGCGGTTTTTAGAATCGCGAAATCGGAGTGAGTCTCCCTCCGACTTTAGAAGCGGCTCTTTTGGCGGCGGCAATAATTACGGCAGCGGAACCGGCTATAATCAAGGCAAACCGATGGATGATCCATTTGCAGATGACGGTAAACCGATCGATATCTCTGACGATGATCTGCCTTTCTAAAATACAGACTTAATCGAAACCGGGTGCAAAAGGAGGGAATGGGTATGGCTCGCCGTCGTGGACATAAACGCCGTAAAGTTTGCTACTTTACGGTAAACAAAATCGACTATATCGATTACAAAGATGTCGATTTGTTGCGCAAGTTTATCAGCGAACGGGGTAAAATCCTGCCACGTCGTGTCACCGGAACCAGTTCAAAATACCAACGCCAATTGACCCGTGCGATCAAGCGGGCACGTCAAATGGCTTTACTACCATATACAAACGACTGATCAATAACAAGGGGCAGGGGATCAACCCGCCCCTGTTTTCGTATATATGTTTATAATCTGCCTGTAACCCGGGCCGGTACACACTTTCACAGAAAAAAGCAGGAAAATGGCGCAGCGATGTGGAAACTTCTCCTAAATCTGTTTAAATTTGGAGGAGTGCAACAGATATGAGCCGGCCGGAACGTGGGGTGCAATTTGCCAAAAGTGTTAAAATAATCGAGTGGCTGAAGACAGAGATTTTGGATCAGATTGCCCATTTATTTAAAGGCATCCATCACGCGAACCAACATGTGATCATAGACAGCCTGTCAAGTTTAATCGTTTCCACTTATGTATTGGCACGGCGCATTGGTTTTTCTTATAGAGAGTTAGACCAGGCAGTTGTGCAAAAATTACGCGAGCATACACTGGAAGGTCACCAATTGGAAGAATGGTATGGTGATCTTTCCACTCTTGAAGAATATTTAAACAAGAGGTGACTTTCGTTTGTCGGAGCACATAAGGGAAGTGGTGAAAGATAGCCTTCTTTGCGTCGGGCTGTTTTTTCTGCTTCTTGCCTCATTGTCAATCCCGTTGATAAATCTCGGTACCCTTTGGTTCCTCCCCCTTCCCTTCCTGATCTTAACAGCCAAACAGCGCCTGACTGCAATGGTCCCGGTTATTCTGTTGTTAGGCGTTCTCATATCCATATTTTCCGGTTATACTCACGCCCCGGTGACGTTGTTCGCTGTATTTATCGGTTTAGTCATGGGATATTTGTATCACCGGAAAAACACCAGCGGAACAGATGTGGTCTTAGGCGGATTTGTCGCCGGTTTAGTTGTCAGCTGGGCCATTCTGCTTGCCGGGCAATATTTTTTTCAGCTCATGGATCGCTTGAGGAAAATCTGGGAAACGGAATGGAACCTGTTTAAGACGGCGGGGTTATTCCCGGAAGGCTTTTCTGTCCCGCCAGTGGAGACGTTTATTCCCGTTTTGCTGTTAGTTGTATTATTTCCCATGGCATTGCTGAATTTTTTGGTTGCCCGTCGGTGGCTGATGAGGAATCAATTCCCCGGGAAATATTTCCCGCCTTTTCGTGATTGGCGTCTGCCCCGCCCCCTTTTTTATTTTTATTTTGTCTCTCTTTTTATCAGCTGGTTCCTTGAGGGAGATGAAAAAAGCTCACTCCTCTTTCTGCTGATAGGAATTTTATGGGTGTTACAAATCCTGTTTCTGGTACAGGGATTTGCATTTGCCGCTTTTCTCCTCCATCATTGGAAAAAGAGCAACGCCTGGCTCATTTTGGTCTTCCTCGTTGCAATGTCTCCGCTATCGGTTATTGTACATCTTCTGGGGATTGTAGATACGGGTTCCCGTTTGCGCGAGAGGATCATTGACAGGGAGAAAGAGTAGATCATGCCGATTTGGTCAATTTTGCTTGGGTCCCGGGAGTTGCTCCTTGCGAGAACTAGGGTAAAATAGAACTAAGAACCAGCGGGAATGTTGATTGACCCAGCAAGGCGCAGTTCGAGGGGATAGGATGATGCCGAAATTTATCATTCAAAGATGGCACGGATATCACATGGTTTTTGCTATGTGTTTCTGTCTGGTATTGATTGCTTTACTTTCTACTTACAAATGGATTTATGGAATCGTTGGCCTTGTGCTGTTTACCTTTCTGGCACTCGTTTTATATTATGCGGAACGGGCCTTTCGCAAGGACTTTACAGAGTATGTCCTCACCCTGGCCCATCGGGTAAAAAATGCCAGCCAATCAGCCCTGGATCAATTGCCCGTTGGAATTCTCCTGTATGACCGGAATGGTGAGATTGAGTGGCATAATCCGTTTGTACACAAGATGAGTGAACGGGAGCGATTGGTCGGCTCTTTCGTTGATGATGTTTTTCCTGAACTGAAACAGGCGAAGTCCGAAGGAGAGGGGCCCTTCCGGATCCATTTAGGCAAAAAATCATTTGAGGTTATTCATCAACCGGAAGAACGCCTTTATTTTTTTCGTGATGTCTCCCGCCTCGATGAACTGCAAAAAAGGTATCAAGAGGAACAAACCATTCTGGGCTTTCTTCATATGGATAACTTTGACGAAGCCGGTCAAGGGCTGTCAGATCAGGAAAGCGCCCAGCTATTATCAAATCTCACCAGTGTGATCTCAAAATGGGCATTAGAGTATAATATTACCCTAAAGCGTATTGATACGGATAAAATGTTTTTTGTAACCCAGTACCAATCCTTGCAGAGATTGATTAAATCCAGGTTTGATATCCTGGACGCTGTCAGGGAAATGACCAGGCATTATAAGATTCCTGTCACCCTCAGCATTGGTGTGGCCAGTGTAGGAGAGACCATGATCGAACGGTCACAAAATGCTCAAGCAGCATTGGATATTGCCCTGGCACGCGGCGGAGATCAGGCTGCCGTTCAGTCTGAAGAGCGTGTCGTTTTCTTTGGTGGGAAAACCAATGCAGTGGAGAAGCGAACCCGTGTCCGTGCCCGGGTGATTTCACATGCGATGAGCAATTTAATTCGCGACAGTCAGCGGGTATTGGTGATGGGACATACCCAGCCGGATATGGACGCGCTGGGCGCAGCGATTGGTGTGGTTAAATTTGCTCTTATTAATGATTGTGAGGCATATATCGTCCTGGATGAAGAAAATGTCTCCATCGAAAGGCTGATGACAGCAGTCTACCAACATGAATATCTCGGTGAACATGTGATTCACCCGGAGAAAGCGTTGCTTTTGGCGGATGACCCGGATACATTGCTCATCCTTGTTGATACACATAAGCCTTCTCTGACCATAGAGCCCCGTTTATTAGAGAGAGCAGAAAGAACGGTTGTGATTGATCACCATCGCCGTGGCGAAGACTTCGTCAAGGACCCGGTCCTTGTCTATCTGGAGCCATATGCTTCATCTACCAGCGAACTGGTTACCGAACTGCTGCAATACCAGGATGGGCGCCTCGCGATGGATACGCTGGAGGCAACTGCTCTGCTCGCGGGCATTGTGGTTGATACGAAAAACTTTGCCTTTCGTGCCGGGTCGAGAACATTTGAAGCTGCCTCCTTCCTTCGCAGGCACGGAGCTGATTTAATGATGGTCCAATCACTGCTTAAAGAAGATCTGGCCCAATATGTGAAACGGGCGGAAATTGTCAAAAATACAGAGGTTTTATACGGAAATATCGCCATTGCCACTGGCGACGAAGCGGAAGTATATGATCAACTATTGATTGCCCAGGCGGCGGATACTTTGCTCAATATGCAAGGAGTGGGGGCCTCTTTTGTCATCGGCATGCGTGAGGACGGGTTGATCTCCGTCAGTGCGAGATCTCAGGGCGAGTTGAATGTTCAGCTGGTCATGGAGGAGATGGGTGGCGGAGGACACCTCACAAACGCCGCTTGCCAATTGAAAAACACGACGATACAGGAAACAAAAGAGCGGCTGTTGGAAGTGTTAAAAGAAACATTGGAAAGCGGGGGGACGCAACAATGAAAGTCATCTTTCTTCAAGATGTAAAGGGCACCGGAAAAAAAGGTGAAGTAAAAGAAGTCGCAGAAGGATATGCCCGTAATTATTTGATTCCGCGCAAGTTGGCGGTACAAGCGACAGAAGGGAACATGAACACATTAAAAGAACAGCAGAGAAGAGACAAAAAACGCAAAGCGGAAGAGCTGGAAAATGCCAAAAAACTGGGAGATAAACTAAGTGAAATCACCTTGACATTAACAGCGAAATCAGGTGAAGGAGGCCGTGTATTCGGTTCCATCACATCCAAACAAATCAGCCAGGAATTAAAGAAAAAATTTCAACTGAATGTGGATAAGAAAAAAATTCAGTTGGAAGAACCGATTCGCACTCTGGGCGTGACCAGGGTACCTGTGAAGCTTCACCCGGAAGTGACCGCAACTCTTTCTGTGCAAGTGGTAGAAGAAGTCTAGCCTAAAAAAGGCGCTCCACTCGGGATGGAAGCGCCTTTTTTAAATATGCCCGGCCCGGGTTTCATCTACAGTCCCAACTTCTGATTGGCCGGGGCAGTCGTAAGCAGTATAGTTTAAGCCGGAGAATGGGGGATTCGCCACCCCCTTATACTCGTTGGAACTGGAGGGTTTTGACTGATGAGTGATTTATTTTCAGATCGTCTTCCTCCACATAATCATGAAGCAGAACAAGCGGTGCTCGGTGCCATTATTATTGAGCCGTCTGTGCTGGTTTCCGTCAATGAACGGCTCAAGCCCGAGGATTTTTACCGGCAAGCGCATCAGCGCCTTTTCCAGGTAATCAATGATCTTGCGGAAAAAGGTGAACCTGTTGATCTGGTTACCCTGACATCGGAACTGCAAGATAAGAAGTTGCTTGATGAGGTAGGGGGAGTGACTTACCTGACCGAGCTGGCAGGTACTGTACCCACGGCTGCCAATGTGGATTATTATGCACGGATTGTGGAGGAGAAAGCGATTCTCCGGCGTCTGATCCGCACAGCTACCCAGATTGCCGCTTCCGGTTACTCGGGAAGCGATGAAGTTACGGAAGTTTTGGATGATGCGGAAAGGAAGATACTGGAGATTTCCCAGCGCCGTATGCGTGGCGGCGGATTTATTCCCATTCGTGATGTTCTGATGGAATCGTATGAGCAGATTGAAGCTCTCCATTTTAATAAAGGGGGGCTTAGTGGAATCCCGTCTGGTTATGTTGATTTGGACCGTATGACCTCCGGGTTTAAGGGGTCTGATCTAATCATTATTGCTGCCCGCCCCAGTATGGGGAAAACGGCATTCGCCCTTAACGTGGTACAAAATATTGCTGTTCGTTCAGGTAAAACCGTTGCCATTTTCAATCTGGAGATGTCTGCTTCGCAAATGGTAATGAGAATGTTGTCCGCAGAAGGAAATATTGATGCCCAGGCCTTCCGTACGGGTAACTTGAATGAAGAAGACTGGGAAAAGTTGACAATGGCGATCAGTACTTTGAGTGAGTCCCCAATTTTCATCGATGATACACCGGGCGTGACGGTGAATGATATCCGCAGCAAATTACGTCGTTTGCATGCTGAGCACGGGCTTGGACTTGTGGTAATCGACTATTTGCAACTAATTTCAGGCCGGGGTGGTGACAGCCGGCAACAGGAAATTTCCGAGATCTCACGCTCGCTTAAGCTGATGGCCCGTGAATTTGATGTCCCGGTGATCGCTCTGTCCCAGCTCTCCCGTGCGGTTGAACAACGCCAGGACAAGCGGCCGATGTTATCCGATTTGCGGGAATCGGGGTCCATTGAGCAAGATGCCGATATTGTAGCCTTTCTTTATCGGGATGATTATTATAATGAGGATTCTGAGAAAAAGAACATCGTCGAAGTGATTATCGGGAAGCAAAGGAATGGTCCGGTGGGGAAAGTGGAACTCTTATTCTTAAAGAACTACAATAAGTTTTTAAGCCTTGAGATGAGGCACAACAATTTTCCCGAATGATTATGTTATATATTCTATATAATGTTCGTTATTTAATTGACAATCCTCTCTTTATACTGATATACTTAGCATTGTTGATAAATAATGTTCGGGAAAATTGCCCCCTAGGAGGAGTGCGAAGATGTCCACGGTAGTTGTTGTAGGTACCCAGTGGGGAGACGAAGGAAAAGGAAAAATCACTGATTTCCTTGCTGAAAAAGCAGAGGCGGTTGCCCGGTATCAAGGCGGGAATAATGCGGGCCACACAATAGTGTTTGGGGGAACCCGATATAAACTGCATATGATTCCCTCAGGGATTTTTTATAAAGATAAGATATGTGTGCTGGGGAATGGCATGGTCATCAATCCTCAAGCTTTGGTGGAGGAATTGGATTATCTCCATCAACACGGGATTTCTGCCGATAACTTGCGCATATCTGACCGCGCCCATCTGATTATGCCTTATCACATTAAATTAGATTTGGCTGAAGAAAGCCGGAAAGGCAGAAGCAAGATCGGAACCACCGGCAAAGGAATTGGCCCAGCCTATATGGATAAAGCGGCACGGGTCGGGATCCGTGTGGGTGACTTGCTCCATCCTGAACAATTTGCGGAGAAATTGAAACGCAATCTGGAGGAAAAGAACCGTTTGTTAGAACGGCTTTATCAGACAGATGGTTTCACATTTGATGAGATTTATGAGCCTTATATGGCCTGCATGGAGAGAATCCGCCCATATGTAACCGATACATCGGTCGTGCTGAATGATGCAATTGATCAAGGCAGGCGAGTTTTATTTGAGGGAGCACAAGGTGTGATGCTGGACATCGACCAGGGGACTTATCCGTTTGTAACTTCCTCCAATCCGGTGGCAGGAGGGGTTTGTATTGGGTCCGGAGTGGGTCCGACCAAAATCCGCCATGTGGTTGGCGTAGCAAAAGCATATACAACCCGTGTTGGTGATGGCCCATTTCCAACCGAACTCCACGATGAAATTGGTGACCAAATCCGCGAAGTGGGGCGTGAGTATGGTACAACTACCGGACGCCCACGCAGAGTAGGCTGGTTTGACAGTGTAGTTGTCCGGCATGCCCGCCGGGTGAGCGGAATTACCGGGCTTTCCCTTAATTCCCTCGATGTATTAACAGGCCTTGATACAGTAAAGATCTGTACGGCTTACCAGTATGAAGGCAAAGTGATTGAAAATTACCCCGCCAGCCTGGAACTGTTGGCGAAATGTGAACCGGTCTACGAAGAATTGCCCGGTTGGAAACAAGATATTACAGGGGCCCGCAGCTTACATGATCTTCCGATTGAAGCCCAGCACTATATCGAAAGAATTACCCACCTCACCGGAATTCCACTGGCTATTTTCTCAGTCGGCCCCGGGCGCAGCCAAACCATTCAAGTACGTCCTGTTTATGCGTAAAACAACAAAGGATATCATGGGAGAAGCCTGGTAAAATGATGATAGTTGATTGGGCGTTCACAACTAAAAAAGGACCTATTTTCACACGGATGTTAAGTAGAGCAGAAAACCTTGATGACTCGCCGAGGTAACCCAGGGATGAAAGTTTGAATCATGACGGGGAAGCAGTATTCTGGGATGGACGGCCATTTCTACTTCCTTGCAGGGCTCCGATGGGGAGCGAGACAGAATTCTGCCTTCCCCCTTAGATACACACACTTTCACAGAAAAAGAGCTATCCGAGGGAAAAAGCGATTATTTATGATAAGTTTCCCCACGATTGATCTTGCAGGCACGGTAAATTTGTTCCAGTAGAAAAATACGGATCAGTTGGTGGGGAAAAGTCATCTTAGAAAAAGAAAGCTGTAAATCGGCACGCTTCAATACTTCAGGAGAAAGTCCGTATGAACCTCCGATGACAAAAGTAATATGGCTTTTCCCGTAAGTGATCAGCTGTTGTAATTGCCCGGCAAAAGCCGGGGAAGAAAAGGATTTACCTTCAATGGCTAAAGCGATGAGATAAGAATCAGGGTGAACCTGCCGCAGGATCCGTTCCCCCTCTTTTGAGAGGATCTGCGCGATTTCCGCATCGTAAATCGGCTCTTGTGCTTTTTCTTCGGCCAGTTCAACCAGTTCCACTCTGGCATAGGAACGAAGCCGTTTCAGGTATTCCTCAGCCGCTTGCCTCAGGTATTTTTCTTTTAACTTGCCTATGCTGATAATTTGTATTCTCATGGGCCCTCCTCTTTTTTTGTTTCTCTTCTTATTGTTCATCTTCCAGTTCTATTTCCAATTGATACTCAGGGAACCCTCCACACCAGTAACACTCTTTTTTTGATCCATTTCTCCTGTCTGAAGAATATAGCTCCATGGTAGGGGCGATCGAGAAGCGATCCACTATTTCATCAATCACAATATCAATGTGTTCACCGCAGGCATACCAAATAAGCTGTTCATAATCTGATTTCATTATTTCACTCCATTTTCACATAAAGTTATACATAGGTTATCCACATTATCCACAGTATTGGTACAGGTAATTCGCTTAAGAAAAGACTGTGCTTCGGCGTGCTGACATTCATCGAGTACAGCAGAAAAATATTGATTTTGGTTTACACCGACCACTTTTTTTGGACAAGACGATCCAAAAAAGTGCGTATGGTTTAGGCTTCCAATCCGTTCTATCGGAATGTTAAATCCGGTCATTAGAGGATGGGCACAATTCCACCAATTCGCCAATAGCAAAAGAACCTTCAACTTCGTTGATCATGCCATTCACCAACGCCTTTGGCGTTGGGCTAAACGGAGACACCCCAATAAGTCAAAACGATGGATAAGAAAAAAATACTTCAAAACCATCGGCGGAAATAATTGGGTATTCTTTGGAGAAGACAAAGGAAAAGAATTAATCCTACTACGTGCCTCTCGATTTCCTGTTAAAAGATATGTAAAGGTTAAGTTAGAAGCCAATCCATTTGATCCCAACTGGGAACTGTACTTTGAAAAACGTCTAGCTCTTAAAATAGCGGACAATCTCAAAGGAAGACGCCAACTCCTACAACTCTGGAAAGAACAACAAGGCATCTGCCCAGTTTGTAAACAAAAGATCACCAAACTTACGGGATGGCATAGCCATCACATTGTATGGCGATCACTAGGTGGTTCCGATTCGCAAGAGAACCGTGTTCTCTTACACCCAAATTGTCATAGCCAAGTCCACAGCCTAGGAATAACTGTTGAGAAGCCGCGCCCCCTACGGGGCGTTTGAAGAGGCTTGAGCCGTATGACGGGAAACTGTCACGTACGGTTCTTAGGGGGGAATGGCTCCGAAAGGAGCCTGCCCTACCCAACACCCCGAGTTACACACACTTTCACAGAAAAAGCCCCGCAAGAGCGGAGCTCGTGGTGGTTATCTAAAACTTTTCGGTGCCTCAGCCAGTTTTAGCCTGGTTGTTTCTTTTTTGCCATCCCGGTAAAAAGTCACTGTCACTTCTTGACCAATCTGTTTGTTTTTGTAGAGGTATTTTCTGAGCTCTGACGCTGTTGCAATCGGCTGATTATCGAGAGCAACGATTACATCTTTTGCTTTTAATCCTGCCAGGTCAGCAGGTGAGCCCATGCCGACACCGCGAATGACTGTTCCGCCTTCCAGATTGGCCGGGATTCTCAAGTTTTCCCAGACACTCTGTGGTAATTGCATTAAATCGATTAATTCCACTCCGAGGAAAGGTCGGGGGACATAGCCATAATGAATGATGTTTTTCATGATCGGCTGGGCATCATTGGACGGAATAGCAAACCCGAGACCTTCCACTCCGCTTTCGGCAATTTTCAAACTGTTGATCCCGATCACCTGTCCGGCAGCATTGATCAGGGCGCCCCCGCTGTTCCCGGGATTGATGGCGGCATCCGTTTGGATGACATCAGTGGCCATATACTCTGTAACGTCAATAGACCGTTTGGGAGAACTGATGACACCCACGGTTATCGATTGGCCTAATCCGAGAGGATTACCGATCGCGATGGCTGGTTCCCCGGCTTTTAAAGTATCTGAGTTCCCAAACTCGGCAACAGCAGTCACATATTGATCACTGATCTCCAGCACTGCAAGGTCAGTGGTTGGGTCACTGCCCAGCACTTTAGCGTTAACCGTTTTGTTTTTATTATCACCTGATGGGATCACGACTCTGACCTGTGAAGCACCTTCGATCACATGATAGTTTGTGACAACGCGTGCCTTTCCGTTTGCTTTTTCGAAAATAATTCCCGAACCCGTTCCTTTTTGGACTTCTTCAGGGTTAAACGGGTCTTCTGACTTTGCATAGTTGAGAATCCCCACAACAGCAGGCCTTACCCGGTCAACCGCTTTGGTGATATCCGAGGTAACATTGACACTGGTTGTTTTGGTTGGTCCTGTAATGTTGGTTGGGGCCGCAGGCTGAGGTGGAAGAGAGATGACTCCGCTTCGGAAGAGGAGAGGAGTCAATAGAAGAACGATAAGTCCGCCAATCACTGCGGAAATAATCGCAATCAAAACGGGTGACTGGCGCTTGGGCTGTTGTTGTAAATCCGGTTGATCATAGAACCCCATAAACTTTTCCCTCCTCGTTATGTATATTAGCACAAATTCCTTATAACATTATTTGATTCGCTTAAATGTATTATACTAAAATCCCTTTTGAAGCCCCGTTCAAAAAGGTGTGACATTTTTTATAAGAGAAGTTTAAAAACTAGGAAAAATGAGGAGAATGGTAGAAAATATATATAAATGGGCGTCGCTGGGAGTTGAAATGGATGGAAAAGAAAAACCGCCTCCAATCAATCGGCCCGTTCGAGCGTTATCAGGAATTGGATCTTGGCGCACAGATAGCCGATTTAAAATTGATATTTTATCAGCAGAGTCTCTTATTAAGCGCGTTAATTGATCTACTGATCGAAAAAGGCTGCATTCAGAGAGAAGAATTGGCTGAATTGGTAATGAGCATAGACGGGGAGCTGACTGTCCGGCTGGAAGAAAATACTCCCACCGAACAACGGGCACAGGAAGATGAATAAAAGGTAGCCTTATGTAAGAAGGGAGGCTACCTTTTTACTTTCATCCTTACTTCTCGCAGGGGGGTGGGGCGGTCATCATAGGTAGGCCATAAGTATACATCACGACCTACCTGAAGACCGGTATCTTCAAGAATATTTTTCACCGTCAGATGAGCAAGTTCACTGAGATTATTGTCACGGCTCAAGTGAGCCAGATACACATTTTCACCCATGCCGCGCACAATATCTGTCAATGCTTCCCCGGCGTCCTGGTTGGAGAGATGGCCCATGTCACTTAGAATTCTGCGCTTTACATTCCAAGGGTATGAGCCCATGCGCAACATATCCACATCATGATTGCTTTCCCAGATTAGTGTATCAACTCCGGTTACTTGATCAGTAATCCGCTGGTTCACATAACCCAGATCAGTGATGACGGCCAGGGTCTCGTCCGTCTTCTGCCGAAACTGAAAACCCATCGGTTCGGCGGCGTCATGGGAGACAGGGATCGATTCCACCCGTACATCTTCCAGTTCCAGAGAAGCTCCCGTTTCGATGATGTTTTGATACAACTCGGGAATTTCTCCAACACTGGAGGGAAGGTGATTCCAGGTTGCTTCATTCGTATAGATAGGAATTTGATACCGTCTGACCAGCACCCCCAGCCCTTTGACATGGTCAATATGTTCATGGGAAACAAAAACCGCTGTCAAAGTGGTTGGGTCTATTCCGATTTTCTGCAGGCGCTGTTCTATTTGTTTTCCGGATAACCCTGCATCAACAAGCACTCGCGCCCTCTCTGACTCGATGAAAATGCAGTTTCCTGTGCTGCCGCTTGCCAGTACACTAAACCTCATGATGATTTCTTTCCTTTATCTTCATTTTGTTGTTGAGGAGTCGCTTCTACATCCTCATTCAGCCCCTGGGCATTCACATCTAAGGACTTATTGCCGGCATAAAAGCGCCAGTAAGGGATGAGAATGGAATCGCCGTTGTCCACAGCGTATGTTCTTGCTTTGTAACCTAATTCCGCCGCAGTGATTTTGCTGTTTTTTTCCAGTTTCCCGCTGACGATTAAATTGTAGAGCGCATTGGAAAAGCTGATCAATTTCACAGAGGAGGGTTCTTTCAGCTCAAAGTGAACAATGCGGATCGATTGGATCTTTCCTTTTAATACACGAACTTCCAATCTCCCGTCGAAAATGGGCTTACCTTTATGCCATTGTAAAAATACGATTTTATTCGTTGTACTGTCTTTCTCTGAGAAATGAAAGTCACGGAAAACCTTGATTTGGCTGTTTAGAATCTGTTCCAGTCCGTTCATATTTTTGTAAGAAGGAAGAACAGAAAACTTTTTCACATAGCCGCCTTTCTCATCCTGTTCCCACCCCTCTGATTGCGGCATCCGGGTAATATTCGCCTTAAAGGCGTCGGTTTGCCCGATATCTTTCGGTTTAGGAGCGGCCAGCTCGATCTGGTTGGCTTTAAGAAGGTGACTGATCTGCTGTTCATTGATTTTATCGCTCTGAAGCAGGTGGGATTTTTGTTGCATCATTTGGCCTAATTGAACGGCCAGATAGAGATCAAAAAGTATAAAAGCGATGATGAGAATCGTCTTTGCACGACTCCAGTCCATATTTCATCCTCCCGGCATTATGGAGAAGGGATTAACGTAGGGGTTTGGCTGCCCTGGGTGATCACTACCCAGACAGGCTTTAAATTCACTTGTTTTTTTCCTTTAATCGTTTGAGGTTGAGCGTGATACCCGGGGAAAATATGTTCAATGGACGCCAGATTGATTTTCTTTTGCGCCAAGATCTGGAGCAATTGCTCTTTTCCGGGTAGATGTTGCACTGTGGATTCAATAGGCTGATCTTCAGACAGATAGTACATGGAACGAATATATTTGCTCGCCCCGTTTCTCCCGCCTGATTGAAGCTGAATTTGATCAGGGGTAACATGGCCGCTTTTTCCGCCCCAGTAGACAGGATAGCCCTGCTTAAACAGACGGAACGTGTACGTATATTGCGGAAAGTTGTTTTCTTCCACATCAAATTTATCAAGCAAATAGTTGCCCGGCCAGCCCCGGTGACGCTGAACAAAATCGTTGATCTGGCTAAGCTCTTCTGTCATGGTTAAAGTTTCGCTTTCATCCCGGTTTCCGGTGTCATTGTACTTGTAAATCATAAAATTGCCCTGTTTGTTATATGTCAGTACCTGTTCATCGTAGGTGTACAGATACTCGTTATTTTTATAGATGATTGGTTCGATGTCGGGATCCAAGAAAAGCCAGCCTTTCATGTTTTCAATATCAATATTATCCAGCGCATAAACAGGTTGGTTTATTTGCAGTGGTTCTGCCGGCAAGTAGAGTACACGCGAAAAGGGTTGACTGCTGTTTGCCGGGTCGGCAGGGTTTTTACCGTTGACCGGTACAGGAACCAGGGCAGGTTGATCCTGAGTGTCGGCCTGCGCAATTGCCTCAGTGAAGCCCGTATCATTTTGGGACTCGGGTTGTACCTGGATCACTTGCTGTTTTTGATCAGAGATAAACCAGATGAAATCCTGACCGTTCCCGGGGTCACGAAAAAACCATACACGGCTGATTTTTTTTGGTAGCTGTGGGTACTCGCGCAAGGCGTCACTGGAAAAAAAGGCATCCAGTTCAGGAACCGTAACATCACGGGGGAATTGCAGTTCAACTCCT
This sequence comes from Paenactinomyces guangxiensis, assembly GCF_016055185.1. Classification (GTDB taxonomy): domain Bacteria; phylum Bacillota; class Bacilli; order Thermoactinomycetales; family Thermoactinomycetaceae; genus Paenactinomyces; species Paenactinomyces guangxiensis. Next base: position 100,938 of record NZ_JAECVR010000005.1, read on the forward strand.
GTTGCCCGGGTAAATAGCTTGTGCCAGTCCTCTGGTTTTGGAGAGACCGAAGTAACCGTGCCTGCATCCAAAATTGTTTCTTTTACCGTTTTGAGGATGTTATGGTAACTCTCATCTTCAGGCAGGGTCCAGGTTGTTTTCCCCGGTTCGTGTATAATCATCTGGTAAGGGGAAGCCAATTGGTGACCCGCTTTTTTATTGAACTTTTCACTGAAGATATACTCAGGGCCGCGGGCAAATTTTTTCTCTTCATAAGAAGGTGAACTATACCAGAGCAAACCTGTCAGGACAAAGCTGATAGAAACAAGTATGACCAGGGCGGCCGTTTTCATATGTTCGAACCATTTAGTTTTCATCGTACTACCTCCGGTTCACAGGGGGGCAGGGTAAAGGAAACGGTTGTCCCTTTCCGGTAGATGCTGTCGATCGAAATGTCCCCTCCATGGGCCCGGACGATCTCCCGGGCGATGGCCAACCCGAGCCCTGTACCGCCTAAACTGCGGGAACGCGCTTTATCAACGCGGTAAAATCGTTCAAAGATACGGCCAAGGTCTTTTTTGGGAATGCCAATTCCTGTATCGGCAATGGAAACCTCAACCATTCCGTCAGGCCGCCTTTCGGCAATCACAGCGATCGACCCGCCTTCCAGTGTATATTTGACGGCATTGGAGAGAAGGTTGTCCAATACCTGATCCAGTTTATCCCGGTCGGCATAGATACGCGGCAATGATTCAGTGATATGGAGAGACAGTTTGATCTCTTTTTGTTTGCACTGGAAGGCAAAGCGATCAACCACATCTTCCAGCATCTCTTCCATATGAATGGCTTTTTTATGAAAACGGGACTGTTTGGCATCCAAGCGGGAAAGTTGTAACAAGTCGTGGATGAGACGGGTCATGCGGTCCGCTTCTTGCCGGGTGACCTGCAAAAAGCGGGAGGCCAGCTCCGGGTCATTGACAGCACCGTCATCCAGTGCTTCAAGATAGCTCTTTATGGTTGTCAGCGGTGTGCGCAATTCATGGGAAACATTGGCCACAAAATCTTTTCGCTGCCGGTCCAGTTTTTCCTGTTCTGTTACATCTTCCAACACAGCAACCAGGCCCACCATTTCAGATCCCTGCAACCGGATTGGCGTAAAAGTGATTTTAACGATGGTATGCTCTTCAGGGTCATCGGTATTCATTTCCAAAAACGTCTGCCGCTCTTCCGGCAAAGGGAAAGAAATCGGTTCGGTTAAGGGGAGAACTTCGTCAATCCCGCTGCCTAACTCAATATCCCGATTTAACAATTTTTCTGCCCAACCATTTTTAACGATTACTTTTCCCGTACTGTCTGTGGCGATCACACCGTCGCTCATGTTTGCCAGGACCGATTCAAGTTTTTCTTTTTCCTCTTCTTTTTGCGAAAGTGCTATACGCAAATGTGAGGCCAGGTGGTTAAAAGCGATCCCTAACCGGCCGATTTCATCTTCGCTGCGGACATCCACTTTGCGGTCAAAGTCGCCTGCCGCCATAGCGGTTGCCTGTTCTGTAATCTCTTTAACCGGTGTCGTAATGGTCCTTGCCAGGATGACTACCAAAAATCCGGTGATCACAAGAGCAAGGGCCGTGATACTGATCAGGATTTTGCTGATTGCCCGTATCGTCTTGTAAGTCTCTTCCAACGAGGCTTCAATATAAATGCTGCCGACCATGCGGCCCTCTCCGTTTTTGATGGGCCGATAATAAATTTGATAGTTATCGCCGCTGGTGGGGTCGTTCACAATGTTAAACTGTTGCGTCTCGGTAAGGGATTGGGTTAAAAAAACAGGTTTCTGCTTTAATTCATTTTTATTGGATGCAGTGGTCGCGATCACAAGATTATCTTTGTCCATAATGCTGACGACCACTTTATCTTTTGTTGTGTTGCCTTTCTGGTTAAGATAAACCAGTTCCCTTAGCAAACCGTTGATTCGTTTGCTTCTTTCGTCATTGCTCAGGCGTTTGTTGAGGGTATCCCCGACTTTGTCATGAAGCAGGGAGGCCTGGGTTTTGAGGTCTGTCCTTAAATCCCCCATGTAGTAGTTTTCGAGCCGACTGATAAAATAAACGCCGATTAACTGCATGGCGATAATGAGCAGCAAAATATAAATAATCACCAGTTTCCATTGTATACTGTTTACGAGTTGCATCCATTTTTTCATCTAATCACCGTTCATTGAGGGGATCGCGCATGGTGTAACCAATTCCGCGGCGGGTAATAATATATTTTGGTGCCCCCGGATCATCTTCAATTTTTTCACGAAGGCGCCGAACGGTCACATCGACGGTACGGACATCGCCAAAATAATCATAACCCCAGACCGATTGGAGCAAATGCTCCCGTGTCAGCACCTGATTGACATGCTTGGAAAGATACAACAAAAGTTCAAATTCGCGATGGGTTAAATCAATCGTTTTGCCTTTCTTCGTAACCACAAAGCTGTTCGCATCGATAGAAAGTTCTCCAATCGTGGTTGAAGTTTTATCTTCCTGGGGTTCAGGAGAGGGGGCGGCTTGAGAACGCCGTAAATTGGCTTTGATGCGAGCTAACAGTTCACGGTTGCTGAAAGGCTTGGTCACATAATCGTCAGCCCCGATTTCCAGACCCAGTACTTTATCTAACTCGGAATCCTTGGCAGTGAGCATAATGATTGGGAACTGATACTTTTGCCTGATGCGGCGGCACACTTCAATCCCGTCGGCTCCGGGCAGCATCAGGTCTAACAGCATTAAATCAGGCGGTTCGGCAAGTGCTTTATTAATCGCCTCATTGCCGTCATGGATACAATCAACGGTGTATCCTTCTTTTTCAAGATTAAATTTAATAATATCGGCAATCGGCTTTTCATCTTCTACGACAAGGACCTTTGGACTCAAGAGAATAACCTCCCTATCTTGGATTCAATATCGGCAAAATATGAATCAAGCCATTGAATGAACAGGCCCAGAATGGTAAACCGTTTGCTTTTGCGTTCACTGGGAGAAATATTCCTCCCTCGTTTATTAGGAAAACTGTTTTGTTCCGGTGTCTTGGCTGATTAGTACAATACTACCATTTTATCATCTTGTACCTATTTTAGCAGAGGAAGTTTACAGAAGTGAAAGGTCGAGGTTTTCATATTAAAAAATGGGCAGTTTTACAGATGACTCGCTGTGGGAAACGCGAATAATATAAAAGAGCGGAAATGAGGGAGCAGGGAATGGGGTATCCATATCAGCAAATTGCCAGTAAAGCGTTAAAAACCATGGTGCTTCAAAAAAATGAACGGATTTTTCCATATCTTCCGGAGACGTACTGGTATCACCCCGCAAAATTGAAACAGATGCTGGACGAGTACGAGTTTGTTTTTATTAAGCCAGATAAAGGCGGGGGCGGAGGCGGGGCCATTCGCATCAAAAAATGGAGCGATTATGAGATCGTTTGCCATACCTTGTACAGCCGTAAGGTGCTGGCTTCATCCGAGGTTGCAGGTTGGATCGAAAAAAGATTAAAACCCGGGAAGCGATATATCATGCAGCAGGGGATTCGCTTGATGAAGGTGCAGGGGCGCCCGTTTGACCTGAGGATTCATATGCAAAAAGTGGGGAAAGAATGGACATTCAGCGGAATTTGTGCCAAGTTGGCGGCGCCGGGAAAAATTGTGACCAACTATTGTAAAGGAGGGCAGCCTTACGAAGCATATAAAGCCCTGCTTGAGATCTCTTCATATAATCAGAAAAGAGCAAAAGAAATATTTGTAGAGTTGTATTATCTTTCTAAAGAAATTGCTAAAACATTAAATAGTCGTTTTACGGGTTTAAAGGAATTAGGAATTGACGCAGGGATTGATGAACAATTGCGCATTTGGATATTTGAGGTAAATACACGCCCGAATTTCAAAATGTTTCGAGATCTGCCCAGTTTGCATATGTATCGAAGGATTAAGAATATACGATATCACCGGGTTTAAATTTCAGTGATTATTTTATTAAGATGGATTAAATTTCAAGCCTTAACTTTCTTTGGACAAATAGATCCAACATGCTCAATGCATGTTTTTTTCGTTTCCGAGCATATATAACAGGATTCGACAAAGTATTCTGTTGACGTTTTGATCTGGAACCTGCTACCATTAATATTAATTCGAGTAATTAAAAATTTTTCAATGCTCTTTGGAGGGATAATGATGTCTTCAATTACTGTTGGAGTATATTTGGGAAAAAAAGATCGTCTGGTGCGTTATTGGTATGAGATTCTCCCCAAGGGTCAGTTCCCGATGTTAGTAAAATATTGCATCCAGTCGTATCTGAGAAACAATTACTTTCCGTTGCAGTCCATCTGTGATCCCCGCTCTTTAAAGGAACAAATTCAAATGAGAGGGGATTATGTACCCACTCAAAGAAATGTCACCTTCACTCCCGAAGACGGGCCGGTATATCAATGGATTAAAAGCCTGGAAAGCGGTTATCGCAGTGAAGAGATTAAAAACATCCTGAAGGAAACGGTGGTACATACTCTGCTCAATGATCAGCCGCTGTTTCCCCCGCGAAGTATCGGACAAGCTCCGTACAACACCGTTGAGTCCCATGAGTCGCAAGGAACCTATCACCCGTATCCAGAAGAAGCACAAAAGGTGACAATGTTAAAGAGAGATCAGGTTCAGCTGGAGGAGCCTTATTCCAGTGAGTTAGAAGTAAAAGAGAAAGCATCAAAAGGGTTCAGCCATTTAGTCAATTATCTTGGTTAAATGCTCCGTCCATAATCTAATCATTGATTCTGCATGAAAGTGCAACATGAAGTTCAGATTCTGGTCAAAGCGTTGTGTCCCCTCTTAGATAAAAGGGAGGTTTGATCAAAAATAGCAGAATTGAATGAAAGGATGAACGGGATGACGTAAAAGGAGTCCGTCATGTGTACAACGGACTCCTTCACATTTATCCCCGCCGGGGCTATAGTTGCAATGCATCCGCAACACGCCCTTTTGCCCGCTCCAGGCGGTGACGTGCTTCTTCAGGTGTTACATCGGCCAAAATCATGACCATCGCTGTTTTCACTTCATCACCACAGGCGAGCAGCGCCCTATCCGCTTCCTGTTCATTCACTCCGGTTGTTGTCCGGATGATGCGCAGTGCTCGATCCTTCAGCTTAAAGTTACTTGGTTTTAAGTCCACCATAAGATTTTGATATGTTTTCCCGAGCCGCACCATGGAGGCAGTACTCAGCATATTGAGAATCATTTTTTGCGCCGTTCCGGATTTGAGACGGGTTGAACCGACAAGCACTTCGGGTCCCACATTTACTTCCAGTTTAAACTGAGCCATTTGCCCGAGAACGGAACCCGGATTGCAGGTGATGGCTGCTGTTTTTGCCCCTATTTGATTTGCGTATTGAACTGCGCCGCAAACATAGGGGGTTCGGCCACTGGCAGCCAAACCGACTAAAAAATCACCGGCAGAAAAGGAGCGTTCCTGTAAATCCCGGACTCCCGCCTCTTCAGAGTCTTCAGCTCCTTCAACCGCGGAACGGAGAGCGACATCTCCACCGGCAACGATTCCTTGAAACAATTCCGGCTCCGTGCGAAAGGTGGGAGGGCATTCAGAAGCATCCAATACACCTAAACGTCCGCTGGTTCCCGCGCCGATATAAAAGATCCGTCCTCCTTTCCGAATCGTATCTGCGATTTGGTCCACCGTTTTTGCGACCTCTGGTAAAATGCTTTGAATCGCTTTAGGTACTTGATGGTCTTCTTCGTTCATTAATTGGACAATTTGCAGGGAATCCATCTGATCGAGCTGTTTTGACCTTTCGTTTATTTGTTCAGTCACCAATCTTGACAGGTCGGAGTTCATGCTGATAACCTCCTTCGCATAATATTTTAACTGTATACAACAGGATATTTTCTCACATTAAAATCCGCCAACCTGTAACAGGCGGCGGATGGGTCCATTCAATGGAAAGGGTTTTACATTTTCACTCCTGTTCCTTCCGGAACATCCGGAGCGAAGTTTTTGGCCATCTCTTCTTTAAAACCAAAGAAGTAGGTGAACGCGAATCCCGCTGCATAGGAGATGAGCACACCCAGCAGATACATCAGGATCTGCCCCGGTTTAATGAGAAGTGCCAACGGAATTCCCGATACCCCAATCGCGATGGAGGCGATTTTAAATACAGCCTGGAAAGCACCTCCTACAGCAGCACCGAGGCATGCGGTGAGAAACGGCCGGCCGAGAGGAAGAGTGACACCGAAAATTAATGGCTCACCGATCCCGAGAATACCTACGGGAAGGCTTCCTTTAATTACATTGCGCAGGGTTCGGTTTTTCGTCTTGATATAAACAGCAATCGCCGCTCCTACTTGCCCTGCACCCGCCATAGCCAGGATCGGGAGGAGGGGATCCAGTTTCGTTTGTTGCAGCAATTCCAGGTGGATCGGGGTTAAACCCTGATGCAGACCGGTAACCACCAGCGGGAGGAAGGTTCCTGCAAGTACGGCCCCCGCAAGAATGCCGCCTTGATCAAGCAGGAAGAGAAGTCCCTTGGTGATCCCGTCAGAGATAAATCCGCCGATGGGCTGTAAAGCAAAATAAGTGACCAAGCCGGTTACCAGGACGGCGATCGTAGGTGTGACGATAATATCAATCGATTTGTGAACAAATCGTCTCACGTATCTTTCCACGATGGTGATAAACCAGGCGGCGAGCAGGACGCCAATTAAACCGCCGCGCCCGGGGATGAGGGCATCACCGAACAGCGTGATTTTTTCAAGATCCGGCAAGTAGATCAAACCGCCTGCGACTCCGCCGAGAGCAGGGGTTCCGCCAAATTCCTTCGCGGTATTGATACCCACAAAAATAGCAAGGTAAAAGAAGATCACTTTGCTGATCACTTGTAATAATGAGATGATGGCACTCTCTTTTACATCAAAAGAGTAGATGATGACATTGGTCAATCCGCTGATCATTCCGCCGGCGACAATTGCCGGAATCAGCGGTACAAAGATATTGGCAAGCTTGCGTAAGAAGAAGCGAAGAGGATTGTTTTTCCGGTCTGCGGCAAAAGCCTCAGGGTCTTCCACTTCTGCGGAAGTTTTTCCTGTTACTTTGGACAGGTGTTCGGAAACCCTGTTTACAGTTCCCGGCCCCAGGATGATCTGGTACTGTCCGGAAGCTTCGACGACCCCCATCACACCTGTGAGCGCTTTCAGTTTGTCCAACTCAACTTTGGAAGAATCTTTGACACCCACCCGGAGCCGTGTCATACAGTGCCCGAGGCTGCTGATGTTCTCAGCGCCACCTAAGAGCGGCAAGATGGATTCCGCCAGTTTTATTTCTTTCTGTCCCATGTTCCCCCTCCTTCAGTATGCCGAAGGTTCACAAAAATGAGATAAAAAAGTCACAAAAGATTCAAAAGACAGTTATCTGATGATTAGATTATCACATCATTGGGGTTTAGTCAAAAACAAAAAACAGGTCGATGGCTCGAAATTTGATAGCTTTTGTCGAAGGCGCAACTTGTGAAGGATTCTTTCCTTTACAAGTTGAAGAAATCATGCAGGATGCTCGTTTACGCTTGTCGTTGGAGGTTGAAACATGCAACTTTGTGAGGGCTAAGGAGTGGGCGTGTTGGGCCATTACCATTATCATGAGACGAAATTGCTATATCATATCATTAGCGATTATTTTTCCGTATATCCCTCCTTTCATTGGATTTGCGTAGGCATTGTGACGGCTTTGCTTCTCGGCCTCCTCTTTGTAGACCAGAGTCTTTTGAGGAGATTCCCGACTTATGGATATATGTCCGTACTCTTATTGTTGATTGCCCTGTTGGATATTCTGACCCAGATTATTCCGCTATTGACCGTTTATCTCATTGTTTTGGGTTATGTGCAGTTTAGAACCCGGGATGAAAATCCCCATATTGTAACCGCTTCTTATGCTGTGACTTATCTCATCATCAATGTGCTGACCTGCTGGCATCAGCTTATGGTTCTCGAACTGGTCAGCCAGAGCCTGTTATTTGTCTGGATGGGCTGGTTAAGCGACCAAGTGCGCCGCTCTTATTTTGAAGTGAGAAAGTTTAAAGAGAAAAACTGCCACCTGGTTGATAAAATCCAGGAAGCGCAAAAGCGGCTGCATGAGTATAATGATGAAATTGAAGAATATTATCGTCGGGATACCCTGACGGGCTTGTATAATTTTGGTGCTTTTCAGGAACAGGTAACCCGCAGCCTTGCCCGTTGCGGCATGAACCAGTCTTATCATGTGATTTGCCTTGATTTAACAGATTTTCTGCAAGTGAATATGCAGAAAGGAATCGACGCCGGAAATCAGATTCTGATACAAATCGCCCGCCAGTTGAAGAAAAACCTTCCTCCCTCTGCCAAAGTAGCACGGTATGACGGGGATCAGTTTGCTGTTGGTGTGATGGGGGATTATGCCGTTTTTCGGCGCTGCCTGGAAATCATTGAAAAGGTGATGGCTGATCTGAAAGAGGAACGTAAGTTAGTCAGCTATTGTTTGGGTACCGCTTCCTATCCCCGGGAAGTAAGCTGCGGAGCCGAATTGATCCGTTTAGCCGAACAGAGGCTGATGATTGAGCAGCGCCGCTTGCGCCATCAGCAGGAGGAACGGAGAAGACACCTGGAAAAACTGTCTGCCGTCGGACAGCTGGCGGCCGGACTTGCACATGAGATTCGCAATCCGCTCACATCGATTCGCGGATTTGTTCAGATCTCTGCCAGTGAGTCGGAAGCGGTCAAAAAGTGGGAATCGATCATCCTGCCGGAAATTGACCGGATTAACGACCTGCTGAAACAGTTTTTAAATCTGAGCGAAACAAGGCCGGCCCGCTTTACCAGATTTAATTTAGATCAATTGATGAACGATGTTTTAAGCCTTTTGCAACCCAAATCTTTTTTGATGGGCCATGAATTGATCGCTCATCCCCCTCCCTCTCCGGTGGATATTGAAGCTGATGCGGAGCAGATTAAGCAAGTACTGATCAATTTGATCCAAAACGGCCTGGAATCCCTTGAGGAAAAAGGAAAGGTGGAAGTGCGGTGGAAGGAGTTCCGCGATCGGGTTAATATCCGGGTGCAGGATAATGGCAGCGGAATCAAACCGGAACACTTGACCAGAATTTTTGATCCTTTCTTTACTACAAAAGGTGAAGGAACCGGAATGGGTTTATCTGTCTGCCATCGCATTATTACAGAACACGGAGGCCAAATCTATGCGGTCAGCCAGCCGGGGCGGGGCACAACTTTTAATATTCATTTGCCGGTTTGCCAAAGTTTAAAAGAGCTGCCCGTATCCGAAAAGAAGGTGCCGCAGTTACATGCTGACTCTCCTGAAAAGCCGCCAAAATCTACGGTTTCTTTGCACCCGGATTAAGCCTTGGGATAAAATAAGGGGGAGGAGGCTGAAGAGGCATGGCAAACAAAAAAAATACACAGTTTAACATTATCAGCAATAACTCCACCACCCACGGCGGCTACTATACAGGAACCATCAGCTTGAGCAATTTGTCTTCGGTATTGATTGACGGCGATCATGCCAAAATTGATTTAGGACTGATTCATGCGAAAAGTGCAGTTGAACGGGGGATCAAGTTTACTGCCAACAAAGAAGAAGTTCCGGGCGGAAAGCATTACTGGGTGGTTTGGGTAGCCGTGGACCGTGATGAAAATGGTCCCTACTATGCCGGGGTAACGGCTTGTCCCATGATTGTGGACAAAGAAAACAGAAGGGGTTGGAAAAACCTGGCTGAACATGTAAACCGAATGGATGATGCCCTAAAGCGGAGAATTAAACTGACTGTTTTAGGGGAGACAGAGAAAGAAGCATTAAAAACATTACTGATCAACCATAATCCGCAAATGTGGGAAAATAGCAGGCAGGAACTAAAAGAACAACTCTCTTAAAAATGAATTGTATGTGAACAAATTCTTTCTAATCTTGTCGCTCAGTATGAGCAGGAGTACACTTAGTATATGGTTTCGGAACCTTTTGCTAGGACACAAAAATGGCGAACCCCCAAGGTTCGCCATTTTTGTGTCCTACGATCCTTCTGTCTGTCATTCCCTGATATTTCATCTTGCTTTAGCCCAAGCTAAGGGCTAGAGGAGGTGAACACCTGCTGCCCAAAGCTTAAGTAAGGGGTGAAAGAAAAGCAGCAGGAACAGAGAATGTCTTATCGGCATCGATTAGATCATTATGCCCGTCACGGAGGCGTCCATTTTACCCTGAACGTACCTGAAGAGGAAATGAACCGCTATGTGAGGGAACTCCCGGAACAGAAGCGGGAAAGTATGTTTCAGGTGATGAAAGAACTGGAAAATGCCGGTTTGATCACTGTATTCAACGATGGTGAATTTGCCGACGGTGAGGGGAAAATTGGCGGAAGCAGTGAATGTTAAAATGGGAAAGCTCAGCACTCCGCAGCGTGAAGGAATGCTGAGCTTTTTTATTTGCGGAATTGTGATTAAAAGCTGTTCCACCAGTCGATGAAACGCTCCCATAACGAGGGATCATTTCCGCTTCTTTTAACAGGTCCGGGATGCTCAGGGCAGGTTTGCCTCGGTTCTGTTCCTCTTACAAAAAATTCCAAACGGGTATGTTTGCAAAACGGAGTTGCCAGATAGCCTGTTTCTATATCAATGTAGACCCCTTTAACCCCTTGCGGGACGGGGAAAATCCGTGCCGGCTGGAGCGCGGTGGCTTTTTTCATATAAGAGCCCCAGATATATTGGGATAAACGCGCTTCATGGTGGGGAAGTTTCCGGCTGTGATCATATCCCACCCAGACGGTGGTAACTAAGTCGGGGGTAAACCCGGATAACCACCCGTCCCAATCGGTGGTCCCCGTTTTGCCTGCGGCGGCTCGCAAAAACATTTGCCGCACCCGATGACCGGTTCCCCCTGAATCAAACACGCTCGTCAGGAGTCGGGTTAACACATATGAGTGGGCCGGAGAGGTAACGCGGATCGGATTTGTCTCGTTTTCAACCAGGACCTTCCCGTACGAGTCCACGATTTTCCGGATTCCCGTCAGCGGATGCCGGATACCCCCGTCAGCAATAGTGGCATAAGCCTGGGCCAACTCATATGGAGTGATCGGATAGCTTCCCAGTGCCAGAGACGGGGTGGGCCTAAGAGGGCTTTTAATTCCCAGTTTCCGCGCCATGTCAATTTCTTTGTTGATTCCGATATGAAACAGGGTACTGACAGCATAGATGTTATCCGAACGGGCAATCGCTTCACGCAAAGTGATGGGGCGATTGGCATACTGCCCGCGATAATTGGACGGACGATAAATCCCCCCTTCGTAAGCAAAGGCGGTGGGACGGCTGATGATCTGTGTCAGCGGAGTAAATCCGTTTTCCAGAGCACTCAAGTAAAGGACCGGCTTAAAGGAAGAGCCCGGTTGGCGTCGGGCAAACACCCGGTTGTATTGAGATTTGCTGTAATCTTTCCCGCCCACCATCGCTTTGATGTGTCCGGTATGGGGGTCGGCGGAGATGAGCGCTCCCTGTAAATCCTTTTTGTCTCCCAAAAATTGTTTTACTGACTCCTCTGCATATTTCTGCATCCTTGGGTCCAAAGTTGTATATATCTTTAAGCCGCCACGGCGGACGACTGATTCCTCAAGGCCGTATTGCAGAACAGCTGTCTGAATCACATAATCACGGAAATAACTGGCACGAATTTGCTGTGGCTTGGAAGGCTCTGCGATTGCCAGAGTGGTTTGCTTGGCCTGTTGGGCCTCTTGTGCCGTAATCATCTGATTGCGAACCATCAGGTCCAGAATATAACGCTGCCTCTGCCTGGCGCGGGGTAAGTGGAAATAAGGAGAGTAGTACTGCGGCCCTCTCGGAATTCCGGCCAAAAAGGCAGATTCAGCTAAATTGAGCTGTTCCACATTTTTATTGAAGTAAACTCTGGCTGCCCTGCCTACGCCGTAAGCTCCATGGCCATAGTAGATTTCGTTCAAATACATTTCCAGAATCTCATCTTTTGTATAATGAAGTTCCAGCTGAACCGTCAATATGGCTTCTTTTATTTTGCGCGACCAGGTACGGTCATGCGTTAAGTACAGGTTTCGCGCCAATTGCTGGGTGATGGTGCTCGCCCCCTGTACCACATGTCCGGCTTTCAGATTGGCGATAACAGCCCGGATGATCCCGGTCAGTGAAAATCCCCAGTGATGGTAAAAGTTTTTATCCTCGGCTGCTAAAGTAGCTTGAATCAAAGATTGGGGGACTTGTTCCAACTTAACGGGTTCCCTGTACTCTCCTTCATCAATCTGGCCGATGTAACGCCCTTTTGCATCATACAATTTGCTGGAAGAAGAAATCTCCGGAGGAGGGAGAGGTTTGGATTTGAGATAAAGAATCGCAACCCCTAATGCGGCACTGCAAATCAGTGTGATGATAAACATCCAGCAAAAAATCCGATATGTCCATTTGATCAGGCGCCATACGGGAAATTGGTTCAGTGGCGGGTGGTCTGGCGTTGTTTTTTGTTCACCCATTGCTGGTAACTCCTTCTGCTCCGGTTTTATCCACTTTTTAGCAAATCAGGCAAGAATATTATGCGAAAGGGGCAGGAAAAATATACCTTCAAAGGATAATTTTTTATGTGGAATGTTCGGTTCAGTCACCTGAATCAGGATGGAAGCCCGCATATTTGTTTTTGAAAATGGATCATTGTATCAGGCAGGAAGTTGCATTATTCTTAGTAAGGGTGTTAAAGATTCCGAAGCGGATGAAATAGATCAGGAAGGGGCTCATCACAGAGATGGAAATGGAATTATGGTATACGGAAAAACAAACGAAAAACCATGGAATCACGACCAAAATAAAAAGAAGCGTCTATCATGACCAGTCAGAGTTTCAAACTTTGGACATAATAGAAACGGCTGAATTTGGCAATATGCTCGTGCTGGACGGAATGGTAATGACGACGGATCGGGATGAATTTGTTTACCATGAAATGATTACACATGTAGCCATGAATACCCACCCCAATCCTAAAGATGTGCTGGTGGTAGGCGGCGGTGACGGGGGGGCCATCCGTGAAATCCTCCGCTATCCCAGTGTGGCAAATGCTGTTCTGGCTGAAATTGACGGCAAAGTGATTGAAGCGTCACAAAAATATTTTCCAAAGATTGCAAGCGGTTTATCCGATCCCCGTGTCAATATTCAAGTCACTGACGGAATTCGCCATATCCAGGAAAACAAAGGTACATATGACGTTATTCTGGTTGACTCTACTGAACCGGTCGGGCCGGCGGTCGGCCTTTTTCAAAAGCCGTTCTATGAAGGGATTTACGAAGCTCTGAAAGAGGATGGAATCATGGTGGCACAGACAGAATCTCCATGGTTTAATCAGGATCTGATTCGCCAGGTGTTTAAAGATATCTCCAATACATTCCCGATCACCCGCCTGTACACAGCGAGCATCCCCACTTATCCGAGCGGACTGTGGAGCTTTACGGTCGGTTCTAAAAAATATGATCCGTTGCAAGTAGACGAATCCGGGCTTCAGTCATTCGATACCCGTTACTATCGTCCGGAGATGCACAAAGCCCTGTTCCAACTCCCGGCCTTTGTGCAAGAGTTGTTAACTGATAAGGGGGAATAAAGAATTGCGCTTTGATGAAGCTTACTCGGGCAATGTGTTTATCGGAGCCGGTTCTGACCTGGAGAAGGCACAGGCGGTTCTTTATGGAATGCCAATGGATTGGACGGTAAGTTTTCGTCCGGGCTCCCGCTTCGGCCCGGCCCGCATCCGTGAATCTTCCCTTGTCCATGAAGAGTACAGCCATTATCTGCGGCGGGAACTGACTGAAATTGCTTATTATGATGCCGGGGATATTCCCCTCGCTTTTGGAAATCCGGAAAAGAGCTTGTCACAGATTGCAGAGTTTGTCAGCCGTCTGTTGGATTTGAAAAAAGTTCCGATTGGCATGGGCGGGGAACATCTTGTCACATGGCCGGTTGTGCAGGAAGTGTACAAGCATTTTCCCGGTTTGGCTGTGATCCATATTGATGCCCACGCTGATTTGCGTACCGATTATGAAGGGGAACCTTTTTCCCACGCTACCCCGCTCCGCAAAATTTCCGAGCTGATCGGCGGTGAAAATGTGTATCAGTTCGGCATTCGTTCAATGACCAAAGAGGAAGTTTCTTACGCTGAAGAGGCGGGAATCCATTTTTATCCTTTTGATGTACTGGAACCTTTGCGAGAGTGCCTTCCGGAACTGGCCGGCCGCCCGGTATATGTAACCATTGACATTGACGCACTCGACCCGGCACACGCTCCGGGGACCGGGACGCCAGAGCCGGGCGGGATCACCTCGAAAGAAATGCTCGCAGCCATCCATGCGATTGCCGCTTCAGAAGTGAGAGTTGTCGGGGCTGATGTCGTAGAAGTGGCGCCCGCTTATGATCCGAGTGAACAAACCCCAGTGGTTGCGGCCAAGCTGATTCGCGAAATGTTGCTCGGTTTTATTAAATAGAGGTCTTCCCTCCAGCCTTTCGGAGGGAATTTTTTTGTGTCTGACATTTCGTTGGCAAAGATAACAAGCAATGTTAATATACAAATATTAGCCTGAAAGGGGCGGACAGAGTGATTCCGGTACAACTGTATATTGAATCGACCATCCAGTCAGAAACGGATCAAGCACCGGAAGTGATCCGGCAAAATCTGTCCGGACGTCTTCGGATCAACGAAAACGAATGGGTACTCAGATATACGGAGCACTCCGGGACGGAGGATGAGGTTCGCACATCGGTCAAATCTTTGCCGGAGCAAATTACGGTCATCCGCCAGGGAAGCGTTTCCTACCGGCAAACGTACCGGCCGGGCACAAATACGCAAAGTATTGTATATATGCCCGGGGGCAAAACTGAAATGGATGTGACCACATTAGAATACCACCGCGAACGGACAGACCGGGAAGGAACGATTCAATTTTCTTTTCTTTTAAATATGGGTGCACAAAAGTTAGGACATTACCGGCTGAAGATTCAATGGATGGAGGCAAATTGTGATGAATCCGCTTGAACAGATGAAAGAAACGTTGAAAAAGCAAATTAAACAAGCAGTGATCGCTTCGGGAATGGTTCCCGAGACAGAGATCCCGGAAGTGATTCTTGAGGTTCCGCGCGAGAAGGAACATGGAGATTGGGCGACCAATATAGCGATGCAATTGACAAGAGTCGCCCGTAAAAATCCGCGTGAAATTGCAGCGGCAATCGTGGAAAAAATTGATCAGCAGTCAGCGCATATTCGTGAGGTGCAGATTGCCGGACCCGGCTTTATTAATTTTTTTATGGATCGTTCTTTCTTAATCAGGGTACTGAATGAGATTCAGTCTGCCGGCGGCAAATACGGCCGTTCTGAAGCCAGGCGCGGAGCAAAAGTCAATGTGGAGTTTTGCAGCGCCAATCCCACAGGCAATCTCCATCTGGGGCATGCACGCGGGTCAGCTGTCGGCGATGCTTTGAGCAATATTTTAGATGCTGCCGGGTATGAAGTGACACGCGAATATTATATCAATGACGCAGGAAACCAGATGAACATGATGGCGCTGTCTCTGGAGGCCCGGTATTTGGAGGGGTTGGGGAGAGACTGCGCTTTCCCGGAAGACGGCTATCGCGGACAGGAAATGATCGACATTGCGCAGGATTTGATCCAAAGTGAAGGGGACCGTTTGCTCTCCCTGGAGAGAGAAGAACGGCTTGCTTATCTGAAAAAGATCGGCAAAGAGAGGCTGCTTGGCAAGATCAAATCAGATTTAAAAAAATATCGCGTTGAATTTGATGTTTGGTTTAGTGAGCTTTCTCTGTATGAATCCGGAGCAATTAAGGATACACTGAACGCACTGAAAGAACAAGGGTATACCTATGAGGAAGACGGGGCCTTGTGGTTGAAGTCGACAGCTTTTGGGGATGACAAAGACCGTGTTCTGATTAAACAGGATGGTTCTTATACCTATCTCACTCCGGATATTGCCTACCATCGTGATAAACTGCAGCGCAGCGGACGCTTGATCAACATCTGGGGCGCGGACCATCACGGATATATCCCCCGCATGAAAGCGGCACTGGCCGCACTTGGCTATGACCCGGACAAGTTGGACGTGGTTATTACCCAGATGGTAAAGCTGTACCGGGGGGGCGAACTGGTCAAAATGTCCAAGCGAACCGGAAAAGCAGTTACCCTGGAAGAATTGACAGAGGAAGTAGGTGTGGATGCTACCCGCTATTTCTTTGTGATGCGTAACCCGGATACCCATCTCGACTTTGATATGGATCTTGCCGTATCACAGTCTAATGAAAATCCCGTTTATTATGTCCAGTACGCCCATGCCCGCATCTGCAGCGTATTCCGCCAGGCCGCTGAAAAAGGGATGTCCCCGTCATGGGAGGAATCTGCGCTCACCCGGTTGCAGAGCGAACAAGAACTAGACTTGATGCAAAAACTGGGAGAATTTCCCGGCGAAATCGTCACGGCCGCAGAGCAGCTGGCCCCGCACAGGATTGTGCGTTATCTGTATGACCTGGCAACCCAGTTTCACAGCTTCTATAATGCTCAGCGCGTGATTACCGATGATGAAGAGTTGTCCCGGGCCCGTCTGGCTCTGCTTGAGGGTGTGGCCCAAGTGGTGCGGAACGGGTTAAAGCTGGTCGGAGTACATGCACCGGAGCGGATGTAAGCAGAAACCAGATAAAAATGACGCCAAGGATGAACAAAATCCCTTGGCTTTTTTATTTCCAGCGGCCGGGTTGCCTGTTCTGGACACAGCTGCCTGTTCCATTTAGAATTAGAAATGACAAATTTTCGTCATATATTGATCATTTTTCGGCAGTTCGGAAATGAGGTGGAGGGATGTTTCAACAAGGTTTATCTTCTGAAATCACTGGCGGGATGATTCATGATTTGTTGGATTGCCTGGATGAGGGTATTCACATTGTCAATGCTGAAGGGATCACCATCTGCTACAATCGGGTGGCTTCGTTGCTGGACGGGTTAACCGCGGGAGAGGTGATGGGGATGCATGTGCTGGAAGCATTTCCTTCTTTGAACCAAAAAACGAGTACCCTGCTGAAGGTGCTGGAAACAGGGGTGCCGATTGACGACCAGCAACAAACCTATACCAATCGTAAGGGAAAGCAAATCGTTACGGTAAACAGAACGATCCCATTGAGGCATTCCGGTCATATCGTAGGAGCTGTAGAGATTTCCAAAGATATTACACAGATGAAACATCTGTCCGAGCAAGTGATAGACTTGCAAAAGCGGATGCGTGAACCAAGAGTGAAAAAAGCAGTACATAAAAATCAATTTTACCGCTTTGAAGATATTATTACGCAAAATCCGGTGATGTTAAAAGAAATGGAGCGCGCCAAACGGGCAGCTTTTACCCACTCCCCGGTACTGGTCATCGGTGAGACCGGAACGGGCAAAGAGTTGATCGCACAGTCAATTCACAGCAGCTCTCCGCGGGCCCATCAACCGTTTATTGCCCAGAATTGTGCCGCTATTCCATCATCTCTCCTGGAAGGGATCTTATTTGGTACGGTAAAAGGAACATTTACAGGGGCTGAAGACCGTCCCGGCCTGTTTGAACTGGCCGACGGAGGCACCCTCTTTCTGGATGAGATTCAGGCCATGCCGGTTGAATTGCAGGCCAAATTGTTGCGGGTGTTAGAGGAGGGAGCGGTGAGAAGGGTTGGCAGCACGAAGCTTCGTTCTATCAATGTGCGAACAGTGGTTGCCACCAATGAGGACCCGCTGCTAAGTATTCGCGAGGGGCGCTTGCGCCGGGATTTGTATTACCGGATCCATGTGGTAGGCATTTATCTCCCGCCTTTAAGAGAGAGAAGAGAAGATATTGAGCTGTTGTCCAACTATTTTTTGACAAAGATCAAGGGAAGCATAAACTCTTATGTAGAAAGAATTTCCGGGGAAGTCATAAAAGTATTTCTACAGTATGATTGGCCCGGAAATGTAAGGGAGTTGGAGCATACCGTGGAAGGGGCTCTCAATCTGGCAACAGGCAAAGAAATTCAACTGGAACACCTGCCGGCCCATTTCCATTCTACGGAGAGAAAGTTTTCGCTTGATTTGTTTTCAGATGGTAAAAACTTGCGCCAGATATTAAACGAGGTTGAAGAAAGCATGATTCGCCAGGCCTTGCATCAATCGGGAGGAAATGTACTGCAAGCGGCGGAACGGCTGGGAATTCCCCGCCAAACCTTGCAATACAAGCTGAAGAAATTGGGAATCCAGGCAGAAAGGTGAGGAAAAGAATCATGCCAGACTGTTTTATCTGTAAAAAGCACCGTAGTGAGATTTCAACAAAAGCAGGATGGATCTACGGGGATGAACACCTTCAAGTGTTTCACAGGCCTTTGCTCGGACAGGAAAAGAAAGTCTATCTGGGTTATCTCATGATTGAACCAAACAGGCATATTCAGGGATTGGACGAGTTGGAAGATATCGAAGCACAAGCCGTTGGAGTGATGCAAGCCAGATTGAGCCGGATTTTGAAACGGGAATTGAAAGCGGAACATGTTTATTCATTTGTCATTGGCAACCACGTCCCCCACCTGCATATCCATATCGTTCCTCGTTATCCTGGTGCTCCCCGCGAATACTGGGGAGTTCGGATCGATGAATGGCCTGATGCGCCCCGTGGAGGACAAGCGGAAATCATGACCATTTGCGAAAAGTTACGGGAGTCTCTCATACTGGAAAACAAGAGTTGATCCGGGAATAACGCCATGGAAGTCAATTTTGCCATTTGGATGCCGAAAATTCGGCATCTTTTTTGTTTACAGAAAAAATAAAAGGCTAGATTACCCGGATTCACAGTTGGCATCATTCTTGCAGTAAGAATGATGTGAGAGAACGAGGAGGTGGAATCTGTTTGAAAACAAATGATCCAATCGCACCTGGACACAAATACGGACTTCATCGTGTATTGGAGCCGGCGGGTGTGTTGCCTCAGCCGGCCTGGAAGCTTAATGCCGATCCTTATCCGCTGGAAAGTGAACTGCTGATTGATGTGCTGCGATTAAATATTGATTCTGCTTCCTTTGCCCAACTGAAAGAAGAGGCGGAACAATGTCCGGACCGGATCAAACAAAGAGTGATGGAAATTGTGGCAGAACGGGGGAAAATGCACAATCCGGTCACAGGTTCCGGCGGAATGCTCATTGGCCGGGTGGAACAGGTCGGCTCTCAATTTCCAAACCGGCCGGCACCCGGAACAAAAATTGCCACCCTTGTTTCGTTGACATTAACCCCGCTCATTCTGACTGATATCCATCACATCGATATGAAAACAGGACAGATGGATGTGAGCGGGAAAGCGATTTTATTTCAAAGCGGCCCGTATGCCGTATTGCCCGAGGACCTGCCGGAGTCTGTCTCGCTGGCGGCTCTGGATGTGTGCGGGGCTCCGGCACAGACAGCTTCGTTGGTAAAACCGCAGGATCGGGTGCTGGTGATGGGAGCCGGTGGAAAATCAGGCTTGCTCTGTTTATACCAGGCGTGGAAACAGGCGGGTCGATCCGGGCAGGTCATCGCGCTGGAGTCTCACCCCGACGCCTGTAAGGAAATTGGGGCCCTTGGGTTGGCCCATCAGGTGGTTCAGATTGATGCTGCTGACCCGGTGGCTGTATATGAAACGGTTGCCGACATCACAGAGGGAAAGATGGCTGATCTCACCATCAATTGTGTCAATGTTCCACATACAGAGCTTTCCTCCATTTTAGCTACCGGGGACGGAGGGATGGTTTACTTCTTCAGTATGGCAGTCCGTTTTACCACGGCCGCCCTGGGCGCGGAAGGAGTGGGAAAAGATGTCCGCATGATGATCGGCAACGGATATGCTCCTGGACATGCGGATCATACATTAAACCTCCTCCGGGAATCCCACCCGCTCCGGGAATTGTTTTACCGTCGTTATGCCTCTCATTGAAACGGTTTTTTTGATGCGTGACAGTTTTTTGCCGGTCGGGTCGACAAAGGTTATTCCCCGGAATTTGCCTTCCTGCATGAACAAAACTTTCATTACTGGTTGTGCCGGCAAGTAAAAAACAACAGGAGAGGAGCATTTTTATGAGAGATTGGCGCGAAGTAGAGCTGTGGAAAGATGTGACCGAGGAGCAGTGGAATGACTGGCTGTGGCAACTGACCCATACCATTCGCAACATGGAAGACTTGAGCAAAGTGATTAACTTAACGGAGGAAGAAACCGGCGGTGTGGAGATCTCCAAGCAGACCATTCCTTTGAATATCACCCCTTACTATGCTCTGTTGATGGACCCTGATGATCCGAAAGATCCCATTCGCATGCAATCTGTGCCAATTTCTTCGGAGTTGAACCGCACTGCCTACGATATGGAAGATCCGCTCCTGGAAGATACAGATTCACCGGTACAAGGGCTGACTCACCGCTATCCCGACCGTGTTTTATTTCTGATCACCAACCAGTGTTCGATGTACTGCCGCTATTGTACACGCCGTCGTTTCTCCGGACAGATTGGCATGGGAGTTCCGAAAAAGCAGATGGATGCCTGTATCGATTATATTCGCAGCAATCCGGAGGTGCGTGACGTATTGTTGTCCGGGGGAGACGGGCTCCTGGTTAATGACCGTATTTTAGAGTACCTGCTAAAAAATCTGCGTGAGATTCCCCATGTTGAGATCATTCGCATTGGAACACGGGCTCCTGTGGTCTTTCCCCAGCGGATCACGGAAAATCTGTGCACGATCCTGAAAAAATATCACCCGGTCTGGATTAATACCCACTTCAACCACCCCAAAGAATTGACTCCCGAAGCCAGACGGGCTTGTGAAATGCTGGCTGACGCCGGCGTTCCGCTCGGAAACCAGGCGGTGATCTTAGCAGGGATTAACGATTGTCCGTTTACGATGAAAAAACTGATGCATGAGCTGGTCAAAACACGCGTAAGGCCTTACTACATCTATCAATGCGACTTGTCTGAAGGAATTGGACATTTCCGCGCCCCAGTCTCCAAAGGGATTGAGATTATGGAGTATCTGCGCGGGCATACGTCCGGTTACGCCATTCCTACCTTTGTTGTGGATGCACCCGGAGGCGGAGGGAAAATTCCGCTCAGCCCCAACTATATCATTGCACAAAGCCCCGCCAAGACGGTTTTGCGAAACTTTGAGGGCGTAATCACCAGCTATCCTGAACCGGAAAACTACCAACCGCATGACCCGGCAACCTGTGAATATTGCCAGGCGGCCGGAGCATCTGTGGGGATTGCTTCACTGATGAGTGATGAGCGCATCAATCTGGAACCCAAACACTTATCCCGCGAAGACCGGCGCTATTTATTACAGAAGAAAGAAAACAAAGCATCAGTTGAGATGGCAGCGGCAAAAGAAGGAGCGAGAGAGCGTTAGAGTTGATGGTGAAATCTTTGTTTTCAACTCTCGTTCATCCGTCGATCCAAACACTGGCCGTCGTAGGGTTGTCTAAAAATGCGGGTAAAACAACTGTGCTTAACGCGATGATCAGGGAGCTATACCCCCGGATTTCTCTGGGGCTGGCCAGCATCGGGATCGATGGGGAAGAACGGGATGCGTGGAGTGGACGGAACAAACCCCCTGTCTATGTGCCGGAAGGTGTTTGTGTAGCCACTGCCGGGCCGCTACTCGATCTGCAACCGGGGCATTGGGAGGTGCTCCTGGCCACAGGTGTGCACACGTTGATGGGGGAAGTTTTCATCGCCAGATGCCGGCGGGCGAACCAGGTAAAGCTGGCAGGTGTAAACTCATCGGAAGGAGTGGCCAGGATTAAACGCGGCTTTCAGATGGCCGGCGGAGTTCAGCTGACCCTGCTGGATGGTGCTTACGATCGACAAACCACTGCCAGCCCTTATGTGACAGACGCTGCTCTCGTTGTTGCGGGGGCCAGCCTCAGTTCTTCTCTACAGGGTGTTTTGCAGAAAATGGAAGAGTGGTTTCACCTTTTTACACGGCCCGTTTGCCGGGAAGATCAGCTTAGCCGGCTCGGCCGCCGGGCAATCGAAGAAAGAAGCATATTTGCAATCGTGAATGAGAAGGTTGAGAAGCTTCCTTTTGCTACACTTCTGCAAATGGCCCGGAATGAGGCAGCCATCGCTAAGAACTGGCAGGCGGTTGCTGTCCCCGGTGCGCTGACAGACCGAATGTTGCATGAATTGATGGAGAAAAAAGCAGCCCTTACTATCGTTGTCCCTGATGCGACTCATCTTTTCCTCTCTTTGCCTGCGGTACGCCGTTTTTACCAGATGGGCGGAGATCTTCAGGTGTGTCGTAACATTCACTTACTGGGAGTGGCTGTTAACCCGGTGTCGCCTGAAGGTTTTTCCTTTCCTCCGGCAGAGATGAAGCAAAAAGTGGCCAAGATTTGCGCTCCGCTTCCGGTGATTGATGTGGTGAGGGAGCCGGTACAGGAAGGAGGGGGCGGTTATGCTTGTGGATGAGGAGACCAGGCAGGATTTGCATGTTGATGAAATCTGGTCATGGTTTCAACCCTTCACACCAATGGGAGAACAGGCTAAACGAAAGTGTACCCCCTTTCTGCCCGGACAAGAAACAGAGTGGCAACAACTTCTTCTTGAGCAGGAAGAGATGCAAAAACAACTATCTGCCATTCCGAAGCAAATCGGGCGGCTGGAAGAGATATTGCGCCGCGTTCCTGACATTGCCGGCATCCTGGAAAGATGGACGGCTGCAAAATCGCCCGGCTTAACCGAGTGGTTCAAGATAAAGCAGTTTTTGTGGCAACTAAGCGAATGGTCCAAATGGATGGAATTGGCACAGATGCCTTCTTCTCTGATACTTACACCAGCAGAGAAGGAGATGTGTGAAATGCTGTTGTGGAAATTAAATCCGACTCCGCCTTTGCAGCCTTCTTTTGCTTTTGTTGATGGTTATGACGGAAGATTAAAACAGCTTCGCCGGCAGCGGAATGCCATTGAACGTGAATTTCGGGAGCAAAAAGAAGAAGAAGCGCAGAAAGTGGACAGCACTTACCGGATTCGCCGCAATCGTCTGGGTGAGTGGGTGGCGGTGAAGGGATCACAACTGGATCAAGCGCTAAAGCAGGAAGCCTGTCTCCGGCTGGCCAGAGAAACGGTGTATGACTCTGTCTATGTGTTTCAGCATCCGAATGAAGCGGCCTGCCAGCAGCAACTGGATCATATAACCAAGAAAATCGAATCGTTGGAACAAGAGATATCTGTTGGTTTGGCAGAATTTTTTCGCCCTTATATTCCTGTACTGCAAACATGGGTACAGAAACTGGCCCACTTTGATCTCCAGTGGGCTCGCATCCGGGCCGCGCAAATCTGGCAGGGAGTCAAGCCGGAGCACTCGGAGGAACTTTTTGAAATTGACCGGGGATTTCATCCGGTAATTGCCCGGCACCTGCGTGAAACAGGGCTGTCTGTGACACCGGTCCAATTGACGTTGAGACGGGGCGTAACAGTGATTATCGGCCCCAACATGGGCGGGAAAACCGTTGCGTTAAAGACGGCCGGAATCATCGCCGTACTGGCGGGATACGGCTTCTTTGTACCGGCAGCCGCTTGTAAGATACCGCTTTTCCCGTGGGTAACCAGCTTGATTGGAGACAGACAAAATGTAAATCAGGGGTTAAGCAGTTTTGGAGCAGAGATAGCGCGTTTGAGCAAGTGGGTCAGGCGGAAAGAAGAAGGATTGTTGTTGCTGGATGAACTAGGCAGAGGGACCAACCCCGTTGAGGGGGCAGCCCTTTCGCAGGCTGTGACGAAATATTTCATCGATGCCGGAAAGTGGGTAGTTCATGTCACGCACTATCGAGAAGTGATAGTGATAGAGGGAATTCAAGGGTACCGGGTGGCGGGGATTCAACTGAAACATTTACAAGAGAGAATGGCTGGCCATCCCGGTCAGATTCACCGTTTATTACAGGAACAAATGGATTACCGGCTCATTCCGCTGCAAAAAACGGATTCCCTGCCGGAACAGGCGATTGTGATTGCCGAGGCACTGGGTCTTGATCCAATCATTACTCAAGAGGCAAAAAGACTGGTAAATAAAGAGAGAGGGGAGGAGTATGATGGATCATAAATTGCGGCTCGACCCGGAGCAAATTGACCGTGCCAGACGGGCCGCGGCTGAAATTGCCCGTGGTGTGGACCGGTTTATCTCCAGCCGGACAACCGTGGCCATAGAGAGAACGGTTCTAAGATTGATGGGGATTGACGGAGTGGACAGCCAATACATCCCGCTCCCCAATGTGGTGATTGATCATTTGCTGGACAGAGGTTTGCTGGAATCAGGAGCAGCCACATGGGTGATTCATGCGATGTTGCATTTGGGCTTGCCGGCGCAAACAATCGCTGAACAAGTAGCCGCCGGGTCGCTGGACCTCGGAAATGTACCATGGGCTGACCGCAGAGAGGTGGAAGCGAAGGGGCGTGAAGTTGCCCGCAAAGGATTGGATCGGGTCCGGGCCAACCGGTTGCACCGCGACCAGCTGATCAAACGGTTGGGAGAGGGAAAGAAGCCCTACCTGTATGTGATTGTGGCTACGGGAGATATTTATGAAGATGTTGTACAGGGGAAATCAGCAGCACGCCAGGGGGCTGACATTATTGCTGTCATCCGCAGTACCGGGCAGAGCTTAATTGACTATGTGCCTTACGGGGCGACTCGTGAGGGGTATGGCGGCACGTATGCGACCCAGGAAAACTTCCGCATCATGCGGAAAGCCCTGGATGAAGTGGGCGAAGAAGTGGGCCGCTATATCCGGCTTTGCAATTACTGTTCAGGGTTGTGTATGCCGGAGATCGCCGCCATGGGGGCATTGGAACGTCTGGATGTCATGTTAAATGATGCCCTGTACGGAATTTTGTTTCGGGATATCAATATGCAACGAACATTGATCGACCAGGCATTTTCACGCATGATCAACAGTTATGCCGGGATTATGATCAACACAGGTGAAGATAATTATCTGACAACTGCCGATGCTGTGGAGGCGGCACATACCGTGCTGGCTTCACAGTTCATCAATGAACAGCTTGCTCTTCTCTCCGGTTTGCCGCCCGAACAGATGGGGTTGGGGCACGCCTGTGAGATCAACCCTGATCTTGAAGACGGGTTACTGATGGAAATTGCCCAGGCGCAGATGTCCCGGCAGATCTTCCCTGATGCACCACTGAAATATATGCCCCCGACCAAGCATATGACCGGAAATATTTTTAAGGGGCATATTCAGGACGCCATGTTTAATCTTGTCAGCATCCTGACAGGGCAAGGGGTGCAATTGCTCGGCATGATGACGGAGGCGATGCATACCCCGCATATTCACGACCGGCAACTGGCAATAGAAAATGCACAGTATATTTTTAACAACGCACGCCATCTCGGAGAAGAGTTGCTGTTCCGGCCTGACGGGCGCATCGAAAAGCGGGCCAGGCATGTATTGCAAAAGGCGGTGGAAATGCTGGAGGAAGTAGAAAGGATCGGCTTGTTCACAGCATTGGAAAACGGAATGCTTGCCGATGTAAAACGCTCATTCACCGGCGGCAAAGGATTGCATGGTGTACTGGACAAAGGGATTGAGTACTACAATCCGTTTGAAGAAGAATTGCGGAACCGCCTTGGACTTCGGCAGAGGGAGGGTTCTTCCGATGAGCGTGGACTTTACACGGGTTAAACCGTACGGGGATACGATCAACGATGGAGCCGTTCAGCTAAGCTTCTCCCTTCCCGTTCCTTATGGAGAAGAAGCCCGGGAAGCGGCTCGGCAGTTAACAGAAAAAATGGGGCTGGCCGAGCCGCAGGTTTACCATATGAAAGACCTGGGGGAAGGATATACCTATTTCATCGTCTACGGGAAGTGTCAACATACAGTGGACTTTTCGTCGATCCGCGTCCCCAAAGTTGAGAGCAAAGGTATGGACTTTTACGAAATTAATGCTTTCATTCGCGAACAGATCGGCCGCAAGCTGGTGGTACTCGGTGCCTGTACGGGTACGGATGCCCATACGGTGGGGATTGATGCCATCATGAATATGAAAGGGTATCATGGTGAATACGGTTTGGAACGTTATCCCGAGATTGACGCTTATAATTTGGGAAGCCAGGTGGAAAATGAGGAATTGGTAGCCAAAGCGATTGAAATGAATGCAGACGTTTTGCTTGTTTCCCAGGTGGTGACGCAAAAAGGGGTTCATGTCACTAATTTGACCCAACTGGTTGAAATTGTTGAAGCAGAAGGACTGCGTGACCGTCTCCTGCTGATTTGCGGCGGCCCGCGAATCAATCATGAACTGGCGCTGGAGCTGGGTTATGATGCCGGTTTCGGGCCCGGGACATTAGCTCCTGAGGTGGCTTCCTATTTCGTACAGGAAATTGCCCGCCGCCAAAAAAATGCTGGCATCAATGAAAGAGAGCTGTCCCTGGGGTGACAGCTCTCCCGCTGTTTCAAGGCCCGGAAAGACCGGGTAAGGAATGCTCCCCGACCCTTACTTCTTTGAACCCTTCGTCCCATAATCTATGATGTCTACTTTTACACTATAGTTTACTTTCGGTTCACTAAATCGTTTGTCCCAATCTTTTTTTACTTTTTGCCATACTTTGGGATATTGAATTCTTAGCTGGTCGTTAAATCCGGCAACGTCTGCTTTGTACTCCTTCTGTATTTTCCTGAGGGCTTGATCGACCAAACTCCTTATTTCATTTTGTAATGATTTTTCCGCTTTTTTCAGGACTTCTGTTTGCATGGTTAAGGTGAACAAATTTCTTTTTTTATACCCTGCTCCTTCCTCCTCCAAGTCCTTGTCAGGGGTTGTTTCTTCTCCTGTGTCTAATGCATCGGCTATCTTTAAGGACAGATCGTCAATTTCCACACGATCCTAGCATCCGGTAACAAAAAAGAGGAGCAGCAACACAACGAACAATGGGAGTCGTTTGCTATGATTTTGATTCACATGTTTTCCCCCTTACTTTTGCGATTAACAGCAGGAGAAGCGGCAGCAAACCGGCTATAAACAATGTGGCATTTGAGATCATATCCCCAGTTTAAACAGGTCGTTTAAATTTTTCGGGAACATGGCAATGATGTATATCACCGGCAGCAAACCATACACAAAGGGATGGTCCTGTTTTTTGAAAAGTTGCGCCAGACCGAGAGCGGCAGCATAGTGCATGATGGTATAGGAAGCGAAAAATTGCAGAATCCAGACCGCGAACAGAAAAGACTCAAAGCGTTCAAAAACGATCCCGGGCACTTCAAAGGCCCTGATCAGATCGACGGTTGGCCATGTCTTAATGATGACTGCATCTACCGATAATACACCGATCACAATGACCACTGTGGTCAGGTAGAAAAGCAGGGGAAAACCAATCCCGACCAGAACAGTTTTGACGGCTTTTTTCGGCTCTTTCATAAACGCTGTCACGATGAGCATAATTTCAAAACCTGAGTAAGAGAGGCTGGTTGTTTTTATCCCTTTCAGCACTGGTTCCACTCCCAATCCCAGCACCGGGCGCAGGTTATCGATCTCAAAAATTTTCAAGCTCATAAAGGCAACCAGAAAGAAAGTGACTACGGTAATGGGCAGGATGATTTCAAACAAGCGGGCCATAGGGTTGATTCCGCTGACAATCAGGAACGTGCTCTAAAAGGTCATCATGGTTACCTCGACAGGGTATTTTGCAGCAGGAACAACTTGGTCACTTCTGCCATCGCCCGTACTTCAAATGCGGCGACCGCAATTAAGTAAATCACCAGAAACAGGCTGAGCAACCGGCCGACCCATTTTCCGACAATTACCTGGCTGTACTGATAAAAGGTTTTTCCCGGAAACCGCTGACTCAGTTTGGCACCGATCATCCCGGCAATCATCGCGATCAGTCCGCCATGAATCACCGCATTCCAGACATCGGGAGTTTTCATCTTTTCCACAGCTGTTTCTCGGCAGAGTCAGGATTCCCACTCCGAGAATGTAACAAGTGACGATAACAGCTGCCTGTGTATTTTTAATCTGGTCTTTCGGATTGGTAATCACCTCATGCCCACTCCCTTTGTCTGTTAAATCTTTCCTTTTCGGTCCGGATCTTTTGGATGCAGCATTTTCGGGCGTCGTTTCATTTTCAACAACGGCAGGCGCACGATAAAATCCTTCCAATCGCTCAAACGATAAGGAATTGCCGGTGTCGCATAAGGGACGCCGAAACTTTTCAGCTTCACAACATGAATAGCGATCATGAGAAAAAACAAAATCACCCCGTACAAACCCAACACAGTGGCGAAAAACATGGAGACAAAGCGAAGCCACCGAAGGGCAATCCCGGCTCCATACTGGGGAATCGCAAAGGAAGAAACAGGATGATAACCTCTGATGACCCGTCGATGATCAGGGCTGTAGCTCCTGTCAGTACTTCTGATATGAGATCCTGTAAGGTATGTACTTCTTGTATGACACCGACCGATAACACATGATTTTTGATAAATTCTTTCAAGCCAGCATCTTTCCCGGGTGTTTGCTCCTGTTTATACGCCTCTGAAAGATCTAACATCAGTGATTTCATAATATGCTTATCGATCAGATCCTTATCTGCCAGCCCATCGATAAAAATAAGCGCTGCCCGGGTATTTGTCCGCCCGATGATAAACTCCCGAATATTCACATCGGAGTTATGGCCGATCATCTGCCGGACAAGTTCCAAATTGGAGGTTAAATTGCTTGTCAAAACGCTGGTTGGTTTATCCTTTTCCGGTATTTTATTTTCCGTTTGACGGGATTTTATCATCTGCTTGAGTTTTTTTATTTTCCGCCACTTCAACCGAAAATCACTCTTTCTTTTTTAGGTGCGAATCCAGTCAAAAAACTTTGAAATACTGTATGACCATAAACACGATAAAAGCCTGTAAAAAAATGTTCCAGTCAGGCAAATAGGAAATAACGGCCTGCCACATGTGATCACCTCTCGATTAGAGTGTGCATCTAAAGAAATTCCATATAAAGCAGATAGATACAGAATGAAAAAGCGAACATGATTTAAAAAATAAAGTGAATGAATAATCACTCATTCCGTGTTACAATAAGAGTAATGATATAATGGAAACGGATTCATTCTACATAACCGCGCAGGTATTTTCTGAATCTGCGCAACAGAGGGAAAGGGGAGAAATCAATGTCTGCTTTGCAGGTGTTTCATCTGGTTGCTTTTCTGGCTGTTGCCGCTTATGCCGTATACCTCTTTGCAAACGTGGTATACAAACGCTATATGTATGTGCGTTTGGGAAAGCCCGCAGACTTTAACCTGGACTTAAAGCAAAGCCTGAATGAAGTCCTGATCAACGTGTTTGGGCAAAAAAAGCTGCTCAAAGATAAAAAAAGCGGCATCATGCATGTGGTGATGTTTTATGGTTTCATCATCATTCAATTTGGAGCCATCGACCTCTTTATCAAAGGGTTGGCACCGGGGAATCACTTGCCGTTTCCAGCTTATCATGCCTTTACCTTCATGCAGGAAATCACAACTTTTCTTGTCTTGTTAGCTACGATCTATGCCTACTACCGCCGCTATGTGGAAAAGATTCCACGTCTGAAACGTGGCTTTAAATCAGGGCTGGTTATTATTTTTCTTTCTTCTTTGATGGCGTCGATCTTATTCTCTGCCGCTTTTGAAAAAATCTGGTTTGGACATGGGTTCACCTGGTACACACCGGTCTCGTCGCTGTTGGCGATGCCGTTTGCCGGATGGATGAGCCAGGCGGCCGGGCAAGCATGGTTCTATGTAAGCTGGTGGGTACATGCGCTCGTTTTGTTCAGTTTTCTGGTATATGTCCCTCAATCAAAGCACTTCCACTTACTCGTGGCACCGTTAAACGTCTTTCTCAAAAGACAGCAGCCCCCGGCCAAACTTTCCCTGATTGATTTTGAAGATGAGTCGGTGGAAGAATACGGGGTCGGCAAAATTGAAGACTTTAACCAAAAGCAGTTGATCGATTTGTATGCCTGTGTTGAATGTGGGCGCTGTACCAATGTATGCCCGGCGGCAGGCACAGGAAAAATGCTGTCTCCGATGGATTTGCTGGTAAAAATGCGCGATCACCTGACCGTCAAAGGGGCGGCCATCACTTCCAAGTCCCCCTGGGTTCCCAATTTCGCCTTTGCCGGAACCAACCAGGCGGCACTGGAGACGGCGGTATCGGGGGAGGACGGCTCTGTCCGGTTGATTGGCGACGTGATTACCGAGCAGGAGCTGTGGGCTTGCACCACTTGCCGCAACTGTGAAGACGCTTGTCCTGTCATGAACGAACATGTGGATAAAATTATTGATATGCGCCGCTTTCTCGTCATGACCGAGGGGAAAATGAGTCCTGAAGCCTCGCGGACTTTCTCCAATATTGAGCGGCAGGGAAATCCGTGGGGAATCAGCCGGAAAGACCGTGACAAATGGTCGGAAGACGCCGAAGTACCCGTGCCGACGGTCAAAAAGGAAAAAGAATTTGAATATCTGTTTTTTGTCGGCTCCATGGGTTCATACGATAACCGCAGCCAAAAAATCAGCCGTGCTCTGGTAAAACTTCTAAACCATGCCGGCGTAAAATTTGCGATCCTCGGCAATAAAGAGAAAAACTCCGGAGATACCGCCAGGCGGATGGGAAATGAATTTTTATTCCAACAATTGGCGATGGATAATATCTCTCTGTTTGAAAAGCATGAAGTAAAGAAGATTATCACGATTGATCCCCATGCGTATAACACATTTAAAAATGAATATCCGGATCTTGGCCTTCAGGCGGAGGTGTATCACCATACCGAAGTACTCGCTGATCTGATTCACCAGGGTCGCCTCAAACCGGTGAAAGAAGTCAAAGAGCGCATCACTTACCACGATTCCTGTTATCTGGGCCGTTACAACGGCGGTTACGAGGCACCACGCTACATTCTTCAGCAAATCCCGGGTGTCGAACTGGCAGAAATGAACCGGAACCGCGAAAACGGCATGTGCTGTGGTGCCGGCGGCGGAATGATGTGGATGGAGGAAACTGAAGGAGTTCGTGTCAACGTAGCCCGAACCGAGCAGGCACTTGAAGTAAACCCCAGCTTGATCGGCAGTGCATGTCCATACTGTCTCACCATGCTCTCAGACGGTACGAAAGCGAAAGAAGTGGAAGATCGTGTGAAAACGATGGATGTAGCGGAGATTTTAGCTCTGTCGATTGATTTTGAAAGTGAAGCAGAAGTGGACGAAGTTGTCCATTAATATAAAATAACGATAAAGAACCACAGGTAAGCACTCTCAAGCATTCTATCGAGAGTGCTTTTCTTGTAAAGGCAGAGCCGGGTTTTTTTAAGAAACGCTCATGACTTGGCGACACAACCCTGGGATGAAAGTTTAATCATGTCGGGGAGGCAGGTTTTCTGGGGAGCGATTTTTGGCGCCTGACCGAGCGGAAAAACGACGGAGAGGGAAAAGCGGATCAACTGCTTTCTTGAAGACATCGACCCCGCTTTGATCCGCCCCTCGGAGTCGTTTTGGAGCGGCCATCTCTATCGCCAATCTGAGCGAGACAGAAATCCTCCTCGTGGACACACTTACTTAGAAAGAAGAGGATTTTTTCTATGAGATATACAAGAGTTGTGGAAGAAGCCGATGAAGTGCCAATGTGGGAATTGCAGGTGAGAAACCGGGAGCTTTTTCAAAAATATTCACCCAAACGGACAGTAAGTAAAAATAAGCACTCTTCGCCAAGGAGGATGAAGAGTGCTTTTGCCATTGGATAACTAGATTGTCCAGCGGACCAGCGTTCCGGCATGAGTAAACCCGCCGCCAAATCCATAAAGCAACAGTGTATCCCCTTTTTTAATTTTTCCCTCAAGTACCCCTTGATGAAGGGCGAGGGGAATGGTCGCCGAGGAGGTATTGCCATAGTACTCTGCACTAAACAGAGTTTTTTCCATCGGAAAGCCGATCCGCTCGCAAACAGCCTGGATGATTCTGATATTGGCGCTGTGCGGGATAAACCAATCCACCTCATCCGGGGAGATCCCCGCGTTTTCCAGCAGCCTGGGTACTTCTCTGGTCAGTGTGCTGACAGCAATTTTAAAAACCTCTCTTCCATTTTGCACAATATTGCCGTCCCCACTGAGTACTTTCCCCTTCATCCGCCCGGACAGCCCGGTCCGGTACAGGTGAATCCCCGCTCTGCCATCAGAACCGGAACAGGAATGGATAAAACCGGGGTTATTCTCATCCCGCTCCACCAGCGCCGCCCCGGCCGCATCGCCGAACAGAATGCAGGTGGTGCGGTCGGTATAGTCGGTCACTTTTGATAATGTTTCCCCGCCGACCACCAGCACTTTACGGTGAAGCCCGGATGTAACCAGAGCATCGGCCATGTTTAACCCATAGACAAACCCGGCACACGCCGCGCTGAGATCAAGTGTACCGGCTGACGGAATCCCAAACTGCTCCTGAATCTGGCAGGCCACACTGGGAAAAGGGAAGTCCGATGTGCTGGTGGCAACCAGGATCATATCAATATCATCGGTTGAAGCTTGATACTCACTGATCATATTTCTGACCGCTTCGATACACAGGTCACTGGTAAAAACATCAGAACCGGCGATTCTCCTTTCCCGGATTCCCGTCCGCGGTACAATCCACTCGTCAGATGTATCCACCATCTTCTCCAGATCGTCATTGGTCAAAGTCCGCTCCGGCACATAAGAACCAATCGCCGTAATCCTTGCCCTGGATGTAATGCTCCGTTTCTCTGACATAAACAAAACTCCCTCAAAGGCAAATTTTTATTACAAACTATTAACATCTGATATTAGTACCTGATTATAAATAGTATAATTTTTAGATAGCGAAAGAGTCAAACAAAAACATCAGGGAGAGCGACAGAAATCATAAACAAAAAGCGCTCACAATGACAAGCCTTTTCTTTTATGAAGGATAAATTATGGGAAAATTGGTATAATTAAATCGGGTGGAATTCATGTTCAAAAAATAGAGATTGGTTAGAGGAAAACTAGTCTTTAAGTGGAATCTGTTCACTTAAACCCACTGATAACTATCAAAATTGAATGACAAACATAGTTGAACCGGAACGGATCGTAATGTAAAATTGCAAGGTTGAGTTACCGAACTATTCAGACCTGTCCGTCATAAACAATGCATCACTTTCTCTAAAAAATAGATTTAATATCAGGGAGGCTGTAAGTGGGATGAGTAAAAAGATTATTGTTTCAAAAAAATCTTTTTCTAAATATAAGACGATTACAGAGGCCATTCAAAAAGCGATACCCGGAACCAAGATTATTATTGAACCGGGCATTTATAAGGAAAATATTGTGATTGATAAACGGGTTGAACTGCTTGGCAATGGCCCGGTTAATGAAATTGTGGTCACCAGTGAAAATTCACTCCGCTTCTTATGCAGACAGAGCAGGCAACTGTTCGTGGAATAACCATCCACCAGAGGGGGAAAGCCAGGAAAAATGAATATTATGTTGCCGTTGATTTACCTGTGGGTTCATTAACTATAGAGGATTGCCACATTCGTTCCGATCTCGGGCACGGTATACGCGTTTATCAGTTGCATACCAATCCGGTCATCAAGCAATGTCATATTCATCATGCTAAAGGAGTTGGAATTATAATATATAGTGAAGGGAATCCGGTAATAAAAAAATGTAAAATTTATAACAACGGTCAAAATGGAATATGGGTGAAAGACAAAGGCCGCGGAAGCATTGAAAATTGTGCAATCTATAGTAACAACTACCCGAATGTATATATAGCAAGCGAAGGGAATCCAGTCATTAAATACTGTAATATTTACAAGAGTGCGCAAAACGGAGTCTGTGGACAAAGGAGTTTCTGTTGACATTAACCTCGGAAGATGTCAAAGCGGCCTTCCCAAAAGAGAAAACAAAAGCATTTAACCTCCCGATTAATGAAGCACTATTGTCAGAAGCTTTACAGCAATTAAACCGTATGATCGGGATGGATCAAGTGAAATCAGAAATTAATAAGCTGGTCACGCTTGTTCGTTTTTACAAGGAAGAGGGAAGAACGCTGGCTGACCTGTCTCCGCATACATTACTCATTGGAAGCCCGGGAACAGGAAAGACAGAAGTGGCCAGAATTATCGTCAAAATATACGAGGCACTGGGGGTTTTAGAACGGGGAGATTTAGTGGAGGTAAACCGCGATAAATTAGTAAGTGCCTATCCCGGTGAAGGCGAAAGACTCATTGCCGGTTATATTGATCAGGCCATGGGAGGAACGCTGTTTATTGATGAAGCGTATCAGCTCACGCAATATGGTGCACAAGATCCGGGGCACAAAGTAGTTGAGATATTACTGAAACGGATGGAGGATGACCGGGGAAAATTTATAGTTATTGTAGCGGGATATAAAGAGAAAATGGAACCATTTTTAGACAGTAATGACGGTTTGCGCAGACGTTTTTTCCGGCGGATTGAATTTGCAGATTATACTCAGGCTGAATTGATGCAAATTAGCGAGTTAATGTTTCAGGAGAAGGGATATCAATTAGACCCCAAAGCACGTGAAACCCTGCTTGCTTATTACGAATCCGTGTATAAAAATCGGGATCACACATTTGGCAATGCCGGGCTTGCCAGGAATATCGTGAATGAATCGATAAAAAATCTTGATTACAGAATAGCTAAAATAGCGAAAGAAAAACGTACGCAGGAGGCAATGAAAACCATTCTGGCAGAGGATATCCGTCTTGCCACAGAAAAGTAACCTGTTACGGGTCACAGGCAGGATGGGGATGTCCCAATTCTGAAGGGTAATGTGCTTAATTTTTTAAAACCAGAAAAGTGTCCACACAAAACGTAGCGGTTCGCTTATTCCCGTCATGAAAAATGTGATCATGACCGATGATTTGAAACATTTAAGCAGCCTTGTGATGAATATCTTCATACCAAGGCTGCTTGATCCCTTGAATTAATGACCTTAGACCATGATAATCTTTTACTCCGCGAATATTACCTGGTGGTGCAAACAAATCCATAACAAAATCATGCAACAAAATAATTTGCTTTTCAGATAAGTATCTCGTCCGATCGATCGGCATGAGCATATACCTCTATTTATTCGCAAGTGATTGATAAACTGACTTGAACATTGCTAAAAGAACATCGTCGGGGAGTTGATGATACTTTTTTGGTAGTATTGTTTTGAGTTCATTAACGATTCTTTCTTTCGATTGTGGGTCATTTATTTGCTGGATTGAGGATTTTCTCTAAAACTTGTACCATATCTATCCCCACCTTTTTAAACTTACTCAATAAAGTAAGTAAGTTACTATTATTATTATCATGATACCAATTTTTGTTTTCACCTGTAAATAAGTCGTTCTTATTTTTTTCTGACAAGACCGCCTTTGAGCGGCCTGCTATTTTTGCGGGGACAAATATTATAAGAGAAAATGACCTGAATCGCCTGTTGGAAGGAACTTTTACGAAATCCATTTCAGACCGACCGCCGAACCGAGAACCATTATGATGAAAAGAATCCGGCGCCAATCTTTTGATTCCCCGTACAAAACCATCCCCAGGATGGCTCCGCCTGAGGCGCCAATCCCTGTCCAGACAGCATAGGCGGTTCCCATCGGCAAGGTTTTCATCGCGAGGTTGAGAAAAAGAAAGCTTGCCCCACATCCGGCGAGCAACAAGACAAGCGATTGCCAGTTTGACTCTCTGTGAAAGCGATTGATCATGGTGACGCCGACCATTTCAAAAACCCCCGCCAGGATCAGAAAAACCCAGTCCATTATGACTCAGCTCCTTCTGATTGCGGTTTTCTCTCTTCGGTCACCAGCTTCAATCCGATCACCCCGGCCAGTAATATAAGAATGAGCAAAATTTTTATGATATTAAACGGTTCACCAAAAAAGACGGTTTCTGAAAACACCGTTCCGGCTGTTCCCAATCCGACGAAAACGGCATAAACGGTACCGACCGGCAACTTTTGGCCTGCCATAATCATTAAATAAAAGCTGATAAAAATGGATATGCCTGTTCCCAACCAGGTCCATACATTATAGGCGTGTTTAAGCCCGATCACCCAAAAAACCTCAAAAAATGCGGCTATAAATACCTTCACCCAGTTTAGGTTCATTACATTTCCCTCTCCTTTAGATCTCATCATTGATTAGTCTTTTACATAAGAAATAAAAAAACCGGGAATATCGTCGTTAACGATATCTCCCGGGCTTTTATCCCTCCGTGTCACAGCTGGCCTGTGTGTTTTCTCTCGGTCCAGGCCAGCAGTCAGCTGCGGAACCCTAGAAAACGAAAATATGTGCTTTTCCACTCTTATTAATAGCAAAAAAGACAGGATATATCAAGTAAACAGGTGACATGGAAAGATGTTGCGAAGCAATTTCAAAGGTGAACTGCCAGATGATTAGAAGCGGGCCTTCCAAAAAAATATCAGAGGGAAGCAGCAACATCTAAACAGGTTTTATTCTTGATGACTGATCAAGAAAGGTGAATGGTAAGCAGAGGAGAAAAATATAATGGGGACGCAAAAAATTTCCAGGCTAAAAGGCCGTGCAGCTTTATTTGACAAAAGAAACAGCAATGCATAAACGGAAGATTCACTCTTTAAGGGTAGGTGTTGAGTTGACATGTTGCAAATACTGGAGCCGGGGAAAGTTTATGTTTGGCATACACCCCTGTCGGAGGCAGTTCCCTCTCTTCGCCAACTGATGAGCACTAAAGAGCTGGAACGCCTGAAGTCGTTCCGCAAAGAAGAAGACCGCAAACGGGCCCTTATTTCATATGGGTTGTTACGCCTTATACTGGCGCAAGTGCTGAAGAAAGATCCCAGGGAAATTATGATTTCCCGCACTTGCCCGCATTGTGGAAAAGAACACGGCAGACCGCAGCTAAAGGAGGAGTGTCCGGAATCGATTGAGATCTCTGTCTCCCATTCCGGGCAATGGGTGGTGATCGCCTTGTCCCTTTCTGTCCCGATCGGCATTGATGTAGAGGAGATGCGGACAGGTTTAGCTGTTGACCAATTGGCCTCACAAATTTTATCTCCATTGGAGGAACAGGAATTTACCCTTCTGACCGAGGACGAGAAGCTGGAAGCATTTTATGTTTACTGGACAAGAAAAGAAGCGATTTTGAAGGCTTTCGGGCTTGGATTTTCCATTTCCCCAAAACAATTGAGTGTGTCGGGATGGCGCCAACCACCCCGGTTGATTTCATGGGAAGCCGATCCTTCCATGACGGAAAAAGTGAATTGCTATTCCCTCCATTTTGCCCCGGAATATAAGGCGTGTTTAAGTGTGATCGGTTTGTGCAATCAGATCCTTTTGAATGAGGGGGCTACTCTGATCCGCCGCTGGGAAATTGAGAATCAGAAAGAGGAGAACGTAGCATGGGAAAGGAGTAGTTAGCTTCGATGAGAAAAACATCTGCCATTTTTGACAATGTTCCCTCTTTACTATTTCATCAACAGCTATTGTCTGTATTCATGTTCCATTTTTTTATTTTTTTGACCAGGGTGGAATGATCGATACCAAGTTGCTGTGAAGCTTTGCGGATTGACTTGTTCTTTTGAAGCGCTTCTTTGACCATTCTTTTTTCAAACTGTTCGAGTCGTTGTTTTAGTGTGAATGGTGTTTCCGGGGATGCATGATGATGATCGTATATATGCAAAGGGAGGTGGTGCGGCTCAATGATGGCAGTTGGTATGGAAACAACCATATTTTCCATTAGATTGCGCAACTCACGTACATTTCCGGGCCATGAGTAGGTTTTTAATATGGCTACCGTTTCCTTTGCCAATTGCTTTTCAATATGATAGAGATCACAGTAATAGGAGAAAAAGTAATGGATCAATTCCTCAATATCCTCTTCCCGTTCTGTCAATGGCGGTATGTGTATTTCCACAACTTTTAACCGGTAATACAGGTCCTCCCGAAATCTCCCTTTGTTAATCAGCTGCGTTAACTCTTGATTCGTGGCGGAAATAAAACGAATATCCAGGTTTCGGGGGGTTGTTCCGCCAATGCGGTAGATTTGCTTTTCTTGCAGTACACGCAAAAGTTTCACCTGGAGCAGTAAAGGCATTTCCCCAATCTCGTCCAACATGACTGTACCGCCGTTTGCCAGCTCAAGCAATCCGATTTTTCCGTCTTGTTTGGCTCCTGTAAATGCTCCCGGCTCGTATCCGAATAATTCAGATTCCAATAATTGTTCCGGGATTGCCCCGCAATTAATTTTGATAAAAGGTTTCTCTTTCCTGTCACTGAGATTGTGAATGAGGTTGGCGATCACTTCTTTTCCAACTCCTGTTTGCCCTGTTAACAGAATGCTTGTCGGAAAGGGAGCAACTTGTTGTATCTTTCCGTAAACTTCCTTCATCCGGGGACTGCGAAAAACAATGGTCTGGTTGGCATTTTCCGTCTGGAATGTATAGCGGTGGTTAGCCATATGCGAAAAGCTTTTTGCTTTTTCCAGTTCTAGTTTCATTTGATTCAGATGGGTAATATCCCTGACGCTTGTAACCACCATCTCAATCTCGCCGGCTTCATCAAAAACAGGATTCCCGGTCACAATCACATCTTTTTTTCCTTTGATTGTTTGAATAATGGAGATTCTTTTTTTCTGCTGAAGAACAAGCAGGGAGACGGACTGGTCAATAAAACCTTTCTCCATAAGCTTTGACATATGATTACCAATCAGTTGGTCCCTGTGCAAGCCGGTAATTTCTTCGTAAGCGGAATTGACAAAGATGGTGATGCCGGCTGAATTTACTACGTATACTCCATCTGTGGAAAACTCGATAATCGATTCCATCTGTTTCGAGAGATTTCGATAATATTCCATTTCGGAAATATCCTGAATGACACCAATGGCTCCAATTCTTTTTCCGTTTTGGTACAGGGGAGTCCGATTGACAATGCACTGCCGGCTGGCGATCATCATTTTCTGGCCGATGGAACTATATCCTTCAGTCAATGTTTCCGGAAGTTTTGTTTCCGGAATCAGTACTTTAATTTCTTTGCCAACCCAGTTTTCGTTTTCAATTTGGAGCAGTTTTTTGGCAGACGGATTGATGGACAATATTTTTCGGTTTTTGTCCATCACAATCACACCATTGTGCAGTGAAAAGAAAATACTTTTCCATAATTCTGGATCTAATTGGGTTTCATTCATCTTTTTCACCTGCCCCGATTGGTGAACTTTTTCAATGGAATGGTGAAATATTTCACCGATTTCAATGAGGATTTTCTGCAAATCAATCATAGAGTGGTGACTATTTTCACCATACCCTACACAGGCGGAAGTGTCCAGTTCAGATATTTTCCCGTTTTGGCAGTTTGGCATGATTTTTGCTTCAAATATAAAGCAGAAGAAAGGAGATGTAACATGAAACCGCTCACAAAAGGATTATTTATAAATGGAGAGTGGATTAAAAAAGAAGCTGTCTATCCTCTGTATTCTCCTTACAGCGGTGAACTGCTGGCACATATCAGCAGAGCTGATCCGGATGATGCAGAGCAGGCAATTGCCGGAGCAGACCGGGCTTTTGCAAAGATGAAAGCGTTGCCGGCTTATGAGCGCTCCCGCATCCTGGCCCGGGTTGCCCGAATCATACAAGACAGAAAGGAAGAGCTGGCAAAGGTATTGGCCCGGGAAGCAGGCAAGCCGATTCGTACAGCGAGAGCAGAACTGGAGCGAACATTGGTTACATACCAATTTTCCGCGGAAGAAGCAAAACGGATTGGCGGGGAAACCATCCCGATGGATGCAGCACCGGGGGGTGAAGGGCGCCTGGGTATGACCTGGCGGGAGCCTCTGGGAGTGGTCGTGGCAATTACTCCGTTCAATTTTCCATTTAATCTGGTCGCTCATAAACTTGGGCCCGCTTTTGCCGCCGGAAATACGGTTGTCCTTAAACCTGCTGAACAAACTCCCTTGAGCGCTTTGCTCATCGCAGAAATTTTCACGGAGGCCGGTCTTCCCAAGGGCGCACTTCAAGTGGTGACCGGTTATGGAACAGAATTAAGTGATGCTCTGTTAACAGATGTCCGGGTGAAAAAAATCAGTTTTACCGGGAGTGTACAGGTAGGCAAGTTAATTAAAGCAAAAGCGGGATTAAAAAAGGTTACGCTTGAACTTGGTTCCAATTCCGGATTAATTGTTGAACCGGATGCCCCTGTCGACAAAATCATCCCGAGATGTGTGGAAGGCGCTTTTGCATTTGCGGGGCAAGTTTGTATTTCATTGCAACGAATCTATGTCCATGAATCGATTTACCGGGAATTTACCGAACTGTTTATCAGGCAAACGAAAAAATTAAACATCGGTGATCCGTTGGATGAAACCACAGACCTGAGCTCCATGATTCATCCCGGCGAAACAGACCGGATTGAAGCCTGGGTCAACGAAGCTGTCCAGGCCGGTGCAACCATTGGCTGCGGGGGCAGCCGTAAAGGGAAACTCTATCCGCCCACGGTATTGTTAAATGTCACCAAAGAGATGAAGGTTTCCTGCCATGAGGTGTTTGCCCCTGTGGTATCCATCGTTTCTTATAAAGAATTGGATGAAGCGATTGAGATGATCAATGATTCGGTTTATGGATTAAATGCCGGGATCTACACCTCAAACATCGACAATGCTTTATATGCGGCACGAAACATCCAGGCGGGCGGTGTCATGATCAATGATATTCCCACCTTCCGCGTAGATCATATGCCTTACGGCGGAGTAAAAGAAAGCGGCTACGGCCGTGAGGGCATCAAATATGCCGTACAGGAAATGACGGAACTCAAGCTGATCACCATCAAAAATATGTCTTAGGAGGAGTTATCATGGCCAACATCAATAAACCCCACCCCAAGCTTTATGTGATGGACAACGGACGGATGAAAATGGATAAAAACTGGATGATCGCGATGCACAGTCCGGCCACCATTCACAATCCAAACAGGCCGGCGGAATTTGTGGAATTTCCGATTTATACTGTGTTGATTGATCATCCGGAAGGCAAGATTTTGTTTGACACGGCCTGCAATCCGAATTCGATGGGGCCGGAAGGGCGCTGGGCGGAAAGCACCCAGCAGATGTTCCCATGGACAGCCAGTGAAGAATGCTATCTGCACAACCGGCTTGAACAGTTAAATGTAAGGCCCGAAGATATTAAGTATGTTGTCGCTTCCCACCTTCATCTCGACCATGCCGGCTGTTTGGAGATGTTCACCAATGCAACGATTATAGTGCATGAAGATGAGTTTAACGGCACGCTCCAGTCCTATGCCCGAAATCAAAAAGAAGGGGCTTATATTTGGGCCGACATTGATGCCTGGATTAAAAACAATCTGCAATGGCGGACAATCAAGCGGGATGAAGATAATCTTGATCTTGCGGAAGGGATCAGAGTACTTAATTTTGGCAGCGGACATGCCTGGGGAATGCTTGGATTATTTGTGCAGCTGCCGGATACCGGAAATATTATCCTGGCTTCAGATGCGATTTATACAGCGGAAAGTTACGGACCTCCGATTAAACCACCGGGAATTATTTATGATTCTTTGGGTTATGCTGCAACCGTTGAAAAAATCCGCTGCCTTGCCAAAGAGACAAACGCACAGGTCTGGTTTGGGCATGACGCGGCACAATTTAAGAAATTCCGCAAATCCACCGAAGGCTATTACGAATAAAGAAAAGGGGAGAGGGGAGAAATGAGTGTTTCAAAATTGGTTTTTACACCCTTAAACTATACTGGCTGGGGGTCATTGAAGCAATTATTGCCGGAGGTAAGGAAATATAACCCCAGGCATATTCTGATCGTAACAGATCCGACTCTGGAGAAGATCGGCTTGGTTGAGAGGGTTTCTGTTCCTCTTCACAAAGAGGGATATCAGGTTTCAGTTTACTCGGAGATCCTGCCCGAGCCCCCGTTGGAAACAGGGGAAAAGCTGGTTGATTATACGAGAGAAAATCAGTTTGATCTGGTAATCGGACTCGGCGGCGGAAGTGCTTTGGATATGGCAAAACTGGCCGCTGTTTTATCGGCCCACGAGGGCCCGGTCGCCGATTATTTAAATTTAAGCGGATCAAGAAATATCGAAAAGAAGGGATTACCAAAGATCCTGATTCCCACCACTTCGGGAACAGGCTCTGAAGTAACCAACATCTCTGTCCTCTCACTGGAAAGCACCAAAGATGTTGTGACCCATGATTATCTGTTGGCAGATGCTGCGATTGTTGATCCGGAGCTTACGGTATCAGTACCTGCCAAGGTGACGGCAGCTACGGGAATTGATGCACTTACACATGCGGTAGAAGCATATGTTTCTGTCAATGCCAGCCCCGCTTCAGATGGTTTGGCTTTACAGGCGATTCGCCTGATTGCCCGCTCCATCCAAACAGCTGTGAATAACGGACAGGACCAACAGGCCCGTACCGATATGAGCCACGGTAGTTTTATTGCAGGATTAGCTTTTTTTAATGCAGGTGTAGCGGGTGTACATGCCCTCGCTTATCCGCTTGGAGGCCAATTTCATCTTCCGCACGGTGAATCAAACGCTGTGTTGCTCCCTTACGTGATGGGATATATCCGTCAAAGTTGTACCAAGCGGATGGCAGATATTTTAAATGCCCTTGGCGGCAACTCCGCTTTCCTGTCAGAGGAAGAAGCCTCTCGCCAATGTGTCAAAGCACTTGAAAAACTTGTAAAAGATGTGGGTATTCCTACAACCCTGAGGGAATTTAATATACCTGAAGAAGCCTTAGACTGCCTCACAGAGGATGGCCTCAAACAAAAACGGCTGCTGGCGCGCAGCCCTTTGCCGTTAAAGAAGGAAGATATTCATAAAATATATAAATCTGCGTTTGAGGGAGTGATCACAGAACCTTCATAATGATGATCCTTCTTGTCACCGCCACATACCCGGCAACAACAGGACAGGTCCGGTTTCCGCTGTCCTGTTCTTTTTTGCCTGTAAATATCTTTAGAGGCCCGCCTGCTTTTCGATTCGCTTTTTGCTCCCGGCCTTTCAAATTTAGGTAGCATACAGAAAATTATACCAAAGGTGAATAAAACATTATTGTTTCAACAAATAAATTCGATCAACTATTGTTAATAGATGCTTAATCAGTTACTCTAAAAATGAAGGCGTTTTCATTGGCAGGTAAATCGAACGAACGCTCGATAGAGCGAAGTATTGCGGAGGTGGATTGCAATGGCAGAGACGGTGGTATTAGGAGGAGCACGGACTCCTTTTGGTAAGCTGGGCGGAGCATTAAAAGATGTATCCGCAGTGGAATTGGGCGGAACAGCCATTCGCGCTGCGCTGGACCGGTCCGGAGTGCCGGATGAAGCGGTGGATGAAGTGATTATGGGGATGGTTTTGCAAGGGGGAGCCGGGCAGATTCCCTCCCGTCAGGCGGCC
Organism: Paenactinomyces guangxiensis; assembly: GCF_016055185.1. GTDB lineage: Bacteria > Bacillota > Bacilli > Thermoactinomycetales > Thermoactinomycetaceae > Paenactinomyces > Paenactinomyces guangxiensis. Next base: position 144,444 of record NZ_JAECVR010000005.1, read on the forward strand.
CGGCATGCAGGGTTGGATTGGGAGGTACAGACAGAAACGATCAATAAAGTGTGTGCCTCCGGATTGCGCAGTGCCACCCTGGCTGACCAGATCATCCGGGCCGGTGATGCCGGGGTGATTGTTGCAGGCGGAATGGAAAGCATGAGCAACGCCCCGTATATGTTACCGTCAGCCCGCTTTGGACAGCGCATGGGTGACGGAAAAATGGTTGATTTGATGATTCATGACGGATTGTGGTGCGCCTTTCATGATGTGCATATGATTGTGCACGGCAGCAATACCGCTGCTAAGTACAGTATAAGCCGTGAGGAGCAGGACAAATGGGCACTTGGCAGCCACCAGCGCGCACTGGCTGCAATACAAGCCGGGCGGCTGGCCGAGGAGATCGTTCCGGTCCGTGTCAAAAACAAGAAACAGGAGATCACTGTTGACCGGGATGAATCTGTTCGCGCAGATACGGATATAGAAAAATTGGCCTCACTAAAGCCTGCTTTTCTCCGGGATGGCACCATCACCGCCGGAAATTCGCCGGGGGTAAATGACGGAGCCGCTGCACTGGTGCTTGCCTCCCAGGAAAAAGCCGGACAGCTGGGAATCAAGCCGATGGCCCGCATCCTCGGGCACGCAGCCGTAGCAATGGAGGCACAAGACTTCCCTGTCACTCCCGCGTTTGCTATTCAAAAACTGTTGCAAAAACAGGGGCTGGAAGTAAAGGATATTGACTTATTTGAAATTAATGAGGCATTTGCGGCTGTGGCTCTGGCCAATAGCAAAATTCTCGGTTTGGATCCCGGGAAGCTGAATGTGAACGGGGGAGCGGTTGCGCTGGGACATCCGATCGGGGCAAGCGGGTCACGGATTCTCCTGACCCTGATCATGGAATTGAAACGGCGCGGCGGCGGTTTGGGAGTAGCCGCGATTTGCAGCGGGGCCGCTCAAGGAGATGCCGTTCTTGTCCGGGTTGATTGATTTGCCTGATCAGTAAATTCCATGGCCAACCGGAGCCATTTTCCCCCGGCTCACTGCCTGTTGGCGGAAAATGGCTTCATCTTCAGATTATCTGTAAAGGTGGGGAGTTTTGGTGGATATCAAACGAGTGAGCGTGCTCGGAGCCGGACAGATGGGAAGCGGGATTGCCCAGGTGGCTGCTCAGGCCGGCTATCAGGTGTCAATGTTGGACACCAAAGAAGAGTTTTTGCAGAGAGGAATCAACCGGATTGGCAAAAATCTGGAGCGGAGTGTTGCCAAAGAGAGGATCACAGAGGATGAGAAAAACGAAATTCTGAACCGGATCCATACCACCACCGGGATACAGGAAGCGGCCGGTGACGCGGATATTGTCATCGAAGCTGTGGTTGAAAATATGGAAGTAAAAGCGGATGTATTCCGCAAACTTGATAAGATTTGTCCCGGGCATACCATTTTGGCGAGCAATACCTCTTCATTGCCAATCACCGAGATTGCGGCAGTGACCAAACGGCCGGAGCAAGTGATCGGTATGCACTTTATGAACCCTGTCCCGGTGATGAAACTGGTGGAAGTGATTCGCGGCCTGGCTACTTCCGATGAAGTGTTTGCCACTGTGGAGCAATTATCCAGGGACATGGGGAAAAATCCGGTGGAAGTGAATGATTTTCCAGGCTTTGTCTCCAACCGGGTACTGATGCCGATGATCAACGAAGCAATCTACGCCGTTTATGAAGGGGTGGCGACCCCGGAGGCGATTGACGATGTAATGAAAATGGGCATGAACCATCCGATGGGCCCTCTCACATTAGCTGACTTTATCGGGCTGGACACCTGCTTATATATTATGGAAACCCTGTATGAGGGTTTTGGAGACAGCAAATACCGGCCCTGCCCCTTGCTGAGAAAATATGTGAAAGCGGGCTGGCTGGGCAAAAAGAGTGGCCGGGGCTTTTACACCTACGAGTAACAGGCACCAGGAGTGGATGTAGATGAACTTTACATTTACAGAAGAACAACAAATGATGAGGAAGATGGTACGCGATTTTGCACGGAGCGAAATTGAACCGTTTACAGCGTTGATGGATGAAGAGGACCGTTTCCCCCGTGAAGTGGTAAACAAGATGGGGGAATTGGGCCTGATGGGGATTCCCATCCCGGAAAAATGGGGTGGGACCGGAGCCGATTTTATTTCTTATATTCTTGCACTGGAGGAAATTTCCCGCGTCAGTGCCACGGTTGGAGTTATTTTGGCAGTTCATACTTCGGTCTGTACCATCCCGATTTTGAAATGCGGGACCGAGAAGCAGAAGAAAAAGTTTATTCCTCCCCTGGCACAGGGTACATCCCTCGGCGCTTTTGCTTTGACAGAGCCGCATGCCGGCTCCGATGCCTCCCGCATTCGCACCCATGCCCACCGGGTGGGAGACAAATACATTTTAAATGGGAGCAAAGTGTTTATCACCAATGCCGGGGAAGCAGATATCTACGTTACATTTGCTGTAACTGATCCTGATCTGGGAGCCAGAGGGATCACTGCTTTTATTTTAGAAAAAGATACCCCTGGCTTTAAGGTGGGCAAGAAAGAGAAGAAGATGGGCCTGAACGGTTCCAATACCTGTGAGTTAATCTTTGAAGAGGCGGAGATCCCTGTCGAAAACCGTTTAGGAGAGGAAGGGCAAGGATATGAGGTGGCCCTTTCCAACCTGGCGGGAGGGCGGATCGGCATTGGTGCACAGGCACTGGGGATCGCTGTCGCCGCCTTTGAGCATGCTCTGGCTTATGCCAAAGAACGGAAGCAATTTGGCAAGCCGATCGCCAGGCAACAGGCAATCCAATTTAAGCTCGCCGACATGGCTACTCAGATCGAAGCAGCCAGACTCTTGATTTACCGGGCGGCAGAAGTGAGACAAAACGGCGGGCCCTGTAAAATGGAAGCCGCAATGGCCAAAATGTTTGCCTCTGATGTGGCGATGAAGGCGGCCACAGAAGCTGTCCAGATTTTTGGCGGATATGGATATACTCGTGAGTATCCCGTAGAAAGGCTGTTCCGGGATGCCAAGATCACACAGATCTACGAAGGGACCAATGAAATCCAGCGCATTGTCATTGGGAAAGAACTGTTATCGGACTAATTTATAAACTAAAACGATTGTGGGCTGCTTGGTTACAACCTTGGGATGAAAGTTTTAATTATGTTGGGGAGGCAGGTTTTCTGGGGAGCGATTTTTGGCGACCCACCGGGCGGAAAAAACGGAACAAGGGAAAAAGCGAGGCAATTCTGCATTGAATTTGCTTCCCTGCCCATTTGCCGAGCCCCTTGTGCAGTTTTTGGAGCGGCCATTTCTGCTTCCTCGCAGGGCGCCAATCTGAAGCGAGACAGAAATCCTGCCCTCCCCCCTGTGAGACACACACTTTCACAGTAAAAAGATTTCCACACCGCAGCAAAGGGGAGAATCGCGATGCAATTCCGTTTGAGTGAAGAGCACGAAATGATGCGCAAAATGGTGAGAGAATTTGCGCTTAATGAAGTAGCTCCAACCGCAGCAGAGCGGGACGAAAAAGAAATATTTGACCGTACCATCTTTGACAAGATGGGGGAACTTGGCCTTGCCGGAATCCCCTGGGATGAAGAGGTCGGGGGAGGCGGAGCTGATTACTTGAGCTATGTGATTGCAGTGGAAGAGCTGTCCCGTGTTTGTGCCTCTACCGGAGTTACTTTATCGGCACATATCTCCTTGGCCGGCTGGCCCCTTTATAAATTTGGCTCACCAGAGCAAAAGCAGCGTTTTCTGCGTCCGATGGCCGAAGGGAAAAAGCTGGGCGCCTATGGTTTGACAGAGCCCGGCTCCGGTTCGGACGCTGCCGGGATGAAAACAACAGCCGTCCGGGACGGGGACGACTATATCTTAAACGGCAGCAAAATATTTATCACCAATGGCGGGGATGCGGAGATCTATGTGGTTTTTGCTGTGACAGATCCGGCGTTAAAGCATAAAGGCATTACCGCGTTTATCGTGGAAAAGGGTACACCCGGCTTCTCCTTTGGCAAAAAAGAGAAAAAATTAGGGATTCGTTCTTCCCCGACACTGGAAATTATTTTTGACAATTGCCGGATTCCGGCGAGCCAACGTTTGGGCGAAGAAGGGCAAGGGTTTAAAATCGCGATGATGACTCTGGATGGCGGACGTAACGGAATTGCCGCTCAGGCAGTTGGAATTGCCCAGGGGGCGCTGGATGCCGCACTCGCCTATGCCAAAGAGAGAAAGCAGTTTGGCAAGCCGCTCAGCCAGTTGCAAGCGATCCAGTTTAAATTGGCCGATATGGCGACACAGGTAGAAGCAGCCCGTCTGTTGACATATCAAGCCGCCTGGTTGGAAAGCAACGGGCTTCCATACGGTAAAGCGTCTGCGATGGCGAAGCTGTTTGCCGGTGATATCGCGATGCAGGTCACAACCGAAGCGGTCCAGATTTTCGGCGGATACGGATACACCCGGGAATATCCGGTGGAACGGATGATGCGCGATGCCAAGATCACGCAAATTTACGAAGGGACCAATGAAATCCAACGGGTCGTTATTTCAAACTACCTGTTGAAAGAGTAATTTGAATCACCAGGGGGAACGAGAGGATGGATGATTGGCTTCGGCTGATCCGCAACAAAGAGAAACGGCACATCGCCCGTCTGATCAGCCGAATCGAGAATGGCGATCCGCAGAAAACAAAGATTTTGGAGCAACTGTACCCTTTCACTGGAAACGCCTGGCTCATCGGAATTACCGGGCCACCCGGAGCGGGGAAAAGTTCCCTGCTAGACGGGTTGATTCACCATCTGCGCGGGCAAAAAAAGACAGTTGGAGTGATTGCCGTCGATCCGACCAGTCCCTTTACGGGCGGTGCGATTCTCGGTGACCGGGTGCGGATGACCAGACACGCGCTGGATAAGGATGTTTTTATCCGCAGCATGGGGAGCCGCGGAAGTCTGGGAGGATTGTCGAGAGCCGCCAAGGAAGCTGCCCGGGTTTTGGACGCGGCCGGATATGATGTGGTTCTGATTGAAACGGTTGGCGTCGGACAAGCGGAATTGGACATCATGAACATCGCCGATACCGTAGCTCTGGTATTGAACCCCGGAGCCGGGGATGTGGTCCAGGTGTTTAAAGCGGGGATTATGGAGGCAGCCGATCTGTTTATTATCAACAAGGCTGATCTACCGGGAGCCGCTCGTTTGCAGGCAGAGATTGAAGAACTGTTGGATCTGGTGAAACAGAGCCATTCCTGGCGACCTCCCATCGTACAAACAGTCAGCACAAAAAATGAAGGCATTGAAAACCTCTGGGCGCAGATGAACAAACACCGCCGCTATTTGGAAGAGCGGGGGGAATGGTCAGGGCGCAGGAAACGCCACCTGAAGGAAGAAGTACAGGAAGTGATTGAAGACATGCTTCGCCGCCGGCTGGAACTGGAATTAAGCAAACCGGAATTCCAAATGGAACTGCAACAAGTTGCCGAGAGAAAAAAAGTTCCCCAGCAAGTGGCGCGCGAGTGGCTGGAACGAGTGCTGGGCAAAACTGGGGGTGAAATATAAGTGAAAAAGCACTCCAAACTAATCCCCTCGATGATTAAAGATCAGCGCTTGATTGAACAGCGCAGACAGCAAATTATTGACGGAGCCGTTCGGTTATTTGTCAAAAAAGGCTTCCACAAGACAACAACCCGTGAGATCGCCAGAGAGTGCGGGCTGTCTATAGGAACGATGTATGAGTATATCCAGAGCAAAGAAGATGTTCTTTACCTTGTTTGCGACTATATTCATTCAGAATTGGAGCACAGGCTGCAAGAATCGGTGTCGGAAGAAGATTCGGGAATTGATTCTCTGCGCAAAGGATTAAAGCAGTTATTTAAAGTGATGGGCGAGATGCGGACATCTGTCTTGCTGATTTATCAGGAAACAAAATCTCTGCCCAAAGACAAAATGAGCTATGTCCTGAAAAAAGAAGAAGAGATTACCGCCATCTTTGAACGGATCCTGGAAAAAGGAATGAAAGACGGAACACTGAATATGAACCCGTCTTCGGTGAAATTAATGGCTCACAATATTATGGTGATCGGACAGATGTGGACCTTTCGCCACTGGGCATTAGGCCGGTATTACGATTTAGAGGAGTATACAGAGAGACAAATGGCTCTCTTGTTAGGTGAGTTTACGTCTGGAGGGAATCGGGATGGAAACGGAAATCTATCGTCCTAAGCACGCGGTCCGCTTCGTCACGGCAGCCAGCCTGTTTGACGGACATGATGCCTCAATCAATCTGTTCCGGAGGCTGTTGCAGGCATCAGGCGTGGAAGTGATCCATATGGGGCATAACCGTTCGGTGGATGAGATTGTCGAAGCGGCCATTCAGGAAGATGTACAGGGAATTGCTGTCTCCTCTTATCAGGGGGGACATATGGAGTTTTTTAAGTATATGGTTGATTTGCTGAAGGAACGTGGTGCTTCCCATATTCGCGTCTTCGGAGGGGGAGGAGGTGTGATTGTCCCGCGTGAGATTCGGGAGCTGGAAAGCTACGGGGTGAGCAAAGTGTTTTCACCACAGGACGGGAGGAATCTCGGATTGCAGGGCATTATTAATTGTATGGTGCGGGAGACTGATTTCCCAGTGGTCCGCGAAATTTCCTGGGAGCTGGACGCTTTGAAAGCAGGAGATAAAAGGGCGATTGCCAGGCTTCTCACTTATGCGGAAGAAGCGGCGGAAAATGAGCAAATCCGGGAAACGGCTGCAACCCTGTTTGCTGACCTGATCCATACAAGTGACACAGATACCGCTATTCCGGTCATCGGGATCACCGGAACGGGCGGGGCGGGTAAAAGCTCCCTCACCGATGAGCTGGTCCGGCGCTTTTTGCATGATTTTCCTGACAAGAAAATCGCCGTTCTGTCTATTGACCCGTCCAAGCAAAAAACCGGCGGAGCCTTGCTGGGAGACCGCATCCGCATGAATGCTGTCCATCATCCCCGCGCTTACATGCGCAGTTTAGCGACCCGCCGTACGCGCTCCGAACTGAGCGGGGCGATTCGTGAGTCCATCGCCGTGATGAAACGGGCCGGATATGACTGCATTCTCGTTGAAACAAGCGGAATCGGGCAGGGGAATGCAGATGTCGTTCAGGTGAGTGACCTGTCCGTCTATGTGATGACCGCAGAATTCGGGGCACCCTCTCAGCTGGAAAAGATTGAAATGCTAGACTACGCTGATTTGGTGGCGATCAATAAATTTGACCGCAAAGGTTCCGAAGATGCCCTGCGCGATGTAAAAAAACAATATCGCCGCAACCATAACCTGTTCCACGTCCCGGATGATGAAATTCCCGTCTACGGTACGATGGCCAGCCGTTTCAACGATCCGGGCACCAATATTTTTTACCGTGCACTCATCGATAAGATCAATGAAAAAATGGGCCTTTCCTGGAACTCCTCTTTAGATGTGACCGGACAAAAGATGGAACTGCGATACATTATTCCACCCGAACGGACTTATTATCTGCGTGATATATCCAACACCGTCCGCAAATATCACGAAGAATCCAAACAACAGGCAGAGGTGGCCAGCCAGCTGTATCAGATCCGCGGAACCAGACAGCTGTTGGACCAGGCGGGAAATGATCAAACATTAACTGTCCAACTTGATGAAGTTGAGCAGAAAACGGTAGAAAAGCTGACCCCTGAAAACAAACGGATGCTGGAAGAGTGGCCCAAAATCGCGGAGAAGTATCGCGGGGATACATTTGTCACCAGGATCAGGGATAAGGAGATAAGCACTCCGCTCTACACAGAAACCTTATCCGGAAGCCGAATTCCCAAAGTTGCTTTACCCAAATACAAAGATTGGGGAGAACTGATCAGGTGGCTGCATAAAGAAAATCTGCCCGGCCACTTCCCTTTTACGGCCGGAGTTTTTCCATTCAAGCGGGCTGACGAGGATCCTAAACGGCAGTTTGCCGGAGAGGGAACCCCGGAACGTACCAATAAGCGATTTCATTATCTGTCTAAAAACGATACCGCCAAACGCCTTTCCACCGCATTTGACAGCGTGACCCTGTACGGGGAAGACCCGGCGGAACGGCCTGATATTTATGGAAAAGTAGGGGAATCGGGAGTAAGCATTTGCACACTGGAAGATATGAAAAAGCTGTATGAAGGGTTTGACCTGTGTTCCCCGAACACCAGCGTTTCCATGACTATCAACGGGCCTGCGCCAATTATTTTGGCCATGTTTTTCAATACAGCGATTGAGCAGCAACTGGAGAAGTTCCGGCAGGAACAAGGGCGGGAACCATCGGATCAGGAGGCGGAGCAAATTCGGGCCCGCACTTTGCAAACGGTGAGGGGAACCGTGCAGGCCGACATTTTAAAAGAGGACCAGGGCCAGAATACCTGTATTTTCTCCACCGAGTTTGCTCTCAAGCTGATGGGCGATATCCAGCAATACTTTATTGATCACGGTGTCAGAAACTACTACTCTGTCAGCATCAGCGGTTATCACATTGCCGAAGCGGGAGCAAACCCAATCTCCCAGCTGGCGTTTACCCTGGCTAACGCCTTTACCTATGTGGAATATTACCTGAGCCGGGGAATGAAGATTGATCAGTTTGCCCCGAATCTGTCTTTCTTCTTCAGTAACGGACTGGATGCCGAGTATTCCGTTATCGGCCGGGTGGCCCGGCGGATCTGGGCGATTGTCATGAAAAAACTGTATGGAGCCAACGAGCGCAGCCAGAAGCTGAAATATCACATCCAGACCTCGGGGCGTTCCCTGCACGCGCAGGAGATTGATTTCAACGATATCCGCACCACTTTGCAAGCGTTGATGGCCATCTATGATCAATGTAACTCTTTGCACACCAATGCTTACGATGAAGCGATTACCACTCCGACGGAAGAGTCTGTGCGGAGGGCGATGGCGATTCAGTTGATTATCACCAAAGAGCTGGGTTTGGCGAAAAATGAGAACCCGTTGCAAGGCTCCTTTATTATTGATGAACTGACCGATCTGGTTGAAGAAGCAGTATTGAAAGAATTTGAGCGGATCAGCGACCGCGGGGGTGTACTCGGGGCGATGGAGACTCAGTATCAACGCGGCAAAATTCAGGAAGAGTCTCTCTACTACGAAACGAAAAAACATTCCGGGGAGCTTCCGATTATCGGGGTCAACACCTTTGAAAATCCAACACCGCCGGATGAGGTTGAAATTGAATTAACCCGGGCCACACCGGAAGAAAAACAATCTCAGATTGAACGTCTTCGCCGGTTCCACGAGAATCATCGGGAGGAAGCAGCGAAGGCACTGGAGCGGCTTAAACAGGTGGCCCAGGAAGATGGCAACCTGTTTGCCGAACTGATGGAAACGGTTAAAGTAGCCAGTCTGGGCCAAATTACCCATGCTCTGTACGAAGTGGGCGGACAATATCGCCGCAATATGTGATCACTCATTTGCCTGTGGCACCGTGCAGGCGGGATATTTGTACCCATTCTGTTTCCTTGGTTGACTTCAACCGTTTTTTGGATAAAATATTTGTACGAGATACTAGGGAGGACGATGGACTTCACCCCTATGGAAGGATGTGTCCGGTTTTGAGTGACAACCTTGCAACAGAAAAAATCATGGAAACAGCAATGGTTGATTTGGCTTACGATGTGTTAAAAAGCAAAAATGAGCCGATGCTTTATCGGGATATAATGAACGAGGTAGCAAAATTAAAAGGATTTACAGAAGAGGAGGTTGCCAGGTATATTGCCCAGCTCTACACAGAAGTGAACATCGACGGCCGTTTTATCTGTGTGGGCAGAAGCCTGTGGGGACTGAGACACTGGTATCCGACAGAACAGGCGACCGATTCTGCTGTTGCTGCCAACGTAAAAGATGATTATCTCGATGACGATCTGGAAGATGAAATATATGATGAAGAGGACGACAAGTTTAATGATCCGGACCTGGAGAATTTAGACAGCTTGGATGACGACTATAACGACGATGAAGAAAGCCCATTTGAACATGAAATGGGTGAAGATGAATTAAGTGATGAAGAGGATAGTGAAGAAGATCATTAATCGCTTGACAAACCTTTATTCCTCAGTTAGACTATTTTCTGGGCTCAATAAGAACGGATTTTATAAAAAGGAGCGCCCCTGTTTCAGGGGCGCTTTTTCTATTTTGTTTGCAAGTTTTTAGGGTATCCTGTTTATAGGAGGAGAATAGATATGGCTAAATTTATTTTTGTGACCGGAGGGGTGGTTTCCTCGCTGGGAAAAGGGATCACTGCGGCCTCCCTGGGGCGGTTGTTGAAAAATCGAGGGTTAAAAGTAACCATACAAAAATTTGATCCATATATTAACGTGGACCCGGGAACGATGAGTCCGTATCAGCACGGTGAAGTATTTGTTACCGATGACGGAGCGGAAACCGATCTGGACCTGGGCCACTATGAGCGTTTTATTGACATCAACTTGAGCAAACACAGCAACGTCACGACCGGAAAAATTTACTCAGCCGTGATTAACAAAGAGCGGCGCGGCGATTACCTGGGGGGAACGGTACAAGTTATCCCCCATATTACCAATGAAATCAAAGATCGTGTATTCCGGGCGGCGCGTGAAACCCACGCTGATGTGGTGATCACGGAAATCGGCGGAACTGTCGGGGATATTGAAAGTTTGCCATTCCTGGAGGCCATACGCCAAATAAAAAGCGATGTCGGCCGCCAAAATGTGATGTACATCCACTGCACCCTGATTCCGATGCTCAGGGCGAGCGGTGAGCTGAAAACAAAGCCGACTCAGCACAGCGTGAAAGAACTGCGCAGCATCGGTATTCAACCCAATGTGATCGTATGCCGGACAGAATATCCGCTGGCTGAAGAGATGAAACAAAAACTGGCTCTTTTCTGTGATATTGACCGTGAAGCCGTCATCGAGGCGCGGGATGCGGAAACACTGTATGAAGTGCCGCTGATGTTGCAGGAACAAGGTTTGGATGAAATTGTGGTCAAACACCTCGGGTTAAACGGCGGGCCTGCGGATATGAGTGAATGGATCCGGCTGGTCAACAAAGTGAAAAATTTGACTCATACCACCCGCATTGCCATTGTGGGTAAATACGTGGCCTTGCACGATGCTTATATGAGTGTCGTGGAATCATTGCGCCATGCCGGTTTTGCAAGCGATACAGATATCGATGTAAAATGGGTGAACTCTGAGGAAGTCCGGGACTCAAATGTGGCAGAGTTACTCGGGGGTGTAGACGGGATTCTTGTACCCGGCGGGTTTGGGGATCGCGGAATTGAAGGAAAAATCGTGGCAACCCGTTATGCGCGTGAGCAAAAGATTCCCTTCCTCGGCATCTGCCTGGGGATGCAGATGGCCTGTGTAGAAGGGGCGCGTAACCTGCTCCACCTTGAGGGAGCCAACAGCTCCGAATTTGACCCCGGCACTCCCCATCCCGTCATCGACCTCTTGCCTGAACAAAAAGAAATTGAAGATCTGGGCGGGACGATGCGTTTGGGCCTCTACCCATGCAAACTGTTGCCGGACAGCTTAGCCGCCAAAACATACGGCAACGGCCTGGTTTATGAGCGCCACCGCCATCGTTACGAATTTAATAATGAGTATCGCGAAGACCTGGAAAAAGTGGGCTACCGCTTCTCGGGAACCTCCCCGGACGGGCGGCTGGTGGAAATTGTGGAGTATGTCAACCACCCCTGGTTTGTCGCTTCCCAGTTCCATCCCGAATTTACCTCCCGCCCCAATCGCCCGCAACCTCTTTTCCACGGGTTTGTTTCCGCTGCACTGCGGGCAAGCCAAAAAGAACATGTCGGCATAAAATAAACAGTGAAACCCAGCAACCGGACAGGCTGCTGGGTCTTTTTTACCGATAAACCAAATGACGATTGAGATAGGGCTTTAACTTTAAGTAGAGCGGGATAAAGACCGTTGCAATGATGGCACCCTTGACGATGTTGAAAGGTGCGACGCCGTAGAGAACCAGAACCATTTTTTCTGAACCGGTAACAGTCCAGTGAATCAGGGTACTGTAAGCCGGGAACAGGATATACCAGTTGGTGATGGTCATCACAATCGCCATCAACAGAGTGGCCGCCCCCAGTCCATAGATTAACCCTTTCAGCTGCCCTGCTTTTTTACTGATCAGCACCGTAACAACCACAAAAATGCTGCCTGACAGGAAATTGGACATCTGCCCAAGCGGAATAGCGCCGGTTTCGCTCCCGCTAAAAATAAAGTGAAGAACATTTTTTAAAAACTCAATCAAAACCCCGGCCAGCGGTCCATAGATCAGCCCGCCGATTAAAGCCGGAATATCGCTGAAATCGATTTTCAAGAACACCGGAAACATAGGAAGCGGAAACTCCAGCTTTTGCATCAGAAAAGAGCATCCGGAAAGCAGCGACAAAAAAGCCATTTTCGTCAAACGATGTGAATGTTGCATCAGATGTACACCCTCCCTTATTGTGACTCTGATGACAACCGTACGAGAAGCAGAAAGCCCGAAGAAAGAGAGTGCGGTTAAGCACAACACTTCCTTCGGGCATGGACAAATAAGAGTAGTGAACCCCCTGTTTGAAAACCAAAGGCACAGAACAGCCATGCAGCCGTTTTTGTCGAAACTCAAACAGGCATACTTGGTCACGGACTGAGGAATGCGCTTCACTCCGGTAAAGCGATTCCATCACCGCCGGTCGGGAATTTCACCCTGCCCCGAAGGATAAATGAATATATATTCACTTTTCTGACTTTCATTATAAAACAGAATAGGTAAATGTGAAAGCATTTTATTGTGTTCATGCGGTCAGGCTGAAATCCTGCCCTCCCCCCTGTGCAACACAGCACTTTCACCAAAAAAAACAAACAGGCATTTTTGCAGGTTATAGGTACTATTCTGTATAATAAAAATAGTGGATAAATTTTCGACAATCCAAGGAGGGATCTCCATGGAACCTCGATTGAACAATCAGCCTGTGAAACCTGTTCAAAAGCCGGCATCTCCCTGGAAGTATGTACTCTCCTTTTTCTGGATGATCGTGTTTACTGCGATTGCATTTGTGCTGGTATGGGGAGAATATCTCAACCCTGAAGCAACCTTCTGGGTAATTACTTTTCTCGCTTCCCTTCAAGTCTTGTTGCAGTTGTTTACATTTATGCATCTGGACCAGAAGGGACAAAGTATGCCCATTATTTTTATGGGGCTGGGCATTCTAATTGCTGTTATCTCGGCTGTAGGAATTGTGTTAATGTGATGTTGCCCAAAGGTATTTTATCGGGCTGTCCCTCTGACGGACAGCTCTTTTTTGTTTTCGGAAAATATTGTCAGGGTTTTATGACAAGTCTCCCGTGGAAACTTATAATGAAGTGTGAATAAAGTTCCATTTAAGAGTAATGAAGGATGAAGAGCAATCTGGATCAAGGAAAGGGCAGCAAAAGATGAAATTCGTACAGGCGAAAATCAATCAGACAGAAGAGGTCATACAGCTGTATCGAGAGGTAGTCAAACTGATGAACCGGAACAACATCTACCAGTGGAGCGAAGACTACCCCAGACCGGAGGATTTAAAGAAAGACATTGAAAAAGGGGATATGTACCTGCTGGAAGATCAGGGTAAAATTGCCGCAGCTGTCGTATTAAACGAACAATATGATGCCGAGTATGAAGATATCCCCTGGGAAGACAGGACAGGCCGTTTTTTAGTCGTACATCGGCTTTGTGTCAACCCTGATTTTCAAGGACAGGGAATTTCCAAAATACTGATGGAGAAGATTGAAGCACTGGCTCAAGAGCTGGGCTATACCAGCATTCGCCTTGATACCTTAATGGCAAATGGCAAAGCAATGAATTTGTATGAGAGCATAGGGTATGAAAAGCGGGGCCAATTTTACTTTCCTTCTCATGACCAGCCGTTTATGGCGTTTGAAAAAAAACTGGTTCAGATATAAAAAAGCGGCAGCCTCCGCGTCCGGGTGGTTGCCGTTATTTTGAATATCTGTTTAGTTTCGCCCGTTTTGATAGATTTTAAGAGTGCTGTACACAGTCTTAAGCAACGGAAGATCCATTTTTTTCGCTGCCAGTTGAATCAGTGCCCCGTGTAAATGATCTGTTTCGATCGGCAGCCCTTTTTCCATGTCACGCAGCATAGAAGATTTCATCGCCGGCTCCAACTTTTCCATGTTGGACAGGATTCTCTCCGCCAGATCAGCTGGGAGCGAAGGCTCCTGTGTCCTGGCAATCGCCACAATCTCGTGCAGAAAACGCAAATATGTTTCCCTGCCAAAGGGAGAAGCCAGAATAGGCCCGATACTGCTTCTCATCAACGAAGTGAGCCCGCTCATCGCATTGATAAAAATATATTTTTTCCACATCTCAACTTTGATTTGCCGGCTGTGGCGGGCTTGCATGTTGGCACCCGCAAAAAGTTGCCCGATCTGGCGGACTCTTTCCGTGGTTTCGCCATGCAGTTCGCCAAAGACGATTTCATGAATCGCGCTGTATTGTTCCACCTGGCCCTGTGCGTTCAGCGTTGATTCAATAAAACAAAGCCCTCCCAGCAGCACTTCTTCACCAAAATGTTTTTTGATCTCCTGCAAATGGCTGATTCCGTTTAGCAGTGGAAGAATGGCGGTGTTTTTGCCCACATAGGGCTGAAGGGAAGCAAGTGTTTGCCCGAGGTGATAAGCTTTTACAGATAAAAGAATCAGGTCAAAAGGATCTGCCGGTTGCCCGGATAACAGTGTCTTGACTTTCAATGCTGCATCTCCGTGGACACTTTTAATCACCAATCCATGACGGTCCAGCTCCTGTTTGCGCCGCTCCCGGACCAAAAATGTAACGTCGGCTCCTTTTTCGACCAGTCGTCCGCCAAAATATCCGCCCACAGCCCCGGCCCCAACAATGAGAACACGCAATGGCAGCCCCCCTTTTCTGTTGCGCCTCTATACTAAATATTAACCCTTTTCCTTCGGGATGCGAAGATATATTAATAAAAAACAGATATAATTGAAGAGTTTGTTTATTAAAGGCATATAAAAGGTATAGAATTCATATAGATATCTCTAATCCTTTTTAATTACTCTAAGGAGGATTTAACCATGCCGTATGTGATTACCTCACCTTGCAAAGATGAAAAAGCTGCCGAATGTGTGGAAGTTTGTCCCGTTGATGCCATTCACGGGGATGATGTACAGTATTATATCGACCCGAACACATGTATTGACTGCGGAGCTTGTGAACCTGTTTGCCCGGTAGAAGCCATTTTTCAGGAAGAGTTAGTTCCCGAGAAGGAACAGGATTATATCAGGATCAATACGGAGTTCTTTGAATAAGAGGGAATGGATCAGCGTGAGTCAACAGCCCTCTTCCATTTCCGGACTGTCCGAAGCAACAGTCGGCTTGGTCCGGCCATGGTATCTGTGAGAGTATTGTGCAGTTCGGGGAATAAGTTACGGTCAACAGTTGCTGTCTCTCAGCGGCTTGCTTGTTTTTAAGCGAAGGCCGCCGCACCGGACTTGTTCCCCTCCCTTTCAACCCGGATACCGGATCGTTATGATTTTTCCTGTTGCCAGCGAAGGGCTTTTTTCTCCAGCTCTTTTACCAGGCTGTCTTTACCATCCATATAACTTTGAATATCAAAAGGAAACTGTTGAGCCAGTTTCAGTTTTAACTCACCGTAGCTCTTCGCTTCTTCGGGATGCGTACGCAAGTAATCCCGAAAAGCGAGATGGCGGCTGATCTCCGGATTTCCTGCCGCAAAGATGTGAACATGGTGTGTTCTGACTGTCTCCCCTTTATAGAAATAGCGGCGCCCCGGAATTCCGTTTTCCCCTTTGGCGATGTACCCCAGTCGGGCCATTTGTTCATTCAATGAGTCTACCCATTCAATTTGCTTAACCACTGGCATGAGATCGATCACCGGTTTAGCGGCAAGACCGGGAACAGAGGTGCTGCCAATATGGTAGAGACCGATGAGACAGGAGCCCAAAACCTGTTTTAACCGGCCAGCTTCCCGTTCGTACAGCACATTCCAGTAAGGATCATAGGGGACGACGGTTACTTCTCTCATTGTCGGCATGCCAACATCCTTCCGTTTATTTCATAAATGAACCAATTTTTCCCGCAGAATCAAATTTTTTATGACAATAGCAGGAAAAGAAACGACTTACTCGAAATATATTCAACATATTGTGTATTTTGTCATTATAACATAGATCGTACATGAGCCGAAGGTGCCGAGGGAGGAGGTTTTTCTTTACATGTCGCATAAAAAAGTGCTGGTCGTCGATGATCAATATGGAATTCGTTTACTGTTAAAGGAAGTTTTTTCCGGTGATCATATCGACATTTTTCAGGCAGCCAATGGAAAACAGGCGCTGGAGATTATCCGCAAAGAAAAGCCGGATTTAATTCTGCTGGATATGAAGATGCCGGGGATGGACGGGCTGGAGATTTTGCGGCGCTTGCGGAAAATTGACCCTGGAACCAAAGTGATTATGATGACTGCTTACGGGGAACTGGATATGGTAGCTGAGGCTTCCCGTCTCGGGGCCCTGAGCCATTTTACCAAACCGTTTGATATCGAAGAGCTGCGGTCTGAAGTGATGAAACAGTTAGTCTCTTAAATGCGGAAAAAATATTAGCTAAGAGGTGCAACCAGATGATAGAGGGATTGATCCGTGTGCGCATGAGTCAGGCAGATGCCCATTATGGCGGGAATTTAGTGGACGGTGCAAGAGTGTTATCGCTGTTTGGGGATGTGGCGACGGAGATTCTGATCCGCCATGACGGGGATGAAGGCCTTTTTGTCTCTTACGACTCCGTTGAATTTTTGGCGCCTGTCTATGCGGGGGACTATATTGAAGCGACGGGCCGGATGAAAAAAATAGGGAATACATCAAGAAAAATTACTTTCCAGGCATATAAAGTAATTGAAACAGAACGGGATCCTGCCAGACCTTTTGCCGCTCATTTGCTAAAACAGCCGCTTTTGGTTGCTCGTGCTTCCGGCACTTGTGTGGTACCAAAAGGAAGATAGGCTGTATTTTTTGTTTTCAGGGGGAAGGGAAGATGGAAAAGCTAATCATTACAGCGGCTTTAGTCGGCGCGGAAGTGACCAGAGAGGATACCCCTTATCTGCCGGTGACTCCTGTGGAAATCGGGGAAGCTGCCGCAGAGGCGCGGGAGGCCGGGGCTTCCATTGTCCATATCCACGTGCGGGATGAAAATGGAGCCCCTACGCAGGATCGAAACATGTATCGACGGGCGATCGAAGAGATTGAGAAGCGCTGTGATGTCGTTGTGCAGGTATCGACAGGTGGGGCTGTGGGAATGTCGATTGAAGAGCGCATAGAGCCCCTTTCGCTCCGCCCTGAAATGGCAAGCCTCACAACAGGTACGGTTAATTTTGGCGATGGTGTCTTTATGAACACCCCTGAACAATTGGTTGCTTTTGCCGAAGAATTTGAGCGATACGGGGTTCGCCCCGAATTTGAAATCTTTGAAGTGGGCATGATTGCCAATGCTATGAAATTGGTGAAAAAAGGATATTTTACCGGCCACCTGCACTTTGACTTTGTGATGGGGGTACCGGGAGCGATCCCGGCGACAGCCGACCATTTATTACATATGATTAAGCAACTCCCGGAAGGAGCCACATGGAGTGTGGCAGGTATCGGCCGCGCCCAGTTACCGATGGCCGTGTTGGGGATTGTTTTGGGAGGGCACGTCCGCGTAGGCCTGGAAGATAATATTTACTACCGCAAAGGGGAACTGGCTACCAATGCCCAACTGGTGGAACGGGTGGCCCGAATCGCCGGCGAATTGAACCGTGAAATTGCCACTCCCGATGAAACCAGAAGAATGCTATGCCTGAGCAAAACAAAATTTTACTAATCGGAGATCAAGCTTCCTTCAAAACTGACTGGCGGAGTGTTATAATGACACAATGATAATCACGTACTGCCAATGGGAAACATATTTGCTGCACACAGCTGATCCCACTTATATGTAAAAGGAGGCTTACATATGCCACTCGTTTCGATGAACTACTTTTTGCCCCGGGCGAAAGAAGAAAAATTTGCTGTCGGACAATTTAATATTAACAATCTGGAATATGTCCAGGCGATTACAGAAGCAGGAAAAGAGGAGCGTTCTCCGCTCATTTTTGGCGCCAGTGAAGGGGCCATCCGCTATATGGGATTAAATAATGTCGTCGCTCTGTCCAGAGTGGCCGCTGAAGAATCCGGCTTGCCGATCGCTCTGCACCTGGACCACGGCAGCAGCTTTGAGATAGTTATGAAATGTATCCGGGCCGGCTTCTCTTCAGTGATGTTTGACGGCTCCCATTATCCTTTGGAAGAAAATATCCGCTTAACCAAAAAAGTGGTTGAAGCTGCCCATGCGGTGGGGGTATCGGTAGAAGGCGAGTTGGGTACCATTGGTGGTGTAGAGGATGACCTCGATGTCGCCGAAGAAGATGCGTCACTCGCCAATCCGGAAGATGCCATCCGCTTCTGGGAAGAAACGAAGGTTGATGCGATGGCGATTGCCGTTGGAACTGCACACGGCATGTACAAAGGCGAACCTAAAATCCGCTACGATATTATTGAAAAAGTCAGCCGGCAGATCGGAGCGCCTATTGTGCTGCATGGCGGATCAGGCGTGCCGGACGAGTCGATCCAAAAATCAATTTCCTTCGGTGTGGGAAAAATCAATGTAAACACCGAAAACCAGGTAGCAAGCACCCGGGTGGTTCGTGAACTGTTAGAGAAAAACCCGGACATGATCGACCCCCGCAAATATCTGGGGCCTGCACGTGAAGCCATTAAAGAAGTTGTCAAAGGAAAAATGCGCCTGTTTGGAAGCTCGGGCAAAGCTTAAAGATTGCCAGCACCGTTTTGCCTACTTTGTCTGTAACTGGAGGAATGGTTATATGAAATTCTTTATAGATACAGCAAATGTTGAGGAAATTCGCCAGGTACATGAGTGGGGCCTGTTATCCGGAGTGACGACAAATCCCAGTCTTGTAGCAAAATCTGGCCGTGTATTTGAAGAGGTATTGCAGGAAATTTTGTCTATTGTCGACGGACCGGTCAGTGCAGAAGTATTGAGCCGTGAATCACACGGGATGATTGAAGAGGGGGAAAAACTGGCTTCTCTTTCCGACAATGTGACCATTAAAGTTCCGATGACGATTGAGGGCTTAAAAGCGGTTCACCATTTTGCAAAGAATGGAATCCAGACAAACGTGACACTGATCTTTTCCGCAAACCAGGCTTTGATGGCCGCAAGAGCCGGAGCCACATTTGTCAGCCCGTTTATCGGACGTCTGGATGATATCAGCCAGAACGGCATTGAGTTAATTCAAGAAGTAGCAGAAATCTTTCATGTGCACGATATCGCCACGGAAATCATAGCGGCCAGTATCCGGCACCCTGTCCATGTTACCCAGGCGGCATTGCACGGTGCCCATATCGCTACCCTGCCGTATAAAGTTCTGGAGCAAATGGTGCGCCATCCTTTGACGGATCAAGGGATTGAAAAATTTGAGGCCGATTGGCAAAGGGCGAAGCAATCATAAGTCAACGATGGTCTGGCGGCAGGTTTTTACAGCCTTCCGCCGGATTTCATTTTTTGATCGTACCATGACGTTATTCATCTCCGCGGATGAACATGGGTTTCACACGAGTGGTGAAACATGCCCGAGATATAGAAAAGAGGGAGGGTCTAATGGAGAAGCTGGTCATTAAAGGCGGACACCCCCTGCATGGAAGCGTCAAGATTAGCGGAGCCAAAAACAGTGCCTTAGCGATGATTCCTGCCACTCTGCTGGCCGATTCACCTTCCGTATTGGAAAATATCCCCGATATTCGTGATGTTGCTTTCTACATAGAGGTTTTGCATGATTTAGGAGCGGTCGTTACCCGGACAGGTGCAGAAATAACCATAGACCCCTCACCGATTCGCCA
This sequence comes from Paenactinomyces guangxiensis, assembly GCF_016055185.1. Lineage (GTDB taxonomy): Bacteria > Bacillota > Bacilli > Thermoactinomycetales > Thermoactinomycetaceae > Paenactinomyces > Paenactinomyces guangxiensis. Next base: position 164,434 of record NZ_JAECVR010000005.1, read on the forward strand.
CCAGCCGGTGCTGAGTCAAAAGGTGAACCAATTACGGGCCTCCTATTATCTGATGGGGGTTTTACTGGGGAAATGGAAGGAAGTAACCATTGGCACGCCAGGCGGATGCAACCTGGGATTGCGCCCGATCGACCAGCACATCAAAGGGTTTCAGGCGTTAGGGACCAAGGTGGTGCAGGAGGATGGCGTCCTCCGCCTGATTGCTCCAAAGCTGCAAGGTGCGCGGATCTATCTCGATGTAGTCAGTGTTGGAGCAACCATCAATATTATGTTCGCGGCTGCCTGTGCGGACGGAAAAACGGTCATTGAAAATGCTGCTAAAGAGCCTGAGGTTATCGATGTTGCGACCCTGCTGAGCAGCATGGGGGCTGTCATCAAAGGAGCCGGTACAGATATCATTCGGATTCAGGGAGTGAAACGGCTGCACGGATGCCGCCATACCATTATCCCTGATCGCATTGAAGCCGGGACTTATATGATTGCCGCTGCTGCAACGGAAGGGGAAGTTCTGATTGAACAAATTATTCCCAAGCATTTGGAGTCCGTTTCTGCTAAATTAAGAGAAATGGGAGTGCAAATCCAGGAAGAAGAAGAGTCGATTTTTGTCAAAGGGAGTTCCCGCTATACTCCTGTCGATATTAAAACCCTGCCGTATCCCGGCTTTCCAACCGATCTTCAACAGCCTTTTACCTCTCTGCTAACCCGAGCACACGGAACCAGCCTCGTCACAGACAATATTTATTCTTCCCGTTTTGAACATGTCAGCCAATTGGAAAAGATGGGGGCCAAAATCAAGGTGGAGGGCAGAACAGCCATTGTGGAAGGGATGATTCCGCTTCACGGAGCCCGGGTCCATGCTTTTGATCTGCGTGCCGGAGCCTCTCTGGTGATTGCCGCACTGATGGCTGAGGATGTTACATGGATCACCGGAACCAATCATATTGACCGTGGTTATGAACAACTGGAACAAAAACTGGCCCGCCTGAAGGCGGAAATCCGGCGGGAATAAAAAAGCGCTTACTTTTTTGTCTCCCGATTTCTCTGGCGATTGGCAAAGGTTTAGAGTATAACATAAGAAAGGAATATGTTACTCTATTTATGGAGTTATGACATACTTTTGCCGGCGTGCTGAGAAAAACAAGGGAGATGACTGATATGGAAAGAAGTTTAAGCATGGAACTTGTTCGCGTGACGGAGGCTGCGGCTGTTGCTTCCGCCCGTTGGATGGGATTTGGCAAAAAGGATGAAGCAGATGCCGCGGCTACTTCCGCGATGCGTAAGGTGTTTGATACCATTCCCATGCGCGGAACCGTTGTGATTGGCGAAGGAGAAATGGATGAAGCCCCCATGCTCTACATCGGGGAACGGTTGGGGCTGGGATACCTGCCTGAAGTAGATGTAGCTGTTGATCCGCTGGAAGGAACTAACATTGTGGCCAAAGGATTGTGGAATGCTCTCTCCGTTGTAGCTGTGTCTGAGCGTGGCGGACTGTTGCATGCCCCTGATATGTATATGGACAAGATCGCAGTTGGCCCAAAATCTGTCGGACTGGTAGACATTGATGCTCCGGTGGTGGATAATTTAAAGGCAGTGGCCAGGGCGCAGGGCAAAGATATGGAGGATCTGGTTGCTGTTGTGCTCGACCGTCCCCGCCACGCCAAGCTGATTGAAGATATCAGAAAGGCGGGAGCACGGATTAAGCTGATCCCTGATGGTGATGTAGCTGCGGCGATTCATACAGGTTTTCCTGATACGGGAGTTGATATTTTATTTGGTTCCGGGGGAGCGCCGGAGGGAGTATTGGCGGCAGTTGCGTTAAAATGTCTCGGCGGGGAAATTCAGGGGCGCTTGATGCCTGAGGATGAACAGCAGTATGACAGGTGTATCCGGATGGGTATCCAGGACCCTAAACAAGTGTTGCGCATGGATGACCTGGTCAAGGGGGAAGATGCCATCTTTGCCGCGACGGGTGTAACGGACGGGGAGCTTTTAAGAGGAGTCCGCTATCAGGGAACCCTGGCAAAAACCCACTCTGTAGTGATGCGTGCCAAAACGGGGACGATCCGCTTTATGGATGGAACCCATCGGCTGGAAAAAAAGCCGAACCTGGTTTTATAGAAACCCTCTCAATCTTTTGGGAGAGGGGGTAATCCTAATAGAAAAACGTGTGGTGATAATCTGATGGACCTCACATTGAGTGATTTAGAGAATCTTCGGTTAACGGAGTTGTACAAACTGGCGAAGCAATATCAAATCTCCTACTACAGCCAGATGAAAAAGAAAGAATTGATCTTTGCGATCCTGAAGGCCAAGGCAGAAGAAGACGGTTTAATGTTTATGGAAGGTGTCCTCGATGTACTTCCTGAAGGATACGGCTTTTTAAGGCCGATCAACTTTTTGCCTTCTGCTGAGGATATTTATATTTCCGCCTCGCAAATTCGCCGGTTTGACCTCCGCTCCGGCGATCTGGTATCCGGAAAAGTACGGCCTCCCAAAGAAAATGAACGATACTTTGGATTGTTGCACGTTGAAGCCGTCAATGGGGAAGATCCCAATGTGGCGGCAGAACGTTTGCACTTTGCCGCTCTGACCCCACTTTATCCGGAGAAGCGCCTGATCCTGGAAACCACTCCCGAGAGAATTTCCACCCGGGTCATGGATCTTATTGCTCCTGTGGGACTGGGGCAACGGGGCCTGATCGTGGCCCAGCCCAAAGCGGGAAAAACAATGCTGTTAAAAGAGATTGCCAACAGTATCACGGAAAATGATCCCCAGATCGAACTGTTTGTGTTGCTGATCGATGAACGTCCCGAGGAAGTGACCGATATGCAGCGGTCCGTCAAAGGGGAGGTTGTCAGTTCCACCTTTGATGAATTGCCGGAAAATCATATTAAAGTAGCTGAACTGGTTCTGGAGAGGGCGCAACGGCTGGTTGAACACAAAAAAGATGTCGTCATTTTGCTCGACAGCATCACGCGCCTGGCCCGGGCTTATAACCTGGTCATTCCGCCAAGCGGCCGCACGCTGTCCGGAGGGATTGATCCCGCCGCTTTCCATCGCCCGAAACGTTTCTTTGGAGCTGCCCGTAATATCGAAGAAGGCGGAAGCCTGACCATTTTGGCTACAGCGCTGGTTGAAACAGGATCACGCATGGATGATGTGATCTATGAAGAATTTAAAGGAACCGGCAACCTGGAATTGCACTTAGACCGCAAACTGGCGGAACGACGCATTTTCCCCGCCATTGACATCAGGCGTTCCGGAACCCGCCGCGAAGAGCTTCTTTTAAGCAAAGCCGAACTGGACAAACTGTGGATGTTGCGCAAATCGATGTCAGACGGTAATGAGTATACGGAGGCCTTTGTGAAAAAATTGAAAAATACCAAAACCAACGCAGAGTTTCTGGCTTCGTTAGAACCTAAACAGCCTCGCCCGACCACCACTGTTTCCTGATCAGAAATTTTTTTGGCATATGCCGCTTTGCCCCCACATAAAGATGAAACCGGGGTGAATCCTACCCAACACTTTCATTTTATGTGAGGTGCTATGATGTCTTCCAAAAAAGCGTTGTTGGCTTCTTCCCTCACCATCTGCTCTGCCTCAACATCTTGGGCGGTGGGTACAGACAAACATCCTGTCTATGCAGCAGAATTGCAAAATACCGAACCGGATCAGGATAATCAGCAAATCGCCCAAGAAATGATCTATCAGTATCTGAACCCTATTTCAGCAGTGACCGATGGGAATCTGGCCGCCAAGGTGGAGACAAAACCACTCACGTATCAAGTAAAAAAGGGGGATACACTTTACCGGATTGGTCTGTTTTACGGAGTCCATCACAATCAGCTTGCCGCCTATAACCAGATCACCGAACCGCATCTTCTCGAAGTGGGCCGAACTTTGAATATTCCCTTAGTGCGAAAATGGGTGCGGATCAAATTTGGCGATACGCTGGAAAGCCTGGCCAAAGAGTACAAAACCACCACCGGGTTGCTTCTCCATCTGAACCCGTCACTGAAAGATCTTGGGATCACATATGTCGGCCAGAGAGTGGCTGTTCCGCAAAAGCTGGAGATTCCAGCCCTCCGGTATGCCAAAGGCTCTCAAGCGGCGAAAAAGAAAGGTCGTATCCGTCTGGCTGTAAAGCATCCCGCCCGATGGAATGCCGGTTCTTATGTTTTTCGCTGGCCGGTGAGCGGACAGATTACAAGCAACTTTGGCTGGCGCAACGGCCGTCAGCATAAGGGCATCGATATCTGGAGCGCTGCGAAGTCAAAAGCAGTTATCCATGCCTCTCTTGCCGGCAAAGTAGTGCAGGCAGGGTATTCCGGGGGGTATGGAAACTTAGTTGTCCTGGATCACGGAGGTGGTTGGGTTACCTATTACGCACACTTAAGCCGGATCCGTGTCAGTAAGGGGGAAATCATCGAAGCAGGCCAGGCTCTCGGAAACATGGGTCAGACGGGAAATGCAACTGGCTACCATCTGCATTTTGAAGTGAGGAGAAACGGTCAGGCGATTAACCCGCTCTCTGTCTTAAAATAAAAAAAGCCATTATTTATCCAATTTTCCAGCAAAGGATCATAGCACAGCGTTTGTGTCCAGGTGCAGTACACTCCTTTCCCCACCTTGCAGCAACGGGTCGTTCATGCTATAATACTTCAGTGGTTTCAATTGAGCGAACGAATGAATCAGTTGGATTGGCAAGGAAAGAGGTGAGAAAGATGAAAGCTGCTATTCATCCAGCATACAAATTGACAAAAGTCACCTGTGCGTGCGGAAATACATTTGAAACCGGATCAACCGCCGAAAACCTGAAAGTTGATATTTGTTCCGAATGCCATCCTTTCTTTACCGGTAAACAAAAAATGATCAACGCAGGTGGACGCGTCGATCGTTTCAAAAAGAAATACAATATGAAGTAATTGATATATATGATTGGAAAAACACAGGGCAAGCGAAAATCACCGCTTGCCTTTTTGTGTACACAGATAATGAAGAGTACGGTTGATCATGTAAGCCGCCCCGTATTTTTAAAAAAACCATTGACGATCATCAGATTTAGTCATTATAATAAAAAGAATTTAAAAATAAAACATATTTTTCTTATCAACATACTCTTATCCAGAGCGGCGGAGGGACTGGCCCAATGAAGCCCGGCAACCCTGGTTGTACCATCAACCGGAAGGTGCCAATTCCTGTTAGAGACTAACCATCAGTCTCTAAGAGATAGGAGAGGAAAACGGATCAAAAAAAACCTCTTCTCTGGATCAGGGAAGAGGCTTTTTACAATGGAGGAGGAAAACATATGAGTGAACAAAAAGCATTTCGCAGTGAAACCATTGCCGTTCACGGCGGCCAGGTACCCGATCCAACGACCAACTCCCGTGCCGTACCCATTTACCAGACAACTTCCTACGTATTTAACGACACTCAGCACGCGGCGGACTTATTCGCATTGAAAGAATTTGGCAACATCTATACCCGCATCATGAACCCGACACAAGATGTATTTGAAAAACGGGTGGCTGAACTGGAAGGCGGTGTAGGAGCGCTGGCGACCAGTTCCGGGCAGGCGGCGATTACTTATTCGATTCTCAATATTGCGGGAGCAGGGGATGAAATTGTCTCCTCCAGCAGTTTGTATGGAGGTACCTTTAACCTTTTTAACCACACACTTGCAAAGCTGGGAATCAAAGTGAAGTTCGTTGACCAATCTGATCCCGAAAACTTTCGCAAAGCGCTCACCGACAAAACCAAAGCCATATTTGCGGAAACCATCAGTAATCCGCAAACGGACGTATTGGACTTTGAAGCAGTCGCAAAGATCGCTCATGATCATGGTGTTCCACTGATCATTGACAACACTTTTGCCACCCCCTACTTATGCCGTCCCTTTGACTTTGGCGCCGATATTGTCGTCCATTCCGCGACAAAGTTTATCGGCGGCCACGGAAACAGCATCGGCGGCGTCATCGTTGATTCCGGCCGCTTTGACTGGACCAACGGAAAATTCCCGGACCTCACCGAACCGGACCCCACCTATCATGGTGTACGATACACTGAAGCAGTCGGGCCTCTGGCTTATATCATCAAAGCACGGGTCCAATTACTTCGTGATATCGGAGCCGCCATCTCTCCTTTTAATGCCTTCCTGTTGCTGCAAGGCCTGGAAACCCTGCACCTCAGAATGGAACGGCACAGTGAAAATGCGCTGGCCGTCGCCAAATACCTGGATCAGCATCAAGCGGTTGAATGGGTAAACCACCCCGGTCTCCCCGGTCATGCCACCCATGAACTGGCTCAAAAATACCTTCCCAAAGGCCAGGGAGCCATTTTTACCTTTGGGATCAAAGGCGGACTGGAAGCAGGAAAGAAATTCATTGAAAGCCTGAACCTCTTCTCCCATCTCGCCAACGTGGGCGATGCCAAGTCGCTGGTCATTCACCCGGCAAGCACCACTCACCAGCAACTTTCCGAGGAAGAACAACGCAGTGCCGGTGTCACCCCGGAACTGGTACGCTTGTCCGTGGGAATCGAATCTATCGACGATATCATCGCCGACCTTGAACAGGCATTGAACAAAAGCCAGCAATCGCAGAAATAAAGGCAAAGTTCATTATAACAGCCCTCCTCCAATCATGGGGAGGGCTGTTTCCAATGGTCCGCTCCTTAAAGCTCAGTCGGCAAATGATACTGGTACATTTCAAGGGCATTGGTATGCTGTTTCAGCACACTCGCTGTTTGAGGCTTTGTATAAATAACAGGATAATCCATTTCACCCAGCTCCGGCCGAACAGGGAAAGCCAGCTTTTCCTGTTCGATGGAAAATTCCGCCTGCACACCCGGCTTATTGCCTCTGGCGTCAAGACGTACCCATTTTCCCACCGAATCGAGATAAAATGCATTCAAAGCATGGACGGCATATCCGGTATCCGGAGTGGCTCCAAGGGTTAACCTTTGATAGCAAAATCCCGCAGGAATCCTCTGAGCCCTTAACAAAGCCGCGAGCAAGTGTGATTTAGCATAACAAATCCCCTCTCCATGCTGCAACACCTCTGATGCTTTACAGGTTACTACAGCGCTTTGAATATCCCAGGAGTGGTGAATATGGTCCCGTACAAACTCATATGCCATCTTTACCCGATCCAGATCTGTCCGGCAGGAATCCTGAATCTGCTTTACTTTCTGTTGAATCAGGGGATGGGAATAATCCACCTCTTCCAGTTCACACAGATAATCTTCCATTTTTGTGGATTCACAAGTAAGATGCATAAGTATACCGCCCCTGTTTTTGAATGATTATACATATATATTAATATTAATTCAATTCAATTGCGGCTCTTGTTTAAAGGGGCTGATTTTGATCATTTTTGTCCCTCTTTCGTCCCCCGGCCCCGACCTTATTCCCATTCTTGGTCTTTTGTAAGTTCTCCCGTTTCAAAGAAATATTTGAAAGCTTTAATCATGTCTCTATATTCAACAAGATATCGCCTAGGTATGTCAGTTCCAACTTCTTGAACTGTAATGGTAATATGCTTTTCATCTTCCTTTGATACTGAGGGATTAACTAAATCTTCGCTATAACCATCCAAGTAATACGAAACATAGTATAGTTTGACTCCATTGTATTCGTCTCCCCCAGCGACCATTAAATCTCCAGCCTCTTCAGATAACAAAGAAACATTGTCAAGGGCAAACCCATCCACTTGATCCAAGACTAATTTAATGTGATCCCAACTTGGACTAGTTATTACTTCTATTTCTCCAGGGGTTAAAATACGCAGTTGCCACAGGTTCATTTTTTACCCCTTTAGCATCGGCTGCTTTTGAAGTTTGAATCAGGTTTTATGGTTTTCTTTCTCTGTTAGCTCGTCTAACCCTGTTTCGCTTAGAATTTCAATAGCTAACAATTAGAATCCCATACCTCAATAAACTCAAACCCCACCAATTTGTTAGATTCAACCAATTTTTTAAACTCATCAGATACAAAAACCATTGATCTTACTCGGTCATCTATATAAATTCGAAAGATATGCTGTCCCTCAATCTTTTCAGGAATAAATGCATACTTATCCATACCAACTCTGAGTCCTGTTTCTAACTGTCTTATAACCGCGCGATCATAGTCAATGGCATCAATTGTATTCAAGACATGTATGGCGAAGTATTTATTTACCGGATGGACAAGTGGCAGAGTCTCAGCCTTACCCCTTAAAAAATCTTTGGTTAAACCAAGTGCTCTCTCACTAAATACAGGAGCAGCTGAATAGCCCCAAAAATAAGGGCAATCGCTGGACTCCCCTTCATCTAACGTAAATACTTTGACATCTCCCCATATTTCTAATAACGGATTCGTTGTATTAAACTTATCCTTAAAATATTGCTCATAATCTTTATCAAAATTTACGAGCTGTAATGTTTCAAATCGTTCGTCCAACGATGCCTTTAACTCCCATATTTTCATGGTTTTCCTCCATTTACAATTTTAAACTAAGTATAACATTTATCTTTAAACGATCAATTCAATGGCAATGATCCATCCAAAAGTTTAGAGCGAATATCGTTCAGTACCCTTACAGCATCAGCAGTTGTGCCACCGGCTTCTTTTACTTCTCTTAAACGACTTGTTACATATGCAATATATTTCCTTGAATGATTTCCCTGATGAAGAGATTCATTACCAACATACTTCCCGTTTGCATGATTAGAGTCAACGTAAGGAAGGAACACTCCATTAACTGCCGAGTCATGATCAATACCAAACTCCCTCAGAAGTTGCTGTGCTTCTCTTGCCCTACTATCATTCCAAGGGATAATATGATGAGCCGCATTTGGATATGGCGGAGGCTCAACACCTGCTAACTTCAATTCCTTACGTAAAATAACTGATGCCTGTGTACCTTCTTCGTAATCACCAACTACCTTAGTACGGTTACTAACTAAGGTAGAATATCCCTGAGCTGAAGTTACTTTTGCTCCATCGCTACTGTTTGTTTTACTACTTCCGCCACCACCCCCGCCATCCGCTGAATAAATACAATCTTTGAGGTCGAACGATGGCAAGAAAATAGAAGCTGAATATCCTGGCGGCTTCTGATAGCTGAAGCATTTCTTAATATCAAAGTCATCCAGCTTTTGAACAACAGGGCTTACTTTGGCGACAACGGGCCTGGTGTACTCTTTGACCGCTGTTGTCACCTTGTCTACAAACGGGTCAATTTTGGGAGCGATAAATGATCCCATCCCAACCAGAAGAGCCCCGCCGAATCCGGAGATCAATGCATTTTTCCAGTTGATCTCCCTGCCGCGCAGGAGGTCGTCAACGATGCTGGTTCCCGCACCTTCTACCGAACCGATAAACCCGGCTTTGGAGAAGATTTTTTGCAGCGGTTGAGGCAGCTTGCTGATCAGTTTGCCGCCGCTTTTCAAGAGCGGCCCCAGTACTCTGGCGTTGGCCAGCCCTGTCACCAGCTTCCGGCCCAATCCGGTTGCCAGAACTCTGGCTGCCCCTCCGGCAAAGCCCAGGCCGAACAGGCCAAGCACTCCGCCGAACGCCGCATCCAGCCAGGTGGTTTCATCGATTTTCCAGCCATTCAGCGCGAAACTGATGCCAAACGACATCGCCCAGCCGCTCAGGATCGCGGCCCCCGCAGGCGGGGCAAAAAAACAGAGGACGATTCCGACAATCAGGACAATCCCGCTTACGATATATTCATAGTTGTCAACGATCCAGTCCCAGGCGGCTGAGAGAGCATCAACCACCACTTCGGTAATCTTTGATAATACCTCAACAAACCAATCCCAAAAGTCTAATGCTGTTTCTTTGGTCCACTCCCAGGCATCGGAGACGGTCTCCCTGGTCCACTCCCAGGCTCCAGAAGCTTTTTCTTTGATCCAATCCCAGGTGTTTCCTTCTTCCGGTGCATTCTGATTCACAGGATTTGTTTTCTGAGGTGCCGGACCCTGTTTAACCGGATCGAAATGGTCATCGACACGGGGAATCTCAAAGCCGGGATCAGCGTATCCTTCACCAGTCCCCAAGACCCCAAGACCGATACATGTGAAAAGAATCAGGACGACCAATCGATAAAAATATTTACCCATCTCACCTGTTACGGAAAACTTATAAAACTCTATGAAAAAGGTTTCCTTTTCTACTTAAACATGCCCTGTGCATACAGCCATTCTGGATGGCTTCACAATCGGGCATTCCGTTCTCCGTAACAGATTCCCCCCTTTCATTAAAAAAGGACAGGGGAGACCTGAGGCCAACTCTGTCCAATCAAAAGTCATGTGTACAAGGAAGCATGGATTTCTTTGCCAAAGAGACCTTTAGATTCATTTAAATTATACATGAATATACATTCATTTCACAACATTGTATCTTTCATAAAAGAAAATATATTTAAATACCAATAATTTGAGACCCAATTCCGTAACTTCCGCTTTTGATCTCTACAGGTTCACGTCAACTTGTCTCATCATCTTTTTTGCCTGAAGAATCGGGTTTCTGCGGTTGATAGATGGTTGGCAGCAGATGGTTGCGGTCCACTCTCCCGGTGACCAGGCTTGTTTCAAAGGTGTAGCTGTTGCACTTGAGCTGAAATGTGTTTCTAAGCTCGCGGGTCACTTCTTCGATTTTGTGCCGGGGGTAGCCGAGCTTGGCCAGAACATACACCGTACAACTGACTGCTTCGCTTTTCTTTATATAATTTTGTATCTCATTTTTTGCCATCCTCGTTTCCTCCTCATCGCCCGCTGTCTACCAGCGGGATGCGTTGTGTGAAATAAACTGTTGTGAAAAACTTTATAAACTCAGCCAAAAATATCAAAAACTTTGCCGCTGATATAGGTAATCCCCCGGTCCAGTTCCACAGCGACGCCGTCCAGCAGGTTGATCTGAACCTCTTTTCCTTCCTGTGTTTTCAGGGTGACGGTCAGGGGTTTTTGCTCTTTCGGGACATAGTTGACATAGGCCGTAATCTCTTTTTCTGTAAACCCCGGAAGTAGATATCTCTTTGATTCCAGTTGAACCCCGTACTGGGGCTGGGATTGAAGATCATTCATAAAGTGGTAGATCTCCTTTGGATCGCCGGATAATTGTAATTTCAGCATACTGTTCCTCCTCACAAAACCTGCTTCTGTTTATTAATAATTTATAGTTTTTGTAATAATTTTTCAAATAAGCGATAATCGGGAATAGTCCGCCAACCTAAAAGAAATAACATACAGGCCGGCCAAAATTATCATCATTTATATTCAAAATATTAGAAGGAATCACCCGGAATTGGAAGAAATGATACTGCCAAAGGGCATAATGAATGGAATATTTTTTTGAGGCAGGTGGTCCGGGTGAAAAAATACAGGCTGGACCGGATTGAACTGGGGAAATTGATCCGGGAAACAAGGAAAGCGAAAAAGCTCCGCCAGCAGGATCTGGAAGATAACATTGTCTCCCAGGTGGTGATCAGCAACATTGAAACCGGCAAAACAGATGTAAGCGAGCAGAAAATCATTTATCTGTTCAACAAGCTCGGGCTGAAAGAAGAGGATATGAGCCGGTTTTATATTGATGAAGAGAAAATCAATCAGGAGGAAGTTAACGAAGAGATAGAGTTAAGATTGGAATCGATTGAAACGATGATCGATTTGGCAGATCCCGATCAGGGGATAGTGGAGCTAAGGAGTTTCCCCCTTCCTCCCGGCAGTCCTTACATTGTGGTTGTTCATTTTTTAAGGGGGAAATGCTACTTCTTTAAAAGGAATTTGAAAAAAGCACAAAAACATTTTTTTGAAGCGATTCGGTGCATCAATGACAAACACACGGATATGATTTCTACCAATTTAAAATCCTTGTGTTACTACTACTTAAGTCGCGTTGAATATCTCCAAAATAATCTTCATCAGGCGTTAGAATATTGCAAAAAGGGAATCAACACATTTATAATAGATGGCAAACGGAAGTATACTAAGCACTTATTGTTATTAGGCAAATCTATCTATTTTCAAAAACTCAACCGCCTTGAGGATGCTCAAACTGTGCTGAATGAGATATCACATAATGCCCTTCCAAGTGAAAAAACGGGATCTATTCCTTATGAAATCGAAAGTAAGGAAGTCGTCCTTAACTTTGTTGAACTTCAAGCCACTATTTGGGCAAAGGGAGGTATGCACACGCAGGCGATTAATCATGCACGGAAGGGAATTGCACTTGCGCGTGTAGACAAAGCGTATGACAGATGTTGCGAACTGTGGACCACTTTGGGAAGTGTGTACAGTGAGAAGGGTAACCTGAATCTGGCGGAAATCTGTTTCCTTACCGCACTGAAACTGAAGGACAAAATTAAAAAAGAGTACCTTCTCGCATATGCTTACACACAACTGGGGGATTTATATTCAAAACGTAACGAATTTTCCAGCTCGGGGGAATACTTCTTAAAGGCTGTAAAAATCAGCAAAAAAATTAATGACGCTTATCAGGAAACAGAAGCATTAATGGGGTTGGGAAACTGTTATGTAAAACAGGGAATGCATGATCAGGCAGTTCAGTGCCTTCATAAAGCATTGGAACTGGCCAGGCAGCATGATTTTATGAAGCAAAAAAACCAGTTGCTGCTTATGCTGGGGCATTACTTGAGGAATATGGGAAATTCCGATTATCAGCGGTATGCACTGGATTTTTTCTTTTCCAATGCCGATGCGTTCTTTGAAGGAGGTGAACAGCCTATGCTATACGGACCCACAAAACAACATGCAGCTGACCCACCGGACGGTTAAGCGATTTTGATTTTAAGTGACGATTATAAAATCATTGCAATATAACTAAAAAAGCTCAGTTGTTGTACAGCAACTGAGCTTTAGTCATTTGTCCTGTAGTTGAGTTATTGCAGCCAACAAAAATAAAGCCATAATGAAATGGGCTGCTATTTATCTAACTTCCAGGGTACCAGGTAGCAACTTAAATCAAAAGGAAAAAGCAATGTAGTATACCATCTGTGAGCATGGCCATTTTTCACTGCATAGCGCCACACTTGATAAGCAGCCGTATCCGTCATGCGTGAGTGGGAAGCAAATTTAACGGCCTGGTCTACAGGGACAGCATATAGAGCATCGGTTTCAAAAGATATGTCTCTCGCCTGCTGAATAACAGGCAGAAGTTCTTCCCATGTTTGATCAACGGAAACATGGTACAAGAAGATCGGTTGCATTTTCTGTTTCGGAACGACGATCCCATCGAAATTTAAACTCTCAAGATCAAGATTCAGTTCCTCTTTGATCTCCCGCAGGGAACAGGAGACAAACGGGTTTTCACAATCAAAATCCACATTGCTAACGGTTCCGGCACAAGTTGCCCCATAATTGCCGGAGGAGACTGCCACACGAGTCGTTCGCTCAACAATTCCAATCCTTCCTGTAGAGTCAATGATAAGGATACTAACCGCAATGATATTCGCCAAAGAGCGGTTTTCCAAAACATCTTCCACTTTTGTGGGCTGACCGTACTTTTGGGTTTCATTTAATACTTGTTGAATGATGCCAAAGGAGCGGAATGACCTGATTGCCGCAGCAATCTGACTGCGAAAGGAAAGGATGGGTGCATTAGCAGGATAAGCAGTAAGATTGGTAGCAATAAAGTCAAAAAATCCAACCTTTGAAATATGAGCGGTCACTTGGTTTTTATCATTTGACACGGAAGTAAGGCTATCCAGACGGATGCAAATTCCATTATGGGGGTTGGAACCATTACGGGCGGCGTGTAATTTAACAAGTATCTCTCTTTCATATTCCGAAATCGGAGAGAGAAAATTTGAAGTTTCAAGCCTGTTAATGCTATTGATTTGCAAGTCGTGTAAAGCGAATACACGTCTTTTTGGGTGGATCAGCCTGCGAAAGGCTTGATTGATTCCCGACATGCGATAATAAAGCACGATATATGCAGAGAACCCAATAATAATGGCTGTAATCAGATTGGCAACAATATTTTCAAACACATCCTTGACAGTTTCCATGATACCCCCCACCATTATCGTGCCTTTTAATGCAATAAATTGTACGCTCCACTTGTTAATTTTAACATTGGGCCAAGTTGACGCACAAATAATAATCCGGTAAGTCTCTTTAAGATTATAGTTACTGATAATGGTTAAAGGTTTGCTTCCTATATTTTACTCATACTTTGTCGTCAAAAATTTTGTATAAAAGGAGAAGGCACACTCGTGATTAATGGTTAAACAAAAGCTATAAAAAACGAGGTGCCTAAAGTTAATAAGATATTATGGTGTGATATTTAGGTCACCATAATTTAATTTGTGCTTTACTCTAAATCAAACAGCCACATTTCCTTGCTACTAGGAAGATAAAATTTCTTTCAGCAATTCAATCGCGCTTTCCTCTGTGGGATCATTAGTATCTAGTTCACCACGAAATGCTTTGGAGAGGATAGATTGTTTTAGCTGGTTTAGTTTTTCTTCAACTTTAGCGACAAATCTTTTCTCTTCATCTAATTTTGAAAGTAACCGTTCCACTTTCTCTGCAATCCTATTTTGTTCGTTGGGAGGAGGTAAAGGAATAGGCATTCTTTCAAAGTCAGTACTCCTAACCGAAGGTGAATTATCACCTTTGGTGTGTAAAATTAAATAACGTGTTGCATAACTAGATCTCAGAAAGTTATAGAGATATTTCGTTTTCAATAATTTCTTAGGCCTACAAACATAAAATGCTGTAGATGCAATCAATCTTTCATCCTGTTCTGTAATAACCGCGACGTTTTTTAAGTACGGCCTTACTAAAGAAATAATTACATCTCCCTTATCAACCTTCCTTCTTGCTCTACTTGGTGCTTCATTTATGCTCAGCTCTTTTGTACTCGATATTATCTGTTTCTCGTTATCAATAGCTTCTATATCAACATAATAAAATTTATCTCCATTTATACTTTTTGGGTTTCTCGTTTGCATCGGATTTATTAAATCTTTTATTTGTACCCAACCCCAATTATTGGGTAATTGAGTAGATGGTATTTCTTTTTTAGATAACGTCGTCTCAACTGAAGGCTTCTCCTCATCCGGATTATTTGTCCCCAACTCCCCGCGAAATGCTTTGTCCAAAATCGCGGCACGGCGAAGTTCAAAAGTTTCCTTTGCTTCTTCAATCAACTGTTTTGCTTTATCAATCTTATTTAAAAGCCGTTGCACTTTTTCTGCGATGCGTTTTTGTTCGTTGAGGGGAGGTAGAGGAATTACTTGATTATACGCATCTTCCCTATTTAATCCAGGTATAGCAGTAGATCTATTTAACTTTTTGAGATTAAGATTTTTTAGTAGATAAAACAAAAACTTAAAATCTATATTTTTTCGTGTCTTTACATAATATGTAGTATCAATTGGCCAACCTGATTCATTGAACCAATTCACCTCACCGTGAGACCCTTTTCTTCCTATAACAATGATAGGACCTTCTAATAAAAAGTCGGTATGATAGCCTACAATTCCATTTGAACCAAACACAGGATATCCATTTCCACTTCTTTTATTTCTAGGTAGTGGTTTTCCATATAATAATTCTATAATATCTCCCAACCTCACCCAAACCCAATTCTCCGGCACTTCATACGGCTGTTCCTCTTCCGGCACCAACGCCTCCTGCAATAACTCCTCCAACGGCTTTTTCTTCTTCGCCTTTGTTGCCATATTTTTCACCCCCTTACTTTTCCACAGCCTTTAATTCTTCCACAACTTCATTTAACAGGCGGACAGCCTGTTCCAGTTTACCAATCGCTTCTTCCGCCGATTCAACCGGATCAGGCAAGTTTTCATAGGCAGACAGCGATTCGTCGGCGATCAGGCCAATATCCAGGCTGTCGCCTTTTCTGGCAATCTCTTCACGGGTAAAACGGTTCCAGCGTTCATCTTTTACCAAATGGCGGTCTTTTGCGCGGTACGCTTCCATAAACTGGGCAAAGTGGGCATGGGTTAACGGATTGCGTTTGCCAAAGCCTGGCATGTTGGTGCGAAGGTCGTAGACCCAGACTTCTTTGGTGCTGCCTTGATCAGTGGCACCCCGGTTAAAAAATAACACATTGGTTTTCACGCCCTGGGCATAGAAAATTCCGGTCGGCAGGCGCAAAATGGTGTGCAGGTTGCATTTATTCATTAAGTCGCGGCGGATGGTGGCGCCCACTCCGCTTTCAAAGAGGACATTGTCCGGGAGGACGACGGCGGCTCTGGCGCTGGTGTCGTCTTTTAAGGCGTTGTAGATGATTTGCAGGAAGTTTAACTGTTTGTTGGAGGTCTGGTGTGTCAGGTCGTCCCGGGTGGCCCGTTCGCCGCCTTTTTTGGTGCCAAAGGGCGGATTGGTCAGGATCACGTCGAAGTTTTTCATCCATTTTCCGTTATTGGACAGGGAGTCGCCCTGTTCAATGCGGCTTTCCATTCCGTGCAGCTGGGCGTTCATCAGGGCCAGGCGGTGTGTGTCTTTGACCAGTTCCATGCCGGAGAAGGCTTCCTGCCGCTGAAACCGGGCCTGCTGCGGGCTTAAGTCAAAGTATTCGTCTGTTTTCTGGCGCAGGTAATGGTCGGCGGCGATCATAAAGCCAAAGGTGCCGCAGGCGGGGTCATTGCATCTTTCCCCGATTTTGGGGTCGGTCAGTTCAACCATGACATCAATCAGGACACGGGGGGTAAAATATTGGCCGGCCCCTGATTTTTTTTCGCTGGCGTTTTTCTCCAGCAAGCCTTCGTACAGGTCGCCCAGCCCTTCCTGTTTGGCGCTGTACCAGTCCAGGGCGTCAATTGATTTAATAATTTTCTCCAGGTTTTTCGGTTCGGCAATGCTGCTGGTGGCGTCGGCGTAGATCTGGCGCAGGGTGGGGGAACTGCTTTTGCCGAGATCCAGTAATAGCCGCTGGTAATGCTCTTTCAGTTCCACTCCGTCACGGGAGGTTAAGCTGTCCCAGCGGTACGTCTCCGGGATAGCGGCTTCTGTCTCTTCGCCTTTTTCTTTCATCATCTTTAAAAACAGTAAATAGGTCAGCTCTGTCACATATTGCTGGTATGTAATGCCGTCATCGCGCAGTACGTTGCACAGGTTCCATAACTTTTGCACAATTTCCCGATTATTCATAGGTTCCTCCTCTGTCAGTAAAAAGAGTAAGGAATCAGGTTCCTTACTCAGATTTGGCAATGATTGTCCACGGCGCTGTTTTTGTCGGGGGACAAGTTCATATTTTGCGTAATTTTTATTATAGCACAGGCTTTATCAGCTGATATACAGGTTTTTATTGATCGTACGGACGATTTGATCGATGGAATCGCCAAATGCTCTTTTTAATGCCTGGTATCCCCCAGCGCTTTTAAAGGGTTCTTCTGTGAACGCCTTTTGCGGATTCGGGTCCAGGACAGGCATTTGCAACAGTTGCTTTTCGATTCGTTCCAGCCACTGCCGCTGGCGCGGTGTCCAGTCATTCATCGCATATACTTTTCTCATCGCCCGTTTGATTCGGGTCTCCTGATCTACCAGGGCATCCCCGAGCGCGGCCTGACGGATAAAGCTGATCAGATCGGCGGCGATCTCCTCTTTTTTCGTTTGCTTCCAGGCTGTTTGCAGGTGGGTTTGCTTAAATCCTTTCATCTCCAGTATGCGAACCAGCTCGCGCAAATCTTCCCGTGTCAGATCCTGGGGTCGGGTGCAGACCACTTGCAGGGCGGCCACTTTATTCATATTTTCCTTGATATAGCGCCGGAAGCCTTCCAGATAATCTTCCGGGCGTTCGTTTCCGTTCCCAAATCCTCTCGTCACTTCCCGGATGTGGTCTTTTTGCTTGGAGATATATATTTTTCTGGGCTCCAATCTTAGTTGTTCAATAAATTCGATCAGGCTGGCATCCTCTTTGATCCTGGAGAGCGGCCTGTTTTTCAGCGATTTGATCCACTGATCCACACTTTTTCCTTTGGACATCTCTTTAAATTCCTGCTTTTTCTCGTCCGTGAACCGTTGTTTTAACCGTTGTAACTTGCCGATGAGCTGCCTCCGTTGAAATTCCCGCTCTGCTTTGGTCCGGGCAGAAGTAAATGCATCATAAATTTCCCGCAACGATTGCTGTGTCTTTTTCACAAGGGGCTTCATGTCAGAATAAGATTCCAGCTTGTCGTAAATCCCAACCGCATCATAAATGCGGAAACAGGTTTTGCCGATTTCGGGACAGAGACGGGTGGCCCGTCCCAGCATTTGCTCGTATAAAATGCGGGAACGCACCTGGCGCATAAAGACCAGATTGCTGATCGCCGGGATATCAATTCCGGTGGTCAGCAGATCAACCGTGACCACAATGTTGGGCAGACGCTCATTTTTAAAGCGCTTAATGGCATTTGACGGTTGATAGATTTTGCGGGTGATTTTCATGATCGCGTCATCTTCAATTTCGTCGCCGTTTTTTTGATAAGCCTCCTTCAGAAGGCGCACCACCATGTCAGCATGCCGGTCATTGACCGCGAAGATCAAGGTTTTTTCTTTGCCGTGGGGATCGATATAATCTGTTAACCGCTCCAGGATCACCCTGTTAAAAGATTCCGTAATCACTTTTTTGTTAAACTGTTCCACATCAAAGGAAAGGGTGTCTTTCAGCTTTTCTTTGCGAATTTGTTCGGTCCGGGTATCCAGATACTTTACCTTTTTCCCTTTTTCCAGCTTAATCCCCAACTGTTGTAATTCAGTCTGGAAACGATACGGAACCTCGTGATCAACTAGGTATCCGTCCAGCACCGCTTCACTGTAGGAGTATTCAAAAATGGGATGGCCAAAGATTTCAATCGTATGCAGGGCGGGGGTCGCGGTCAGTCCCAGGACAGCCGCATCAAAATATTCGACCACCCGGCGGTATTGATTGATATAATCTTGCTGATCGCGAAACAGGATTTCCTCTTCTGTCATCTCCCGGTCATGGGTATAGCCGCGGTGTGCCTCATCCACAATGATAAAATCATACTGCCCCACCGAGGGAGGTTGACCCTCCTGGTAAAAAAGCCGTCGTACCATGCCCTGTACAGTGGCAATGTGCACTTTTGTTTCCGGAGCGGGTGTCACATCGTCGAGGGACTTTACATCATAAATCTCGGAAAAGAGCAAATCCTTAATTTTCATCTCTTTCAGGGCATCTTCCGTTTGCTGCCCCAGTGCATTCCGGTCTACGAGGAACAGGATGCGCCGGCACATTTTTGCTTTCAAAAGCCGGTACATCAGGGCGATTGACATTCGGGTCTTGCCGGTTCCTGTCGCCATCGCGACCAGCATTTTCCGTTCGCCTTTCGTGATCGCTTTTTCCACAGCCAGAACCGCTTCTTTCTGATAGTCCCGCAGGCCAAAGCAGTCAATCTCTTCTTCGTCCAGTTTCCTGGCCGCTTCGTCCGTATTTTGTGCAAGTAATGCTTTTAAATCATCAGGAGAATGCCAGCTTTCAAGCGCGCGGGAGTGCCGGGTCGGCCTTCTGGAGTCCCAGAACCAGATGCCTGATGATTCCTCAAATTGCCTGAGGTACGGGCGGCCATTGGTGGCATATAAAAAGGGAACTTTGTATTCGCCTGTGGTGGAGGTAATGATTTCATCTTCATGCTGAACCACATGGCGGGCATAGGTTTTGGTCTGGCTGTCGAGAACAGAGGGGACATTTTGATAGATGGATTTTGCTTCGATCAGGCCGACCAGCTGCATCCCGATAAATAATGCGTAATCGGCCCGCCCGCCTTGAACCGGCCATTCGGCAATGGCGATGTTTCTGTTTTTTTGCGGTCTTGTCCCATTTTGATAAGTAAGATTTTTCGTATCGGCTTCCCAGCCCGCTTCACGCAATTTTGCATCAATCACTGTCCGGGTTTCAGCTTCAGACAATCGCAACTGCTGTATAAAATGCTGTGACACCCGCGCCCGTATCTTTCGTTCTTCCTCTGTGGTCTGTTCCGCTTGTTCACGGGATAACTGTAACTCCCGCTCAAGGAGCTCAATCATCTCTTTGGGTGTCAATTCACGTTCAATCTCGCCAACAGGTTCCGGAACACGATACACAGGGGGCTTAAAGCGGTGATCCATGTATACTTTCATATACCATACCGCCAGGCGAAAAGCGATGGGCAGCAATGATTTGGCATCCTCAACCGTGCCGAATGTCGCTTCATGAACCGCCCCGTTTCCTTCCAGACGTAAGGTGTTAAACAGGTTATACAGCTCTTTGTTCAGGTATCCTTCTTTCTCCAGATAGCGAAGCCGCCTGTGTTGAGTCGGCTGTTCATTCAGCTTTTCTTTAGCAATAATCATTTTGGCCATGGTTTCTCCAAACTGTCGCAGCTTTGTAATGGATGTATTGGGGTCCGTATAAAGATACTTCTCTGCAAAATACCCTAAACGGTACAAAACTTCCGATTTCTCCTGAAGAAACCAAAAGTTGCTTTTCAATCACATCACCTGTTTCTGGGATGATTAGCTAAAAATATTTGAAAATGAAGGATGGCAAAACTTTCTGTCTAACCAGGAATCTAATATCTATTACGTTCACAATAGAATACAAATAAAACTGAACAATAAAATTATACAGTAAACGATTGTTTGAAAACACCCTGTAAATGTTATTTTTTACATGATTCAGTTGTTTGGGGGTCATTTGTTTAACTTTTTAAGAGTACTAGAAGGAGCTATTCTGCCAATTATACCCATATCCCTCCCGGTGTCATATATAAGTTGTATAATAGAAGTAGCAGGCAAATCTATCAAATGGTTGTGTCTCTGGATTGCTGCTACAAATGATATACTATCGATTCACAGCATGATACCTGGAGGGATTCAGATGACTGCGATTTTGTTTGTCGTCTCTCTTTTGGCCTTTGGTCTGACCATTTGGGCCCAATTGAAAGTGAGAGGGAGTTTTAACCGGTGGTCAAATCAAGCCGCTTATTCCGGATTGACCGGGGCGGAAGTGGCCCGTTATATCCTTGACCGGAATGGATTGAGCCATGTACCGGTGGAATGGGCCCGCGGTGAGTTGACAGACCATTATGATCCCGTTCACCGGGTGGTCCGGCTGTCTGACCGGGTGTACCACGGCCATTCCATTGCCGCTGTTTCGGTAGCTGCACATGAATGCGGACACGCATTGCAACATAAAGAATCTTATGGCGCACTGGTTCTTCGTCACCGCATGTTTCCGCTGGCTAACTTCACATCGGGAATTGCTCCCTTTTTGCTTCTGGGAGGACTTCTGTTTCATATGACGGGGTTACTTGCACTGGGAATTTTGTTTTTCGCGGTCGCCGTCGGATTTCAACTGGTGACATTGCCGGTTGAGTTTAATGCCAGCAGCCGCGCCCGGCAAATACTGGTCAGGGACGGATTGATCAGAAATAACGAAGAATACGGTGTCAAAAAAGTTCTCAACGCCGCCGCACTCACTTATGTTGCATCCGCTTTATATGCGGTGGTTGAGTTGTTGCGCTTTATTTTTGTGTTTCTCGCTGCAAACGAAGATTAATCAGATAAATTTTATATTTGTAAAGAGAAAAAGCTTAATGATCTTTTGCGGTCATTAAGCTTTTTTATCCATTTATTCATTGATTATCTTTACATATCTGACACATTCAAAAAATGTGACAGCCGTTACAATAGAGTTAGTTGTTAATCCAATCATGGAGGATCATTAATGGTGTTTAAGAAATTTATGGCCCAATTGGGAAAAGGTGCGGCACAGGTAGATCTCGTACTGGACAAGGAAGAGTATACTCTGGGTGAACAGGTGAACGGAGAGTTGTTGATTCAGGGGGGAACGGTGGAACAGGACATTAATAAAATTGACATTGATTTATTCATGAGTGCTCATGTGGGGGAACAAGAACATTCTGTGTTGATTCACCGGTTTGAGTTTCATGACTCTTTTAAGATTCAGCCTTCCGAACGAAAAACACTTCCGTTTTCCTACCAGCTTCCTAAAAATCTCCTGCTGTCCGGTTATTCTGTTTCCTATTACTTTATCACTCATTTGGATATTGCGGCAGGAGTTGATTCTACAGACCGTGATCCCATTATCGTCATTCCTCCCGGCCGTTTTCAAAATGTATTAACGGCTCTGGGGCAGCTCGGATTCCGTGAAAAATATGGCTCCCGTTCGTTTGACGGCCATTTGCAGGAGTTTGAATTTACGCCGACATCCTTTCTGAAAGATGAAGTGAAAGAAGTGGAATTTGTTGCGGCTCTGGAGGATGAGGGAATCCACTTATTGCTGGAAGTGGATCTGGCTTCCCCTGCAGGAGAGAAAGAGGTTAAACGGGAGGTCTGGTTGGAAAATCAATTGCTTGACGATCCGGATCAACTGCTTGCCCATATCCGGCAAATCTTAACGGAGGCTGTTCAAAATCCGGGCATCTGCTTTTATGACAAAAAGCGTTTCTATCATAAAATGTCCGGCTTAACGGGCGCCATCGGTGCCTTTGCCGCCGGGCTCATTGCTGCTGAAGTCTTTGAGGAAGCACTGGAAGAGGTTTTTGAGGATGGCGGGTCTGATCAAGAACTGTTCGATTTTGAAGAAGAGGAAGACGGAGGATTTTTTGACGATCTTTTCGGCGGGGATGAAGATGTCTGATATCTGAAAAAAACGAGGAGGAAGCTGACACTGGCTTCACCCTCGTTTTTTTGGGTGTCAAGAAGTTAAATGAAGTCTGATGACATGAATGCAACGGGGGCAGAAATTCCTTTATCAGACTGCTGCAGAAACTAGTGTATATATTCATTAACTTGGGATTCAACATATGAAGAAACAGACCCGGTCCCACCTAAAATGTATATGACGTTGATGCTATTTTTATTCGTATTTAAATAGCTTTGTACGTTTGCATCCAGTTGATTTGCCGGAGTTAACAGTAAGGGTGTGGGTACAGAAGCTAAAGACGATGCGAAAGGTCCGCCAGATAAAGCATCAGGGAAGTTTGTCCCGTTTGCAAAGACCAGGAAACCAGGATCCATTGCAAAATAGTTAGCCAGATTAACATTTACCTGGTATCGGTTTTGGCCGTCAATTCTGGACACATTACCTCCTAAACGGGTTAGCTGGTACGCAATATCATTTGATACGGACCCGGTCCCGCCTACAATAATGAAATTTTTAATTTGCGGATGGTCTTGAAGAAATTGATTTATTTCGGTTGGCAGACTCGTATTTGTAACAAGCAAAGTAGGTATTAATGCTTTGCTGGAAATACTTGAAGCTGACAGAGCATCTGAAAAGATTATCCCATTTGTAATAATGGCTGTATCTGATGTCTCAGCCCCCAACAAATCAAACAGTTTTTTTGCAATCCCGGCAGAGACAGCAAAACGGTTCGGGCCATCAATTCTTTCAATTTGCTGCACTCCAAGATTGGATAACTTTCTTTCCACATTGCCTGATACAGACCCGGTTCCACCCAATATAATGGCTTTTTCCGGCTTGCGACGTTGAAGTTCCTGGATCACGTTTGATGATAGTTCCGCAGATTGCGTTAACAGAACGGGAGCATTAAACAAACCGGATATACTGCCTCCGGATAAAGCATCAGGGAAAGTTTCTCCACTTGCGATGATAACTGTGGTCGAATCGGGCATCTCTCTACTAATATTTGCGGAAACTTCATATCTATTGGCTCCGCCAATCCGTTTTAAACCGGGCACTACAGGATCAAAATGCATATAGACGGCATTTCCGGTTGGGCTGACAGATTGGAGGTCTATAAAGTTATGTCCTAAATGTAAAGGGACATTTATTGTGAAATCACCGGCAAAGCTTTTATAGAAAGTTTGATTGCTTGAAAGTTGTGTCTGAGTATCAGTTGAACCGCTGAACACAATGTTTGTTGTATTTGCAGGAAGCCGGTTCATCGGGAAAGAAGGGTTTGTCAGAACGATACCGGGTAAATGATTATCCGGTTGAGTGTAAAAAGTAACATTGCTTAACTCATAGCTATATTCCACTGTTGATGGACTATATGATAATACATAAAAAGAATAGTCACCTGGCGGGAGGGTATCTCCATCGCTGTAATAGGAAAGGTTGCCATCCGAATCAGTACCAACCAGCGCATAATCGATTACACTGCTTTCATGGTTAGCGGTAACTTGAATGGTACTGGCGGTCGCTACCTTGAACACATATTCAACCGTTTTGGTGTCATTGATTTGTCCTGTATAATTGACGGGATTTGAATTAATATTTTCCGCTAAGCTTGTCAGATTTTTGGAGTGCTTTTTCTTACTTTTTAGCGTTTGGATGTTCTGGATGGTTTTTAATTTATGTCCATTTAAAACCAATTTCTTAATATGGTCTTTATTCATTGCAGTAACCGTATGAGGTATAAGAGATGAACAGAGTAACGACAAAATGGTTATAAATGCAAAAATGTATTGACGCAATGGTAACACTCCTTTTATTAAATTCGTTTATTTATTTTATAATATTAATTTCTATTTTAATATACTGTATATAATAAATAATTTATACTATCATATAAATAAAAAAAGTGGGTGATGAAATGTACAGGTGTACTTTTCTTCTTTTAGTTATCTTGCTGACTGCTATTCTCCCTTTAAATTCCACTAGTGCAGCAACCAGAATGAACGTTGTCGATTCCTCAACAAATGTAGTTGTATATTTTTCACCACATGCGGACGATGAAGCTTTAACTTTTTCGGTTCCGATTCTTAATGATGTTCGTTCAGGTAAAAAAGTTTATTTGATTCTGATGTCCGCCGGGGATAAGTCAGGCGCCCGCGATGTTGTAAATGGTATGTATGATGAAGAATCCAGAGATCCGGCTTTATCCGGCCAGTCTCTTTATTGCAAATGGCACCAGAAATATCATCACCCGGCAGAGGAAGGTTATATGGATGGCTGGTTAACGAAAGAGAAATTCGGCCAGGCCCGCATTAGAGAATTTTATAAATCCGCAGAAGCAATGGGAATACCAAAAGATAGAGTAAAAATCAACTTGCTTGCCAACGAGGAATTTACATATAACTCTGTGAAATCGATTATCTCCTTAAACTCCAGGTTGTTCCCTAACGCCCAGTTTAAGTCTTTTTCAGCCATTGATGGCCATGCGGACCACGCAATGGTTGGGAGGGTGTTGAATGATATGTATAAGCAAGGGCAGATCAAAAAGCCGCAAACCAATTATGTATCGATTTACACCGACCGGTTTAGCCAGATGTATGTTCCGGGATATAAGCTGACTTTAACCAACAGTCAGGACCTGGGGAAATTAAAAAATGCCTTAAATGTATATAAAACATGGTCCCCTCGTGAGGGCTTTTATGCGCTGGGATATCATAGTGTTCCGGTACAATTCGATGCCATGGAGAATGATCCATATACGAAAGTGTCAAGATATTAAAAGTATTATATGATAAAAAGGAGCCATTCTACATGCAATAATGTCAGAATGGCTCCTTTTTTGGTGATCAATCCTTTATTGCATATATTGTTCCATCATGTAGATCAGCTGATCATCGGATACGGAACCGGGGCCGCCTTGAACAAACATCTGGTCTATTTTATTCCCTAATGAACGCTGCTGGTTTAAATAAGCTTCTATTTCCGGAGGCAGTTGATCAGGAAGTGTGAGAAGAATAGGTCCTTTGTATTTTGCGGCCAGTGGAGCACCTGATATCACATCCGGGTACACTTCACCAGGCTTATTTGGCACATTATCACCACGCCCGACCACCACGGTATTCACTTTTAGGCTAAAGTATTTAATAATGTTCACATTTACATCAAACCGATTGGCTCCACTGATGCGGTCGACCGTAATACCTTGGGAATAGGACTGTAGCTTTGTTTTTACGGAATCAGATACAGTTCCTGTTCCGCCCAAAATAATAAATTTTTTGTATTGAGGATAATTTTTGATAAATGTATCAATCGAATCCGGTATACTATTCTCACTCACATAAAGTACCGGAATGCCTTTCTCAATAGCTACGCTTAAAGCTGCTGTCGCATCCGTTAAGACGCTTCCATTGGCTATGAAAGCGGTGTCTTGACTGGTACCGTGGCTGTTCATTGTCTGGGTTAAATAATCGGCTACCTTTGCCGAAACCTCAAATCGGTTGGCACCATCAAACCTTACCGTGTTTACACCCAGATCTTTAATTTCTTGTTCGACACCGGAAGAAACAGAACCTGTCCCACCCACAATATATGCGGTTTCAGGTTTGATACGCTTAATCTCTTCGGAGATACTGACGGGCAATGCAGTCGGTGCAGTTAGCAAAATTGGACCGGAATCAAGACCAGCCAGCGGACCACCGGTCACAGCGTCTATGACACTATCCCCCCGGGCAATCGTAACAGATTTAACAGGGTCTTTGGTTAAGGCACGACTGGAATAAGCGGAAACCTCATAGCGATCATTACCATCAATGCGATAGGCACTTGGGTAAATAATTTCATACATACGGTACAAACTGTTTCCGGTTTGATTCTTGGCTAAGAATCCATAGTAGTTATAAGTCGGAGAATTATCTGTCATAAATACTTGTTCAACAAATGATTGGGGCAATGGTTTAAAGTCATTAGAACCGTGCACTCCAAAGGTAAGTGATTCTGCATCCGTATTCCCCTCAAATGAAAAACTGGTGTCGTAGATCGACAGACGGTGGGAATAGGTTGCCGGGTTTGTAACATTTAAATTAGGAAGAGACGTATCTGGCATTTGTGAATATGTCAGACCGGTTACGGTTGCTGTATAAAGTCCGTTTCCATCTTTGACGACAAGGAGATATTCCCCTGCAGGAAGTTGATCTCCTTGATTATATGTAACCGTCCCGTCGAGGTTCGTGATTAATGCATCAGGCTTGTATATTTTTCCAGTAACTGTTAGATCGACGACCCCGTCAGTACTCGTAACAAAACGATAGTAATGGATTTCACCTTGTCTTAAAGATCCGTTATAGGTCACCGGGTCAGTAGAAGCTGCTGTACTTGTTTCAGCAGCTGTTTTGGTTTCGGTACCAGTTATATTTTTTTGTGACTGGATCTTTTTATTTTTCCGGGCAGACTTCTGGTAATTTTTTAATCCAATCTTCCAATCCATTTGATTAGTCTGATTTTTCTCTGAATGAGTATACTTATGCTTTTCAGTAGAAAACTTAAGTATGTGTACTTTTCCTTTTGCGAAAGTAGTTGTTCCCGGTATACAAAGCAGGATAAATAAGGCGAGTGCCATGATGCTTGAAATCCATTTCCTATACAATTGCAAACATCCCCTCATATTTTTTAATTTCTTAATATATTATATCATTTTTTATTGAGTAAACTATATTTTGTATAATTTGAAAATATGGAGGTTTTTAATGGGCTTATGTCGATATTTCAAGCATTTAGTGATCAAGAAAATCTTGCCAATATAAATCCCACGCCGTATAACAGAATACCAATTTTGATTTCCGATTATTTATATAATAAAATATATTTGACTAAATTGTATTATTGCATAATAATTAATTTATTATTATATTTTTAAATATAAATTATCTACACTCTGTCTACAAAGGAAATGGATAGAAATTTAGAAATAGGTATAACTATTTGTGAAATCACACAATAATTTAACAGAGGTTGATATGAAGATGAAAAGAAGGAAAAAGCGAATTCCATTACTTGTTTTTCTCTTAATCTTCTTGTTCAGCAGTCTTCAACCTGCACCGGTACTGGCTGTTGAAGCTGTGAAGAAATGGCGTTATCAGTGGGAATTACAACAATTTCCTCAATCAGGCTCAGAACAAAATGGAAAAACATTGCATATGAAATTGACTCTTGGGATGGTTCAGCTATTGAAAAATAGTGGCTTCCTTGAAAAAATCCAAGGGCTTTTTTCAGACGAGAAGGGGAAAAGCAAAGAAGATTCTGCATCCGTTTTGCCCCAAGTTCAAAAGGTACCAGTGGGAAAGAAGTGGCCTAAACCCAAGAGAGTGAAGGAGCTTGTAAAAAAGAGAAAGCAAAATGTCAAGTTTCATGAACTTTCGGATGGGCGAATTGAGGCAGAGATTAGCACAACTCCAGTTCATTACAAGGATAAAAAAGGCAAGTGGCAAAATATTGATCTCTCTATCGGGCCTTCGCAAGAAGAAGCAGGATATGAATATGCCAGTACAAAAAATACCTTTCAATCTTTTTTTAGCAGCAAATTATCATCGTCATTTATGAAAATGAAATGGGGGAAACATCAACTTAAAGTTGGAGTAGAAAAAGGGAATGCACTTTCTCGAAAGCCTGAGATTAAAGGAAATCAAATCACGTATTTTGATCTTTTTCCGGATACGAAAGTAAACTACGAGGTATTCAGTGACTCAGTCAAGGAAAAAATCATTCTCGAAAAAGTGCCTCAAGATTTCACTTTTCAATATTCATTTGAAATGGAAGGAATGAAAGCCCATCAACAAAATGATGGCTCTATAGCCTTTGTCAGTACTAGGGAAGACCGGGCCTTGTTTACGATCCCCAAGCCTTTCATGTACGACAGCCAAAACGATCCGTCTTCTCCATATGGAAAAACATGGAGTCCGAAAGTAACTCAGAAAATTGAGCAAAATGGATCACGGGCTATTTTAACCATCACAGCGGATCAAAACTGGCTTAAAGATCCGAA
Source organism: Paenactinomyces guangxiensis (assembly GCF_016055185.1). Lineage (GTDB taxonomy): Bacteria > Bacillota > Bacilli > Thermoactinomycetales > Thermoactinomycetaceae > Paenactinomyces > Paenactinomyces guangxiensis. The sequence continues at coordinate 193,092 of NZ_JAECVR010000005.1, forward strand.
ACGGAAGTACCCTGTCGTGATTGACCCGACGATTGTGATTCAGCCCACTCCGGGTGAAGATGCACAAGACAGTCAGGATACAATGATTACAAGCAGCTCCCCGAATAGCAACTTCAATGAGAGTTGGAAGATGTCTGTGGGATCAGACCCTGCCCAAACCTCCCGGGCGCTGGTCAAGTTTGATCTGAGTGGGATTGAAGCGGGGACTCAAATTGATTCGGCTCGTGTTGAGCTGTATTATGACCAGCAATTTTGTAACGGTTGTGCCTCGGGAAATACAGACAACCAGGTAAGTTTTTCTCTTCACAGGGTGCTACAGGATTGGGACCCAAAAACGGTTACATGGAATCAAGCTAAAGAGGGAGTGCCCTGGGAATCACCAGGCGGATATTATAAAGCAGATCTAGAGTTCAATCAGGAAACGGTAGATAACCGGGATGATTCGTCCAAAGTGGCAGCGAATGGACAATGGCTCCCAGTTAGAGCCATTCCTGAGGATGCAGCTTATAAAGGGAGTTACCATATCAGTGATAAAGGAGATGGGACAGACACCTTCACCTGGGTTCCACATTTGACGGAAAGCGGTACCTATCAATTCAATGTCCATTATCCTGGCGGAAGCGGCCGGGCGACCAATGCTCCCTTTACGGTTTATCACGCAAATGGTTCCACGAAAGTGGAAGTTGATCAAAGTGCCAGTGGTAGCCATTGGGTGACCAAAGGTTACTATACATTTAATGCGGGAGACAGTCACAAAATCGTGCTGAGCGATCTGGCGGATGGTTCGGTCGTTGCGGATGCGGTTCAATTAGTGAAAAATGGAACGGCAACCAAATACCCGGGCGACACCAATAAATGGCACAGCTATAGTATGCGAAGCTTAGCCCAGGATTGGATCAACGGGACTCAGCCGAACTATGGGGTCTTGATTAAAGTGCGCGATGAGTCGCAAAAATTAGGTGGAGTTCATTATACTGCCAGTTCAAACGCACTTTATTATGATGAAAATACGATTCGTCCGAAACTGGTCATCACCTACGGCAAACCCGGAGTAGAATTGGACGAGCCAACCAAAATCCACTCTACAGGTGCGGAATTGTCCTGGAGTCCATATACAGGCGATGATTTTGTGGAATATCAGGTGCATCGAAGTACAGAGCAAAATTTCGAGCCGGATGAGGACACTTTAGTCGCTCCAATCGAAGATATTCATAAACTTTCGTTTACGGATACAACGGCGGAGCCAACACCGGCCCTGAACTCTCCTGTGGGAAGAGTTTATCCTGAAAAAAAATATTTTTATATGATTGCCGTAAAAACGGCTGATGGTCAGTTGCTTCCATCAGAAACCCGGTTCGTAAGTTTGCCCAAAGCGGGATTGACAAGAGAAATCTTACGCAGCTCCGGGGATGTCACACTCTCAAGCAGTAAACCGACCGCCAATCTGGATACCATTGACGGAAACCCATGGCTGACTGCAGGGAATTACAGTGAAACGTATGGAACGACCCGTTCAGCGATCAAGTTTGATCTTTCTTCTCTTCCTGTTGGAGCCAAAGTGGTACAGTCACGGCTGGGTCTTTGGGAATGGCAGAGGGTACCTGAAAATACAAGTTCATCCCCTGCTAACTATACAGTTCATGCAGTGACCAAAGATTTTACGGAAAGTGCGACCTGGAACTCTCCCTGGAGCCAACCGGGCGGAGATTTTGAAAGCACTTCGCTGAGTGCGAAAAGTATGAGCGATGAGCCGCAGTGGAAATTTTGGGATACAACCCCTGCGGTTCAAGCATGGATGAACAGGACGAAACAATATTATGGATTTGTGGTTAGACATGCCCATGAATCAGGGACTGTAAAAGAAAGAACAATGTTCCTGGGGAGTGAGACCCCGACCCGGTCATTGCGTCCCAAGCTGGAAGTAACCTATACGGAACAATCAGCGGCCCGCAGTTATTATGCTCCGGATACCCCAGTCACCATGCTTCCGGGTACCACTTACGAAGCTCATGTGACGTTGACCAATACCACGAATCAAACCTGGAGCGGGGCCAATGACAGGCTCTCTTACCACTGGGTATTACCTTCCGGAGAGGAAGTGACCAGTACAGACAACCGCCTGGAAACATCATTCCGGCCGATTGATGAAAACGGTCTGGAGGCTCCAACTCCCGTCGATATCGCACCTGGGGAGAGCATTACTGTAAAGGCCAAAATTAAAGCCCCTGCTCTCAACCAAGGCACGATCAGACAGGGATATACGTTGCGCTGGGATATCAGGCAGTCCGGCCAGTGGCTGTCGCAAAGCTCAGACCCTGTTGCCACACTGGATCAAAAAGTTGTTGTGGAGAATGAACAGGATGGAAAAGCATTAGGGTCCTCAGCTGCTCATGTAGACGATTATGCCGGTCCCAACAGTAAAGCCGGAGTAAACTTGTATAAAGGAAATGTATCCTTTGCCTTTACGCCGTTTTCCAACCCGTCGAAAGGCTTTGATACGTATGTCCACCTCACCTATAACAGCTTGGATGACCATGATTCTGTATTGGGAAGGGGCTGGTCAATCGCCACCAATTCACAGATGAGTCTGGGGGCTCCCGTGAACAATGCGGCGATGGTAAACCAGTATGACCAGATTGTCTCCGGATCTGTGGTTCTCATTGATGAAGAAGGCGGCAGCCACACCTTTACCTACGACACGACCCAGAAAAAGTTTGTTGCGCCGCCGGGAACCAATATGTATCTCCGGTACTTGAGTGGAAGCAACAAACGGAAAAAATGGGTGGTAACCGAATCCAACCGGACCAGTTACTATTTTGATGAACTCGGATATGTAACGGAAGCGGTGGATAAAAACGGAAATAAACTAACCTTCACCTATGAAGAGAGAAAAATAGATAACAAGCCGGCCAAGCTGTTGCGGTATATTACGGACTCGGACAATCGGCGGACACTGACCATCACATATAACAGCAAGAATAAAATTCAGCATATTGACGACGTAGCCGGACGGCGGACTCTGTTCAGCTACGATTCCGAAGGTCGTCTGGTGAAAATCTATGACGGACTTGATACCAATGAGCGAGTGATTAACTATTCTAGGGCGAAAACGTATCAGTTTACCTACCACTCCACGTTGAAATCGCTCATCACCAAAATCACGGATCCGCGTGGACATGATACGCTCTTTAACTACATGGAAAGCGGAGCCGACAAAAATAAAGTAACGGAAATGACCAACCGTGCCGGTGAATTGATCCGTTTTGGCTATAACGGAAACGAACGAATCGTCACCGATCCCAAACTTCGTCAGACCCGGTATTTGTTTGATGCCCGGGGACGTAAGGTCGCAGTCACCGATGCCAATAACAAAGTAACCAAATACGGCTATGACAATGACGATAATCTCACCCGTCTGGAAGAGCCGAATGGTGCCGTCACCACGTGGAGTTATGAAGAGAACGGCTTGCCTTTGACAAAAGTGGATGCGGAAAACAATGCACTTGAGGCAGGAGCAAAGAAAACAGTATACCAATACAGCTACACCCTGGACAACCGGGTCGCCGATCTGGTCAAAGAGACGTCTCCTGAGGGAAAAACCATCACCTATACCTATGACAACCAGGGAAATGTGACTTCCAGGAAGGATGCCTATGGGAATGAGACCAAATACACCTATTACCAGACAAGCAATGGAAAAAACACAGGTCTCTTAAAAACAATAACGGATGCCAACAACCGGGTAACAACTTACGGAGACCCGAATGCCCCGGACTTTGGATATCATCCTACGGGACAACCGAAGAAAATCAAGGATGCACTGGGGAATGTAACCACTTTTACCTACGGGCCTCGGGGCGAAGTTCTGACCATCACCGATGCGAAGGGCAAAACCACGACAAAAACCTATGATATCTTTGGCCGCCCGTTAACCACGAAAGTGCCGAAAGAGACGGCAATCGGGAAGTACATTACAACCCCGGCTCCGGTGTACGACAAAAACGACAATATCGTTTCAAAGACGGCGCCCAATGGAGCAGTCACTTCCTACACGTACGACGAAATGGACCGGGTCACTTCCGAGCATCTCCCTCGGGATGCGGATGCTGCGTTTGACCGGATCAAGAAATATCAATATAACGAAGTAGGCAAACTGGTCAAAGAGATTGAGCCCAAAGGAACTTTAACCCCGGACCAACCGGATGATTATGTGACCACCTATGAATATAACAATTTGGATCAGCTGACTTCCGTTACCAACAGTTTAGGTGACAAGATCACCTATGAGTATGATGATGTAGGTAACCAGATTAAAGTAACTCTGCCGAAAGGGCAATCAACTCCCGATGATAATGACTATTCAGTCCGGAAAACATACGACAAAAACCACCGGGTCATTCAGGAAATCGACGCCAATGGGAACTACACCCACTTCACCTACGATGCCGATGGCAGTGTGACACGCATCAAAGACAAAGATGGGAATCTCACCTATAAGTTCTACGACCTGAGGGGGCTTCTCACCGAAGAGCGGGTCTCCCACGATGAAGGAAAAGTCCGGGTCACAAAGTATCACTACGACAAAGTCGGAAACCTGACCGAAGTAGAGACCCCGCGTGGAACAGAGACGGCGACTGAAGGGGATTATGTCCAGAAAAAGGTGTATGATGCACTCAACCGTGTCAAAGAGATCATCTACCCCAGAGACCCGTCCAGCGGGAACGTACATTTCAGAGCCGAACACAAATTGATCTACAATTATGATTCAGTAGGCAACCTGGTTGAAGTGAGTGCGCCTCCCTCTTATGGGCAAACGGAGCGCAACGTCACGAAGATGTCCTACTTCGATAACGGCTGGATCAAAACCATTGAAGATCCCTGGCAGATGCAAACCTCCTACCAGTATAACGATCTGGGATTGGAAACGGAGCGTACTGTCCTCAGTCCCGACCGCTCCCTGCTGCGGAAGATGACCTGGGATTACCATCCCGACGGGAAGCTCAAGAAATCGTATGACAGCGGAGTCAAAAGCAACTCGGATTCTCCTGTCTTCATCTACAAATACTTTGAGCACCGCTATGATGCCAACGGCAATTTAACCGAGACCAAAGACCTCAGCACCGGAGCCACCGTGGATTTGTACAGGATGGACTACAACGCGGTGAATCAGGTCAGCACCGTGGAGGAAATCGACAATGATGTGGTGAAGAGGAAAATCGAATATGAATACGATGAAAACGGCAACCTCTTCATGGAAATCTATCCCGGCCGGCGCTCCTATTACTACTACAATACAGTCAATCTGGTCGAATCGATGGCAACCAACAATGGAGATCCTGCATCCCCTTACCAGTGGACGGACTACCTGTATACGCCATCCGGGTTAATCAAACAGGAAACCCAGACCAATGGAAATGTCACAACCTATGACTACTACCAGGACCATTTGCTCAAGCAGATGGAGATGAGAAAAGCAGACGGAACCACCCTGCAAAAGCACGTCCTGGAGTACAATGCCAACGGTCATCGCATCAAAGATACCTACACCGGCCTCGATGCCGGCAAACAATTGATCAACAACGTCTACACCTATGAATACGACCCGCGGGACCGCCTGGTCAACTACCAAAAAACCGGCTCCCAGACAGCCAGTGAAAGTTATCTGCTGGACCCGAACAGCA
>NZ_JAECVR010000060.1 GCF_016055185.1 Paenactinomyces guangxiensis
CAGTCTAGATTTCCATTAACTGGGATATTACCGAAGGATATTGAGGAGGTGTTTACCTCATCGATCCACCTTCCTTCCAGGCGTGTAGATTTGGTTGCTGCGTAGCAGCGCATCAACCAAACGCACAAGTTTTCTAGCGGTTAAGACGAGTGCCCGTTTATGTTGGTGTTTGGGGACTTCATGGTATTTCTTCTGGTAATACGCTCTGTACTCCGCATCATTTCGTTTTACCGAATTGGCAGCTTCAATCAGGTAATAACGCAAATAGCGGTTGCCAGTGCGAATCATGTTGGTTTCTTCTGCTTGAAACGAACCAGACTGATGTTTTTGCCATGAAAGACCCGCATATTTAGCAAGCGAAGCTTGATCTTTAAAGCGTTCAATATCGCCGATTTCGGCGAGAATCCCAGCACAAAAGACCGGACCAATACCGGGAATGGTTTGCAGGGTGTTCGGGATCCCATCCAACAGCTTCTGGATCGCCTTGTCCAACTGCTTGATCTGAGCAGTAATACTGCGAATGGACTCAATGGAAGTGCCGAGGAGCAGATCAATGGAATCCTCTACACACTTGGACAGACGGTAAGAAGAGCGAGCCGCTTTTTGAATGGACTTGGCTAAGCACTCCGGATCAGCGAAGCGATTTTTCCCTTTTTCTCTAAGAAATTGTGCCAAGGCATCCAGTTCCATCGACCCGATCTCTTCCAAGGTGTACTTTTCAAGCAACAGCTCTAGCAGAGCGTTGCCAAAGACAGAGCTTTCCACTTCGGTGGTGAAAGCACTGCATTTGTAAAACAAATGCTGGAGAAACACTTGCTTTTCACGGGTGAGATTATGAACCAGATGGTATCTCATCCGGGTCAACCGTTGCAGAGCAACGTATTGCTCTTGCAATACGACGGTCAGAGGCAAACGCCCAAAACGGAGGCGATCTGCAATGAGCCAGGCATCCACATGATCGTTCTTATCCAGATCCACGTAAGCTTCTTTAAACTTACGAATAAGCTTGGGATTGATCGTGTACACTTTGGTATTTCTCGCTTGGAGAGCCCTGTCTTCGTGAAGAAACATGGCCGGATGCCAACTGTACACAGAAGTTGCTTCTAAACCGATGTGGACCGCTTGAAAAGAACCTTGGTCGTAACAAGAGACAATCTGATCTCGAAGGTAGGAAGCTCCATGCAGGTTATTTTCAACCGTAAATCGTTGGAGGGTTTCGCCCTCTTGATCCATCAAGCAAACTTTCATATCTTTCGAGCTGACATCTATACCGACATAAAGTTTCACGGGTGAACCCCCTTTCGTTTTAGGATCAAGGGAAAGTGGACTCTTCGGGACATCCCCAGCGTACTTGCCGATCGATCACCCTCGCCTATGAGAACTCTCTCTGATCCATGAGCTGCCTGGAAGCTGCCACTTCCAGCATGGGGTGCCAGAGGGAACAGCCTGCGGGTTAGAAGTTCAAACAAGTACTGGGGAAACAGACTTTTCGAGTAGTCAAAGCTACAGGAGGGAAGAGAACATCCCCAAATGATCCTAGGATCATTATCCAGGGACATCACGAAAAGTCCACCCCCTATGAATGATGGATATTCACTTTTCAAAGAACGAGTTTTAACTGGAAATGGATTGTTTTTGAGGATTTAAACTTACTATACGAG
>NZ_JAECVR010000062.1 GCF_016055185.1 Paenactinomyces guangxiensis
CCCCGGCCCCGTTTGAATTTGGTTAAGCTGTTCATCTTTGGAAATGTGGGTTCCCTTTTTTGCGGGTCCACAAGGACTCCTTTTGAACGCATCACGCTAAGAAAAGCATGCGCAACCATAGACAATGTAATGTGGCGATACCAGCCTGTCCATGAGCGAACCTCGTATTGATCCAGTCCCACTTCACCTTTAGCTTCTTGAAAGCAACGTTCGACCGCCCATCGAGTTCCAGCCACTTGAACGAGATCTTCCAGGGTCGTTTCTTCTGGAGCATATACAATATAGTAAGCCAATTGATCTCTTTCATGAAGATGCCTTCTGATCAGAAGCCATCGTTGCCATTCTGGAGCATCTGGACAATTGAGAGGATATCGTATCCATTCATACTTTCGTGGACCTTTCGATCCATTTCCACAGGTAATGATCTCCCATTTTTCTTCGGGCGTCTGGGCGGCTAAGTCTCTCACTTTGTATGGATTCCAACCAATTGACACTGATTCCTTAGCAGAAACTGCTAAAACATAAGCTTGCTGCTCGTTTTCTAATCACCTTCTTAGACGACTGTCGCTACCATAAACAGAATCACCTGTTACCCATTTGATTGGTAAACGTGCCTGAAAGGCACGTTGCAACATCTGACGTGCGAGTTGAGGTTTGGTATAAAATTCTGTACCATTTGGTACCCCGGACTTTTTACAACGTTGTGCATCTTCAATCCAAGCTTTAGGAAGATAGAGACTACGGTCAATCAAGGTAGCCCCTTTTGGACTGGTATAACTTAAGAATACTCCGATTTGACAATTTTCAATCCGCCCAGCAGTTCCGCTATATTGCCGTTGAACCCCTACAGATTTTTGACCTTTTTTAAGAAAACCCGTTTCGTCAATTACTATAACTGCCTCAGGATGAGATAAATGTTCTAAAATATAATGTTGTAAGTCATCGCGAACTGCTTCAGCATCCCATCTAGCCCTACCCAACAAATGTTGAATACCGTATGGAGTCGAGTTACCAGTATACTCAGCTAATTGCCAACCGTTTTTTCGTTCAACTGAACTAAGTAATCCCAATAGATAAGCGCGACAACGTTGTCGCGCTTCCACACGCGGAAATTGAGCACCAATCCGATTGGCTAACGCTTCAAATTCAGCAGACCAGTTAAATGCATCTATTTCAATATGTTCAACAACTTGTTTATCCGTTTGAAAGTCCATTAAGGGTTCC
>NZ_JAECVR010000063.1 GCF_016055185.1 Paenactinomyces guangxiensis
CCAAAAATTGTAAGACGGTAGAAGAAGTTCATAACACGTTAAAGGATCTCTTTGGAAAAACGCTACAAGAGGTCCTTGAGGCTGAGATGACGGACCATCTCAGTTATGAAAAGCATCACATTCAAGGAAAGAATACTGGAATAGCCGGAACGGCTATAGCAAAAAAACAATCAAAAGTCGTTTAGGTGAAACGGAGTTAAACGTCCCCAGAGATCGAAACGGTGAATTTGAGCCAAAAATTATCAAGAAATATGAGCGTTCTTCGAGAGAGTTAGAAGAACAAATCATTACTATGTATGCTAAGGGAATGTCCACTCGCGACATTGAAGACCACATGCGAGATATATATGGAGTCGATGTATCTGCAGGATTAATCAGTAAAGTGACAGACCGAATCTTGCCGCTGGTAACAGAATGGCAATCTCGTCCTTTGGAACCCGTGTACCCCATCGTTTTTCTTGATGCCATTCACTTCAAGGTACGGAAAGATCACAGAATCATTACCAAAGCCGCTTACAGTGTTATTGGTGTGAACATTCACGGTCATAAAGATGTCTTAGGAATATGGATCGGTGAAACCGAAAGCGCTAGCTTTTGGGTAAGTGTTTGCAATGACCTTCGGAATCGAGGCGTTGAAGATATCTTGATCGCTTGTAAAGATGGACTCACCGGCTTCTCCGAAGCCATTCATTCCGTTTTTCCAAAAACACAACTCCAATTATATGTCATTCATCAGATCAGGAATAGTATGAAGTATGTAAACTACAAAGATCAAAGGGCTTTGATGGCTGATTTAAAGCGCGTGTATCAAGCTTTGACCTTGGAAGAGGCTGAACTTGCTTTAAATGAATGAAGAGAGAAATGGAAGTCCAAATATCCCATAGTCATCCGTTCATGGGAAAATAACTGGTCTGAATTAAGTACCTACTTTGCTTACCCACCTGAAATTCGGCGCTTGATCTATACAACTAACATTGTAGAAGCCTACCATCGACAATTACGCAAAGTAACGAAAAGCAAAACAGCATATCCTACGGATGATGCTTTGCGCAAAGTCTTGTATTTGGTTACAATGGATATTACCAAAAAATGGACTATGCCTCTTCGGGATTGGAACAGATGTATTTCTCAATTTGCCATCCTGTTTGAAGAACGTTGTCCCATAGACCTAATCATATAAAATTGGGGGCTCTGCCCCCAACCCCCC
>NZ_JAECVR010000065.1 GCF_016055185.1 Paenactinomyces guangxiensis
ATCATAGTATTCATCATAAACATATTCATGTTTTCGAAAAAATCCTTTTTTCGTTTGGGGTCTTTTATAAGGCATAACCGGCCGGACCCCATCATCAAGCAAGACTTTGCTGATGTACGGAGTTTTATAACCCGCATCAACAGCAACGGCTGTTGGTGGAGAAACCGTCATTTTGATCTGTTCATAAAGAGAGGGAAAGACTTGGCTATCGTGAATATTGCTTGGCTCAACGATCGCTCCCAAGACAAATCCATTCCGATCACAGCCAGTATGAAAGGAATAAGCAAAAATTCGTTCTCGTTCATTTTTAACAAAGTATCCGCTATCCGGATCAGTTGTGTTTTCCTTCACCTCTTTGACTTCAACGTCAGTCTTGGGAGCCAATGCCTTTTTTCCGTTAGCCAGTCGGTCTTGATTAATTTCATCTTGAAGTTGCTCTTGGTAGGTTCGGGTCTGTGCCCGAACCAACTTCTTAACATATTTCTTTTTATTTGCATTTGCTTTAACATGTGTGGAATCAATAAAGATGACCTCTGGATTGACAAAACCATGATCAATAGCTACTTGCAAAATACGATAAAAAATCACTTCAAATAAATCCGTGTCTTTGAAACGACGGACATAATTCTTTCCGAACGTTGAAAAATGAGGAATTTTTTCTGTAAGTCCATAACCAAGAAACCAACGATAAGCCACATTGGTTTCAATCTCCTTAATGGTTTGCCTCATGGATCGAATACCAAACAAATATTGAATCAACGCCATTTTGATTAAAACTACCGGATCAACACTTGGACGTCCATTATCAAGGCAATAATAATCTTCAACAAGATCATAGATAAAATCAAAATTAATGCTGTCTTCAATCTTGGGGCTGTCCCAAAAGTAGAAAATCTACTTGAAGGTACAGCTCCTTTTCATGTTGTTTACAGAAATTTTATTTTAGTGTAGAGGGTGGATGAAATTC
>NZ_JAECVR010000066.1 GCF_016055185.1 Paenactinomyces guangxiensis
CCCATTAATCAGTGGTGGAGGGAGTAGGATTCGAACCTACGAAGGCAATGCCAGCGGATTTACAGTCCGCCCCATTTGGCCACTTTGGTATCCCTCCATGTTATGGTGGACGGTGACGGGATCGAACCGCCGACCCTCTGCTTGTAAGGCAGATGCTCTCCCAGCTGAGCTAACCGTCCCCAGGGAAGGCCGGGATCCAGCCTGCGATATATAAATGGTGACCCGTAGGGGATTCGAACCCCTGCATGCCAGCGTGAAAGGCTGGTGTGTTAAACCACTTCACCAACGGGCCGTAACTACATCGCCTTTGAAATGGCGAGCTTCTCAATTCATCTGGTGCGGCAGCCCACTGCCATCCACAGGGACATTATTTTCGCTTGCATGATCGTTTTCAGTGTTTCCATACTCAATGATCATATTGTACCAGAATGATGTTGCGATTAGCATCCCATCCCAATGCTCACTTTCATCCACCCATTGAAACGGGGGAGAGATTGAATGGGCATAAAAAAACCTTCAGCAAGTGAAGGATGGTTGGAGCGGAAGACGGGATTCGAACCCGCGACCCTCGCCTTGGCAAGGCGATGCTCTACCCCTGAGCCACTTCCGCATCTCATGTTAATGGTGAGCCATGAAGGACTCGAACCTTCGACCCTCTGATTAAAAGTCAGATGCTCTACCAACTGAGCTAATGGCTCGTAATATTGGCTGGGGAGGTAGGGATCGAACCTACGCATGACGGAGTCAAAGTCCGTTGCCTTACCGCTTGGCTACTCCCCATTAATCAGTGGTGGAGGGAGTAGGATTCGAACCTACGAAGGCAATGCCAGCGGATTTACAGTCCGCCCCATTTGGCCACTTTGGTATCCCTCCAT
>NZ_JAECVR010000067.1 GCF_016055185.1 Paenactinomyces guangxiensis
ACATGCTATTGTTTCTGAGGATTTACTTCCGCTAGTTTGGGATTTCACACCAGCTGGTTTCTATGATAATCAGGTTCCTTATCTTGTCGATCACTTAGCTGGTCATAATGTATTTTTCTTGCTAGCTCATGCAGCGTATGATGACAAGAAACTTGGGTTAAACACAAGAAAAGCACCATGGAACCGCTAAGATTCTAGCTTCTCACGCTAATTTTGCAACAACCTCTATCTTTTAAAGTTTCCATGAATTAAAGGCTCCCGACTATCTAACCTAAAAATAAGTTCAAGGTAAATAAGAGAGAGTTTTATTTGCCTTGAACTTGTCATTGTTATCTACATAATCATTCACTTCGGCTTATCTTGATCTTGTTTATCTGAAGAATCTTGCTGGTTATGGATGGTGGGCAGCAGGTGGTTGCGATCGACTCTTCCGGTGACCAGTCTTGTTTCAAAGGTGTAGCTGCTGCATTTGAGTTTAAATGTATTTCTAAGCCGGCGGGTGACTTCTTCGATTTTATGCCGTATGCTCTCCAATGCCAAGACTTGCTTTCAAGCCGCATTGGAGTTAGAAGGCAACATTCAGAAAAAGTATTTAACGATTAAGACATATACCCAGTCAGGGTTGTTGTACCTGAAACAAAATAAAATGGATCTTGCGCAAAGGACAATTGAGGAAGCGGTTCGCCGCGGAAAGAAGTTTCACGATGATTACCGGCTTGTGCAGGCGCTGATCGGATTGGGGCACTGCTATTTAAAACAATCAAAGGATTTAAAGGGGTTAAAGATCTTTGAAGAGGCACTGGAATTAAGCAAAAAACAT
>NZ_JAECVR010000068.1 GCF_016055185.1 Paenactinomyces guangxiensis
GAATTTCATCCACCCTCTACACTAAAATAAAATTTCTGTAAACAACATGAAAAGGAGCTGTACCTTCAAGTAGATTTTCTACTTTTGGGACAGCCCCTTAAAATAAATCCATATCCCAACTGCTCATGAAGGGAGTGAGGATCAGTGAACATTGGAGAGATCTCTTGCAGAACCGGTGTCAGTGTCCGATCCATCCGCTACTATGAGCAAAAAGGGCTTATTTCCCCGAAGAGACAGGAAAATGGATACCGGGAATATGGCGAAAAAAGATATAAGAACACGTTCAAGAGATACAATTTTATGAATTGCGAGCGAGGAGACTCGCCAATTCATTGGCGTAGATGAAAGCGAGGCATCGTTCGGTATCCCCCTTGTGGGGATGCTTAGAACGACATTTTTGCAGTTTTTATAGATATGTGTAAGATGAATCGAATGTATATTGTATATGATGCGTATGAAGGAGGAACCAGGTGAAACAGTGGAGAACGTTACACAAGTCCAAAGAAAGGAGTGAGACCCCATGAGGAAGGCGTACAAGTTTAAGCTAAACCCCACCCCAGAGCAGATCGAGAAGATCGAATAGACTCTTTCCATGTGCCGCTGGTTGTATAACTGTATGTTAGAGCAAAGAAAGACCGCTTATAAACATCATGGGATTACACTCAACTACAACAAGCAAGCCACCGAACTCCCTTCCGTCAAAAAAGAATGTCCGGAGTTTAAAGAGATTCATTCGCAAGTGCTTCAAGATGTAGCGAAACGCCTGCAGAAAGCTTTTGATGCTTTCT
>NZ_JAECVR010000069.1 GCF_016055185.1 Paenactinomyces guangxiensis
AAGGTAGCTGGAGAAGAAGCATTTCTTTTGTTTACTTGTGTGACTAGATAAATTTCAGCTTGACTACAAGCTGAAAAAAGCTTGTGGTCATCGTAAGCGGCATCTGCCAGCAGCATAAAAACCGGATACTCAGCGATGTGATGGATCAGATGAATGCACTGATTATCATATAAATTGGCAGGTGTAATATCCCATACGAGGGGAAGTAAATCTTCAGATACAATAACGTGTAGTTTGTAACCATAAAACCAACCTAAACGAGTTCCTTTACCCTTTTCAGCATCTCGATCATATCGAGATGCTCGTAAAGCGGTGGAATCCCAATAACAAACTCTCGTTTTAGGCTCTAGTTCAAACAGTAGTTCTTCATATAAAGGTGCATAAAGCCCTTCTTCGATTTGTTTGGCACGTCGACAAAAAGTGGAATGGTCTGGGACTTCATCAAGACCGATACAACGTCGAGCCCAGTGATCCTTGGTTCAACTTCCACTCCAACTCCCGAAAGCTGTAAATACGATAATAGGCTTGATAAATAAGACATTTAAGGATTTGTGTATCACTGAATTTTTTAGGTTTACCAACACGTGATGGCGTTTCTGCGAAACGCCGAACCATATCTTCGATGCAACAAAAAATCTGATAAAGAGGATGGTTTCTCGATGAAAGTCGTGCTAAACTCAAGTTAATCCGCCTCCGTGGTTTGGTGTGGGTTGGCGCTTTCATCTAACCACATTTAGGCGGATTTTTCTATTTAATTTTTAAAAGAGTTATGCAA
>NZ_JAECVR010000006.1 GCF_016055185.1 Paenactinomyces guangxiensis
CCTGTGACGTGACCCTTTTTTGGACATAAAAATCCCCCCTATGAAGACAAGTTCTTTAAAGGCTTTAATTTACCTGTCTACATAGAGGGTATCAGTTCACACTACACCGGCTTTTCTTTTTCCATTCACAGAAAACCTCATGACTTGGCGGTACCACCTGAGATGAAAGTGATCTGGCTGGCACCACTCCGAAATCATAGACGGGAATCATAGGTAACATCCATTTGCTATCGGGTCGCTTTCGCTTTTTGCAACGGATGATTCCTTAAGTTCATTTTAGAATGGTGCATTCCCCGCCAATAAAACAGAATACTGCTAATGGCAATGAAGGCCATAATCAAAAACATGGTTTTTGCACCAAACAGGTCAAGAATCAGGTTGCTTAACCAGGGTCCGATGACCAGCCCCAACCCAATAAAACTCTGCGCCCCGTAGTATGATCCGCGCATTCCGTTGGGGGTAATTTGATCAATCAGCATATATTCAGACGGAATCACCAGAATTTCCCCGATTGAAAATATGAGCATTGAAAAGATAAACACCCACCACATCGCAGTCATGCCAAAGCCAATCTCACCCAAAGCAAACAAAGCACTCCCGGCCATGATCAGGAGAAAGGGAGAGATTTTCTCCATTTTTCTGGCTAAAAGAGGTTGCAGAAAGATAACAGTCGCCGCGTTTACACTAAGCAGAATCGAAAACAGCTTTTCGCCTTGTTCCACTTGATTTGTTAAATAAATAGACAGGGGAACAGACCAGAGTCCGTACACAATGGTGCTTAAAATCCCCCCGGCTATAAAATACTGTAAGGCGAAATCCGACCGAATCGCTTTCCAGACTTGCTTTAAATGAATCTGTTCTATTGACTCTTCTTCGATCTTTTGTATGCCAAAGATTTTGAGTAAAACCTGGAGGATCAGCAAATAAATGAAATAAGCAATAGCCATCAGGAGAAAGGGCATGGCGTTTCCGGTAATACCCATGAACGAGCCTAAAAGCGGGCCCACTGCATAACCGATATTGGTTCCGGTATAACGGTAGGAAAAAGCGCGCAAGCGTTTATCCGGCGGAGTCATATCGCTGATGAGAGCTTTTGAAACCGGTTCAAACAGAGAGATAAAAAAACCGCCTATGATAATGAAAATAACAATCAGATATTCAGATTTGATCCAGGTATACCCCATATAGACAACCCCGGAAATCAACAGCGACAGAAGCATCATCTTCCTGCGTCCGATGACATCAGATACATATCCGCCCCAAAAGCTACCTATGATTCCTGTAAACGCTCCAATTCCGATCACAAGGCCAATCACTTTAATGTCCAGCTCTGTTCGCCCTGCCAGATAAATGGCGAAATACGGATATGACATGGATTTAAATAAGTTTATAAAAACATTGCCAAACAATAAGACAGATACAATAGGGTGAAATTCCCGCAAAAAACCCTTCATTTTGTTTCCCCTCTGATGTATGAGTGCAACTCTTTTTGTAAGGAATGCAATGCCTGTTCTCTCAAGCTGTACCGGTCATACTTTCCTCCCGCATAATGCGTACGGATCAGCCCCGCATAACGCAATGTTCGCAAGTGATAGTGAACATTGCTTTTCGCTAAACCGGTATGGGTGGCTATTTCCGTAAAGCTTCTCGGTCTCTGTGCAATAAAGCGGAGCATGTTCAGCCGATTCTTATCGGCATAACCCGTGATCATGCGCATCAGGGAAAGGGGAGGCTCATCCTGAGTATTTGTGTCCCGCTGCAGGGGGTACTGACAGGTAATCAGCCCGTTAAAAGTGTCAGTGATCGTCATCGGGGCACAGTGGTATTGCGGAACAAATAAAATCTTTTTGATATCACGGGAAGGCTCAATCACTACACCATGGGTCACCTGTTCCGAGAAATCAGGCATGTTCATCCCCTTTAACAACAAGCGCTTTTCCTGGGCATCTCTTTTTAGTTCAACCAGAAGAGAAGAGGGAAAATGCTGAAAGTACTGTTGATTCCACTGGTCTAAAATGTAAACCATCCGGTCGCGGATCACCCCCAACTCTTCGTTAAACGTGTTGACCCAGGGAACCATCCGTTCGTAGATTTCACTGACGGGCAATTGGTCCAGCCACTGCAGCAACTCTTCAGGGGTGCGTTTGCCCGGACATTGCCAGATTAAAAGATTAAGCCGGTGCAATACTTCAAAGCGTTCATCTTCCAACTCCGCCACCAGTTTAGGGGTGAGCCGCTTGGCCGTTTCTTTGATCCATGAAGAGCCCAGGTCCAGGTAGCGATGGGTTTTTTTATGAATATAAGCGTATAAGCTGACCACCAATTCATATGCTGGGGCATCATCTATTTCCGTTTCATAGCACAAATATGTTCAACTCCTGTATAACTAATATTTAATTATATTGTAGTATAACGAATCCGATAGCGCAAATAGTAGAAATAGTCACTGGATCTTATTCTGCTGCTCATAGATTGTCCGGACTTTGTTTCCACACAAAAAAAGGAGGAATCTCTTGATCTCCTGTTTGATTTCGTGTATTCGGAAATATACGGCTCCACGGAATGATTTTACGAATATTTTTCCGATAACATTGTTTCACACTTAATATATCCGCCGAAAATCCCTCCTAATAGAGGGTTAAAACTTTCAACTTGTAACGGATCGATTGTCTTTCGCTTCTTTTTTGGAGTAAGCACTCCAAAGCCAAATGCCACTAACCGATAAAAGTACGGCTAATAACATCCATGAAATAAAATAAGAGTTTAGCCAGTCTACGAGCAACCCAAATAAAATTGGAGAGGTAATAATCGCTGCCTGATTCATTGTTAATGCATAGCTTACTGTCAGCCCAATCGTGTGTTGGCTGGATTTTTCTGCAACTTCCACAATGAATAAACTGTACCAACCGATCCCAAAGAAGCCCATCCAGGCACAAAGGATAAACGATGACCAGATCGGTGTTTCCCGGGGTAAAACTGACAAAACCATCAATCCGATCCCTGATGCTGAAATAGAGAGCACAAGCGGTCTAATCCGATCCCCTTTCCAAACCTTGTCACTGAGCCAGGCTAAAATAATGCGACCGAGCATTCCAAACAATAAGCAAACAGACAACATTTGCCCCGCTAAAACCAGCGTGATATCCTTCATTGTACTTTTTAAAAAAATCATCAAGTGTGCGACCAAGACCATTTGCAGGGAGACAAGGATATACCCTGCAAAAAGGAGTGGATATAGCTGTTTTTGCCGGAATAGATTCTTTAATTCATTCCACAAGCGGTAATTTTCTATTGCTTTTTTGTGTTCCCCAGCCGGATCCCGGTAAACAGTAAGGAATGCCAAACCGCCTGCAATCGCTAAAATAGCTTGCAACACTACTGCAGCCGGCCAATGATATCGGGTACTGATCAACGGAATGAACCACCCGGCCATGGCACCTCCAATCGGGATGCCCGCTTGGCGAATTCCCATGGCGAGCCCTCTCTGTGTCAAATCAAACCACTTTACCACGACTTTGCTGCCTCCTGGTTGTGCCGTTCCATAATGGATTCCAACCAAAAACAGAAGAAATAGCAAAGCTCCATAACTGCTTAAAAAAGAAGCCAATCCCATGGTGATTCCGAGCAGTATAGATCCGATTCCAATGATCCAACGTTCTCCATACCGATCTAATGCACGGCCAATAAACAGCATGGACAAAAGAGGTCCAATGTTTACAACGGAAATAAGCAATCCCACCTGGGTTTGCGACAGCGAAAATTTCTGTTGCCAAATGGCTGCCAAAGGCCCCACTCCATAGGTTACAAATGTGGCCAATGCCTGAGCCAAAGTAGCCAATCCTAATACAACCCAACGAAAATTTCTTTGTTTGGAGAATATTATCATGTTCCCCTCCTCCCTGGTTATAGTGTAAAAGCCATTTGGTATCATGTAAAATAATTAATATAAATATAATAAATCAATTTTTTTGATATGGTGGTGGAATTGGTGGATGTTCGTGACCTGCAATTTTTCCAGTCAGTGGCCCGTCATAAGAGTGTGACCAAAGCAGCCGAAGAATTAAACTACGTACAATCCAATGTCACAACTCGGATTACCCGGCTGGAAAAGAAGCTGAAAACCAAGTTATTTTACCGCAATGGAAAAGGAATGACGTTAACTCCCGCGGGCAGAATCCTTATTCATTACGCAGACCGAATTTTGCAATTGGTGAGAGAGGCGGAAAATGCGTTTCTTATGCCCCAGGGTCCTTTGAAACTGGGATCCACAGAATCCACAGCTTCCATCCATCTTCCCGCATTATTAATAGAGTATCACCACAGCTGTCCGGATGTAGATGTATCGCTGACAACGGCTTCTTCAGAACAATTAATTGAGCAGGTTCTCCGTTATGAATTAGATGGTGCTTTTGTGGTGGGGCCTGTGAATCATCCGGATTTAAGATCATCTGTTTTTATGGAAGAAGAATTAGTTTTGATCTCATCTCCTCATCATGGACCTATTTCGTCTGCCAGTGATCTTCAAGACCAGACCATTCTGGTTTTTAATACAGGTTGCTGCTATCGGGCGATATTGGAGAACTGGTTAAGAGCAGAGGGGGTTCGTCCCGTTAAGCGGATGGAGTTCAGTACTCTGGACGGCCTGATTGGATGTGTCAAAGCAGGATTAGGGGTAGCCTTGGTATCGCGTTTGGTTGCTCAGGAATATAGAAGAGGAGAAACCAGACTTCATTCTGTCCCCTCTGATTACAGTCGTGCAACAACTGTTTTTATCCAACGAAACGATGTACAACAAACTCCTGCTTTGGCTCACTTCATAAAACTGATGGAGCAGCCAGATATCAAAGAAAAGCTCATTGCAAGTACAAAATAAGCTGTGTGTTGTCTACCGCAGGTAAGCGGCCACAACAAAGAAAAGAGCTATGTTGCCCCGATTATAGCAACATAGCTCTTTACAGTTACATCGTATCAGTGACAGTTAACCGGAACAGCCTGCATAATCGCGCACAAGCACATACATCAATGGGTCTATTGCACCTCTGTTTCAAGCTCTTCAATCCGTTTTTCCACATACTTGGTATCTTTTAAAGCGTGGAACGTTTCTGCTTTTTCCACAATCACCGCCGCGTTGTATTCCGGAATGCCGGCATACTGCTCATACACGCTTTTGGGAATCAGGACATTTCCTTCCGGCCAGTGTACCTCAATATTTCCGGGTTTCACATTTTCAAATTTGGCCCGTCCGTGGAAAGTTCCGTGGATATTATAGAGAACGATGGGGTCATCTTCCTTGATGTTCAGCTTTGCCGCGTCTTCGGCATGGATCAGGACATCATACCGGTCCGCATTGTTAAACGGGTCAGTCTCGCTGTAAATCATGGAGTTAAATTGTTTTCCGCGGCGGGTGGTGAGATAAAAATGCCCTTCCGGCTTTCGCAACTCAGGTAATTCTATGGGGATCAGATTGCCCCGGCCGTCCGGCGTCGGGCAAACACCGCCTTCACACAGCCATGCACCTCCCCATTGGAAGACATCGCCTTGCTTTTGCAAATGTTGAATTCCCTCATAATTGGGAGCTGCCACGGCGATTTCATCCCGGATTTCCTGCGTGTTATTAAACCAGATCAAATGCTTTTGCTCCGGTTTCACACGGGCGGCAAGATCCCGGTAGATTTCCCATTCCGGGCGGGCTTCGGCAATCCGGGGGCCCTTGATTTCGGGCGAGAAGTAGACCATCCGTTCTGTTGAGGTTGAGGTGACACCGCCCGGAATTTCATAGCGGGTCATCGCGGGCAGTACAATCACAGCCTCTTTGGCGTCAACAAAGGTGGAGTTGTTAAAAATAATGTCCTGGTGGACCCGGATATCAACACTTTCCAGGGTTTGTTTCACAAAATCCGGATCTGGCATCGTCTCCAGGAAATTACCGCCCGAAGTATAGAAAAGCTTCAGCTTTCGTTCGTGGTCTTCGGGAAGAAGTGCATTTTCCAGTGTCACCCCGACAATATCCCCCTGCCACTTCGGCAGGTCAAACCCCCAGACTTTTTCGACCCGTTCTATATCAGCCCCTTTAAAATCTCCTCCTGGAAGGCTGAACGGATCAGCTCCCATTTCTCCAGATCCCTGAACACCGGAATGTCCGCGAATCGGCATTAATCCGCAATGCTCGCGGCCCAAAAAACCCCGTAACAGCGCCAGATTTGCCACTTGCGAGATATTGTCGGTACCAAACCGGTGCTGTGTCAACCCCATGGACCAGACAAACACGGCCGAGTTTGCTCCGGCAAGCAGCCGCGCAAATTCAGACATTCGCTCCCGTGACAGGCCGGACGATTTTTCAAGCATCTCCCAGTCAAACTTCATCACATGTGCTTTCAATTCCTGATATCCGTTCACATGTTCCTGCACAAACGCATGGTTAATCGCAGAGCCGGGCTCTTGTTCCTCCATTTCAAACCAATGTTTCATAACTCCGTTCATAAAGGCGATGTCGCCGCCAATATTCACCTGATAGAAATCATCGGCAATCTTGGTTCCAAACAGAGCCGACTCGGGAATGGATGGGACCCAGTACTGATCCATCGCGGGCTCATGGTAGGGATTGATGACAATAATTTTTGTCCCCTTGCGTTTGGCGGCGTACATATATTTGGTGGAGACCGGCTGGTTGTTTGCGGCAACGCTCCCCCAGAAAACAAGGACATCAGTGCCGATCCAGTCTTTGTAATTACAGCTGGAAGCACCAATACCCACAGACCGTTTTAATGCTGTTTTGGAAGGGGAATGGCAAATGCGGGAAGCATTGTCAATATTGTTGGTACCCAGGAAACGCGCCACTTTTGCAGCCATATAGTAAGATTCATTCGGGGTTCCGCGGGAGGTTAAGTAAAAGGCCATCTGTTTGGGATCAATCTGCTTGATTTTCCCGGCGATTATTTCCAGGGCTTTATCCCACGAAATCCGGGTAAATTTCCGTTCACCCGGCCTGCGCAGCAAGGGATACGGAATCCGTCCCAATTTTCTGAGGGTGGTACTGTCCATGTTGCGCAGTTCGTCGATATCGGCGTGAATCACATCCGGTTTCATCTCCGGCATGGTGTTTAAACGGAGTACATTTAACCGTGTTGTACACAGATGCGGACCAGTTAAAGTCTGATCGTACAAGCCGGCAACACCAAGAGCACAACCGTCACATACCCCCTGAGTCAAAATGCGGACAGCGTAAGAAAATTGGTCCCGGTTCTCCCAGGCAACCTTAAGGGTATCCCGGATATGATGCGGTTTTACTTTTCCGAGTCCAAAGGGTACCGGACTTACCCACAGGCCGGGGTCCGGAAGTTTTGGAAGGCGAATGGGGCCTGTATGTTTTGTCTTTCCCACTAAACTCACTCCTTTTTTATGTCAAAGGGGGAGGGCAGAATTCTGTCTCGCTCCCGATCGGCGCCCAGCGAAGAAGTAGGGATGGCCGCTCCAAAAACTGCACAAGGGGCTCGGCAAAAAGAGGCAAAATTGCCTTGCTTTTTTCTTGTTCCGTTTTTTTCCGCTGGGTAGGTCGCCAAAAGGTCGCTCCCCAGAAATCTGCCTCCCCGGCATGATAAAACTTTCATCCCAGGGTTGTCTCGCAGGTCATGAGAGTTTTCCATGAAAGTGCAATAAAAAGCCCGTAAAATCCCCCCTTTCGCCAATTGATAAAGAGGATTTCACGGTTCGCTGGTTTTTGGGGTTCACTGTCTGCCAAATGACCAATCTGTTACGTCATTTTAGAAATGTAGCATATAATTGTTATATAATGAAAATAGTAGAAATATCACAATAAAAATCTACAGCAAATAGAGAGGGATCAGAAATGGAAGTAACAGCAAACCGGAAGATTCTCAAATATGATGGTACTTCCCTCAACAAACAGGAAGATGAAATTGTATCAGAGTATCCTCTTACCATCGTTGTAAACGGAGAGGAATTTGCCACACTGGTGTGTACGCCGACCGATTTGGAAGATATGGCTATCGGCTTTCTGGCTGCAGAGGGCGTCCTTCGCCTTCCCGATGAAATAAAATCTGTAACCATAGATGAGAAACGCGGTTTCGCCTATGTGGAACTAAAGAATCAACAACCGGTCGGCAAGGAATTTTACTCAAAGCGATTTATCGGATCATGCTGCGGCAAAAGCAGGCAATCTTTTTACTTTTACAATGATGTAACAACGGCCAAAACGGTCGTGAGCAAAACGCATATATCCGTGGAGCAATGCTTTCATCTCATGCGCCTGCTGCAACAGAGTTCATCTTACTTCCAGGCCACCGGCGGGGTTCACAATGCAGCCCTGTGCGACAAAAACTCCATCCTGATCTCCCGGACTGATATCGGCAGACACAATACACTGGATAAAATCTATGGCCATTGGATGAGAAACCGGATTCCCCTGCATGATAAGCTGATCGTTTTCAGCGGCCGCATTTCATCCGAAGTTCTGCTGAAGACAGCCAAAATCGGAGTTGGAATCATTTTGTCCAAATCGGCTCCCACCGATCTGGCGCTGAAAATGGCCGATGAGCTCGGCATTACTGTCGTCGGCTTTATCCGGGGGAATACATGCAACGTCTATACCCACCCGGAGCGGATCACAGAACCCTTCGCCTGACTGGAAGGGTTTGTTTTTTTATTTTTTAAAGGCAATCATCTCAGGATCTATTGATTTTGTTTGATTGAGAGCTCGTAACTTCTTAATATCCAGACGAATTACCAGCGAAACAATAAACGCGATGATAAACAGCACGCCAAACACATACAAAGTTCCTACATAACTTTTGGTTGTATCCCGTACCCAGGCGGCAAAGATCGGTCCGGCAAGACCGGCAGCCGACCAGGCAGTAAGAATGTAGCCATGAATGGCGCCCAGTTGTTTCGTTCCGAACAAATCCCCGATATAAGCAGGAATCGAAGCAAATCCCCCGCCGTAGCAGGTCAGGATAAGGAAAAGCAGAATCTGGAAAAGAACAGCGTTTGTGGAGGCAGGCAACAGGAAATAGGCGATAATCTGAATAACGAAAAATGCCGTATACGTATTGGGCCTGCCGATATAGTCAGACAATGAAGCCCAACCGATTCGCCCCAGCCCGTTGAATAAGCCCAGCAGACCGACCATGGTAGCCGCCGCGAGCGGAGTCATTCCGGCAATCTCCTGTGCCATCGGGGAAGCTACCGCGAGGATGGCAATCCCGCAAGTGACATTAATGAAAAGCATTAGCCACAGATACCAGAAACGCTTTGTTTTGACCGCTTCGTTAGCAGTTAACTCGGACAGATCCTGTTTGATTTTCAGCCCGCCCGACTTTTGTTTTTCTTTCAAACCCGCAGGAGCCCAGCCTTCCGGCGGCGGAGACAGATACTGGGCCGAGGCAAACATAATGGCAAAATAGATGATGCCGAGAATAAAAAATGTATTTGCAATACCCGTTGATATGATCAGGCGAGCCATGATCGGACTGCTGATCAGAGAGGCAAATCCGAAGCCCATAATCGCCAGCCCCGTTGCAAGGCCGCGCCGGTCAGGAAACCATTTTACCAGTGAGGAGACCGGGGTGATATAACCGACTCCCAGTCCAATTCCGCCCAGGATACCATAAAACACATATAGCAAGGAAAGCGATTCCAGGTTGATCGCCAAACCGGAACCCACCATGCCAACCCCAAAAAAGATCGCCGCCAGGGTTCCTGCCTTCCTGGGACCGTGCTTTTCCACGAAATGGCCCAGAAAAGCTGCTGACAGACCCAAAAACAGAATGGCAAGACTAAAGGTCAGTGACACCTGCTTTGTATCCCATCCAAATTCTTTCATCAATGGTTTGGTAAATACACTCCAGGCATAAACCGAACCGATGGAGATATGAATCCCTACAGATGCGAGTGCAATCAGCCAGCGGTTTTTAACCTTTTGCATTTTTTTGCTCCTTTTCCCTGATCATTTTTCCATCAATCGATCCCTGTCATTACGAGAGTAAAGAAGTCAGCCACATAAATAAATCCGGCATAAAACAATCTCAAGATATACCAGAGGTTGTTTTATGCCGGATGAATACTTCTACAACCGTTATAGAAGTACCAGTGAGGCAAGCGTTTTCATCTATAGCCAATAAACGAAACCCATTTATTGACCATATAGTTTCATATTAAGATATTGTCGTAAATTTGTCAAAATAAAATCTGATCATCCTATCATAGAATTGATTATTTATCGTCTATTTTTCTGTCAAAAATAAACACAGATACAGCCATATCCTCTTCAACTTTGATATCTGAAAATAAATAGAGCAACTTGGCTCCCACCACTTCTTCCATGCCGTCAGGCACCTTTTCCGCGTAAACCTGTTGGATCATTTTGGTTCGGGCTAAATGGACCATGTCAGATCCCTGTGGCGTTTGCGCAATAAATTTTTCAGTCGGAGTCAAGTTTCCATGCAAAACTGAAACTGCCATATTATCCACAAAAGTGGTCCGTATGCTTTCCGGGCCTTTGCCAAAATGCTCCTTCCTTACTTTTCGGACAATTTCATTAAACATCGCTTCTTTTTTTCCCACTCCTGAAACTCACTCCTGTCCGGAACATCAAATCGGCGGGAGATTATGATCGGTCCGCCGGGAAAGCTGCTGTTCTTTCAGTTTGTTCTTGAATAATGCCAGAGCTTTTTCATATTGCTCCGGTGTGTTCACATTGAGGACAAAGTGCAAGTCAAACCCCCGCTTCAGGAAAAAAGAGTTATCAGCTGTTTGCCAATCAATCTTTTGCAAAAATTGTTTTACCTGGCAGAAATCCTTCCGCAGCAACTCCACAATGACATCCGCGCACTCTCTGCTGTATACGCCGTGAAGCGGGTGCAGCCGTCCGTCGATGACAGGGACCACGGCGTCACAATTGCGGCGGTGCTTGCAGTCCGCCAATGCCTGCGCAACCGCGCCGGAAATGAAGGGCATATCACAGCCAACCACCCATACATCCCGATGGCCCGCTCTGGAAAAAGCCGCGTGCATCCCGCTCAGCGGCCCTTTCGCCGGGATATCATCTCCAATCAACTGAACTTCCCCTCCGATCAAAGGAGTGAAATGCTCAGGCTGATTGGTGACCAGAAAAAGCTCGTCACATACCGGCTTCATTTCCCTTATTTGCCGCTGAAGCAGGGTTTCTCCGCCAAAGGTTAGCAAAGCTTTTATTTTGCCGTTCATCCGCCTGTTTTTGCCGCCTGCCAAAATGACTCCGGTCATTCTCTTCAACTCCCCAAACATCCCTGTCAAACTCCCTGAATGATCCCCCTCTCCAATCATTTTCTTGAAGACAGACATGATTGTATTGGTGCGAATTTTATGTCATGATTGAGACATATTATCCATCATTTAAACATAGAATCTTATGTTCCTTCAATCATTTTTATTTACCAACCCAAACTTAAGATTGGTTTAAATGGATTGCTGAAGGGATGAAACGATGCTTACACACTTTAATGAGCAACAACGGGCCCGGATGGTGGACGTGACCCACAAACAGGAAACGGAGCGGATGGCTGTTGCAAAAAGCAGGGTTGTCATGCAACCGGCAACTCTTGAAACCATCGAGCAAGGAAAAATATCCAAAGGCGACGTACTGGCTGTCGCCCAGATCGCCGGTGTGATGGCAGCCAAAAAAACGGCGGAGATTATTCCTATGTGCCATCCCATTTTTACGACCGGAGTAGACCTGCAATTTAAAAAAACGGCCGAAGATACAATTGAAATAAAAGCTACTGTTAAAACAAAGGGCGTAACCGGTGTGGAGATGGAGGCATTGACAGCAGCAAGTGCGGCGGCGCTGACCATCTATGATATGTGTAAAGCGATTGACCCGGAAATGGTGATCGGCCCTACTTATTTGCTGCAAAAAACCGGCGGAAAAAGCGGAAACTGGTCAACCAGCCTGGAGAAAGGATGAGCGGAAGCCGTGTCTTGGAAAGTGGGAATCGTAACAGTGAGCGACCGTTGTGCGAACGGAGACAGAGAGGATTCCAGCGGTCAGCTGTTGATTCGGTTATGCCAAAACTGGCAGGTAACAGAGTATAAAGTGATCCCGGATGAACAGCAGCAAATTGAACAAACCTTAATACAGCTGGCAGACCAAGCAGGATGTGACCTAATACTGACAACAGGCGGAACCGGGTTTGCTGTGCGGGATGTAACTCCGGAAGCGACCCGGGCTGTTATTCACAGGGAAGCTCCCGGCCTGTGTGAAGCGATGCGGGCGGCGACGGCATCACAAACAAAATTTGCAATTTTGTCCCGTGCTGTTGCCGGTATTCGCAATCAGACACTGATTGTAAACCTTCCCGGAAGCCCCAAAGGGGTAGAGGAGTGTTTTGCCGCCATTGCCGATGTTCTCCCTCATGCACTTGAGGTATTAACCAAAAATGTAAGTCATTCTTAAACATCTTACACCTGGGGGGTTGAATATGCGGTTTGATCGGGAAGTGGTAAAAGTAGAGGAAGCCCAAAAAAGAATCCAACCGTACATTCGGGCGGGGCAGACGGAAACCGTAACTTTACAACAGAGTTTCGGCCGTTATCTGGCAGAGGATATTTACGCAAATGTGGATCTTCCCCATTTTCACCGTTCAGGAATGGACGGATTTGCCATTCGCTCGGCTGATACCAAAGGGGCCTCAAGGGAAAACCCGGTCTGGTTTAAAGTAATTGAAACCATTCCCTGCGGCGTCGTTCCCCAACAGGAAGTAAAGCCGGGCACTGCTTCACGCATTATGACTGGTGCTGCTGTTCCGGACGGTGCTGATGCCGTTGTCATGCTGGAGATGACCCAGACGGCAGAAAAGGACGGAACCGTTTTTATGTCCCTGCAACGTGAAATCTCACCGGGACAAAATATTGCCCCCGCCGGTTCGGAAGTGAAACAGGGTACGCTTCTGCTCCGTGGAGGGCGGAAAATCAATGCCGGCGAGGTGGCTGTTCTTGCTACGTTTGGCTGTCATACGGTTAAAGTTTACCGGCAGCCCAGAGTAGCTATTTTTGCCACCGGCTCTGAATTGCTAAGCATCGAGTCCCCTCTTGAGCCCGGCAAGATCCGGAATAGCAACAGCCACATGCTGGCCAGTCTGGTTCGCGAAGCAGGAGGACTGCCCCTGATCCGGGAAACACTGCCCGATGATGTGGACAGGGCCCGGACGGCAATCCTTAACGCCTTTGACGATGCAGACCTTGTGATCAGCACAGGCGGCGTCTCAGTCGGAGATTATGATATTCTCGTGGATATTTTTGAACACTGGGACGGGAAGATGCTTTTTAATAAACTGGCGATGCGGCCCGGCAGCCCCACAACGGTCGGCGTCCGGAACGACACGTTTTTATTTGCCCTTTCCGGTAATCCGGGGGCTTGTTTCGTCGGCTTTGAGCTGTTTATCCGGCCCGTTTTACAGGGAATGCAGGGAAAGACCACTCATGATCTGGCCGTTTTTACGGCAACCATGGCCGAGGACTTTCCCAAGCCCAGTCCCTTTACCCGGTTTGTCCGGGGCATCCGTGAGGTGAAGGACGGAAAAGTGTTTGTCAAACCAGCCGGAATCGAAAAGTCGAGCATTACATTAACCATTAAGGACGCAGATTGTTTAATCATCGTACCCCCCGGCGGCCGCGGGGTATCTGCCGGCCAGATGGTCAAAGCCATTCCGGTAAAAGGGAGGGAATGATTGGTTTGCAGCGGCGAATCGTGCAAGTGGTCGGCTATAAAAATTCGGGCAAAACAACGCTGATCTGCCATCTGATCGGACAACTGGCAGAGAAAGGGCTTCGGGTTGGCACCGTCAAACATGACAGCCATGATTTTCAATGGGATACAGCCGGGACGGATACCTGGAAACACACTGCGGCCGGGGCCCACACAGTCGCCATCACCTCAACCAAAAAAACAGCTGTTTTTAAACAAAAGCCGGCTTCGCTTGACGAGCTGGTTTCCGGGATGGACGATGTTGATGTGATTCTGGTTGAAGGGTTTAAACAAGAAAAATATCCCAAAGTTCTGTTGATCAGAAATGTTGATGATACACAATTATTGCAACAGCTGACAAATGTGATTGCCGTTGTCTCCCCGGTCCCGCTGACAAATATCCGGCTTCCTGTCTGGCCGGCCGGCCAAACAGACGGACTGGCTGAATTTTTGCTTGATCAATGGGAGTGAGCAAACTTGAAC
The DNA here is from genome assembly GCF_016055185.1 of Paenactinomyces guangxiensis. Classification (GTDB taxonomy): domain Bacteria; phylum Bacillota; class Bacilli; order Thermoactinomycetales; family Thermoactinomycetaceae; genus Paenactinomyces; species Paenactinomyces guangxiensis. The sequence goes on from NZ_JAECVR010000006.1 coordinate 14,222, forward strand.
CATGTTGCGGTTACAAAAGAGAAAATTGAACTTCAACCTCTCATCAGCCTGGTTGAAGATCGAAATTGCGGAGCCATATGCACCTTTATGGGAACCGTGCGCGAGCTGACCAACGGAAAGAAAACATTATATCTGGAGTATGAAGCCTATGAGGAAATGGCTGAGAAGAAAATGAAAGAGATTGGAAATAAAGTCCTGGAACAATATGATTGCGCCAAAATCGCCATGGTGCACCGGACCGGACGGCTGGAGATCGGAGAGGTGGCTGTAGCCATTGTTGTATCCGCCCCCCATCGCAAAGCCTCTTTCGAGGGTTGCCGTTATGCCATTGAACAGATTAAACAGTTTGTGCCGATCTGGAAAAAGGAGTACGGAGAAGACGGATCTTACTGGGTGGGAAATTGTTGTTAGAAAAGAGGTGAGCACATGGAAAGCAAAATAAAAGTTCTCTGTTTCGCTGACTTGGGAGAGAAACTGGGCAGATCGCTGGAAATACCAGCAGAAACGGACTTGACAGCTGCAGAGCTTCGCCAGCGGGTCATCAAGTTGTATCCCCAGTTTCAGTCTGATCTTCAATCTTGCCTGATCGCTGTCAACCAGGAGTACGCAACCGGGGAAACGATGGTCAACACAGGCGACGAGATCGCTTTCATCCCGCCGGTCAGCGGTGGATAATCCACAGATACAAAGCTCTCCATAGCAGAAAGGGGGTTTACAGTGGAAAAAAAGTTGACAGACGCTTTGGGACGGCCCCTTCACGATTTGCGTATTTCGGTTACAGACCGCTGCAACTTTCGTTGCCGGTACTGTATGCCGGAAGAAATGTACGGACCGGATTACCCCTTTTTGCCCAGGGAGAAACTGCTCACTTTTGAGGAAATCACTCGTCTGGTACGTATTTTTTCCAGCCTCGGTGTGACAAAGATCCGCATTACCGGTGGAGAGCCGCTGTTGAGAAAAGATCTTCCCCAACTGATTCGCATGATTGCCTCCATCCCTTCCGTCAAGGATATCGCCCTTACCACCAACGGTGTTTTGTTAAAAAAGCAGGCAACTCTCCTCAAAAAGGCCGGTCTCGAACGAATTAATGTAAGTCTGGATACCCTGAACAACGATCTGTTCACCCGTCTCAACTCACGCAAATACAGAGTGGAACAGGTTTTGGAAGGAATTGAAGCGGCAGCCCGTGCCGGCCTGCGGGTAAAAATAAATATGGTTGTGATGAAAGGAGTCAATGACGGGGAGATTGTATCCATCGCCCGCCATTTCCGGGGAAGCGGACATATTTTGCGCTTTATTGAGTTTATGGATGTCGGCAACAGCAATGGCTGGAACCTGAAACAGGTGATCTCCATGGAAGAGATTGTAAGCCGAATCCATCATGAAATGCCGGTTGAACCGATGAAACCCAACTACTTTGGCGAAGTGGCTTCCCGTTTCCGTTATCAGGGCTCTGACGAGGAATTTGGTGTTATCTCCTCCATTACCGCCCCTTTCTGTTCCTCCTGTACACGGGCGCGTTTATCTTCAGACGGATACTTATATACCTGCCTGTTCGCCTCCACAGGCACAAACCTGGTTGATCCGCTGCGATCCGGAGCTTCCGATGAGAGCATCAAACAACTGATCGAAGAAATCTGGCAGCAGCGAACAGACCGCTATTCAGAAGATCGCTCCCTGCAAACCGGGAAGCAAAAAGGGGAAAAAATTGAAATGTCTTATATCGGCGGCTAATGAAAAAGAGCTATGCTGGCTTACGGTCAACATAGCTCTTCCTGCTGTATTCCAAGCTTTTTGGCCGTGGCCAATCCGTTTCCCATCAGCCGGCCAGCGCATTTTTTGTTCAAGATATGGTTCAGTATGCAGTTTCATCTTGGTTCCTTTCTGGTGAGAAATCCGGTATCTTCCTGTCCGTATGATCCGGTCTGGGTACATGATTTAGCTTGATAAAACGTATTTCCCCCGATCAGTACAAAAGCGAACACTTGAGAAACAATCACAAGTACAAATACCTTGATACCTCTCATGTTTAATTTTTTGTTGGCCAGCCGGCGCAACATCACCATAATGAAAATGAAAAACAGCAAAAGCAAGGGACCAATGAAGAGAACGAGACCAAAGAAAGCAATGGCAGCCTTTGCTTCCCCCTCACAGTGAACAGAATAGTTATTCTTGATAAAAACAAACAGAATCGTGAGGACCAATGCGAACAACATCTCCATAATCACAAAGCGGATGTCCTGACTGGTGTCCAGCTTCTCTTCCCTGAGCATAGCCACGTCCCCTTTACTTCGTTTTTAGAGACAACCGGTCCTTATTTATATCATATCTAACTTATCACACAATAACGAGTGTTATTAATCATCAAGGGGAAGGGGCCAGCATAGTGACTAAAAATTACAGCGACAGGCCTACAGCCGGAAATAAAAAAGCGTCCCTCTCTAAAGAAGAACGCAAAAAGCGGCTAATACTGCTCAAATTGTTTATAACGTAATATTCAAACATATTTTTTCGCCCTTATACAGGGCAGCGAGTTTGTCAGCGGTTAACCATTTCGGGTGGAACTGTTATTTTCAAATTCACTTCTTCGTAAAAGTCACGTCTCAATGCATCATTTGGGTCTTCACCGAAGTTAACCTGGCCACCGGGCAATTCGTAGTAACCGGGCAAAAAAGTTTCTTTTAAAAACCTTTAAACAATCAGTGTCTTTCCCTGATGATAAATAAACCCAGTGCAAACGATTTTCTGATACATTGCAATCCCCCGTTTCATTCCGGTTGATTACCAGTGTAATCATATGGGGGATGAAATAACCAGGTAGAAATGGATTTAAAACAATTTACTCAATGAACCTTGAAGCATGAGTTGTTGATAAGCCTCAATAAAATCCTGAAATCTCAGATCAATGTTTTTGGGGAGTTTGGTGAAATCAAAGTAGTGCACTTTTTTAAATTCCGTTCCATATCCCTGGACATTCCCCAGAATATCACGGGTTACGTAGACTGTAGCGACAATATATTTTTGATCTTCGTTTGTGACCCGGCACTTCTCTCCGGAGAAAACACGGACGAGATGAAGATCACCAATCACTAATCCCGTTTGTTCATACACCTGACGGCGGGCGGTATCTTCCAACGTTTCCCCCCTGATCAAAAGGCCACCCGGCAATACCCACGAACCTTCAGCACCCTGTTGCAGAAGCAGTTGATCTTTTTCATTGATGACAAGTACATGGGCTCCAACAAGGAGATGCGGACGATGGCCGAGCCAGTTGCGAATCCCTTGAGTGTATCCCATTGCGCTCTCCCTTTTTGCAAGAGAATGGTATAATGATCGTAAACTGTTTTTTTGTTTATGGAGTCCCTTTGTTGGGATTCTTTTTTTGTGTATCAATGGTGGGCAATAAATTTTTTCGGTCTACCCGCCCCGCTGTCAGGCTGGCATCAAAAACATAACTTTTGCATGTGACATTGAATGCGTGTCGAAGCTCTCTGAATACCTCTTCGATCTGCAACCGGGAATAGCCCAGCTTTGCCATTACATAAACGACTTGACCGGTCAGTTCACTTTGCGTCAAGCTCTTTTTTTTCTCCAACTTCTTTCCCTCCCATTCTCTCCGGTGAAAAAATATCGGAGACTGTACCGGAAAAAATTGTGATTCCATCCTTGATTTCGGCTTCCACCAAACTCAACATGGGAATATGAATTTCCGTCCCTTCTGCTGTTCTAAGCTGTATCATCTTCATGCTGCGGCTTGAATGAAACCTGATGCTGCAAGTAACAGGAGCTGTCCTGTCTTCCCCAAACTCTTCGGCCTGATGCGTGATCAATTCAATGTGCGGGTATACTTGAAGACCACGCAACAAGGGATAAACTTGATCGGCTTGTCCCTCCACTTGAATTTTCAACAATTTTTTAACCTCCTTAAAAAGGGGTATTCAAACGCAGAGCAACACCAAAAACAAATTGCAAGATCTGACCTTGTATGGTTAAATTATAGTATGAAAATTAAAATTTTCTCAATATTATTTTTCCGCAAGTTTTTTCTTGGAAGGACAGGCCATTTCATGGACAGCCAAACGATTGTACGAGTCTTTCAGCTCTTTTAGGTCAACTTTTTCCAAGTTGAAGCTTGGACGGATAATAGTTTGATACTTCCATCTATTCCGTATATGATGAATGCTATAAATCAATGCGAGGTGTTTGGATGTCGGAGAAAAAGGTCAAATTGGATAACGAAATTGCCCGTTATGTCGTCAGGAGAAGGAGAATTACAGAGAAGGGGTGGAATTTGACAGACATAGAGGTTAATCATCATTTCCCATCATCTACATCAAGTTACATAGAAAAGGGCGAGAATGTAAAAGAAGAAACTCTCAATCTTTATCTGCGTACCTTAGACATGACAAAAAAAGAATTGAAAAAATTAACTGCCGAAGCCACAGAAGAAATCAAAGAGTTGAAATTTCAACTGAAGCAGATTGAAAGAATGATTGAAACCGGATACATTGAAACAGCCAAATGTGAACTGGCAAAGTACCAAATTGAGGACTTTCATCCGCTTGCCCCCTTGGCACTTTATTTGAAAGGACTCACTATTCAAAGAGACAGAGATGCAAAGAAGAGATATCAAAAGGCAAAAAAGAAATACAATCACGCCATCCAAGTCTGCAGTCAATATTCTCTTCATCCTGAAGACAACATTATCGCGGCATCATATAATGGATTAGCTGCTTGCAGCTATTTTCTAAATGATTTGGATCAAGCTATCAACTACATTGATCAAGGTTTAGCCGCATATGATGAAGCTAAAAAAGGAAAAGGTATCAAGTACAAGTTATTATCAAATAAAATGCAATACTTGTGGGATTCCTCACAATACGATCAAGCCACTTCAATCTTATATGAAGTATGGCCGCAAAAATCAAAGATTGACAAAACCAACTATGCCTTACTTGATTTTTACAAGTACAGATCGATGATCTTACGCAATCAGAATATGTACGAGGAAGCCCTCCGGTGTTGTCTTGAGGGGATTGAAATTGCAACCAGTATCGGCTCTCAAAATCGTTATCTCGATTTATTAATTATTTTAGGAAGTATCTATCTAACACAAGGAGATTTCGATAAAGCGTATGATCGCTTCAAGTTAGTTCTTACTGCTGATCATGAGTGTGAATATCCGCGCAGGCATGTGGATGCACACACTTACCTGGGTATCCTGTTCAATGCAAAAAATGATTGGCATCAGGCAACTGTACACCTTGAAGAAGCAATTCAAATCGCACGAGAAATTACAGAAGCGTCTCGTTTGGCAAAAGCATTAATTGTAAGAGGAAATGTTCATCTTATTCAGGAACAGTATCCCGAAGCCCTGCCCTATTATCAAGAGTCAGAAAAAATCCTCGAAACAGACAGTTACAAACACAGGCAACATACGGCTTTATTGAAATTGGCCCACTGTTTTGATAAGATGGGTAAGACAAATGATCTTCAAGATTGCCTTTTAAAAAAGTACCGGCTGGAAGTTGAACTATCCATAAAAAGCGAGGTCGAAATTTATGAAGTTTTTTAAATTGTTCGTTTCCGGGTATTCATCGTCCCTTTTAACAAACCCTTTTGAGCTTAGTTTGTCAAACATGGGCGATGATGATGAAGATCCACCTACAATGGATATATTCAGGTAATTGATTTTTCTTTGGACAGGGAAGATGAATTTTATAATGCATTTTAAGTTGTTTGTTCCCACGTCTTCATCGTTCCTTTCAACGAACCCCTTTGAGTTTTTAATTTGTCAAACATGGGGGATGATGATGAAGACCTACCTTCAATCGGTTCCAAATAGTCATGTAATAAGCCTTCGGCATTGAACCGAAGGCCCTATTTATGAGTCTAGGTACTTTCACATATTTGATCGTTTTCTCTGTGTTTTTTCATAAAGACTACGCATCTTTTTGTTATTAGCCTGGTTAGAGGACAATAGGCGGGCGGAAAATTTTCTATTTTCGGTTTAGGTTTATATTACGGTTCTACAACTGCTGAAGAGCGCCCTTTGACGTTTAGCTTTTGCTTGAAGTTACTGTAGAATACCGTGCGTTTTCAACTTGTTGCGTGTGTCTCTCCCACAATTCCTTATAGATTCCCCCCCATTCTATTAGCTCCTGGTGTGTGCCTTCCTCTTTTACTCTCCCTTCCTTTATCACAAAAATCCGGTTTGCATCCTGAATAGTAAAAAGACGATGTGCAATAACAATTCTTGTAATTTGATGAGAGTCTAATTGTTCATGCAGCTTTTGTTCGGTGATGGTATCCAGTTGACTCGTAGCTTCGTCCAAAATAAGCAGAGCTGGCTTCCGATATAATGCCCGGGCAATCGCCAAACGTTGTCGTTGCCCCCCTGATAGATTTTGCCCGTTCTCTCCGATGACTGTATTGTAACCCTCTGGCATTTTGACAATTTCCTCATGCAAGAGTGCTGTTTTTGCCGCCCATTCCACATCTTCCTGTGATACTTCCTGAAAGAACGCAATATTTTTTGCAATGGTATCATTAAATAAAAAGGTTTCCTGTAGAACGACTCCGATTTGTTGTCGATATTGGTATATATTAAGCTCAGTTAAGGGAATTCCTCCCAGAGTGACGGAACCTTGTGTAGGTTTATACAATCCAAGAATTAGCTTTAGAATGGTTGTTTTTCCACTACCTGTTGCTCCCACTAATGCAATTTTTTCACCGGGGTTGAGATGAAAAGAGACCTGGTTCAAGACAGGTGGTCCATTTGGCTGGTAAGAAAACGTTACTCTCTCCATTCTTAATGGTTGCCCAAAGTGACCGCGTTCCACAGCACCAGGTGGGATCTGTTCCACTTTTTCTCCGAAAATCTCTTGTAATCGTTCAAATATACCGCCGAGAAACTGCAGCGATTGAATACTGCTGGTTAAAGAGCCGATGGGTATCAAAAAAGAGGTAGCCAAAGCAATCAAAGCGACCAGAGAACCAATGGTCATCTGCTGCGCCATCACCTCTTTTGCCCCTAACCAGAGTAACAATAGCGGGGTTACCAGCTGGATACTCTGGATCATACTATTTAAGCATCCGCTTAATTGATATCGACTGGTAAACGCTTTGATTTGCCTGGTAAAACGTTGAAACCAACCGTTAAAAACGGTATCTTCCAAACTATTAGATTTCACCAACAACATGGACCGCAACACTTCTACTAAATAACTTTGTGTTTCCGAATAGGTTTTTAATTCTTCTTTTGTTCGTCTTTGGGTGGCAGGGACAAACAGAGCCGTGATCATCATCTGAATGGCAGCAATCACGATGGTGATACCCGCCAGTTTCACTGAGTAGAAAAACATAGCGATAGAATAGACTAAACACATCATTAAATCTAATATTAAAGCAGCCCCATGATTGGCTAGAATTTCTCGAGCAGCTGTAATGTTATTAAATCGTGCCGCTAAATCGCCAGAGGCACGTTTTTCGAGAGCAGGATAGGGTAAGTTGAGGAGATGATGGAGGAAATCTCCCGATAAGTTTAAACTAATCTTTGCCTGTAAGGATACTGTCCCAGAAACCCGTACATAAGAAATAAGCAGATGAGAGGCGAATAAAATGAAGACCCCCATACCCAGTAAATGTAACCAGTCTATTTTTCCGCTAGCCCATAAATGGTCGACAAAGAATTGGATAGAAAAAGGCACGAGCAATGATGCCAACTGAGCAAGTAAGGTTAAAAGGAATATAGTGATCACTGCACGTGGATAACGAAATACATATGAAAAAAAGGAACCCCAACGTTCTTGGAGTCTCCTTACTCTTTTGACCTGTGATGAAAGGGTGTGATAAATTTCTTTCATGTCCCGCATCCTTATGAAAAAATATACACTCGTTGTTTTAGGGCAGTAACGAGAAATGACTGATCCAGTGGTTAAACCACTAGAATTTTCTTCATTTGATTCATCACATAATCCGGCTCTCGCACAGGAACCCCTGCTACTTCTATCCATGCATGAGATTCAAATACCCCGATGGTTACTCCAATACACCACTCTGCTTTCCTCCGTTTTAATAGTGCACAAATCATAAAAGCAAGTGATGTTTCTAAGCATGCAACCCGAGTAAAAAAGAGCAGTACACTACATTTGCGGATTGATTCCCACACTTTCTCTGCTTCTTGCATACTCATCTCCCGGGTACAGCCTTTCTTAAATCGGCGCAAGAGTTTCTCGATTCGATATAAGGAACAACAGCGCATGAGTATGACCGCGGTCACAAGTGAAACACTACTCATGATATCTTGCGTCCAACTTCCTTTATTTGTCCGGGGATCAAGTGCCATTTTTACTCCCATAAATATCTCACCAGCTCCTATTTTTGTTGAAGGAAGCCCAGATGAACTAACTCATGCAATAATTCATCCAAATCGGCATGTAAATCTTCGCCTTCATATCCGTAATATTCAGCTACAAGTTTTTTTGCAGATTCCAGTGAGCCTACTTTAACCAAATAACGAAAAAAGACCATTGCACTCTCATTAAGCACGTAATACTCATTTTTCTTTGTATCCAATAAGATTCCGCTCTCTTCAGAAAACGTTATTTGGATATGATCGGGTACTAGATAAGCAGCTATGATCCTCACCCTTTTCTAAGTTGATATCGAAAGTGGCACTGCTTCTTCGGACCAAAAAGTTGGCTGATTCGCTTCGATATTTTGTAACCAGGCCTCTACTGACATCACCTGTATGATCTTTTGTAAAGATGAACCCAAATCATTTGTAGGGGTTTCAATCTCCTGTATCATCATCTTTGCATCGATTAACCCCATTTCGTGCAATCGAGAAGATTGAAAAAATTGTTGGATTGCCGAGAGGTTCTTCCGCATCCCCTTGTAATAATCGCCAGAATAACTCCCTTTGGATCTTCTCTTTAATAAGACATCGGGAAGGTCTTGCTGAAGGGCCTGGACAAGTAATGGCTTGAACGCATAGGGAGTCATCCGTTCTTCTGCTCTCGTGGCCAAACAGATATCCACGATGGCTTGATCAAAATATGGATAAGAATAATGAATGCCATAATGGTGGATCAGTTGCTGGATATTCCGCAAATAGCGGCCCATACACTGCATACCCGCTACGGTTGCAAAAGTACCGGGCATTTTAGGCAGAGATTCAGAGACTTGGCTTGCCGATTGTCTGAGAAGTTCAGTGACCATTTCATGCGACTGCTTGCTAAACCAGGCAGCAGTAGATGGAGGTTCAAACCATCCTGCTGTGGAATTTGCGGTTGTTCCGTTCTCTAATATCTTTATTTGTTGCTGTAGCCATCCGGGATAGGATAAACGGCTAAAGGTATATATACGCCTGATCGTTGTGAGTGGAGAAACCGCCGAAAGCCGTGCCCAAGCATAAGCATGACTAAGGAATGTTTTGTATTTCCCTTGTTTTATTAAGTCGGCTAAGTAGGCATAAGGGGCACAGAGAACGTTATCTCCACCCCCGCCATCGAGATGGATCTCTGAACCAAGGGCATGAACCCGCTGAATAAATAATTTTATCTGCTCAATATTACCAATGGGGACAGGTTCATCTGTTAAAGGCAGGAATTCTGTAATATTATCATATGGATCTGCTTCTTGATCCATCAAAACATGGTGGATGTTGCTTGATTCCTTAACCACCTCTTTGGCATAGAAAGCATCTTCAGTTTCCACTTTTGTCACTTGCGTAAATGCGTACAGTTTTTGATTTTGTTCTTCAAGCAGCTTGGCAGTAAGAACGGCCAGGCTGGTCGAATCCATCCCCCCACTAAGATTGCTGCTTATTCGAGAGGTCCAGGCTAGTCTCTCTCTTAATGAAGAAAGAAGTCTCTCTCGAAATAGCGGAGCATTCTCTTGGCAACTCCCTATTGCCTCGGGAGCGGACCAATACCTTGTTTGATTGAGTTGGTCTTTAGATAGGGTTAAAAAGCAACCCGGTTCCAGTAGTTGTATACCCTTATAGGGGCCTTGGTTCCTTACGACACCAGGGATCGCTCCCGGACAAATCAAACGCATTGCGATCCAAGCAGAATTTAATTTCGCCTGAATCAATTGCTGGAGAGGCAGACTGGAAGAGGAAAAAACGATATAGTTCTCCATTTCTATATAATAAATAGGGCGTAAGCCTACAACATCACCATAAATAAAAAGCTTTTCCCGCTCTTGAATAATAAGATGATAATTTCCATTGAATTTCATTAATTTTCCATAGTGGGATTCATTCTCGCTTTTTTGAAATAAAACCTCAATTTCTTGATCGTTAGCAAAACAGTGGCCGATCACGTACAACGTTTTATCCTGATGGACAAAGGTTCTAACTTCCCCAGACTTCCATTCCCCACAAATCCAGAGAGGGTTTGATTCGTCTCCTATATTCTTTCCATGGTAAGGCATGGGAACTTGAGCATGGTTTTTCTTTTTGATCGTTCCACAAAACCACTGCATTCTTTCACCATCCGTAACTCGAAGAGTATTTGGTAGTCCAGCCATAGATAATAAAGACGCTATCAGGTAAGAGCCTAATAGCGTCTCCCTCGTTAGTAAACGATTGCCTATCCGGCTTTTGGGTTATAGGCACCATCACTAACATAGGCCCCATCAGTAATACCGGATACGTGCGGGCCAAGGGTTAGCTTAAGAAAATCACCCATTTTTTTAATTTGTGGCTTTCTATATGTTTTTTTCATATGATCACCTCCCATTTAACAGTATACTAATATAAATCTATTCAGTCTACAGTTTTTATTCAAAAAATTAAATTTATCATAATTTTAATATTATAATTCCATTTATTTCAATTGATATTTCTGCAGTTGTTGCCTGTACTGTGATAATTTTGTGTAAAAAATTACTAGCATTATAGAATTCATCTATTTTTTGGGATATATAAATTTCCAATTTGATGTTGATGCGTCGTAACGTATCCACAGGCAGCCAGACCTTTGTTAGTCCAATGGTTAAGGGGGATATTGGGGGAAATGGAAGAGTACAAACGATTCCGATCCCCCATTGAATTAACATTCAAAGATGATTATCCCGACCATTACCATTTAAAAACAGACAATAAACTGGAAATATCCTTTTAATCTTAGCACCTTCTGGCCGGGATTTTTCGACTGTGAAAGAAAGGGATTGACAAGGTGCTTTAATCAAGCAGATGGAAATGTTTCCGCTATTTTCTCCCGGTTTGAAATAAATATTGTCCGATCAGCAATTTTGAAACGTGCAAAAACATTTCTTGCCGTTCTACATATCCATGGGTAAAAATGCCGACAGCCCCCTGATTGGTTCCGATATTCTTTTGGTTTGTATATTGCTCCATCACGAAGCTTAGTTCTTTCCCTTTCTTTAATGGAATGAAAAATTCATCCGGAAGCTTGATCCTGGCTCCACCAGCCATCACTTGAATGCCATTCCGGTCTGTTAATGCTCCCCAATTACACAGAAACAAGCCGTGAGCTGTTTGCACGACTCCTCCTTCTAAACCGACTCCTATGTCTGCCTCCATCTCTTTTCTTGCATTTCTGGCACGATTCATGGCACCTTGAATGGTTTCTTCATCGGATAAAGGCTGATCCGGGACACCTGAAGGCACCGATACGGGGAGTATCGTGGCATTCAGATGCTGGAATGCTTTTTCAACTGCTCCAACTTTGGTACCATTTTTTGAGCCAACGGCAACTTTCATCTTTTTTCACCTGCATTCGTTTTTTTAACTGCTGTTATATATGTGCTACAGTTTTATAAAATCATTCTTTCTCTGCTTATCATCATTAATTTCCCCCTGATAAAATTAAGGCTTCTCATCCATTCTTATGTTATCATGTATTTTAAACTAAGGGCCGTTTTCAAATTTTCACTTGTAATCATAGGCTTATTTTAGACTTCGAGATAATGAAGCAGCCTTAGTCCAATAAACATTTGAACTAAGGCTGCATCATTATTTATTATTTTATTTTCGCTTCCCAACAAACCGGAAAGTATCTATATTGATATTCCCTTTAAACACCAGGTAAACATCGTGTTTTCCTTTTACCTCATTTACCCTGGTTTGGACGGTTGTCCACTTTTGCCAGCCGCCGGTATCTTGAACGGCAACGGTTCCAATCCGCTGTCCTCTGGCCGGGTCGTCCAGTCTGATTTCAATATGTCCTCCGCCGTTGGCGCTTGCAACCTTTGCCTGGAAGCCGGTTAAATCCTTTTTCAAATCCGCGTCACGGAAAGCAATCCAGTCACCGGGGTCTGTTTCACCAACGGCGTAATCGCCTGTTTTGGATTCCTCTACCATTTTTACACCGTGATAGTCGTCATAGTTTTCTGCCTTTGTTTCCACTGAGAGGTCTCTGCTTTTGATTGTTTCACCCTTCACCTTCAGCTTTTCGGTTAACTGGATGTCTTCTGATGATTTCCCTGCCATAATCGTGTAAGTACCTGATTCAACCGTATATTTTTCCCGGGTTACATCCCAGAAGGCAAGATCTTTGACCGGCAGCCTGAAGGTAACCCGTTTGGTTTCACCCGGTTTAAAACTTAATCTTTGGAATCCTTTCAACTCTTTGAGCGGACGTTGAACTCTGGATTCCTCTGCTCGTGTATACAATTGGACAACTTCATCACTGGCTGTAGATCCGGTGTTTTTCACATCGACGGTTACGGTTACTGTATCATTTGCTTTTACTGTCTTGTTTTTTATGTTTAAGTTCTTGTACTCAAAGTTTGTGTAGGTTAAACCGTGACCAAAAGGATATAACGGTTTACCATCGAAATACTGGTAAGTGCGTTTTCCTTTGATGATGTCGTATTCCATCATGTCAGGAAGCTGGTCAACACTTGCATACCATGTCTGGTTCAATCGTCCCGCAGGTGCGTAATCGCCAAACAGGGCGTCTGCAATCGCCCGGCCTTCCTCCTGGCCGCCGTGAGCAGAATACAAAATCGCTTTTACATTCGGGTTGTTTTCCACTTTCGGCATGGCCATCGGATAGCCTGAGATCACAACGACGATGGTGTTCGGGTTTACCGCAGCCACCTTTTGAATTAATGCTTCCTGTGATGGCGGGAGAGTGATATCCTGGCGGTCTATGGTTTCCCTGGCATTCAGCATGGTCTGGTCACCAACCACTACCACTGCTGCTTCTGCATTCCTGGCGGCCTCTTGTGCTTCTTTTTCACCATTTACAACCATCTTCTGTTCAAATTTTTCCGTGTTTCCGGTAACGGAAGACTTGGTGGCCTTCAGTTTGTGCGGGGCCTCGTTCTCCACTGTTACATATCTTCCGCCTTTAAGTCCTGTGTCCCAATGGCCCCATTGATAGTTATAAAGTGAATAGGTACCATCGTTTTGCTTTTCAAGATTGTAGTTTTGATAGGTGAACCAGTCCTGGGTGCCTGGACGGTCTTCCTGGTCCCCGGGAGCGCTTTCATTGTTCTTTACATCATCACTGCCTGTATTTGATACATATTTATCATTGGCATGGGATCTTAGCAGATATTGATTCCAGCCAAAATCGTATAAAGAGAAAGTTTCATTTTTTCCAATGCTTTCACTGTTGGCTGCCAAATTTTCATTGCCTGAGGGTGAAGCGGTTACATATTTTCCGGTTGAAACAGACTTCAATGCAATTTGATTGACTCCGCGGGAGAAAACAATTTTGTCTTTATCAACTTTTGTCTTTATTCCGTCTAAAGTGGACACAGTATATGGGAAGGTACCGCTGTAAAAATCATTAAACACTTGATCCGCAAGCGGCCCGATCACCGCCACTTTGCCCTTTGCATCTTTTTTTAACGGGAGAGCGTTTTCTTCATTCTTTAAAAGAACCAGTTGTTTTTGCGCTGCTTTCAGAGCCAATTTCTGATGCTCTTTGCTGTTGATCACATTTACATCAATATTGGCATACGGATTCAACCCGGGAGGATCAAATTCACCGGTGAGGAATCGCACTTCCAGTATATTTCTCACAGCCTTGTCAATATCTGCTTCCACAAGCAACCCCTGATTCAGAGCCTCTTTGATCCAGCCAATCACGACATCGGAGTTTTTATCCTGATCGGTAAAGCTGTCAACACCTGCTTTAATCGTCAATGCGGCTGCTTCTGCCATTGTGTCAACATACTTATGATCATTTTTGATTCCGGACACATCGAATGCATCACTTACGACGAAAAATTTATCTGCCCAATCTTTTTTGACAACATCATTGATAAGAGGGCTTAAAATAGCCGGTTTTCCGTTGATCGCATTATAAGCGGGCATCATGGAAAGTGCCGACTTGGAAGCGATTGCTGTTTCAAAAGATTTCAGTTGATATTCATACAAATTTCTGGGGTCCAGGCTGGAAGAGCTTGCTCCCCTGTTTTCTTCATTGTTGTACCCCAGAAAGTGTTTTAAGGTGGGAATTGTCTTTATATACTTTGGGTGTTCTCCCTTCAGACCTGTAGAATACGCCTGTGAAATCCGGCCTGTCAGGTAAGGGTCTTCCCCATATGCCTCCTCGTTTCTCCCCGCTCTCGGGTCTCTTTGCAGGTCAACGACAGGTGCCCAAACCGATAATCCCACATTCACAGGGTCCTTCTTATGAAAAGCTCTTACTTCATCCCCGACTGCCGATCCAACTTTTTTGATCAAATTCTCATCCCAGGTATTGGCAAATCCGGTCGCCTGAGGGAATACAGTTGCTTTCCCCAGCCAGGAAACCCCGTGAAGGGCTTCTGTACCCGTCCGAAACGATTTAATTCCCAGTCGCGGAATCGCCGGCTGGTATTGGTGCAACAGTGATACTTTTTCATCCAGCGTCAATCTTGAAATTAAGTCATCCACACGCTTCTTCAGCGGAAGATTGGGATTCTGAAACGGATACTGGTATGTCTCTGCACCATATGCGTTCAATGCCGGGAAACTCATTTGCAAAGTGAACACAACTGCGAGGAAAATGCCGAACAACTTTTTTACACCAGTTGGACGCCTTTTCAATGCTGACTCACCTCTTTTTTACTTTGTAAACATCTTTTTGGTATGTGCAGAGTCCCTCTTCCTAACGATTCTGACAAAGGATCGTGGGATCAGTAACAGCTGTGGTTTCGAATACATCCCCCCTTTCAATTGATCTGACTGTAAGGTAGTCCTGTGATGAAAATCGGGCTGCCGTACATGTTTCATTATTTAGCCCTTAATTGACCCGGACACCGTTCCGCCGACGATATGTTTTTGTCCAAGCAAAAAGACGATTAATACAGGCAGAGAAGTGAGTACAATATCAGCACTTACCAGATTCCACCGGGCGCTGAATTGACCGAAAAAGTTATAGACTGCTAATGTCATTGGCCACTTTTCCACTGAATTCAACAAATAGAGCGGTGCTGTAAATTCATTCCAAACGCTCAGGAAATTAAGAACAAAGATTGTAACCAGTACCGGCTTCAGAAGCGGAACAATCACCCTGAAAAACAATGAGAAGCTGTTGCATCCATCCATGATTGCCGCTTCATCCAATTCCCGGGGAATTTTGCCTACAAATGCATATGTGATAAAGAGAGAGATCGGAATTCCCATCGCTGTGTAGAGGAAAATCATTCCTGCATAGGTATTAAGCAAATTCAGCGATTTCATCACACTCATCAAAGGGATGTAATTCAACGGCAGTGTAATCCCAAGTACCAAAAATAAATAAATAAAGTTATTGAATTTTGATTGATTACGGGCTAAAACAAAAGCTGCAAAAGCCACTACAATAACAACCAGGAGAGAACTTACAACCGCATAGAACATACTGTTAAGAAATGAACTCAATAGATGTCCCTGTTCGATCACAACCTGATAATTTTCCACCATCCATTTTTCAGGCAGAGATAAATTTAAAACGGTTGCTTCAGTATCGGTTTTAAAAGAATTAATCACAATTACAATAAATGGAACAATGACGATCAAACTTAAAATCCAGGCAATCATATTTAAACTCAGCGATCGAATGGCCTTTTTCACACTCATCAATTTTCCACCTTCCTGTTCATCACACGAATAATAAACACAGAGGCAATCGCCATGATTATGAACAGAATAGTTGATAATGCGCTGCCCATTCCCCAATATCCCTTCGCAAAAGCAGAATAAACAGCTGTATTAATTACATCAGTCGCAGAGCCGGGCCCGCCGTTTGTTAAAACATAAATAATGTCAAACACCCTTAATCCATAGGTGATATTTAGAACAGTTGCAATCGTCATGGTCGGAAGAAGCATCGGCACTGTAATCTTGAATAATCTTTGAAAAAAGCCCGCACCATCCATTTCCGCAGCTTCATAGAGATCTTTGGGAATGGCTAATAATCCCGCGATAAAGAGGACCATAATATAGCCCATCCCTTTCCATGTATCCACCGCCATCACGGAAGGCATGGCCCAGGTTAAAGAACCAAGCCAATTTTGCGCCAAAAATTCCAGCCCCAGGGCCTTCAAGGTTGTATTGATAAATCCATTGTTTGGATCAAGTAAACTTTTAAATACCAGACCGACAATAAGGAAAGATAATACCTGGGGGGAAAAGATAATCATTCGATGCAGATTGGCCGCTTTTACCCCGCTGACAAGCAGGATGGCAATAAACAGGCCCAGCACTGTCTTGGCAATAGATGTAACAATGGTAAACACCAATGTATTTTTGATATACGATAAATAAACATGATCACCAAATATGATCTCTTTATAGTTTTCAAACCCAATAAAGTTTTTATTGAGATCATAGCTGTTCCAGTCTGTAAAAGAATAATAAATTCCTACAATTGCCGGAACAACAATAAAAATGGTATAAAAGATGATTGCACCTAACGAGAAATACCAGGGATAAATTTTATTTGCTTTCATGTCGCACAATCCTCTCAATCATTAGTAAAACTTCCGTATCAGAGAGTTCTTCCTCTATGAAAGTGATAAAATCAGCCGGAGCCACGTAGAAAAGGCTCCGGCTCATGCAGGGAATGCTTAAGGAATCTTACTATTTCCAGTAAGGGTCTCGCAGAACCTTCGCTTGTTCTTCCCTTCGCCTGTCAATGTTTTCAAGCACCTGCTTTGGAGTAAGCGATCCGGCGAACATACCGGATAAATCCTTTCCGATATCCATCCATTGCGGGTCGATATATTTTACCGCGGCCTGCATCACGGTTCCTTTTTCATGTTTGCTCTCATAATCAATATAATCCTTGGTTAATTTAGGCTTGATTTCCGGCCAGCAAATAGTTAAGTTTCCTTCTCCGCCATCAAAAACTCTTTGCAGATTTTCATGCTTTGTCATCCAGCGGAAGAATTGGAGAATTTCTTTTTGATGTTCAGAATGTTTATTTCCAATCATGGCTGCAGAACCGCCGGGGTTGATTCCGATTATTTGGTTATCTCCCCACGGCATAACGAAGAATCCTATATTATCCTTCATTTCAGGATAAGCCTTTACAATGTCCTGCTCTGTGCCCTGAACCCTTAAAAACATCGCTGCTTTCCCTTGTCCAAACGCATCGATCCCTGCTTCAACTGTATTTGAAAGGAAATTTTCACCGAAGTAACCGAGATCAGCAAACTCTTTTAATTGTTTGATGACTGTTTCAAGCTGTTTTAGGTCCTGCACTTTCATCTGATTCTTATTTAATTTTTCATATACTCCCGGGTTTAACTTTTCGTAATTGGGCCCTGTTTCAAATAACGGAAGAACTTGATACCAACCGCTTGCCGGTGCCATGTAAAACGGAGTAATACCGGCATCTTTAATTTTTTGGCTTATGGCTTTAAACTCCGCATAATTGGTAGGCGGCTTAATTCCCAGGTCATTAAATATTTTTTTATTGTAATAGACGTACCAAATTTTGGTCGGTGCAAACGATACACCATAAACCTTTCCTTTATAGCTGACCGACTGAAGGATTTCCTTGGACATCCTTTTAGCAAATTCTTCCTTTGTCAGATCAATGGCATTTTGTTCCGGTCTGATATTGGCGTTTAAACTTAAAGGGTCAACATCGACATTGATAATATCCGGAGCTTCACCTGATGCCAGTTTGGCTTTGACCAAGTCCCGCCACTGCGCATCAGGCACGATTTGAAATTCGATTTTGATGCCTGTTTCTTTTTCAAAGTCCTTGGCCATCTCCTGAATAATCCCTGTTCTGGGAATGCCCGATTGATGCGTTCCAAAAGTCAAAGTTACCTTATCCCCTTCGGAAGATCCATCTGAACTGCAGGCTGCAAGTATAGTAGAAAGAATCAGCATCAATGAAAGCGCTAAACATTTTGTCCGCTTCAAAATTTTCCCCCCCTGGACTCATCATTTCATATGGTTATAATTAATACCACGGTACCTGATTTCACTTAAAGAATACGCTTACATCCATGTACCCTCAATAGACAATTACGGCTTCCTGATTGTAATTTTTAGAATAGAGGGACTGAGGTATATATGATCAGACTTAAATTTAAAACACTTCAGCAAAAACTGTTTGCCTATTACTCCGCATTTTTCATCGGCTTCATTATTATCATCGGCCTACTTCTTTTTATATATTTTGTAAATTATACCAAAAATAATGTCTCCGCCCAACAAAAACAGCTTAGTACCTCGATTGCCAGTTTCTTGGACCAGGAAATAACAAAGATGAATAATTTCTCTATGAATATTGTTTACTCAAATATAGTGAAAGAGCACTTTAATCATGATTTATCCCCCATCACTTACCAGAAAAGCAACCTGAGTTCCCACACTCCTGAAATGTATAAAAACGTAACAACACTTATTGATGTAATTCTGTCAATCATCAGCAGCTCTGAGACTGCGAGACAGGCAAATATCTATGATTTTAACGGCCGTATGGTAGGTGCGGGATATTTTAATGGTGAACTTTCAGTAGAATTACAAAAGAAGCCCTGGTATGCAGAAACAATGAAAAAAGATGGATCAAAATATATCAGTATGATTAAAAGTCATGATTTGCCTCCGCAATTGCAGAACTCCAAGAGGGACCAGAAATTTATTGCGCTCACCAGGGTTTATAAAAATAGTAATTATACCAGTCAGGGGATTATCGAAATACTGCAGGATTGCGACAAGTTGTTTAAATATTTAAATGACCTCAGGAAGACGAATGCTAATCTAAAAATCTATGTTATTGATTCAGATGGCAACTTTTTTTATCCCTATAACAGCGATGAAGATAAAAAAGAAGGGATTTATTATAAGAATCTTATTACAATGCAGCGATTAGGTCCTGAAACCACACATCAAATTACCAGCCCGGTCACCCATGATCATCAGCTTATGACATATGCTGTTTTAGATCAAACGGGTTGGACAGTCATCATCACACAAAGCCAGAAGGAGTTATTTTCCTACCTGGATCAGTTGAGCAAAATTTTCTTTTTATTAACATTGATTACTCTGTTATTTATCTTAATTATTTCCTATATGTTATCCAAAAAAATGACATTGCCGCTTAAACGGCTCCAAAAGGCCATTCGCAAATTGGACATTGACGATTTATCAAAAAGTGATTTTCCTGTTGTAAATGAAGAAAAAAGCTCCATCGCTGAAATTGATGATCTTAATAGGGCCTTTAATAAAATGAACAAAAAATTGTCTCACTCTTTTAAGGAGCTGCTGATTTCAAGGTCAAAAGAGTTGGATGCCAAGTTTCTCGCCCTTCAATCACAGATGAACCCTCACTTTCTATATAATAATTTGACAAATATTCGTGTTATGGCAGAAGAAGGGATGAACGATCAAATCGTTACTTTATGTGACAATATATCGTTTATGTTACGGTATATTTCAGCTCAAAATAAAAAAGGAGTTTCACTGGAATCGGAAATTGATTACACAAAACGCTATTTAGATTGTATGAAAATCCGTTATGAAGAGAATTTAACCTATCATTTCGATATACCAGAGCAAATGTATGATCTTACGGTACCGAGGCTGATTATTCAGCCTTTAGTTGAAAACTCAATTAAATATGGTTTAGACACCCCTCCCCCGTGGTCTATATTTGTTCATGGTACAATTGAAAATGAAAAGTGGCGAATCACCGTGTCCGATAATGGCCCGGGCATGGACCCTTCCGTAAGAAAACAATTTTATGATTTTATGAATTCCTCAAAGGATATCCTGCACACTCCTGATTTACAAATCAATGGAATGGGACTAAAAAACATTTTTATCAGACTAAAGCTAATGTTTCAGGATGATGCCTGTTTTGAAATCAAAAATCTCGATGATCGGGGCCTGTCTGTTACCATTGGGGGACACGTTCATTCAAAGGAGGGAATCGGCAACCATGAAGCGCACCTTGCAAATTAAAACGCTTGTTGTTGAAGATGAGTCCCTGATCAGACGCAATATTTCCAGAAAAATAACCGAACTTAATCCCAACTTTATTGTCATTGGTGAAGCCATGAATGGTCTGGATGCCTTAAAGATTGTCGAAAGCGAAACACCCCAGTTAGTTGTCACAGATATTCAGATGCCGATGATGAATGGGCTTGAGTTAGCCAAAAATATCTTTTTTGCCTTTCCTCATATCAAAATCGTGATCTTAAGCGGCTACCATGAGTTTGAATATGCACGCCGGGCCATTAATTATAAAGTGGAAGATTATTTATTAAAGCCTGTGACAGATGAAAAATTGCATTCTTTATTAGGGAAAATTGAACTTAAAATAAGAGGGGACTTAGACTCCCTTGCAAACATCGCCTCTTCTATGTCCGATAAAACCTCACCGGAAGAGCTAGTCGAAGCTGTCAAACTATTTATAAAAGAAAACTATAAAAAAAATTTAACCCTGAAAGAAATAGCCAATGAACTCAATTTCACCGTGGATTATTTGGGTAAAATCTTTCGGAAGCACACAAATGAAACGCCTATTAAATACTTGACCCGATTAAGAATCAATGAAGCGAAGCGCATTCTTTCCACCGACTTGGATATGGAAATTAAAACAGTCGGAAAAATAGTAGGGTATCAGGACCCCTACTATTTTAGCCGCGTATTTAAAACAAACACCGGTTATTACCCAAGCGAGTACAGGGCTTTAAAACACAAAACAGAGTGAAAAGAAACCCCTACATTTTGAAAACAAGACTAAAATTAGCGTACTATACGGGATTCTCCCTTTTAATTTATTCTTCAAGGATTGTATATCTTAACGGCAATTCACTTGAAAATTTGCAGCAGGTGTACGCGGATGTCTTTTCCCGGGAGATCCCGCTTGCAATCAGTATTAACCTGATTTCTTCCATTGTCCGTTCGGAATTGTTTCAACGGGGATGGTTGAGGTTATAACCTTTCCACTTTGACGATCAAATGGAAAATAATAATATTAAGACAAAAGACACTCTACCATTGAACAGGTACATATAGCCAAACAGTTACTTTTCAATCAGTCCTTCTTCTTTTAGGAAATCTACGGCAACATCTTCATATTGTTCCTTGTCGATGTCTACGCGTGAATTCAACTCTTGCATCTTTTCGTTATCGATTTTGCCGGCAAGCAAACCTAACACTTTTTCCAATTCCGGGTATTTCTCCAAAGTGTCAGCCCTTATAACTGGTACGGCATAGTATGGTGGAAAGGAATTCTTATCGTCTTCAAGTACCCTTAAGTTAAATGCCGGTATGCGTCCGTCAGTTGCGAAGGCGTCAATGACATCCACCTCACCGTTTTTAATGGCACTATACATGATCCCTGAGTCCATTGTCTGTTTATCGCGAAACTCTATACCGTACGTTTCCTGAAGGCCAGGGTAGCCGTCTTTGCGTTCCAAAAATTCAGGCTCGGACCCAAGTGTGAGCTCCGGCGCCTTCTTTTTTAGGTCTGAAATGGTTTTGACTCCCCACTTTTTGGCATCATCTTCTCGGATGGTCAACGTGTAGGTATTGTTAAAGCCGATCGGTTCCAGCCAGACTAAATCGTACTCTTCTTTAAACTTTTTCTTCACAATGTCATACACTTTATCCGGGTCATTGATCATGTCTCCCTGCAAAATGTTTAACAAACCTGTTCCTGTGTACTCCATGTATAGGTCGTATTCGCCCGTTTTGACACCTTCAAACGCAGGTGCCGTCCCGCCAAGGAACGACTCGTATTCCACGTTCAGATCTGTTTTTTCTTCAATAAGGTGCCCCATGACGTAAACCATAATTTCTTGTTCCGTAAAATTCTTTCCGGTGATTGTAATCGTTTTGCCACCACCGCCGTTACCGATTTGTGTAACTAACGCTGATATTGGCAGGATCAGAATCAATGCGACTACAACCCACTTTCGAATACGCCCGCTGTTTTTATCGGATTTTTTATCTTTCCGAACGCCTCTCGGGGTTACATCGGTTTCTAGCAACTTCAGTAAATAGTCAAACACAATTGCCAAAAGTGCTGATGGAATCGCCCCAGCCAATATGAGACCCGTATTGTACGTTTGTAACCCACGGAAAATCAAATCTCCGAGTCCACCTGCACCAATCAAACCCGCAATCGTAGCGACACCGATGATTAACACCGTAGCGGTCCGAATCCCGCCCATAATGACACTTAAAGCTAAAGGCAGTTCAACCATCCACAGCACTTGACGGTTGGTCATTCCCATGCCGACACCGGCTTCTACAGCCGCACGGTCAACCCCAACAATCCCAAGGTATGTATTGCGTAAGATGGGCAGTAATCCGTAAATAGTCAAAGCGATAATCGCCGGAAATTGCCCTGTACCGATGAATGGTACTAAAAATACGAGGAGCGCAAGGCTGGGAATCGTTTGAAAGACACCGGTTATCCCAATGATCGAATCGGCCATTTTTTGATGACGCGTTAAGTAAATACCAAGTGGAACAGAAATGAGAATCGCAATCCCGATGGAAATAAGAGAAAGATACATATGTTCTATGACAAGGTTCCATATAGTTGGCCAGCGGTTTACAAAAACATCGATTGTACTAGAAATTAAATCAGGAATCATCCACACCTCCTGCTTTTATTTAATTGACAATTTGATCGACAATATGCTCCACCAGGCTTGCACGGTTGACAATTCCGTGAAGTCTATTTTGCTCATCTACGACCGGAACGAACCCAAAACGGGAATCGTTTACAAGTTGAAACGCTTCCTCTGCCGGATCATCCAGTTGAAGCGTCGCTATATCCGTTTCCATTATATCGTTTAACGTTAGGTCTTCTTGTTTGTAGTTTTTTTGTACATCCCAGACCGTTGCAATGCCGAGGAAGGTGTCGTCATTGTCAACGACGACCAAGCTGTCGACACGCTTTCTACGCATCAGTTTCAATGACTCAGCCAATCCCCGCATGTTATATGCTGTCACAGGCGTGACCATAAGCTTTTTCAACTTAGGCATTACGACATTTTCCTGTAAGCGGTCTTCACCGATGAAATTACGAACAAACTCATTGGATGGGTGGCGTAAAATATTTTCGGGACGGTCGAGTTGTACGATCTCACCGTCTTTCATAATGCAAATACGGTCGGCGATTTTCAAGGCCTCATCCATGTCATGGGTAACAAATACAATGGTCTTGCGAATTTCCCGTTGTAACCGGACAAGTTCATCTTGAAGTTGCTCACGGCTGATCGGATCCAGAGCACTAAACGGCTCATCCATAAGAATAATTTTCGGTTCAGCGGCCAATGCCCGGATGACTCCAACCCGCTGCTGCTGTCCCCCACTTAATTCGGAAGGGTAGCGCTCACCGAATGTTTCCGGGTCCAAGCCCACCATCTCCATCAATTCGTTTACCTTATCCACGTATTGTTCCTTCTTCCACTTCTTGAGACGTGGCACAAGCGAAACATTTTCTTTAATGTTCATGTGTGGCAACAGCCCGATTTGCTGGATGACATATCCCGTATTGCGGCGCAACGTTACCGGATCCTCTCCGGCAATATCTTTTCCTTCAATGGTAATGGTGCCTTTCGTCGGTTCAATCAGACGATTCACCATCTTCATGGTCGTTGTTTTTCCACAGCCGCTGGGACCGATAAGAACGAGCAACTCCCCCTCTTTGACTTTAAATGAAATATCTTTAAGTGCTTCGAAACCGTCTTCGAATGTCTTGGATACCTCTTTAAATTCGATCAATTCTAAGCACCTCCTCACTTTTATTAACAAAGGACTCATATTTTTAAATTACACTTCTTATGGATGAAGGTCAAATAACTATGGGGCAGTCAAGAAGATATTAAGACAGAACAAACCAGGCGAATCCGGGAATCTGCCGGAACGTAAACGTTCTGAACTTGGCTTACACTCATTTTATTCTTTTACAATCACAACCGATTTTAAAAAACTCAACGACCGCTCCCCAGTGGAATACCGGGAAGCAGTCGCTGTGATAAATAGGCTTATTTTATTGTCTACTTGACAGGGTTTAAGATTTAGTCTTGATTTTTGAAGGTGCAGGAAGATTTTGCATTCGATTACAGTCTTACTTCAATTCTTGTCACTTTCTCATTTGGAATTAATTTCACTCCAAAAGTGTCAGCTTGCACTTCAGCCCCTATGACAGAAGCTACTTGTTCCATTCCGCGCAATTGAACACTCCAGTGTTTGTTTGCGCCGGCAACCTCTATGGAAATGACATCTGACTCTCTCGCAGCGGTGAATAGCAATTCCCGGTTGCCTTTTTCGGAATAAACGGGGATTGTCACACGGTTTCCTTCTTCCAGTTCAAATATATGGAACTCTACACCATCGGCATAATTATAGTCCGGTTGATTATCAACTGCGCCCATTGCAATGACAGAATTGGGCCGGACATATAACGGCAGGCTTAAATAATCATGGTGTTCCTTCCGCCAGACTCCACCGTCTGCCTTTTCCCCCGTTAAAAGATGGGTCCATTTCCCTTCAGGGAGGTAGTAATGGGCCAATCCTTTTTCATTAAAAACAGGTGCAACCAGCAGGGATTCACCAAGCATATATTGACGATCCAAATAGGCACATGCGGGGTCCCCGTTAAATTCCAACACCATGGATCTCATCATGGGAACTCCGGTTTCTGAAGCTTCAATTGCTTTACTATAAAGATATGGCATAAGGCGGCACTTCAACCGTGTAAAGAAGCGAAGCACATCAACCGATTCCTCATCATAAAGCCACGGCACCCGATAAGATTTGCTTCCGTGCAAACGGCTGTGGCTTGATAAAAGCCCAAAAGCAATCCATCTCTTATAAACATCCGCGGTTGAATTGCTTTCAAACCCGCCGATATCATGGCTCCAGAATCCGAAACCGGACATGCCGAGCGAAAGGCCTCCACGCAAGCTTTCAGCCATGGATGGATAAGTGGCCGTACAATCTCCCCCCCAGTGAACCGGGAATTGCTGGCTGCCCACAGTCGCCGAACGGGCAAATAACACGGCTTCACCTTTTCCTTTCTCCTCTTCCAGCACATCAAAAACAACTTTGTTATATAGGAATGTGTAGTAATTATGCATTTTCATCGGGTCTGAACCGTCAAAATACACGACATCTGTGGGAATTCTCTCACCAAAATCTGTTTTAAAGCAATCCACGCCCATCCGGATGAGGCTGCGCAGCTTATCCGCATACCATTCACATGCATGGGGATTTGTAAAATCAACAATACCCATACCCGGTTGCCATAAATCCCACTGCCATACATCGCCATTTTCTTTCTTAAGCAAATAGCCATGTTCTTTCGCTTCGTCAAACAGGCAGGAGCGCTGGGCAATATATGGATTAATCCACACACAGATTTTCAGCCCTTTCGCTTTCAGCCGTTGGAGCATTTGTTCCGGTTCGGGAAAAATCCGCTCATCCCATTTAAAGTTGCACCATTCAAATTCCTTCATCCAAAAACAATCAAAATGAAAAACATGAACCGGTAAATCACGGCTGGACATGCCATCAATAAACTGATTCACCGTCGCTTCGTCATAATTTGTTGTAAATGAAGTAGACAGCCACAGACCAAACGTCCACGCCGGCGGTAAAGCAGGTTTACCTGTCAGTTCAGTATAGTTTTCTATCACCTTTTTCATCGAAGGGCCGCCGATCAGATAGTAATCAAGGTGCTCACCGGAAACACTGAATTGCACCTTTGAAACATATTCAGATGCCACTTCAAACGATACCCGTTCCGGATGGTTCACAAACACACCATAACCTTTATTTGAAAGATAAAAGGGAATATTTTTATAGGCTTGCTCTGTGTTCGTTCCCCCATCCCTGTTCCAGATATCCACCGTCTGGCCATTTTTAACAAATGGTGTAAATCTCTCGCCCAGACCATAAATATATTCATCAGGTTCAAGATCCAGCTGTTCCCTCATATATGTTTTTCCGTCCTGTGAAAGGATATGGGCAATACTTTTATAACCACTCGACGTTATTTTTTCACCCCGGTATTCAAAAGTTATCTCCCAGTTTCCTTCTTTCTGAACCTTAACCGTTAAATCGCCGCTTGTTAAAGAGACAACCGATTGATTTTCTGCAATGGAAACGGCATGATCCTTATTTTCACGAACGGCAAAACGGGGTCCCCGCTCTCTTCCGCCTTTATGATGATCAATCTGGACACGAATGACATCTTGCATAGGTGCAGATATATTCAATTCCAATAACGGGGTGTCCAGTTGGCCCGAGCGGTCTAAAATGTGGCGCGGTGATGCAAGGATCGTAAGTGAACGGTCATTTTGCATGATCTCATGCACCTCTACCACGCTGGTGATTTTATATTCCTTCCTGGTCAGCCATTGTCCGTCTGAAAACTTCATGATAATCTCCCTTCCCGGATTTGAGTAGTGGATGAAAGTTAATTATAATAATACTGATTTTAAAGGGGATTATCTTGAAGTTTTCCGTCATTTTATAGCATAATCCTGATATTCTTTCTCTTTGGAGTGGATTTCACTTGGAACATGTCAGATTGCTGGAGGACCGTTTACACGGGGATTCCATGTTTCCGTTAAAAGTTTATACGGTTGATCATTTAGATGGAGAGGTGATCTTCCATTATCACTGGCATCCTGAAATGGAATTGATCTATATGGAGGAGGGTACTGCCTCTTTGCAAATGGGAACATCACTCATTACCCTTAAAGCCGGGGAAGCGATTTTTATTCCGAGCGGACAGCTCCACGCAGCATATCCTGTCGAAAAAACGCCGTTTCGCTTACATGCCATTGTTTTTCATGCCAATCTTATTAACAGTTTTACTTATGATACCATTCAAACTCGGTATATTGATCTGATCAGTGGTCCCCATCCTTTCTTCCCAATAATCATTCATGAAAATATCCAATGGATGGAAAATGTTTTAAAATCCATTCAAATGATTATCCAACAATTTCAAAGGAAAGAGCCGGTTTTTGAACTCACAATAAAAGCACACCTTCTCATGCTGGTGTCTGAAATCATAAAAAACACCCGGTCGGAAGATAAACCAAAAAACCCGCATGACTCTGTTAAAATTAACCGGATTAAACAAGTACTTCAGTATATTGAGCAACATTACAGCGAGAAAATCAGCATCCGGGAGCTGGCCAGAATAATTCAAATGAGCGAAGGCCATTTCAGCCGTTTTTTCAAATCTGTTGTCCGCATGACCCCTGTGGAATATATGAATACGCTGCGCATTAACAGAGCCGCTAAACTATTAAGGGAGACAGACCGGAGAATTATTGATATTTCCATGGATGTCGGCTTTGATAATCCGAGCTATTTCATCAAAATCTTTAAACAGCAAAAAAAATGTACGCCATCTCAATTTCGAAAATCTGTCTAATTAAGCTCTTTTCCTCATAAAGCATCAGTATGAAATTGAATTTTATCCTGGCAAAATGATGTTTTTATTGTGGGGTGTAACCTTTTGGCGACCAACCGAGCAGAAAGAAGAGGTGAACCGATCACTCCCGGTCATCCCTTCTTTCAGACTTCTATCACATTAAGAGAAACGACGGACAACGAGAAGTGTTACACCTGCCAAGAGCACCGCAACACCTGTAGCTGCAGCAACCGGATAGGCAGTAGAGGTATCGGGTAACCGTCCGCCTATATTTTGGTTGCCTGAAGAGGGTGGTTGAGGAGTCGAAGATTTGCAGGCTTTTACTTGTTCTTCCGTCACTTCTAACGGAAATGTTGCTGCTGCAAATCCTGGCTTACCGTCTATATAGGTTGAATCAGGTACTAATGCGACACTGACTGTATATGTGCCTGCAGGCAGTACATCAAACTCAGCCGAAAACAATGTACTTCGGCTGCCCATTTGATCCTTATAGGCTGCCCGGGTTCCATCTTGCTTAAGGATTTCAATTTCCCACCATGTACTAATCTCTTTGGCTCCTAATACCTGTCCGACAATCTTATGTTTGCAATCTTCAAACTTATACTGATAAGCCATTTTATACTGATGAGGTTGTACCTCAACTTTTAAGCTGATTGTTCTGGTTAGTTTAACTGCTTTGCCATCTGCAACTCCTTCAAAAATAACAGTTACCTTATACATGCCCGAAGGGATCATCGGAGATAAATAATGTTCAAAATTAGCTTCATCTTTCAGTCCTTCTACACCCATGTGAACAATCGGAGGGTAATCTTCAATCAGATAAGTCCAGGTCCCCTTTGCCTCTTTGGCATTCGTAATACTGGCAAACACGTTTCCTTTACCGTCACCTGTTACCGTAAGCGCGGGCGCCGGTACTTCCGGATCACATTTCGGTTTATCCCCAACCTCTGTCGTTACTTGTTGACCAGCGATATCAAGAATCCAGGTATCATTTGCAGATGTCCATGGCACGTTCTGAACCGCTTTACCATGTGCTTTTACAATCCCTTCAAACTTCTCACTGCCCCCTTTCCAGGATAAGGTATAGTTTTCATCTTGATCACTATCATTGGTAATACGAAGTTGAACAGTTTTGTCATCCGGCCGGCATACACTTGTGAGGTTATAAAGGGTAGTCTCTTTTTCAGCTGCCCCTGCAGGAGTTCCAAACAGCAACATGGTAAATACAAGCGTCAAAATCATTGCCAATGGGAGAAATTTTCTCAAACCCCTCACCCTTTCAACTATTTATTACCAGGATGATAAGGGATTAGTAAATAGTTATCATGGTTGATACTATTGACAAGATCAATGGCATAAATCGATACATTTACTCCTTAACACCCTTTTATAATATATTTCGAATAGAGAATTATTTTTAGTGTCTATTATCTCAAAAACTCAGCATCTCAAAACGTTTCGTTGGCCGTTGAGTATTTTCTTTTTGTGAGCTCTGTTATAGCTTCATCATGGTGTTAGAAATGTTTAAGCAACCACTCCTTAAATCAATTGCATTTTTATTCTTATAATAGTATATTTATTCATAATCATATACAACCGGGGGGACGGTTAATGATCTTTCGTAACTTTAAACAGAGTGACTATGATTCAGTCATTGATTTATGGAAGAGAGCCGGTATCATCTTATCGCGTTCCGATACTATTCAAGGATTGGAGAAAAAATTAGATCGGGACCCTGAACTATTTTTCGTTGCAGAGGAAGAAGGGCGAATTATAGGCGTGGTCATGGGATGTTACGATGGCAGACGCGGATGGATCAATCATTTGGCTGTTGATCCAGAATATCAAGGCCGCTGTATAGGTCAGGAAATCATACAGGAACTTGAAAAACGGTTTAGGAAACTCGGATGTGAGAAGGTAAATCTTTTGATTGAAATGCATAATAGTAGCGTTCAAGGCTTTTATGAAAAGATGGGGTTTAAAAAAGATGAATTAATATTCATGGAAAAGTGGCTTTAATTGTTTTACGGGATTCCGGGCGAAAAAAAGGAGCTGCTACAAGATGCTTGCAACAAATAGAATCTATATCCGCAGACTTGAATTGAAAGATGTAGAATAGATGTAGAATAGATGTAGAATCATTGCTTGAGTTACGGATCAGGAATAGAGATTTTTTACGGCCGTATGAACCTGTCGTACCTGATTCCCACTTTACTTTGCAGGCTCAGCGGGAAGTGATTGAGCGGGGCGTGCATCAATGGGAAAACGGAGAGGGCTATGCGTTTGGCATCTTTTTAGCGGAGACGGACCAATTGATCGGACGGGTTCATCTGAGCAATGCGGTTCGCAGAGCATGGCAAAATTGCACCATCGGATATTTTATGGATCAGGAACAGAATGGGCGGGGGTTGATGTCAGAAGCGGTTCGGCTGGCTGTTCAGTTTGCTTTTCAGGAAGCGGGCCTGCACCGGATCGAAGCGGCTGTGATGCCCGGCAATACCGGCTCGATTCGTGTGTTGGAAAAAGCGGGATTTCAGTATATCGGCCTGTCCAGGTATCATTTACGGATTCATGGGGTGTGGGAGGATCATAAACTGTATGCCATTACGAGAGGATGTGGTAAATGAAAATAACCCCCGCTCCGGGCGAGGGTGATGCGCTTATTTGTTCAAAACATTTTTTGCTTTGCCGGCAGCGTCGTTCAGCGCTTTTTGCGGGTCCTGGTTATTGACGATGGACCGCTGGATTTCTTTCATAATCGTTTCCTGCAACTCTTTGTAAGCCGGGGAGACCGGACGCGGCTGGGCGTATTGCAATTGGTCGACGGCTACTTTAAAGTTGGGATTTTCCTTGTAGTAAGCTTTCATTTCCTCACTGTCGATGGCTGATTGGCGAACCGGCATATAACCTGTTTTTTGGCTGAATTGGATGGTTTGCTCTGTCTCTGTCATCCATTTGATAAATTTCCAGGCCGCTTCTTTCTCTTCTTTCGGGGAAGTGGCCAGCATCACGAGATTGGCTCCGCCGGTGGGTGCACCGTAGGTTTTCTGTTTGGGCATAAACGCGGTTCCGACTTCAAATTTGGCCTGATCTGACAGATATCTCAGGTCACCAGTGGAAGTGAAAATCATGGCTACTTTTTGGTTGATAAAATCAGATTTCGCCACATCCCAGGCGTTATACTTTTCGCCCGGAGGCATTTTCATCGTTTTATCTTGGTAGATCAGTTCATTCCAGAACTTGACCGGCTCAACTGCATCCGGCTGGTTAAACATGGGCTGCTTGCCGTCTTCACTTAAAATGCGCCCCCCGTTTTGGAAGACCAGCCCTTCATAAAACCAGATATCAATCGGTGTCTCAAACCCCCACCTTGTCACCTGGTTCCCGTTTTTCTGGGTTAATTTTTGTGCATACTGGCGCAGTTCCTCCCATGTCTTGGGCCCTTCCGGGTTTAAGCCGGCTTTTTTCAACATGTCTTTGTTTACATAGAGGAGAGGGGTACTCCGGTTATAGGGAACGGCCACCCATTGACCCTTGTAATAGGAGTTTCCCATTAATCCTTTGACAAAGTCCTGTTCATCCGTCCCGTTTTTGCCTTCTGCATAAGGTTTTAAATTTTCCAGTACCCCGTTGTCGGCAAAAGAGGCAACGGAGGCTACCTCGATCATGGAAACATCAGGGGCGTTTTTGGCGGCAATCGAGGTGAGCAGCTTCTGGTGGTTTTCATAATAATCGCCCTGAAAAACAGCTTTTACCTTTACCTCATTTTGCGATTCATTAAACTGTTTCACTTGCTCTTGCAACACTTTCCCCAGTTCCCCGCCGAGTGAATACCAAAATTCAATTTCAGTCGGGCCGTTACCCTTGCCGGCTTCCGTGTTGCAACCGGCGAGCACACTCATAACCGTAACCATAACAGCAATAAAGACAATGTGTAATTTCCTTTTCATAAGAAACCCTCCTACCCGATTATTTCACCCCTTGATAGATAAACGCCCGAATGATATGGCGCTGCGCAAACAGGAAAATGAGCAAAACGGGAACCACAACAAACAGATTGCCAGCCATCAGGATATTCCAGGCAACCCCTCCTTCCGATTGTTTCAGCATCGCAATCCCGATTGGGAGTGTGCGGATGGCGTCTTCGTTGGTCATGACCAGCGGCCAGAAATAATCATTCCAGTGGTAGATAAAGCTGAACAGGCCAAAGGTAATCAGGATCGGTTTGGCATGGGGAACCATAATCCGCCACATGATTTGCCATTCGCTTGCTTCATCCAGCCGGGCCGCTTCAATAATCTCCTCCGGAACTTGCATAAATGACTGGCGCAACATAAAAATGCCAAACGCGCTCGCCGCATAGGGAATGATGAGTGCAGCATAGGTGTTTACCAGATTGACCTGATTTAACTCCAGAAACACGGGCAAAAACGTTATTTGGGGCGGAATCATCAAGGCCACCAGCGTTAATGAAAACAGAAAGTTTCTCCCTTTAAATTTCTGACGCGCAAAGGCGTAAGCGGCGGGAACACCTGTTAAAAACTGCAACACAAGAATGGCCACGGCGACAAAAAAGCTGTTAAACGTATACTGAAGAAAAGGCCCCGACTCCCAGGCCTGGATCAAGTTTTCCCACATGAGATTCGCGGGAATCCATACAGGCGGAAACTGCAACACCTCCTGATCACTCTTAAACGCGGTGGAGAGCATCCATAAAAAGGGGAACACAAACAAAAAACCGATGAATAGCAAAAACAGATAACGAATGATAGAAAGCAGGATTTTCACTTCTTCTCCCCTCCGTTCGCTCAGCGGTAATGCACACGCCGTGCCAGCAGCCGAAAATGAAAGATGGTCAGTAAACCGACGAATACGAGCAGAATGATGGCCGCAGCAGAAGCGTAACCGATTTTAAAGAAATCAAACCCGTACTGGTAAATATAAAAAACCAGCATATTGGTGCTGTTGGCCGGTCCTCCCTGGGTCATGATGCTGACCGTATCAAACACCTGGAACGAGGAGATGGTGGAAATGACCAGCAGGAAAAAAATAGTGGGAGATAACAGGGGAATGGTGATCCTGGTCAATACAGACCACGGGCCGGCATCATCCAATGCAGCCGCTTCGTATACTTCTTGCGGGATGCTCTGCAATCCGGCGATAAAGATTAACGTATTATATCCGACAACTTTCCATACGCCGACAACAATCAGGGACAACAGAGCGGTATCCGTAGAAGCAAGCCATTGAAGTTTAGGCAAACCGATAAGTTCAAGGGCGGCGTTCAACAAACCGTACTGGGGGTCCATCATCCACAGCCAGAGCAGGGAGATGGAAACAAGGGAGATCACGTGCGGACTGAAGATGGCTCCCTGAATAAATGCGGGCAACATACCTTTTCGGTTTAAAAGCAAAGCAAATGCAAGCGAAATCACCAGTGATAGAGCAACCGTGGCAAATGTATAGATCAACGTATTGATGAGTACTTCATGAAACTCTTTGGATGAGAACAGCTCCCGGTAATTGTCCAGGCCGACAAACTCTTTGTCAGGGCTGATTAAATTCCAGGAGGTAAAGCTGAGATAAAAAAGATAGCCGATGGGAAACAAGAAAAAGATTAAAAATGTGAGGATGGCAGGAGCTACGTATAAATAGCTTTGCCATTTGCTTAAAAGGCTTTCTTTCTCCGTCTCTATATAGACAGTGGTACCGGTTTCAGATTTTCTCGCCGCCTCCATCAAGAGATCGCTCCCTTCACGGAAATGCTTTCAGAGTACAATCTTTCTCCTGACTGTGTCTCAAAGAACATACATTTGCTGAAGGGAACATGGCAGGTGATGCTCTGACCGGATGCCAGAATCACCTGTCCAACCAGTTTGCCAACAACCTGTTGTTCTCCGACGTTTAGATAGACGACGGTCTCAGATCCCAAAATCTCCACATGGGCAACTGTCCCTTCCAGCAATAAGGAAACTTCATCCGGTTTCACGTCTCCCAATTGAAGAGCTTCCGGGCGAAACCCCAGATCCAGCTGCTGATTGAAAGACCAACTCCAGTCATCAGGCTTTTTCGACAGTCGCAGCCCGTTCTCCTGATTGCGAAAGGCAACCGAATTTGCAGCTGTTTTCGCCCACTCCCCTGTCAATATATTCATCGACGGAGTGCCGATAAACTGAGCTACAAAACGGTTCACCGGCTGGTTGTACAATTGCAGGGGGGAAGCGATTTGCTGCACTACTCCTTCATTCATGACCACGATCTGATCCCCCATCGTCATCGCTTCCGTCTGATCATGGGTGACATAGATAAATGTAGCCTTTAATTGCTTATGCAGACGGATCAATTCGGCACGCATCTGGGTACGCAATTTGGCATCGAGATTGGACAGCGGTTCATCCATCAAAAACACAGCCGGTTTGCGAACGATGGCACGCGCCAGGGCCACCCTCTGCCGTTGCCCCCCGGATAAAGAGCCCGGTTTCCGATCCAGTAAGTGCTCCAGGCCGACAATCCCGGCCACTTCCGCCACTTTGGCCTGAATTTCTTTTTTCTTCCATTTTTTCATCTTTAAATAAAAAGAGATATTATCATACACGGTCATATTGGGGTACAGAGCATAATTTTGAAACACCATTGCAATATTCCGCTTTCCCGGCGCCAGATGATCCACCCGCTTGCCGTCGATCCGGATCTCGCCGCCAGTCGGCTTTTCCAGACCCGCCAGCATCCGCAAAGTAGTAGATTTCCCGCAACCGGACGGGCCGACAATCACAGTAAATGAACCGTCCGGAATTGTCAGCGAAACATCGGAGACCGCTTTTTCTTTATCAAATACTTTCTCTACATTTTTTAGTTCAACAGTTGCCACTTTATCGACCCCCTTAGATTCAAGACTAATACTCAACCGTTAAAAGAGCATGAACCCTTATTTAAAAATAAATGAATCAACTATTTATTCCACATAAATAATTGATCAAAACTTTTGATTAATTATAATCATATAAATTATTATTATATAAACAGTCCGCAAGATCCTTTTTTATATAGCGATCAAATAGCGGAACTGAGAAAAGTCTGTTTAGAACACCATTTCTGAAGCTATAAAATGGAAAAAAGCCCCGCATGCAACGGGACTTTTCCTCCGGTTCCGGTGTTATACCGTATACTTCTCAGCATCCAAAATGCGGGCTGCGATGTTTCGTTTCAGCTCTACTTCGTTGAGCGGTTGTGTGCGGGTCAGCTTTTTAAGAACAGATAACTGTGTGCGGAGAACATCTCCTTCTTCCAGTGCTGCCAGGGTATGGCGTGCAAAGCTGTCCACTCTTTGGAAAGATTCGTAGATAAACGCCCGGGTGAGATCAATTTTGCCCTGTTCCTTGTCTTCACCGTTTTTGGCAATCGCTTTTTTGGTGCGCAACAGAGTGCTTTCCATGGCAAATGTTTCGATGGCGATATCAGACAGGTCACGCAGGATTTCCTGCTCTTTGTTGAGCTTTTCTTCATATTTTTGTACAGCGAGCCCTGCCACCATCAGGAAGATTTTCTTTGCATTTTCGACCAGGTTCTCCGCTTCTTCAAGAACGGGTGCATCTTCTTCGGGAAGATAAGGCATCATGGTAAGCAGTTCTTCTTGCAGGTCCTGCGCGGCCTGCATGAGCGGCAGCTCCCCTTTCAGCGCTTTTCGCATCAGGGTTGCCGGGATCAGCAGCCGGTTGATCTCATTGGTTCCTTCAAAGATCCGGTTGATCCGGGAGTCACGGTACATATTCTCAATTTCATATTCATTCATGAAGCCGTAGCCGCCATGGATTTGTACCCCTTCATCCACCACGTAGTCCAGCACTTCAGAGCCAAACACTTTGGCGATGGAGCATTCAATGGCCAGTTCGCCAATCGCTTTCGCCGCTACGGAACCTTCGGCATCTTCCACTCCTTCCAATCCTGCTTCAAACATGCCGCCGATGCGGTAGGACATGCTTTCCGCAGCATATGTTTTCATCGCCATATTGGCTAATTTCTCACGGATAAGGCCAAACTTGGCAATCGGGATGTTAAACTGCTTGCGCTCTTTCGCGTATTTCGCGGAAATTTCAATGGCTCGTTTTGCCGATCCCACTGTTCCCACCGCCAGTTTATAACGGCCGATATTCAAGATGTTAAAAGCAATTAAATGTCCTTTCCCCACTTCTCCCAGCAGGTTTTCAACGGGCACTTTGGCATCTTGCAGGATCAGGGTACGGGTGGACGAGCCTTTGATCCCCATTTTCTTTTCTTCCGGCCCGGTGGAAACGCCGGGGAAATTGCGTTCTACGATAAAGGCGGAAAATTTGTCGCCATCCACTTTGGCGTATACAACAAATAAATCGGCAAACGCGGAGTTGGTAATCCATTGCTTTTCCCCGTTCAGAATATAGTGCTTGCCGTCATCGCTCAAAACAGCCGTTGTTTTTGCGCCAAGGGCGTCAGAGCCGGAGCCGGGCTCGGTCAGGGCATAAGCGGCAAATTTTCTGCCAGCCGCCAGATCAGGCAAATATTTTTTCTTTTGTTCCTCATTGCCGAAGAATACGATCGGAAGGGTGCCGATCCCGACATGGGCCCCGTAAGAAAGGGCAAAGGAACGGGCAAGGGCCATTTTTTCCGTGATCATGCTGGAACTGATTTTATCCAGGCCAAGGCCCTCATATTTTTCCGGGACATCAGCGCCGAGCAGTCCCAGCTCGCCTGCCTCTTGCAACAGCTTAACCGTATGCTCAAATTTATGTTGCTCAATTTCGTCCAAAACCGGCCACACTTTTTCTTTGATAAAGTCCTCTGTCGTTCTGGCGATCATTTTATGTTCTTCACTGAGATCTTCAGGGGTAAATACGTTTGCGGCATCTGTCGGTTCGATTAAAAAAGCGCCGCCTTTCACTTTTTTCATTTCAGTCGCCACTTTCATTCCTCCTCACCATTTTTTATCCCGGATCGCCGGGCCGGACTCCCCTTAAACAGGGGAGAGTATTTAAGAAACGCGCTCAATGATACCGGCTGCTCCCATACCACCGCCGATACACATGGTGATCAATCCGTACCGTTTTTCGCGGCGGGCCAGTTCGTGCAGCATTGTAACTGTTAATTTGGCACCAGAGCATCCCAGCGGATGTCCCAGGGCAATCGCTCCGCCGTTTACATTTACGATGTCCGGGTTAAGCCCGAGTTCACGAATCACCGCAACAGATTGAGAGGCAAAGGCTTCGTTCAATTCCACCAGATCAATCTCATCCAGGCGGATGCCGGTGCGTTTTAACAGTTTGGGTACGGCAGCTACGGGACCGATGCCCATCACATCAGGGTCAACACCGCCCAGGGTAAAGCCGCGGAAAATCGCGAGAGGTTTTACCCCCAGTTCTTCCGCTTTCTCGCGGGACATCAACATCACGGCAGCTGCTCCGTCACTGGTTTGCGAAGAGTTTCCGGCAGTAACCGTACCATTGACATGGAAAGCCGGACGCAACTTGCTGAGAACTTCCATGTTGGTTCCGGGACGCACTCCTTCGTCAGTATCAAAAATCACTTCTTTGACCTGCAACTTGCCTTTTTCGTCAAAATAGCGGTTTTTCACGGTAATGGGGACAATTTCATCTTTAAACTTGCCGGATTGAATTGCCTCATATGCTTTGCGATGGCTTTCCACAGCAAAGCGGTCCTGATCTTCCCGGGTGACATTGTAACGCTTCGCTACTTCTTCCGCCGTATGCCCCATCGACATGTACGTTTCCGGCAGATGGTCCATCAAATAAGGGTTGGGAGCCGGTTTGTAACCTCCCATCGGTACCATGCTCATGCTCTCCACACCACCGGCAATCATCACATCGGCAAATCCGCACATGA
The DNA here is from genome assembly GCF_016055185.1 of Paenactinomyces guangxiensis. Classification (GTDB taxonomy): domain Bacteria; phylum Bacillota; class Bacilli; order Thermoactinomycetales; family Thermoactinomycetaceae; genus Paenactinomyces; species Paenactinomyces guangxiensis. The sequence continues at coordinate 51,922 of NZ_JAECVR010000006.1, forward strand.
TCTTTTCCGCTGCAATGCCGATCGTTTGCAATCCGGAGGAACAAAACCGGTTGACGGTCATTCCGGGAACATCGGTGGGCAGCCCTGCTCTTAAAGCGATGATCCGTGCCATGTTCATTCCCTGTTCTCCCTCAGGGAATGCACAACCGATGATCACATCTTCCACTTCTTTGGGATCAACCTGTTGCACACGTTTCATCAAATCTGCAACCACGGCGGCTCCCAGATCATCGGGGCGGGTATTTTTCAAGGTGCCTTTGTTTGCTTTTCCGACCGCCGTACGGGCACCTGCAACGATGACAGCTTCACGCATCCCTTTTCCTCCTTTGTCTTCTCAGTTACGAAGCGGCTTTCCTTTTGCCAGCATGTATTGCATCCTCGCCTGTGTTTTCGGTTCACCGGCCAGACTGAGGAAAGCTTCCCGTTCAAGATCCAACAGGTACTGTTCGCTCACCGGCGTTCCCTCCGGCACTTCTCCGCCACTAAGGACATAGGCCAGTTTGCATGCGATCTTGTAATCGTGCTCAGAAATATAGCCTGACTTCAACATGCCGTATGCTCCCAATTTAAGCACGTTATAACCGGTTTCACCCACAACCGGAATTTGCCGGGGCTGAGGTGCCTGGTATCCGGCTTTGGCCAGGCCGAGGGCCACTTGTTTGGCATCGTAGATAAGATGATCCTGATTAGCTGTGATTCCGTCGCAGGAACGCAAGAATTTATACTTTCGCGCCTCCTGAGCGCTGGTGGAAACTTTGGCCTGCCCAATCGTCATAAACACATGGTTGACAAGGGGTTGCAGTGCGACCCGGTCAGCGGGGTCAATCCCTTCCGTCCAGCGGAGCAGCATTTCTTTATTTCCGCCGCCGCCGGGGATGAGGCCGACTCCTACTTCTACCAGACCCATATACAATTCAGCTGAAGCCTGGATGCGGTCCGCCGGCAAACAAACTTCCACGCCGCCGCCTAAAGCCATGCCAAACGGGGCAGCAACAACCGGACGGTTCAAATAGCGGAGTGAACCCATCGCTTTTTGGAACTGCCGCACCATTAAATCCAGTTCCGGCCAGTTGTGATCCTGGGCTTCCATCAACATCAGCATCAGATTCGCTCCGACGCAGAAATTGGGAGCCTGGTTTCCGATCACCAGCCCGCGGTAATTGGCATCCACTTCTTTGACTGCGGTGTTGATCATGCTGATAATATCTGCACCGATGGCCTGTTTGGGGGAGTGGAACTCCAGACAGGCGATATCATCGCCGATATCGATCAAACTGGCACCTTTGTTTCCTTTGATCAGCTTGCCTTGCTCTTTCAGGCGGCCGAGGGAGATTTCTTTTTCGTGCTCAGCCACTTCTCCGTATTTCCCGCCGACGAAAAATGAATAGCGTTTCCCTTGTTCAGTTTTGTAGAACGTTTTTTGACCCGAGGCGAGCAAGTCTTCAACCAGTTTTGGAATGGTCTCCCCTTCTTCACGCATGCGGGCAACAGATTTTTCAACTCCGATGGCATCCCACATTTCAAAGGGGCCAAGCTCCCAGTTAAAGCCCCATTTCATGGCCTGATCCACACTGACGATATCATCTGCAATCTCTTCCAAACGGTTGGCAGAGTAGATGAGAACTTTCTTGGTAATTTGCCAGGCCAGCTTTCCGGCCGCATCATCGGCATAAACCAGTGCCTGCAATTGCTCCGGCAGCGTTTTTGCACGCTTTGCCTGGTCAAGCGAACGGGCTTTCAGCTTTTTGCGCGGGCGATATTCCAACGTTTTGGGGTCCAGAGCAAGAATCTCTTTTCCTTTTTCTGTTTTCACTTTTTTATAGAATCCCTGGCCTGATTTTTCACCCAGCCATTTGTTATCAACCAGTTTCTTCATCAGCGGTGATACGACAAAAGCCTCTTTTTCCGCCGGATCGCTTACATTTTCACGCACATTGTCCGCCACATGGACAAATGTATCCAATCCGACCAGATCCAGTGTCCGGAAGGTGGCACTCTTAGGCCGTCCCATGGCACGTCCCGTCACCGCGTCTACTTCATCGGGACCGAGACCCAGTTCTTCCATCACCGGCAATGTGATCTGTAACCCGTAAGTTCCGATACGGTTGGCGATAAAGTTAGGTGTATCTTTACAGAAGACCACCCCTTTGCCCAGCACTTCTTCGGCAAACGCTTTCATTTCAGTCAAAATCGCCGGATCTGTGGAGCGATTCGGGATCATCTCCAACAGTTTCATATAGCGGGGCGGGTTGAAGAAATGGGTTCCCAGGAAATGCTTTTTAAACTCTTCGGAACGCCCCTCAACCATTTTGTTAATCGAAATTCCGGAGGTATTGGAACTAACGATGGTTCCCGGCTTCCACACCTTTTCCAGACGCGCAAACAAATCCTGTTTAATTTTCAGATTTTCAACGACTACCTCGATAATCCAGTCAACCCCGCCCAATTTGTCAAAGTCGTCTTCCATATTGCCCACTTGAATCAGGCCGGCTGCCTCTCTGGTAAACAGCGGAGCCGGTTTCTCTTTTAACAGGCGGTCTTTGCCTGCTTGAGCCAAACGGTTCCGCACCACTTTGTCGTTCAGGGTCAACCCTTTTGCTTTTTCTTGTTCAGTTAAATCGCGAGGTACAATATCCAAAAGGTATGTGGGAACTCCCACATTGGCCAGATGCCCGGCAATGGCAGCCCCCATCACACCGGAACCCAGTACCGCCGCTTTCTTTACTCGTGCCAAGAGCTTTCCTCCTCCCTGGACTCAAACTGTTGGCAGTCAGGTTTTTTCTGAATGAATGATCATTCATTCAATGGTTAGAAAAAAACCCCTCCAACAGGATAGGCGCAACTGCATACTTTCTTTTACAAAAATGCAACCATCACAATTACAAACGTACAGAAATTTTTGTTGCTTTAAAATTAACTTCAATAATATTATTTCTCTGTTTTCTCCATCCGTCAAGAGGGAAGTCACACTTTTTTGCACATTTTGTCGATGGGGGGGATCAGTGAAAATGACCGGAAAAACTGTACTTTTCACTGATGGGGGTCAGGAAGGAAGCCGTTGCGGCTGATGCAGATTTGAGATGGATCAAATACTTTGTTCAGTTCGCCAATGGTTTTATTGATCGTTTGTTCGTTATACCATTGTTGTAAATTCAAACTCTTATAGATTTCTCTAATCCCCAGCCTTTCTGTTCTTTTTCCCCCACTCCCATCCCCTTTAAAGTAATCATCGACACAAACACGGTCCACAATCTCCGACAGTTTTTTCGGAAATTCCCCGGAAAAAGGCAAAACCGGAGAGATCGCCGCTTGTACGGGCAAACCGGCTTCCCTTAACTTGTTGAGTGCATGTAATCTTGCACGTACCGGCGGCGCTTGCGGGGTAAATGTTTTTCTGATCTCTTCGAGGTCTGTCTCTACCGTGATACTGATCCGGATTCGGTCTTTCAGCTTCGTGAAAAGGTCAATATCCCTCGTGACAAGGGGGCTTCTTGTCTGGACAAACAGGAAGTCCGGCTTTTCTGCGGTCATCACTTCAACTAACGCCCTGGTCACTTTTTCCTTGTACTCAACCGGCTGGTAAGGGTCGGTACTGGAAGACATAAAGATAGTGACAGGGCCTTTCTTTTTTGCTTGTTTCAGTTCCTTGCCAAATATTTCATGCGCCTGCTCTTTGATGTCAACCCATGTCCCCCATTGCTGTTTGCGGAACAGAGCGATGGGCATTCTTCTCACATAACAATAAGAACAGGCAAAAGCGCAACCCATGTAGGGATTCAGAGTGTGAGAGTATCCCTCCAAGAAACCTGTGGCACGGGTTAAAAAAGTTTTAGGGGTTTTCCGGCTGAATTGGACGGGTGACAAGTTTTTCACTTCCTTAAAAAATAACGAACTAAACTATGGATTTTCAATGAGATTCAAATCCATTAGGGTTACAGCTTAAACAGCTTTTGGGTGACATTTCATGAATTTTAATTCCACCATGGATACAGCTTAAACCTTCGCAAAGATCACTTATATTAAGACTTTCCATTATATTTTTTAGACAACAATTGTCTGTAAACTTCCGATCATGTAAAAACCCCGGGAGATTCACAAACTTTATTCGACTAAACAATATGATTGAGACGAAAGACAAGTAAACGGAATCTTTCATAAGTCTTGAATCAAGCAGGAGGGGTATCTCACTTCCCCTTCTGCTTTGCATTATTTCTTCATGGAACATCTACACTTAGCGATTGTACGATGTTCTAGCTGCTCGCTTCCCCTCACTCACCTCTCCTTAAAGTTTATCAGATGCATGATAATGTGTTCAATGAAGTCTCTTCTTACCGACAAGAACAATAACATCTATTGTTGCAGAAGAAATGTTTGATTGAAGGACTTTTTGCATGGTTTCTTCCGTTTTCCCCCAGGATAGCGGTGTCATATGAATAAGGTGATTCAGTTCTGACAGGTCCAGCCTTTTTTCATACTGAAGTTGCTGTGTATATATCAGGTTGTAATGCTTGCTAAAATGTGTGACCACATGTTCATTTGAATAGGTTTGCCGACCCGTTTGCCCATAGAATATTTTTCTCAATTCCTTCAGGTAGTTTCTCCCCGGAACAACTTTGATCAATACCCCTTCATCATCAAGCATTCGGGCAAATTCCGAATAATTCGCCGGGGAAAAGATACTCAGGATGACATCAAATTGCCGATCCCTGAACGGACTGCGGGCCAAATCCGAAACGCACCAAATCAAGCCGGGATATTCTCTCGAGGCAATACGGACGGCATCTTTGGAAATATCCGTTCCAACTCCCAATATCTCAGACCCCGCTGAACTCAGGTTCTTTGCCAGATCGGCCAGATGGGACCCTTCTCCGCACCCGACGTCCAATATATGGATTCTTTTTGGTTTTGCGTTCATTATTTCATTCCTTACAATATGAGCGATCTCCCGGGTCATTCCGGCAAAGAAACCGCTTCTGCAAATGACATGTCTGGACTCAAAAAGCTTTTTATCATATTTGGCTGGTTTCACCGGGTTTGGAAGCAAATGAATATATCCGTATTTGGATAAGTCAAAGCAGTGGCGGTTTAAACAAATCAGACTGTATGACTGGTTCATATTCATTGTGGCACCACATAGCAGACACATGAAAATATTACTGTGTTTTCGAATGACACACTTGGCCAGTTCGATTTTTTTCATGTGGTCCACCCCATTTTAGACGCCTTAGGCCAACGATACGGTTCAACATATCGCAGCATGGTGTCATACGTAGCAGCCCACTGCATTTCATTCAAAGAGCAGATCGGATCATTTTCGATCGCGAGGACCTGCCAACCTTCCCGTGCAAGCGGAATCGTTAATGCACCGGTCCCCGCCCCGATATCCAGAACAAGGGGTTGGGGACTGGCTTTTGCGAGCTGAATCATGCGACCCGCCAGCCGCTTGTTGCAAATGAGATGCTGGCCGGGAAAATTAGAGGGAACCTTTAGTTTTCCAGTCGTTCTATGACATAAATGTTTTGTTTTGCGGGATTTCCTTTTGGGCATAAAAAAGCACCTCTTTCATTCTTATTCGGAAATGAAAAAGGCACAGCACAAATAAACCCAACCCATCCTTTGCAAAAAATAATGGTTGAGCCCATATGTTCTGTACCTTCCATTAACGAATGCGAATGAAATAGATGCCGATGACCATGAACAGGATATCCTCCGTTTATGACGATATTCAGGCTTGATCAGCCGGTTCCCAGTATACCATTTACCCGTAAATGAAGCAAATCCCCCCCCGTTATCGACAAATAAAACAAAAGGGTACAGGAACTGATTCCCGCACCCTTTTTGTTTTCACCTCATTTTGACCAGACAATCGCCAAGAACCTCGTCTCCCCATCTGAGCTGCAATTGGTCTCCGTCTGCCACCGCACCAACACCTGCCGGCGTTCCGGTGAAGATAATATCCCCTTTGCCGAGTCCAAAATGAGAAGAGCAGAATGAAATAATCGTTTCTAAATCGAACAGCATGTCACTGATCTTGCCCCGTTGCACCTGTTCACCGTTTTTGACCAGGGAAAAATCAATGGTTTTACAAACGTCAATACCGGGGAATTCTCGAAATGCCGTAATGACGGCTGAGTTTGGAAACCCTTTGGCCAGGAGCCAGGGGTGCCCCTTCTTTTTCAATTGACTCTGTACGTCGCGCAAAGTGAAATCAATGCCAAGGGCCATACGGTCTACCAGTTCTTCTACTTTCATTCCGGGCTGATAGGGCTTTGAAATATGAACCACCCATTCTGCTTCATAATGCACTTCACCACGGTCTGCAGGCAACAAAATTTCCTGTCCCTTTGCTTCCACAAGAGCGTGCGTTGGTTTAGAAAATATCATGGGGGACTGAGGCACGTCATTTCCCAGTTCCTCCGCATGCATCCGATAATTTCTGCCCACACAGTAAATATTGTGAATTGATTCCATTGGCTCTCCTCTTTTCCCCTTTGGTATATTCAATTTTTGGTGTATTCCCGAAATCTTTATCTACAAATGTAACAAAAATGACGCCTTTGTCCAATATCATCATTGACATAGCAAAAACGCCTCCTAACATGTTTCGCAACCATTGATCACAAAAACACGCCAGAAGACGTTTCGGGTCTCACCGGTCGGGTCAGGTTTTCGACGGGACCATGCTTTTATTCCATTACAGGTCTGAAGAAACCTGTGACATGGTCACGACTGCGCTGCCAAACCATCATATCATTCAACCTTAACCACTAAATACCTTTTTTACCATGACTAGAGGGATGAACGATGCAGGCGGGAGGTTCTGGGGCGAAGCGCCGGGGTTTGCGGGATAAAATGTTTTACTTTCCAGGCGGCGTAAATCACCCACCAGAGATAGTTCAATACAAAAAAGACAGCCAGTTCCACCCACAACGCTTTTAACCGCAACAGGTCAATAGCGACCAGATAAGCAGGGATAATGGAAAGTTGTGCCATGCGGCCGATTGTATCAGCCATTTCCCAGTAGTAAATTTCCTCGACTCGCGCCAGCTTTTCGTGAAAATAGAGCCTTAAAACGGGGCGAACGCTGGAGTAATACAAAAAGCCAGGAATGCCTAGTAATCTCCCGTTTAAAACCATGAGGAAGTAAGTGAGGAAGATTAAAATGATGTAGGTCATGCGATCACCTCTAGCTGATCATTACACAGGGGTTCGCTGATGATCAAAACATGATGTACTAATTATTTCTTTTTTTCTTTCTCTTTTCCTTTAAAGTTTTATTTAAAAAACGTTTGGCTTTTTTAGAGCCAAACGCTTTTTTCTATTGCCAGTCCCGCTGAGTAAACGAGATCCAGCCTCCCCAGAAAAAGAAGAGAAAACTTCCCAGGATCACGATATAAAAGGTTTCCGGCGAAACGGAAAACCAGCTTTGATCCATGGACAACATGGCCAGATAAGGCTGTGCCCAGGGATACCAGGGGCCGAATGTTTCGGAGTTGGCAACCAGGATGGAAGGGATGGACAGCACCACATTTAAGGCGAGCGGAGCGGCAAAATTTTTCCACAAGAAGGAGACACACAGCTGTAAAGCAGCGAGCGGCAACAGTGCCACCCAGCCGGAAAAAATACTTAACCCCAGCGGTTCCCAGGGGATTTCACCTTTATATCCCTGAATGATACCGGCAAGTATAAATCCGCCGAACAGAATCAGCTGCATCAAGCCGGCCAGGCCGATCACAATGAGATACTTGGAAACAAACACTTGCGGGCGGGAAACAGGGAGTGCCAGCAGTTGTTTCCATCCTCCGCCTACATGTTCATACCGACAAAGGATTGCCGCAAAGACACCGACCACAATCGGCAAAAACAGAGAAGCATACTGGTTGATTGAGAACAGGTAAGCAGCGATCCATTCAGACTTAATCTCCATAAAAAGCTTTGGTCTCCCCCAGCCTGACAAGAGAGCAAGCGCCGGGCCGATCCAGATAATCCCGAAAATCAAACCCCATCTTGCTTTCATGCATTCTGCGGCAAAAACTCGGGCAAACACATGATCCGCCTCCTTTCTATTGTACCTCTTTGCGTGAAAAATGAATGGCACCGGCGATCAAAAAGAGCAAGCCGACAGCCGCCCCCATCCACACCCACTGCTCCGGTTCCTGATAAACCTCGGATAACGGGCTGGCATTGTACGGATAGGACCAAATGAGCCAGTGCAGATGCTGATGAGCCTGGCTGCTGCTAAACGGGGCAAACACAGTTCCGGCTATTCCGATCGCTACAGGCAGAGCCTGATTTTTTATGATCATCGATAACCACAATTGCAAAGCTAAGAAGGGAAAAAGCGCCAGATAAGGATAGAGGATCAATTGGGTTAGCTGCTTCCAGGGAACCGGGTCAGGCAAGCCGATGATCATGCCAAACAATCCGACTCCGGCAATTGTAAGCGTGACTGCCACAGCGAGGCAGATGACCAGCCAGATAAATTTGCCGGCAAAAAATTGAAAGCGGGAGACCGGCAAGGCAAATGTTTGTTTCCAGGCACGGGCATCATGTTCATGTGCTGAAGACATCGCGGCTAAAATCGCCGATCCCAACATCAGTGTGAAGAAGAGAAGAGCCTGGACCCAGAACATAAGGCCATTCCATCCCTGAGGAAGCAGGTAATCCATGCGGACTCCATAATTCAGCACCTGGACCAGGACAGTGCAGACAGGCCCCAGCAAAGTCAGCCAGATTACCCAGGTCCGCCTGATTTTAATCCAGTCGGCTGTCAGAATTCGGAGCATCATAAACTCCGCTCCTTTCCGGTCAGCCCAATAAAGATATCTTCCAGCGATTTTTTATTCTCAGCCACACGGTAGACGGAAAATTTGCTGAGCACAAGTGACTCTACAATAGCGGCTGTCTGCTCCCGGTCCGTTGTTTCCAAACATAATGATTTTTGCTCCAGATAGCAGTTCCAGCCCTGCTTTTGCAACAGGCGGCAGGCATCAGCCGGTCGGTTTACTTCCAGTTCCAATCTGACCTGGCTGTGGTTTCGCAAAGATTCGATGGTATCCTGAAAGATCAGCCTTCCGTCGGAGATAATCCCCACATAGGTAGCCATCTGGTCAATCTCACTTAACAGATGGCTGGAGACCAGAACAGTTACACCGGTTTGTTTGGGCAATTCTATAATCATTTCCCGTATTTCCTGGATTCCTGCAGGGTCCAGTCCGTTGGTAGGCTCATCCAGGATCAGCAGTTCCGGTTGTGCAATTAAAGCGGCAGCAATACCCAGCCGTTGTTTCATTCCCAGCGAGTATCCTTTCACTTTGCGATGGGCATCCTTTTGCAGCCGCACTATTTTTAACACTTCGGAAATGCGTGGTGAGGGTAATCCCAACAGCCTGGCAATCACATTTAAATTTTCGTAACCGGTTAAGTGGCCATAATATGAAGGAGATTCCACCAGTGAGCCGACCCGCTTCAAGATCGACATCCGATGCCGGTTCAATTCCTTGCCAAACAGACGGATCGAACCTTCTGTCGGCTTAATCAGCCCCAGCAACATACGAATCGTCGTTGTTTTTCCGGCTCCATTCGGGCCCAGAAAGCCGTAAATCTCCCCCTGGGGCACTTTCAGATCCATTTGCTGAACGGAAATCTTTTTGCCAAAGCGACGTGATAATTGATTGGTTTCTACCACATATGTGTGCATCTTTTTCACCTCATTTTGCATTTTAGCGCGGCAAAATGAAGTGAACTGAAACAAAAGCTGAACAGAAGCTTAATTATGAACCGTTTTACCTTTCAGATTCGCCCCCGCTTAAGCAGATCAAAATTTTGGTTCCCTTTCCGACCGAACTTTCTATTTTAATAGTGCCTCCGTGTGCTTTAATCAATTGCTCGGCGATGGCCATGCCAAGCCCCGTTCCTGCTCCTTTATGTGACGTACTGGTTCCCCGGTAATATCTGTCAAAAAGCCGTGATACGGTTTCCGCGTCCATTCCCTGCCCGTTATCTTCGATGGATATGACGACAGATTCCCCATCCCCGCTCTTTCCGATCTGAACCGCAATCTCAGTGCCCGGAGGGTTATGAATAGAAGCATTGGTCAGCAGATTATTAAAAGCCCGCTGGAACCACTGTTGATCGACCGGAAAATAAATGCTGTTTTCCTCCGAGTGAAAAGTGATATGCTGATCTTCCGCACTGGAGTTATTCGCCAGGTCGATCACGGAGCGGCGGACAATTTCAACCAGGTCTTCCTTTTTTCGCTGTAAAGGAAGGGCTTCATTTTTTAAGCGGAACGTCAGATTGAGATCTTCGATCAGGTGCTCCATGTAGAGAGCTTTATCCTGGATCACCTTTGCATACTGACGCACTTCATCCTGTTTCCAGTCATATCCTTCTTCTGACAGCAAATCGGCATAGCCTTTGACCGAAGATAACGGAGTTTTTAAATCGTGAGAAACCCCGGCAATCCACTCTTCCCTGGTCCTTTCCAAACGGCGCCTGTTTTCTTCATTTTCCTTCAGGGTATCTGTCAACTGTTGCAAAGAGGCAATCACCTCTTTGAAGGTACGATAGGGACGGCGCAGTTTTCCGCTGGATGGATGGATACTTTTCGGCAACCCCTTTTTATTGACAGGTTCCCGGTAGACTCCCCGCGCCAAATGTTGCAGCCAGTTCATCATATGCAAAACGGGACGGCTTATACGGTTTCCAAATAAAAAAGCCACAAACAGGAAGATCCCGATACTCCCGATAAACGATGAATAATAGAACAGCTGAAACCATTCTTTCGCTTTATTTATCTGATAATGGCTCGCCTCGGAGTAGGGGTAAATATCACTTTGCTTCTTCGCCCCTCCCAACACCCATGTGTAGGTTTTGCCGTTTATGGTGTCATTGAGATAGTACATATTTGATCCGTATTGGTCGTGATACACAAAGAAACCCGGAGGATATACCCGCGGTTGTTTGTCGGGGCGGTGATGCGCAAAAATCTCCTTGCCCTGATCATCCAAAATTTGCACCCAGGATTTCATTTTTTCAATTTTCTTCAGCACCTGGGGAGCTACTGCCGCCCGTCCGTGGTGAATGGATGTATGCTTCTTCATCTCCAGCAGAGTAAGTTCATTTATATTCGGCAAAGCATAAATCCACGTATAGATGCGGTTATTTTTCTTCTGGTACCAGGTATGGATGTCGTAACCTGACTGCTTCCGGTCATTTTGGTAATCCGCGAGGACACCCGGAGAATATCGCACCGGAAAATGGGAAGGCCGCCGATATTGGTAAATTTCCCTGCCCTGGTCGTCAAGAACTTGCATCCACCCCCGCCTCTTTTTGATTTCCTGCAAGAGATCAGGCGGGGGGGTTACTTTTTCACCATGAATGTCTGTTTTATCAGATAAATCTGCGATTAAATTTCTTGGACTCTCAAGCCGGTCTTCTTTTGGCGATTTAAGGGGAAAGTTAAATAAAACGAGAATCCCTCCGACATATAAAAGAAAGCTCAATATAGTGGCAGAGAATAACCGCCATAAAAACTGCCACATAATCCGTCCGCTCAGCTTCATCGCACCAAACCTCTTTGCGGAACAACCAGTTTATAACCAAGCCCGCGTACGGTGACCAGCCATTCGGGGTGGCTGGGGTCCCGTTCAATCTTCTCCCGCAATCTTCGCATATGGACCATAACTGTATTCTCGTCACCCAAACTCTCTTCTCCCCACACCTGTTCATAGAGTTGCTTCTTGCTGAAGATCCGGTTGGGATGGGAACAAAGAAAGAGGAGAAGTTTAAATTCCATTGCCGGACAGGAAACTTCCTTCCCTTCGACAAACAGCTGTCCTGATTCTTCATGGATACAAAAACGGCCAAAATCATGGATCTTAGGTCTTGCTTGAGAACTGGCCTGGACAAGCTGCAATCGGCGCAATTGAGCCTTGATCCGTGCCGCCAGTTCCAACGGATTAAACGGCTTGGTAATATAATCATCCCCGCCCATACTAAAGCCGGTCAATTTATCCAAGTCGGTAGTTCGTGCAGTGAGAAACAGAATCGGAGCATTTGTCATCTGTCTCATCTCCCTGCACACGTCAAATCCTTCCCCATCAGGCAACATCACATCCAGTACAATTAAATGGGGCTGGTGTTGCCGGCATTGATGTATCGCTTCAGCTGCACTCATCGCAGTAAAAATCTGCGTAAATCCTTCTTTCTTTAAAACAATGCGAATGAGGTTTAATATTTCCGTTTCATCATCGACGAGCAAAATGCGAATCTCCCTCATTCAGACCTCTCCTCCTTATCCAATTCTATCTTAGCAAAAGAAAAGAATAGTCAGGGAGAGAGGAGTAAAATTAAGGTATTGTTCAGGTTGAGATAAATGGTATAAAAAAACCGGAAGTTTATCGCTGCCGGTTCATTGGAAAAAAGAATGAGTGCTTACATTCCGTAAAGGCCTTCTGAATTGGAAATGATAAATTGACGAATCGTTTGCGCCGCTTTGTCCGGGGAGGCAAGATCTTCGGCATCAAAATAAAAACGACCTTTTTTCTCATCCAAATCAAGCTCATCCGCAATCTTGCCCAATATACCTGTCGTACGTTTATCTAATTCAAAGTATCCGCTGACGGAATTTTGTGTCAGGTGAGGTTGATACATAAAAACGATTTCGTCATACTGGCCGCGCAGCCAATTGGTGGGCCGGAACTGAATGATTTGGTACCCCTGATCTCTGCTTCCGCTATATCCTTCTCCCTGGTGAACAAATCCCAGGGCTTTAAATCCTTGTAAAAAGTTGTTCTGTATACCTGTCGCATACACGTCAACAAAATCACGATCCTGCGCATCCAGTCCCTCTTTGATCTCCAGGTGGGTCTGGAAATAGTAACGGGTATTAATAGATGAAACCGGTAAATGGCGGGGACAGATAAAGGAAAATGGATATTCTTTGATTTGATCAGGATAAACGGTAAATATCTCAGAAGTAACCGGGATTGTGGCGATATTTTCATTGATATTTACATGATGGTCACCTTTTTTATAACTGGAAGACAAACGAAATTCCACATTGAGCCCCTCGATCAGTTGTTTCACATCTCCGCCTTTCAGTACAATTTTCCCTGTAACTTCTTCGCCCATAATCACGGAATCCCGATCTAAAATAAGGTCAATTTTAGCTGCACCTACACCCAGAGAAGCAAAAAATTGTTTCAGCATGTCACCATTCCTTTCCTGTGGTAACTCCATAGTAGCACAAAATTTTCAAGAATAGAGACCGCAACCTTTTCTTATATACAGAAGCTTGGAATTGAACTCCATCCTTTTTGTCCTGCGATCTGCAACAGGTGATAGGTACTGTAAACGCCTTCCCCGGACCGGTAGGCCCAATTATATCTTTTTATGACCTCAAGCAACACAAGGCGGGCAGTACTGAAGCTTTGATCGGCTTCACTGTAGCTGTCCCCCATTGCTTTCACGGATTGTAAAAATTGCCGGCAATCGTCATAGATCGACCGATTCCAAAATTCAACGCTATAAACCCGGGACAAACCTGTTTCTTGCAGCAGCCGCTCCCAATGCCCGGCAGATCGCAACAACATGGTATGCTGTTGCGGTGTCATCCCCAGCTCAAGCTCTACCCTTTCAAATATAAGGCGCAATTCTTGAAAAGTATCCGGTCCATAGGTGGTCGCAATGAACCATCCGCCCTTTTTCAGCCTTTGCACCCAGCGGGTCAATGTTCCCTCCGGGTTTTGCAGCCAGTGTAAGGTGGCATTAGAAACGATTAAATCAAAAGAATCCTGTTTGCCGAGGTCGATCAACTCTGCATCTCCAACTAAAAAACGCACCCGTGAGCTGGGTTCCACCTTCTCACCCGCCATTTCCGACATTTTTTCCGCTAAATCAACAGCGGTTACCGATGCCTGCGGGTAATGGTCGATCAGCAGTTGTGTCAAATAGCCGGTTCCACATCCAATCTCCAAAATATTCTCCGCCTGAAGCACTTTCTCTTTTAAAGTGCAAAGAATGCGGTGAGCCATTTTTTTATGTACAACAGCATGTTCATCATAAGTGATGACTGACCGGTTCATCTGTCGTGCCAACCGCTCTTTATCCATCTTCCTGACACCCCTCTCATTATGAAAAATAGTTTAATATGAAAGTGGAAAATCTATCGTAATATTACGGAAAATTCCGTCTTTTATAGTCGGTCTAGACATCATTGAATGTTCAATTACTTTTTCGCCAACCCGGTTACAAACTCCTGCTTAAACATTCTCAAATATAAAACATTCACAACTTGACCTGTTACAGGCCGGCGGATGAACGATTTTATACATTTGCCTTCCCCTGGTGACACACACTTTCACAAAAAAATGGGGAAATGAATTCCCCACCTGAGTTACGGCATATTTTGTTATCTTCTTACTGCGATGACTGCATCACTCGAGAGTCAGAAAAGACGTTTAATATGCACATTCTTCAATCTCAAATCCCAAATCCTTGATCATCTGATGATCTGTAAAGACTTCCTGTCCTTCAGTCGTCAGATAATCACCTACAAAGACAGCGTTGGCGGGGTATAAGGAGAGCGGTTGCAAATGGCGCAAGTTTACCTCTCTTCCTCCTGAGACACGAATTTCCTTACCGGGGCAAATGAAGCGGAAAAGTGCCAGCACTTTTAAACAGTAGCGCGGATTAAGATCTTTCATATTTTCCAGGGGTGTCCCCGGGATCGGGTTTAGAAAGTTGACCGGAATCGAATCGGCGTCCAGTTCACGCAGCTCATAGGCGATCTGTATCACTTGTTCATCAGATTCACCCATGCCGACAATACAGCCTGAACAGGGGGACATTCCCGCAGCTTTAGCAGCTTTTACCGTTTGTACCCGATGATTATAAGTATGTGTAGTTGTTATGTTGTGAAAGTGGTCGGCACTGGTATTTAAATTGTGGTTATAGCGATCCACACCGGCTTCTTTCAGCCGTTTCGCCTGATCCTCCTTTAAGATCCCCAAACAGGCACACACTTTCATTTTCATCTCATGTTTAATCTCTTTCACTGCTGCAATCACTTCTTCCAGTTCCCGCTCCGTCGGTCCCCGTCCACTGGCAACAATGCAATATGTACCCACTTTCCTGGAAAGTGCTTCCCTCGCTCCTTCGACAAGCACATCTTTTTTCAGAAATGTATATTTTTCAATCGGTGCACCAGAGACGATCGATTGAGAGCAGTATCCGCAGTCTTCAGGGCAATTACCGCTCTTCGCGTTCATGATCATGTTCAGCTTCACTTTTTTTCCGAAATAATGGCGGCGGACACGGAAAGCGGCATGAAGGAGCGGAAGCAGTTCAGCATCATCCGCCCGCAGAACAGACAAGCCTTCTTCCACTGTTAAACAATCACCCGCTAAAGCCTTATCTGCATATTGTTCCCAATGTGACACTCTGCCGACAGCCATTTGTGCACTCATTCCCAACCCTCCATTTGGAATCGAACAGGACAAACTCCTGGCCCTCGTTTATACTTGCAGTTCTGCTGCCTTTACACTTCATTAAATGTAAACCATATATTAAAATTAAGTTTACATTTAAAGTAGAGTATAGCATGAGTAAAAACATAAAAAAAGAGACCGCCACAGGTCTTATATCATGAAAAGGCAAACAAATCAGAGCCATTTCCCCCCCTGCCGCCGGTGAAAAAATGGCTCCGTGACAACTCATGTCTTCCGCCAGTGCAATTAACGATGATATTGCATAATGACCCGATGCACTTCACGTGATGTTTGCACCGAATCTACCAGCTCATTGTCCACATAGATATCAAGCATAAGAGGGGCGTCTCCTTCTTTGCGTCCGACCACTTCGATCACAACATTGCTGTTGTCATAAATGCCCCATTTCCAATCATGTTCAAAAAAGTCAAACGGGTAGACTTCCCAGCCCCCGACCGGTTTGTTGTTCTCCATTTTTATGTAAGGGGAATCCTGCTCTCCGACTGCTTCAAAATATCCTTTGTTAACCTGGACCCAACCTTTTTCTGCTTTTTCCCAGAGCTTTTGATAATACTTGCCTTCAATCACTTCAAAACCATACAACTCTTCTTCAGTAAAAAAGTCAGAGGGAAAACAGCGATATTTACCAGTTTGCGGGTCTTTAATCAGTTTTGCCGGTTCGCCCTCAGCAAGTCCTTTTCTGCGAATTTTGTCCAATTCCGCTTGCCGGCAGGCTTCCTCCAAGGCTTTAAGTACAAATTCATTTCTTTTCATTTTTCTTTCTCTGACAGATTCCTCCAGGCGCTGTGACAGTTCGGGCGGGAGAGCCGTGACCAGGTATTTTTCCGGATTCAGGCGCCAGCGCTCCAGCCAGGCATCCTCTTCCCAGTTCTCTTCCAATTCCAGGCTCACAGGAAGTGGTGTATTTTCCCATTTACTATTGTTGTTAAACGGGTCCGTATCAAAGCTTTCTTCATTAAATTTATCAAGTACATTGCTGTTCAAGCGGCCGGTCGTCACCGTCTTTTCCTGAAAAAATTCAACTTCTTGATCGGCCAATTCCTCCCACTGGTCTGTTTCCAAATCATCTTCAATGGTGGTATACTCAGCTTCCAACTCTGAGGTACGGTGAAACTCCAACTCATCCGTGCTGTTAAAACTGTTTTTTGTGCTCACCAACTATACACCCTTTCTGCTTTTTATTATTTTCAATCACTATCAAAGCAAATCAATCGTCTTCGTTGATGCGAAAGGCCTAAAATTGCTAAAGAATCGGGAATCAGGATTCTTTAGCAACCATTATCTTATTTTCATTATTTGCCTGGGTACAGTTCACCATATTTGCTGCGCAGGTAGTTCATATATGGTTCAATTGTCAGGGAAGAGCCGGTTGCTCTCTCGATAATTTCTTCAGCGGTAAACTTGCTGCCGTGGCGGTAAATGTTATCTTTCAGCCATTCATGCAAGGTTCCAAACTCTCCTTGAGTAATCTGAACGGGAATTTCCGGACAGGCTTTTAAAGCCGCTTCGTAAAACTGACAGCTTAAAATATTGCCAAGTGTATAGCCCTGGAACATACCTCCTATGTAATCCATGTACCAATGAATATCCTGTAAAACCCCGTTTTTATCATCCGGGGAAGCAATGCCGATATCAGACTGGTAACGGCTGCGCCACGCTTCCGGAAGGTCTTTAACCGCCAGCTTACCTTCCAGCATGGCCAGTTCCAAATCAAAGCGGATGATCACATGCAAGTTGTAAGTCAGTTCATCTGCATCGGTACGGATGAGAGAGCGCTCCACACGGTTAATTGCGCGGTAAAATTGATCCAGCGTCACATTGCCTAACTGTGAGGGGAACACCTCCTGCAATTGCGGATAAAAATAGGTCCAGAAACCGTAGCTTCTTCCGACGATATTTTCCCACAAACGAGATTGGCTTTCGTGAACGCCGGCAGATGTTCCATCATGGAGAGGAGTTCCTTCCAGATGGGAGTCGATCCCCAATTCATACAGGGCATGTCCCGTTTCATGTATGCTGCTGAACAGCGCCTCTCCCAGTTGATTTTCATTGATGCGGGTGGTAATGCGCACATCACCGTGGGCAAATTTGGTCATAAATGGATGGGGAGCCATGTCCTGACGCCCTCGTTCAAAATCAAAACCTAACTTTTTAATGACTTTCAGCCCAAATTCAATTTGTTTCTCTTTGGGGAAATGCTGCAGCAGGCAGGAATTGTCTGTCGGCGGATATGAAGTTACTTCTTCGACCAGCGGCACCAACTGGCGGCGAAGCTCAACAAACAGCTTTTTCAAAGCAGAAGCTTTCATCCCGTAATCTGCCCGGTCAATCAGCGGATCAGCAATATGTTCATAGCCATTAAAATAACTGGCATACTGGCGGCTGTATTCCAGCGTTTTTTCCAGATACGGCTCTACTTTGGCAAAGTTATCCTCTTCACGCGCTTCCACCCATGCCTGGTAAGTTTGCGCCACATGATTATAAAAAGCCGCAATAAAGTCAGGCGGAACACGAACAGCATTTACATACTGGCGGCGCACTACGCGCAAGAAACCGGCTTCATCCGAGTCATAGGGAATATTCTTCTCATAGCCGGAGAGATCTTCCAGCAACTGTCCTACAGCCGGATCCGTCAATTTTTCATGGGCAATGTGCCCGAGCGTTGACATTTGTCTGCCCCTGGCCTCTGTTCCGGCCGGCGGCATGTAAGTATTCTGGTCCCAGCTCAATACCGACAGTGCGGAGTGAATATCATAAATCTCACGGTAGCGGGTCTTTAATTCTTGCATTTTTTTCTCCATATATTGCTGCCTCCCATGAAAGAAAAATACGTCTTAAAAATACACAGAAACATCCTGCATGGGTACAATTCTGCACCCGCCCCCTTCTTCCCTCTTCGGGTTTAGAAATAAAACAATTTCAATACCTAACATTAACATTCACATAAACTGTGCAAAGTGTGTATGATAGAAAGAGAGAAACCGGAGTAGTTTGGAGAATGATCCCATGAAAAAAATTCAGCGGGTTGAGCAAATACTGATCCAGTTACATCGAAAATATGAACAGGGAGTGCCTGCACAGGCGGTGGCACAAGAGCTGATGCTTGACCGCTCTACGGCCAGCCGCTATTTAAATCAACTGGTGAAAGAGAACAAAGCGCAAAAAAAGATCGGCCGCCCGGTCCGGTATATCCCGGTACCGCCTGTGCCGCAAATGGACAAGCCTTCTCCCGTCAGCTCCGCAAAGACACCTTTGCATTCCGGTGAGCCTGAGTTTGTCTCTTTCGCGGCGGGGGTGGGCAAAAGCCTGCAGCCGGTTTTGCACGAGGCAATGGCCGCCCTGCTTTACCCGCCCTATGGATTGCCGATCCTTCTTACCGGTGAAACAGGAGTCGGGAAAAGTTATCTTGCCCACACCCTGTACCAAATCGCTGTCAGAGACCGGCGCCTCCCTTCATCTTCACCTTTTATTTCTTTTAATTGTGCCGAATATGCCCAGAATCCCGAACTGCTGATGGCACAGTTATTTGGTGTGGAAAAAGGAGCCTTTACCGGTGCCCTGACAGATAAGGCAGGTCTCGTTGAACGGGCAAATGAGGGAATTTTATTCTTAGACGAGATTCACCGCTTGCCACCGGCGGGACAAGAAATGCTCTTTTACCTCATCGATCAGGGTTCCTATCGCCGCTTGGGAGAAACGGGCACTCACCGAAAAGGAAATATTCACCTAATCGGGGCAACCACTGAATCCCCGGAAAAAGTATTGCTGCCGGCGTTATACAGGCGCTTTTCGGTCCGGTTGACTCTTCCGCCGCTGAGAGATCGGCCTCGCGAGGAACGGGAAGATTTACTGCAATTTTTCCTGGAGCAGGAAGCCGGTAAGATGGGCGTTCCTTTACAGATGTCCCCGGAGTGTTACACTGCTTTCCTCCAATATGAATGTCCGGGAAATATTGGGCAGCTCCGGAGTGATATACAAATCGCATGCGCCCGGGCATTTCTGCGCCATCTCTACCGTCCCGGTCAAGAAGTGATGGTTCAATTTGCCGACTTACCGCGTTCTTTGCGTGAATATCGCCCTGTAACCACCGCGATTCGGCCACTTGTCTCCACAGAAGGTTTGCCAGGTACAACTGAAACGGAAGAACTGGAGAACATCTATCAACAGTGCACCAAACACCGGGAGCAGCTGCTGAAACAAAATGCAAGCTCCATGCAAATCGATCAGGAACTGCAAGCCATTATAAATCAATATATCCATTCCCTGCTTGATTCGGCGGACCGGTCCCGGCAAAACGGGCATCAGGAAGGCTCTCCTATTTGGAGTAAGTTATTTGAGGCTTTAAGGAAATCGATACAAGAGATTGGAAAACCTCTCTCTTACAGACAATTGGCTGCGTTAAGCCTTCATATTCAGGAGTTTCTCAACAAATCGCCGTCTTCGCTGCAAACAGACCCGCTGCCTTCACTGCCGGAACCACCGGCTTTTTATCATCAGGCAGCACAAAAGATCGCAAACGATTTAAGAACAGAACTGGGCATTGATTTACCCGCCCGTGAGATTAAAATCATCTCCCTGTTTCTCTCTGCAGAAGAAAAAAGAGAGAATCAGCTTAAACAGCGATTAATTGCTACGGTTTGTTTAACCGGGGAAGGAGCGGCTGTTTCCCTGGAATACTGGCTCAAGGAAAATCTGCCTCCCACTGATCAGGACGTGGTAGTACAATCTGTACAAATTGACCCTGTAAACCGCCATTCTCTGACCCTGGAACATTTAAAAGAAGAATATAACTTAATCGCAGTTGTTGGCACTGTTCCCCCCGCCATGGACGACATTTTCTATATCCCGGCCTGGGAACTCTATCAGCCGCAGGGATTTCAACGTTTAACGGAGCGCCTGGATACGACCCGGCCCAGGAAAACAAATAAGGAGGAAGCCGTTCTGAGCCGGGAAAACATCCCTGAATGGGTTCAGCAGGGGCTTTTGAAAACGGTTGTTCATTTCAACCCCTGGCGGTTTATGCAAATTGTCAGCAGTGAGATGGAAACATTTCGGGAAGTATTTGACTGGGATGCCGAGCTGGAAGCAGGTTGCTGGATGCATTTGGGGGTTTATACAGACCGCCTGTTACAAAACCGATTGGCTTCAGGAGAGACAGAAGAGGCAGTTTCCGAACCGAATAGCGACCCGGCCCATCTCTCCACTGCACAAATATTTGTCTGGGAGCAGCTATTGAAACGCCTGGAAGAAACTTTTTGTATCCAGTATCCACCTGCAACCGCACGAGAAATGGCGCGGTTTTCCGCAACGGTCGTGAAGGCGCCTGTGTAAAGTGTGCAATTGATCCTGCACACTTTTCCCTGTTATTCTGTGAAAGTGTATGTATCTGAGGGGGAAGCAGAATTCTGTCTCTCTTCCGACCGGCGCCTGCGAAGAAGTAAAAGTGGCCGCTCCAAAAACAGCACAAAGGGCGCAGTCATTAGGGCAGGGAAGCGAAGCCAATGAAGAATTGGTCGCTTTTTCCCTTGTTCCGTTTTTTCCGCTCAGAAGGTTGCCAAAAGGTCTCTCCCCACAATTCTGCTTCCCGGGCATGATGAAAACTTTATGCCAGGGGTGTGTCGCTTGGTCATGAGGGCTTTCTTTGTAAACACAGTTGGCATGAAACTTGCTTTTTAATATAATGGGCTGTTCTTTGCAGGAAAAATGATAGAGGCGGGTTTCGCACACATCTTATTTTCTTTTACTTGTGATGTTCCCACCATCTATGGTTATTACATGTCACACATATGGGCGGGAAATAATAGTCAGGAAGGATAGGATGCCCAGATGATGGTTGCCGCGGGCTGCGATGGAAGAATGAGATGTCCGATCCGGTTGATTATTTTGTGCAACCTGGGAATCAGCTCAACCGCTCTCTGCCAGAAAGTAAACGAGGCGGCAGTTCAAAGAGGAATTCACCTTGAGGTAACAGCGGTTGGAACAGTCGAATTTAAAAAAAATCCAAAAGATGCCGATCTCGTTCTGTTGGAGCCACAGGTACGTCACCTGAAAAGTGAATTGCAGCAGATCACAAGGAAGCAAAACATCCCGCTCGAATTAGCAGATCCGATCGCTTTTGTCACGATGGACGGCGAAAAAGTGTTAAACCAGGTTTTACAGATTCTGAAAGCCGGTTCAGGATCGGAAAGACCGGTCCGTTCCATGAAAAACAAATCAACAAAGGAGTAATGATTGATGGCGGAAAAAACAGTTACTATTACAAATTCAAGCGGTCTTCACGCACGTCCTGCTTCTCTGCTGGTAAAAGAGGCCGGAAACTTTAAAAGCACGATCAAACTGGTGAAAGAAGGTCGTGAGGTGGATGCCAAGAGCCTGCTTGGCGTGATGTCTCTGGCGGCAAAACAAAATGATTCCATCATCATCCGGGCTGAAGGCGAAGATGCCGAGGCAGCCGTAGAAACACTTGCCACTTTTATCGAAACCCATCAGGAATAACAATATAATCGGAAGAGGGGAATACATTGAATCTGCATATTAAAGGAGTGGGGGCCGCACCCGGTTTGGCAATCGGCCAAGTTATCTGGTGGAGAAAAGATAAACCCACTGTGCAAATTCGTCATGTGGACCAACCCGAACAGGAGCTGTCCAAATTACAGAAAGCGGTGGAACAAGCGAAAGAACAGATCACCCAATTGCGTCAAATTGCTGCCAGACGCATGGGTGAAGCGGAAGCCGCTGTCTTTGACGCTCATTTGGCCTTTTTGGATGATCCGTCTTTTACCGGTGAAATGCAAAACCGTATTCAATCCCAGTCCAAAAATGCCGAGGCCGTTTGTGCCCAGGTAACTGAAGAGATGAGCACCATGCTCGCCTCGCTTGATGATGAATACATGCGCGCCCGGGCCGATGACATTCAAGATGTTGGGAACCGCCTGCTGTTGCTGTTGTCAGGAAAAAGCCCGTTTGACCCGTCCTTGCTTAAACCTGGCAGTATTGTCGTATCAGAAGAATTAACCCCCTCAGACACTGCACAATTTCCCGAGGGAATTGCCGGGATGGCCACTGCCAGGGGAAGCAAAACGGCTCATGCCGCAATCATGGCACGCACCCTCGGCATTCCTGCTGTTCTTGGTTTGGGGAACGGGATTGACCGGATGAAAGACGGGGATACCGTTATTATTGACGGTGACAAAGGGGAAATTTATATCAACCCTTCAGCCGAAGCGGAACAAGCAGCCCGTACAAAAATGGAGCAACAAAAGAAAGTGCGCGAACAAGCTCTGGCGGAAGCAGCACAGGAAGCTGTTACTGCCGATGGCAAACGGATCCAGGTCTTTGCCAATATCGGTAGCCTGAATGATGTAGAAATCGCTCTGGCTAATCATGCTGAGGGAGTAGGTTTGTTCCGGACCGAGTTTCTCTATCTGGAAAATGATCACTGGCCAACTGAAGAAGAGCAATATAAAGCGTACTCCCGGGTCTTAAAAGCGTTTGGGGAACGGCCGGTCGTCATACGCACACTGGATATCGGAGGGGATAAAGATCTTCCTTACGCCGATCTCCCCAAAGAAGAAAATCCTTTCCTCGGGCATCGAGCGATTCGTTACTGTTTAGCCAATCCGGAGATGTTTAAAGTACAACTGCGAGCCCTATTGCGGGCCAGTGTAGACGGCACATTATGGATTATGTTCCCCATGATTCAGAGTGTCTCGGAAATTCGTGCCGCCAAAGCTTTGCTTGAAGAGTGCCGAAATGAACTAAAACAGGAAGGCGTTGCCGTCGCGGATTCAATTCCGGTCGGAATTATGATCGAAATCCCCGCAGCCGCGGTTACCGCAGACCTGCTGGCAAAAGAAGCAGACTTTATGAGCATCGGAACCAATGACTTGACTCAATACACACTTGCAGCTGACCGGGGCAACGAACAAGTGGCCCACCTGTATGATGCTGCTCATCCCGCCGTCCTTCGCCTGGTTCAAATGACTTGCCAGGCTGCTGAAAAAGCCGGGATTGTCGTTGGCATGTGCGGAGAGTTGGCAGGGGACAGAGAAATGGCTGAAGTGCTGATCGGATTGGGACTTCACGAATTGTCGATGAGCGCCGGAGCCATCCCGGAAGTGAAGCAAGCTGTTCGCCGTGTTGATTCAAAAACGGCAGAAGGATTGGCCCAGAAAGCCATTCAACAGGAAAACGGCGATCAAGTGAGGAAAATGGCCAAACGCAGTCAGTGATAAAATAAGGAACCTGAGCGAAAAACAGCCCGGGTTCCTTTTTTGATATAATTAAAAATCCCCCCACTTCAACAGTGAGGGGACAGTGTATCCGTTAAACAGTCACTTCTTTTTTCAGCTCAATTGCTGCCGGTTGGACAACCTCAATGGGCCCAACGCCTCTCCGAAGTACTTTCGGGAATGCTTGGGTCGGTTTTAATACATTCAGCATGTACTCAATAGCGATCATGGGGTCAACAGTGTGACCGCAAGTATAACAGTCTAAAGCAGCAAACCCTTTTTCCGGGTATGTGTGAATCGATAAATGGCTTTCTGACAGCATCACCAAGACGGTGACCCCTTGTGGTTCAAATGGTTGGGCTTGAACAGAGAGGACAGTCGCTCCACATGCTTCGGCTGCTTTCCTCAAGTGATTCTCCAGAAAAGAAACATCATTTAGCAAATTAAATTCAACACCCCATGTGTCCATGGCTACATGCCTTCCGAAAGTAGCGTATTCCATCTCTTTCGGCCCCCTTCCTAGCAAAAAGTTGGTGTGAGCCAAATTCCGCTAGGATCTGCTTGTTCACCACGGGGGAAGGTTAGTCCAGTGAGGTCCCAACCCTTTAAGTGAATCCTGGATCCTACTAGCTCAATGTCACAATGATTAACTTAGCACATTCTCTTTCAAACTTCAATAGTTATTTTACCTTATTTTAAATGGATCCATCCACAGCCGAATGTGATCAAAATGAATCATCCGGCAGGAGATCTCCGATAAAAATAGAAATAGAATATTTGTTCCCCTTACTTCCGACAGAAAGGAATGAGATGTAATGACCTCTCCGGTTACAACCAGAGAATTGCTTTTTCACGAACTATCGGTACTTGTCCGCACTACCAGGCAACTGTTATCTAAAATAGATGGAGACCACTGGACCTTCCGACCTCATCCGTCGATGCGCACTCTTCATGAATTAGCTGAACATCTTGTCCAGATCCCCGCCGTCGATTTGGCCATCCTTCAGGAAAAGGATCAGAGGTCGGTTCAGCAACTGGAAGCGGAGCTTTCTTCCGATAACAAAGAGGGACTGATTGCTGTTTTGGAAACAGGACAACAACAGTTACGGGAATACATGGAATCATTGGACGAACAGAGCTTTTTCGAGAAAAGAACGACTGCTTTCTATGCTCAGGAATCCAGTACCCAGGCCAAGTGGCTGTTGGAAATTGTCACCCATATGGCACACCACCGAAGCCAATTATTCAACTATCTTAAACAGTTGGATTATAATGTGAACATGTTTGATCTTTATTGATAAAACAATTGCAACCAACCCCTGCAGGATTGGTTGCATCGTTTTATTTTTTTATTTCATTGACAGTTTTTTGACCCAGATATTCATATCTTCAAACTGACCGGCAATCTGGCTGTTTTGAATCAAACGGCCCTGATACTCAAATCCCAGTTTCGATATGACCACATTCATTCCTGTTGAAACGGCCCGGGTGAGAGAAAAGAGATTGGGAACACCCAATTCCTGCATCCGTTTTTCCAAATCAAAGATGATTGCACTTAAAAGCCCTTTTCCGCGGTATTCCGGATTGGTGGCACAATCGGTAATCTCTGCGCAATTATATTTTGTAAAAACATCTGCCGATGCTGCACTGACGATTTTGTTCTCATGAGTAACAACCGTAAAATATACATCTTTTTCCATACACTCTCTGATAAACTTCTCATCATGGATCGGGGTAGGATAAGTCTCAAAGACCAGCTGGTACAACCCGGCCAATTCTTTGGCATCGGCGGGTGTCGCTCGACGAAGGGTAAAAGAGGGGTCAAGTGGAGGCGGCTCCTCAATTGTTTCTGCTTGTTCGGCAATCTCAATAATTTGATCCTTTTTCTCTCCGTCTTCACTCACAGATCGGCTGTCATCAATGAACCGGGATAAGATGAAGGCCGGCTCTCCGTTAAAAAAGACGCTGATCTCTCCTTCTTGTTCAAAACCGAGCTTTTCAAATTCGGCAATATCTTCAGGGTCCGCATAAATCAACACTTTCCCTATATCCTTTTCATTAGCCAATTCTTCCAGATGCTTCGTTAATGCTTCCAGGTCATCCGTCGTATAGCGCATTAACTTGATTCGACTGTTGTACTCATCCAGTTCAATAGACGCATTTTTCGATGATACTTCTGAAGCAATCATTGAATTATAACCCTCCAAGGTTTAATTTTACAAACGGCAAACCGACATAAGAGGTCACTTTTATAATCCCCTCCCCTGAAAAAGCTAAACTTCTTTTTCCGATCTATTTTGATGACATATTTTTAATCAGTGCATTTTTTTATTTTTTCAGTGAAAGTGTATAGCAGTGGGGGGGAGGACAGAATTCTGTCTCCCCAGGGGCTTTATACAATCTTTCATCCCGGGGCTGCAACAGTTATGCCCCATTCCCCGGAAAACATACATAAACCCTTTTGGAGACGAATATTTTTTACGAGTAACTTTCATTTATATTGGGAAGGATATTATTATGAACTTCTCTCCTTAAAGTGGTAGAGTTTGAGGAAGTGATCCTCTCCACGAGCGTAACTCCCCGCAGTCCTCATATTACAACTTAAAATGCGTGTGAATGAATCCGACAAGCACAAAACTCGCTCTCATCTACTATTTAAAATGGGGAGTTTTCCCGCTCGCTAATCATAAATGATACTTTTTTAAAAACAGGGGGCTATGTCCATGTATTTATCGGCCAAAGAGCGCGGCATCGTTATACGTGCCTTAACAAAGGTGCTTGAGACAGAACCTCCATATGCAAGAGCAGATGAATATAAAAAATTATTAGAACGTCTTAAAGATGAACAAAATGCGATGGATGAACCTGTCATTCCTGAACGTTTCCGCTGTGACATTGACGACGGGTAATAAGTGCCATGAACCACCCACTCTTCTTCTTCGTAAGCTGAAGAAAGGAGTGGGTTTTTATGTATACGATTCTCGTTCGGCTTTCCCGGCGCTGGCTCTATTTATTGAAAGACTCCAAAGTCATTAAATCTTATCCCGTTGGAATTGGGAAAGTTGCCACCAGAACTCCGGAAGGTGACTACACCATCATCAACAAAGTGCCTTACCCTTACTCATATCCGGGAGGGCCGCTGAGCCCGTTTGGTACCCTGTGGATGGGTTTATCCCGCCCCCACTATGGAATTCACGGAACTAACCGCCCTTCTTCCATCGGCAAGATGGTTTCCAGGGGATGCATCCGCATGCACAACCGTGATGTGGAGGATTTAGCAAGGTACGCCGGGATCGGGACCTCTGTGAAGATCCGCCCGTGATCCCGAAAAAAGGTGACCGCCCTAAACAGCGATCACCTTTTTTATTACCATCCGGCCTGGGGATGCCTTTTCAGTTGGACATGGCGGAGCAGTAACAAGGGAGTGTCTTTCTTCGTTTCTTCAAGACTTTCCCCGGTGATGAGGATGGAGAAAGGCCGGTGCGCTTTTTCATCCTGCAACAACAGGCCTGCGTGATCACGGGGAAAAGCAACGGCCCTCTCTAACCGGCTGCTTAAACGAAAGCAGAAGAGATAAGCATCTTCGGCCCGGTCATACATCCATACATACTGATGACCTTCTGTAGGCTGTTCAATCATTTCTTTCCACTCCGGAATGGAAAGGATGAGGACCGGAGTGTTTTCAAGTTCAGCCCAGGCTCCATCTTCAGGGATGGAAGCTTCTGTGATTTGAGGTATATACCGTTCTGACATATCATCCGTCCTTTTTTCTAATTCCCCTCTATTTGTCGTTGCACTAAACGATGCAACAAAGGAACAATATGAGTAAGGTCCCATTTTTCTGTTTCTTGTTCACAGACCGCACCCCGGTCCCCGATGATCAGAGTGGGAACCGGATTTTTGGTATGGGTTTTCACCCGTAAATCTTCACTGTTTCCGTGATCGCTGACAAGGACGATTGTATCACCCGGCCGTTTCAGCTGAACCAGCCGGCCGAGAAAGCGGTCATAGTTTTCAATCACCCAGGAAACCAATTCCGGTTCTTGTTTGTGGCCTGCCCGGTCACTCAGAAAAAATTCATGGACAACCAGGTGATAATCCCGGGCGATATTCCATAGATCCTGTGCCGCCTGTTCCGGCTCAATCTCTGATATTTCGGGCAAAAATCTCCTTAGTGTACAGCGCGTCAGATCATGATAAACAGCACTTCCCGCCAGTAAATCCGGCAAGTAGCGAAGTGGTTCATCCACGGACTGAATCGCCGCCGTCGTGACAGATACCCATCCCCGTTTAGTCGCAGGCCGCTCAAAATATTCATTCGTATAACAGTTGGCAAAGGTGGAACGCCATCCTTTTTGCCGAAACTGCCGATAGATATTATCTTCCTTCACCCATTCCCGCAAACGGCGAAAAGGAAGGCCGCTCATATGCAAGCCCATCGCAGCCGGTGCATTTCTGCCTGTAAAGATGGCTGCCTGGCCGGTTGCACTTTGAGGAATTCCCTCTACTCCCAGCGTGGCATCTGTTTTCAGCAGTAAAACATCTGACCCGTAAACGCCTGCCCCCCGTTCGGATAAGGAGTTTCCACCGAGAAGGTCACACAGATTCGGGGTGGGATGTGTCACCCATGGATTGTACGGGGCATGATCGCCTAACCCCACACCGTCGATAAATAACAGAACGACTGCGATGGTTCCCACCTCCCAGAATCCTTATCGCCAAAATGAAAGAAACGGTTTGATTTATTCAACTGTTTCATCATGGCCCTGTCAAGGTACTAAATCCCTTCATCTCTCATTATAACAAAGTTGATATTCTGCACACGGCAACCAGTAAAGTATGTTTTACACACAGGCTGTCATCATATGATGAAAAAGAATTTTTTATGTAAAATCATGGTTAAATTTTATTTTTTTGAACATACTACAGCTAGGAGGTGTTTGCTGTAGTGTATTATGTAATCAGGGATTCTGAGAAATTGCCGCCATCTATTATCCACGAGGATAACTATTTTGCCTGGTACAATCCGATGAAAAAGGATCATCGTGTGGAGTTTCGCGGCACCATGAATCAATGCTATGATTTCATGTCTACCCGTTACCCGCAAAGCAATCAGACTACCATGTAGCCAAAATTGACAGAATAATAACAATAGGATCGAGATAACAAACCGGGAGACTTTTGCTCCCGGTTACCCTTTTGCCTGCACTTTTTTTTCCCG
This sequence comes from Paenactinomyces guangxiensis, assembly GCF_016055185.1. GTDB lineage: Bacteria > Bacillota > Bacilli > Thermoactinomycetales > Thermoactinomycetaceae > Paenactinomyces > Paenactinomyces guangxiensis. The sequence goes on from NZ_JAECVR010000006.1 coordinate 80,889, forward strand.
TACAGGCGGAAGAACTTTTTTCTTGTTGAGAGTGCGTACTTTTTTCCAGGTGGAAGGGTCGTTCTCATCAAACTGTTCCAGAAAACCAATCACTTCTCTGGTAATAGGTGTCGGTGTTGATGCACCGGCTGTGACTCCTACTATTTTATTCCCTTTCAACCATTCAATGTCGATCTCCGTTACATCGGCTACACGATATGCAGGAACTCCGGCAATTTCCTGAGCCACCTGGGCCAACCGATTGGAGTTATTGCTGCGCGGATCACCGACCACGATCACTAAATCTGTCTCTTTTGCCTGCTCAGCTACAGCTTCCTGGCGTTCTTGAGTGGCCAAACAAATCTCGTTGTAAATTTCTACATTCGGGAACCGCTCACGTACTTTATTCATCAGATGAGATGTATCCCACTGACTCATGGTCGTCTGGTTGGTTACCAGGAGCCGGTCCGTTGAAAAGTTCAGTTTCTCAATATCCTCTTCATTTTCGACAAGATGAACGTGCCCGGGTGCAACACCGATCGCGCCTTCCGGCTCGGGATGGCCGTGTTTCCCGACATAGATAATCTCATAACCTTCCGCTACCTTTTCACGAATCAGATCATGGGTGCGTGTCACATCGGGGCAGGTCGCATCCACAACGGTAAGCCCTTTTTCTCTGGCCCGGCGGCGCACTTCGGGGGAAACGCCATGGGCAGTAAAGATAACCGTACCTTTCTCCACCTGTTCCAGCAACTCTAAACGGTTCTCACCGTCAAGCGTAATAATATCTTCCTCTGTAAATGCATCAACAACATGTTTATTGTGAACAATCATCCCCAGGATATAGATCGGACGTGGTAAATCCAGATTTCTGGCTGCTTGCCTTGCCAGTACCATCGCATCTACCACCCCGTAACAATATCCTCTGGGTGTTATTTTTAATACTTCCATGAAATCGTCCCTCCCGACCCCGTGATGGTCCGAGGTGTAGTCTATCCCATTATAGCTTATTATCCTCCATCCACCAAGGGAGATTTATGTTCCTCCGCAATTGACCAAAGATAGGCTGGTACATCCGGTACAAATGTGTCCGCAACATCATAGGATACAGTGTTAACTAACCAGGAAGGAAGTGGATCTTGTGGAGAAGCCGAAAAAACCGGTCGCACCGCCTAAGATGCCTCCGATGCCAAAGATACCATACAAAAAACCTGTGCATCCACCCATGCCTCCGAAAATGCCGCCGATGCACATGCCGATGATGCCGCCGATGCACATGCCGATGATGCCGCCGACTTACCACATTCCATGTGACCCTCATATGCTGCATCACATGTACCGGCAATTGAAAATGTGCCATAAATATGAAATGAAAATGTTAAAATGGTATATGAAATACTGCGGTTGCAGACCTCACAAACATATGCCGTATGATTCGTCTTCTCGCGGCTGGGACTCAAGTCATTACAGCCGTTATGATTCCTCCCGCCATCACGATATTTGCGATACTCCTTTAGAGAGCTCTTATGACTGACCGGAAGTTACCCTCCTGTCCATTTGGAGGGTAACTTGTTGTCATAAAATAAAAGACCCCGCAATTGTAGCGAGGGTTCACAGGAGGTTCCTATTATTTTGAACTTTTTATTCTTTCACGAATGTAAAGGGTCGCCAAAACAAATGAAATAATCATAAAAAATATCAACAGTGCCGATGAGTCTAAAAAACTCTCATTCATTTGCAAGTGTTTCCTCCCGTAATTAATCCTTGTGCATATACATATATACTACATGATTGAAAGCTTGTACAGTGTTACAATGGTGTAAATGATTCGTTCAACTTTCATTTTTTTTGATTATCTGCCTTTTTTATTAGATTTCTATCAATGTCTATTGTAAAGAGAGACTATAAAAATATCTCAAGGATATAAATATAAGTATAATTTGGAAGAAACTCCGGATAAATCAGTTATGTATTATGAGTCTTTTTACGATCTCCAGGGGCCAGCGCGGCTCGTTTCTGTAGAAATAGAACCAAACATATTTTAGCAGAAAATCAATATACCATAGTTGTGTCTGATTTAAAAGAAGTAGTTGAATATATATTAGATCCTAAAAAGGGACGAAATATCTGATGAAGAATTTGAGAAGCTATTCAAAGATACTAAGAAAGACCACCCACGATATTATGAACTTTTCTGAAGCACTCACCGAATATGAAGGTGAGTGCTTATTTAATTTCAATCGAAACAGAGTCTGCTTCTATTCATATCGGAGTGCTTCTACCGGGTCTAACTTAGCCGCTTTCCGGGCAGGGAATATCCCGAAGATAATACCGATTATGCAAGAGAAGCCGAATGCAATTGCTGAAATATCCAATGAAAGTTGTACGGATATATCAAGGAAAGAAGAGAGAGCCTGGCAGCTGGCTATTCCGAGCAGCAATCCCAATCCGCCACCCAGTCCACTCAAAGTAATCGCTTCGATCAGAAATTGAATCATGATGGCAGTGGTATTGGCACCAACTGCTTTGCGAATCCCGATTTCTCGCGTCCGCTCAGTGACTGAGACGAGCATCATATTCATAATGCCAATTCCGCCGACGAAGAGCGAGATGCCTGCAATGCCTCCCAGCATATTTGACATCGTATCCGAGATTGAAGACATGGTGTCGAGCATTTCCTGCTGGTTGTTAATTCGAAAGCTGTTTGAGTCACCACGAAACTCCCCGGTGAGCATTCTCTCAATCTTGCTCTCCGCTTGGAAAATGACAGACTCGCTTTCTGCCTGTACGTAAAACTGACTGACTCCTCTTGTCTTAAAGAGGCGTTCAGCTGTGGAGAATGGGATCAGGACTTTATCATCTACTGAACCCATCATCGAGCCACCTTTTTCTTCCAGGAGCCCCACCACTTTAAACAGCTTTCCGTTGATATACAGTTTTTGTCCGACCGGAGATGCTTCTCCAAACAGCTCTCTGGCAAGTGATGTACCAATCAAGGCTACTTTACTTCGATACTCCATATCAATGGGAAGCAGAAACCGACCAGCCTGTACATGGGTGTTGCGAACAGTCTCATATGCATCGTTGATTCCTTCCACACTGGCTGAAGTATTTTTATTCCCGGTGGCCAGGGTAGTGTTTTGGGAAAGGACAGGAGCGACATCTTTGATGCCATCTTTTCCTTTCAAGGACATCACTTGGTCGTATTCAACCGATGTTTGGGTTCCTCGCCCACTGATATTAACCGTCAGAAGATTGGTTCCCATCGCTTTTACTTGTTCTGTCACTTGCTGGCTGGAACCTCGCCCGATTGAGACTAGTGAGATAACTGCCGCCACTCCGATGATGATCCCTAACATAGTGAGGAAGGAACGCATTTTTCGTGCCCGGATATTGTGAAAGGCGATCTTAACTGCTGAGAAGATGTTCATCCCGCCCACCTCCGGTCTTCCACCAATTTGCCATCCTGGAGACGAATGACGCGCTTGGCTTCTTTGGCGATTTCCTGATCATGTGTGATCAGCACAATCGTATGGCCTTCCTGATTTAGCTTTTGTAAAATCTGCAAAATATCTCGTCCTGTCTTGCTGTCTAAGGCTCCAGTCGGCTCATCCGCCAGAATCAACGGGGGTTTGGCTGCCAGAGCACGGGCGATGGCGACGCGTTGTTGCTGCCCGCCGGACAGTTGGGATGGACGGTGAGAGAGGCGGTCACCGAGTCCGACGCTGTGAAGAGCTTTCTCTGCAAGCCTGCGCCTTTTCTTAGCTGACATCCCCTGGTAAATTAAAGGCAGTTCTACATTTTCCGCAGCGGTCAGACTCGGAAGCAAATTAAAGTTTTGAAAGACAAACCCAATCTTTGTGTTGCGAATAGTGGCAATCTGATGGTCATTGAGTTTGCTGATCTCATCACCGCCGAATTGGTACACACCGGATGTAGGGCGATCGAGACAACCGACCACGTTCATCAATGTTGATTTGCCTGAACCTGATTGGCCGACGATGGCAACAAATTCCCCTTCGCTTATTTCAAGGGAAACATTATGCAAGGCATAGACGGTCTCATCACCCAACAGGTACGTTTTATGTATGTCTTGCAGGGTGATCAACTGGCTCATTGAGATACTCCTTTTTTAGCACCTGTTATATCATCTTTTGGTACAATCATGGTATTTGGGGCTCTGGGAGGCATGTTTTGTACCTGCTGTCCAGCCTTGGAAATCATGTAGTAATAAACTCCGGATCCTGAAATGGTGCCGGTGAGAAGAAATACCGCAAGCGCTGACAAAAATTTAGAGGTCTTACTCACTGTTTATCTCCCTCCTTGTATAAAAATCCTGCCACCCATACCGCCGTCGCCCATTCTCTGCATGTCCCGCTGTTGCATCTTTTCTGTGCCCGATGAAGCGGCAACAGGTAAAACTACCTGATCCCCTTCTGACAAACCGCTTTTAATTTCGATATACTCTTCATCATGAATTCCTGTTTCCACTTGTCTCGGTGCAGGTGATGTTTTGGAACCTGTCTGTACCATGACGAATGATTTGTCGTTCATCTTTCGTACGGCTTCAACCGGAACAGTCAGTGTATCTTGCGCTGTATCTGTGATGATCGAAGCATTTATTGACATACCTGCTATCAAGCCTTTCGTACTCATTAACCTGACGGTAACATCAAAAGTGGAAACTCCGTTTTCTGTTACACCTTTTCTTGCGATTTCACTTACTTTTCCGCTATACTCTTTTCCGTTTTGGTCAATCTTGACTGTCTGTCCTGCCTCGACCCTCTGAATATCCAGTTCATCTACCTTGATAATGGCTTCAAGTTTGTTATAGTTGATAACTTCACCGAGATTGGAACCTTTTTGTACAGAGGTGTAGATGTTTAGATTATCATTTAGTGTAACTTCACCATCAATGGGGGACTCAATTTCGTAGCCGTTTTCCAGCTCAATCAGATCCTGTCCGGCTTTAACCGTGTCACCGTTCTTCACCAAAATTTCCTCGATGGCACCGGAATGCTCGGCCACCACTTTTTGTGATTCTGCAACTTCTATATTGCCGTCACCATCTACTTTTGCTTCAATGTTTCGCTTCATCACAGGAGCTGTATTTGTATTGATCTTGACAGGTTGAGCTTGCAATGATGCGATTTTCCAACCGGTTCCGCCGCCTGCGACGATTCCTATGATCACGGCGGAAATCATCCATTTCTTCATTTACGCACCCCTTTCAAGAAAACCAATATTTACAACGCAATTATGCAATTTGTTCCTTAGGATTTTATAAGAGGGAGAGGAAAAAAGGAGGATGTGCTGATCATCTGTTTACTTTTTAATAAAATCGAAGCCTTGCTGAACACCGAGTTTTCACACCGACTCAGACATCTGACAGTTCAATCATCAACTTGAAAAGCCGGACTCCATGGAACTTATGCCAGGAGGCATCGCGGGGTCTCCCTTTTAGTTGGCGGAACTGGTATGATAAATATGATGTTTGCCCGGAAAGCAGCCAGACTCCATCTTGTTGATGCTTGCGTTATGAATAGGGGGGAGCCGTTCCGTGAAAATTTTACTCGTTGAAGACGACCTGCCTCTGCTTGAATCAATTGAACGGATATTGGGGGAAGAATTTCAAGTTGCTGCGGCCCAATCCGGAGATGAGGGTTTATACCTGGCTGAACAAAACATTTATGACCTGATTATCCTTGATATTATGCTGCCGGTTATGAGCGGTCTCGATGTTCTAAGACAGATCCGGCAGCAAGGTCTTGATGTCCCTGTGCTGTTGCTTACAGCAAAAGACAGTGTGGAAGATAAAGTGCGGGGATTGGATCAGGGTGCAGATGATTACCTGGTCAAACCATTCGCCGTACCTGAACTGTTGGCCCGGGTGCGCGCTCTGTTGCGCCGCAAAGGAGCACTGGGCATCGAAGGCACTCTCCGATACGGGCCCATCACTCTTCATCCCAGGGAACAAACCGGTTATATTCATGAGAAGCTGCTTAGTTTAACAGCCAAGGAATACGCTCTGCTGGAATACCTGGTCCAAAATGCCGGCAACATTTTAACCCGTGAACAGCTGTTTGACCGCGTCTGGGGGTTTGATTCAGATACCACCATTTCAGTTGTTGAGTTATACATTCATTACCTTCGTAAAAAATTAACACCATTTCATCTGCAAAAAATGATTCGTACCGTCCGCGGAATTGGTTATATGTTAAAGGAAGAATGAGCATGTTTCGTAAAACGCTGATCCGCCTGACCCTGCAAAATTCGGTTGTTTTTCTGGTCGCTATCAGCTTGCTGGGAGCGTGGCTCTACTGGTTTATGGAAGGTCAGGTCTTTGGGGAAATCGATGAGATGCTGCTTACCCGCTCCAAACGGGCAAAAGCAGAACTTATGCTGGACCAGGATTTTTCTACGCCTTCCGTCCCTTATACGGCTGTGATCCTCTGGGACAAGAACAGAGAAATTGTTCATCGTCTCAAGGGAGATCCTCTCTTTGCAAATGTAAAGCTGTCTTATCCTGAGCAAATAGATGGAAAAATTCATTCCGTACAGATGGATATACCACAGTTTGACGATCCCTTGCAGTTTCGATTTGTGGCGGTCTCCCTTCCCACTGTCACCGGAGATTCACTGGTCATTCAAGTGATTCGTTTCGTAGGCGCAGAGGTTGCCTGGCTGGATAACTTGCGCAAAAATATTATCATTGGTTGCTGCCTGGCCGTAGGAATCGCAATCGCTGCCGGGTATTGGCTGGCACGCCGCGCACTCATTCCCATTCAAAATTCCTGGCAGGCTCAACAGCAGTTTGTCGCTGATGCGTCGCACGAATTGCGCACCCCGTTAGCTGTGATTAGGGCAAGAGCCGAACTGCTCTTACGCGATCCGAAACAGACCATTGAAGAAAAAATCTCTGACATCTCCACGATCTACCGGGAAACCAGGCGACTGCACAAGCTGGTCGCTCATTTGCTCACACTGGCACGCAGTGATTCCAATCAACTGGAACTAAATATAGAGTCATTTGCTTTTGATTCACTCGTTCATGAGGTGGCCGGCCATTTTAAAGAGCTGGCACAGATTGAGCAAATTTACTTTCAGACAGAGATTTCCCCCTCCTTATTTATTCAGGGAGACCGCGAACGACTGCACCAACTGCTGGTCATATTACTGGATAATGCCTTTAAATACACACCTTCCCCCGGTGAGGTTACATTGACCTGCCGTAAAAGCGGCAACCATGTGCTCCTCGAAGTGAAAGATACCGGAGTGGGGATTCCGGAAAAAGATATCCCCCACATCTTTGACCGCTTTTACCGGGCCGATCCGGCGCGAAAACGAACAGATGGAGGTACAGGCCTCGGTTTGGCAATCGCCAGATGGATCGTTGAAAAGCACGGAGGCAAAATCTCCGTTCAGAGTGAACCGGGGAAGGGAACCTCTTTCTTGGTCAAACTGTAAAAACAACTGACTTAAATAAACATAGTTATCTTTTTATGTCAAAAAAGGAAATATTTTTAAAAGTTATGTCGAATGGAAGGGATCAAAACAGCCCCTTGTCAAATATGACTTGTAAAGGGGGCGATATACATGATGGAAGCAAACCAATTGGCAGGGGGCTTCAAAAGAAGGCTCGGGTATAAATACCGGGTCAGGCATCAGCTTCTTCGTCCGGTGGTAGAACGCATTTCCAATGTCCAATACGGACGCAATAAAACCCTGCAAGAGCAACAACAGGGGACAGAATTGAAAAAACGCCCGAAATCTAAGGAATCAGCAAATATCTAAAAAGGGTTCACAGACGAACCTCCTTTCGAATGATAAATTATAGAAGAAACATTTTTACCGCCTTATCATTGATGTGGACAGATGACAGGGTTTCATTAATCAGATCTTAAGGTATCAGATGATATTATTGATGGCTCCCCCGGTTAACGGGGGCTTTTCTTTTTTCGTTTTCCGGACGTTTTTCCTTATAAGCATACTTACATCCCCCCTGGCGGGTAGAGTAGAATAAGAGCAACAGAAAGGTGTGATGTAAATGGAAACAGAAAACACACGACATGAATCCCACTGCTCTGATTCCGGTAACAGAAAAAGCCACCACCCTGATAAGCTAAAAAACAATCTGATCACCCGCCTGAATCGGATTGAAGGCCAGATCCGGGGGATAAAACGATTAATTGAAGAGGATACCTATTGTGATGATGTACTCAACCTGATTGCAGCGGTTCAATCGGCTCTTAACAGTGTGGGGAGCCTGTTGCTTGAAAATCATATGAAAAGCTGTGTCATCGAACGGATTCATGAAGGAGACCAGGAAGTGATTGATGAGTTGATGGTGACGGTAAAAAAGCTGATGAGATAGCGGGCAGGGAATTGTGCAGTGATTGGCTGACTAAATCAATAAAAGATCCCCTTGCCTGCTTAACTAACACGTTTTTCCGAACAGAAAAGCTCATAGAGAAAAAGCGATGCCCCCGTAATACAAAAAGGTCATCGCTTTTCTTGTTATGAAACCTGTGCGGCGGCGCGCTTGTGATCTTTCCGGCGAATATAGCTGGTCAGTTCCACGGTCATCTGCCAGAAGGAGAAAGGGGTAATCAGGTATATGCCCCGGAACTTTTCCATGGCCACATCCAGCAGGTTTTTGGTGATTTCCACCCCTTCTCTCCGGGCTGATTCTTTATCGGTTTGCGCTTCCATCCGCTGTAACACGCTCTGCGGAATCTTAATGCCGGGAACTTCGTTGTGTAAGAACAGCGCATTCCGGTATCCGGTTAAAGGCATGATCCCGATAAAGGTGGGGATTCCTACATCTTTCGTCGCCTCATACACATCCAGGATTCCTTTTTCGTCATAGACCGGCTGGGTCATGATAAAGTCGGCACCGGCAGCTACTTTTTTCTCCAGCCGCCTTACCGCCGCATCCAGTTGACGGACATGGGGATTAAAAGCAGTGCCGACGACAAAGCTGGCTTTTTGTTTTAACTGTTTGCCTGAAAACGAGATCCCTTCATTTAACTGTTTCACCATGCGAATCAGCTCAAATGAAGTAACATCATAAATGGAACTGGCTCCCGGCAAATCGCCGACACGGGTCGGGTCTCCGGTGATCACAAGAATTTGGTCAATTCCCAGGGCATGAAGCCCCATCAGATGGGATTGCTGGCCAAGTAAATTCCGGTCCCGGCATGCCACGTGTACGAGCGGTTCAATCCCCAGTTGTGATTTTAAAATCGCTCCTGCGGCCAGATTGCTCATGCGGGCTGTGGCCAGAGAATTATCTGCCATCGTAATCGTATCCACGCCCGCCTGGTGGAGACGTTCCGCCCCGGCTAAAAATCCGGAGATATCCAAACCTTTGGGGGTGTCAAATTCACAGATGATGGTCCGCCCGTATTTGACCTTATCTACGACGGTTGGCTTTTTCCTTGCCGTTTCTGCATGTTCCGCCCCTGTCACTTCAATCTGCCGCAATTCAGGATTGACCCTCTGAACCGGCTTTTTACCGGCAAGAGCGGCCGCCACCCGGCGAATATGGTCGGGAGTGGTCCCGCAGCATCCCCCGAGCAGCCGAACCCCCTGCGCCACCAGTAAGTCTGCTGTCTCCTCAAAATAACCCGGAGAGGATTTATATTTAAACTCTCCATCACTCACTCCCAACCTTCCGGCATTGGGGAAGGCAGATAAGATCAAGTGTTCCGGCACCACTGTTTTCTCTAAACTGCGCAAAATCTCCATCGGGCCGAGCCGGCAATTCAACCCGACTCCATCCACGCCGTGCCGGGCTAAGATTTGAAATGCCTCAGATAAGGAAAAGGCATCTCTTGTACGCCCTACTTCAATTGTGGACAGTTGTGCGATCAGCGGCAGGTCGGTCAGGGGACGAATCGCATCAACAGCAACCAGCACTTCTTTAAGATCCAAAAAGGTTTCCAGCAGGATTCCGTCCACTCCGGCATGCAGAAGAGCAGTGGCTTGTTCTTCATACATATCCCGATATTCATCTTCATCAAAGGCCAGGACCCGCCCGGCACAAATGGAACCGATCGATCCCACCACATAGGCGTCTTCACCCACTGTATTGCGGGCCAGTTTGACAGCTTCCCGGTTTATCCGCGTTACTTTGCTCTCCAGTCCATAGCGTGTGAGGCGCTCCCGGTTGGCCCCGTAGGTATTGGTTTCAATCAGACGGGCCCCGGCTTCGTAGTAGGCTTTATGGACATTGGCAATGAAAGCGGGGTTGCTCAGCACCAATTCTTCATTGCAATGCCCAATCGACACCCCCTGCTGATACAGATAGGTGGCCATCGCTCCGTCTCCCGTGACTAATGAATCGGATAAATGCTCTTTTAACGGTCTCTTTTTCACTTTGTTCCCTCCTCACACCGCGTTGAAGTAACGTGCTTGCGGGTGTGAGAAAACCATCGCCGAAACAGAAGCTTCCGGTTCCATCATGCACCCGTCCGTCAATTCAATCCCAATCTCTTCCGGCCGCAGCAGCCGAAACAATTTTTTCTGATCTTCCAGATCCGGACAGGCCGGGTATCCGAAAGAGACACGAATCCCCTGGTAGCGGGCGCCAAACCGCTGCTTCATCGTCATTTCCGCCGGATCGGGAAATCCCCAGCGATCCCTCATCACATGGTGCAAACGTTCGGCAAATGCTTCAGCCAATTCCAGAGCCAGTGCTTGAATCATATGGGAGTGAAGATAGTCGCCGCTATTTTTCCACTGCTCAGACAGTTCTCTCACTCCAACCCCCGCTGTGACTGCCAGAAATCCGACAAAATCCATCACACCCGATTCCACCGGGCGCAAAAAGTCGGCCAGGCACAGGTACGGCGGCTGAGTTTGACGCGGGAAGGAAAAGCATTCCAGTATGACACCGGTGTCCTCCGGATCATAGATAAAAATATCATTCCCCTCTGCCTGGGCGGGGAAAAACTGATACATTCCCTGGGGACGGATCAGCCGGTCTCTCATGACATGCCGGAGCAAATCATCAACCTTTCCCTTAAGCTCTACCGCTTTTTCGTCCCCTTCTTTCAGAAGTTGCTCTACATTGCCGCGCAGTCCAAGGTGTTTCCCCAGCAACATCTGCTCATTGAGATAAGGCTGCAGGTGGGTAAGAGGAAAGTCGCGGTAGACGTGACGTTCAAAGTCCGGTGGCGTAAACACAGGTGCCTCACGGTCCACCGAACCTCTTACCGATGAAGAGGAAACACTTCCAGCCCCCTGCTCCTTTTTCTCCGCCCTCTCAATGGCTGACAGGCTGCTCCGGCGAAGTTCTTCCACCAGCGCTTCCCTTTCTTCCGAACTGATCAACCGGTTCGCCAGTTCCAAACCGTTCATCGCATCTTTGGCGTAAAGTACAGGTCCGCCATACTCCGGAGCAATCCTTGTTTCCGTAAATTTGCGGGATAAAGCCGCCCCCCCGACCAGCAATGGAACATCAATCCGGGCAGCTTTTAAATCCTGCGCGGTAATCACCATCTGTTGCGCCGATTTAACCAGCAGCCCGGACAAACCAATGGCGTCCGGCTTTTCCCTGCGGGCGGCTTCAATCAGCTGTTCCGGCGGCACTTTAATTCCCAGATTGACCACCTCGTAGCCGTTGTTGGATAAAATAATCTCCACCAGATTTTTGCCGATATCATGCACATCCCCTTTTACGGTTGCGAGTATGATTTTCCCTTTGCTGTTGGTTTCAGTTTTATCCATGTGCGGTTCCAGAAAAGCCACAGATGCTTTCATCACTTCGGCGCTCTGCAACACTTCAGCAACGATCAGCTGATTATCATTAAACAGCCTCCCTACTTCATCCATTCCGGACATGAGGGGACCATTGATGATTCCCAGCGGAGTATCCTTTTGCAGGGCTTCCTCCAGATCCTCAATCAGGCCATCCTTGCTCCCTTCGACAACATATCGGGCCAGTCTCTCCTCCAGAGAGAGGTTGCTGATCGGCTTTTTCTCTTCAACTTTTTTCTCACGGTAAAAAGCGGTAAACTTTGCCAGCACTTCGTCGTAATTATCATGGCCGGTCTCAAACAAAAGCTGATGGGACAAGCGGCGTTCCTCTTCGGGAATGGAGGCGTATCTCTCTAACTTTTCTGTATTGACGATGGCATAATCAAGTCCTGCCTTCGTGCATTCATACATATAAACGGCATTTAATACTTCGCGGCCCGCACCGGGGAGACCGAAGGAAACATTGGATACGCCGAGAATGATGGAGCACTCCGGCAAATCTTCTTTAATCATGCGAATCCCTTCAACCGTTTCCAGCGCAGAGCCGATATACTGCTCATCCCCTGTGCCAACCGGAAAGACAAGCGGGTCAAAAATGATATCCTGGGGATGAAGTCCGTACTTGTTGACCAACAGGTCATAAGAGCGTCTGGCTACCTCCAGCTTCCGCTCCCTGGAAACGGCCATTCCTTGCTCATCAATCGTTCCCACAACCACTGCCGCCCCATAGCGATGGATGAGGGGAACAACTTCGGCAAAGCGTTCTTCGCCATCTTCCAGATTGATCGAATTGATAATTGCTTTTCCCTGTGAATAGGTGAGGGCACGGTCAATCACTCTGGCATCTGTTGAGTCGATCATCAGGGGAACTTTCACTTTTTTCGTGACAAATTCTAAAAACCTCTCCATGTCATTTAATTCGTCCCGGTCGGGGTCAGCCAGACAGATATCAATAATCTGCGCTCCGCCTTTCACCTGTTTGCGGGCGATTTCTGATGCTTCTTCATACTTTCCTTCGGCAATCAAGCGCTTAAATTTGCGTGAACCAATCACATTGGTACGCTCACCAACCAGGAGCGGCCGGTTGTCTGTCTCCAAATAGACAGGTTCAATTCCGGATACAGCGGGAGGGTGGCTGCTGACAGGTTGCCGCGGCTGTTTATCTTTCATCACTTCAGCAATGGCCCGGATATGTTCCGGAGTGGTTCCGCAACAGCCCCCCGCCATGTTCAACCAGCCGGCATCGGCAAAGTCAGCCAGCTTCCGCGCCAACGCCTGGGGAGTCTCCAAATAGTTTCCATTCTCATCGGGAAGGCCGGCGTTTGGATAGCAACTGACCGCACAACTGGCCAGACCGGATAAGGTCCGGATATGATCTTTCATAAACTCAGGGCCTGTAGCACAGTTCAACCCAACCAACACCGGATTCAGATGTTCAATGGATAGATAAAAAGCTTCGATATTTTGCCCTGCCAGCATCGTTCCCATCGGCTCAATCGTACCGGAGATCATGATCGGAATTTCTTTCCCCAACTCCGAAAATGCCCGGCGAATCCCGATGCTCCCCGCTTTGACGTTTAGTGTATCCTGGGAGGTTTCCAGCAGAAGGAGATCCACTCCCCCCTGGATTAATGCTTTCGCTTGCCGATAATAGGAGTCGACCAGCTCATCAAAAGTAACTCCTCCTGTCACTGACAGTGTTTTCGTTGTCGGCCCCATCGCTCCCGCCACATATCTGGGATATTCAGGAGTTGACCATTTATCCCGCATCTCTACTGCACAACGGGCTGCAGCCAGATTGATTTCTTCCGTATAATGCTGAAGATCATACTCGGCAAGCACCACCGGAGTTGCACCGAAGGTATTGGTTTCAACAATATCTGCCCCTGCTCTGTAGTAGGCATCATGAATGTTGCGAATCACATCAGAACGGGTGAGATTGAGAAATTCGTTGCATCCGTCATACTCTTCCCCGCCAAAATCCCGGGCCGTCAGATTTGCCTGCTGAAGCATCGTTCCCATTGCCCCGTCCAAAATGAGAATCTTCTCTTTGAGCCGCTCCGCAACCGTCTTTTTCTTCACAATCTTCATCCTCTTCTCTGTATAATAAAAACGCCTTCCATCCCTGAAAGATGAAAGGCGTTGGTCTCCGCTCTTGAACTCTCATCTTTCAGAGAAAACTCTCTGCAGGAATTGGCACCTCATTGGATGTCAGATCCAACCGGTTGCCGGGCTTCATCGGGCCAGTCCCTCCGCCACTCTGGATAAGAGAACATATATATTTAACTAATATATAAATCTTTCGCCGAAATGTCAATGGTGTAACAAATGATATCAATTTGCGAACATCCGGCTTTACCAGGAACTGAACAAACTCTCTTCACAATTTAAATGACGTTGCGCTTGATACATCAGTTCTGTGGCTTCCCTAAACTCTTCCACTTTTCCAAGCTGTTCGTAACAGTCAGCCAGCTCATAATAACCCAGCCATACGTTTTGGTAAAATTGACGTTCTTCCGCGACCAGAACCGCCTGCAACAAATACTTTATCGCCTCAGACAAATTTCCCGTCTTTTTCAACAAGCGCCCCATCAGCAGAAGGGCAACATTAAGCTGCCAGTGATCTTTCAGGCTTTTTCCCCATTTGATCGCCTGTTCAAGAATCTCCCGGGACTGGTCTGTCTTTCCTTGCAACAGATATAAACGACCCAGAGAACAATAGGCACGGAGCAACTCATGCCTGTCGGAAATCTGGTCTTCCAGCTCCAACACAAACTCAAAACATGTCTCAGCGTCATCGAAATTGGAAAGTTCCGTGTACACGCTTCCTAATGTAGTCCAAAGCTTAAACATCTCATTAAAGTATCTGCTGTTCACCGCCAGCCGGATCCCTTCGCGCGCATACCGAACAGAATCACGGTGCAATCTCATCCGGCGGAACAGATCAGCGCGCAGGGCATACAAGTTGAGTACTACATCCTTGTCCTGAATGTGCGGAATTGAGCCCCACAAATCATCCAGGCTTTTCAACGCTTCATCGACCCGGCCGAGCTTTTCCAGATAAACAACCTGCTTCATTTTCAAGTTATACTTGATTTGATTGAAGCGGTCCGCGTCTTCCCGTAAAACTTCCAGCCCCCGCTCAACAAACTTAAGGGCTTGCTCCCAGTTGCTTTGTGCAGAACGGCAATAGGCCAGTTGATCATAGATGGAGGCTTCCAGATTGGTTTTCTGTGAAGAAGGATCTTGTTGGGCTAAGCGAATCGCTTCGCTCAGCTCACGCTCCGCTTTTTTCCAATCTCCTTTTTGAATATAACATTTTCCCTTTAACAGATGGACAGTGGCCTGATGGCGGGAAAACATTGATTCTGGGATTCCGGATAACAGCGTGAGAGCCCGTGCAACCTTCCCCACTTTGATCATGGTCTCAATTGCAGTAAATTTCAACTGCATACTCTCCAGATTTTCGCTTTCCTTATCCATCATTTGCGGAATTTCGCTCAAATCCAGATCCAGTTTGCCCATTAGATACAAGACTTTGTCCTTATTGACGTGAGGAACGCCCCGTTCAATATTGCTGATTGTTGCCGTAGATATATGATTATCTGAGAGATCCTCAAGTCTTAAGCCTCGCTCTTTTCTGACTTTACGGATAAATTTTCCAATTTCGTTGATTTCTAAAACATTCAACCTCAATCTTCCTTTCGGAATTCTTCTTATTCCTAGTTTAATCGATCACTGGCATTTAATAAATAAATAACTGGAATATTTAGGAGTGTAAATTTTCCCAACAGTTGCTTTTTGCATATTGCAGATTTTGACCACCTGGCTTTACAGCCACTTCCCAATATCACTTGGTCAGGAAATGTTCTCTATCCAAAAAAAATAACCGGGCAAACCTGATCCCCGGCTCATATTTCCTTTTTTGTGGTGAGGCCAACCCGAGATAAAGGACTGTTGCCAGCATGCCAAAAGGCTTACCTTCTCAGGGATTGGTCCCTTAAAACCAGTGCAGACATTTGTCTGTTTGGACAAATGGCGATGATGGTATACGCTTTTCCCGGTCGGAAATGAACATCGGGAGTCGTTGCAAGCACCCCATCAGTCTTGGCCTGCCTTATCAGTAAGCGGGTTCTTACCGGCGGGAGGGCGAAATACTCCATTACCTCTTGATATGTAACGTCCGGGAAGAGGACCGTTCCGTCACGAAGAGACAGGTCCAACACAGGCCCCCCCTCTGCAAGGTGAATAAACCTTACTCCCGCCTCGCCGCTCATCTGTGCAGGGTATTCCGGATAAGGGAGCAGCCGCAGGTTCCATGGATATGCTACTTCGCTGTCCACCAGAGCGATCAGGTAGTTTTTCTCCCGTTCGAGCACAGCAGTTTGCCTGAGTAAAGGCCTGGTTCCTTTTCTTCCCGCCGGATATAGATCAAATCGTTTCTCCCCCGCCGGTAAGCGTAAATACCGGGTGGCCACTCCATAAGGAAGGCTTCTGGCAAGAAGCTGGCCGTCAATGTATACATCTACAGGAGTTTTCTGCTCATTCACGGATGCATGCAACAAGCGTATATTTACCGGCTCGTGGGAAACCTGTGCCCGGTTCAAAAAGAAGTATGAGGACGGATAAGGGGGGAACGGAGGCTTGGGAGGCTTCACCCCTTTTTCCTTTTCATAAGCAGCCACAAACTTCTTCGTGTATTCATAGTATTTTCGTTTATACTCATGATACAATTTTGAGTTTCTGTATTTGTAATAGTCCGCTAATCCCTTATATAAATTGGCCTTTTCCAGGTATTCATTCCACATCGATTTAAAGGCACTCCTCTGCAAATATCTGTTTTGTTACCAGTCTATGCGGAAGTCTATAAAAGTGAACTAAAATTTAAACAAGAGATTTATCTTTTTAATCTATAAAAAAGAAGAGCAAGGAATTTTCTATTCCTGCCCCCTGTTCTCTTTCAGTGTCTGATCTTTTTCGTAAGCTTCTACAAGCTTTTCCAGGTATTTATCATATTTCCGGCGGTAAGTTTTGTATGAAGTATAGTTCCTGTATTTATAAAAGTCCGCTAATATTTTGTACATATTTGCTTTGTACAGGTACTCTTTCCACATTGCTTTTGTCCTCCCCGTGTGGCCCAATCCGTATACCCTATGCCTCCGCACCGGGGGAGGTGAAAAATCAGAATCGCTATGGCAGGTTCAGATCCATCATATTTTTTGAATTATTCACGTTACATGAATAGAATCTCTTACATGTATGCTAAGATTATTTTATACTTCAAATTGATTTGAGGAGGTACACTGATGTTTAAAACCTTACTGGCATCTGCCGGTGTCGGAGCAGCCAGAATTGATCTAGTGTTGGATGATTCCAAAGTGACGATGGGCGAAACCGTTGCAGGAAAAATCATCGCCGTTGGCGGAAGTACAGAGCAAAAAGTAGATGAGCTTACCGTAAAGTTCAACATGGAATCCTATCACGGCAAAAATTTAAACACGATTCAAAGGGAGATTGCCAGCATCGAAGTAACAGATGATGATTTTGTCATCCGGCCCGGTGAGGAAAAAGTTTTTCCGTTCCAATTTGACTGCCCCTTTACCCTTCCGGTTTCATCTGTCAGTACCAAATACTATTTTGACACCAATTTGGAGATTAAATGGGGGAAAGATTCCAAGGACCGGGATTATATTGATGTGTTGCCCGCCGGTTTCCTGAAAAACTTTCTCGATGGTTTTCAACTGTTAGGCTTTAAACCGAAATGGGAAGGCCTACTCGAAGATGACGGCAAATTCTCTCAACTGATTCAATTCCAGCCAGTCAAACAGTTCCGGGACGATTTTGAGGAGGTAACTTTTATCTACCAAACCAGAAAAACCTACAAAGGAGTCAAAGGCTATTTTGAATTTGATGCCAATACAACCGGCGATCATTCCGTCCTGATCGATATGCTCAATTTGGACGAGATGAGTGGAAAGTTTAAATTTGACGCCGACGACTTAGCCACTCCTGAAAAAGCGAAAGAGAAAATAGAAGCATTGGTCAAAAAAAGCTTAACTCAGATTGAAATGAAGTAAATACATAAAAGCAGGGACTGAGTCGCATCATTGTGTCCCTGCTTTTTCTCCGTATTTATCCCCCGTCTCAAATGCCTTTTTCCGATTTTGAAAACGCCCCTGCTAATCATCACCCCGTATAAGATTTTGTGAATCCTGCCTAACCTGAATGGTAGAGCTCATACATTTTTTTCGTTTCAGCTATAACATCCTCTACAAGCTCCTGTGGCGACAACACTTTTGCTTTAGAACCCCAGGTTAAAATCCAGTTTACAAGCCCCTGGCTCACCTTGGCATTGGTAGTCACAATAAAATAGTTATCCTGCAGTTTCTCGATAAACACATCTTTGCCAAACCGGTCAAAAACCACATTGACAAAATTATTGTCATCGTTTTCAAACTGAATTTGAATCGGTTTTTCTTCTCCGTGAAACATATGGAACGTTTTATTTACATAATCGGCAACATTGAATAACTCTCTACTAAAAGATTGATTCGTCATTTCCACCTTTCTCATGCGGTCTACCCGATAGTGGCGAAAGTCCTTTTCTTCACCGTATTTTGCAACGAGATAATAATTATTTTGCCACCAGACGAGAGCATACGGCTTCACTTCATACCACTCGCCGTTCTTTTTTAATACAAACTCTTTATCCAGATTATACTTTCCGTACTGAAAGCGAATCATCTGCATTTCCGAACAGGCAGTGTAAATCGTATCAACATAATACTTCAGCTTTTGGTTTTCCGCCTTATTGACCGAGTCCAGATGCTTGATTTGCTCGTCCAGCTTTTTGGATACATGGCAGCTCGTTTGTTTTTGTAACTTTTTAATTAATGTTTTTGCGTCTTCCTTTGTAATAAAGTAGGAATACATTACGGCATCTATGAGCATGCGCAATTCGTGCAGTTCAAACAGGCGATGGGGATAGCTGTACAGTTTCTGTCCAAACTTGCCTTTGCTTTCAATAATATCAATGCCAATCTCTTGTAATGCTTTAATATCTGAAATAAGGGCTTTTTTCCCTACCGAAAAATTCTGGTCAAATTCCACGATCAGCTTTTGCTCAAGATCAGCCAGACTGAGTTGATGTTCTTCGTCCGTCTCCCTTTCCAGAATTTCCAATAACTTTAACAGTCGTGCTTTTCCGCTGATATCTTTCATCATAGCCTCCAGATCTGTAGAATCCTTAGAAGAGTTTTATTCATAAAAGCTTTAAAATATTTTGTGATCACTAGCGGGTTTACCGGTTTAACAAAATAATACTGCATGACAGCTCCGATCATTTTACTACAAAAAACAGGAGCTGTCCTGATCAGACGCTCCCCATTTTTCAATCATCTTTATTCTTCATCATTGACATTAACTTGAATGGACCGGGGGATTCGATACTTAAATTCAATTGTTTTGCTTTCCTCCGGTTCTACTTCCGCCCAGAAGAGAATCGTCCCGGAATCCTCAGCCACGTATGGGTCGCTATAATCAACTATCTCCCAGTTCTCCCGGCAAAAATCGTGATTGATTTTAACACGGATCTTTTCCTGCTTATTATTTCTTACTGTGTATACAAACTGTTCGTATTGATACCCCTTTTTCTTATAGCTATTCACTTTTTTGCCTTCACAGTTAATATCAAATGCCTTTCCGATATGCAGCGTCAGTTTTTCATTGACGGCTGTATGGTCAATTCCTTCTTCCCCGATTAACTCCATGCTCCCGTCCGCAGGATCTTCACTGTATACTTTAACTTTTCCTTTTGGCAAGGGGATGCCAAGACCTTCACTCTCTTTATTTACAAATTCAATGATAATTTTGGGCTTGTCTTCATCATAAAGACTATACTCATAATACCGGCGAAACGGAACCTGATCGATTTTCAAAAAGTTCATCTGCTTGGACTGTTGATTTTTCAGTGTAGTTGTCTCGTTAAAGCTATAAAGATGATAGTCTTGAAAGCTTTTTTCTTTAATATTTTGGGTTTCTCCCAACCTGTCTCTCCCCCTCGGCCGGGAAAATACCGGCATCTCCAGCAGGTCAAAATGATCATTCACTCTTTTCACATCACCGGCCAATAACTTTAACCTGCTATTTTCAAAGGTAGCCCCCGAATGGTTATTGATGCTTACCCAGCCGGACAGATCAAAGGTGTTCCCTTTTAGGTTTAGTACATAATTCGCATTCCAGGAAAATCCTTTTGTGATATAGTAAACATGTACGGTTCGAGCCGCGGAAGGTTTAATCTTCCACACCAGACCGGGCTTCACGATGAGTCCGCTTGGCAGCTTGGGAAGGGTTAATTCACCCTCGGGATTGATGACGATCTCCCTGGTCGCTGTATTTTCAACAACCATCCCGTCACCGACACTCAATAACCGGTATTCTGTTTTCTCTTTTGTTTCCGGGTCGTAAATATAAACCTTTTGATCAATATACTTCTCCAACAATTTTTCTTTACTGACAAGATCAAACTCGTAATTTAATTCCTGAATATCCAGTCCGTCAACCACGATGGAATCTGTTTCAATTTTCTCCGCAACATCGAGGTACCGAATCTCAAGGTCTTCTTCTGATAAATTCATCTCTCTCGTTTCCTTCACTAAGCCAAAGCCGTCATTGTAAATGGTGAGAGAGAGTTGCCTGGTATCATTTTTCGTAGACAGGTATGGCATGAAGAGGCCCCCTGATCTTTTAAAGTAGCCGATTGGGCGATTTTCGCATGATTGACTCAATCTGTAACCTCTTTTAAGAACAGCTTTTTGGCAAATTCACCGTGCTTCTTGGCTTTCTCATGCCGGATTTGTTCCAGCTGGTCCGTAGAAGAACCGTGAACGGCAGCGAGCGCATAGACCAACTCCATGATATCGGCCAACTCCGCCAGCGCTTCTTCGTCATTTGTGACAGCCTTATACTCTGCCAGTTCCTCATATAACTTTTTCCTGGCTTCTACTATGTATTCTTCATTGGAAAGCGCTCTAACAACAGCTTTTTTGCCGGATGCGGCAATCACCTCAGGAATTTTGTCACGGATGAGTTTGTTGTAGACAGGCATCACTCACCCCCATTTCATTTGTACCTTGCTGTAAAGAATGTATCAATATTTCCCTAATAATATTAATTATATCAAAAATGTTTATTTCTTAATATTTTATTCTCCCCATTTTTCCTACCATCCTTCAACAGTGAAGTCCGCATTACAATCAGCAAAAAACAGCCGGGACAGAATGGGGTTCCTCTGTTCCCGGCTGTTTTTTCGCGAGTGCAAAAGCAGGCAAAACAAAAAAGCCCTGCATACGACAGGGCCTATGTTATACCTCCCATTAATCCCATACCATCTTATTCTCAAGAAACTCGGCAATATCCTGGATCCGCTGAACCACCTGCTGTTCGGTGTTTCCTTTAACCACCAGTGTCAACACATAATCTACACTTGTATGTGCTCCAGTAAAACTTTGCCCCGGTTTTGCCAGCACATTGTACTCTGTCACCCAGTGGGGTAACTCCTGCCATGTGGGCGCCCCCTGAAAAACTCCATGTTTGGGGGGCAAACCGATAAACCCAAATTGTGTTTTGGGGCCTTCCCTCTGTAAAAATCTTTCCGAAACATCTGTTTTTAATCCGCACTGTGCCTGCACTGATAATTTGGTAAGATCAACATCGAAAGCCTGCCGGTACTCTTCTATAATTCGGGAACCACCTGTCCGACAAGCGATTTCGCAAGTGATCAACTCATCCTGAGGAGTATGAAATATTTCAGCATGAAAGGTGGTGTTGGCAGGAGTGGGGAGAATTTGTAAGATAGAAATAACTTCGTTGCGAAGCCGTTCTGTGAGTGGATTTTGAGGTGCAAGGAGATAGCTGCCCAGATACTTCCCATCATGGAACGCCAGACAGTCATTAAAATACTTGGACGGCCAACAATGGATAAACTTTCCGCCCAAAACCAAGCCGTCGATATGATACATTTCGCCTTCAATAAACTCTTCTACGATCAGATTGGAAGCTAATCCTTGAGAAAGATATTCAATCGTCTCTTCTCTGTTTTTAAGAATGGCTGTATTTCTGGAGCCCATTCCGTCTACAGGTTTGACTACCACCGGATAACCATGTTGCTTGATAAATTTGTATAAATCAACCGCCGTTTCTAACATCGCAAAAGCAGGCACTTTGATATTCGCCCTGCTCAGGAGCGTTTTCATCTTTACCTTGTCCCGAAATGCCAGCGCACTCTCCCACGATTGCCCTTCAATCCCCAGAAACTCCCTTAGTTTTGCTGCCCTCAGAATATCACGCTCAGCTGTGGCAATCACTGTAGAGTACGGAACCTGCTCATACAATTCAAGAGCCATAAATTCTACGGCGTTGTTTGTATCATAATTTTCAAAAGCGTGTACTTGTGTATAGCCCGTGAATCCAGTTTCCTGTTTCTTGTCCGTAAACAAATACAAGTCTTCATCCAGATCCTTTAACCATTGCTCATAAGGGACATCGGAGTGCGACAATCTGTTGAAAATTAAAATAGCCACAACCTTCGCTTCCCCCTTTTATATTGACTTGCAAACTAATCCGGCTTTAAGGGTAAATCACGAAAAATTAATGAAAATTTAACCGCTTAAACCTTCAAGCATATCGGGGATTAGTTAAACCGAACATGGATCACACAGGGCCATCTTCATACGCAATCAATTCAAAATCAAGCCTGAACAATTGGTTAACAGTTCTCTTGTTAAAGAGTCAGTCATTTAATATTATAAAAAAATATGATATTTTTGTCTATAAAATTATTTATTTTAAATAGAATTTGTTGTTCTAATGCTTGTCTTAATCTCCAATCTACTAAACACCTTCCTTACCTTTTTATCAAAGCGTTGGCATCTGATTTTAATATGAAAAATTAGCCAATGATTGTTGAAAATGTTGGCGGGGAAAAAAATATATTATCCGCAACCCAGGTCATGAGGATTTTTGCATTTCATAAAAATTGACCGGTATCTCTTGATTGATATTTTTAATAAAGTTCGTAACTTCCCATCCCCCGGCAAAGTAGTGGGTAAAAACGGCACGGGTTTTCAGCCGCCATTGCCTGGCCACTGAGATATCTATTTCTTTTAAGTGTTGGAATTTTGCCGGAATCGCCACATAGACGGTATCATATTTTTCAGCCATTGAGAGGTCTATCTGATCAGCGACAGGTAATCCTCTCTCATTCACTCTCCATTGAATCACACAGGCATTCCCGGCCTCTTGGACCTTATTTTCCCCGACTCTCCTCCGGGTTTCCTCCGGCCGGTTGATCCGCCACTCCACCTGAAACCTGTCGGATGGCAAGCCGCTGTTAAGGTGGTCGTTCATTTCACCATAACAATTTTCAATATATGTTGAACAGACAGCCCCTAACTTCCCGATGTTCAGATAGCCGTTTATACTTTCCAGCGGGTCATAGGTCCATCTGATTAAGGAATACCCCATCTGCCGTGCCTGTTCCCGCTGAGCATGCTTTAGCTTTTCACCAATTCCCCTGTTCCGAAACCGCGGATCAATGGCAAGCATATGTGAGCAAAGATAGACGGATGTTCCGTCAAAACCCGGAAAGCTGTATTGAAACCCGACGAGCTCCCCGCCGACATAAGCCCCCAGGACAAAACCGCCGTTTTTTGACACCGTCAGTGTTTGATGCACAGGAGTGGAGTCAATATTTCCCCATGTTTTGCTCTCCAGTTTCCTCACTTCCCGAAGCTCCCCGATGGATAAAAGCTGGCGAATCATAACCTTATCGCCCAGGTTTAATTTACTCACGGTTTCTCCCTCCCGGCCTGTCTGCCGTTTCCAACAGCATTTTCCTGTTGGTTCAACCATAAGGTCTCACAATTCAATTGTTTTCAGCAGTTTCGCTTAAGACCCGTTTATAGATACTTAACCTATATTTTAAACGATAAGCCTGGTTCAATCATGGCCTGAAGGCAAACATAATATATCGGTCTATCTTCATTGAGGCGGCGGTGCAATATATCTCGAATCATAAGGAAAACTCATGTCATTTCCCGGGAAATTTTGACAAGGTTTGTTCTTTTATTAAACCTTGAGAGATTTTTTCTTTACTGATTCCAGACCCCAACACACTGTTGTGATCCTGCATGAGTATTGTCTTTTCATCTGCTCCCAAATGGAAAAAGGTAAATACCCGCTTTTTGCTGTGAAAGTGCTGTGTATCACAGGGGGAGGGCAGAATTCTGTCTCGCTCCTAATCTGGACCCTGCATGGAAGTAGAGATGAAAGCTTCAAAAAGTGGACTGATTTAAGCCAAGGAACTCCTGGGAACACCCGCAATCGAATCTGCCCCTTCTTCGTCCATCCCCTTTACTTTACCCGACACCTTATCTCCGGTCGCAGACAGATCCTTTGTTCTCCATTTGTACAATAGACCAGACCACCTTTCCTATATTTTCAGACAGCGGAAACTTGATCACGCCGGCCGGACGCAACTTTCCTTTCTCATCGATGTTGGGGCCTTCTTTACTAACAGCGTATATAAAGATATAATAAATCCAAACATAAAGAGTTTGGTGTGAATTCATACACTTCATACAATAGAGCATGAAGGAGGCGGGTATGGAGAAGAAAAAGGTTGGACCCTTGATCTTTCAGTTAGATCTTTCCTTGCCCATTTATGAACAGGTGATGAAACAAATCAAACTTGCTGTAGCGAGAGGAGAGGTGGAATTGGGAACCAAGATACCGTCTGTCCGGGAGTTGGCTCAGCAGTTAAAAATCAATCCGAGTACGGTGGTGCGCGCTTATCTCGAATTGGAACGGGATGGATTGTGCGAGAAAAGGCGGGGGCAGGGAACATATATCACCACTTCCCCAGAGAGGGTGCTTCAGGTGAAAAAAGGGCTGGCGGCCGATGCGATCACTTCATTTGTAGAGACGATGAAGGCACTTGGTGTGAGCCGCGAGACAGCGGAACAATGGATTAAGGAGGCGAAGTGGTGATGGAAGCGGCGGTCGAGTTAAAACAAGTGGTCAAACAGTATGGAAAAAAACGGGTGCTTGATGGGGCGACGGTTTCATTTCAAACGGGCAAGCTGACGGGGTTGCTGGGGGAAAATGGTGCAGGTAAATCGACACTGTTTAAACTGGTGATGGGTTTGACCCAACCAACAGAGGGAGAGGTACGCGTCTTTGGACATAAACCATCCTGGAAGCTAAATGAGCGGATCGCCTATCTGGGAGACCGTTCCCGCTGGTATCCTCAGCACACGATCAGGGAAGCGCTCCGGTTTGCGGCTGCTGTTTTTCCACGCTTTGATGAGAAGCGGGCTCAGGAATATATTCAGTTGATGGAACTGGATGCAGAGGCAAAAGTAAGAAGTTTATCCAGAGGGCAGGAGGCGCGTTTACAACTGTCGCTTTGTGTGGCCAACCGGGTCGATCTAATCCTGTTGGACGAGCCGTTTGCCGGGGTTGACCTTCTGTCACGTGAGCGGATGGTCAGACTGTTGATCGATCTGATGCTGGAAAAAGAGGGGACCATGATCATCAGCACCCATGATATCCACGAAGTAGAGGGATTGTTTGACAATGTGGTATTTATCAAAGGCGGAAAGTGCATCGGCGATCAGAATGTAGAAGAGTTACGTGCCGACAGGAGCTCGATTCAAGATGAGTACAGGAGGTTGTTTGGATGAGCGTATTTTGGACGCTGGTGCAAAATGAACGTGGGGATCGCAAGCGCTTTTGGCAGTTCGTATCAGGATTAACAGTACTCACTTTGTTCATCGTCTGCGTGAGTCTCCTGTTTTTTTCAGAAGAACCGCGACACGAAGAAGTGATGGGGCTGATTTCCTTTTTATACCGGATTGAATCAATCGGGCTGTTTATCATGGTTGGCATCGTGATGAATGCCGGGAAACGTGAATGGTACCAGGGGGTCTTCAGTTGGTGGGCGGGTCTCCCTTATTCCAGAGCTATATTGCTTGGTACGGCATTGCTGATTCAGATTCTACAAACCGCTCTTTTTTTGCTGATTCTCAATGTTGCGCTGTACTTAAGCAGCCTGTTTTTATCATTTGGAATCTATATGCCGATGTCGGTCGATCATCGGCAAATGACTCAATCAACCATTCATTTTATTTATCAGGTAATTAACCTGGCTCCTATGATTATCAGCTTCGGGCTTATGTTAAGTCTGCAAGGTCATATTCAACGGGCTTTTAAGGTAGTCTCTACTTCATTTTTTTTGATTTGGATCATTCTTGTAGGTTTATACGTTCAATTTGTTGACTTTTATCTCCCACTTTTTGTGGATGAGGTATTGTTTGGCGTTCCCCAGCCCGATATACCCGATGGGTATTACTGGAACCTATTGCTTCCCCCGATTGGAAGTTGCTTAATAGCAGGGTTGATCTTTTGGTTTAACGTTTATATATTTGAACGGAAATTAGATCTTTAGATTCATATTTTTCTCAGGTCTGACACCGGCGGGTCTCGTGTGGATAGTCCCGGCCATATGAGAGATGGATTAAGACAGAATTTTTTAGATGATCACTTATCTATATTACCTCGTGGCAATCAAATAATAGAAGGAGCGCAAATCCTCAGTAAATTTGCGTTCTCTCAATAAGTTTCATATATGGAATAAATAACACTGTCCTTTACTCACTGCGAAACAAACCTCGTCCGATTACATTTGCAGAGACCGGTTGAAGCCCAAGCTCTCTCGCCCAAACTGAAAGCTGGCCAATATGATGAATCTCATGTGCGACCACATGACGTAAAACTTCACCATGAGTAAACTTGTGAAGCTGTCCATCACGCATTGGGACTGTCAATATATTGTTCTCCATCTCATCAGACCATACTTTGAGAAAGCTGTCCACCTCACCATGAAAAGTGACAGATAAGTTTCTCACTTGAGTAAGAGTCTGATAATCCTCGAATTTTCCATCAAAATCGGGCTTTCCTTGAAGCGTGCGAATCCAGCTGTATTCCACATCCACGATGTGAAAAAGAGTACGCAGCATGCTGCCAACCCCGCCCATACGCTCGCGCAATAATTCATCTTCCGGTAACTGCCCGCATAAATCGAACCACTCCTCACGCACCTGCCAGTTATAGCGAAACAATGTCAACATATGATCAGTCCTTTCGGTGAACTTAAAAGAGTACAGAGGAACAAAACCCACTACCAGTGGGATAAGCACCGCTCATATGTTCGATTATACAGAAAATTGTTGCTCTATGCAATCACATGAAGGGATTACCGAGCAACATCGTCTTTCATCCAACGATTGAAACCATGGGCTTTCAGTCGACAATTGTTGTAATCAATAAATAGTTTCGGCTCATACTTTCTTCACTCCTTCCAATTCTTCTCAGCCGGATCATTAGCAGAACTAAACTATTTCACCGCTTTACTTTTGGAAGCGAAAACTTGATGCCAAGGCCGCCGCTTACACTGTTATATGCCTGAATCTGCCCACCGTGCGCTTCAATAATACTTTTACAAATGGCTAAACCTAAACCACTGCCGCCTTTGTCTCGTGAACGGGACTTGTCGATTCGATAAAAGGATTGGAAAATCTGTGATAATTCGTTTTCCGGTATACCCGGCCCGTTGTCCCCCATACAAAAATGGACATATTTTTTGTCAGCTGTAAAGCTCATGTGAACCTTTAATGGGGGTTCCACATACTCGATCGCATTCCTCATGATATTGGCAAAAACTCTGTGAATCTTTTTTTGGTCAATGGCAATGAAATCTTTTTCGGATGCCTCGTTGCAATAAGAAAGGCCGGCTCGGTATCCTTCCAATTCCTCTTCATACTCTTTGCAGATCGAATCAAAAAACTTCCTGATGTTAACTACTTCTCTTTTTTGTTTGACTAACTCATGCTCATTAAAATTTATTTTATTAATAGTTAGAAAGAACGATCATTTAGAATTTCCTGCTACTAAAATTGGGTCATTTTAGATATCTAACAGTAAGCGCTTACTTTACATCCATAAAAGTTTATATTAGAATGAACCTGAACCGAATTTCTCAATAAGGCGGAGCTGGTTAAAACCAGTTGTAAAGAATGAGTAAGCGTTCAATTATATTTACGGGGATTCTATTGGGTGCGGCGGCGAACATGATGATGCAAACTGTCGTCGCCACCATTCTGCCTCAGGCCGCTCAGGAATTGGGCGATTCCCACTTGTATGGATGAGTCTTTAGCGGATATTTGCTCATGTCCACGATTACGATCCCGTTGTTCGCCAAATTAGCGGATCTTTATGGTTATAAGTTGTTTTTCAACCTTGGGATGTCTGTTTTTCTCATTGGCTCTTTCCTGTGCGGGTTGGCACCTTCTCTTTCATTTTTAGTTATGGCACGGTTGATTCAAGGGGTTGGGGCTGGTGCACTCGGTCCTGTCACAGTCGCTTTAATTAGTACATTGTTCCCCATTGAAAGCAGAGGAAAAGCCCTGAGTGCTTTTGCTGCTATTCAACTGTTTTCCAATCTTTTGGGACCGATTGCCGGAGGGATCGTTTTCGCATCCTTTGGATGTTCTTCCGTCTTCTATATGGTCATTTCATTTGGACTCCTTTCCTTGATCACCATCCAGTTCGCCCGAATGCACAGAGACCAGACAAAACCAACTTCCTTGAAAAATATTGACTATTGGGGAGCATTGCTTCTCGGTACCGCTATTGCTTTATTTATTCAAATATGGATATTATATGAAAAATATGGTTGAAACTAGAATATCACCGCCCTGTTGGTTGGCAGTATTCTGTTGTTTATCTGGTTTATGTTTCAAGAGAACAAACACCCGGATCCCGTCTTGTCGCCACACCTGATCCGAATTCGCAACATGTCCTTAGCGAATCTGAGTGCCCTGTTGGTTGGCATATTAATGTATGGGGCCATTGCAATCTTTCCTCTTTACGCTACAGTTATATTTGAAAGCAGTTCCACTCAAAGCACTCAGTTTTTACTGCCCTTATGCTGGGGTTAAGCACCGGTATACTCTTTTCAGGTCGCATGATACAAAAGATTTCTTACAAAATGTTGGCGATTGGTAGTCAGTTTGAAGGAGCAGCCGCGAATGGAAAACGGAAGGGGTAGAAAATGAACGATCAGCTAAAAGCATTATTAAAAGAATCTCACAATATTTTGATCGACACCAACCTGACAGATAAACAAAAAGATATCATCCGGGCAGCCTTGGAGTTATTTGCAGAAAAGGGCTATGACGGGACCACTACCCAGTCTATTGCACAAAAAGCAAAGGTGTCAGAGAAAACGCTCTTTAAGTACTATCGCAGTAAACAGGAGTTGTTCAGACAAACGGTTTACCCTGCCATGTTACAAGCATTACAACCCATGTTTATGGAACGTATAGAAGGAATTTTAAGCAAAGAAAATGACTATCATGATATCCTTCACGCCGTATTTAAGGACAGAGTAGAATTTGCCATAGAAAACACAGATGTCATGAAGTTAGTATTTCAGGAACTTCTCTTAAGTCCGGAATTTCGCGAAGTGATGTCGGTGTTTGTGAAACAAAATGTGTTGCCGAGGATTTCACAAGTATTCCAAACCATGAGCGAAGCTGAACATTTAAGCATGCCTCTTCCCTCTTTGATCCGCGTTGTTCTCAGCTTGCTTGCCGGATATGTTATAACTCGAACGATTCTCATACCTGATCAGGAATGGGACGATGAAAAAGAAATTCAATTCATGTTGGATATTCTATTTAACGGTATAGACAGATAAAAAAGAAAAAACCCTTTCCTTTCAAGGGTTCTGATCAGTGGAAACATCACTTGATAACTCCGGGAAATGAGATTAGGAGGAAATATGAACCTCCTCTTAAAAAAATTGCGGCAAATATTTTTTGTGCGCCTCTAACATCTCATCAAGAATTTGCTTTGCAATCGTATCTGAAGGGACTAATGGATTGATCGTCATCGCCAACAGCGCTGAGCCGTCGTCACCCGTTACAGCCGCTTCAGCAGTTACCCGTCTTCTCGACCAATCATTTCTGCCGGCCATACTTATTCTCCATTCATTACTATATCATTATGGCTTTGTATAGGAGTACCAAGCGGTGTCATACTGGGTTCCCCCGGTATTATAAGTAAATTGATACTGGAGAACCTGACCCGGACTCAAACCGGTCACAGTGTACTCCCACCGGGCTGAACTGCTGTTGTATGTCATATAAACATTTTGCTGGGACAAACCAGGACGAATGTAGTGCAAAATCACATAGTTCGCAGTTGCGGGAGGTTTGTACCAGACTTTCGCCTGAGTCGGGCTAACATTCTCCACACCATAATTAGAGCTGCCGGGTGGGTCGCCTGGATTGCCACCGTTGCCTCCTTTCGTCCATACAGCTACATAGTCAATGCTCATCGATGCACCTGAAGCGGTAGAGGATGTCGGATTACCCGGCCAGCCACCGCCGATCGCGAGGTTCAGGATGATGTAGAATCCATGGTTTGTTGCGTTCGCCCAGGTTGTTGCGTCAACTTGATTCGCGTTAACTGTATGGAAATGCGAACCATCGACATACCAGCGGATTTGTTCCGGCGATACACTCCTGTCCCACTCGATCGTATACCTATGGTACGCGGACTGAAGTGAAGGGGAGAATCCGGATTGGCTGCCTCCAATTCCACTTGTCTCATTACAGGGTCCCCCGGGGCTCACCCCACAGTGGAGTGTGCCCCAGACTGTATTGGCTCCATTGACGTTCTCCAGGATGTCGATCTCGCCAATACCGGGCCAGTTCCAATAATTGCCGCGATATGGCTCACCAAGCATCCAGAATGCCGGCCAGTAGCCCTGAGCGGCAGCGCCCGTAACGTTTGGCAGCCGGATGGAGGCCTCCACACGCATCACGCCACCCGGAGGTGGCTGAAAGTCCGTCCGTTGAGTTTCAATCCGGCCGGAAGTCCATCCTCCGCTCGAGTCCCGAATGGCTTTAATCACAAGGTGACCCGAACCGTCCTGGTAGACGTTGTTCGTACTATCCGTCATAAACTCTATTTCACCTGTACCCCAATTTGCCGGACCACCAGGATAGCCGTGGCCAATGTCGTAGATCCATTTTGCCCTGTCCACACCGGTACCTGAAGCTCCATTGAAGTCATCGCTAAACTGCAGGGTCCAGCCGGGCATCTGAGGTACCGATGCATGAGCCCTGGGAGAATGATAGAATAAGGAAACAATCATCGTTAGGATCAAAGTAACGATGAGGAGTATACGTGAAACACTCTTCCGTACAGCTAACAAAGTTGACATCACTTTTACCTCCTTATTCAGATCATTGGAGATTTGACTCTTCCCCAAAAACCACATGCAAAAAAAGAGTTTACTGTCATATGCGGGCACAAAATTGCTTCAGCAAACCAGAACTTAAGCCCATGAAAGTTCTTTGCCATAAATTGTTTTTCAATCATCTGTCTATTCAAACAATTCCATCGAAATCGGTTTCATATAGAATAACAAATTTGAGTCGTGAAAACCATGGGTAAAAAGTCCCATAATCCACTTGTTTGGCAGACTCCATACATTCGTAAAAGCAAGAACCCTTAAAAAGCAAGGGTTCTGGTTAATCGAAACATCACTTGCCCCCGGTTTACCGGGAGCTCTTTTTTATGCACAACAGGTGGAGTTTTCAGGGGTTTTCGTACAACCAGGTTGCCCTATCATGTTGTTCGAAAGTTTATAGTAGAATGTAGGTTGATATATCCAAAAAATAGAGTTAGGAAGAAATATTCACTCCATTAAAAAATTGCGGCAAATATTTTTTGTGTGCCTCTAACATCTCATCAAGTATCTGCTTCGCAATCGTATCTGCAGTTCCCGTTCAAACGATTTTATTTGTTGCACGAGACCTCTGACTGCAACTGGCAGATCTCCACCCGCAATCGGCTTCAGCCCCTCTCCGGTGATGGCGCAATGATTTCTACGGCCGGGTCATCGGGGATGCCCCCGGCAATGGCCTTGTTAATTCCTTACGTTTACATCCCGCTTATCATTGTAGATTGAATGAATTAAGCTGCATGCTGCATCACTATAATAAGCATTGCCAAATTTGTATCTTTGTATCGTTCAAACAATTCCTCTTCAATGATCTTAACCACTTCTGCCTGTGTACTCTCTTTTCTGACCGCCTCACACTCCTGTTCATTCTATTTCCCTGAATGTGATCAGTTCCATGTTTCGCTCCCTGATCAATTCCTTTGTACGCGGATCGGTCAGAACAGCCAATTCCTTCGTACGCGGCAGATGATAAGAACTCCCCGTGAGCACCCCGGCATCCAGGTAGGCGGGATGGCACATGATTTCAGCCGTCTCTGCCTCTTCAACAGTATCCAGCATCTTTTCAAACCATTCAACCGTTACGTGATCTCCGTAAAAGCCGGAAAGAAAAAGATCGGTTGTCTTCACTAGCTTCCGGTTTTCCTTATGGACCGGGCTGGTTGTGAAATTCCGGACAGGAAGCTGATACCGTTCAGCCAGACGAAGGACGATCGGCAAAACGGCGTTGTGAAAATGAACATGATGGTGAGAGTCAATATGGGTCGGTGTTATACCGGACGAGAAAAATCTTTCCATCTGGCAGGTAAATTCCCGTTCAATATCAGACACTTGGGCATAGGAGAAAAGATCCTCCTTTTTGTGAAATTCCCCCTGATCATTGACTAATGACGGGACATGGTCACTAAGGGGCGATCCGCATGTTAATGTAAGGTGAATTCCCACTCCAAGTCCCGGATGTTCTTTTGCCAGTTCAAAGGCATGGCTGGCTCCAGGCATATTTACCAGCAAGGTTGCCGAGGTGACAATTCCATATTTATACGCATCGATGATCCCAAAATTAACTGCGCGAGAATACCCGAAGTCGTCTGCGTTCACAATCAGTTTCATCATTGACATCCCCTTTCGCTCAACCCCCGGTTGCCTCCTGATTCTCTTCCTTCAGCTTTTGCTTATCCCACAATCGGAAGAATGGGTAATAAATCGCCAGAGCAACCAAAAAGTTTACCAGTTGCAGAATACTTCCCGAGATCTTTCCGCCTGTCGCCAGATAACCGCTGATCAGAATCGGGGTTGTAAAAGGGGCAGCCACCCCGTTCGGCCTGGCCACCAGTCCCGTCGACATCGCAAAGTAAGAAATAATAACCAGTACAACAGGTGTAATGATAAAGGGAATAAACAAAATCGGATTCATGACGACAGGCATCCCAAAGATGACAGGCTCATTAATGTTAAAAATTCCTGCACCGATCGACAGTTTTCCCAAACTTTTCATCTGCTGGCTTCGGGCCCTGATCACCATCCATACGACAAGGGCCAGAGTTGCACCCGACCCTCCTACATAGATCCACAGGTCCAAAAATTGCATTGTAATCACGTTGGGAAGTTCCGCATTCGGACTCGCTTGAAACACGGCCCTGTTTTCGTCCATTAACGCTAACCAGATCGGTTTCATAACGGTGTTGACCAGTGCGCCTCCGTGCAAACCCGTTGTCCAGAGCAGATGAACAAGGACAACAGCAATAAGGGTTCCGATCAAACTGCCGCCGAAAGCACTTAACGGAGCACTGAGCCATTTTCCAATGATATTGTGAATGCTCTCAAATGATGTCTGTTCAATACCAATCCGGATCAGCCAGACAACCGTCAAAACAACAAACGCCGGAATTAAAGCAACAAAAGAGGCGGAGACATTAGGCGGCACACCATCAGGCAGCTTGATCACAAAATTGCGCTGTATGATTCTTCTGTATATTTCTGTTGAGAATATGGCGATTATCATGGCAACAAACAACCCTTTGCTTCCCATCAGGGTCACGGGAATCACGTCTCCAACCTCAAGTGCTTCTTTCCCACCGGGTGGAGTAAACATCGTTTTATAGGGGGTCGCCAACAAAAAAGCTGCTACCGAAATGGCTCCCGCTGACAAGGAATCAATTTTATACCTTTCTGCCAGCCTGTAAGCAACACCGAAACCGGCAATCAGGGCCATGATATCAAACGTTGCCCCTACAGGATAAAGCACTTTTTCCTTCCAGGCATCTCCGAATATTCCTGCCATAAACTCTTCATAGCCCGGAATGGGGAGAGAGGCAACAATCAGGAAAAATGAACCAATAATGATTAATGGCATTGCCAAAATAATTCCATCGCGAACCGCTTGAAGGTGCTTCATTTCAGCAATCCTCCCCGCGATCGGCATCAAATAACTTTCGAGGAATTTCATTAAGGCATTCATATCATTTTTTCCCCCTATTAATCAAACTTAAAGCGTACTCAAGCACCTTCTTCCCATTCACCATTCCATAGTCGGCCGGGTTGATCATCTCCGCTGGGATGCCTCTGGCCTCCCCATCCTTTTTCAGCCCAAAAAGTTTGTAACGAATCTGCGGGTCAACCAACTAAACATCTGCCTGGTTAAAATAAGATTCAACTTCATCTGCCGAAACAGCCCGAATCTTTACCTCAATCCCCATCTGTTTCGCCGCCTGCTCCATTTTTGCGACAAGCAGGCTTGCGGATGAGACCCGCGATTTCTTTAATCCGTTTGATGATAAGCTGTTCCTGACCCGGTAACAAAGGTCTTGGATCAATATAGATCATTCCGGTATTCGCATAATGATTTCGGGTATAGATCGCGGGATCTCCCGATTCCAGATGGCGGATGAGTTCACAGGCGCTCATTCCAAATTTTTCGGAGTCGATCCTCAGCTCCGCCCTGTAAATCTCCCGCCCTGCTTCATCTTGTACCACTCTGCCTTCAATCCCTGCCATGCCTTTGATCTGTTCCACCAGCCGGAGCATCCGCTGTTTTTGTTCCTGAGACAAGTCTTCCCTTGATTCATAGCGCTTCAGGGCTGTTAATAACCCCACAACCGCTTCCTTTCCCACCTTCATGGCTCTTCCTATTCCTTGGTACTGGGCGCGGCAGGCTTCAATCAAATGGGACCGGCCACAAATAAATCCGGACGTCGGTCCTTCAATCGCTTTTCCGCCACTATAGATCACAAGGTCCGCCCCCATGTTAATATATTTGCGAAGATCCTCTTCAGCTGCAGCATCAACAATAACGGGGATCACGCGCTCCTTTGCAATAGAAATCATCGTTTCGAGTGATTGCATCCCCTTTTGAACAGCATGGTGTGATTTCACATAAAAAAGAGCCGCTGTTTGATCTGTGACGGAGTGGATCAGATGGTCTTTTTCCACATGGTTGGCCTGTCCGGCTTCAATGACTTTTCCTCCGCCTAAAGAAATCATCTGTGTCACTGAAGCACCAAAGTGAACCGCGTGCCCTTTTTGGATCAAAATTTCATTTTTAAGCCCATCCGAAAAAGGCAGCTTTTCAATCCGGGTCAAATTTGTGCCCGCAATAACAGCGGCCACACTGATCGCGATTCCGGCGGCGGCCCCTGAAGTCGGGCATCCATCCTCAGCCCCGGTGACGGTTGCAATCGTTTTGCCTGCTGCAACCATTAGTTCTTGAATATCAACATAATCCATCGCTGCCTCGGAAATCGCCCCGGCCACTTTCGGATGGACCGCACTTGCACCCAGTGCAGTCATTTTCCCGCTCGCATTTACAATTTTTTTTAAACCAAAGTTCTGATAAATCCCCATACGAACACCCCTCATAAAAAGAGGGCTGAAATACAGCCCGGATTAGTTTGTGGAAATGGGAAAAATGGCTCCCATCACCATGGCACCCAGAATAGCCCCTCCGGCAATTGGCTTTTTATAAGCGTAGAATACGGCCGCCCCAACCGTCGCTCCAATCCCTACCGGAATTGAAGCCATAATGGCCGCAATCACAATCAACGGTCCCAAATAACGTCCTGCTGCGTTCCCAGCCCCCATCATCACATCGGCACCAAAGGTGGAGTTTGTGGAGCGGATTGTAAATTTACGAATGAAAATAATAATAAAACCAATCAATGCACCGATTCCCGTACCCGTTACAATTGAAAAGGGAAAGGAAGTTAAAGGAGCGGTTATTCCCGCGGCCAGCATGATGGCGGGAATTCCAATGCCAACACCGGTTTGCAAGGAGCCGCCAATGTCGAGAATCCCGACCAGCGGGCCTTCCAGGATCCGGGCGAATAAAAAGCTGGCTCCAAATGCGGCAGCAGCACCAAAGCTGCCTCCTTTCATACCGGCCTCCAACATTGCCACAACCGCAATGTCATTAAATGCACCGATATGATAAACATAGTATGTGAGTTCCCGCAAAAATTCCGGCTGAAAGACAAGCAACAAACAGGATGAAAGCATTTTCGGAATACCAGAAACCTTGATAGGATGAATCCAATTTACTTCACCTCCGAACCAAAAAACTTGTGAAATTCGATCAGCCACTCTGGAACCTCTGCATGGATGCTTTGCAACAATTTTGCATCAAAGCCGCGGAAAAACGCGCTGAGCACAAACAGCAGAACTACAGCAATCACAAGTGTTTTGGTAATTCTGTTCCAGCCGCTGTCATCGACACCTTTCCCGATCAAAATGCCCAATACTATGCCCGGAACGGCATTCCCCATGATCAAGTGTGCCATCCCTCCCAGAACAGTTCCCCATATCCCTGTACGCTTTCCGGCATCCATCGCCGCCGTCCAGAATACAATCGGCATAATCGGGTTTATCAACCAGTCCGCAGCAGGAATCAGAACTGTAGTCGCTACCTTCTGCATCGATTCAGGGATTGAAGCCGCCGTAGAATTCATTACAGTTACAACGATCATCCCTGTAATCGCACCTGCCAGTGCCATCTTTTTGGGATTGTGCAATGTCTCTGCGACATTTTTGTTTTTCCACAAGAGGGCAGCAGCCGCCCAGTTAGGAATAATCCTGTGTTCAACATCCTGGGTAAGCGCTCCGGCGCCTACGACAGATGCCCATGAGTTAAATAAAAATCCCAGGCCAAAAGAAAAATGGGCAATAGGGTCCCCTTCACAGGCATTCAATTCCCCAAAGGTACGGAAAGCGCCCATCCCTTGTACTCTGGGAGCGTGAAACATTCTGGCTGCCCCCGCGCCAACACCGAATCCGACCAATGCGCCGATCATGATGGATTTTAAAACAATGATGAAGGTATCCATATTATCCCTCCCATAGCGAGACTCGGGGCTGATCCCCTGCAAGGCTTGTATTTCTCCGGTCTTCTGACAGCTATGTGATATCCGGAAATTTACTCCATGCGAATCAGGTGCTGAAGCGGTGACATCTCCTTTTCTTCTGTCTCAAATTCAATCTTTTCAACATCAATCATCCGCACTTGAACAGTAATTTTTGCTGTTATTTCATAACGTGTCCGTGTCCTTGGAAAGAAAATTCCCAAAAATCTTTCCGTGTAAAAGGTTTTCTTAGCCTGGAGGATTTCAACGTTTTGCGGCTCGATCCGTAAAGGCAATCCGTCAACTTCCCGGGCGATTTTGCTTTTAACCTGTAAGAAAATCTGATTAAATGCGGCCTCCTTTGTTTCTCCCGCTCCGCTCAAAGTTAAATGATGGACCAACGATTTAACCATTTCTTACCCCCCAATCCTTTTCATATATGCTTGTGTAAGCCGTCTCCCCAACTCTTCCGTATCCATAAATCCAAACCCGATCACTTTCTTTCCGTCCTGCAAAGCCCTCACACCGGCTTCAACCGAACGAAGACTATATTCAACCGGATATTGATATTTCGTTTTTGCAGTTAGTGCACCTGCTCCGCCGCTGCCGCAAAAACAGATGCCAAAGTCTGCTCCTTCTGTATGCATAAAATCCCCAACCTTCATGTCCGCTCCGACACCCGGGATCAAAATGGGGATTCCACCGGCAGCTTCAACTCCTTTCGCCACCTGTTGCCCTTTTCCTAACCGGTCACCAATGACCACTTTTACTTTTCGTTCCATTTTTATTCCCCCTGTTGTTCCATTTTTGCCGTCTCAAAATGCAGGGCAAGCAGAAGTATCTCAGTATTGCAAATATTTCGTCCATTATGATGGCCATAAGCTTCAAGAACAAGCCGGCTAACCTCTTTCATTTCATCACTTACTTCTTCCCACACTTCCGCTTCAATTGGCGGGAGAGATTCCCCCTTCTCCATGCGCTTTATAAAGGCCAGCAAGTGAACGGCGACTGCCATCCAGCGCTCCTGTGAAAGAGACAGCGAGATCTGTTCCGTCCGTTTTTTGATATTGAAAAGCAAAGATGTTAATTCGGTTTTTTCCTGCCAAACAAGCGGATTTTGTTGTGAAATCTCCTGAATCAACTGATCAATCATGTCTCCATACCTTTCCAGATTTAATAGTGTACTTTACTTTCAGGTAAGAATTTGCTTTCATCTGTTGATTTTCCGAATCAACAAGCGTAACAGGCTCAGGAATCCGTTTTAGAATGGTGACATCAGCAATGTTCTGTTTTTTTAACGTCCCTATTTCATCGCTTAAACCCAACACTTTTGCCGGTGTCCACGTGGATGCTTCGATCACCTCACTGAGCGGGAATCCCAGAGATAAACATTTCGCCATCGTCATAACCAGACTGAATACCGGACCGTTCACATTCCCGCGATAAATATCGGTACTGATTGTATGAGGGAACACCTGAAGTTCCTTGGCCCTTTTCATCGTTTGAAAGCTAAAGCTTGAACTGCCGTGCCCTACATCAAAAAGCACCCCTCGCTTTAATGCCCGATCCGCTTCCGGAATCAAATGCCCATCTTCATCCAGGATCCCCCCTCTCTTTCCGTGAAATGCGTGTGTGACAACATCACCCCGATCAAGAAGGTCTAAAATATCTCCAAGCCCAGGCGGGGAGTTTCCGATATGAACCATTAAAGGAAGTCCTGTTTTTTGTGCCAGTTTCTTGGCAATCAAGAGAGGCTTTATGCCATTTTCCTTCACGACAGATCTGCTCATACGTGCTTTAATGCCTCGAATAAGCGGATACTGCTTGATCAGCTCTTCCGTTTCAGCCGGTTTCAGCATACTTAGATCAGACAACTCTGAAAGGCCATCACAAAGCCCCTGAGATGCGATATTGATCCACAAAAGGACCCGGGTTTGATTTTTCTCCACAACATTCCTGAGAAAGGAACGAAAATCACGACAACCTGTGCTGCCCGCATCCACAATCGAGGTTACACCCTGCTCCACTCCGACATGATCTGCATTTATTCCCAAAGCCGTTCGTTGTTCAAATACATGAGTGTGAAGATCAATCAAACCCGGGGTCACCAAACAACCGGAAGCATCAATTGTTTCTTTTGCAGAATCTTCCGGAACCGAGCCTGGCTGAAATATTCCCGCCATTCTTCCGTTGTTTATTCCGACATCAAAGGAACCGAAAATGTGTTGAGAAGGGTCTATAACCGTTCCGTTTACAATCAACAGGTCCATCAGACTCTCCTTTCTCAGACAAAATAGCAAAGAATGGCATTAATTTCACTCTCAGGCACATCTAACTTTTTTTCTTGTAAAATCCGTATCAGCTTGGCCCGAATCGTCGCCATTGGTTCCGTTTTCCACTCATGATTCGCTCCTGTGCCGTCGTATAAGGCGCCAAATGCCATTCGGTTAACCATTAACATCAGATGCAGAGCCAGTCCCTCCGCACGTTGATCACTCAAATACTCCCTCATTTCTGACCGTATGGTCCGGCTAAGATCAAATCCCTTGCAGATCACCTCCTGAGTAAACCGCTCCATCGCCGGAAGATTCATGAAATTTTGGTCAACCGCGGGTTGAAGGTGATGGTTTGAACGAAGTTCTGTTATCGTTTCTTCAATGAAAGTAAAATCTTGTTTGGTCGGAATGCTGTTTACCACCACAACAGGAATTGACGCCTCCACATCGACGACACTTATGACTAAATCAGGTCTTTGCGATTGAATTTGACTTTCCAATCCAATCGCTGAACAGCATCCAATCACTTTCAGGTGCCTGATTTCCTGCTCTAAAATGGTCTGTAAGAATTGCGCAGTCCCTCTTCCGGTTCCACACACCACCAACGCTCTACATTTCTTTACCTCTTCCTTCCGCCTGATTGAGGCAAGAAAATGAAGAACGATATAGCCAATGTCCGGGTCAGCAAAATGGATCTTCCGTTCCCCAAATACATCATGGCAAGCTTTTTTTACAATTTTAAATATATCCGGGTAAGAGCGTATGATATCAGAGATGAGAGGATTTGGGTCGGCGACACCACATTGATATTTTGACAGCTTTTCTGTCATATGCGCCAACAGATGTTTGATCAAAAGAGCATCCTCTGCAAACGCAACCTTCATTTGCACACTTACTTGTGCAATAAGCTCCAG
This sequence comes from Paenactinomyces guangxiensis, assembly GCF_016055185.1. Lineage (GTDB taxonomy): Bacteria > Bacillota > Bacilli > Thermoactinomycetales > Thermoactinomycetaceae > Paenactinomyces > Paenactinomyces guangxiensis. The sequence goes on from NZ_JAECVR010000006.1 coordinate 121,024, forward strand.
GGTTAAAGTATAAAAGTCCCGCTGTCCCAGTTGGGTTAGAGATGTAAATCCCCTCATAGTGTGCCGGCAGATAAAACACGTTTCATGATCAGTCACTTGCAGATCTAATAAGACAGATAACCGGGCCAGATTTTCCTTAAATATTCCGAATAAGTCTGATTCCTTTATTTCAAGAAACTCATCCTTCTTATAGACAATCTCCTGATGTAAACGCAAACGTTGGACAACGATACACAGCCGAATAAAAATCCCGATCACCATTCGATCTGTAAAATCAATCCGGGCCTCTTTTTCAGATTGCTCGGCGATACTCTTTACAACTTGAAAAATGGACTTGAGATCATACCGTGATAAGCGAAACTTTTTCATCACCCGTCTGACCTGCAACGGGATATCACTTCCCTGAATAATCGCCCGGACAATATCAAACATCTCGCTTCCGGTCAGCATCTCTTGCACAGTATTTTCCAAAGCGGCACGGCGGAATATTTCAGTGGCTGCCAACCGAATCCCCAGCCGGCTTCGTTCAACATTTACATTCCAATCTTTAAGCAGACTTTCCGCCACAGACAGATCAGAGACAAGGGTATTCCTGCTTACATTCAAGTTTACGGCCAGCTCATCCATTTTGATAAACCGATCCTGCAGCAATAATTCCAACATCAAATATTTCACCCGTTCCTGCGGTTGCAGGAACACATTTGTTTCCCCGCTTTTTTCCAAAATACGCTGCAAATTGTGACGAGTGGCAGGCTCCCCGCCAATCCAGATCCCTTTATTCGGTTTGGAGTGCAGTTCAATTTGGTGGCTGTTTAACCAACTCCGCACAGATTCGAGATCATATTTTACTGTCCGCTCACTCACCTGCAATTCCCGGGCAATATCTTTAATCCGGATGGGTTCCTGCGAATTTAAAATCATGCACAACATTTTATGGGAACGTGATGTTATCAGCATGATTTTCCTCCCGCAAAAGCTCCTTGTTTATAGAAATTATATGATAAGCGCTTATATTGTAAAAAGAACAAATTTATTCACCATAAATTAGTGCAACTTTTGATAAACTGGATATATTATTCAAAAAATACAAAAAAGTATTCGTTTCATGCGCTTAAATATGTGCCAAAGCGTAACATATGGCCTTTACCGGGTCATCGGCAATCTGCCCCGTCCGCCCCTCAAATTATTTTAGTCTATTGGTATAGACAACTTTACCACTTTAGAGTAAACTACGAATAGATAGAATATTTTATCCTTTACGAATCATTGTAAACGCATACACCAATAGGGGCTTTTATCAGTTTTCGCCTGTGCCACAATTTATCCAGTAAAGAAGAGGTGGGAATGTTGATCTTAAGAGGAAAGCAGACAGCGTTGATTGCTTCGCTGATCGCGGTACTTATTTTTAGTACCTTTCCGGTAGCGGATTCCACAAATGTTTTTGCGGCGGGCAACCAAGTGAGTGCAACAACCTGCCAGGAACCGGCTTGGAATGCGTCAACCGTCTACCATGGAGGGGACCGGGTTTCCTATAACGGTAAAATTTATGAAGCGAAATGGTGGACACAAGGTGAGCAGCCGGACCAAAGCGACCAATGGGGCGTATGGAAATTTATCGGTGACTGCGGAGGCGGGGTTGAAGATACAGAAGCTCCCTCGGCTCCCGGCGGGTTGACGGTTACCGGAACCACCAGTTCCAGTATCTCTCTTTCCTGGAATGCATCAACAGACAACGTTGGCGTTTCAGGATACGACGTATACCGTGGCACCACTCTCGCTACAAGCGTAACGGGTACTACAGCGGTTGTATCCAGATTGGCGTCAAACACCACCTACTCATTTACCGTAAAAGCAAAAGACGCGGCAGGAAATGTCTCCGCGGCGAGCAATCAGGTAAGTGCAACAACCAAGCCCGGCAATTCAAACGAGATCACACGGCGATATGTAGCCTACGCAAGTACGTGGAATACGAGTCTTTACGATCTTACACCCGGGAATATTCCGAACTACATCACTAATGTGAACCTTGCTTTTGCGAGGCCGGATACAACCTATCAAAAAGGTTCGTACGAATTTGACCAGGCGGTGGCCGGCTTTGAGTTCGTCGAAGGGGCGACGACCAGCAACGGACAGAAAAAACTTACCCCTCAACAGGCACAGGATCTGCGCAATCATATCGCGGCTTTGAAGGCACGCGGCACAGAGGTCTGGGTTTCGGTCGGCGGCTGGGCGTACAGCCAGGGAAGTCAGTGGTCCAACTTTAACGCACAGCGCGTAGTCGATCTGGCACTCGATTTGGGCGCATCCGGCATTGATATTGACTGGGAATCCAGCGGCAGCAGTTGTAACAAACTGGAGGCCTCCCAGTTCCAGTGCACCAAAGACGGTGAGATTGCCGGCATCATCACCAGCCTTTACAATGAGATCCATTCGCGCGGGGTAAACCTGAAAATCTCCATCGCCGGATGGTCGACCGGCGCTTATTACGTCAAAGGGACACCGTTTGAGGAAGGAAAAGTGCAGTGGGGTTCTCCTTTCGGCGGAACGATGTACCGTGTTGTTAAGGATCATGGCGACAAAATTGATTTCATTAACCTGATGTCCTACGATGCGGGTGACTATTATGATCCGCGCGAGGGGTATGAGTCTTACCGCGCCATCTACAACGGTCCGATCAATATGGGGATGGAGATCGCTCCCGAGGGTTCCGGCGGAGCTATTCTGGAGGTAGAAGCCCCACCCGGCACCGTGTATGACGCTGAGATGCTTACCGGGCAAAATAACATAGCGTCCAGGTACTACAATGTCGAAACCATGGTCAACTACATTAAGAACAAAGGCAGATCCTACGACGGCTTCATGATCTGGCAGCTCTGGAAACAGCGCGTCCATCAACCGGCTCCGGCGGGAGCAGCAACAGAGAACAGTGCGGGACAATACGTTTGCCGCAACCTGCCGCTGGCGGGAGACTGCAACCAGACGATCCCGAACCTGCCGAAGCTGACTCCTTGATCAAAAGCTACAAAGGGTAATTTGCAGGCAGACTGCTTATTGCCTGTCAACCGGTTCGTGTAAAGTCCTGTTCTGACAAGACATGTTCAAAAACAGAGGCAATCAACCGGTAAGAGTCCCTTCACGCCAAGAAGGAGATTCCGGAATTACCATTTAGCAGAAGTGGTTCAACTATCGGAGACCGTTAGGATTCCCTGGGGAGGGATAACGGTCTCCTTTTCCTCTGGCAAAAATCTATTCTTCTTATAAAAATGATATTCACCAGGGCGTTGCATTTAATCTTTTAATTATAAAATTCCCCTGCCTGTGGATCAAACAGAATGGCGTTATAATCTTCCGCAATCATTTCCAGGATAAATAGTACTTCGTTAAAATACTCCATCTCCACATCATCATCACCAAATGTTTCTATCATTTGTCTCGCATTTCAGAAAGTTTGGAAGGCTGTCTCCACATCAGAAGGTATTGCTGCATGGTTTATGCCAAATGATTTTCAGCCAAAAGTCGGACATGAATTTACTTTGCAGTCACCTTTCGGGCCCTCCCCCTGCAAAGTCCTGGAACTTGATCCTCCCAAGCGGCTTTCCTTTGCCTGGGATGAATCCGGCTGGCGTGTTACTTTTGAACTAACAGAACTGGAAGGAAAAACAGAGTTCACACTCATTCATTCCGGCTGGGGAAAACCGGATGAAATTGTTGCAAAACCGTCAGAAAAAAATTCCGTGATACGCGACAGAATGAACAAAGGTTGGGAGGGGCTTGTTAACAACAATCTTCGCAAGGTAGTTGAGCTCTAATGTCATCCCAGCCAAAGCATGATATATTTCAGGCAATCGCCGATCCTACCCGGCGTCAGTTACTGAGATTGCTTGCTGACAAGGAATTGCCCGTTACCGTAATAAGCAAACACTTCCCTATGAGCCGTACAGCCGTTTCCAAACATCTGCGCATTTTGTCAGAGGCGGGACTGGTGGGGGAGCAGAAAGTGGGGCGGGAGAAAAGGTACAGGCTCCAAGCGGAACCATTGATCGAGCTGAAACAGTGGCTTTCCTTTTACGAGCGATTCTGGGAAAACAAGATCTCCATGCTTAAACATTTTGTGGAAAATGAAGAGACAGCCGATAGGAAACTTGTGACCTCCGACCGAAACAAGCGGGAATCAGAGGAATAATCGCTGCGGGAGGTGCTGTACCCGCACATGCAGCCATTCAAGAAGAAGGCTGGTTTGAGATTAGCAAACATGAAGCTCCCCCGCTGATAGAAGCAGGGGAAACTTAAATGTGTACTGCATCGCCATGTAAATTGAGAGTTCTTTCGCTTATCTTAAACTTCTGCAAGTATCGATTTCATTTCATTTTACATACCACGATGCAACTCTGCCTTTATTTTTCCGTGAACCCTTTCATCTATCTTCCACGTTTCCGGGAGTAATACACTCATCATCCCCGCCGCAATGAGCAAGGCAATGCTGATCGAAAATGACAGCTGGTAACTTCCTGACCAGTCAAAGAGCAATCCCGGTATGTATGATCCAAGGGCTGAACCAATCTGATGGCTCATAAATAACCATCCAGTAATTAGACCGATCGATTGCTTATGAAAGTAGGTTGACAGCAATTTAATTGTTGGAGCAACGGTTGAAAAATCCACCAACCCGAATGATAATGAGAACGCAAACAGCAGAACCGGGTATTCCAGGAATATGGCGAGCAATCGGATATCGCTGGAGAATACCAAAAGAAGAGCAATCGTCAAAGCCCTTATAAAGTAGAGCAGAGATAAAAAAATTCGATTACTCCATCGGTCGGCCACTATTCCGGAGATTAATGTACCGATTATATTAAAAGCCGCAAGTGTAGCCACTGCAACACTGATAACGCCTGGCGCAAAACCACAGTTCTGTGTAAACGGAATCAAGTGGGTATCCATTAATCCGGTTGTCGTAAAACCGCACACAAAAAAAGGGATGATCAGGAACCAGAACGCCCGGCTTTTAAGTACACTCTTATCAGTTGCCAGTTGATCCGGCATTGCAGTCTTCGCGTCATTCTCCCTCCGGCCATACGCGCTTGCTCCTACATCAGACGGCTCATTTCGTAAAAAGAAAAGCAATACTGGAGTAACAACTGCCACAATGAACATTCCCAGGATCATGACGGTATATTTCCATCCTACATAGCCAATCAAAAGGACAGAAGCAGGCACCAGAATCATCTGTCCTGCACCAAAGCCTGCCTCCACCAAACCCAGAGCAAACCCCCGTTTAGCATCAAACCATTTCGTAACAGCTACAGAAGCCGTTAACCCGGAAGCACCCCCGAATCCTAAAGATGCAATGATTCCATAGATGATCAGTAATTGCCAGACCGATGTGGCATAAAAGCTGCACAAAGTAGCTCCACCCACGACTAACATACTGATGATAAAAACACTGCGTATTCCAAACCTGTCAATCATCTTTCCGATGAGAGGCTGGGAGATTGCAAATACGATATAACTGACAAAAGAAATAGCAGAGATCGTTCCCCTGCTCACAGAAAACTGTTTCTCCCACGGGCCGATAAAAGCTCCAAACGAAAGGCGAACACCTTGTGCAGCCAAAACACCCAGAAAAGAGATGATTAAAATAATCCAGGCATAATGAATATTCCGTTGACTCATCTTTCTATTTCCCCAATTTTGGCGAGGATTTTTGTTAATACATGTTTTTCTTCTGCGGACAGATCCAATAAGATCTCTTCATGTGCCTGGTTCATCGCTTCATTTAATGAGGTTTTGAGGGAGATTGCTTTTTGGGTCAGATGGATCGTATTAATCCGGCGGTCAGTATCATCCGGACGCCTTTCAATCATATCTTTTTGCACCAGACGATCCAGTAAACCAGTCATTGTTGCTCCATCCAATTTTAAACGTGCGCCTAATTCGGCGCTATAGAGTCCATCCTTCTCCCATAAAACAAGCAGTAAGGCATATTGAACCGGAGTGATTTGATATGCATTCAACTTTTGTTTGGCAACTTGCTGGGACTTCTGATAAGCCTTTCCTAAAAGAAAAGTGATGCATTGTTCGATTTTTTCCATTCTGCCCCCTCCAATAGCAGGATTGTGATGATTATTATAACACTTAATATTTGATTACAAAATATTTGTGTACAAATATTTTTCGTGAAAGAATGTTCACATCAAGAAATGCCGTCTATCTTTAAGCCCGTTAAGAGAAAGGATCCGCCAGGAAGCCTCATTTGGGTGTTTGACTTATTCCGATATGGAACAGCTGTCATATGATACTCATATATCACAAATCATCAAAAGTACCACAAAAGGAGCGTATAACATGCATCACAAGTATTACATGAAGCCTCACATGGACCGTCACGAGATGTATAAAGCCTATTACCATTGCAAAAAAGCCTATAAATTGATGAAGCGCTTGATGAAACATTGTCATTACGGCAATCCGCACCACTATTACCATAATCCTGACGGCTTCTTTATCCCAAGTCCCGAAAGTCCGGAGAGCCCGGAAAGTCCCTGATACTTAATAAGGACTACAGCTGCCTGTAGTCCTATTTTTACAGAGTAAACTCAAATCCCGGCTTCGATCCCTCTGATAAAAGGGTTTTACATGTCAAATTCAGTTAAATAAAACTTGGAAATACACTGATACCCTAAAGATTCGTATAACTTGACAGCTGGTATATTATCGCTAAACACATACAAATATACATCTTTGGAGATTTCCCTTCCCTTGCGTGTAAGTTCTGCAGAGATTCTTTTCCCCCAGCCTTTTCTCCTCATATGTTCAACTGTCCCTATATTTCCAACTTCAACATAATCGCGATCAAAGATATGATATCCACCAACAGCAATCAGATCTTCATTTTGCATAACTCCAAAGAATGGAAAATTGAACTCTTCTTCTATAAAAGCCATAGCGTTGAACTCTTTCATTTTCAATTGAATCATATCAAAATGTGTGAGATCTAATCTTATGACTCTGTCATCTGTCGGGGGAAGACAAGCAAGATCTGTATGTTTCATCAATAACATTTCTTTCACGGGATGAACAGGTTCAATTTGAGATAAGAAAAAGGTTTGATCCCGTTCATTGACAAGGGTACTCCCAATAGAGCCATCCGGAATCCTTAAATCAGTCTTGATATAGGACAGCAACGGATGGATTTTAATAGTTTCCTTTATAAAGTAATAGGAAAAGGCATGAAACGGCAACCCCTTTAAATAGGCGATAATCCCCAATAGTTCACCATCATCAGTAAATTGGCCATAGTGAATGGTTTTCTTCTGTCTGACGGTAAGATAACTATAGAAAAGGAGTTGTTTTTCTTTTTTGATATCCTTTAAAATGCAGTCTCTCTCTTTTTGCTTTAACCGTCGGTGAAACATAAAAAAACTTCTCCTTGTCTGCTTGTTACTCACCATGATGTTTGCAGGACATTTTTACATAAAGAGTAAGGGTTAACGCAGGGGCAAGGTCAACAGATTATTCTTTATTGGCAATGATGTTCATCAAGTTCGGGGTTAAACTTTGATCGCCATCAAGTCCTCATCCCAATATTGCCCGTTCATTTTTAAAGCATTGCATTCTGTTCCATATCTGGTAAAGCCAACTGATTCGTAGAGCTTTTTCGCTGCAATGTTGTTTGCAACTACAGTTAAATGAATCTGCTCTAAACCGGCACATTTTTTTGCCCTTTGAAGCAACTCTGAAATCAATCTGTAACCTACCCGCTTTCCACGGAATTCAGGAACTACGTACATCCCAAATACATATCCCTTATGCGTGATTTTGGGTTTACTTTCCCGCACAAATGTAACAATTCCAACTAACTCATCGTTGTCCGTAAAACAACCTAAAGTAAATTTAAAATCTGTATGTTGAAGATTCTGCCGTGTGGTCTCAATCGGTTTTTCTCTCTCTATTTCATAGGTCGTTAAAAAAGCTTCAGGGTTTTCCTGTAATGACCTGAGTCTGATCTCCCGATAAATTTCAGCATCTGAAGGCTCCAGATATCGTATATGCACTGGCACTACTCCTTTCTAACACAATAGAAATAAGGTAAATTTTTATAATTATATAGTTTTTCATGACGATCAAACAAGGTTGTAATCAGGAAAAAACCTATTCTACCAACAACCTGAAAAACGCGGCACTTTCTCGTCATCCGTACGGTTGTTCCAAGCGTCGGCATATGTTGAAAGGACTACAGCTGCAAACTGTAGTCCTTTTCTCCAAATCTATCCGACTCCCTTGACCATGGACCTTGGTCAAGTTGAACATGTCCCTTTCGGGTAAGTTTGTTCCAGCCCATAGAAACTCCTTTAAATGCAGAGATAAAAGAACGGACAACCACATACGACATGAGCTGTCTGTATACAAAACGCTGGATAAACAGCCAGATCAGCGGCTTGGGATTTTCTTTTTCCTGTCTAAAAGCAAAGTAGGCGGCCAGCAGATCAAACAGCAAAAAACCAATGTAAAAAGTAGCTGTGTTTACTGCATACTCGGTAAATAAACTTAAAACAAACAGAAGATCTACGAACAGAGAAAATGTTTGTACCCCGTACTGAAAGATCCACATATTAGGAAGGGAGACTAATCCCAGCGCTTTTTGCTCTCTGGAAAAAAGAGCGCCTCTGTGTTTCCACAGACACTGCAAAGTTCCATAAATCCAGCGGATTCGTTGTTTAATGAGACTTTTTAAGTCCTCAGGAGCTTCTGTATAGGCAAATGCGTGATCTTCAAACTGCACCTTATAACCGTGCCGCAAAAGCGTAATTGTAATATCGGTATCCTCAGCCAGTGTATCATGTTGGAAATATCCCACTTCTTCCACTGCTTTTTTACGCCACGCACCGATGGCTCCCGGAACCACAGGGATACAGTTCAGATTATCAAAAGCCCGCCTTTCCAGGTTAAAACCTGTAATATATTCGACATGTTGCCATAAAGTAAGAAGGTTTCTTACGTTTCCAACCTTCACATTACCTGAAACTGCGGCAACTTTCTTATCTTGAAAATGTCTCACAAGAAGCGGAACCGTATTGTCTGCAATCAGTGTATCCGCATCGATAGATATGATGATTTCTCCTTTAGCGAAGCGATATCCCAGATTAATCGCGGCTGTTTTGCCGCTGTTTGGTTGTGTAATCACATGGACTTGAGGGTTCCCGGAAAATTCCCGTTTAATTACCGCCTCTGTTTGATCCTTGGAGCCGTCATTTACAATGATCACTTCAAGCGGCGCATATTTGCTTCGCAAAACAGAATGAATGGTTTTATTAATTACTTTTTCCTCGTTGTAAGCAGCAATGACCACACTCACCAAAGGATTATATTCGATGAGTTCCGACCCCCGCTTTAACCAGCGATTGCGCCTTTTTATTTTCATTCTCTGTCTGAAGGAGAAGTACATCAGAATAGCGACGCGTACAAATCCCAGGCCAATCCCTGCATAGATCATAAAGGTAAAACTGTGCTGAAACAAGCCGCTAACTGTATAAACGGCCTTAGCAAACGGCATATAAATCTTTTCTTCCGGCTGAATGGATGGCATCGCCTGCTCTCTGGATTTTCCCGTCAGTTCACTTGCCGTTACAAATTGATACCCTTTTGCCTTTAGCTCCCTGATTAAAACAGGCAAAGCTTTAACTGTAGCGGAACGGTCTCCTCCTGCATCGTGCAACAACGCGATATGCCCCAGATTCAGCTGTTTTATGGTTCTCTCTGTAATCTTTTCGCTGGGCGGGTTTTGCCAATCAAATGTTTCAATGTTTTTGCTGATCATCGTATAGCCATACCTGTGTCCGCGCACCATAGCCAGGATTTCATCCCATTTTTGGGGTTCAGATTCTACTTGATACGGAGGGCGGAACGTAGTCATGGTATGATCGGTAAATGCCTGGAACAGGCGCTGGATTGAATGTAATTCCAATTGTACCCGCAGCGGAGAAACCTGCCCCAGATGGGGATGGGAATAGGTATGGTTTCCAACTTCATGCCCTTCTTCATATAACCGTTCTACCAGACCGGGATTTAAAACGGCATTTTCGCCCGTGATATAGAAAGAAGCTTTCACGTTGTGTTCCTTTAAGATATCTAAAATTTGCTCTGTATACTTTGAATCCGGCCCGTCATCAAAGGTAAGGGCTATTTTCTTCTCTCCAGTTTTTCCAAACCGTTGAACTTGCAGAGGAGCGGAAGGAGAACGATAATCGACATTTTGAATCCAATTACCTTGTTCCAATTCAACAGAACGACTTCCCTGTTTGGCCTCGGCCGATACAGACAAGATCTCCCCGTCTCCGATATACTCAGGAATAGGGCTCGTTATTTTCTCCATCGCAGAAACGGAGTTCTGTTTACCTTTCAGTAAGTCCCAAACCGCCGGATCTTCCGATCCCAACCGCCAAAATGCAATCCCTTCTGCCCCGTATTGCCGGATCAGACGCAGCTGGTTATAAAAAGCGGGACCATCTAAAAACCAGACGATGTGTTCTTCATTTCCTTTTTTGTAGCGAAGGTAAGGGTGACTGCTGGCCGTGTCCCACTCTACTTTAAGATGGTGACGATCTGCCAACATCATCACTTGATGAAAGGTTAATGCTTTGGCAGAGCTGCTTTTTCCAACAGTCCAGTCATACCCGTATGCACCCAAACTGATGATTCGCTTGGAGGCCGGAATCGGCAGACGTTCCAGGGATTCTTTCATCCAGTTAAATGAGGCAATGGGGCCCGGCTTACCTTCATTATGATGCTGCTCGTACATGATAACATCCATGTAATCAGCAATGTTGGCCAGTGTTTTATAATCATAGGCAGGGTCATCGGGGGGGAACACTTTGGATCACTTTTAGCCCGTCCCGATGGAAAACAAGCACTAATTCTTTCATAAATTTGGTTAATAGTCTTTTGTCTTTTGGTCTCAATTTATCAAAATATATATTGATCCCCGCATAGCGGTGTTTTTTTACATCCTGATGCAACTGCTTTATCAAATCCGTCCGCTTTTGCGGCGAAATGAGCATTTGATGCACAACCGACTCATCCCAGTTTCCGTCCACAACGTTATTGATTCTCGGGAATATTTGTACACGATGTTTCTTAGCCAGTTGATCCACATTTTCTTCTCTTTTGATGTCAATGGACAAATCAGAATTAAGCGAGTACCACTCCGGAATGAGAACATCTATATCTTTGATACGCCCCAGGCTGTTCAGGTCAAACCATCCTTTTGAGTCCCAGGGAACGTAAAAGGCGTAAGTAGTGAAATCTTTTTGTTTTTCTTGACTCACAAAGACAGGAAACGAAGGTTCCCTGCTGTTTGAGCTATTTATTTTTTGATTGATGGGCTGGATCGACGGGTCCGGGGGCGACGCCTGTATCAAAGGCGTGACAACCGGATGGTCATACAGACTGATACCAAACACCGTAAGGGTGACAAGAGACAGAACAAATAAAATAAGAATTGTCCGTTTCAAAAACATCCATCTTCTTCCTAAATCGTGAAAGACAAACATTTTCTCATCATTTAATAATTCTCTTTTATGTACATCTTTATAAACCCATCGGAATACCAAGTAACACAAAGATAAAAAAAAGAGTCCCAGCAAGATATCCAGTACAATCGAGTCGGGAGAGGAAAATAAACTCTCCAGTCCCAACCAGTGAGCAGCTACGACAATGAGCGGGAATAGCAGTGAAGTGATAATTCCGACATAGACGGCTAAAATATTGAGGCGAAAGATCAGGCAAAGAATCAACCCAATGATCCAGGCGATGTGACCAATCGGTAAGATTCCCAACAGAACACCAAGCGTTCCCCCGACTGCTCTTCTCTGATAGGAACCTAGAAAAAAGATAGAAAAGAACAGATTTGCAATTTTCCTTCTCATGTTGTAATCCCTTTCTATGTACACAAATCAACTAGTTAAAATTATCTATGCCTGTAAGTCCCGGAGTGAAAAAATGGCTGTTCTATTTTGTTTGAAAGGATCACATCCTCTCAGTATACTTCACAAATCCCCTTAATAAAAGAAAGATCCTGCAATAGGATTATACTTATTTATATAATTTACATATTTATTCGTAACCGCATTCAAATTTAATGTTTATTTCTCGCAAATTCATTCGTTTTTTTAAGTATTACTTTTTTTGTCTGTCCTGAAAATATAAAAACCCCCCGAAAAAACTCGAGGGATTGTAAATGGGAAATTATATTTAAAACGGGTCCCTAGAAACTCAACGCTACAAAGATATCAAAAGCAATAAGAGTCCCGCAAAGCTTGATTATCGTTATTCTATAAATTCAGGTGGTTCATTCTGATTCCCTTCGTATGTATGCATATTCAGCTCTTTAAAAATACTGTTGTTCATGGATTTGGAGCTGTTGCTGGAAGAAGTTTTAATATTTTTTAACTCAGCAAGCAACTGTTGAATATCTTCTTTCGTAGCCGGTTGTTTATTTGGCTTCAGTTCATAGCCCAATTGCTCGTTAACCTCTAATGTAGCTGTCTTAACATCATCAATAGACGAGATCCCCTCTTATCATCACCTCTTATCGATTATTATCTTTTCCGAAGCAAGTGCATATACAGGGATCAGTATGTATCATGATAACTTCATATAAGAAGAAGGAGGGAGAAAATTGCGCATTCCTCCCCGACCTGTAGAGGATCGGGGTCTCCTGCGCCAATTGAAGATGAAAATGGATGGTGTTCTGCTGTGGTTATGTCAAACGATCCGATTGAAACAGATTTCCCATTCTATTTTTTCGTAACGCCTGTATAGATGTGAATCGCGTCTCTCAGGAATTCTGTCATACCGGGCTGCTTTTCATAGTAAGCCTTAAACCGTTCATCATCCACATACATTTGGGCAAGGCCCGCGTGCGCTCCTTTGCTGTATTCGCTCCAGTAATATATAAGCCACTGCTTATGCAACTCCGCCGTTTTTTGTGCAAGCTCTCCGGCCGGGTCGCCATTTGCAAACGCTTCGGACAGTGTTGCCAGGACTTCATCCTCGAGACGGGCAACATCTTCATACTCTTCTTGAGTCATGTTTTTCAATTTTTCATTGGACCGGTTCACGACATCGTCGCCATATTTCGCACGGATCTCTTTTCCGTACTTAGCCTCGTTGTCTTCAATCATCTGCTGCTTGAAACCCTCAAACTTCTCTTTATCGGTCATGATAATTCTCCCTTCCATTGAAGCGATTGTTTTTTCCACATTGGCAATTAGCACTTCCAACTGCTTTCTTTTGTCGAGGAGCTGTTCACGGTGTTCCCGCAGAGCTTTGGCTCCGTCATAGGAAGGGGAAGTAACGATTTCTTTAATCCTTTCAAGACTAACCCCTAATTCCTTGTAAAAGAGGATTTGCTGTAAACGGTCTACTTCCGCCTGACCATAGATACGATATCCCGACGAGTTGATTCTTGCCGGCTTCAGAATCCCAATCTCATCATAATACCGAAGCGTTCTGGTACTAATCCCCGCCAACTGAGCCAGCTTCTTCACGGTGTACTCCATGTCATCACCTCCTGACACCTTCACTGTACACCTTGACGCATACGTCAATGTCAATATTTTTTCATCAGGAATGTGCCTATTTTCTTATTCAATATTCAAATGCAAACAAAAGCTGATTTCCCTGGATAACCACGGTTATCAGCAGAGAATACAGCTTCATTGAAATCGACGGATTGTTTCGATCATCTGCTTGATAAGGAACCATTTCATCATTGTTTAGAAAAAATATACCGTATTAAAAAAGAACTCAAAATAAGAAAGTAAAACTGAGATTCAGTCAGCGTTGATGGCGACTAAGACGAATGATCCGGACTGTTATAAAAGGGCTGAAGAGTTGTATCTCAAAAGTTGAGGAACGATACCATTTGGAAGATGAGAACGGTCAAAAATGAGATGCCATGATTGGACAAGTGTTTGGCAATTTTGCTTCATTCAGATGACTGTCACGGCAGATAAGATAATGGGGGTCTGCGGGAGCCCATTATTTTTTATCATCTGCATCCTCGATCTTCTCATCTATTTTATTTTTTTCTTCTTTCCACCATAAGGCTTCTTCAGGATCTTTTAAAACAGCCTGTATTTCATGTTTCTCTTCAACCGCTGGCGGCGACCCGCGAAGTGGTCTGCCTGATGGATCTTTGACAAAATAGGTGACGACCAGAATCCCTATAAGGGCAGCCGCAATAATATAATAAGCCGGTACCAGATGATTCCCGGTCATATTAATCAACCAGGTGACAACCAACGGGGTCGTGCCCCCAAATAATGAAGCCGATATGTTGTATGTTATAGCCAATGCCCCGTATCTCACTTCAGTAAAGAATAAAGAAGGCAGAACCGACGGCATCGTTCCTTGAAATGAAGCCAAAAAGATGGCTAATATCATCAAGCCCAAAAAAACCAGCCAATGATTGCCGCTTCCGATCAATAAAAACGATGGGATCGATAAGATAACCAATCCGATCAAACCGCCTTGAATGATTCGTTTTGCCCCAATACGGTCACTGTAATAGCCCATTATTAAAACAATCGGGATCATAATTAACATGACGATTAAAATTAGCAGCAGCCCTGTCGTTTCCCGATAACCCAGCACGGCGTTTAAGTGCGAAGGCATATAAGACAAAACCATGTAGTCAACGACGTTATAGAAAAAAACCAATATCATACCGATCATCAAAGGCTTCCAATGAAAGGCAAAAATATTTTTTATAAACTTATGTTTATCGGTGTTCTTTGTCTCTTTTTCCATTGCTTCAAAAGCAGGTGTTTCTTCTAAGTGGTTGCGTAAGTAAAGACCGATGAGGCCAATAGGTGCGGCTATCAAAAAAGGAATCCGCCATCCCCATTCCAGCATTTTTTCAGATCCTAAAATAAAGGTGAGCAATGTGACAATCCCGGAGCCCGCAACAAATCCCACTAAGGTGCCCACTTCCAAACCACTTGCCATCACGCCCCGCTTCTTATCCGGTGTCGATTCGGCGATAAAAGTCATTGCACCGGAATACTCTCCGCCCGTGGAAAATCCCTGTACCAACCGGGCGATCAGCAATAATACAGATGCCGTTACACCAATGGATGCGTAACCTGGAATCAACCCGATACTCAGGGTAGCTACCGCCATTAACACTAATGTCATTGCCAAAGTATTTTTACGCCCCAATCGATCTCCCAACATCCCGAAAAATATCCCACCGAGCGGCCGGACAAGAAAGGCTGCAGCAAAAGTGGCAAAAGAATAAACTAATTGAACCGTCCCTTTCATTTCAGGGAAAAATACTTTTCCAATCGTAACAGCCAAATAAGAATAAATCCCAAAATCAAACCATTCCATGGCATTGCCGATTGCTGTTGCCACAACCGCTTTTTTCGCAACTTGCGCATCTACAACGGTAATATCCTCTTTATGTAATGTTTGTTTCGATCTTTTTTTGATCGAAAACCTTGATCGCTTTTGATTGTATTCTTTTTCATCCAATCGTTTACTCCTCCTTGCACGATCATTGGATATACTTCTCCCGTCTAAATCCAGTATTAGTATTAACGAGTATCTATTTCCTAACTCAAATCTTCGTCATCCGAATAATCTGCTTACTTGTGGTGGACATGAAAAAACCTCCTTATCACGCGTAAATAACGTTTTAAGAAGGTTAGGTAAGTTCCTATATAATTGTTTTGTCTACAGTTTATGAAAATGACCTCTGTTCAGGCCAGGAGCCTTGTAATTTGCGAATTTGCACAATTTGTCCCGTATGGTAGGCATCGTGCAGCACAATGTTGGTGACTTGCTGCCAAACAGGCAAGACAGGGGAAGGTGTGTCCAACTCGCTTTCTTGCAGGGAGAGCAACTTTTGCTTTAAGGCTTGATGGACTTCGATTGTGCGGGAGACAACAGCTTGCCAGGCGGCTTCATCATCAGGGGAACTTTGAAAAAACGTGTCATCATTGTCAGAGAGCATAGAAAAGGATTCAGCTTTACCGGACAGGCGAGCAAGTAATCGTTCTTTGTAGATGAGTAAATGATTGACATTTTCCCAAATGGTGTTTGCCGCTTTCCCCTCCGGCCGCCAGCATGCCTGGGTGGATGTAACACCTTTTAGTGCTTGTTCTAATGGGGGATACCATGCTTCTTCATTAAAAGCTTGATTTATGCAATCTAATATCATTTCTTTTCTGCTCATGGAAGTTTCCTCCTCTTTAATTAATCATCGCTTAAAAGGACGAGTGTTAAAGCAGCTTATAAAACGATATTGTAATGGGTAAAATTGATTAAGGTAGTTACATTTAATTTATCATATTTTCTGTCATTTGGGCAAAGGAAAGGGGGATTTATTTTATGGAGGTTTTATGTTTTGACTTTCTTAATAGTGATTGGCGGGATTGGCGTGGTTCGGGGCGTCGGGAAGATCGTTTACTGAATGAAGAGTGGCTAAAATCTTTCCTTGAGAAATGGGACTTAGCTGCGGATCCGGTATTGGAAGAAGATACATATCAAGTGCTGGTTAGATTACGTGCCCGTTTGCAAAAGATGGTGGAAGCGTTGGTAAACCACCAGTCACTGTCGCCAACAGACATCACATTTCTCAATGAGTGGCTTCAACAAACTTCTTATCATCTGCAGCTGGTCGGTCATCTTGATAAATTTAAGCTGGAGCAAGTGGCTGCTGCTACCGGGTGGACACTGGTGATGGGACAAATCGTCCGTTCATTTGCAGAGTTATTGGCGCATAATGATGTTCGCCGTATAAAGATCTGTATAAATAAAGATTGCCGCTGGGTTTTTTATGATGAAAGCCGTAATCGGAGCCGGCAATGGTGTGATCCCCGGATGTGCGGAAACCTGTTAAAAGTACGACGGTTTCGGGAACGAAAAAAAGGAACAAAAGGAAGAGCCCGCTAAGCGTTCATGAAAAAAGAACCGTTTGCGGCAAATGCAGACGGTTTAAGCATGTTCCGGGTCTGCCTATTTATTCGTATCCTACTCGGTTTTTTATGTGTAACATCTGTAATGCTATCCTATGCCAAACAAATTCCCGCTTACTAAATTGGAAAGCAAAAATAAGAGTATATGAACCTGAATCGACAAAAATAATAAAGCTTAAGAGTAGATTACTTTAAGGATTGTCACAATACCTCATCCTTTTTCTTATATATTAGCAGAGAGTAATGGTAAACCTTTTGTCTTCCAATCGGTCCTTCTCTTCTTCGACCCTTATCCACAAATCCCGATTTCTCATACAAGCGTTGGGCTGCAATATTTTTTTCATTCACCACTAATACAATCTCATCAACTTCTGGAAAGTGATTAACCACAAACTTTGGAAGTCCGGACATAGCCTGTAGAGCATAGCCTTTCCCTTGATACATATGATTAATCGAAAGCGCGCGAAGCAATAAGGCATTAGGTTGATCCGTAAACTGCTCCCAATCCTCTGCCTTATGCAGAACAAAAAAACCAATGGGTGTATGCCCAAGCAGAATAACAACCGGATGTCTATTTTTATCCTCGATCGCTTGTTTTATGATCTCATTGGGGAGAGCTGTAAACTTATGCTGTTTCTCGGGAAGAAGAAATGTTTTCAGAGTTGCATCAAATTCGGGTTTATAAAAAGATAGATGAATCTGTTTGCATTCTGTTTGCAACGCCTATTCCCCCTGACTCCTCACGGCGGACATCCTTGCCTTGAGCTAATGGTTACTGCTATCTTCATATTGTCGGGTAGGGTAGGCTCCTTTCGGAGCCGTCCCCCCTAAGAACGGATCGTGCGAGTTTCCCCGCAATCCGCTCAAGCCTCTTAAACGCCCCGTGGGGGACGTGGTTTCTTAACGGTTAACTTTCGGCTATGGACTTGTTGATGACAATTCGGGTGTAGTAGGACTCGATTTTCTTGTGTGTCTGCTCCTCCTTTGGATCTCCAAACCATATGATGGTTGTGCCATCCTGTAGAGGCGGTGATCTTTTCTCTGCAAACCGGGCAAATGCCACCTTGTTCTTTCCAAAGTCGCAGTAGTTGCTTTCTTCCTTGTACCCTTGTCTACCATTTGTTTTGCAATTCGGCTTTCAAAATAGGCTTCCCATCCCGGATCAAAGGGATTGGCCTCTGCTTTGATCTTGACATGGCGCTTGATCGGAACAGAGGATGCGTGAAATAAAATATATTCCCTCCCCTCATCCTCACCGGCCGTTCGCAAAAAGAGTGCCTCTTCATTAGTTGTATACAGTACAGGCAGCTCATCAGGGCTAAACTTTTTCATCTCAGCTGTACATTGATAACGTGCCAGAATCACATTGGCTAACCGGATAAATTCATAAGCCTGTTCACGCTCAGCCAGTGATAAGTCGGTAAAATTTTGTGAGAAGGAAAGGGGATCGACGTGTTTAACTGCAAGCTCAGGAAAAACTTGGGGCAAGCGCTGGATCAGTTCAGCATCATGTGTATAACCACCATTGATCACACAGATCGATTGGGATTTAGCGACTTGGCTGATTTGACGGTACTCATCCACACTAGATGTAAACAGGACCTGCTCAGACAGGGAACGAATTTCCTTCATTTTTTTAATGCCGAGT
The DNA here is from genome assembly GCF_016055185.1 of Paenactinomyces guangxiensis. Lineage (GTDB taxonomy): Bacteria > Bacillota > Bacilli > Thermoactinomycetales > Thermoactinomycetaceae > Paenactinomyces > Paenactinomyces guangxiensis. The sequence continues at coordinate 139,654 of NZ_JAECVR010000006.1, forward strand.
GTTGTTTGGAAAGGCAGCCAGTCAATAAATAGCGCATACAATTCATTATCTTCTTTGGCAAGTGATTTGATCGATTCATAATGAATTTGGATAATCTGCTTCAAAAGAGTTGGATTGGTATGGACCAGATGGATCAGATACTCGCGAATCCCGTCACCCAGCTCTTTCCGTACCATATCCAACATCGGATCATCATAAAATTCTTCCCGGGAAGCAGTTGGCCTGAGTTGGGTCACATTTAAGACACTGGTCACAAAGAAAGACCAATCAGGTAAAATCTTTTCTACCTTCTCGGAGAGGAGCATTTGTTTTACATAGACCCGGTGTGTTTGTTTTGCATTGATTCTTACCGGATATGGGAGGATAAAGGCCATCCCTTTCGCTTCTCCCATCGTTGAGGTTAAAGGAATTGCATCTAAAAACGTTTGATCATATTTTATTTTCATAAAATGAAGCGCTTCAGCAGGTTGCATATCCCAAGGCGCTTTCTCCGCATTAAGCCAAGGATGCAGGTCATGAAATAACGATTCTGGAAGCAACCGAAAGAGTAGGGGGGCGTGTATTAACTATTCGCTCTCCTTTTAAAGAGGGTGGATATATTGATGTGGGGCCGATGCGGATTCCCAATACGCACTACTTAACAATGGAGTATATCCGCAAATTTCATCTACCCATCAATCCATTTATTAATACAACGCCGAACGATATCTTTTATGTAAACGGAGTCTACACTCGTCGAAAGTGTTATGAACAAAATCCCAGTATTCTTAATTACCCTGTTGCACCAAGGGAACGGAACAAAACGGCTTCCGAATTACTACATATATTATTTCAACCGATTTACGATTTCATCAATCAGAATCCCGCAAGAAATTGGCCAATAATCATTAAATTCTTTGATAAGTATTCGTTTGACATTTTTCTTACACATAATCCCTTCGGCATCCGGCTATCACACGGAGCAATTGAACAAATCAAGGTGATTTCTGCCAATGAAGGAATGGCAGAGTTATCTTTTCTTGATATTTTTCGTGAATACTTAGTTTTTCTAAATCCATATAACCGTTTCTATGAAATCACTGGCGGTAATGATCAATTACCAAAAGCTTTTTTACCACAGTTGAAAGAAAATATTCTCTTCAACCAAGAACTCAAGAAAATCGTATATCACGAGAGCAACGTAACCTTTTACTCTATCCATACAAAAACAGGTGAACCTCTTCAAATCACTGGAGACTGTGCAATTGTTACAATTCCTTTTTCGGTATTACGTTTTATTGAAGTCGAACCGTACCATGCTTTTTCACACAGTAAGCGCAAGGCGATTCGTGAACTACATTATGTTCCTTCTATCAAAACGGGTATTCAGTTTCGCGAAAGATTTTGGGAAAAAGAAAAGATATTTGGTGGTCAAACCATTACGGATTTACCCATTAGGCAGGTATATTATCCTAGTCATGGCTTTGGTCAGAAGGTGGGAGTGATTTTAACAAGCTACACTTGGGAAGATAGTGCACAAATTTTACAGAGGTATTCAGAGAAAGGACAAATTCAACAAGCTTTAGAAAATTTGGCTGTGATCCATGGCCTGCATATTCTTAACGACTTTGTAACAGGTGTCTCTCACAGTTGGACTCAATATAAGTATGCGACAGATGCTTTTGCTTTTTTCAAGCCAGAACAAGAAGTTGAACTATACCCTTCTATTATTGCACCAGAAGGGAGAATTCACTTTGCTGGTGAACATGCTTCCTCTGACCGTACCTGGATTCAAGGGGCCATAGAATCGGGAATACGTGCGGCGTATGAAGTGAATAGCCGACCTTACTGCATCTTATATATACCATTTATGATGACTATGACGGACATAAACTCTTGAAACATTCTGTAATGAAATAGCTCATACCTTTGATGCTTTTGTCCTTTTATTACTTGAAATATTCCATCATTTGATTTTTTCAGCCTATTTCTAAAGAATACAGGCAAATATCATATTCCGGTATTGGGCGAGTGTGAGCAAAGCCCGCCACAGCTTCGCCCTTTTTTTCATATCACCCGGAAGTGCTCAGAGCGCCAAAAAAACGCAGTATCCAGCGTAAAGGACCCTACACTGCCAAATAAAGCTGTTGGATAGCCTAATCGCCAATTTTTCCAATCAATCAGAATGAATCCGAGAAACCAGGACAGGAAGAAGTAAGCCAAAAAAATCAAGAGAGTGACTCCCCTTTCTTATGAGAATAAATGCCTGTAAAAACTCAACTTTATCGGGAATTGGTTCATCATTTGTTGAAACCTTTGCGCACTTTGCTGTTGAACCTGACCAATTTGGTTGAACAGTTGTTTGGCTTCCGGATTGGTACAGTTATGAGCGTAAAAGGCATATTTTTTCGCTGCTAAATCCTCTTGCTTGAAAGCATCACGGGCAATGTAATAATCTTTGGCCAAGAATCACACCTCCTTTATATAAGCACATACTTATTTTGACCCAAAGTTTTTTTAATATGTGTACATCATTGATATTTACCAAGAGTCGAATTCTGAAAAGATAACTAACGAAAAATAGTTGTATTCTTAACCGAATAGGGTAACTCTCATCTTTACTTGCCAGTCTTTTTTATTTGTACAAAAATAATACATTCTCTATTCAAGCCGGTGTCTTATTTTATAGGGAGTACCAAAAGGGTTTGCTTTGAAGGAAAATGAAGAAGGGCCAGAATACTAATTTAGAATTAAATTCTTTTCATATACCAAACTCTAAAAAAAGTACCCACTTCCTTTTACATGAAGGAGTCGATACTCTTAACTTATCGACAAAGTTTGTTCAACAGGTCGACGAGCACCCAGTCTCTGCAAGGGATCGGATTTCTGTTAGAAAAGGGAAAGAATCGCCCCGCCCATCGCTGAAAACACCACCACAACCCAGGGCGGGAGTTTCCAAATGGTTAACAACCCGAAGGCAATCAGTGCCAGACTAAAATCAGCAGGGCTTTGAATCGCTTTCGTCCAGACAGGGTCATAGAGAGCGCCGAGCAAAATTCCTACGACTGCGGCATTAATTCCGTTAAGTGCCGCTTGAAATTTCGGTTGGGTCCGAATCCACTCCCAGAAAGGTAATGCCCCGATAATCAGCAAAAAGGAGGAAAGAAAGATCGCCACCGTAGCCAATAGGGCTCCTGGCCATCCGCTAATCACTGTCCCTAAGTATGCAGCAAAGGTAAAGAGGGGACCCGGAACCACTTGTGCCGCTCCATAACCGGCAAGAAACTGATCCGAACTCATCCATCCCGTCGGTACGACTTCTGCTTGAAGGAGCGGAAGAACCACATGGCCTCCGCCAAATACCAGTGAACCCGTTCGGTAAAAACTATCAAACAGCGCCAGCCACTGACCCGAAGAGATTTGCCGCATCAGAGGGAGAAGGAGCAAGAGAGCAAAAAATAGCCCCCAAGAAATCAAAGCCGCTTTCCGACCCATAGGAATTCGAATCGACGAAGACTCAGAAACTGAGCGCTTGGGCAATAACCACCACCCGATGAATCCGGCTGTCACGATAATGAGTACTTGACCTAAAGCGGTTTGCCAGGTAACCGCGGCAATCGCAGCCAGAAAGGCGATCGTTGCCCGGGGACGATCAGGTGCTAAATTTCTGGCCATTCCCCATACCGCCTGGGCAACGACAGCCACTGCAACCACTAACAACCCATGAATCCAGCCCATCTCTTGAATCTGAAATCGCTGTACTACATATGCAAAAATGACAAGGGCTAAAGCGGAAGGAAAAGTAAAACCGATCCATGCTGCCAATGCCCCCGGCAAACCTGCCCGGATCATTCCAATGGCAATTCCCACCTGACTGCTTGCCGGACCCGGCAAGAATTGACAAAGGGCAACCAAATCGGCATACGCTTTTTCATCCAGCCATTTTCTGCGATTCACATATTCGTCCCGAAAGTATCCTATGTGAGCAATGGGCCCCCCAAACGAGGTAAGTCCTAAACGTGTAGCAACTCCCAATACTTCAAGGACAGAATTCCCCTCTTTCGATGGGTTGGCCTCCTTCTTTTTTTCATCCGTCATCACTTCATTACCTCCGAATTAAGTCTATAAATTGTTATATATCTTTGCCCATTGTCTTTTCTGTTTTAGCCATTGAAGTCTTTTTCAACTTCCAACCCTTCCGATAAAAAGACATACCCGACGAAGATCCGGATAAGAAAATTTTGTTCATTGAAAAGCCTCCTAATCCTTTCTATTTATTTTACACTTTATAGACGTTTTGTATGTTTATGATTAATTTATATTTACAAATGGGAGATTGACGGATGTTACTTATCTGCCGATCCATGGTGGCTTCGTATATCTATCAGCGATTCAGGATTTATACAATAATGAAATCATCGCTTATCACGTCTCGAAACGGAATGATCTGTCATTGGTCATGAAAACATTGGAGAAAGCATGTGAGAACAGAGAAGTGGTGAAAACCCTGATTCATTCAGATCAAGGTTTCCAGTACACTTCCCGGCAGTATAGCAAGAAACTCGAGCAACTAGGAATGGTTGGGAGCCATTCGCGTAAAGGGAACTGCCTAGATAATGCTTGTATCGAATCGTTCTTTTCCCATCTTAAGTCGGAGATGTTGTCCCTTCAATGTCCGGAAACCCTTGATGAGTTGCATCGAGCTATTGATCAGTACATTACGTTCTATAACCATGAACGCTCCCAAAAGCGACTTGGCGATCGGTCCCCGGTCGAATACCGGGAAGCGATCGCCGCATAAATACTTGGGCTTTATTTACATAGTCTACTTTACAGGGTTAATACCACAAATTGGGCTTTAATATATTAATTGAATAATGATATCCAGTTTCATGAGGGTGAACTTACTTATTACCTGCAAACCACTTTTTCAATAAGTTCCAAAGAGTATTTTTTCTTTGTTGGTCATCTCTTTTAGATATGCCTGTTCCCCCACAGCTTAAGCAGATCGTTTCCATTGGAACGGGAAGCATCGTTTTAATCTTTCCTCTCCCTTTGCAAACGGAACAAGTCCCCAACTGTAGACCTCCCTAATGGATATCCCGCTTCTTAAACCGCCCACCTCGTACATCATGGATGTTCCCAATCGCCAGGAAAGCTTGGGGGTCAACATCCTCCACAATGGCTTTTAACTTGGCTTCCTCTAAACGAGTGACCACACAGAAGATCACTTTTTTAAATTCACCTGTGTATGCCCCTTCCCCACTTAAGTACGTGACCCCACGTCCTAATCGGTTCAGGATACATTCCCCCAACTTCTCAGGTTCGTCACTGATAATCCAGACAGATTTGGTTTCCTCAAATCCTTCAATAGTAAGGTCGATCATTTTGAAGGCAATAAAGTAAGCGATGAGTGAGTACATGGCCCGATCCCACCCAAATTCAAATCCCGCACTTCCCAGGATGAAAAGGTTAAAGAACATCACGATTTGTCCTACTGAAAAGGGTAATTTTTTGTTAAACAGGATGGCCATGATTTCTATTCCGTCCAACGATCCCCCGTATCGGATGACGATACCAATTCCGATACCAATGATAATCCCTCCAAATACAGCTGCCAAGAGAGGATCATCTGTTAAAGGCGGGACCGGGTGAAGTAAGTTGGTTCCAATTGCCATAACCACAACACCAAACAAGGTGGAAATCGCAAAGGTCTTTCCAATTTGTTTGTAGCCAAGAAAGAAAAATGGCAGGTTCAACACAAATAAGATGGCTCCTAAATTAAGTCCGGAAAGATGGGACAAAATGATCGAGACCCCCACAATTCCTCCGTCAATCACTTGATTGGGAATCAAAAAAATCTCCAGGCCGACCGCTACAAGTACCGCACCAAGTAAGATGAACGTTCCACGCTTTAACATTTTGGTTTTTGTCAGCTTTTTATGATCGATTTTTTCCAGTTCAGGTACAAACACTCCCATATACCAAACCTCCTTCTTTTAAGTCTCCAGGTGTTAACATGACCCTTACACCGATAAGGAGATACCCGCTCCCATCCAATCATAAAGGTCCCGGGTCTTTTTATCGACTCCCCATCCCCATAGAGCGGAACCTTACTTACCCTATTACGTTATATTGAGTTCAGCGAATTAAAATGATCCATTTGCTTATAATGACTAGTGTGATCCATACAAGCTGTTATATTAAGCAGAAACAGAAAAAAAAGGAAATAGGATTGCGGATCAAATCTCGAAATAAAGGCTGGAAACAAAAACATTTGCTGCTAGTAGATGAATCTCTTCAGGTCATCTCAAATATGGAAAGGGGATATACTTACCCAACCCCTATCCAACTTGGTAAACTCGCAAAAGCACTGGGTACGACCACAGATTTTATATTAGGAGTCATGGGCAATCCATCCCCCTCCCTACCACAGAGACCCAAAACGATTGATCTAAAAAAAGCATTAGATGAAGATACAACCCATTGGGGAGATCAACTCATATCTCAGGGGCAAAAAGCACTGATTAAAAATTTGATCGCAGTAGTAGAAAATGATTAACCTTTAAAAGCCCTCATTTTTGATCAGTCCCATTATATCAGAAATAAAGGCCTATAAACCTGGCACGTAAAAATCCCAAAGAGGTTCACAAACTTTTTAAGTTGGGTCGCTTCATGTGACTAATGCCTTTTATAAAAAGAACCGTCTGCGGTTAAAGCAGACGGTTTAGGCATGTTCAGGGTCTATCTATTTATTCGTGCTCTACTCAGGACTTTTTAGTTTCCATTTTGTAACATCTGCTACATTAACAAGTGCCCGAATAAATTTTTATTGATGGTGAAAACTACATGTTGTAAATATCCCTCAGCAAGGAGTAGATTTTCATGACTATAGGTACAAAGATCCAACAAACGATTGCCACTGCAGAAAGTGTAGCTGCCAACCTCAAATCCTTTGCACTCGATACGAATGATCAACAAGCTAAGCAAATGTATAACCAACTTGCTCAGAACGTTGATTCCATTCTCCAACAACTAAAAAATCGAGAGCAGCAAGTGATGGCAGAAGAGCCACAGTATAAACAGCAATAACAAAAGGGGACTTTTAAAGTTTCTTCAACATACAAAAAACGCTGTAACCTTGATAGGGAAAGCAGCGTTTTTTGTATTCCCTTGTTTTATAATAAGAGTAGAAAAGATAGAACCCACGGTCTCCAGTTTCGTTTGCAATCGGATGACCTAAAAACGAGCGTTTCAGGATATTAATTATTTTTACAAATCTGACACATTTACCCTCCTATACAACCAGTACAATATAATTGTTGCTATTACTTTTATGGGAGGAACTCCATTCGAATGGTATTCAAAAAATTTATGGCTAAATTAGGCAAAGGTGCGGCTCAAGTCGACCTGGTACTGGACAATCAGGAATACATGCTGGGAGAGCAAGTGAACGGAGAACTCATCATTCAAGGTGGAACCATTGAACAAGACATCAATAAGATTGACGTTGATTTCCTGATGAATGTTCGAGTAGGAGAGCATGAGCATACCGCATTGATCCATCGTTTCCAGTTCCATGATTCCTTTAAGATTCAGCCTTCAGAAAGAAAAACATTCCCGTTTTCCTATGATCTCCCGCAAAATCTCCTGCTTTCCGGATATTCTGTTTCCTATTACTTTATCACCCATTTAGATATCGCAGGGGGAGTGGATTCTACAGACAGGGATCACATTCATGTAACTCCTCCACAACGCTTTCAAAACATCCTAACTGCTTTGGGGCAACTCGGATTCCGTGAAAAATACGGCTCTCGTTCCTTTGACGGCCATATGCAAGAATTTGAATTTACCCCCACATCCTTTTTAAAAGATGAAGTTCAAGAAGTGGAATTCGTTGCTGCTATTGAAGAAGAAGGAATTCGCTTATTATTGGAAGTAGATTTGTATTCCTTTACAGGCGAAAAAGAGGTAAAACGAGAGGTTTGGTTAGAAAATCAAATCCTTGACGATCCGGACCAACTTGTCGCTTATCTACAGCAAATATTAGCGGATACCGTTCAAAATCCTAGTGTATACTACTATGACAAAAAACATTTCTATCATAAAATTTCCGGTTTATCGGGAGCCATCGGTGCTTTTGCAGTAGGGCTCATTGCTGCTGAGATCTTTGAGGAAGCACTGGAAGAGATATTCGAAGACGAGGAGACTGATGAAGAGTCACCCGATGAAGACGAAGGATTTTTAGAAGATTTTTTTGGCGGCGATGAAGAGGACTAATATCCAAAAAGTGAAAGCAAGCCAATTTCGGCTTTCATTGTTTTAATTTACTGTAAAATCGTTTAAAATGTTAACATGCAAGGAGCAGGATACGGGGGAGCAGCCATCTATATGGATGGCTGTTCATTTATTTTCCTCTCATTTTCATTCTCATGTTCGATTGGCTTGACTAGGAATCTCGTCAATCTGCGCTGGTGAACATCCTGAACTAAAAAACATATGTTTATCATACGTTACCTGGTCCCCAACTTCGGGGACTTTTTCAAGCTGCGAGAAAATCCAACCCCCAATGGTATCATTATCCCGATCTTTGATGTCTATCTTGAAATACTCATTAACTCCTTCAATTTTCCGATGTTCGCCGCAACGGTTACAATGAGACACGTGTTGTCCTATATGAACTGCCTCACAATATCTTTCGTGCCTTTGCCCCTGCCATTTGGGAGATCAGTATAGAAGCCGTTCCAATCGCTAAAAATACCGCAAAGTAAAATTGCAAAATAGCGTTGGTTACCCTCCCACAGCCGCCACCATTAAGGGGATCTAGTATGAAATTGGTGATTTTTTTACCGTCCATTTGTTCTATTACTTCATAAACCCGATCCCATTTTGGTAAAGCTTCTACATGATCAATTCGATCTACACTTAACTCCCATTCCATCAATTTACCCCTTCTTTCACTTGTCTTCAGTAGGATAAGGTGTATTTAATATTTTCCGTGTACATCATATTTCAGCTAAGCGAACACCCAAAGGCAGACTCTAAAGACCTCACTGTGCTACGTTAAACCTACGTTTAATTTCTTTCAAACAAGCTTCAACTTCATCTTTATTGTGAGGATTTCGGGTTAAATAATCTTCGCTTGTTTCTTTTAAATATTGATAAAACGTTTCATAGTCTACAATTGCATTTTCTTCAATAAAACCGGATGAATTAAGTCACCCGTTCTAAAAATATTGTCATACCTTGTATCAATAAAAGGGCTTTCATGGAGTATTCACGGGCATATGGGTGTAAGTCACAACACCAATCCTCCCCTTGTAACCTGGTTATCAGTTTTTGCAGGGTCTACACACAATTCCATACCTTTACCATTTCCATTATTAATAATTATCATATTTATATTGACATTCGCCCTATTTCATATTATATTCAAATCAAAGTAAATAGGTTTTGTTTCTTTTTAAAGTCGACTATTTAACTCTGTTTTGTCATGATTTTAAAGAAAAAATTGTTGTTATTTGTTTATTTTATTCGACAAAAAAGGATGGTACGGTAGTCCTCTCAAGTAAGTACACAATAAAGAAAAGCTTTTTTAACCTCTCAAAACAACGCAAGCAGATTGGTTTTATTCATATTCATGAAGATGATGATAAGGGTCTCACATTGCTGGTGCTATGCATACGACGTGATCTTTCATCATAAAGTTGACTAATATACTCAATATTATCAAGCTTTATCAACAATAAACTCAACCCTTGTTTTTTGATCAAATATAGAAAAATTGCTCCGACTAAGGAGGGGGGTAGAGATGCAAAAACTGATTATACTGGGATTAATCGGTTTTGCTGCGCAGTTAGTTGACGGATCATTGGGGATGGCTTATGGAGTTACTTCTTCTTCTTTGTTGCTTATGTTTGGTATTGCTCCGGCTGTAGCATCCGCTTCTGTCCACATGGCAGAGGTGGTTACAACAGCTGCCTCAGGCATCTCTCATTTACGGTTTGGAAACGTGGATAAAACGATTGTGAGAAGCTTAATTATTCCGGGCTCCGTCGGGGCCTTTGCAGGTGCTTGCTTTCTCAGCAGTCTGCCCGGTGATTTGGTAAAACCATATGTATCTGCATTTTTATTTCTACTCGGTTTTTATATACTCGGGCGTTTCCTGTTCGGAAATCCGTCTCTACCGGGCAAATCGAAAATCACCAGGCGTTTCCTGATTCCATTGGGCTTAATTGCCGGATTCGCAGATTCTACCGGAGGCGGAGGATGGGGACCTTTAACGACTCCCATCCTGTTGAGCAGAAAAGGAATCGAAACACGAAAGGTGATTGGTTCTGTCGATACGAGTGAATGTGCGATTGCTATTTCCGCAACAGCAGGGTTCTTTGTTTCACTTGGCTGGACAAATATCAACTGGCCATGGGTAGCCACATTAATGATCGGCGGGGTTGTCGCCGCTCCGATTGCTGCCTGGCTGGTCAAGATCATTCCTTCCCATGTGCTTGGCGTAATGGTCGGGGGATTGATCATTCTCACCAATGTCAAAACGTTACTTGACAGTTTTAAAGTCATTTCCCCCTTCTGGCACGGACTGCTTTATATTGTATTGTCCCTTATATGGGCAGTAGGCATCGCTATGGCTGTCTACAAGCATAAAAATAAGTTAAAGAAAAAGATGACTGTTCCTTTGCCGAAATAAATGTTAAGTTAAACGTGATACCGGTAAAGGGAGACAAGATTATGAAAGTTTCTACCAGAGGAGAATATGCGCTGCGTGCCCTCATCATCCTTGGGCAACGCCCGAACACCGTGGTACCTATTGCTGAGATCGCTGAAAAGACTCTGGTTCCAGTTAACTATCTGGAGCAAATTCTTTTGCAACTGAAAAATCTTGGATATGTAAAAAGCAAACGGGGAATACGGGGTGGATATACACTCCGTAAATCTCCTGAACTGATTGTGATTGGAGAAGTCATCCGGCAACTGGAAGGTCCTTTGGCCCCAATGGGATGTGTGAGCATAACGGCTTATGACCCTTGTTCGCTGGAAGAAGGCTGTTTGCTAAAACCACTATGGACCCTGATCCGCGATACGGTGGCCTACCTTTTGGACCACTCAACATTGGAAGACCTGCTGTCTGGACGGCTTCCAAGTATAAAGGAGGATGCTGGAATCAAATGAGAGCCTTAACCACTACCGATGAGCAGATGGGCCGCATTTTAAAAGCATTGGAAGGTTTGAAGTATGGTTCTGTACTCATTACGGTTCATGATTCCCATATTGTCCAAATTGATCGTACGGAGAAACAACGCTTTTCATTGGAACCTGCTTCTTTTGCCAAACCATCTGGCCGCAAGAATCAAAAAAAAAGGGAAAACCGCTGAACATCGCCGACCGGATCGCCGGAGGCCCCATTATCCTGGTTTAAATCAGGGATGGGGTCTTATTGTTTATGAGGAGGTTTCTAAGATGGCTGTTCGAATCGTCCATGGAACAATGGCTAAACAGCTTCGTTTGTTGACTATTTTTCTGTTGGTCACTTTTTCTGCAGTGTTAGCCACCGGATGCAATTCAGATGCATCAGGTAATGAAGAACGAGTCCTGAGGATCGGGTATCAGAAATTCGGGACATTAAGCATCTTAAAAGCCAGGGGAACCCTGGAAAAAAGCTTACAAGCACGAGGAGTCAAAGTACAATGGATACCCTTTCCCGCAGGACCTCAACTATTGGAAGCGATAAATGTTGGGAGCATTGATGTTGGACACACCGGAAACACTCCGCCCATCTTTGCACAAGCGGCAGGTGTCCCCTTGGTGTATATCGGTACCGGAACACCCAAGCCCGAGAATGAAGCGATTGTGGTACCAAAAGATTCTCCGATTAAGAATGTCAAAGACTTAAAAGGAAAAAAAGTGGCGCTGAACAAGGGGTCCAATGTTCACTATCTGTTGGTAAAAGCCTTAGAAAAAGCCGGTTTAAAGTATGAAGACATTCAACCTGTCTACCTCCCTCCTGCGGATGCCCGGGCGGCGTTTGCCAAAAAAAGCATCGATGCATGGGTAGTGTGGGATCCTTATTATTCTGCGGCTGAGATCGATTTAGGAGCAAAAACAATTACAGATGCCAGAGGATATACATCCAACCGTGAATTTATCCTCGCATCCGTCAGTTACGCCGACAAACACAGAGCCGAGATCAAAATCCTTCTCGATACGTTGCAAGAAACGACCGATTGGTTTAACGAACACCCGGATGAAACGGCCCAACTGCTTTCAAAGCAAATCGGGATGGATATTAAACCCGTGAAAAAGACCATTCAGCGGTCGAAATACGGATTAGAACCAATTGACGATTCTATCGTCAAAGACCAGCAAGAGATCGCGGACACCTTTCTGCGGATTGGGTTGATTCCCAGACAGATCCGTGTTCAAGACGTGATTGGGTCTAAAAATAAAACTCCATAAAAGAAAGGTTGTGAAAATATGCAAGTATTTTGGTTTATTCCCACTCATGGCGATGGACGGTATTTAGGTACAGCAAAGGGAGGGCGCAGTGTGACTTTCCCTTATTTGCGCCAATTAGCGCAGGCAGTGGATCACCTGGGTTTCAGCGGGGCATTGTTACCCACCGGACGATCCTGTGAAGACGCATGGATTGTGGCCTCCTCCCTGTTATCGGTAACCGAGCGAATGCACTTTCTGGTCGCTATTCGTCCCGGCCTGATCTCCCCTTCTGCATCGGCGCGTATGGCAGCTACGTTTGATCGGCTATCGGGAGGGCGGTTGCTCATCAACGTAGTAACTGGCGGGGACCCTGTTGAACTGGCCGGGGACGGTCTTCATTTGGACCACGATACCCGGTATGAGTTAACTGATGAGTTTCTGGATGTTTGGAGGAAGGAAATGCAAGGACAGGAGGTCCATTTTAGCGGTAAACATCTAAACATCAAAGGAGGGAAACTGCTGTTCCTTCCAGTTCAAACCCCGTATCCCCCTATTTACTTTGGAGGATCCTCTCCGGCGGGCCAGATGGTGGCAGCCAAACATGTGGATGTTTATCTCACCTGGGGAGAGCCCCCCTCCCAGGTTGAAAAAAAGATCGGGCAAGTGCGCAAATTAGCAGCCGAGCAGGGAAGAACCATCCGTTTCGGCATTCGCTTGCATGTAATTGTGCGGGAGTCGGAACGAGAAGCCTGGTATGCGGCCGAGAAGTTGATCCGTTATGTAGACGATGAAACGATCGCGGCATCTCAGCGAGTTTTTTCCCGGTTTGATTCGACGGGGCAGCACCGGATGTCTCAACTTCACGGAGGAAGGAAAGACAATTTAGAGATCAGTCCCAATTTGTGGGCAGGGGTTGGCTTGGTTCGCGGCGGAGCCGGAACCGCTCTCGTTGGAGACCCCCAAACCATAGCCAAACGAATGCGGGAATATGCTGACCTGGGAATTGAAACCTTCATTCTCTCGGGCTACCCCCATTTAGAAGAAGCATACCGGGTAGCTGAACTGCTCTTCCCTGAGTTACCACTGCAAAGCAATGCTTTTGCTTCAGAGCAATATGAATATGGTCCATTCGGAGAAATAATAGCCAACAGCCAATTTCCCGAAGAAAGAAAGGCAGATTAGCCGATGATCAAAGATTTTCCGCTCCATAAAATCATTGATTCGCTCATTCCCTGGAGTATTCCGGTTTTACTGGTGATACTCTGGCAAATTCTGAGCCAGCTTGGCTGGATTTCGGGAGAAACACTCCCAGAACCGATGGCCGTAATCCTGGCTGCCATCCAGCTGACAGAATCGGGGGAACTTTTCCAACATATTGGTGATAGTACTTACCGTGCCTTGCTCGGACTGCTGATTGGCGGGGGAATCGGACTTGTATTGGGCTTTTTAAACGGGCTTTTTCCGGTTGCTGAGAAACTGCTGGATACTACGGTTCAAATGCTACGCAATATCCCTCATCTCTCCTTGATTCCCCTAGCTATTCTATGGTTCGGAATCGGTGAAGAGGCTAAAGTGTTTCTCGTCGCTCTGGGGGTATTTTTTCCGCTTTATTTGAACACGTTTCATGGTATTCGCTCTGTAGATTCGGGCTTGATTGAGATGGGAAAAGTATACCGTCTAAATGGCGGGTCGCTGTTTATAAAGGTCATTTTTCCTGGTGCGCTGCCGTCCATTTTGGTAGGCTTCCGATACTCCCTAGGTATTATGTGGCTAACCTTAATCGTAGCAGAAACCATCTCATCTGACTCGGGTATCGGATATATGGCGATGAATGGCCGTGAATTTATGCAAATGGATGTCGTCCTGTTGAGTATTCTACTTTACGCACTTCTAGGTAAATTAGCCGACATATTAGCAAAGGTTCTCGAAAGGCAATGCTTGCGTTGGCAAATAAACAAATAACATATACCCAACGGGTTGAACGGAGGTGTTTCAACTGGGCAATAAGATTTCAGGGACGCGATTGGATATACGCGGATTACAAAAACAATTCGGCAGCCGTCTTATTTTGAACCACGTTGATCTCTATGTACACCCTGGTGAATTTGTCGCGATCGTCGGCCGGTCCGGGTGTGGGAAGAGTACGTTGCTGCGGTTAATTGCAGGTCTGGAAACTCCAGACAGAGGTACTATTATCCAGAACGGGAACCAGATCTCCGGTCTAAACCCTGAGGCCAGGATGATGTTTCAGGATTCCCGTCTCTTGCCATGGAATAAGGTTTTTGACAATGTCATGCTCGGTGTAAACAATGATGATAGCAATAGAAAAAAGCGGACAAAACAAGTACTCCAACACGTTGGCTTAGCGGAATACGAGCAGGAATGGCCAGGTATCCTATCCGGAGGGCAACGTCAACGGGCATCCCTGGCACGGGCACTGGTCAGCCGACCCCGCCTGCTCTTGCTGGATGAGCCGCTGGGAGCCCTTGATGCATTCACACGGATCGAAATGCAGCAATTAATTGAAAAGTTGTGGTTGGAACAAGGATTTACTTCCCTTTTGGTTACCCATGACATGGAAGAGGCAGTCGCTTTGGCTGATCGGGTTATTTTACTTAAAGACGGGAAAGTTACTCTGAATAAACCGATCTCCCTCGCCCGTCCCCGTCAACGGAGCAGTGCGTTGTTTGCCTCTCTAGTCGGAGACCTTTTGGAGCAGGTTATGGATTCCCACGTCTGTACTAAGGCAATGTTGCAGAAAATATCATCTGGCGGATCAAAGAATCGCTAACTAGAAGAAGGTACGATTAAAAATTCATACCCGTATACCATAAGGTTACGGGTATCGCTTCAACGTTTTGGGGGCGATTAGATATCAAAACATAAAAGGATTTACCCACGTTTTCCGGATTAATAACAATTCCCCTCTCTGGCCGAGTTGGAGAGATCAATTCACTCTCCGTAAACTCTCATGTCCCTAATTGGGGGAGAGTAAACGTGAAAGGTTATCAACTTTTCTCCGGAAGAATTGCACATGCTGTGAATTTGCCCTTTTGTAGCATAAAAGAATTCACCTTTCATGAATTTATTTTTCTCATAACAGAATGGCTTGTTATCTTTTTCAAGTACGTATAGCTTGTTAATCAGACTCCCCTCCACAACATAAGCGCATCCAGTGGAATTCCCGTGATCATGAACAGATGTTTTCCTCATTCCCGGTATACAGATAACAACTGCTTCTAAATTATTGGACTGGTAAATGACATTTCTGCCATATGGCAGGATGTCGGGTTCAGTGACATAAGAAAGAATTTTTTCACTCGTGCATCCTATTGACGAAATCGCTTCTTGTAACTCACGAAGTGTCGGTTGTGTCAATCCGGATAAAACCTGATTGACACATTGCAGAAAGTCCATATCAAGATTAAGCACCCTCTTTCACCATATATTTAATTTATGTAATGACTTCATTGTTTGTTAATGGACTTTAACTGTGGCTTGTCCTTTTTCTCTGGAACATATTTTCGAAAGGGTGACCATGGTGAGCTATATCAACTTAAAAGAGAGGTACTTTCTGATAAAGGAACTGATAAAATTGGCCAAAAAGTCTAACGAAAGAGATCGGTTCATTATTACTTCCATCCTTAATAAAATCGGCCATCCTGAAATTGTATTTACGTTCGAAGAAACAGACTTTCTAAAAGATAAAATCGATTGTTATCTCGATGAGGCGATGGACCACAGAGATGAACATAAGATTGAATTTTTAAAACAGCTTAAAATGAAAGTATAATAGCACCTCTTCAGTCACCGCGGGAGCCCGATTGATATTAGGAGGCTGAAAAGATGGCTATTAAAAAGCAACCAAAGATTAAACCCTGTCCGGTAACGGTCAGTCTGGAACCGGAAAATCAGGAAACACCGGTTCATTTTGTGGAAGACTGGATTACACCGGAAGAGTTTTTTTATAAGCGAAACCACTTCCCTTATCCTCCCCCTGACGATGTTCCCACTACACTAAAAATCGAAGGTCTGGTAAAACGTCCTCTGGTGTTAGACTATAAACAATTGCTCTCTTTACCTGCCAAGACCCTTATTGCCACCCTGGAATGTGCAGGAAACAAGCGTATCCTGTTTCATCCCCGAGTGTACGGCGTTCAATGGCAAAAGGGGGCAATCAGCCAGGGGATATGGGGTGGAGTTCCTCTTTACACTCTCTTAAGAATGGCGGGAATCAAACGTTCAGCCAGAGACATTGTGTTTACCGGAGCGGACCGGGGCCCCGACCAGAGTGTTTACGAGAGAAGTCTGCCAGTTGAGAAAGCAATGCATCCGGATACAATCGTTGCCTATCAAATGAACGGTGGCCCGATCCCCCATGCACACGGATTCCCTTTCCGTCTGATCGTTCCCGGATGGTACGCAATGGCCTCCGTAAAGTGGTTATGTAAAATCACCGCCATTGATTCCGCCTTTGAAGGTTCCTTCCAGACGACAGATTATATGTATTATCCCCATGCGGATACAGATGATGGAAAAAAACCTGTCACCACCATTAAAGTAAACTCGTTCATTCAACAGCCACAGGATTATGACACCCTGAAAAAGGGGCTAAACCTGATTAAAGGATTCGCATGGACGGGGAAGGGAACCATTTCGAAGGTAGAGGTGAGTACCGATAATGGTGTATCTTGGAAACCGGCATCACTGTTTAAATCTCAACATCCTTATGCATGGACTTTTTGGAAATACGAATGGCAAGCAGAACAAAAAGGAGAATTCATCATCTTAGCCAGAGCCAAAGACTCTACTGGCAGGGTCCAGCCCATGGTACCAGAATGGAACCGTAAAGGGTATGGGTACAATGCCATAACCAGCATAAGAGTGCAGGTTAAATAAATCCAAATTATTCGTAACTTATGCGCAATAATCGAGTAGGAGGGGATGAGACTCCCCCGTCCTTTCAGTTGAGTAGCACAGGGGAATCTCACCCCTATACTCTCATCCGACTCCTATCGTTCATCCGTTACTCAAGATTGGAATTTTTGTCAGAAAAGAGCTATGGCTATCTGGAATTGGAGCGAAAAAGGACCAAAAAGCACTGATCAAAAAGCTCATTGCAGCCGTGGTCAATAAGGATGAACAAT
The DNA here is from genome assembly GCF_016055185.1 of Paenactinomyces guangxiensis. Lineage (GTDB taxonomy): Bacteria > Bacillota > Bacilli > Thermoactinomycetales > Thermoactinomycetaceae > Paenactinomyces > Paenactinomyces guangxiensis. The sequence goes on from NZ_JAECVR010000006.1 coordinate 157,227, forward strand.
ATGATTAATCATTCAAAAGCCCATGACGTCAATAACATAAAACATTAGTTCAGCTGGGGAAACTTACAGCATAAATCCTTCCCATTTTTTTGAGTAAACTGCATGATATTAAAGCTGACAAGCTGAGCCGCTATAAAAATAGCGGCCTCCTTGTGTTTAAGAAGAACTAATAAATTATCATTTATGTGTAAATAACCACCATCACCTGATCCAGACCGGGAACACAACTGTGCAGTTCTTCTATAAATTTTTTCTTATATCTTTATTCGGTAACGGCAACTGTACTAGAGGGTTACTTAGAAATGGTATTTGGCCAATATTGATTGAGTCTTTTAAATAGATTTTGGAATTATTGGTACAAGAAGATAAGAATCTCTGCCCCCACCTGCATGTAAAGAAATTATATTATCAAAAATCTCCCGAGGTCGATCCCGCTCATCATCGTGCCAAAATGCTCCCGAACCAGTCATATCCTTTCCATGGAACTTTGTACCTTTTTCGCAATTTTTGTAATCTGATCCGCGAATTGTCAGCCCTAAACGATAATCGGGAGGAATGATGATACAAGTAGGCCAAATTTCGATGTCTAATTCATAAACCTCATTTGGCACCAATGGCTGCTTTTCGTCATGAGTGTGGTATGGCTGATAGTCAGTGCTTTCCACAGGATCAAGCTTACGGTGTGATGCCCGCAGCCACCCCTGGGAAAGGGGAGTACGAGGGTCCATCGCACCATTAAATAAGATCTCATTGCCTTTCGGATCAAAAAGTCTGGCCACAAGGAATAAGTCTGCATCAACCGTTGATGATGAAACAAAGAGCTTCGCTGCCATTGGGCCAGTGATCTCTGTCTCTTGTTCAAAAGGCGGGGTCAAAAAGGTAACACCATCACCAAAAGCTTCATATTGAACTTTACCTTCAGAAGGTATCTTATCTTTGCTTAAACTCATACTTTCTGGATCTAGATAAAGCTTCGTCCACTGTGTACGGGCTAGCGGCCATTCTTTTTCCTTCCGCTCAATAAATTGTCCATCTACCGTTCTAACCTGTAATAAAACGGGCGGCTGTTCCTTCCAATCCCCCTCCTCATTCTTAAGAAAATAGTCAAAGAAACGACGTTGCAGTTCCACGCCATATTGAGTATAAAAATGTGTCCAGTGCTCAAGTCCATGTACCTCAAGCCACTTTTGTTTTGATGCGGCACGTTTATAGCCCTCAAAATTACCGCGTGCGTGAAGACCAAGACCTCCCCAATTGGCAGCAGACAATAACGGAACAGTTACTTTTGACCAATCGACTTTCCTTTCCTCGTAATATTCATCATTAATCAGTGGACGTGTCACGATATCGTGATCAAGATCGGTACGGTTTTTTGCTAACTCTTCTTCAGACAGCGTGTCCGGTCCGGCCACCAGCTCACCAGTATTTTTATTAATACTTCCTCTTTCCCCTACACCATGCTGAACAGCTAACACTTGAGGTTCATACCAGGTTGACCAGAATGTTGAAAGGATACCTCCATGGTGGGTTGCATCCCGGTAAAAATCAGATGCGCCTTCCCAGGGGCAGATTGCCGCAAGGTGCGGTGGCTGAAGGGCGGCTACCTGCCATTGATTCATAGCGTAATAAGAAATTCCCAGCAGACCAACTTTACCGTTGCTCCATGGTTGAACACCCGCCCATTCAATACATTCATAGAAATCCTTTGTTTCACGTTTTGAGAAAGGATTTATATAACCCGGTGATCGACCCGTACCTCTTGAGTCAACACGGACACAAACATATTCATATGGGACCCACTTCTCCGGGTCCACAGTCTCCCAATTTTGATATTTGTTTGTAGACCCTTCTGTAACATCCGGATGAGCTTCGGTCATCACTTTCCATTGCCTGGGGTACCCTTCCTGGAAAGCCAGTCCCTTGCCGTATGGACCGTACGTTAGGATAACCGGATAGCGCCCCTCTTTCACCGGACGATAAACATCGGCACGAAGTATGATCCCATCATCCATTGTTATAGGTACATCCCAATCAATTCTCATTCCATCTCTTATCTCACTTTTTATTCCATCTCTTTCCTCACTTGTTTGGCTCATTAGAATATCACCTCTTCACTAATTTATCATGCTTAATTTTTTTCAAATTTGAATTGAAAAGAAAGATGCTTAAAAATGCCAATTTAGCACATAGATTAAATGGCCGTCCAACCACCATCGACACGTATTGTTTCTCCCGTAATAAAATTAGCCATATCTGAAGCCAAAAACAGAACGGCGCTGGTGACATCATTTGGTTTTGCCAATGAACCTAATGGAATACGATCTAATACATCTTGATAAAATTCCTCATCTTCAAACATCTTTCTTGTAAGATCAGTTTCAATAAATGTCGGTGCAACGGCATTTACTTTAATATTGTACTTTGCCCACTCGATCGCCAGTGCTTTTGTCAGTTGAACAGCTCCGCCTTTACTTGAACAATAAGCGGCACGTTTAATGTAACCTACAAAGGCCATTTGAGATACAATATTTATAATCTTACCCGGCTGCCCTTGCTCAATCATACTCCTGGCTGCCCGCTGGGAGCAGAAAAACGTTCCTTTCAAGTTCGTATCAAGGACAGCATCCCAGTCCTGTTCAGTTACCTCCAATGCAGGCTGTGGAATGTTCAAGCCTGCATTGTTAATGAGGATATCGATCCGACCTTTTAGCGCCAGGAATTTATCAATCATTTCATAGATTTCATTCACCTTTGTGATATCAGCAGACAGATAGGAACAATTTGGATTGATTTGTTTCAACTCTTCAGTTGTTTTAGTTAAAGCCTGTTCATCCCTACCCACAATAAATACGTCAGATCCGAGGCGGGCGAATTGAAGTGCGATATCTTTACCAATCCCCTTACTTCCACCTGTAACGAGCACATTTTTTCCTTTTAACTCAGAAAAATAATTCATTTCATTTGCCTCCCGTTTTTCCGGCATAAAAAGTGGAATAGAGTATTTTTTTAAGCAGCTAAGCATAAGGCTTTTGCCTTATGCTCGTTCATTATAAGTTTTAGGCAGATTCAATTTTATCAACCTTCATATATTATAAGGGTGTATATTCCTTTACCCATATTTTTTTATACGTATAAGCGCTTGCTCCCTGTGCCCCATAAAACGCTCTATTTTACATAGCCTTTCAGCATATTTACCTACAAATACACTTGCTTCAGGGGTGCATTTCTGATACGTACATGTTTTTAAAAATTTACCTACCCAGAGCCCTCCCGTATACCGTGCAGCTCCTTTTGTAGGCAGGGTATGATTTGTACCGATAACCTTGTCCCCATACGCTACATTCGTTTCTGGCCCCAGAAATAAAGCACCGTAGTTTGTCATGTTTTCTAAAAAATAATCATTATCTTCGGTAAGTACTTCGACATGTTCGTAAGCCAATTTATCTGCCTCGATAACTGCTTCTTCTTTATTGTCAACCAGAATAATAGAGCCGTAATCTCTCCAGGCAACACTTGCCACATCGGCAGTCGGAAGCGTTCTCAGTTGCCGTTCAATTTCTTTGACCACTTCTTCTGCCAGCTTCTCTGAAGTAGTAATCAATGCCCCTGGAGAAGTGGGGCCATGTTCCGCCTGACCGAGGATATCGCACGCTACTATTTCTGGATCGGCCGTGTGATCTGCAATTACGAGAACTTCAGTAGGACCCGCTAATAAATCGATTCCGACCTTTCCAAACAGTTGTCTTTTCGCCTCCGCTACATAAGCATTTCCCGGGCCTACTAGCATATCTACAGCTTCGATGCTCTCTGTTCCTAATGCCATAGCAGCCATAGCTTGAACTCCACCCAGAATATATATTTCATCAGCTCCGGCAAGCGCCATCGCTGTTACTGTAGCGGCAGGCAGCCCGCCATCAATTGGTGGTGTACATGCAATCACACGTTTAACCCCTGCCACTTTTGCTGTAACAATGCTCATATGTGCGGAAGCGACCATTGGGTATCTTCCTCCCGGCACGTAGCAGCCTACACTGTTTACCGGGATATTTTTGTGGCCCAAAATGACTCCGGGCAGCGTTTCCACCTCAATATCCTGGATGGCTTTTCTTTGCTGGATAGCAAAGTTCCTCACTTGTTCTTGAGCAAACCGAATGTCATTAATGGTTTGTTCGGGAAGACTATTGATACATTCTTCTATTTGCTTCGCGGATAGTTTGAAACTTTTTGGAGACCACTTATCAAATCGTACAGAAAATTCCCGTACAGCCTCATCTCCACGTTGTGTTACTTGCTGGATAATGTCTTTTACAGACTCGGTTATTTGAGTACTTAGATTTTCGATCTCACCTTGGCGATCTCCAATCTTCAAATATTTTGCCATATTATCTCTCCTAACCATTATCATTTAACTATATCTTTTAATTTCATCGGAATCCTCATACCAATCAAAGGATTGCCGATCATAATTTACGATGATACTTTTTACTTCAGTATAGTCTCTGAAGCATTCAACTCCATTTTCTCGTCCGATTCCACTATCCTTTACTCCACCCCATGGTGAAGAGGGGTCCAGCCGATGGTGATCGTTAATCCACACGATCCCGCATTCCAATTTATCCGCGACAGCATGGGCGCGCTTCACATCGTTCGTCCAAACGCCCATTGCTAAGCCAAAATCGGTTGCATTAGCTAATTGGATTGCCTCCTCCTCTGTTTCGAACGGAATGAGACAGGTAACAGGACCGAACACTTCTTCCTGGGCTATTCTCATTTCGTTATGAACATCCTTAAATATGGTCGGCTGATAAAAATACCCCGCCGGCATTTCTTTCGGACGAGTTCCTCCGTATAGGAGAGTAGCTCCTTCGTTAAGGGCAATTTGAACATAATCCTCCGTTTTCTTTAGCTGCATTTCTGAAATAAGCGGTCCCATTTGCGTTGATAGTTCCAGCGGATCCCCCAGACGGATTGATTTCGCTTTCTCTACCAATCTTTCAGCAAACTCGTTATAAATAGATGTGTGAACGAGCAATCTAGCTCCTTGGACACAGGTTTGACCTGTTGCAATAAAAGAGGCAAATGCAGCACCATTAACAGCTTGCTCCAAATCGCAATCCTCAAAAAACAGCACAGACGCTTTGCCCCCTAATTCACAAGAAACCTTAGCAAGATTACTGCCCGCCATACTTGCCACTTTCTTGCCCGTTTGAGTTCCGCCTGTTAGATCGATCTTATTTATTTCCGGATGATTGCATAATTCTGCCCCTGCTACTGGACCAAACCCAGTTACTACATTAAAGGCACCCCTTGGCAATCCTTCATCCAACGCGATACGGGCAAGCATTAATGTCGTAATCGGTGTAAACTCTGACGGTTTCACTACCACTGAGTTCCCGGCAGCCAGAGCAGCCACTAATTTTTTAATTAAAATCAGCATCGGATGGTTCCAAGGCGTTACAATTGCAATAACCCCTAAAGGAACTCGTTTTGTATAATTCAAGTAATTCCCGGAAAAGGGAGGAACCGTCCCTTCAAAGGTTCGAATTAATCCTGCGTAATAGTCAAACCATTCCGGCAATCTTTTTAATTGTGCCGCCATCTCCCTAATTGGCCGTCCTGTACAAAGTGATTCTAAATAGATGAATGTTTCCAGTTCTCGTTCCAATCTATCTCCTATTCTCTGTAAAATTTTTGCCCGCTGAGAAACGCCCATTCTTGACCAAATACCTGATTCAAAACATTGTCGAGCTGAGTTTACAGCAGAGTCAACGTCTTCTGCCCCTCCTTCGGCCACCTCGGTGATCTTTTCTCCAGTCGCGGGATTATATACTTGAAAGTATTTATTTGTAGAGACTTGTTGCTCCTCTCCATTAATAAACAGGTCATATCTATTTTTCAGTTTTACCAATTTGACCATCCTTTATTTTATAAAGTTTAATGGAATTAAAGTTTAAGCAAGCGAGCAGCATTTTCTCCAAATATTTTTCTTTTTTGAGATACGCTTAGACCTTTTACACTATTAATTAAACTAATTGGGTCTTCATCTCCCATATCGAACGGAAAATCTGTTCCCAGAACCACACGGTCTTCCCCTTGGGTCTCAATTAAAAATTTCAATGCTTCTGGGTTAAATGTAATCGTATCAAAGATTAATTTTCGAACGTCCTCAGTTGGAGAAGACTCCAGGTTTAGTTTTGTTTCAGCGCGAACTTTGTGCCCGTGCTCCAGCCTGCCTACCTGGTAAGGGATAAACCCTCCACCGTGTGCAAAATATAATTTTAACTTAGGAAACTTCTGTAATAGTCCTCCAAATACGATATGTGAAATCGATACGGATGTATCAATGAGATTTCCCAATAGGTTCGTTAAATAATAGGATTCCAAACCTTTTTTATTGCCCAAGTAATACGGATGAAAAAACACTAACATATCTAGTTCTTCAACTTTTTGAAAGAAAGGAAGGAATCGCCTATCATCAAATTGAACCCCTTCGACATGAGATCCTAACTCGATTGCGTTTAGTCCTAATTCATCGTGGCACCTCTGCAATTCAAGAATCGCTTCGTCGGGATCATTCAGAGGAACAATTCCCATTCCTGCAAAACGATCCGGATTGGCCCTTACAAATTCAGATACACTGTCATTATAGATACGGCATACGAGCTTAGTAGTTTCTAAATCAGACCAATAGTAGAAAATCGTTGGTGGAGCGGATAAAACAGACATATCCAGCTTTTTCATTTCCATGTCCTGTAATTTTGCACTCACATCATAAAATGTTCTAAATAAAGGGTACTTAAAGCCCTCTTTGTGGTTAAAAAACTCCAAATCTCCATTTTCCTCAACCTGTATTCCAAAACGATCCGGTTCTTTTCTTACTTCTTCTATAAACCTTTCAGGAATAAAGTGGCTGTGAATATCGATTCTCATTTAAAACGATCACCCCAATTCCTCCAATAATTGCTTTGAGTCCTTTACGCTTCCGTAAGCGCTTTCAATCACCTTTAAAGCAGCCTCATGAAGTTCAGGTCCATCCATGCTGTCCACACAGTTTTTTACGATCACTACCCTGTAATCCAGGCAGCTCGCATATGTGCTTGTTGCTAAAACACAACTATTCGTGTTGACACCTGTGATCAATAATGTTTCTATTTGCAGTGAATCTAGTAAAAACTTTAAATCCGTATGAAGAAAGCAGTTATATCGTTTCTTTGTGTCAACAACATAGTCTCCATCCTCGAAAACGCCTGGCATCAACTCCAGCCCCGCAGAATCCTTCAAATTATGATTCAATATGTTTTTCCTCGAAGCACTGTCATCTGACTGAATATCTTTCCAGTACCGATTATTTAAGATCTCTTCTTGACTTCGATATGCCGTAACGACATGAATAACGGGAATGTTTAATTCACGGATTTGTCTTAGAAACTCTGAGTTTTCCTTCACCACTCGTTCAGATTGCTCTGTGCTTAATGGTAATGTCGCTACTGATGGATCTAAATGTCCCCGATGCAAATCTATTGTTAATACTGCACATTTCCCCAATAATTTGTTCATCATACTCCTCCTTCATCATTCAATCGTAACACCCTTTGTTTCTTTAACAAAGAAAGTGGCGATCAGACCAATCACAAAGACACATGACAGAACAGCAGCTGCATTGCTGATTGAACCGAAAGCGGTTACAAGAAAAGGAATGGTCAAAGGAGCAAAAGCTACAAGATAACGGCTAATATTGAAACAGAATGTGGAACCCGTTCCACGAACATGGGTAGGATAGATCTCCGCGAGCCAGATGGCCAATCCGCTAAACAATCCAAATACAAAGAATCCTAGGAATGGAGTAGCAATCATATAGCCTTCATAGCTATCGACACTGAGAAAAACAATAGGGGCAAAAATCAATGAACCAGCCATTGAAAAAATGAATGTCTTCTTTCTTCCCCACCAGTCGGCCAAAAATCCCCAACTCGCATAGCCGAATACACCACCACCGTTATAAAGCATCGCCACGATACTAACTTTTTGAGCAACTATTTTCGCATCAAGTCCTTGTTCAGATAACATTGTATTTACGATTGTTGGGATCCATCCGCCGATAGCCCAGTTGCCAATAAGGGCAGCAGTTGCTATTACTACGGCTATAAATGTGATTCTGCCATACTCATTTTTAAAGATTTCTTTAAGAGCAAATCCCTTTAAGCTTTTTTCTTCTTCAGTAAGTGCTTTTTTGGTATTTTTTAATTCCTTCCGTCTTTCGTTTACTTTTTTCCATTTCTCAGGTTCTTCAAGATGTTTTCGAATGTATAATATTAATAGTGCCGGTAAGACGCCGACCAAAAATACCGAACGCCATCCAAACCCTGCAGTACTTAAAATGTAATACAAAAGTGCTGAAAGGAAATAACCAACACTATATCCGCTCATCATGATTCCAATTGCCTTTGCCCGGTGTTTAGCTTTCCAAACCTCGGTAATCAGGGCTGCACCGATGGCAAATTCTGGACCAGAACCTAAGCCGGTAAAAAACCGGAAGATTGCTAATTGAGTAATGTCCTGTGCAATCGCGCATAACCCCGTAAATACGGAATACATCAGAATTCCGATTGTCAGGACTTTAACCCTTCCCCAGTAATCAGTAAGCAGTCCAAACAAAATTCCGCCAGTTGCCCATCCAACCAGATAAGTGGTCATTACTATCGATCCGTTCGATGCTATTTGCTGGGTTGTCGCTGTCCCCCCTAAAATTTCGGTAACAGCTGGCTTAAGGACTAAACCAAAAAAACTAGAATCTAAAGCATCCATCATCCACCCTAAAAAGGTTGCCCACAGGACAATATAGGAGTAACGGCTGATTTCATTCTTTTCTTCCAGTCTGAGATCTTTAGATGACTGCACATTCTTCCCCCCCTTGTAAATTAACAATGAAATATCGTTGTCAAATCACCTTTAAACACATATTAATTGTATTGAATATCAATTTTTATATTGGACCGTTAAACAAGAGATGTCTTTTGACATTTTCCTCCTACCGTTCTATTTTCAATCTCATTTGCTGAATTGGCTTAGATCTGCTTCATTTGCGCATGTTATTATTCCCAGAGAGCAAGGGCCCGGACAGGACACCCAGTGCCTCCTACTAATCTTAGGGGTGTCATCAGAAATTGAAAGCGATGAACAGGAATTTTATTCATATTAGCAATTAACTCTGTATGAACAACTAATCTTTCACCATGTCTCGTATGATTTGGGTACGTAATATCTGCAGGATTATCGGTACTGATAGCGTCTGTGCAAACGTTTACAACTCCTTGATCTAAAATCCAATCAGTTGCTTCTCCATCTAACCCCGGATATTCGGTTACAAATACTTCAGGGTCATTCCATTTTTCTGACACACCTGTGTAATACATCAATGTATCACCTGGTTGGATCGTAACCTTTTTATACAAGGAATAAAATTTCATGATTTGAAAGCATATGGGTTGAAAAATCCTATTTATTAGTATAAAATGCTTTATTTTCCATATTTTTTGTAAAAATAAACAAATATATGCCAAAAATTGGATATTATGTGATTGATCACGTTAATTTTGTTTCATAAAATGAAAAATACTTTATATGAAATTTGGAATTGTTATGAGCTGAATAGTAAAATTTCCTGTCAGTTTAGTGGAATTACTATAAAATTGATTTTCATTGTTATGAATAAGGATACAAAGTGGTGGAATCTACAGTGATCATACGAAGAGCTAGTTTTATCCGAAGTTGGCGATTGGACTTTTCATCATGGGACGGAAAAGTCCTTTTGAAAAAATCATACGGAGTTTCCGATCCTTTCTTTGATAGCGTCGAGTCATGGACAAGCACAAGATCTTTCCAAGCCTTCATTTGTTCTTCTCTTTCACGAAAAGCCTGACCATTTTCCCAATCGGAGCTGACACCCAAAATTTAAAAATTAGGGGTACGGACACATAACCATCAAGTTAAGATTTATATCACCAAAAAGAAAAAACACATTCTCGTATGTGACGGAAGTCCATGTCATAGCTTTTTGTAGCCGGATCCTAACTCTTTGCAATGTAGCGATAAGCGTTAATCATAATTTGGATCTGGGTTATCTGGCGAATCTGGATCATCTTCTCCAGTAAAGGATCCTGATCGTACTTACCGTAGCGATATAACCATAAGTCGCTTCTGCTCTGCCAATTGGCTTGTACAACATCTCCACATCGGTACGGGTGTTATAACCATGGTAGGAGGTTTGATCACCTATATCTTTATGGTTAATCAGTGCCAGACGTTTGCTTGCTGAAGATCACCTGTAGGTTGACAACCTTAGCACCTTCGAGTGCTTTCAATACTTCTCTGCTCAGACCCAGGTCGACAAAATCCGTGGTTTTGCCCAAATTCAGTATGCCATGACCACCCATTGGGGAGATCAACTTATATCAAAGGATCAAAAAGTACTGATTCAAAAGCTGATCGCAGCAGTACTCGACAATGGTTAATCTTTGAAAGGACCTGAGAATATAAAAAAACCGTCTGTGGTTTAAATGCAGACGGTTTAGTCATGTTCAGGGTCTTTATCTCTTTATTCGTATCCTACTCAGGACTTTTAGGTTTCCATATTGTAACATCTACTAAATGATCGAGTTCCTGAATACATTTTTATTGATTGTGAAAACTACGTGTTGTAAATATCCCTCACCAAGGAGTAGATTGTCATGACGATAGGTACAAAGATCCAACAAACTGTTGCCAGTGCAGAAAGTGTTGCCGCTAACCTCAAATCCTTTGCACTCGATACGAATGATCAACAAGCGAAACAAATGTATAACCAACTTGCTCAAAACGTTGAGGCCATTATCCAACAACTCAAAAACCGAGAGCAGCAAGTGATGGCAGAAGAACCCCAGTATAAGCAACAATAACAAAAAGGGCCTTTTAAAGTTTCTTCAACATACAAAAAACTCTGTTTCCTCTCAAGGTTACAGCGTTTTTTGTATTCCCTTGGTGGATTCCTCTGTCCTGGAAGTGTTGTTATTTTCAGTAGATCAGCCTAAATCCTGCTTTCGTGTATCCTGCGGTGACCCGTAGAAATTAGGCATTGCGCCCCATTTTTTCCTGTATCATTTTTTCTATTCGTTCAAACCTTTCGTCAATACTTACCATCCTTCGTTGAATTTCTTCTGCTATCCTCATATGCTTTGTGATGATTTGTTCCACGTCTTCAGACTTTCTCCTTTTTGCACCTTGAATAGGGATCTCTTCACCATGGATGGGAATCGCGTATGGCCTGTATGGATAATAAGGATAACCAGAATACATTTTCTCACTTCCCATTTTGTTTTAGTGATTTCCCTCCCCATTATATGAGTTGTATAGGATTCTGGCCGGGATTACTCCGCCTATATTTAGTGGTTTAGGCTTATTTTTTCAAAACGTCACTTTTTATACTCATTGGAAGATGAGACTTTCTCCTTAACAATATCGTTTCTTCAACTTACTTCACTTTTGTAAGTGCTCCTAATGCCTTTTAGCGTAAGGTACTTACTTTAAGTGTGTGATCAAAATGTGATCATTTGGCCTTTTCTGACCCGATTCCATTTCCTTACAAACGCGAAAACCCCCGGAACACCGAGGGTTTGGTTGGTGGAGCATAGCGGGCTCGAACCGCTGACCTCTACACTGCCAGTGTAGCGCTCTCCCAGCTGAGCTAATGCCCCATATCAACAATTTTATTTTCATCAACTGACGGCAAGACTTATTTTAAAACAGTCCAGCGAAAAAGTCAAGCACATATTAATCATCTATTGATCATCTATTTTATATATTTGCGAGGGAGAAAACCCCTTGCTTTAACTATGGGGATGAAAGTGAGCGTCGGACAGGGGAGGGTTGATCCCTCTCGCATGTCCGACATTTTTTTGAAAAATACAGTACAAACACATGTTCCTTTGTTAATATTTACCTAAGTTGCTCTTTGAAAAGTGGATAGCATATCGGGTTGTGCAAGCCAATCGTCTTGCATGTAAAATGCTATGCGTACCTGATTGGCCAGGCTGAAAAGCGAAAACCAAGCAGTAAGTCCGGCCTAAAACGTGGCAACTACATTCTCTTTTAACCGTGGGGCTCACGGGGTTAGCCTGGTAAACTTCTCTTCGATCGAAGGGATTACCCAAGAATCCCCCGCATTCATGCGTGGGGAGTGGTCAAACCTGTATTTCCCAACCATTAAGTGTACCATCCGCTCTCCTTCCCATAGCCAGGGTTCTCCGGGCAACCTCTCCCCCTTTTCCCACTCACATCATCTTTTACAATTGCTCAATTGCAGTAGCGGGTAATAATTCCGTTCTCTTTTCCCGCATATACATAATCCCATGCATAAACTGAACGCGTCACAAAATAGTAAATAAACACCGGACATTTTTTTATTGACATTTCACTTTATGAAATTTATCATATGAATTATTCGCTTAGCGAAACATTTACACTAAGAATATTTTATGGAGTGAAATGATGTGGTGAGCGATGAGCAGATTAATGACCTTGTGTTTGCTTTGTACCGGACGACGAGGGTTTTTTTTGATGCATTTAAAGAGTTGATTAAAACTTACCAGTTAACGATTCCTCAAGTGAGGGTGTTAAGCGTATTAAGAGAGGAAGGGCCTCAGTCATTGGTGGAGGTAAGCAGGCGGCTGGAATCTTCCACCAGTTCATTGAGCGGGATTGTAGATCGTCTGGAACGAATGGGGCTGGTCTGCCGGGAGCGTGACGAAAAGGACCGGCGGGTGGTTCGGATCAGCTTGAGTGAAAAATGCCAGGAACTGATCAAGCATTTTCCCGCCAGGCAGGCTGCGCACTTCCGAAAATATATAGAAAAAATGGATACGGAAGAGGTTATTGATTTAACAGAAAAGCTAAATAAGCTGACACGTATTCTTGAGGAAGAATCCAACCTGGAACAGCAAGGAGAATAGCCGATGAAACGCTTGATGATCAGTGTAATCGCAATGGCTTTTTTAGTGGCGGTCATCGGGGGAGGGGCCTACTACTTCAACCAGCGTTCGCTTTATGTTACGACTGATAATGCCCAGGTTAAAGCGGATATGGTTGCCATCTCTCCGCCAGCCACCGGGAAGCTGAAGGAATGGCCGGTACATACCGGAGATTCTATTGAAAAAAATGAGATTTTGGGAAAAGAAGAGATATTGAATAGCGGACAGGGTAAGATGCTCGCCCCGAATCAGCAAAAGCGTTCCGAAGACAAACTGAAATCCAGCCGGCAAAATGCAAATCGAGCCAAACAGCCGAACATGCCGGTTAGCAACATTACCTCACCGATCTCAGGGGTAATCCTGCGAACCAATGTGGTTCCCGGAGAAGTTGTGGTTCAGGGGCAACCGATTGCCATGGTTGCCGATCTGTCAAAAGCTTATGTTTTGGCCTATATTGACGAGAACCAGATTGCGGATGTCGGGGTCGGGAAAGAGGTAGACGTTGAGCTTGACGCTTATCCGGATCAGGTATTTAGCGGCAAAGTGTCGGAAATCGGGAAAACGGCCGGCGATATTCTTTCGGCAGGCTCTCTTTCCCAGGAGTCTGGGGGTAACAGTACCAAAGAGACAGAACGTGTTCCCGTAAAAATTGCTGTCAGTGATTTTGCCGGAAAAAACATCATTCTCGGGATGAATGCAATTGTAAAAATCCATAAATAGAAATTGGTTATCAGAGAGGAAGAGGAGATCTGTTATGAAGACGGGACGATTTTTATTGTTGAACACGCTTATCTTTATCGTGATCGTCGCACTGGGGATCGGCGGGTATTATTACTACTTTAACCAGTCCAACTACATTGATACGGAAGACGCCAAAGTGGCCGGAGATGTGATACCGGTTTCCGCTGACAGCGCCGGCAAATTAACGGAATGGAAAGGGCAGACCGGTACGGTATTGAAACAGGGTGAGATGGTCGGCAAAGTGGCCGTGGGAACTGAAACCAAGAATATTACAGTCCCGGTCAGCGGCACGATTGTGCAAAGTAAAGTGAATGAAGGACAGATGGTTGCTCCCGGACAACCTTTGGCACAAGTGGTAGATATGGATAAGCTCTATATTCTCGCCAATATTGAGGAAACCGATATTAAAGATGTAAGTGTCGGCCAGGAAGTAGATATTACCGTCGATGCACAATCAGATACGAAAATTAAAGGGAAAGTGACGCAAATGGGTCTGGCGACAAACTCGGTATTTTCTCTTTTGCCTCAACAAAACGCGAGCGGCAACTACACAAAAGTAGTACAACGGATCCCGGTTAAAATTGAAATGGAAAGTTATCCAAATGGCATTGTTCCCGGAATGAACGCCACCATCCGAATCCACAAATAGAAAGGGGGTTTCCCAATGGCTTCTGAGAGTGCAGACAATAAAGGGATTAAACAGCACATTCCTTTATTAACTGTCCTGATGCTGGGGACCTTTCTGGCCGTCTTAAACCAGACGTTGTTAAACGTCGCCATTCCTCCCCTTATCAATGAATTTGACATTACTGCTTCGACAGCTGAATGGCTCTTAACCGGATATATGCTGGTGAATGGGATGTTAATTCCGTTGTCGGCCTATTTAATTGATCGCTTCGGCGTCAGGCTTTTATTCCTTTTGGCAATGTTTTTCTTTACCAGCGGATCACTCATCTGCGGTTTGGCTCCCACTTTCTCTGTTATGCTGGCGGGGCGCCTGATCCAGGCAGTGGGAGCCGGAATCATTATGCCACTGGTGATGACGATTATCTTGTTCGTCTTTCCGCCGGAAGTTCGCGGGAAAGGAATGGGATTATTCGGACTGGGGATGATGTTTGCCCCCGCGATTGGCCCGACTTTATCCGGCTGGGTAATTGAAAATTACAGCTGGCGCCTGCTCTTTGACGGCATCGTTCCGCTGGGAGTCATCGTTCTGGTTGTCGCCTCTTTCCTGCTGCGCGACGTCAAAGAACGCAAAAAACTACCCTTTGATTTTTGGGGCACCTTCACTTCAACCCTCGGTTTCGGCACGTTCCTGTATGGGCTGAACCAGGCCGGATCAGATGGCTGGACAGATCCGGTAGTTCTGGCTTGTCTTGTAACCGGAGTTTTTCTGGTCAGCCTGTTTGTCATTCAACAACTCAACTCCAAACGGCCCATGCTTGACTTTCGTGTCTTCAAATATGACATATTTTCTTTATCCAGCATCATTAATGTCATCGTGACCATCGCCATGTTCTCGGGGATGTTCCTGCTCCCGATCTACTTGCAAAATCTGCGCGGATTTACTCCTTTGGAGGCAGGCTTACTCATGTTGCCGGGGGCGGTCGTGATGGGGATTATGTCTCCGATTTCCGGTTCACTCTTCGATAAGCTGGGTCCGCGCCCGCTGGCGGTGGTTGGTATGCTGATCACCACTGTCACCACGTATGAGTTTACACGTTTATCACTTGATACCAGCTACACATTCATCCTGACCCTGAATATGATCCGGGCCTTCGGGATGTCTCTGCTTATGATGCCGATTATGACTGCCGGGTTAAACCAGTTGCCCCCGGAACTAAACAGCCACGGAACAGCTACCTCAAATACGATGCGGCAAGTGTCGGGTTCCATCGGCATCAGCTTGATGACATCCATATTTACAATGCGCAGCTCTTTTCACCTCGGCAAACTGAGCGAGCAGGCGGACATGATGAACCCTGCCTTCAGCGAAATGTTTCAGTCCGTGACAAACGCATTTGCCAGTGTAACCGGAATGCAATCCGCCCAGGCAAAAGAGATGGTGATCACTATGTTGTACGGACAGGCAAACATGCAATCAGCCGTTTCAGGCATTAATGACACATTTCTCTGGGCCACCGGATTTAGCTTTGCAGGCTTTATCCTCAGTTTCTTCTTGCGTGATGTACGGAAAGACAAACCTAAAGAAACCACTGTGAAAGAGCCGGTACCATCTCCGGTTGCAGAGCCTGGGGCAAAAGAACCCGTTCTGGCGGGAATGAAGTGAAAAGCGATTGGCGGTCCTTGGGGCCGCCTTTTTTTTTATAGGGTGATTTATTTTCCCCATACCCGGATTGGGTTGGTTAAATAGCGGGGATATAATCGGATGAAAGGTATTTTTAAAGTTTTGGAGGCATCTATGAAAGAAATCCCGCGATATCCTAAAACTCCCCGTTTATCCAGGGAACAGGCCGAAGCGTTAACCCAAATTGTCTTTGTGGATCAAAAGGAGTTTCCAGTTCAGTCTTCATATGACCTATTGTTCATATTTGGCGGTTCACATCCGAAATTGTGGGAGGTTTCTGCTCAGGCCTACATTGAAGGAAAATGCCGGCAAATATTAGTGACCGGGGGTTATAAGCCAAATGTAAAGCGGCATTCCAGCTGGAAATACGGGACTACCCCTGAATCTCATGTCATTAAATGGAGGTTAGTGGAAAAAGGAGTGCGGGAAGAGGACATTATCATCGAAGACCGGTCAACCAATTCATTGGAAAATGTATTATATGCAAAAGAAATCTTTGATTTTGGTAAGGTACGGAATCTGCTTTTTGTATGCAAATCATTTGCCTCTGGCAGACAGTATCGAACCTTAAAGAAACACCTTCCTTCTTACATTCAATTTACTCCTCTTACCATCGATATTAAGCTAAACAATACACAAATCACGAGGGGCAATTGGATGAATCATCCGGGCCATCGTTCTCTCGTTTATGGTGAATATCTTCGGATCATTGCTTATGGAAAGAAGGGCGACCTTTGCCCCATTGAACAAATGATCCCAGGACTTGAGGTGGAGTCCTGATCGTTATCCCCCATCAGAAAAGAAAAAATATATTGCCATATACGAATGATTACATTAATATTTACAAAAGAGGCAAATATATGTTCCCATTAGCGAGGCGACATAAGATGAAACAATTGATACAGGATTTAAAGAGAATGGACCGCAATATCTGGATTCGCTTTATTGGAGAAACTTTAAATGGCATTGCGTTTATGATGTTAATGCCGTTTTTTGCTTTGTATTTAAAAGAGAAAGTAGATTCTCTCGTCCAGGTCGGGGTGGTGATGGCAGTTGCTCCTACGGTTGCCGTAGCGGGTTCCGTCATGGGAGGAAGATTAGCCGATACCTGTGGACGTAAGCCGATCATGATCCTGTCTATGCTGGGAAACGGGATCGTGATGCTCGGCTTTCTCTTTTTTGACAGCTTTCCGGCTTACATGATTTTATCCGCAGGCATGGGGTTTTTTAACTCTTTGTTTCACCCTGCCGCCTCGGCGATGGTCACGGATGTGACAGAATCCGAAAATCGTACAGAAGCATTCGGGTTGCTGAGAATGGGCCATAACATCGGGGCAGCCATTGGCCCTCTGATCGGGGCTACCATCGTGGTTTTGTCAAAGGCAGTGATCTTTTTGTCAGCTGCGGCAACCCTGATCATTTACTCACTGATCGTTCTTTTCTTTATCCGGGAAACCTTACCAGCACAAAAACAGCCGGATTCCCAAAAAGATGATTTCTCATCGAGCCTGAAAATCCTGTTGCGAGACAAAGTGCTGGCATTGTTTGTAGTAACCGGCATCGTGATCTCGATGGGCTTCTCACAAACAGAGGGGATGTTACCTCTTCATTTTGACAATGAAATGTCTCATATTTTCGGCAAAAACAACCCTTTTCCGTATTTAATGGCACTAAACGGCGCGTTGGTCGTTTTATTCCAATTCCCGATTTCCAGATGGGCCAACGCGAAACCAATCGGCAAAATGATGCTGTATGGCGCTCTGTTATTTGGAATCGGATTACTGGCAATCGGGTGGTTACCGACACTTTTTGGACACTGGAACACCAATTACATCATTGTCCTGTCCTCTTTGCTGCTTGCCTACACGGTTTATACTCTGGGAGAGATGGTGATGTCCCCGGTGCAAATGACTTTTGTAGCCAATATCGCTCCCGAAAACTTACGGGGCACTTATATGGGTGCTTCCGGTTTGCAGTGGATTATCGGCGGTGCGGCAGGCCCGGTTCTGGGAGGCCTTCTCCTGGAACACTCTTTTGGCAATCTTTTATTCACCCTGCTTGGATTTGGCTGTATTGCAGCCGGAATGATCTATCTGTCTCTCGACCGCCGGGTAAAAGGCAAAAATGCAACCCCAAAAATAAAACGGGCTGGTTAACAGCTTTGCACCACTGAAGACAAGCTTTCAGCAGTTTTTTAGGCCGTTAGTGCCGGCAGCCCGTTTTCGTTTGGGACCATGCCCGGGGTCAGGAGCGTGTAATCCCCCTGCCCCATGCAGTTAGAATACACCTGCATGGACGGGGGCCCTTGCCAGACTATGGGGATGAAAGTGAGAATCGGGTAAGGGGGGCTAGCTGTTAAACGAAAAATACGAAAAATTATTCCCGTTTTTCCCTTTGCCGGTTCACCAGTGATAACATTACAAAGGAAAGAACAGCTGAACATAGCGCCCAGGATAGGGCCAGCCTGTCCTGTCCGGATTCGATGGCTATATACATGGCAGTGGGGACGGTTTGTGTCTCACCCGGAATATTGCCGGCAACAATGAGGGTCGCCCCAAATTCCCCCAGGCTTCGTGTAAACCCAAGAATCACTGCAGTCGCAAAAAATTTTCTCGTCAACGGGAGATAAATGTAGCGGAAGACCTGCCAGGCATTTGCCCCGTCACAGCGGGCAGCGTTTGCTACATCCAAATCGACTGATTCAAATCCGCTTTTCAAAGTCTGATAAGTCAGTGGAAAGGCAACAATGGCCGCGGCCAACACCGCTCCCCAATAACTGAAAATAAACGTGATCTGAAAGGTTTGAACCAGCCATTCCCCCAGCTCCGATTGATTGCCTAACAGGGCGAGGAGAAACAAACCAATCGCCGTCGGAGGCAACACCAGCGGCAACATCAAACAGCTTTCCAGAAACCCCTTCCCCCAAAAGCGATACCTGGCCATCAGCCATCCAAACACCATTCCGGCAAACACCCCAAAGCATGTCGCCAACAGCGATACCTTGATCGAAATAAACACCGGACTCCAAAATGAATCAATCAATTACCGACACCTCTGCTATGTTTGTGGCAAAAACCCATGTTTCTCCAAAATGGATATGGCAGCCTGGGAAAATAAATATTCTTGAAATTGCCTGGCGGTTTGCAGACGAGGGGTACTTTTCACAATCCCCGTCAAATACTGAATCGGCTCATGACTGGAAGAGTCCAAATATTGGGCAATCACAACTTGATTACTTGATATCGCTTCTGTCTGGTAAACAATCCCGGCATCAACGTTATTTGTTTCGACATAGGTAAGCACCTGCCGCACATCCTTTGCCAGTACCAGCTTAGGTTGAATCTTCTGCCACAGGCCAACATGCTTTAAGGACTGGGAAGCATAACGGCCTGCCGGAACGGAATCCGGTTGACCGATAGAGATCCGCTTAATTTCCTTTGTGTTTAATTCCTGAAGAGAATGAATGGGATAAGAACCAGTTTTCGGGTAGATCAGCACAAGCTGATTACCGGCAAAAGGGCGAACAGTTTCCGGCTGAATCAGCCCTTTTCCGGATAATATCTCCATCTCTGATTTACCGGCGGAAATAAATAAATCAACGGGTGCCCCTTTTTCGATCTGGCGCTCTAAGGCACCTGAGGAACCCACATTTAAACGGATATCTACCTGTGGATGACTTTGCTCATATTGTTTGGCGATTTGAGATAAAAGTTCACCCATGCTGGCCGGAACAGAGACGGTAAGCTCAACTTTCGGGGCCGGTGACTCAGAAGACAGCGAACAACCCGGACTGGAAAAGATCAGAAAAAGTGCCATAAAACAATAGATGATCCGTTGCCTCATAGAAACGGAGCATCTCATCCCATGCGATCGCGAATGATAATGCCCCTGCCCACCTTTCAAAAATAAATAATATGATTTAATTTAATCGATCCATCTCCGATCGTCAAACAAAAGCTTACCAAGCGCATAACAAAACCAGCCTGACAAGCTGTGGCTGGTTTATCCGTGATATCGTGTGGCGGGTTATTCTTTCCATTTTATATTACAACCGATACTTGGCTTTTGCGTCACCGTAACCGGTTCATTGCGCAACAAACTGTCAAGCGCGGAGCGGATTGATTCCCCGGTTACCGGAATATCATTCCCCGGGCGGGAATCGTCCAGCTGGCCGCGATAGACACACTCCAAATCGCGGTTAAAGATATAAAAGTCCGGCGTACAGGCTGCCTGATAAGCTTTGGCAACTTCCTGTGTCTCATCAAACAGATAGGGGAAAGGATAACCGAATTCTGCGGCGATCTCTTTCATTTTTTCCGGTGAATCATCGGGATATTTCTCAACATCATTGGAGTTAATGGCAACGATGGAAACTCCTTTAGGCTGATAATCTCTGGCCAATTCCACCAGTTGGGACCGGACATGCTTAACATACGGACAGTGGTTGCAAATAAACATGATAACTGTAGCCACATCAGATTTTACATCGTCTAAAGCAACCTCTTTTCCGGATATCACATCAGGCAGGGCAAAGGAGGGAGCTTTTTTCCCAAGCGGGAACATCACAGACTCAGTCAGTGCCATCATATTTCTTCCTTTCTTTATCAAAGATCGGTGGTATGTAGTTATGGATATGGGGATTAGCTTTTCCTTTTTTCTTTCATCGTAAAAAAGAAGGAACCGTCCTGTCAACTTGTTTCCCTCAAATCCGTCCGATGTAAACCTCTGATTGCCGCATCCACCGAACGTCTTCCATAAAAAAGATCATCCCTTCCCTCTGATGCAGGAAGGGTGATCGAAGTATTTATTCGTTCAGTCCTTTTCCAAAGATCAGACATACGGCCCGGGAAAACAGGTACCGTGTTTACCAGTGTCCATTGCTTGGCGGGGTCGGCCATCCCTTTGGGTAGATGAGATAGGCAGTACCGTTTGAATGATTTAAGAACGCCTCTTCAAAATCCTCCCGTCCATACGTAATCCTAACCTGTGAATCATCTGCACCGGCGGGATCATTGGTGAGTACGTTTCCCTGTTCATCGAAGCCACGGATCACAAGCAGGTGGCCGTTTGAACTGGGGATCGGGCTGCCCGGCAATTCACCGGATTTATAGGCAATGCTGACAATCACCGGAACACCGGCAGCAGTCCAGCGCTCAACCTCCGCCAGGCTGCTCAGACGGACAACTTTCCCTTCAAGACCCATAGAAGCGGCATAGGCAGTATTAAACGGCCAGTTTCCGCCGCCATCATAAACATAATCCCAGACTCCCTTAACCACGGTTGGCACTGTTTGATCCCAGTCTGATCTCCCCATTACGCGGGACCAGTATGCCATCACCATCGAAGTAGAGGTGGGGGAACACCAAACTTCACCCCCATCGGGATAAACCATCTGAGATCGCATCGGCACATCCAGGGCACTGGTTAACCCTGTGCTTGGAACCGTACCAGCCCGGTCAAACCCGCTGGCAAAAGTGATCCCGTAGGCACTCAATACAGGTGTTTGTGCGGGATTGGTTGTGAACAAAGTGATCCGTGCCTGAACCGCCGTCGCCTGTTTCTTCATGACCAGGGTATCCACAGCGACATTCCCGATTTTATCCCCCTGTCCCCGCACCGAATGCCGGCGGAACGGTTCATCATGTTCATGCCAGACGCCCATACTGTACCATTTGCTCCAGGCACCATCCACTAAACCCCGCAGCTCGACTTCCAACCATGTACCTGCCGGAGTGTTTGCCTGCCATGAGGCGATTGCTTCCAGGAATGATTGATTGGTTACCGGTGACGTCCAGCGTCCGTAATAGTAATTTCCCTGATTATAGCGGCCGGTTGAGTCAGTTCCTGATCTCAGGGCTCCGGGATTCAATCGAAGAGCTGAACCGTCAAATAAAGTTCCCGCAAAAGTTCCCCTGCTGAAATTACTCGTTTCCAGATAAGCTTTTCCACTGTCCTTTTTGGCAATCGTGCCGCTTTCAGCCTCAGTCGGCGAAACAAAGATCGAGAAAGAAAAAATCAGTGCCAGCGTCGCACAAAAAAATCGAAGTCGCATGACCCAAACCCCTTTCCTTTTCCTTTTCCCGTTATAGATTCGATACCTGTTGCATGATCCCCTTTATTTTTAACAGTATATTATTATAATTCGGATATTTACAGAGATTGGGCATATTTTTTTAGTGAAAAGTGGCTACTCTTCCGAATACATACCTAATATTTCTTTCGCCAGCCTTTGAACTTTCGTCCGCAATTCTTCCGGTTGCAAAATTTCCATCTGCTTTCCAAAGCCCATGATATAGGCACAAGCTTCTTGCTCAATCTGAAATTGCAGGGAGATTTTCTTCCATCCCTGCCGGTCGTGTTCATCCAGCATTTTTATTTTCGGAAATCTGCCCGGGTAAGGCAATTTGTCTACAATAGCGGGGTCTGCACGGACAACAACGTGATACTGTGGCAACCGCTTAATAAATTGTTGAGATGATTCTTCCCAGTACCGGACTAAATCGAACTGGGGCGGACGCACAAAAGTTTCCCCGCTCAGTTGCGCATCTTTGATTCGCGAAACCCGATAGGTCCGTATTTCATCGTTTACAGAAGCGACCAGATACCAGGTATTTCCCTTCGCTACTAATCCCAGCGGATGGACAAGGCGTTCCCTGGTTTCTCCGTCACTGCGCATATATGTCAGCAATACCTTTTGATTCTGCCATAAGGCTGTTTGCAGTACAGGGAGAAATGGTTTGTTTTCTATAGAGGGATGCCAGCTGGCAGTATCCAGATAGATGCGCTGGCTGATATTTTCAGCGTCCTCCCGCACCTTCTCCGGAAGAAAGGAAAGCAGTTTCATCTGTGCCGTCTTTGCATCTTTATCCATCCCCATCTCCTTGAGCAACTTTTCCGGAAGCGGAAGAAAAAGGACCGGGATTTCACTTTGATTCAAATGAATGATTCTTGTTTGAAAATCGTCCAGCAGTTTCCATCCCCCATGTTTGCCTCTCTCCGCATATACGGGAAATCCCGCTGAACTCAACGCTTCCATATCACGGTGAATCGTTCTGTCCGAGACTTCCAGATGCTTTGCTAGCTCACCTGTTGTCATTTGTTTATGTACCTGTAACAGCAACAAAATAGAAAGAAGCCTGTCTGCCCGCATTTTTCTTCCCCCATTCAAAATCTATTTTATATCGTAAATATGTCTTAATCTGTCATATTTCATAATTATACTGTGGGTGAAAAAAGTCAAATGGGGGGATTGGCAAATGAGACTGAAGGATAAAATTGCCGTTGTAACAGGATCGAGCCGTGGGGCTGGCAGAGGCATTGCCCTCGCCCTGGGTCAAGAAGGGGCTGTCGTTTATGTAACCGGAAGAAGTACCAGAGCCGGAACCAGGACTGAGAACCGCCCGGAAACAATAGAGGAAACAGCGGAACTCGTTACGAGCAGAGGCGGTACAGGAATCCCTGTCCGGGTCGACCATACCGTTGATGAAGAAGTACGGGCCTTATTTGAACGCATCCAAAATGAACAGGGACATCTTGATCTCGTAGTAAATAATGCCTGGGGAGGAAACGAACTTCCCATCGTAAGCGCTCCCTTTTGGGAATTATCCATGGATCACTGGAGAAATATGTTCACTGCGGGAGTGCGTTCTCATATTGTAACTTCCAAATATGCGGCACCTCTGATGATCTCTCAAAAACAGGGGCTTATCATTCATACCTCGTTTTATGACAACGGGAAGTATAACGGGCATTTATTTTACGACCTGGCCAAAAATGCCATGAACCGGTTGGCCTTCAGCATGGCAAAAGATTTAAGATCACACAATGTTGCCGTAATCGCTCTATCACCCGGCTGGATGAGGACCGAACGGGTGATGGAAA
Organism: Paenactinomyces guangxiensis; assembly: GCF_016055185.1. Classification (GTDB taxonomy): domain Bacteria; phylum Bacillota; class Bacilli; order Thermoactinomycetales; family Thermoactinomycetaceae; genus Paenactinomyces; species Paenactinomyces guangxiensis. Next base: position 181,158 of record NZ_JAECVR010000006.1, read on the forward strand.
GTATGGGTCGCGACGAAAAAGCTCTGCAAATCACAGAATCAACAGAGTACATTGGACGCGCGGTTTGTGCTGTTGCATCAGACCCCCGCCATATGGATCTGTCGGGAACGATCCAGTTAGTCGGGGATCTGGCAAAAAAATATGACTTTACAGATACAGACGGCAGATATATCCCCCCCTTTCGCATCCCGAATGAGGGGTAAACCCTTCACCATTACTTCTGGGGGCGGATAAACAGCTTCCAGTAAACCGCCACACGTCATAAGAGTGTGATTTGACCATTGACCTCTCCACACGGCTGAAGCAGTGGGATTCTGCTTGCGACCACCCAGTGAGGTACGATCGCTGAACGGTAAGCAGTACCAGTGGAACCCCTTTACGCAATTCCTCGGCCCGAGG
>NZ_JAECVR010000070.1 GCF_016055185.1 Paenactinomyces guangxiensis
CCAACATAAACGGGCACTCGTCTTAACCGCTAGAAAACTTGTGCGTTTGGTTGATGCGCTGCTACGCAGCAACCAAATCTACACGCCTGGAAGGAAGGTGGATCGATGAGGTAAACACCTCCTCAATATCCTTCGGTAATATCCCAGTTAATGGAAATCTAGACTGGGTTTCTTAAGTTTTGCCTTTTTTAGATAACAGGGGCTTTATAATTTCCAATTTCCCTGTTTCAATGGCTTGACATATTACCGCAGGACTTTTAAACACCTGTACACTCATTCCAATTGCCGTATCAATCAAAAACAGTCGATGCTGTGACAAAATAAGTTTCTTCCCTGATCTCTTTCAAAGCTGTTTTCCAATATAGAAAACCCCGGATCTGATAACGATCCGGGGTGACTGTATTCCCTGAAAACTAAAGAGTGAGTAACGGCACGACCTGAGAAGTTTGGTTAATGATGTATCCGCAGGATACTCCGTAGAAAGGAGGTGATCCATCCCCACCTTCCGGTAGGGATACCTTGTTACGACTTCACCCCAAT
>NZ_JAECVR010000071.1 GCF_016055185.1 Paenactinomyces guangxiensis
TTTCAATTCCACTATGGATTCAATTAAAACGAACGAGAAGCACACGGTAGAAACAAGGGATATGACCTTTCAATTCCACTATGGATTCAATTAAAACCGCCACACGTTCTCTGGAGGTGAATAGCCATGTCATCCTTTCAATTCCACTATGGATTCAATTAAAACCGGCTTTGTCTTGCTCCTGCTGCTGCTCAGTAGTGCGAACTTTCAATTCCACTATGGATTCAATTAAAACTCGAATGGTTAGTTGATTGTAACCATGCAGAAGGTGCTTTCAATTCCACTATGGATTCAATTAAAACGTTCCGTGATGGACTATTTCGAATCCCTCAATGGGTCTTTCAATTCCACTATGGATTCAATTAAAACAGCTTCTGCGATTATTAATAAGCTTGCCATGATCACTTTCAATTCCACTATGGATTCAATTAAAACCCCACGAAGAGGAGCAATGGGAAGTCTTTTTGGACTTTCAATTCCACTATGGATTCAATTAAAACCCCGTGAACACGCAGAAGCTTCGTAA
>NZ_JAECVR010000007.1 GCF_016055185.1 Paenactinomyces guangxiensis
TACATTCATTTTACTACAACGGGGCGATTTCTTTTTTGATCTTTCTCAAAAAAACTACAAAAAAGCTCGGGGCTATCCCATCCTTTTGGGACAGCCCCGGTTTTCCTAGATTCGAGCGGGTTCGTAAGTTCAAGTGTTCTTGAATGATCTCTGGATGTTCTTTTTTGATTTGGAAAGCCATTGGCTTTCTTGTCCAGTCATGATTAAGTTTGAAGGAGACAGAATATGCCCTTTCGTTTGCCGCCTTAAACGTATAGGGGTGTCGGGTAGGGCAGGCTCCTTTCGAAGCCGTTCCCCCCTAAGAACCGTGCATACGAGTTTCCCCGTACACGGCTCAAGCCTCTTCAAACGCCCCGTGAGGGACGCGGTTTTTCAACGGTTAATCCTAAGCTGTGGACTTGGCTGTGACAATTTGGGGTAATACCAGCGAAGCTGTCACCAGGGGCAAAGTAGGTTCCATAAAAAGTAAAACCCTCAATTGAGGGCTTTTTTTTATATTTCGCCTCCAATTAAGATGTGGCTAAACTACTACTTCATCTACAGAGGGAGGCTCATCGACGTGAAGCGAAATTGGGATGTTGAGGAACTCATCGAACATTTTACTTTACTTCCGAAGGAAATGCAGTTGGTGGGGAACAAATCGGGGGAAACACGGATCGGTTTCGCGGTTTTATTGAAGATATTTCAGTGTAAGGCCCGTTTTCCTACTACAAAAAATGAGATCCCCAAGGCAGTGGTGCAATTTATCGCTAAACAAATTGATACCGATCCTCAATTGTTTTCTCAATACGACTGGAACGGAAGAGCAATCAAATATCATCGGGCACAAATTCGAGAATTTTGTGGGTTTCGGGAGTCGACCACCAAAGACATTCAAGAAGTGATAGACTGGGTCCATGATCATGTGTTGCCTCGAAATATCGAACTCGAATGGGTGAAGGAAAAAGCCTATGCAGAGTTCCGCCAACGACGATTGGAGCCCCCGACACCGGAGCGTTTTGACCGAGTTGTACGTTCTGCTATTCGTACATACGAAACCTCCTTTTTCGATCAAATCTATCGTCGGTTATCCAACATATCTATCGCTCGAATGGATAACCTGATTCATTTGTGGACATCCGAATCCTCCGGTGAAGAGGATCAAGAACAACCCCTTACATTCCGTGAACTGGTTGCGGATCCCGGCCGGGTGGGATTAGAAAGTTTGTTCCGGGAGATATCCAAGCTCCGGACGATCCGTCATCTTCAACTTCCAGAAGATCTTTTTCTTCATGTCCCTCCCAAAATGATTAAACGGTATCGGCAGCGCGCCGTTACCGAAGATATTCGGGAATTACGAAGACACCCCGAACCGGTACGGTATACGCTTTTGTCTGCCTTTTTCTGGAGCCGGAGTCGGGAAATCACGGATAATTTAGTGGAACTCTTAATCCAGATTGTTCACCGGATCGGTGCTCGTGCGGAACGCAAAGTGAAAAAGGAGATCCTTCATGACCTTAAGCGGGTAACTAGGAAGACGGGAATTTTATATCGCTTGGCCGAAACGGCGCTGGAATACCCCGACGGAATTATCCGGGAAGTACTCTTTCCGGTTGTCCAGGAAGAAACGCTCCGATCACTCGTCAAGGAAATGAAGAATACCGGTCCGGCGTACCGTCAGAAAGTTTATACCGGCGGTCCTCCTACGGGATGCATTACCGGCGCATGGTTCCGGAAATTCTGGATGTACTTCATTTTCGATCCAACAACGACGTACACCAACCGGTCATTCAGGCGTTAAAGTTGTTGAAACAATATGCCGGCACCAGTCATCACCACTATGCCGAAACAGACGAGGTTCCCATTGAAGGAGTGGTCCGGCCTGCTTGGGTGGAGACCGTTATTGATCAGGGAACACAGCGAATCAACCGGATCAATTACGAAATTAGTGTGCTCCACGCTTTGCGGGATAAATTGCGTTGCAAAGAAATCTGGGTGGTAGGAGCGGATCGCTACCGCAATCCCGAGGAAGATCTTCCGCCAGACTTTGATCAATACCGGGAAGAGCATTATCAGGCATTAAAGCAGCCGTTAGAAGCGGATGCTTTTATCAAGAAGCTCCAGCAGACTATGCATGAGGCATTGGAACGATTGAATGCTGGAATTCGATCCAATCCAAAGGTACGGATCTTTACCAAGGGAAACGGGTGGATCTCAGTCTCTCCCCTGGAGCCCCAACCGGAACCGCGAAATCTTACCCAGATCAAAGCCCAAATCATGAAACGTTGGCCCATGACAAGCTTGCTGGATATCCTGAAGGAAACGGATTTGCGAATCGGGTTTACCGAACGATTTAAAACCGTAGCGGTTCGAGAGGTGTTGGATCGGGAGACGATTCAAAAGCGATTGATCCTTTGTTTATATGGATTGGGTACCAACACGGGGCTGAAACGGGTATCCGCCGGAGACCACGGAGAAAGTTATAAAGACCTTCTTTATATTCGGCGGAAGTTCATTCACAAGGAAAACCTCCGTCAAGCCATAGCAGCCGTTGTCAATGCCATCCTGAACCATCGGTTGCAGGAGATCTGGGGTGAAGGGACAACCTCCTGTGCTTCGGATTCCAAGATGTTCGAAGCGTGGGACCAAAACCTGATGACCGAGTGGCACATTCGTTACCGGGGTCGGGGAGTCATGATCTATTGGCATGTAGAGAAAAACTCCACTTGTGTCTACTCCCAGCTGAAATCGTGTTCCTCGTCAGAAGTTGCTGCGATGATTGATGGATTGTTGCGCCACAGCACCGATATGAGTATCGAGAAGAATTACGTGGATACCCACGGACAAAGCGAAGTGGCTTTTGCCTTTTGCCACTTGCTAGGGTTTCATTTGATGCCCCGGTTTAAAGCGATTCACAGTCAAAAATTATACCGGCCCGAAACGGGCATGCCAGATGCCTACCCCCATCTTCAACCGGTATTGACGCGCCCGATCAATTGGGAATTAATACGCCAACAGTACGACCAAATGATCAAATATGCCACAGCCCTCCGCCTGGGGACGGCCGAAACGGAAGCGATCTTAAAACGGTTTATCCGAAACAGCGGGCATCCGACGTATCGGGCGTTGAGTGAACTAGGGAAAGCCGTGAAGACCATCTTCTTGTGCGAATACCTTCATTCGGAGGAAGTTCGCCGGGAAATCCATGAAGGATTGAATGTCGTGGAGAACTGGAATTCCGCCAACAGCTTTATTTTCTATGGGAAGGGAGGCGAAATCCAAACTAATCAGTTGGAAGATCAGGAAGTAGCGGTATTATCTTTGCATTTGTTGCAAAACTGCCTAATCTTTATCAATACTTTGATGATCCAGGAAGTCTTAATGGAAAATGATCATAAACTGTTGAGCCACCTACACCCAGAGGACTTCCGTGCTTTAACGCCGTTAATTTATTCCCATGTGAACCCTTACGGAACTTTCCGGTTGAACATGAGAGAAAGGTTATCGTTAGGACAAAAAGTCGGCATATCCTGATTTCGTCGCAAAAAAAGTCTTTTACAACTTTTCGATATAATAAGGGATAAGATCGTTAGGAAGTAGGTGTTAATTTAATCGCTAAATGGAACGATTTTTTCAAAAAGAAATGGCCATAAAACCGAAACGGATCCTCATCGAAGGATCCGTTTTACAAATTCATTCCCTTTATATTTTGTAAATCGTTTTCCCGATATCCTCCATTTTTTGAATTGTGTTCCGAATATCCTCCTTGGTTGTGCGTGGGTTGATGGTGCACAAGCGCAAAACGGTTCGGCCTCTCAATACCGTTGTACTGATCATAGCAAAACCTTCCTGGATCATCCGATTGACAATCTGCTGCTGTAACTTGTCGATCGTTACTTCATCCATAGAATCAGGAACGAAACGGAAAGTAACTACTCCCAACTGTGCCGGCGATACCACATCCCAATAAGGGGACCGACGCAAGGTTTCCTCCGCTGTTTCGGCCATCTCTATGCCGTGACTGACCGCCCTGCGAAAGGATTCAATACCAAACATCTTAAATGACATCCACAACCTTAATGCGCGGAAACTACGGGTAAGTTCGATACCGTAATCACAGAAATTAACTTCCTGTTCCTTTCCTTCAACATCCAGCAAATACTCGGGGAGGATGTGAAAGGTCTCCTTTAAATGTTGACTGTTTCGCACAAGTATACATCCCGTATCGTAAGGTTGAAATAACCACTTATGAGGATCAATCGTTAATGAATCGACTGATTCAATTCCTTTTAGCTGTTTGCGTCCTTGATCGCTTAGAATTGCTGGGGCACCATAGGCACCGTCCGCATGAAGCCACAACCCTTCTTGGTTACAAAACTCCGCCAAAGTTTCCAAAGGATCCACAGCCCCTGTATTGGTTGTGCCTGCATTCGCGATAACACAGAAAGGTTGTTTCCCCTCGGATCGGTCTTTTTGAATCTGCGCTTCCAGCTCGGGTAGCGGTAAACGAAAAGCCTCATCTGAAGGAATACTTCGAATTTGTTCCCTTCGAAACCCTAGAATTTTTAAGGCCCGTTCCACAGAGGAGTGAGTTTGATCGGAGTAATAGACGGTAGAGTTTTCCGACGGACCGCCGAGCTTCACCTGTCGAGCCACTGCCAATGCAGTCAAGTTCGCCATGGATCCACCACTGACAAACAATCCTCCTGCCGTTTTCGGAAGACCGAACAGCTGTACAATCCAATCCACTGTAACCCGCTCGATCTGGGCCGGACCGGAAGCCTCCAACCAAGTCCCTGCAAACACATTAAATCCGCTAGCTAAAAAGGTTGCCAACGCCCCGATATAATTGCTCGGACCTGGAACAAACGCAAAAAAACGGGGGTGATCAAGATGCATGATCTGTGAAAAAACGGCCTCATCAAGCAGTTGAATGATTTGTTCAAAATCAAGACCTTGTTCGGGGAGCGGTTCTCCCAACGCTTTTTCCAATTGGGAAGGGCTGCTATTTCTTGTCACCGGCTTATCCGGCAACTGACAAATATGATTGACAATCCGATCGACCACTTGATAACCCATCTCCCGCATCTCTTCCGGAGTAAGGTGCAACTTTTCGTTCATTGTTTCTTTTCCCCCATTTTGTAATTACTTTTGTTTATAGTTTATCGTATCACTTACTATGCGGTCTTTATATTCAGCAGCCTAGCAAAGGGTTTAGGTTTGTTATTGCCAAATAATCTAGTTAAATTCTACTTCACAGAACGTCCCTTCTGTGAAGTGATTTGTACATACGGAGGGGGAAATCGGGGTGGAAAACGTCCATTATCTCGAACAATTCACTTCACGAAAGGAAAAAACGTCCCTTGATGATGTCCCTGACAGTTTGAATGAGTGGATGAAACGGTACATGCAGTTAGCAGTGATTGGGGTTCGTTCTGAGGAGGTCACCCGAAAAATCGGACTTCACTTAAAACGATTCCTGGAGTTTTTTATTAAGTCCTACGGTCACGATCGGATTTCCACCTGCTTGAAGCGGGATGTGTTAGCCTGGCAGCGGTCCCTTCAGAGTCAGGGATTAGCACCTGCAACAATCAATAACCATATGGCTTCCTTGTCTGCTTTTACTACCTGGGTTCAAACCCAGGATCCCAATCAATTTCCCGCTGGGGATCCAGCTCAAGGGATTCGGGAGTTAGGCCTACCTCCATTAGAGCCACGGGCTCTTTCGGATGAGCAAGTTCGGTCCCTCAAAAACGTCTGTGATCGGCTGGAGCGGTTCCATCAGTTGAAAGGACGACGGTGGAAGGGAAGGAAAGCTCCTTTAAAAACTTACAGGGGTGGAGGTAGCATCCAGCGAATTTGGTGCCATCTGCCCAATAAATGGAAAATGACTTGAGGTTGCATACGTAGCAACTCAAGTCATTCGTATTTATACAGGAAACTCAGGATGACACGTTCATATACATCCTGAGCATCGGTAATGGCCAATTTAGAATACACTTCAAGCGACTTACGGCTTGCATGTTCAGAATAAGGCTGAATGAGTGCATCGTCAATGCCTTGTTTCTTTAACCACGGTAACAAGAAGTGGCGCAGCTATGCACTTCCGTTTGACTTACCTAGTGCACAGTAGATCCGATAGGAACTGTGTGGATAAGAGTCAAACCGTCGTGAAACTTTCCTTTCACGACGGTTTTAGGATATAATTGATCCCAACAAATTGCATGACTACGTTAAAGGTAGGTGAGTTAATGGACGAAAAAACTGTCGCGAAAGTCATAGACAGCTTTATTAGTGAACAGCAAGAAAAAGGAAAGAATAGTCAGACGATTGACAAGTATACTCGCATTATACGAGAATTTGCTCAATGGTTAAAGCAAAATAAAGGTGATCTGCACCAATTAACCAGAATCGACATACAGCAGTTCATCAATCACCTTGAAGAAAAAGGAAACAGCCCAACCACTATTGAAAATAAATTTGCTGCCCTATCCGTTCTAGTAAAGTATTTGGGTTGCCCTGAGGTCCTTAAATATGTGCGGCGACCAGAATCAAGAAAAATCCGGCATATCGCCCCCAAGTCCCTGGATCGGAATGAACGAAATCGGATTCTCCGTGAAGTGGAGCGCTCTAAAAAGCTAAGAAATATTGCTATCGTCTATCTGCTCCTTTATACAGGCCTTCGTGTCTCTGAGTTAGTGGCTTTGAATCGAGATGATGTTAAAATTGGTGAAAGAACCGGAACAGTAAGGGTACGTAAAGGAAAAGGAGATATTGCACGTAAAGTTCCCTTACCTGTAGATGCACGTAACCACCTTTATATATATCTTCAGACGCGGGAAGATGATAATCCAGCTTTATTTCTGTCCAATTATAAAAAGCGGATTACCATTCGCTCTGTGCAACGGATATTGGAGAAGTATGGAGTTTACCCCCATCAATTAAGACATACATATTGTAGGGAATTGGTCGCGTCAGGGGTAGATATTGCCACCGTAGCAGAGTTAGCTGGCCACTCAGACATTAATATTACACGCCGTTACTCCAAACCATCAGAAAAAGAGTTGGAGCAAGCAGTTCAGAAGGTATTTGGATAGTTTCTTTGAGTTAGAACCAAATAACTTATCTATTAAAATTTCTCTGTTTATTGAAAATACTATATAATAATCTTGAAAAGATTATGTACGGACATGGGGTTACTGGTACCAATTTGGAAAATTAGTGCGTTATAAATCGGCAACCTGTACGTTAAGAGTGTCGACAGAAAGGGGAACTAATGTTGACACTCTTAAAAAGTTTATGGTCGACGGTACTAAAATCATTTCAATTAACTAAGCCATCAGGTTCTAATCCATTACCTAGGGATTATATCATTCTTCTTTCCGGATTACTCGTATCAAGATTGGGAGATTCCTTGAATGCTTTTGCGATTCCTTGGATTTCTTATCAATTGACTGGTTCGGCGATTGTGATGGGTTCTCTCTTTGCGACCAGTGTATTACCCATTGTTTTGTTTGGTTCAGTAGTCGGCGTGTTTGTAGATCGATGGGATCGGCGAAAATTAATGCTGACAGCAGATATAACCAGAGCTTTATTGGTTGGTCTAATCCCAATCCTGCACCTGCTAAACCTGCTTTCTCTTTGGCACCTCTATGTAATTTCCTTTATTTTGGCTGTATTAAGCCTTTTGTTTGATGTAGCCACAATCTCGTCTATTCCACAAATGGCTGGAAATGATCTAACTCGGGCGAACGCAGGGTATCAATTGGTAAACCAACTGGCTGATTTAGCAGGTCCTACTCTTGCTGGAATAATTGTTGCGGCCATTGGAGGTTTTCACACGCTTTGGTTAGATGTTTTCTCTTTTACTGCTACATTTTTAGCTGTATTTCGACTTCCATCGCTAGGGGATACTCATTTAACCGATAGGAAAAATATCTTAAGGAATATGGCAAAAGATATTGTTGATGGGTTTAAATGGCTCATGAACGACCGCCTGAACTTTTCATTATCGTTGCAAGCGATGGTTGGAAATTTTGGCGCAAGCGCTGTACTAGCCGTATTCATGTACTACCTTTTATCAACCCTTCATCTTAACTCTGAGCAAAGCGGGCTTAACTATACGCTGATCGGGGTCGGGGGGCTGATCGGCAGTATGGTAGTTATACCATTGGATAAACGTTTTCGACGTGGAATCTTGATTCCCATTTTACTTGGGATCGGAGCCATAGGGCTTATCTTTGCCATAACAAGTCGTTTTTGGTTAGCACCGGGGATTGCTTTTGGGATCGCCACGGTTTGTAATGTTGCTTGGAATTCCCTAGTTGCTTCAGTACGGCAAGAAACAGTCCCATCAGATATGTTAGGGCGAGTGCTTGGATTTTCCAGAGTATTTACACGTTTAGCGATGCCATTGGGAGCTTTTGTAGGATCATTTATTTCTAGTATTAATCCAGCTTCAGTGTTTGTTTTAGCTGCCGTTACTAAAGGATTGGAAGTTGTTATTGCACTCGTCTCACCGATACGTAAGTTATAGTTTTTCTAGATCATTTTTCAAAGAGGCACCTCTTGACGTACAGGTTGTCGGTATTGGATAAGTTTATTTTCCGGATTGGTAGCAGTAATCCGTAAAACTCCATTAAAAGTGGCTTAAAAAAGAACGAATTCTTACCTTATCCCTGTGATACAAAAAAGCCGATTCCCTTTCTTAGCGTCGTGGGAATCAGCTTTTTTATCAGTCTTAGTTCCTTATCGTACACTTTTTATAAAATGCTGGCGGTACCACCCCAATTGGAAATATTATCAGATGTGGCTCCTTATTCCTTGAATCGTTCACTTACCCCCTGTAGGCACGTAAAGTAATTTCTTATTTGCCTTTGGCACTTCGACTTCCAATTCGGCACGCAAGTGCCGGAATACACTCTTTAGGTAATCATAATCTGGTCTCTCTTCACGAAGGTATTTGGCCAGTTCCCGGGCCTTCTTTTTAGGTGGGTCCGTTGTTTAATGGCGATCCCCTCCTTATATCGGCAACCGTTTATCCAAGTCCACGTTAAATTGACCGTATGGCGTGATATGGTTATAAATCAGTGGGGTTAGCGCACGCAGATCCTCGGTTGTCAGATGGTTGATCCATCCTTTTTCCTTAATGATGTTCTGTATTTTGAGGGTGTTGATGTAGACTAAGCAATTTTGTAACAGGCTAAGGCTCAACACAGCAATTTCTTGTTCACCCACTTGGTTCTTTTGAATTTCCCCGTTCCGGCCAAAGAAGATAAAGCTGTTGGCTGAGTTCCAGTTCTCAACCACATTCAACCCCTCATGGATCTCGCGTCGGATTTCCTCATACTGTAGGTACTCGCACAAGAAGATTGTTTTGATAACACGCCCCAACTCACTCAAAGCCTTGTAAACCGGATGGGTCCGGTTCTTACTGAAGCGCTTGAGAATTGCCTCCGTCTCTGCCGTGTTAAATCGCAAGGCAGCGGCGTATTTCACCATTTGGTCGTATTGCTGACGGATCAGATCCCAGTTGATTGGATTCTTGGCGAGTACCGATTGCAAATTCGGATACACATCTGCCATGCCGTGATCGGGCTTATACAGTTTCTGTGAGCCGATATTTTTGAATCGGGGCATCAATTTAAAGCCGAGTAAATGACAAAAGGCAAAGCCGACTTCGCTTTGGCCATGCGTGTCTACATAATTGCGATCGACTTCTTTTTCGGTGGCGTGCTGGAGCAGTCCTTTAATCATGGCAGCCACTTCAGAAGATGTGCAGGTCTTTAGTTGTGAGTGGATACAAACAGACTTATTTTCAACGTGCCAATAAATCATGACTCCGGGCCCTCCGCGATAGCGGGGATGCCATTCGGTCATGAGGTTTTGATCCCATGCGCCGAACTTTTTGGAGTCTGATGCGCAAGATGTGGTAGCTTTCCCCCACACTTCGGCTACTCGTTCCTTTAAAATGGCATTTACGACCTTAATATTAGCCGCCTTCAAGTTTTCGGGATGGATAAACTTACGTTTAATATAAAGCAAGTTATCATAGGTTACATCGGTATTGCCAGTGGCCATTCGCTTCAAACCCATATTGGTACCTAATCCATAAAGGGCAAGAAGCAAACGTTTTTGGATTTCTGGACGATTTAGGCGCTCATGTGTGGCCAAGGACTGAAAAACATCTGTAAACCCTACACGAAGGTCAGCTTCCTTGAAAATATCAATTAATTCAATCATCCACCACCGGTTGGCAATCTCTCTTTTTAACTGAGTCAAGCGTTCTGGCTCTTGCTGTGGTTCTAATGGTGTGACCGAAATCCATCCGCCCTTGTGGTTACTGATTTTTACTTTTGGATTTTCTGGGATATTTTTATTCAATTGGTCCAATGCGCGATGCAATGACTGTTTGAGATCGTTGATGACAGAATCTACATCGAGCTTTAGCCCAAGGGATTCATAATACTCTTCTCTCCGTTCCTCAAAATCGGCCGGCAAATCCTCGTCAGGATTCCTGTAACGATCGGCCCCCACTACCCAAATTTCCTTGCATTTGAGTTTTTCCCGCAGGGAATAAAGAACGGAAATTTCGTAATTCGTACGATTAATACGCAAATCGCCGTTCTTATCTGTTTCCAGTACTACTTTCTTAAACTTGGGTGGAATTACATCACCAATCGGTACATCATCGTCCACAGCGAAATACTGTTGTTTGGAGTCAATGTGTTTTTTAATTACGTCCAATGCTTTAATGATTGGCTGATATTCTAAATTGTTTGACCGAAAATCAAGAATCTTGAGAAGTTCTCTGATTGCGGTTCGATAAGAACTCCTATAAGAACTACGCATTCGATAATAGACCTTCTCACGATAAACCTCTTTATTGTGCTTCAACTCCCGTAAAAGATTTCGCAACGTGTCTTCATCTGATACCGATGAGATGACATCTTTAACTACACCATCCATATGTTCAAACAGGGCTTCTAACAAGGAAGCCAGGATATTGTTTTTCCCACGAACCTTTTTGATCTCCTGCAACAACTCACGGTCAACTCTTTTTTCTGCTTGAGCGTTAATGGAGTGAACTATACTAATGAGCAGTTCCACTAAGGCATCAGTAATTTCACGTGAGCGAGACCAAAAGAAGGCTGCCAAAAGAGTGTAGCGTATCTCCGGCGGATGCCGCCGAATCTCAGTCAACCTTTCTGAGACGACACGCAAACGATATTTCCTTAGAATTTTAGGTTGAACGTGCTTGAAAAGATCGTCGGGTAATTCCAGCATGCGCAATTCCTTGAGTTTCTTGATTTCTTCTTCTAAACTCTTTCTGCTGGCGCGGCCAGGGCTCATATTGATCTTACGAAAGGTCATCCGATCCGGATCGCCGGCTCCTTGCTCTTCTGTATCCTCATGATCTGCGTTTATCCAGTCATCAATGGTTGCATCCATTCGAGAAATAGATGTAGGAGAAAGACGTTGGAACGTTTGGGCGAAAAAATCCTGTTCATGCTGATGTAGTGCTGAACGCACAAGTGTCTCTATTGTGTTATCAACAGGGGGTTCAATCTTTCGCTGCCTAAGTTCGTCATAAACGCGTTCTTTTAATACTTCAATGTCGTGAATATGGCTTAACACCTTATCCTTGAGCCATTGTGAGATGGCTTGGAGATCGTTCGCAGTGTGATCACGAAAACCGAAGTACTTCCGGATTTGAACACGATGACGCTTAATCGATCTGCCTGTCCATGAATATTGGTAAAATTGATCGGTGGTTGTTCGTAACTGTTTAGCCAGAAACTCGATCATTGGTATAGGTATGTCTTCAGCACGTTCAGGAAATCGGGCTTCGTTTTGGAAGTATTTGAACAAAACAGCGAAGCCTAATTGTGATTCTCGATTCTTTTCTTCAACCAGTTGTCTTTCTGGAGGCAATAAAGTAAAGTGTTCAATGAGTTCTTCCTTGGTCCACTGTTGCTTCATCTTTGATGACAACCCTTTCAAAAGTTCCTAGAATCACTAGAGTCGGTACTTTTCTATTTATCTGAGTATAATGAGCATTAATTTCTCGGGCAAGGACAACAGCCAAATAAGGGAAGTTACAAAACAAAAACAAAATTCGGAACAATCACGAAATGAATACCCGTGTCCATTTTCTTGGCCCCGTACAGCGTCTGTAAAGGGGCACTTGAAAAAAGAGGGGATCCTTTAAATGATAAATGTTAGATTTTACGGAAAAGAACCATTTCAAATCGCTGTAATTCATGGTGGACCTGGAGCACCGGGTACTGTTGCTGCAATTGCAAGGGAGTTATCAAAAGAATATGGGGTAATGGAACCAATCCAAACAAAAACATCGCTCGAAGGACAAGTTTTTGAATTATGCGAAGTCGTAAGGAACTTTGGAGAGTTACCAATAACATTAATCGGACATTCATGGGGAGCGTGGTTAGCATTTATTTTTGCAGCAAGATATCCATCTTTAGTTAAGAAATTGATCCTTGTTGGCAGTGGCCCTTTTGAAATAAGATATGTTAAAGACTTAGAGAAAAATAGATTAGGACGTCTGAACACGGAAGAAAAGGAAGAATTTTTTTCTTTGATCACCAGTCTAAATTCTCCAAGTACCAATGAAAAAGATAAAGTTCTTGCTCGACTTGGTAAACTTGTATCAAAAACGGATAATTACCACCCAATCGAAATTAAAACAGATAAACAGGATACAATCCAAGTTCAGAGTGACATGTTTCAAGCAGTTTGGAGTGAAGCATCAAAATTAAGACAAACTGGATATCTTTTGGAACTAGGGAGAAAAATCAATTGTCCTGTGGTTGCTATACATGGGGACTATGATCCACATCCTGCAGAGGGAGTGAAGATACCTTTAGAACAGGTGTTAAATGATTTTCGATTTTACTTATTAAAAAAATGTGGGCATTCCCCTTGGAAAGAAAAATATGCCAAAGACTCCTTTTATCGGTTAATAATAGAAGAAATAAAGGGAATATGAACGTGTCATCCACGATTTTCCTGTATAAACGCGAAATGACTTGAGTCCCCTAAGTGGTTCCTCAAGTCATTTTCCATTTCTTGGGCAGATGGCACCAAATTCGCCGGATGCTACCTCCACCCCTTACAGTCGTCCTTTACGTGATCGAGCCATTGTTTTTGTCCTCCTTTCCACAGGCCTTCGTCGTCAAGAATTGGTTGACTTGGATTTGGTCAACTCTATCCCAACACACCTGAACAACTGAAAAATGTCCGTCGAGCTAGGATTCAGCGGGTTAAGGGGAAAGGAAATACGGAACGAACGGTGTTTCTGTCTGTGGATGCCCGCTTAGCGTTGGCTGATTACCTGGAAAAAGAGCGTGAACAGGATGTAACTCTTGAAACTAAAGCCCTTTTCTTAAGTGCAAAGGGACTACCTGCTCGTAAGCCCGATGGCAGGCTTTCTCCACGGTCGATCAATGGGATACTGGACCAGATTGGGCGTTGGCATGACGCAGAGGTACCCGATCCAATACGAAAGATTTCGCCCCTGCGTCCTCATGATCTTCGGCATACCTTCGCCTTTCGATTAGCTCAAGAAACGGGTGCAGACGCTTATGAACTAGAACGTCGCCTTGGCCATCGGTCCCAACGATACATACAGCGTTACACGAATCCACCCGAGGAGTTGGCAGCCCAATATGTAGAAGAGTTTTAAGAAAAAAAGCCCTCAATTGAGGGTTTTACTTTTTATGGAATCTACTTTGCCCCTGGTGACAGCTTCGCTGGTATTACCCCTCTTTGGCTTCTTGGATCACTTGCTGTTGGAACTCGATCGTAAACCATCTCCGTTGCATAAAAAATCCCCTCCATTGATTCTTCATCTAGCTTACTACGTTAAGTAACCTAGACTCAAATCTAATTTCGGGGCTTAAGAGGTAGGAGCAGGTATGAGTGACAGACAGTTGTCCTTATCTAATAATGGAATTGTAAGTTTATCATTGAGATACTTATCTTCCATAGCTTCTATTGTTTGTATGCCAAGGTTTCTGATACCCACCCCTTTCTTATCAGTAGATTTTTTCGATTATGCTTGGTATGTCTTGTTCCCGTTTACTCGCCGCGAATCACACGAAAACCTTGATCGGGGCCAATGCCACTCGCCTCGAACTTGCCCCGAAAAGATATCTCGTTATTGCTGACATCGCCGATCCAACCGCCGCCCTTCACAACCCGGAAAGAACCGCTATTACTATCCAAGTCTCCGTACCAGTTCCAGCACCATTCCCTTACATTACCTGACATATCGTAAAGTCCTAACTCGTTGGGTTTCTTGACACCGATAGATTTTGTTTTATTATTGTTGTTTTCTATGATAGACCAGTTCCAGTCTCCTGATAAGTATTTATCTCCAGCGTTTCTCCAATACCATGCTACTTCATCTGCATTATTGCTTCCGCTGTATGTGTAACTCTTGCTCATCTGACCTCCACCTGCAGCATATTCCCACTCCGCTTCTGTCGGCAATCGGTAACCATTAGCTCCCACATTGATCGTTACTGTCCATTTTATATTATCGTATTCACTCTTATTATTCGGGTCTATTTTATTCTTGTCTATATTGTAATACGGTTTTAATCCCTCTTTTATACTCCTTTTATTACAGTACTCAACAACGTCATACCAGCTTACCATTTCTACCGGCAAATTGTCGCCTTTGAATTTTGAGGGATTACTTCCCATTATCTCATTCCACTCTTTCTGAGTTACCTCATATTTGCCGATATAAAAGTCCGATATTGTTACACTTTTTCCATAGTAGTTGGACTTTGTGTTCGTAAAAGTCCCGCCTTTGACTAATACAAAGTTATCATTCTTTTCAGGCTTTTCTTGCGAACAAGCGCAGACAACAAATATTATTGCCATTAAAAGGAAAATTAATAGCTTTCTCATTGATATATCTCCTTTAAACTGATAGGAAAAGTTATAGGCCGTGACGGCCTACAACTCGCCTCTTGGGGCGAAAGCCATAACTACTTTCGGAAAAGTCGGGGTCAAACAGAGGAGTCAGAATTTGAGCAATTGCTTGTTGAATGAAACGATCAAGCACGGTAGGAATACCTAATAACCGAACGCCACCGTTCGGTTTCGGGATTTCGACTCGTCGGACTGGCATCGGCTTATAGGTTCCATCTTCGATGGAAGCACGAATAGAAGTCCAATGGGTTCGGATGTGCTCTCATCCCATCCACTCCATGACTTCCTTTATTTTTCTCCACTTGGTGGAGTGCTTTTCGAAGATTCTCCCGTGACAACAATTGTTCCATTATAGATATACCTTCCTCGTAAGCGTATCGGTCTATTTGTGCCATTCTTTACTCCACCCTCTTGAAGTCCTCCGTGGATTCACCACTTCCTCCTGCAAGTAAGTCCTGTACGGATTGTCTGTCTCATCATAAAGAATGAACGCCTAGTGATTCGCTTTTCCTAAGTGTTCAACAGTGTTCAACCCTTCCCTGTTCGAGCGTCCTCTACTTAGGTACTATGGTATCTGCTGACTTCTGGCTGTTCAGTTTCTCCTTTCGAAGAAGGTTACCATGAGTGCATGGCGTACCAGCCAGATATCCCCAGGTAAGACATGATCTTCCTCTCCATCTATCTGCTTCATTTACTCTCATTCGCCTTCGGCAGTAAGGACTTTGTCTTGGTATGCAGACTCATCCAACAAATGCTAGCCTCATATGAAGTTCGTGTTCCTCAGACCGGAGGTTTGCCGCCGACTTCCTTCAGATTCCACCTCGCGGTGGACACCCTTGTCTTAAGCTAATAGCTACTACTACCTTCACTATTCGGGACTTGAACCCTATAGATCATGCCCATGCTGGGCGCACATACATAAGGCCGCCGGCTATGAGACCGGCAGGCCTTAGCAATATCAATGATGAAAGGACTTTCTCAATATTCCGGAAATTGTCCGGTGCCCGTCAGTTGCCCTGCTTGCAGTTGACCTGTTACCACACCGTTACGTTAGAACTCCCACTACTTTGATATCCCTCTGTCGCTAACACCTGGTAAGCCCAACTACTCCCCAGATTCATTCCTTTACTCCTCCATGCGTTAACGTGGTTGCTAAAAGTGATAGCGACGTTGCTCCCGGTCGCTCTCTTCGACTGTCGGACACTCCAGAACTGTTGGAAAGTTTGTGTGCCGTCAATGGAAGGTGCGTTGTATCGCATAGTCGTATATATGTCATATGTGCCTCCATCACTGGTCACGGTGCCTTTATGCGTTCCAGTAGGTCTATAAGTGCCCCAGTTATCAACGACGTAATATTCTATGAGTGAGTTTCTCGTCCACCCATAGAGAGTCAAATACGCATTGCCGGACGGCGCCCAGACGCCGGCATTGTAGTTTATTGTCCTAGATGGTGATCCGGTAGCCCAGCCTTTACCGACAACAAAATTCCCGCTATTTGTCCATGTAACACTGTAATTGCCACCAGATCCATTGGTAGCATTTACTGTCCCACCACCATCGGTCCAATATTGCCAATAGGTGTTTGCACTTGCGGTTTCTGCAAACAAGCTCAAACTCATTGAAGCTGCAATAAATACCATCAAGATTTTCTTATTAAACTTAAACATAATTTACCTCCTAAAATATTTTTTTGTCACTACTTACCTACATACTACTTGTCGGTTGTTTCTCTTTGCAGTACATAACTTATCCTGTGTATATTCCGTGAACATCGGACTGTCACCTCCTCCCTAGGTAAATTATAGAATGTAAGCGAATACATAACACTTGCTTACATTTGAAATGGCATCAATGAATCTCACTTTCTCTATCAATAGTATATCACCCGGAACAAAGTTTGTCTATTGGATAAACTAAGATAATTGAGAAAATTCCGATCCGAAGAAAAAATTAAAGATTTTCCCACCTAATACTACGATAATTCCAATGAAAATACTAATCAATAGATGTCCCCTCCTTTGAGAGAAAATATCTCCCATGAGGTTTTCGAGGTTAAGAAAGAAGATCCAACCAGATTTTCACCGATGTAACTATAATGACAATCGATAAAATCACTTGCAACTTTTTTGGTTTTACTTTTTTTCCAGCTGTTGCCCCCAAAGGAGAGGCAATCGCAATCAGACTGGCAATAACCAAAATGATAGAGGGGAGCAGAAGAACTTGACCTGTTTTTTTGCTTCGTTCGCTTCTGCAAGATAAGAGGCCGCCCCGGAATAACCCCGGGCTGGCAATCTGTTTTTTCGGTAGATTTTTTAAAAATATAAATTCCGTCTATTCTAAATCTTATTTATTTATTATTCTAATTCAATTATAATAGAGTTATAGTACGTCAGCGTACTACTTGCAAAGGAAGTGGTTACAAACTGATGTCACTCCCAGAACAAACAGAAGTCATTTCAATACTAAATCAGGATTCCCCTATGCCGGATCAACAAACCCGTTTACTAACCGCGTCTTTGAAAGCGTTTACAGAAAACGGCTATTTGGAAACATCTGTCCAGGACATTGTCACGATTGCCCGAACCTCCAAAACAACCTTTTACAAGTATTACAAAAATAAAGATGCCCTGCTCATCCACTTATTTCAATTGGTGGCCACAGCTTTGATTGAGACGGTCGAAGTAACCTTGAAATCATATCCACCGACCTCCGAACGAACCTATCAAGGTATCAAAACGTATATTGATACTTGTTTCAGGTACCGGGATATAGCCAAACTACTCATGGTTGACACCGTCGGGCTCTGTCCGGAGTTAGAATCCAGGCGGTTAGATGTTTATGACCATTTTGCCCGGATTTTTCAGCGGGAACTGTCCTGTTCACCTGATCAAACTGAGTCGATTGCCCGGGAAAAATGGGTTCTTTCACATGCAATGGTGGGTGCGGTCAATCAAATCGTCATCCAGTCAGTCATGTTGAAGAATCTGCCACCTACAGAACTTCTCGCCGGTGTGTTGGAGAAAATGTTAAGTAAAATATTGCGTGATGAATCACCGAAATAAGGTTTCAGAGGAGGGGAAGAAAATGACTCCTAAAAATTTGGTAGAGATGCTTTACCAAACTACACAAAGATTTCCGGAAAAAAGAGCAATCATGTGGAAGGAAAAAGGGAAATATCAAAGCTGTACGTACCGTGAACTTTGGAATACAGTCCTTTGCTTTGCTGAAGGACTTCGGCAAATGGGCATCGGCAGAGGAAGTAAGGTAGCTGTTTTTTCGGAAAACGGACCCCGCTGGCTGATCAGTGATTTCGCTATCTTAAGCCTGGGTGCAGTGACCGTTCCCATTTATCCCACCTTGGCTGCCAACCAGGTCTCTTTTATCCTGGAGAATGCCGATGTGGAACTGGCCATCGTTCAGACACCACAAATGGTGAAACGCTTGAAAGGGTGGCCCAAACAGGTACGACACATCATCCTTTTGGAAAATAAACCAGTTAAACACCCCATTGTTGTCCCCTTTGAACAAGTAGTGCAAGATACTGTTCCCAACCGCAAACCGGCCGAGTGGGAAACCCTTGATCCCGGTGATTTAGCAACGATTGTCCATACATCTGGAACCACCGGGAACCCCAAAGGAGTTATGCTTTCCCATGGAAACATCCTGTCAAACATCATTGGGAGCCTCTACTACCTTCCTGTTACCCATCACGATCTCTCTTTGTCTTTTTTGCCCGTTTCCCATATTTTTGAACGCACTTGCGGACACTTCACTCCCATGTATGCCGGTGGGACGATCGCCTATGCCGAGAATCTGACGACGGTCCCGCAAAATATCCTTGAAGTAAAACCAACATTGATCACCAGTGTCCCACGTCTATATGAAAAAATTTACGGACAGATCATGCAACAGATAAAATCCGGCTCTCTGCTTAAATTAAGGATGTTTAATTGGGCGTTACAAGCCGCAAAGAATCGGAAGGCTTACACAGACAAAGGATATGGCACCCGTGTCCCTTTTTGGACAGAAATACGTTATCTGATCGCCCAACATCTCGTCTTTTCTAAAATCATTTCCAAATTGGGAGGCCAATTGCGCCTGATGGTATCCGGAGGGGCGGCCCTTGATCCGAAAGTCAGTCACTTTTTTTCCACCATTGGCTTACCAATTCTTGAAGGCTACGGAATGACCGAATGCTCACCTGTTATTTCCACCAATCCCGTCACCCGGTATAAACCGGGAACCGTTGGACTTCCCCTCCCCGGAACCAAAGTGCAGCTGGCAGAAGACGGAGAGTTAATGGTAAAAAGCCTCAGTGTCATGATGGGATACTACAAGCAACCCGAAGAAACAGAGAAAACCCTGGAAAACGGGTGGTTGCGAACAGGGGATATCGCAGATATGGATGAGGATGGATTTATCCGCATCATTGACCGCAAGAAAAACATTCTTGTACTATCCACCGGTAAAAATGTAGCACCACAGCCAGTAGAGAATATGCTCTGCAGCAGCCCGTACATTTCCCGGGCTGTTCTGATTGGCCACCGCCGCAAATACGTGAGTGCTTTGATTGTCCCGGACTATGATGCAATTCTGCAAACTGCACACCAACGGGGTTGGAAAGCGGGAGATAAAGATTCCCTTGCCCGTGCCATCGAAACCCGTCAGCTGATTCAGGAAGAAATAGAGCGCTTACTGGTTGATTTTTCTCCTTTTGAAAAGCCAAAAAAATTTGCTGTTCTTCAAGATGAGTTTTCAATCGAAAAAGGAGAACTCACCCCCACCTTAAAAGTACGCTTAAAGGAAGTAGAGAAAAATTATGCTTCCGTCATAGCTGAATTATATGAGGAAACAGCGGAAGAGGAAGTGGCCGCTGCTGCGACAGTCCCTGTCAAGTATCATTCATCCCAAATGTCTGCAGAGATACAAAACAGCCTTCCATCCACGTCTATTGATTCATCCCGGAAGACCAAGAAAAAGCCGCCGCTCTGGCTAAACCCTCAGCTCTGGTTGGGGATCATCCTCGGTATCCTCACAGGTCTGTTCGTGCGTTATTTCATCTTTTAAAACACACCGGAAAAGAGGTGAACTTCAGTGAAATACAAAGTAGTCATAACCGCAGCTTTAACCTCGTTTGTCCTGACCCTGACACTCTCCATGGCCACAGAATTACCTGATCGTAAATCATGGAGAGAGTACGGCAATAGAGCAACTGCCTTCATTGACCCTGAGACCGTGAAATCTTTTGATTTAAACAGCATGTTAGAAAATATAGACAAGAAAACAAAACAACTAGGCGAGGTAAATAGGGGCATCTTGCAAAGCTTGTTTACTCTCGATAATAAATCGGCAAAAACCAAAACTGTCAACGAAAAATTGGGAACAGTAAACCGGGTTTCTGCGAAGCAAAGTGAGACACTGGGGGAGATTCGGGATGTAACCGGGGAACAGGTAACACTAAGCCGAAATTTAAATGCCTTGAGTAAAAACCTGTCTATTCAGATGCGAATCATCTCAGACTCCGGACAAACACAAGCCAGTAATAGTACACGTTTAAAATCCATCACTACAGATACACTGGACAAGTTGCGTGAAGCATTGGAGGAAAACAAACGGTTAGAACAAAAACTAAAATCCGCCGCCTCCAAAAGCGACAGAGCCGCTCGCTCATTACCGTAAGGAGGGAAAACAATGTTTAGAAAAGCACTTTCCATTTTCGCTATGCTCCTTTTGAGCGGATTATTGATCAATGGAATGACAATGACGCAGCAATTAAAAAAGATTCATGCCAGCCTGGAAGACAATATTGAATCAATCGAACAACTCAACCGGGTACAGGCAAGCATTATTCAAAAAAATAATGAGTTAAATCAAATGGTGACAACATTGGAGCAGATAGACCAGGGACTGACGGAAACAACAAACAAGACAAACCGCACTCTTTCCTTTCTTTCTTCAGTTGTCGATTATAACGCGGACACCCTGCATTTAAATAACCAAATGGTCAATTTCTCCATGCAATCGAAGCAGCAGATCCACGATGTACAATCGGCCCTTTCCGAATTATCCCCATCTCTCACCAAACTGGATCAGATGTTAAAACAAATGTCCACCATGGCAACAAAGGACAAACAACATCTTGATCAAATTCTGAAGTCCACAAAAAATTTAAATAGTAAAACACCAAGGGTGAATCTGCCATGAAAATAACGCTGGGAATACCGATTCTTATCACCGCCGTTTTACTTTTACTTGTTGGCAATACCTGGCTCCAACTTTCCATTCAGGACAGCATCGCCGCAGAGTCAGAGAAGTTAAAAGAAAATTTGGTACAATCAGCTGCGAAATCGCAAAAAATGAACAGCCAGTTGTCCACGATCAGTAAGTTAAATGAGAAAACCAGCGCTTTAAATAAAAAAGTGACCGGAATTCAAAACAATACCAAAGGCCTGGAGAGAGAATTAAAAGAACTGGATCAAGTTGTTGCCTCCATCGCAGAACGTGTCCACACCATTGACCGGAATACTGCGTTAACATCGGACGAGTTAAAGCTTATTCAATCCTCGCTTCAAGGCAGTGTGCAAAAGCTTCAGTCAATGAAGGGGACAAATCGGCAGATCGTAGAAACCCTAAACTCGATGCAATCACTTCAGGAACAGATTAATGCCAATCTGCGGGAGATGAATGAGAAAACAAAATTCATTCATCAAAAAGGGGGAAAATGACGATGAGAAGCATATGGGAAAAATGGAAGATAACAATCATCATTGCCATTGTCACCTCATTCAGCGTAGCCGCTCCGGCTTTTGCCCGGTGGAGTGATCAAACCCTTCTCCCTTCGCTGGCCTCATATAATATTTTTGGGTTAACCAGGGATCTGGTCGGCCAAACGGACGAAATGCTCCATGATACGAAACAATTGCAAAATGAAGTAGCCCAAGCTTCAGACACCTTGGATGCACTGGATAAACAGAATCAATTACTCAGCTCGCAAATTCAAACCAACCGGTCTATCCAAAGTGAGCTTAACCAGCAATTGGCAGGAAACGTAAAAGCTCGTGAATTGATGAAACAGATTTTAGACCGTGAAGAAAAAACGTATTCATTCACAAAGAAGGTAGCGGCACAAGCGAACCAGATCACTGTACAGATGAACACTTCCGTGAACCAACTGGGCCATGTTGCCGAAAATACCGGAGCCATTGGTGAAAACACCCGGAAGTTAAATGGACAAATGGATGATCTTTTAGTCCAATTGGACCAATCTGTCAAAAACTTTCGTTTTATCGCCCGCATCACTGACGCTTTATCCTACTTAGAGAAAAAAACCGGGTTGGACTTGCCGGTTCCCCGCCAGCCGAATGATGATAAGAAGAATGGAACGCCCCTTCTTCCTCTCCCGGAAAAACCTGTTGAAGGCATTTTGGATTCGCTCCTTCCAAATAAAAAAGAGCCAAACCGGGCTGAAGAAGACAAAGGCTTACTCGATCTTCTTTTGCCATAGGAGAGATGAATATGAAGAGCAAAATCATCTTTTTATTAATCAATCTTACTTTATTTGGTTTGTTTGGCTGGGGAACTGTTCAACAAATTACAAATCAACAGAAAACCAATCAAGTCATGGCTGAAGTTCATCAAAATATTCAGGAGGCCCATCGCCTGACTGTGGTTACCAACCAGCAATTAAAGCCGTTGCATCAAACCGTAAATACCATCACACAGATGAACAACAAATTAGAAAACACCAGAGGCCGGCTCATGCGAATGAACGGCAGTTTGCACCGGGTTACTCAGAGCGAACAAAAAATTGTGACCGGATTGGAACTGCTCAACGGACATACTTCAACCGTCTCTAATCAGTTAAATCAATTACAAGAGATTAATCAACAGCTTGTTCCCGAATCAACTGAAGTGGCAAAACAGACAAGTACTGAGAATACTTACTTAAAGAAACTATCCGGCTTAACCCATACCTCAATCCAGGAATTAACCAGACTGAATCAGAAATTAATCTGGCTGAGTTACTTACCATAGTAAAGAGGAGATAATATGTTCTTTAGCCTGCTTTATTTACTTTCCACCCTGGCAGTCTTACTGTTTACTTTCCTGGCCATTCGATCAATCGTCAAAAATGAACCTGCCGAAAAATGGGTGATGAGTATGATCGGGGTCACTTTCGCCTACCTCTTTCTGGTGGCTGTCAGTGTATGGTTGTGAACACGGTACACAACAGCCTGTGACCCCGTTTCTTTTTAAAACTGCATCCACCCTTAGTTTGAAAGCTGTTCATCTGGGGCATAGAATAAAGATAGAAGACTGACTTATATAAAAAATGGAGGTTATGCCAGTGGAGAAGACGCGCATTCAAATCATGGACCGGGGCCCCTACATCGTTAAAGGGGAAATCGAATTATTAGATGCTGAGGGAAACGCTTTTGCCACTAAACAACAAGTCGCTCTTTGCCGGTGTGGACTATCTGAAAACAAACCATTCTGTGACGGAACGCATAGGGGAAAATTTGAGGATTGTGTCCGTGCAAGCAAGGTATTATAAAAGCTACATAATGCTAATGGGACTGAAGCCGGACTCCCTGAGGGAGCAACCGGCTTTTTTTTACTTAAACTATTTATGTTTATTAAATAATTTCCTTAAAAAATAGACAGGCCCGACAATCAAAAATGTTGGATTTGAAAAAAAGGACGGTTTCTTTCCCTCAAACCAATGTCCGACAAATTGAAAAGCCCATCCCAGCACAAACAAGATGAGAGCAGTTTTCCAATTAAAGAAAAACCACGGGAGCGAGATAATAATCAAAGGAATCCCAATGGCATGCGTCAGTTTGTTCACAGGATGTTGATGATCCTGGCGATATTTTTCCAACATTCGGGAAAAATCCATCATTCCATCCCTCCCTTTCCTACTTTTATTATTACCCTTGATCCCCATTCTTTCAATCATACAAATCAGGACTAATCCATATCCGGCTTCATATATATCTGTTAAGAAACAAGTCCAAGGCAAGGAGCCCGTCACTCATGAAGAACTGGAAAAATATACTTATGCAAACCTCGCTGGGAACAGCAGTGGCAATTAATCTTATGTTAGGCGCATTGATATTAGGAAGGAATGTGGTTCCCGCTGAGGAAGCGGTTCCCTCGATCGGAGGTACAGCACAACCCGATTTGCGGGTAGAATATGTGATGGAATTGGCTGGATCGGAGACAGTTTCCGACACCTCAGCTGGCGATACACCTCAGGGGAAAAAAGGTTCCTGGGTTGTGGAACATTATAAAGAATATGAATACCGATTTGATAAAAACGGGCGTCTGATTGACAAGCGCCCTACTTCCAAAGAAACCCACATTCGTTATTGGAACGGAAATCATTAAGGTTAATAGACCAGCCTTTCATATATTTTTATCCGGTAACATCGTTTCCGCCGTTTATCCAATCAGGGATGGAACACAGATCTGTCCCCAACAATTCCTTGTTGAATCCGGCCTGCCTTCGATCATATGGCAAACACCCTCAAAGAATAATGGATCTTTCCACTGAGAGGCCAATTGGTGAGCTTGTCTGAAATGATGGATCGCTTCCCGCACCTTCCCCATCTCAAGTAAAGTTCTTCCTTTTTGATAATATCCCATCGCCTTGATTGAAGGATTCTCTTGTTTAATGAGCTGTTCTGCCATTCCTGTTGCTTTTTCAAATTCCCCCATCTGTGTCGAGAGGCGGGAGCGAATAGCCAACCAAAGCGGTTGTTTGGTTAAGTCAGCCGGAAGCATATCCATGGCCATTTTCGCCCGCCTTGTATCCCCTGTCGCAATAGACATCCAAACATAAGTAAAAAGGAGATCCGCATTTTTCGGAAACAGCGTCAATCCCTTTTTTATCCACAGAAAAGCTTGATCCACCTGGTTTAAAACCCATAAATTCCAGGCAATACCATGGTAAGCGGCGCTATGCCCCGAATCACGATCAAGAAGCCTCTGATACCAGTGAATTGCCAACTCCGGTTGACCCATCTCTTCGTAATCATGAGCAATCGATTCTATTACCCGTGGATGGTTTGTTTTTTCATAGGAGGCAAAGCGCCAGAAAGAAACACTTCCCCACTCTTGATAATGCCGATAACAGCTCGACAAATAATACATCGACTCCCAATCATCTTCATTTAATGATAAGGCATGGTAAAAATAGGGGATTGCCTCATGATACTCTTCAAGGCGATAATGGCAGGCCCCAAGATTAAACCAGGCATCACTGTGATCCGGTAACAATGCGACCACTTTACCAAATTGCTTAATTGCCCGACGATCTTCCCCTTGTTTGACGGCTATACAGCCCAGCATGTGATGGGCAAAGCCGATAAATACATCATGGGAGGCAGTTTCACTCACAATATGAAAATGATGTCTGGCTTCATCCAAATGATTTTCCTGAAATTGGCTTAACCCCAGATAAACCCGTCCCAGCAAAAACTCAGGTTCCTCCTCCACCACTTGTTGAAAAAGATGTTTCGCCTCTTTAAACATAGTAAGCCCATAATACCCTTGTCCCTGTCTAAACTGGCGCACCACTGATTCATTCAGCCAGAACTCTTCTTCAAGCTCTTTTTCATCTGAAACCAAATCGGGGTGTTCTGAGAGCAAGTGAGCAATTTGTTCCTCAATAAAAGCCCATGATTCCAACATATGATCACACGATTTTTTGATCTGTTGCAAGCGATTTCTCCATTTCGCCCGTTCTGCGGCCGGGCAATGAGGATACTGGGACTTAATCTCATCCAAAGCATTTTGTACTAATTGTAACCATTGCTGATGGAACATGACGCTTCCCTCCTCTATGTAGTAGGAGTATATCCCTAAGAGGAAAATCCATTCCTGATCCAAAACATCCCATAAATGAAAAATCCCCGTGAGTCAATCACGAGGATTTTGGCTTAGAGGACAGTCCCATGCACTTCTTCACCGATCAATGTTTCAATCTGGTTCTTGTCATTCATAATTGCAATTTTAGGACGGTGAGTCCGCGCAGCCGATTCGTCCATCATCGCGTAAGACATGATAATCACCTGGTCACCGGGCTGAACCAAGCGGGCAGCCGCACCGTTCAGACAGATCGTTCCACTGCCCCGGGCTCCCGGAATGACATATGTTTCTAACCGGGCTCCATTATTGTTATTTACAATCTGAACTTTTTCGTTAGGAAGAATATCTACGGAATCTAAGATATCCTGATCAATCGTTACACTGCCGACATACTGAAGATTAGCCTCAGTCACAGTAGCACGATGGATTTTCGCTTTCATCATGGTGCGGAACATCAGGATTCCCCCCTACCCTCAAACAAAAGATTATCTATTAAACGGGTTGAACCAAACCGGACGGCGACAGCAATAATGATTTTTTCATGAGTTAATGTGTGAAGGGGGTCCAGCGTTGGATAAGCGAGGGTCTCAACATATTCAATCCTGGCCAGTGGCTGGCTGCCAATCCGGTCACGTACATATTGATTGACCTCAGCAGCAGTCGTGAATTGCCCCTGTTGCAATTTTATTTTCACTTCCCGGAGAGCCTGGTTCAAAATCACAGCCTGCCTGCGTTCTTCATCTGAGAGATAAACATTGCGGGAGCTCATCGCCAGACCGTCTGACTCTCTCATCGTCTCACAGGGAACAACCGTAACCGGAAAATGGAGATCTCTCACCATCTGTTCAATCACGGCCAGTTGCTGGGCGTCCTTTAAGCCAAAATAAGCCCGGTTGGGCATAATGATATGAAACAGTTTGGTTACCACTGTGGCTACACCTTCAAAGTGGCCCGGTCTGGCCTTTCCGCAAAGCAGTTCTGTTATTTTAGAGACTTTAACCTGTGTCAGCGGTTTTTCCGGATACATCTCATCAACCGACGGGTGAAAGAGAAAGTCTACCCCCACATCTCTTGCCAACGAAGCATCTCTTTGCAGATCGCGGGGATAGCGATCCAAATCTTCACCCGGGCCAAATTGTAACGGATTGACAAAGATGGAAATGACGACGATATCACACTCTTGTCTCGCTCTTTTCATCAGGCTGAGGTGACCCTCATGCAAATAACCCATTGTGGGTACAAAACCAATCGTCTTCGTTCGGGCGGTATTTAATGCGCTTCTCATTTCTGAAACAGTTTCAATGATTTTCATCCGTTTTGTTCTCCTTCTAAACCCCCGTATAACTGCTCAACCAATTCGGAAGACAGATGAGAAGCATGTCTTTGCTCAGGGAAGACACGCTGCTTCACTTCCTTAATATATGTTTCAATTCCCTGTAACATCGCTTTGCCGGCCTCTTGATATACCTTTACAAAAGAAGGGTGCCAATCGTTCCCGATGGAAAGTACATCGTGGAAAACCAGTACCTGTCCGTCACAAAAACGTCCTGCTCCAATTCCAATCACCGGGATGCTACATTTTTCAGATATAAGACCAGCCAATTCCTCAGGTACACACTCCAGCACCAGTGAAAAGATACCGGCTTCCTCCAGACGCTTTGCCTCATCGATAAGATGACGAGCCGTTTTTTGATCCTTCCCTTGAATCACGTAACCACCGATTTGATTGACCGATTGAGGAGTTAAACCGAGATGTCCCATCACAGGAATTCCCGCTGCTGCCAATGTTTTTACATTGGACAGAATTTCTGAGCCACCCTCCATCTTCACCCCGTACGCACCCGCTTCTTGCATAAGGCGACCTGCCGCCCGAAGAACTTCATCGCTGGACAAATGGGCAGTCATAAACGGGAGATCTGCGACAACCATCGTGTTCTTCGTCCCCCGGACCACGGCTTTGGTATGATGAAGCATGTCATCCAGCGTAACCGGGATGGTTGAGTCATAACCCAGTACAACCATTCCCACTGAATCTCCAACCAAGATAATATCCGCCCCCGCCTGTTCCGCTATCTTAGCGGAAGGATAGTCGTAGGCCGTGATCATCGCGATTGGCTCGTTCTCCTGTTTCAGCCTGGCCAGCGTTCGTGTCGTCACTTTTTTTCGAGATTCGCTCATTAGGAACCCTCCTTCGTGATTAAGGGCCCTGGGTCAGAGAAAAAATAAACGCCTTTTCAGTCACTTTGGGACTAAATAGGCGCAGGTTTGGTATGGTCATACCTATCCCTCTGTCTCCGTCCCAACGGCTCGAAGCAGATTTAACAAGATTATCGAAACAATTCATTAATCAAAAGGCAATAGTGCAGCTCTTGACAGATGCCGCCTATTACCATTTAAGGGTACCGGAAATGGCAAGAAAAAGCAATCATTTTTCAATGCCAGTCAATATCGGCTGAGTAGACGGGAACCATCCCCCGTTCTGTCCGGATCAGTAAAGCGCCATGTTCATTCAAACACTCAGCAACCCCTGTAATCGCAACTTGATGGGTATGGGCCGTAATCGTTTTCCCCAGCATACCCGCTGCTTGTTCCCATTTTTTTTGAATGGCCGGGAAACCGTACTGTAAGTAATTCTGATAAAAATCTTCCAATTCTTCCAAAATGGCAGCAATCAAGGTAGCCCGATGAATCGTACCACCTAATTCTATCGCCAGCGAAGTTGCAATTGACCTCAGCTCTGTCGGCCAGTGGTCACCCGTGGTATTGACGTTGATACCGATTCCGACGATGATGTAATGGATACGATCCTGCTCTCCCCTGAGTTCAGTCAGTATCCCGCATACCTTTTTCCCTTGGATCATCAGATCGTTGGGCCACTTAATCTGGACTGGCAGCCCTGTTACCCGTTCAATCCCCCGGTGAACCCCGACAGAAGCCAGCAAAGTGAGTTGAGAAGCTTCCGGAAGAGAAATGGGAGGCCTCAGGATCAAACTCATCCAGATTCCCGTTTGTGGGGGAGAATGCCAGAGTCGTCCCATCCTCCCCCTCCCTTCTACCTGTTCCTCTGCAATGACGACTGCTCCCTCCGGTGCCCCTTCTCTGGCCCACTGATGAGCCAATATTTGCGTCGATGGAGTAGAATATTCATAACGTAAATGCCGACCAAAAGATTTCGTCTGCAGATGGGGAGACAATTCCTCAGGTGCCACGCGATCCGGACGATAAACAAGCCGGTATCCGTTTCGCGGTTGGGCTTCAATTTCATATCCCTGTTGCCGCAACTCTTCAATATGCTTCCAGATTGCAGCACGGCTGCATCCGACTTTTCGGCTGATTTCCTCTCCGGACAGGTAGTGGGGTTGATTTTGGACTAAAACGCTGATTAATTCATTGCGAATGGTTTGCCCCAAAATAGCATCCTTCCTTTAACAAAACATTCTTTTGGTTGGGCAGTTGCCCTAAAGCAACCTTTTCCAGCAAATAGGCAAGGGTCTTTTTGACCCAGGGACCTGCCGGCTGTTGACAGTGTTCAACCAGCTCTTTTCCGCTAATATCAAGTTCTCTCACCTGTGTCACCGGCATCTCGTCCCACCATTTCTGTAATTGTTTATCAAGGAAAACATCTGCCGGCAACCTTCTTAACAACTTTGCCAACCCGCTTGCCTTCAAGACGTTTGTCAGCCCTTCTGTTAACAAAAGCCGTTTTGCTGTTGTCTCCGTCAGGCTTTTCCACTCTGCTCCCAAACGAAAGCAAGAGGTGATAGCAGCAATATCTGTATTGGATAAACGAAACTCCCGCAAGCGTGATTGGGCGTTATCTGAAGACACTCCGCAACAGAAAAGTAAATAAGCCCACCGAATGATTCGGTCATCTGTCCAATCCATTGGAGCCAGCTGATCCGGTCCGGGGACGTCTTGGATTTTCCAGTTGTTAAAAGGGGGCAGTGAATATATCAGCCCGCATGTAAACAAGATCCCGATGCCCTTGGAAGCCCGGCGCGCTTTCCACATCTTTTCCAATTCAGCCGTGACCCGTTCCACTGACAGATAAACACATTGTTGTTTACACTTCAAAAGTGCCAGTTCCGTTTGTTTATCCAATTCAAAATCAAATTGGGCAACAAAACGGGCAGCCCGCACCATACGCAGGGGATCTTCATGAAAGCGTTCCACAGGATTGCCGACCGTTCTCACCTTTTTGTCGTTCAAGTCTTCAATCCCGGAAAAATAGTCGTAAATGCGTCCATGGCGGTCCTGAGCCATGGCATTAATTGTAAAGTCACGCCGGGCCAGATCTTGTTTGAGTGAGGAAACAAACTTCACGCGACCGGGACGGCGATGGTCCTGATAGTCCGACTCAATCCGGAATGTAGTCACCTCAACTGAAGTTTGATCTTGCAGCACTGTAACCGTACCATGTTTGATACCGGTTGGAACGGTGTGGGCAAAAATCGCTTCAACCTGCTCAGGCCTGGCACTGGTGGCCACATCGTAATCCTGCGGCGTTTTCTTTAACACATAATCCCGGACACATCCCCCGACCAAATAGGCTTCAAAGCCCTCTTTTTCCAATGACTCAATGACGCGGATCGCCGCCCGGCGTCTCTCATCATTCATGACTGCCACCTGTTTTATTCCTGATAACCCGGTCGTACACAGCTTCATATTGTGCGGCTATTTGTTCTCCCGAGAAAGTGGTTTTAACTCTCTCAATCCCTGCCTGTGCAAATGCTTGATAGAGGGAATCATCCTGTAAGAGACAAATCGCATATTGAGCCATTCCCTCTACATCACCGGCCTCAGACAAAAAACCGGTTCGGCCATGTTCAATCACTTCAGGCAACCCGCCGGCATTTGAGGAGATCGCAGGCACACCACAGGCCATTGCTTCCAGGGCGACCAGTCCGAAGCTTTCTTTTTCCGAGGGGAGAAGAAGGAGATCTGCAAGTGAAATCAGTTGTGAAACCTCATCCTGTTTTCCAAGAAAGATCACTTTGGAAGTAAGCCCCAGCTCTTCGACTCGTTCAATGATCTTCGGCATCTCCGGGCCCTCCCCTACCAAAAGCAGACGGCAAGGAATTTTCTCCTGTACCCTGGCAAAGATGGCAATTACATCCTCAGGTCGTTTGACAGGCCGAAAATTAGAGATGTGTAACAGCAGCTTTTCGTCGGGATCAATATATTTAGAGCGCAGATAAGAAACATCGCGGGGATAATAAACCCTTGTATCTACAAAATTATAGATTCGTTCAATGTGTCTGTCTACGCAGAATAAATCACGGGTTTGCTTTGCCAGACTCTCCGATACAGCCGTTACGGCATCACTTTTTTGGATACCAAAACAGATCACATCCCGGAGAGACGGATCTTCACCCAAAACGGTGATATCTGTACCATGCAGAGTGGTCACTACTTTTAATTGATCGCCGATCATCTGTTTGGCAAGAACCGCTGCGATGGCGTGTGGAACCGCATAATGGACATGCAACAGGTCCAATTGGTGTGCCTTGGCGACTTGAGCCATTCGGCTGGCTAACGCCAGATCATACGGAGGGTACTTAAAAACAGCATAGCGGTTGGCCTCTACCCCGTGGTAACGAATATTTTGATGAAACCGTCCCAACCGAAAAGGCATATCATAAGTAATGAAGTGGATCTCATGTCCTCTTTCTGCCAACAGCTTGCCCAATTCTGTTGCGACAACTCCCGAACCGCCATGGGTCGGGTAACAAGTAATTCCTATTCGCATCGAGACCCCCCCGATTATACTCTACTTCAATGGTAACAAATACGATTGTTTCATGGGGCGCGGACTTACCAATGCTTCTCCATAAAGCACTCCTATTTGATGACCCCAGAGTTGATCCCGCCCACGGATCATGGAAAGGTAGGAAGGACTGTTTAGTGGAGTATCCACCTCTCCCTCCTCACGGAGAAACTGACTTTTGTAAGCGAGCACACCTTCCATTTTCGTTTCATATACATCACTGATATCCACAATAAGGTCAGCCTGATAAATATCGTTAATAAAATAATGATACAGCTGAGTGACGCGATGTGGCGGTTCCCCGCCGGGCACCTTTTTCCGGCGAATTCCCGCGTCAAAGACCGCTTCTTTCACCAGTTTGCTGCAGGCTACATGATCCGGATGGCGGTCCTCCCAGTACGGGGCGAGTACCACTTTCGGTTTCAGTTCACGAATCACTTGGGTTATCTTTAAGATTTGCTCTGCGGTTCCTGTTAAGCCGCGGTCAGGAAATCCAAGGCATAGTTGCTGGCTGACCCCTAAAATTTCCGCCGCTTGCCGGGATTCATTCCGACGCTGTTCAACCGTTCCGTTTGAGGAAAGCTCCGCTTCGGTCAAGTTGCAAATCGCTGTGGTAAATCCCGCGGCTGCATGTTTCGCTAAGATTCCGCCGGCACCGATCTCTACATCATCGGGATGCGCTCCAAATGCCAACAGGTGGACAGGAGTTGGTTGATTCTTCACCACAAACCCTCTTTTCCGCAAATGATTTCAGATACAATGTGTAAAGCTTTTTTCTTCGTTGCGATATTAAAAAAACATGTTTCCAAACATCATCTGCTTATCACTTCTTTTGAATGATAGACCTCCAGGAAAGCTCCCCCTGATCAATCGCCCGTATCAAAATTTCAGCAGTCGCCATATTAGTGGCCACCGGGATATTATGTACATCAGCAAGCCGTAACAAAGCCAGGATATCCGGTTCATGCGGCTGAGGGGTCAACGGATCCCGGAAAAATACGATCAAATCCATCTCATTTTGCGCAACAAGTGCCCCTATCTGCTGATCTCCGCCCAGTGGGCCCGATAAAAAGCGGTGAACCTCAAGGCCCGTCGCCTCCATAATCCTGATTCCCGTTGTTCCGGTCGCATATAACCGGTGAAATCTGAGTAAGGGTTCATAAGCCATGGCGAATTGGACCATCCGCTCTTTTCTTTTGTCATGTGCAATCAAGGCTATATTCACTTCTCTTCACCCCGGAGGAAAGAGTTGGCATGGGTAAATAGTGCCGGTGTACCGCCGGTATGCCAGAACAGGATATGCTTTTTTCCCGCCTTCCCGAGTCGCACCTGATCCATAAGCCCTGCCAGTGCTTTACCCGTATAGATCGGATCTGTAAACAATCCTTCCGCTTCTGCGAGAGAGTGGATTGCTTCATTTCCCTGTTCTGAGGGAACTCCGTATTTGCGGCCGATATATTGGTCTAAAATATGAATAGAAGAGCTTGGGACTTCCTGACCCTGCTTGATGGTTTTCATTAATTGGCTGGATAAACCGGCCACTTCCGATTTCAAGATTTCGCTTGCTTGCCACACACTTACACCGATGATCCGGGAAGGGGAGCGAGAAAGTGTATGCCCTGTTAGCAGCCCCGCCAGTGTCCCCCCTGTTCCGACAGCAACATAAATCTCGTCAAACGGCGGAATCTCTGCTCTTTCTCTTTGTGATTCCAGTTCCTGCCATGCTTTGAGATAACCGTAATCCCCGATGCTGGTTGACCCTCCCACCGGAATAATATAAGGTTTTCGTCCCAGGTTGCGC
This sequence comes from Paenactinomyces guangxiensis, assembly GCF_016055185.1. Taxonomy (GTDB): domain Bacteria; phylum Bacillota; class Bacilli; order Thermoactinomycetales; family Thermoactinomycetaceae; genus Paenactinomyces; species Paenactinomyces guangxiensis. Next base: position 33,384 of record NZ_JAECVR010000007.1, read on the forward strand.
GCTTCCTCCGCTTTTTCCTCCATCGCCCGCAGCAACCCGTCCGAACCGTACTGGCCAGTGAGGAACAGCCTCGCGTTTAATAATTGATCAAGCAGTAAATTTCCTTGTATCTCTCCCAGTCGCTTTCCGGCGAAACAGAGCCATGTTTCCAGACCCGCCCGATTAGCGGCAGCTGCTGTTAAGCGGGCGTGATTGGATTGAGGGCTGCCACCAGTGATAATCAAATCACATCCTTCCTTCAGCGCCCGTCCAAGCAAAAACTCAAGCTTTCTCAGCTTGTTGCCGCCAAATGCAATTCCCGTTAAGTCATCACGTTTGATCCAACAACTGGCAACACCCAGCTTTTCAGCAAATCGGTGAAGTGGCTGCAGCGGAGTTTCTCCCCAGAGAATGGGGAAACGAGGAAATGATGAGCACACCGTTCATTCTCCTTTTTATACATTGCGAGCGGGTGGATGGCCGCTCGCTTTGTTCCATTATCCACTTTCTCTAACGCACATTGATTCTGCTTTTTGAAAAACTGAATCATACTAGTGCGAAGAATTGTTCACAAGTCTAAGATATTTTCCAGCCCGTAAACGAGGTGATCCAACTCCAGAACTTTTTCAATCGCCAGTTTCACGCCGGGCATAAATGACTCACGATTTAAAGAATCATGGCGAATCGTCAGCAATTGACCAGGGCCTCCGAATAGCACCTCCTGGTGAGCCACAAGCCCCGGGAGCCGGACACTGTGAACGCGGAACCCTTGATAATAAGCTCCTCTGGCTCCATCCAGAACCTCTTCTTCTCCCTGATGCCCTTGTTTAAATTCATGCCTGTTTTCCGCGATTAACTCTGCCGTTTTCATCGCTGTTCCCGATGGGGCATCCAGTTTACGGTCATGGTGTGACTCGATGATTTCCACATGGGGAAGATATTTCGCCGCCTGTCCGGCAAATACCATCATCAATACGGCTCCAATAGCAAAATTGGGGGCAATAATCGCGCCGCTCCCCCGCTCGCGGCATAACTGCTCCAATTCTTTGATGTCACGCTCGGACAGGCCGCTGGTGCCAACAACCGGGCGAACCCCGGCCTGAACCGCCAATTCGACATGTTCTTTGACTGATTGAGGGGTGGTAAAATCGACCAGCACCTCTGCATCATGCTTCGCAAGCGCTTCTTCCACCGAACCGGTAAAAGCGACTTCAAGAGGACCAAAACCGATCACTTCGCCGATATCCCGCCCTTTTTGCGACCTTGACACTCCGCCCGCCAATGTAAAATGGTCATTTTGTTGAATCATCTTCACAACTTCCCGGCCCATTCGCCCGTTGGCTCCGGCTACAATGATACGAATGCTCATGATGTAAACTCTCCTCTTTCTATGTAAGCTTCAAACCCCTATTTTGATTCTCTTCGGGTCCAACGGTTGGCATCCCGGGAACCATACTTGTCCATCACTTCATTATAGGCTTGTTCCAGATCAATATTTAATGAGTTAGCAAAACAGGTCACGATAAAAAGAATGTCTCCCAGTTCATTGGCGATCGTATTTTCTTTTTCTCCCGGTTTCTTCGGTTTTTCGCCATACTGGTGATTCACTTCGCGCGCCAGTTCACCCACCTCTTCCGTCATGCGGGCAAGCATTGACAGCGGGTGAAAATACCCTTCTTTAAACTGACTGATATACTGATCAACCTCTTGCTGAACTTCTTTCAAAGTTTTTCCTGACACAGCCATCAACCTCCCGGTTCTCTCTCATGTTACCTGATAACATGCACGAACTCAACGCCCATGAATTGAAGATCTTGTTAGGGGAATGTATAATATAGCGGGATTTGAATAGTCGTTTAGAAGAGGCGAGGCCAAAATGAAAAAAAACATTTATATTCACACCAAAAATATCATTATCATCTTTCTTGGAGCATTTATATTCGCATTTGGCATTAACTATTTTGCTATTCCAAACCAATTGGCAGAGGGGGGTTTTACAGGAATTACCCTGCTGCTCTATTATCTTTTTAAATGGTCACCCGGGATTGTTCTCTTTATTCTTAATATCCCGCTTCTATTCGTCGGATATAAAGTGTTTGGAAAACGAACCTTCATTTATACGATCATTGGAATTGCTGCCGTCTCCCTTATGCTGGAAGTGACAAAAGGATGGGGAGGCCCTCAGAACGACCGGCTGCTCGCCGCCCTCTACACGGGTGTACTGGTGGGAATTGGATTGGGCCTGATCTTCCGTGTCGGCGGAACCACCGGCGGCGTCGATATTATCGCTCGCCTGGTGAATAAATATTTTGACTGGAGCATTGGTCGAACTATGTTCTTGTTTGACCTTGGGATCATTTTGTCATCGGTTTTCATCATTACAGTAAACAAAGCGATGTATACACTCGTGGCCGTCTTTATCAGTGCCCGGGTGGTTGATTTTGTTGTTGAAGGGATAAACGCTTCCAAAGCTGCCACCATTATTTCCGGTGCTGCCAATGAATTGGCAAAAACCATTACCGAGAAAATGGACCGGGGAGTTACGCTGTTAAAAGGAAAAGGCGGATATACCGGACAGGAGAGGGAGATTCTTTACGTCGTTCTGGCCCCGAATGAGATGCCGAAATTGAAACACATCGTTAACCAACTGGACCCCCATGCATTTGTGGTCGTCCATGATGCCCGTGATGTACTGGGTGCAGGCTTTTCGTATGAAAAAGTGTACGAGAATCGTGTCATAAAAAACAAAGGCTAAACAAAAAATAAACCCGGTCCTCACATCCTCAGGACACTGGGTTTGTTTTTTCCACATTTTTTACAAAAAAAGCGCTTTATTAAACTAAGAGAGATACTCCGGCACAAACTATCTGCCACAAGCTTGCAGACTTTACCTGGTTACTTCCACAACCGCTCTACCTTTTGTTCACCTCCGGAAACGGTAATTCTGAATACATCAGGATTGCTCATCTTTTTCCACTCCTCAAATCCAAATCGTTCATCAAAATGCTTAAGAAGCAACGTAATCAAGTTGCCATGAGACACGATGACAGAGTTTCCATCTTCTCTGCACAATAATTCTTCTGCCACCGGAACAACCCGCTTCATGGCCGCTCGGCTGGATTCGCCCCCCTCCAGACATAAATCCGGATCTTCAAATGTCTCTTGTAACCGTTCCAACCAATCAGGCAGCTTTCGCCCGCACAATCTCCGCTCAATTAAGCGTTGATCAGTTGTGATCGAAATATTTCTCTCCTCGGCAAGAGGACGAATTGACTCGATTGCACGAACATACGGGCTGGAAATAATCTGATCCACCTTGATCCCTGCAAAAAAAGACAGCAATTTTTTCGCCTGGACCTGACCTTCCGCTGTCAAGGAAGCCTCAGGCTCCTGTCCTTCTGCACAGCAATGTCGCACAATATAGAGTTGCCGCATAAGCCCCATCCTTTTTTATACTTTATATCGCTATTCTAATTTAAAATATAAAATCAATGCAAAATATAGCAACCCCTCTGAAAAAGGGGCTGTCATTGCTTTAAACCCTTGCGGTTTTTTACAAGCGGGTGATTCTCTAATAGATGCAACAAATAGCGAAGCCGCACGTAATAAGTATGATCCCGAAGTGTCCGCTGATAAGCCTTGACGGCCATTCTCTCCCTTTCATCATCATGTTTTAGATAATAATGAATTTTTTCCCGCAGCTCTTTCAGAGTCCGGAAACTGGCCATTTCTTTATCAGGGACATATAACCGGTCCAGATCCCGGCGCCAGGTGGTCAGCTGAAAGGCACGGCAGGCAGCAATTTCAAAGGTTCGGTTATTCGGGGTAAAGGCCGGAATATTTCGCGGATTATCCTTACGGTCATTGGGAGTGCGATGAATGTTGAGCACAATTTTGGCCCCGTTATAATATTTGATCACCTCAGATGGCGGAATCGGTTTATTATAGATACAATGTTTTAACTGCTGGAAATTTTTCAGACGGTTCCACCACTGCCCAATGATGAACGTTTTCTTTTTCAATAATAACGGGGTTAATGTATCAAAAAAATGAAGACGAACGGGAAAAGCACTGCCGACAAAACATATATCCGACTTGTATTTGTCCGGGACAACCATCGGTTTATATTTTTCCGGATTGACAGCCAGTGGAAGGTAAAGAGCTGCTTTTTTGAGGCTTTTATAAATAGAGACACTTCTTCTGTCTTGAGTAATCACAAGATCATAGGGGCGAACCAATTTCTCATGAGTTTTTAAGCGATAAGGATCATCTACCACCCAGACCCCGATTGGGATCCCCAACGAGCGAAGTTTATAGACAGCTGTACCAGGCAAACAAGAACCGCGAAAAGACAGGATAAAGTCAGGACGGAAGGCCTGTATGCGCGCCAAGAGATGTTGAGGAGATTCCCGGCGAAGTAAGAATTTGTCCATCTTAAAGTGACTTTGTGTTTTCTCTAGCTGACAGAAAGCGTGCAAAATGTTTTGGTCTTCATCCGACAAATGGTTTTGAAACGAAAATCCACATCCTGAAGAAATATAGAAAAGGCGCATCTCTCTCCGATCCTTTCACTTATTTCTCATAGGCTATACTATTTTATTTCCTGCCTGTTGAATCGGTTCACTAGACCCTTAAAAATCCTCAACTGTCCATCCTCACTTGTCCATCATTTTAGCGCACGGAACAAACAAACTCCTCATATGCTGATGTATACCACACATACCAGAATCTATCACAATCAGAAAGGGTGGTGGAATAAGGTTTGAAAATCATCCTCATCGCCATAGATACCTTACGCACAGATCGACTCGGTTGTTATGGCTGTAAAAAACCAGCCATCAGTCCAAACATTGACGCGCTGGCAGAACAGGGTGTTCTCTTTAAAGAGATGGTGGCTGAAAACAATGTTACACAAAGTTCCTTTGTCAGTATGATGACCGGAAAGAACCCGTATCAGCACGGGATTGTCAACATGAAAACAGTCCCTATCTCCTCCCGGCTCATCTCTCTGGCACAAATTTTACAAAAACAGGGATATCAGACAGCAGCTGTCGATTGTAACCATAAAATCACCGGTCAGCCAAATCCCTGGTTTAAAAAGGGATACCACACCTACTCAGATCCGTCTGAACGGCGCCAAACCCATTTAAACCTTCCGGCTCAGGAAATTAATCAAAAAGCAATTCCATTGATTAAAAAACACCGGAATCACCCAAATTTTTTTCTCTTCCTGCATTATTGGGACCCCCACTATCCGTACCAACCAGATCCCCCTTTTTCCAGATGGGCAGAGAGACATGTCGTTTCCAGAAAAAACCAAAAAGAAGTGCCTTTAAAAGCGGTAATGAGAGAACCCCTATGGAGTTTTATTCATAAATACAATAAAGAAGAGCAATCACCCGGTGCCATCCGGCGACAATATGACGGTACGGTCAAACAAGTGGATCACTATATCGGTGAGCTTATCACCGTCCTGAACGATCTGAAAATCTTTGATGAAACTCTGATCGTCCTCGTAGCCGACCATGGAGAAAGTTTGGGTGAACATCGTATCTACTTTGACCATCACGGACTGTATGAGCCGACGATTCACGTCCCCCTCATACTCTCTTGTTCCCAAAAACTCCCAAAAAATCAACGCATTTCTGCTCTCTGCCAACATGCCGATATCCTGCCAACAATTTTGAGCATCGCGGGAATCAAAGCTCCCCGGTCCATCGGTCCGCTTGATGGCCGTTCTTTGCTCCCTGTGATTCGTGGCAAAAAGAAAGAAATTCGTCCCTTTGTCATCTCCTGCGAAGCAAACTGGCAATTAAAGCGCAGTATTCGGAACCACCAGTGGAAATTGATCCACTCCTTAGAAAAAGATGTGTACGGGAATCCACACTGGGAACTGTACAATCTGAAACAGGACCGCGGTGAAACTAAAAATGTGTTTAGCCAGTACCCCCGGGTTGCAAAGCAACTTAAAAGTAATATGGATCGTTGGATAAAAACGATGCTAACCAGATATAGGAGAAAAGATCCGCTTACCGGCGGGGTGAAAGTGCGCCTTCATCGGGCAACAGTGGCCGAAGAAGAAAAAGTGAAGCAACGGCTCAGTGAACTGGGATATTAAACACCTACGTCAATTTCTTAGCAACAACAGAGGATAACATCCTTGTTATCCTCTGTTGTTCTTTTTATAAAATTACTATTATTAATCAACAAAATTCTATTATTTCATAATATATCTAACATGTCGCTCGTAATTAAAAAAGGTGGTGCCATAGACATGCGGTTGAAAGGATTTTTTTGTGTCTCTATTATTCTCGCTTTCATTGCGATTATAGGGCTTAGCTTTCACATTGCTCTATTTTCTACTTCTTATACGGCTACCGTTGATCGTGTGGTAGACGGAGACACCATATATTTAAAGCAATCTGTATTGGGAACGACCAAAGTACGGCTGCTTGCTATTGATGCTCCGGAAACCAACTATAACGGATCAGCCCAGGAACCATGGGGAACCGAAGCCAAAAATTATTTAACTCAATTGTTGCCATCAGGGACACCCGTTACGATTGAAACAGATGTAGCAGAAAAAGACAACTATGGTCGATTATTAGCACATATTCAGAAAGGCAGCTTAAATATAAACCGGGAAATGGTCAGACAGGGACATGCAGTCACTTACTATATTTGGCCCAATATGAAATACTTTGAGTCTTACCGGCGTGCCTTGCTAAAAGCCAGACGGGACGGATTTGGGATTTGGAATCCAAATAATCCTTTAAAAGAATTGCCGTTTGCATTTCGCGATCGCGTCTCCGGCAGTGGTCCTGATAAATTTACAGGCGATTATTTTAGCAAAATATATGTTGACCCGGAAGATTATAAGCAGATTTCAATAGAAAACCGTGTTTTCTTTTTTAGCGAGGAGGATGCACAGGCAGCAGGTTATAGGAGAAAATGAAAAACTCCGTCTACATCCCTTCTATAAGGGAATTTTCTTGCCTCTCATCCCTTTAAGCGGGGCAATCCCAAACTGGTGCAAAATGGTGGGAGCCATATCCATCAAATGAACACGAGGCAACTGCTGTCCTCCTTTTCCTACCCTGTTGAGTGCAGAAATAAAAATTCCTTCATAATCATGGTTAGCTCCGTCGGGTCCGGTGTCGTTTTCATAAACATACAGTTTTCCCCTGCCAATGCTTCCCACCGAACGCCAGTAGAGATTGCCAAAGTAGACGAACAGATCAGGCGGAATATTTTTAACGGTTAAATAGCGTTTGGATGGTTTAAACACCTTGGTATTTAAAGGTCGCCCCAGCTCATCGGTGAGTGCCTTTAGTTTCTTGATCAGTTGATTACGCACTTGCTCATATTGATTCCGGGGAATCACCCCATCTGGTTCTCTTCCCTTCACATTAAGACAAAGCCTCCCGTAATACCCGCCATACCCCCAGGCACGCGTCCTTTTCCAATCCACCAGATCAGGCTTTAGGGGTGTAACAGTTTGCACTGCTTTTTTTAGCTTCAGATAACCCTCTTTGATTAACCATTCATTGATACAGAACCCACCGTCCATTCGTTTGGCACCATGGTCAGACACAATGAAAATACGGGTATCTGGCGGAACAACAGACAGCAGTTCACCGATTTCCCCATCCACGTAGCGGTAATATTCCAAGATGGCATTTTTGTGTGGCGATGGGCGGTACAATACATGGTTTTCGTCCATCAGATGCCAACAAGCATGATGAATCCGGTCAATGCCCATCTCGACCATCATAAAGAAGTCCCACGGCTTATGTTGAAGGAGAAATCGGGCAGTCGCAAAACGGGTCTTTGTCATGCGGTAGATGTTTTTTAACAACTCTTCTACTTGAGCCGTGCGAAATTGAGCGACATCAAATTGATATTCACCCACTTCTTTCTCTATTTCCTCCGCCAGCGAATCGGGGTAAGTATATGAAACAGATCGGTCGGGGGTTAAAAAGCAGGTAACCAGATGGCCATGAATAGGCTTAGGAGGATAAGAAGGAGGAATTCCAAGCAAAATGGACTGGTAACCCTGTTTCCCCAATAAACCCCATACAGTGGGTTCAGTGAGAGATGTACTGTCTGCCAAACCTATATCTGCATAATCATAGCTGTTTCGGTTGCGAAAACCGTAAAAACCTAACTGCCCCGGGTCTTTGCCTGTCATCATAGAAGCCCAGGCAGGCACAGTAATTGGAGGATCACTGCTTCTCATGCGTCCATAGACTCCGGATCCCATGACACGCCTGATATTGGGGAGTTGATCCAGCCAACGGTCAAATACTAATGACGGTTCAGCGCAATCCAATCCGATCACCATCACTTTAGGGCGACGCTTCATAGCTGTTCATCCTCCATCCTGCTCTGAATATACCCTTTTCTCCCTAAAAAATGAATGACTCGTTCCGCGCTTTCATCCGGACTTTCGGTGGCTGTTTCAATCACTAAATCCGGATTGACAGGTTCCTCATAGGGATCACTAATCCCTGTAAAATAGGGGATTTTTCCTTTTAATGCTTTTTTATACAACCCCTTTACATCCCGCTCTATGCACTCAGAGAGAGGGCACTTGATATATATCTCTGCAAAACTTCCAATCTGTTTGCGGCAATAATCTCTCATCTCTTGATAAGGGGTGATAAATGAGGCAATTGTTATCACTCCATGTTCAATCAACAGCTTGGCAATAAATGCGGCCCGCTCTATATGCCGAAAGCGATCTTCTCTGGTAAAACCCAGATCTTTACTAAACACTTTGCGCAACAAATCCCCATCCAGCACTTGAACACGCACATGGTGATCGTTTTTCAACCGCTGTCCGACCAAATAGGCAATCGTTGTTTTTCCGGCTCCGGATAAACCTGTTAACCACAAGGCGATCCCTTTTTGTTCCATACCTTTCACCTCCGGTACGGACTACTATATGATTGAAAGGAATCGTTTGAAACGCCCTTTGCCTAACAGATGAAGGTTTGGGTGCTACCGATTTTTTAGGATATGCCGGACGATCACCTGAATGCGATGCTCATAAAGATGTTCGCGAATCGTTCTCTGGTAAGCCAGAAATGCCATTTTTTTTCGCAATTGTTCCCGTGGAAGATAGAAGGCGATCTTTTCTTTCAAATCTTCTAAGGATCGGCAGACGGCAATTTCCCGGTCCGGGTCATAAAATTTCCGCAAATCTTCCCGGGCATCAATAATTTGAAATGAAGCACATGCAGCAATTTCAAACAATCGGTTGTTTGGTGTTTGTGCACCGATCCGGTGCCGGTTTTGTTTGAGATAGGGATCATCAAACGCGCGATGGATGTTTAACACAATTTTGGCACCGTTGTAATACTGGCAAACCTCTTCCGGCTTTATCCACCCCCCTCTCAGCAAAAAAGAAGAACTTGCAGACAGACGGTCCCAGCCGGGACCAATTAACCGTGTCCGGTATTTTTTTAGACAAGGGGATATTTTTTCTACCACGGCAAAACGATTTTGAAAGGCAGATCCGACCATGGCAATTTGTGAACGAAACAGAGATGGGACCTTTTTCAAAGGCTTATAAACCAGTGGGTGGGCTGCAAGAGGGAGGTGGACAATCCGGCCTTTACAGCTTTTTTGGTAGACTGGCAGTGCTTCACTTTCATTGGTAAAAACCCAGTCAAACAGATGGCAGGTTTGCAAGGAACGATCAATGGCATAAGGATCATCTGTGTACCAGATTGCTTTAGGAAAAGAGAAGCTTTCTATCAACTGTAAATTTTCCGCAGTGAGCCGCTCTCCCAACATAGTCAGCAGAAAATCGGGATTCTGCTTTTTTCGCAAACGCTCCCACCGTTGTTGAAAATGGCGGCCTGGATGCATGACACGCACTTCCAGCCCCAGCTTCTTCATCGCCTGAATAACGGAGTGATCGATAAAGGCAAAGGGTTTCCGTATACCTGATGTTACATATATCACTTTCATAGAGTTTCTTCTCTCCCTGCCATATATCTAACACATCTGATACAGACAAACATAAAATAACACAATACGATCAAGTATCTTTGTTATTCAGAGGTGATTAAGTTGTTTCCCATTAACCTCGGCCAGTTGTCACGTATTATAGGCGGACAACTTGTTCGCGGAAACGCCAATACACCCATCAGTCACCCTATTTATCAAAGTATTCGTTACTTGGGGCCTGGCAAGGTTTTTTTTCTAAAGACCAAATATACAAACAAATTTAGCCCGGAAGAACTTCGAGCGAGAAAAAGTGCCGGTATCATTGCCACCCCTGCTTTGGCAAAACTGGTTCCTCCCCATCATCCTCTTATTCTTGTTCCTGACATCGATACCGCTCTTTGGAAACTGGCTGCCTGGCAGCGAAGCCAATCAAAAGCACTAGTGATTGGAGTAACTGGAAGCCAGGGAAAAACAACCACAAAAGAAATGTTAGCCTCTATCTTAAAACAGAAATACATCACCTATAAATCTCCTTCCAACCATAACATTGCAACATATATTCCAAACCATCTGTTCCATTTAAATGGCAGGCATCAAGTTGCCGTACTGGAAATGGGGATGTCAAGCCTGGGCAATATACGAAAACAGTGTTTTTATGCCAGACCTAAGATCGGGATCGTTACCAACGTCGGCGAAGCACATGTGGGAAAGCTGGGGAACACCCTTAAAAATGTAGTAAAAGCCAAACAGGAGATTGTGGACGGCATTGATTCTCATGGATTTTTAATCCTGAACGCTGATGACAAAGGCAGTCGCCAACTGTCGCTAAGAAAATTTCACGGTAAAGTAAACACTGTTGGGATCAAAAACAAGGCGACATATCAGGCGGCAAACATTCGCTTTACCCGTAACGGAATGCACTTTACTGTCAACGGGGTCCCTTATCATATTAAAACATGGGGTAAACATCAGATTTACAATGCCCTCGCTGCCATCGCTGCCGCTCGTCTGTTAAAAGTACCCACTCGTCTCATTCAGCAGGGACTTGCTGGCTACCATGCACCATCCATGCGATTACAAAAACTATACGGGATCAAGAAATACCTTTTGATCAATGATGCTTATAATGCTAACCCCTCTTCCATGATTGCCGGATTAAGGGTTTTAAAAAGATTATCAAAAAAACGTAAGAGCGTAGCAGTTCTGGGTGACATGTCTGAATTAGGAAGCCATAGCACCGGCGGTCATGCCCGGGTAGGAAAAGTTGTCAGCAAAATAAAACCTACGTACCTTATCACCATTGGTCCGCAAGCGGCAATCATTGCCCGCACTGCCGACCTCCATGGAATGCCTAAAACCCGGATTCGACCATTTCCAAACCAATCCGCTGCGCTCACATTTATCCGGTCCGCCATTCCTGCCGGTTCTATCCTCTACTTTAAAGCATCAAGGAAGACAAGATTAGAGTGGCTGGTAAAACAACTAAAAGATAAAAGATAAAACCTCTTATGAATCTCCATCAGGCAGCCGATTCCATTTGTGCCTATAGTATCGCCGGTTTTGCTTTAAGATTTTTTGAAATTCCTGATAGCCATTTTTGCGGAAACTCTGGCTGCCAAAGTGATGGACATATGTGTCTCCGGCAACCATGCAGCGATAACCGGCCAGGTGAGCCCGGTAACAATAATCGTCATCCTCATAAGTGCCAAGTCCAAATCGTTCATCCAGATACCCGATCTTTTCGAATACCTGTCTGGAACAGACAAGACAAAAGCCGGATAAGCGGGATGTTGTCCGCCATCGAGCCGGATTGGTGCGATTATAACGATCTGTAAACCGGTGGATCTGTTTAGTGGATGTAAGTTTCACTGATAGCTTTTGCTCAGGTATCACTTTGTTCGACACCGGCCCCACCAGGCCGACCGAGGATTCTTTCTCCAATACATGAATCAGTTGCTTGAGCCAGCGGTGGGAAGGTAATGTATCATTGTTGAGCCAGACAAGATAATTTCCTTTGGCTTTCTGCAACCCTTGATTGATCGCTGCTGCAAAGCCCCGGTTCCATTTGTTGCGAATCACATACATGTTCGCCTGTTGATGAAAGAAACCGGGAGCCGGCTCATCTGAACCGTTATCTATAAGAATGATTTCATGGGATAGCGGCGTATGATGCCGGACCGAGAGAATACACTGCCTGGTCAGCGGCCACTCATTTCTTACGGGTATAATAATACTTGCTTGCAGTTGAAGTTGATCCCCCATCATTGCTTCAGCTCCAGAAGAGAGTTAACCAGAATACGTCCGTTATTTCTCAATTGGCTTACAAGCCGGGGCTGACGGAGCAACAGATTCAGATACTTTCGCAGCTCCTTTTGCAGATACTTGCGATTCAGCACAACTCCCGAAAAGAGATGGTTCACCCATTCATCATGATCTCCACCTTCAGCCGTAATCACCGGAATGCCCATGCTCAAAAACTGGAGGTGAAGGGGTGTCAGCGATTGCTGAACAGGTCCGGCTGTAAGAAGGTAATCAGCAGCGGCCCACAGCCGTTCTCGCTCCGCCCTCTCAGGATGGATGAGTGTAAATCCGTTGATAGATCCGGTTAACCGTTTTGTGACCCACCCCACCTTTAACTCCGGATACTGTTTGACGATATTTTGCAGGGTGTGCAAAATGAAAGGCCGGTGTCTTGCATTGATAAGGCGATCATCGATCCACAGCAGTTGCTTCCTGTACAGATGAAATCGTTTGCGGGACTGCCTCCGCGAATCGGATAAGGAATTGAGCTTTACCGGACACGGATGAACCACCTCCGCTGAGATACCATGTTGACGGAAGATAGAGCGAAGTGCCAACGATGGGACATGAACAGGGTACGGTTTGATCCAGGGAAACATCTCCTGAGTGGGAATGGAATCGAACGACAAAGTGACCGCCGGGTGTTTTGGAAGCTGTTTGATTAAGGATAACGGCGGATTAAAAAGATGACATGTTGTGAAATGATCAATCTCCAGTTCTTTGATCTCTGCATCACTTGCCGAAATCCTTTTAACCACTCTCCCGGGTTCCGGGATAACAGGCGGAAAAACAGCCATCATCCTTTCCGGCAGACGGGAAGGATATAACATGTATAACGATTGGTTCAATCTTATTCCACCAACCTCAGCGAAACTTTGTACTCCAATCAAAACCGATCTCGGGATCATCATAAGGAATACGATATTCATCTGGCTGATCCGCCTGGTACGCCTTTGTTGTCAAATAAACAATGATAACCGATTTTGACCCCAACACACGATAACCGTGGGCAACTCCCCGGGGAATCAAGAGAATGGAAGGATTTTCTTCACCCATATAATAAACATTCGTATGGCGATAAGTCGGCGAATCCTGGCGCAAATCGTGCAATACCACTTGTGCGTTTCCGACCGGAAAAAACCACACATCATCCTGTAACTTATGATAATGAAAGGCTTTGATTACCCCCGGATAAGACATTGACGCCGAGACCTGACCAAACTGTTCTAAGATTCCCTCATCCTCACGAATAATCTCCATAAACGTTCCCCGGTCGTCACAATGTTTAATCAACTTTTTATAAATGACTCCTTTTATCATGCCTTCTTTCCCTCCCGACCCTGTGCAAAAAATTCCCGTAAACCTTCTTTCCAATGGGGCATCAGCTGATAACCCTCTGCCATCATTCGTGCCGAAAGCAAAATGGAACTGGCGGGCCGCCGGGCTTTTCTGTTCAATTGTGAAGACAGGATCGCTTGTATAGGGACATTGATTCTGGCAAAGTCCAATATTGTTTTCGCAAATTGATACCAGGAACAACTCCCGGTATTGGCAGTATGAAAAATTCCTTTAGCGTCCGTTTGCAGCAATACTTTCATCTGTTTGGCCAGGTGTCCGGTATAAGTCGGGCTTCCTACCTGGTCGGTCACCACGGACAACGTCTCTTTTTGCTTCGCTTTTCTAAGAATGGTCTGAACAAAATTGTGACCGTGTGCCCCATATAACCAGGAAGTCCGTAAAATCAGATGATGGGGGCAGTACTTCTGCACCCACGTTTCCCCCAATCGTTTCGTTCGCCCATATTGATTAATCGGATTGGGGAAATCATATTCCGTATAGCCTTCTTGATTTTTCCCGTCAAATACATAATCCGTGCTGATATAGACCAGGCGGATATTTCTCCTTCCACACTCTTGCGCCAGCTGCCGGCTCGCATCAACATTTACCTGATAGGCTAAACCAGGATTACTTTCACTCTCATCCACCCGGGTAAAAGAAGCGCAATGAATCACTACATCCGGGCGAAACTGATCCAGCATCCGGGTCGTGTGTATGGAATCTGTCACATCCCATTCCAACCGGGTAAATCCTGTGATACTTACCCCCTTCTCCCTTTGAAAACATTGGATTACATCGTGCCCCAGTTGTCCTCCTGCACCCGTAACCACTATGTTCAACTTTTCACCCTCTTTCAGCCCGGCTTTGTTCAATCGAAGCCCACCAGTCCGGATGTTGCAGATACCATTCAACTGTCTGTTCTAACCCTTGTTCAAACGGAATAGCGGGAGCCCAGCCCAACTCAGCCCGGATTTTGCTGCTGTCCAAAGCATAACGAACGTCATGGCCCGGCCGGTCGGAAATATATTCAATCAGAGAAGTAGGTTTCCCCATCAGATCTAATATCTGTTTTGCCACATGAATATTTGCCATCGGTTGACCGGCACTAATATTGTAAATCTCACCCGGTCTTCCATGAATCCGTACCAGATCAATAGCATGACAATGATCCCGGACATGAAGCCAATCACGCTCCTGTTTTCCGTCACCATAGATTGGAACCGGCTGACCGTCCATTAAGCGTCTGATAAGATGAGGAATCAATTTTTCCGGATATTGACAAGGCCCATAATTATTCGTACACCGTATAATCACAACAGGAAATTGATATGTGTTGTAAAAAGACAGGCATAACAGATCTGAAGCGGCTTTACTTGCCGAATAAGGATTACCCGGTGCCAACGCCGTCTGTTCATCTGCTTGGCCTGTTACTATACTGCCATACACTTCATCGGTGGAAATATGGACAAACTTGCCAATCCCTGTACGCTTCGCTGCTTCTATAAGCAGGTGGGTCCCTGCGATATTGGTACGAATAAACGGTTCAGCATTTTGAATACTCCTGTCCACATGTGACTCGGCAGCAAAATGCACCACTTGATCAATCCGCCGGCTGAATATTTTCTTCACTTGTTCTTTTTCCGCCAGATCAACATGTAAAAATTGGTATCTGTGATCTTTTTCTATGTCTCTTAAATGATATAGGTTTCCCGAGTATGTGAGTGCATCTGCATTCATCACCTTGACATCGTGGTAAGTATTTAACAGGAAGCGGATATAATGACTTCCGATAAACCCCGCTCCACCCGTTATAAGAACGGTTTGTGACATTTCGATTCCCCTCTATCCTTATTCATCAAGATGGTTTGTGATGCGTATTGGTTGGCGCGAAGTAAAGATTCAGGGGTCCCCGCATCTGTCCACCAGCCTTTCAGAATGTTAAATGTGAGCTGCTGTTTTTGAATATATATATTATTCACATCGGTAATTTCATACTCTCCTCTGTCCGATGGTTGAAGTGTCCGAATAAAAGAGAAAACTTGCGGGTCGAACATGTAAATACCAGTCACACATAAAGAACTTTTTGGCTTTTTAGGTTTTTCCTCTATTGACAAAATCCGGTTACCTAACACTTCAGCAACGCCAAACCGTTCAGGTTTGCTCACTTCTTTCAGCAACAACTTAGCCCCATTTCCTTGCTTTGCGAACTCTCCCACATATGGCTGAAGAGAATCTTCAAACACGTTATCTCCAAGCAGAACAACCATCAAATCCTTACCGGCAAAATCTTCGGCCAGTTGCAAAGCTTGAGCAATTCCACCTGGGCGATCTTGAACTTTATAAGTAAAATGAGCGGAAAACTCTTGTCCGCTTCCCAGGAGACGCACTACATCCCCCATATGCTCAACCCCTGTTACGATAAGAATTTCTTCAATTCCGCATTCCACCAGCTTATAGATCGGATGGTAAATCATTGGATATTTACCTACGGGCAACAGATGCTTATTGGTGATCTTAGTTAAAGGAAAAAGGCGTGATCCCGTTCCCCCGGCTAATATAATTCCTTTCATCATTCTTCTCTCCAATCAAAGCTCCCCTTTATTTCTCCACTCGTAGCAGAATATTCTCTTTGCCGGGCAAGCGTCACCCATTTCATAAGAAAAAGCCGCCCTGTTTCGGGACGGCTTGGTACAAACCTATCTTTGACCGGACAGCCAATCTGCTAATTTCTGCTGTTCCTCTTTGGAGACATAGTCCTGGGATGGCATCTTCCCTTTGCCTTTTTGGATAATCTGCAAAATCTCTTCTTGTGTATACTTTCTGCTGATGTTTTTTAAAGAGGGTCCGTAACTTCCCTGCAGATTACCGCCATGACAATTGGCACAATGCCGGGTATAGATTTCCTCCGGCTCTGTCACCGCTGATGCTTGGCCGGTTGGGTATTGATTTTGATTCGCGGTTCCACACCCGGCAAGAGCGGATAAAGAGATGAGCATCAGCGAACAGGCAAGGGAATATCGTATCCACTTCATATCCATACACCAACTTGATCAGTTATTTTGCAAGGTCGGGTTTTGGCTCTTCTCCCATTCCAGCATCTCCGCCTCATCTCTGGCCCGCTGAATGCGGATCCACTGCAGGAATACACAGCCGATGGCAGTAATATAGACGATCTCCTGCATGATCTTCATGATCACTCCACCCAACTGCTGGTCATGGATGGGGGACATGACGGGAACCAGCGTAGACATTTTGGCGTAAGTATCAAACAATACAATGTCCGTAAATGTAATGATCGCACAGGCAGGAGTCAACAATACACCATTGCCAAAAATCAGTGCCAACTTGTGCAACGGTTTGACCCGGTCTAACTCCGGTACAGGTCCCACAACGGGCCACCACATACAGGCGGCAGCAAACAGCAGGAGCGCGTGGGAAACAATGTGAAGTAAATAACTGCCCATAATGGAATCAAAGATAACTGGGACATGATAGAAAGAAATCAAGCCATTAAAGAAAAACAGAGTGATCAGCGGGCGGGTAAAAAACTTTCCGATCACCCGCAGCCAGTGAACTTTTAACAGGGGACGAAGCATGTAAGCCGGAAGCCCCAGTATCAAGAGCGGCGGCATGGCAAAGTATAGCAGGGACATCTGTAACATGTGCATGCTAAACAATTCATGTGCCAACAAGTTGAGCGGACTGCCCATAGCAAAATAATAAATAATCCATCCCAATAAAAAATACACTTTGGTTAAGCCTGGTACGGGCTCAGAGCCGGGAAACAGGCGTTTCCACGGTCCTGTAAATAACAGATACAGAACGGCTCCCAACAAAAACAACAGATTTAATTTAAAATCCCAGTTTGCAGCAAACAAAAACAACTGGAAAAATTCTTGAACAGACATGGGACCCCTCCTACTATCCCAATTTCAAGCAAATATCTATAGGCAATGATACCACAGGATGGTCCGCCGCTCCTAATAACAAAATGAAGTTGATGTGAACCTTTTGGGTTGATACCCACGCCATTTTCCTCTCAGTTGAATAGGATAAAAACACATGGACCCATTGAGGTGAGGATTTGATGGAGCAGTCTATAGGGAGGAAACGGCATGAAAGCAATCACTTTGAATAAACTGACTCAAATCATTGGCGGAAAACTGATCAGCAACTCACCTTCCAAGGTGGTACAGTCCCTCAACTTTGGCAACCCCAGGAACCTGGAGCGGCATCAAGTCTACTTTTATACCCGCAAACTCAGCTGGGATAACAAGCAATTGCCCGCGATTCAGCGAGTCCGGCCGGCCGCTGTCGTTCTTCCTGACGTTGTTTCCACTCGCTACATTCCTGCCGGCACTGCGGTCATTCGTGTCAAAGATGCTTATCAAGCTTTTTGGAAAGCCGGGCTTTGGAATTGGAAACAATACCCGACCCGTGTCATCGGTATCACGGGAAGCGCCGGGAAATCCACTACGACAGAAATGGTGGCATCTATTCTAAAGTACCGCTGGTCCATGGTCAAAACACAGGGTAACTTGAATACATTTTCATTCTTGCCCTCTTACCTGGTTCGCCTGCAATCTAAACACAATCTTCTGCTGCTGGAAATGGGAATG
Source organism: Paenactinomyces guangxiensis (assembly GCF_016055185.1). Lineage (GTDB taxonomy): Bacteria > Bacillota > Bacilli > Thermoactinomycetales > Thermoactinomycetaceae > Paenactinomyces > Paenactinomyces guangxiensis. The sequence goes on from NZ_JAECVR010000007.1 coordinate 51,578, forward strand.
AAGTCCTTAAATAATATCCGCAAACAGTGTCAGGTTGTTCATCCCGAGATCGGTGTGGTCACCAATGTCGGTGAGGCACATGTAGGCAGCTTGGGGAATCTGGATATGATCGTACAAGCCAAACAAGAAATGATTGACGGAGTTCGCCAAGGCGGGACTCTGTTCTTAAACGCCGATGACAAAAGGTCACGCAAATTAAATGTAAATGGCTTTAAAGGGAAATTAAAAACATTTGGCATTGATAACAAAGCGGATATCAGGGCAAATAACATCCGCTATACTCGCAACGGAATGTCATTTAACGTTGTTTTGAACGGGGCCGCTTATCCTTTTTTCATCCCTGTCTACGGCATTCATAATGTTTATAATGCATTGGCAGCCATCGGAGTTACCCATGAGTTTGGGGCAACGCTCCAAGAAATGCAAAAAGGATTGGCTACCTTCCGTGCCCCTAAGATGAGGATGCAATTTATCCATAGCCGCTCGGGGCGCCTGTTGATCAATGATGCCTGGAATGCCAATCCCAGTGCCATGGCCGCGGGTCTACAGGTTTTGAAAAACATTGCCCCCCACAGACCCGCTGTAGCTGTCCTCGGTGACATGTTAGAACTGGGCCACCTGACAAAATCGGCCCATGAATATATCGGTAAATATGTAGCCCAACTAGGAATTGACCGACTGGTTACCATCGGCAAAAACGGAAAAATAATTGCCGCATCCGCCGTTAAAAACGGAATGGATAATAGAAATGTATTCTCATATGCAACCCGTGACCAGGTTGTCAATCACATTGCACGCACCCCAAAAAACTCGATCGTTTATTTTAAAGCCTCACGTAAATTACGACTGGAAAAAGTGGTACAAAGATTGAAATAATGTTTTTAATAAGAATTTTCTGGATGCGACAGTCGATGTATTTTTTCTTCCAGAAAGATTCAAACAGGTAAACGCTCCTTTTATCTCCGCACCGTCGACATGCATGGCCAGCAGTTCTTTAAAGATGGTTGGAAACGGCACGATTTGGTCTTGCTTGCCTTTACCTTGGTTGATCCGGATCTGTCAGCGTTGAAAATCAATATCGGTCAGATTAATGTTAATCAGTTCGCTGACGTGAACTCCGGTATACAGCAGGGTTTTTATGATCATCATGTCTTGGAAGTTCTTGACTTATGATTTTAAAAGAATCAAAAAGCTTTGTAATAAGCTTAATATTAGTGAAAATCCACTATGGGTAAATCAAATACTGAACATGGTTTTTATAAAACGTTTAACTTTAAAAAATGACTTGAGGCCTGGACTTACCCCCGTCAAGTAGACAGCCATAAAAAAACCTAAGCAACCAGTGTGTTTCGGAATTCAACTGGAGCACACTGGTTTAACTTTTTCTGGAATCGTTCGTGATTATAGAACCATATGTATTCTGTAATAGATTGATGGAGCTCTTCTTCTGTTTGACACTGAGAAAAGTATGATGTTTCTGTTTTAAGATGGGAAAAGAAGGATTCAACACAGGCATTATCCAGACAGTTTCCTCTGCGAGAGTGGCTACCTTTTATGCCAAGTTGTAGGAGCCTCTTGTTGTACTGTTTCGATGTGTATTGATAGCCTTGATCTGAGTGAAGGATCGCTCCGTGTACGTCTCTTTGTTCGCCAAGCTCCCCAACGGTATCCATGACGAGTTGGAGATCATTTCGATTCGATAGTTTCCAAGCGACAATTTCATTGTTATAGAGGTCTTGGACGGCAGATCGGTAATAGAAGCGATCATTCAACCGAATATAGGTGATATCTGTCACATAAATACGGTTCGGCTTCTCTGCATGAAACTGACGATTGAGTTGGTTTGGGTAAACCACCGAAGGTGTTTTCCCAAAATAGCGACGCTTCTTTCGAATGATGGATGAAATATTTAGCTCTTTCATGAGTCGATACACCCGTTTGTGATTGACTAAAAATCCTTCTTTTCTTAATGACATTTGAATTCGCTGATAGCCAAAATAAGGGCGATTCTGATGAATCGCCACAGACTGTAGACAAACAAAGAATAGATATTCACCTATGTTTCCCTAGGTGAATATCTTATTGTTGATGCCACATAAATTAAACGGAGGAATCAACGTGGGTTACTTTGTTTGTGTAGAACCAGGCGTAAATATATATGTGGAAGATATAAACCCCAGGGGAAGCAAGACCATAGTGTTTCTACATGGTTGGCCGTTCAGCCATAAACAGTTTGAGTATCAGTTTAATGTTCTTCCCACAATGGGATACCGCTGTATAGGAATTGACTGGAGAGGGTTCGGTAAGTCTGATAAACCAATAAACGGCTACAATTATGATCGGTTGGCAGATGATATCCGCACTGTAGTTAGTGAACTTCAGTTAGACAACTTCACACTCGTTGGTCACTCCACAGGTGGAGCTATTGCGGTTCATTATATGGCCCGATACAATGGTTACGGAGTATCCAAACTTGTCCTTATAGACGCTGCAGCTCCCAGAGGCTTTACAAAAGAAACTGCTAATAAACTTCTGACAGAAACATTAAATGACCGACCTAAGATGATACAGGGAGTAATAGACACCTTTTTCTTTCAGTATATAACCGGCCCATTCTCAGACTGGTTTTTTCAATTGGGATTACAAGCAGCAGGTTGGTCAACCGCGGCAATCATAATTTTACTAAGAGATGAGAATCTCGATGCCGATCTGCAAAAAATATTTGTCCCTACTTTAATCATTCACGGCATTCACGACAAAGTGATTCCATTTGCACAAGCTAAGGAACTAAATAAAAAAATAAGAAATTCACAACTTGTCCGGTTTAAATACAGTGGTCATGGCCCTTTCTGGGAAGAACGTGACAAAGTTAACCAGCTATTGAGCCAATTTATTGGCTGATAGTTCTCTTCCGCTAACGGGAATCAATAGTTTCAACAAAAGCAACAATATTTATAAAAAGAGCCTAGTAAAGACTTTTCTTCTGGAATTTAAGGCATTTCTCTTCTCCTCTAACAACCTCCACATTACTGGGAACCAGTTACCATGGTGTGGATTTACTTGATAACTCGTTTGCGATAAATAATATATTACAGCCACCATTTGTGCTGGGGCAAAAGTATACAACTTACATCAAAATGACTTTTAAACCAATTTTTCATTAGAGTTTTCTTCACCAGATATTCGGATGCCGAATGAGATACTCCGATTAAGGACATCGTGGTATGGGGAACATAGTCCATTATTTGTTTAAAACGGCTCCTGCCGTAATCATTATCGATATGGCAATGAATTTCACCGGTGATGTATGCCTGGGCCCCTTTTGCTTCAGCTTCCATCATCGCACGGACCTTGTCACCACATCCTGCCACAATGGCAATCTTACGAATACTATGATGCTCTTTGCCCTCAAAATCAGCATAAGGAATTTCAAAAACAGAGAGCAATCGGTTAATCAGCGTAAGAGTATCCGTTTCTTGAATCTCGCAGATTATGCCGCATCCTTCAAAAAAGTCGTCAATGCGAACAGCATTTAACTCCTTGGCAATTGCTGCACTCGTACCCAGATTACGATGAAGATCCATTGGTGCATGGCAGGTATAAACCGATAGTTTCTTTTCTTTCATCATGCGGAGCCACTTTTCGTCAATGGGAACAAACCCTCTTCCCCATTGCCCCCTGGGATCTCCACATTCCATCAACAAAGGATGGTGCATAAATAAAAGATCACCTTCTTGTGACTGGTCAATAAATCTCTTTAAAACATCATCAGTAGGAAAAACAGCGAGAAACACCTGATCGACTTGATCGTAACCTTTGATCATCAGCCCATTGAAATATTTGTTAAATTCCCCGTTAAACCCACTCTTCCAATCGTAACCGGCAGAATCATAGACACTGGGAATAAAACGACTGAATGCGGGATCTTTTCCTAGTTCTTTCACACGAAACAATTGATTGAGCCGGGCTTCAATCTTAGATAAATACTCCATGTTCTCCACTCCCGTCATGCAGTCTGCTCAATAACTCATGCTATTTCTATTTATTTCAAAGGTTATATAAAGTAAATAATATATTTATTTAAATGATTATTACCAACCCATCCTTTCCCTGAAATAAGTGATATGCGCAATATGATGCTTGCTATGCCAGGCGTATAGGGCAAGTCCTTGTTCCAAAGTAAATGTTCCGGACTCAGGATGCCGATACGTTCTTCTAAAATCATCAGGGGTAAGAGAATGGAGTAGAATAGCCCAACGCTGATGTAACATCTCAAAAAAAGTTAAGGAAATTTCAATTGGTGCTGTGCGGGAGTCGATGAGTTCCCCCCATCTTCCTTCATCATATGTTTTAATCAGAGGGTCAACTTCGCTCAATGCCAATTTAAAACGAATATATCCATGTAAATTGCCGTCGGGAAGATGATGAACCACCTGGCGAATGGTCCAGCCTTCCGGACGGTACGGAGTATCCAGTTGCTGATCTGATAATCCTTTGACAGATAATCGAAGTTGTTCCGGGGCTGTTTCAATCTCATTCAGCCACTGCCGGCGCATATCATCAGTAATGGGTTGGTTGATTTTAAACTTGCCAATAGGGTAACGGACATCTGGCATTGGTCATCCACCTTTGCTTAGTTCTAAAATCCTTTATATGGAACATCATTTACTATTATCTATCTTAACAGAATTCATTTTAATCGGGGTGAAATAAGTTGAATTTTCCTGTATCCATTAAAGGAATTATCATCCGGGAAGACAATGTCCTCCTATTAAAAAACGAGCGAAATGAATGGGAATTGCCAGGCGGCCGTCTGGAAAAAGGTGAAGCGCCTCAAAAATGTCTCATCCGGGAAATCAAAGAAGAACTCAACATCGACTGCACTGTCAAGCAACTGGTCGATACCTGGGTCTACGAGGTACTGCCGGGTAAACAAGTTTTTATCGTTATCTATTATTGTGAATGCGATGATTTCTCACAGTTAAAAATCAGTGAAGAGCATGTGGAATACGGCTGGGTTTCCCTGTCAAAACTTAAACAGAGCCAAATACCAGAAGGTTATCTAAACTCCATTTTTAAAGTTATCTAACCCCCCAGCGAACAAGACACTGCTTCACCATAATTTTAAACACGAAAAATACATATTTCTACTATAATTTAAATTTTTATCCAATTATTTTAGCAGCTTCTTCTGGTCTAATAACTTTTGGCGAAATGCTGGCAACTGCTGATCCCGGCTTTTGTGTCTAGAAAAATACTTCGGCATTCTAAACACCCTCCCTCGACCTGAGCTGATTTATCCCTAACTGATTAAGTTAATTGAGAGAAAAAAAGAGACCCACTGCCGCTCTACTCAGGCCAGATTGGTCTCTTTTCTCTATTTCCTTACCTATAGGGACATTTTCAGGATTTCTAATACATCTTCCTTGTTAAGCGGCTTAAAACGACCCACCCGCCCACTGTCAACTGCTTTTTGAGCCATAAGTTCCAGTTTGGAATCATCAATTCCATAATCGGAAAGTCGGCTGGGTGCTCCAATTCTGCTCCAAAACTGCCGTAATTGGTCAATCCCCTCTTCCGCGATCTGGCGGTCCGTTTTGCCGGCCGGATCTATATTAAATACGCGGACCGCAAGCTGCTTCATCTTTGGAGTGGTTTCATCGAGGTTATAGCGAATCCAGTTGGGGAAAATAATGGCCAAACCTCCGCCGTGCGGGATGTCATATACGGCAGAAACGGCATGTTCAATCCCATGGGTTCCCCAATCCCCGAACATCCCTTGAGAGATCATTCCATTTAAGGCCATCGTGCCGCAGAACATAATCGTTTCCCGATGTTCATAGTTTTCCAGATCTTCCAGGAGCTTCGGTGCTGTTTCAATCACGGTGCTAAGCAGCGATTCTGTCATTCTTTCCTGCAGAGGGACATTAGGAGAGTGGCTGAAATAATTCTCCAGCGCATGAGACATCATATCAACAATTCCGTACACAGTTTGGTCCCTGGGCACAGTAAACGTGTGCACAGGATCGAGAACGGAAAACTTAGGATACACAAGCGGTGTTCCCCATCCCAGCTTTTCTTTCGTCTCCCAATTGGTAATCACAGAGCCGGAGTTCATTTCTGAACCAGTCGCGGCAAGGGTAAGCACCGTTCCAAACGGCAAAGCATCCACAGGTTGAACCTTTTTTGTGATAATATCCCAGACATTCCCGTCGTATTTGGCTCCAACCGCAATCGCTTTGGTTGCATCGATCACACTTCCTCCCCCCACTGCGAGGAGAAAATCAACTTTTTCCTGCTTGCAAATCTCCACTCCCCGTTGCACTGTAGTTAAACGCGGGTTAGGCTCCACACCGGCTAATTCCAAAACTTCTGCATCAATCTCTTCTAAGTATTGTAGTGTCTCATGATAAATTCCGTTTCTCTTTATGCTCCCTCCTCCATATACAAGAAGTACTTTTTTTCCGTATACAGGCACTTCTTCTTTAAGTGCAGGTAACTTTCCTTTACCGAAAATTAACTTTGTCGGATTGTGGAAAACAAATGTATCCAAATTCCGCCACCTCTTTATGTTCGATTGGGTATTTCATCCCAGCGCCATTATAAAATAAATTCTTATCAAGAGTATAGGGTTGATATACTTTTTAAAATACATATTTCTTGGGAACAGCCTAACTAACTATATTTGATTTTATGTTTGCATTACAAACTTGTTTGAAAAAATCCATCTATCTTCTTTGACAGTTAAGATCGAAAATCAGATCTGCTTTTTTCAGCAACTGGATACATAGCATCTATATATTGTTTATTTATAAAAATGATAAAATTGATATATATAAACTTATATACTAAAAATAAAAGGAGGTTTTTAATAATGAGTTTTTATTCTGGCTTTTTTCAGTTGAAACAAGTAAAGCAAGGGATTTATGCCGCTATTGTCAAAGATGGAACAGGTGCGCTGGGGAACGCCGGGTTTGTGGATCTGGGGAACCAGACAATTGTTTTTGATACTTTTCAATCCACTCTCGCAGCAAAAGATCTGAAACAAATGGCGGAAGAGATAACAGAAAAGCCGGTTACATTTGTGATTAACAGCCACTGGCATTACGATCATGTCATGGGAAACCAGATATTTCATGATGCAACCATTATCAGCACCTGCCGAACCCGGGAACTGATCTACGAAAAAGTGGCAGGCTTTTTGACCTTCGCTAAAGCCAATCGGGATTACCCTCAACTTTTGCAAGAAGAAGCAAATCGGGAAAAAAACCCCGCTAAACGCGCTGAATTGTTAAGAAATGCAGGAGATACAAAACATGTCGCCAGCCTCATTGATACATATATTCTCACTCTTCCCCACCTTACTTTCAAAAACGAATTGACCATTCACGGTTCGGCGCGAAAAGCGGTTTTATTAAATTTAGGCGGCGGCCACTCTGAGGATGATACACTTTTATATCTTCCTGATGACAAAGTGGCATTTATGGGTGATTTACTTTTTAATAAATATCATCTTACTTTGAAATCTGGAAACCCTGATCATTGGCTTCAAATTATCGATCAGATATCAGGAATGGATATTGAGACATATATACCCGGCCACGGGGATCTTGCAACACGTACGGAACTTGAGCTAAACCGGAATTACATTAAACAACTTCAACAAATGTTGGCTAAAGCCAAGTTGCAACGTACATCCCAGGAAGAGCTTCTAAATCAGCCCGTACCTGAACCCTACCAAAATTGGTTTGGTTCAAGTGTATTCGCTGACAATCTCCAATTTCTCTATCAATGTAAACGATGAAGTAGATTTTAAAGAACAGACACGATCTATTTTTTATGTGATCGCGTCTGTTTAATAGTTTATAGTTCTATGATCTATCGCTAAGAGTAAGAGTACGGGTGGATTTAAGTGTATGGGTTAAAAACTTGTTAAAGTCATTTTTTCATTTTAATCAGTTCCTATTTTGATTTGATTTCATATCCTGAGGTAATCAATCTTTTAATATGGAGGGATCATATGTTAACATTTTCATGCTTTTATATTCTGCCGGTTCTCCAACAGTCAAACAATCCAGTCCCCCATGTCCATCCTGCCTTCCCTTATGGGAATATCGCCATATGCCCCTCCTTTATATCCAATGCTGCCACCATCTGGAGAACAGGATTTTTTTCCTGACAAAAAAACAGTTTTCCTTTTTAACCTTTTGAACACCCTTCTCATTTAACGAGGAGGTGTTCTGTTTTTACTAAGTTCGATATAAAGGTCTTCCATTGTTTGAATCCCTTTTTCTATTAAAACCTGGATCCACTTCACCCACAGCTTTGCCGTCATAAGAGCATCTCCGTCGGCTGAGTGTCTTTTCTCAATAGGAATGCCGTAAGTAAGCAAAGCACGATCTAAGGAGTGATCGGACCAATTGGGATGGAGCCAACAGGCAATTTGATACACATCAATAACCCGGTTTGTCAGGCGGGTTCCCAAATATTTAGACATGGCTGCCTGTAAAAAGGCTATATCGTGCTTGGCCCCATAGGCCACTAATGTTGTCCCGTGGACATCGGGCAGCCATGTTTTTAAAACTTGTTCAATTGGAGGAGCTTTTTTGACATCCTGCATGGTGATCCCGGTCAATTGGGAGATGGTGACCGGAATCGGGCGAAGCGGACAAACATAGGTATGAAAAAGTTTTTCATCACATACACAGCCTTGTTCAACGGGAACCGTGCCAATGGAAATAATTTCATCCCCTTTCCACGGACGAAAGCCTGTCGTTTCCAGGTCGATCACTAGAAAAGGAATGTTCTGAAGCGGTGTATCTAACTGAGTCCGATTTTTTACATCCTTCATCAGATTGCGAATATAAACTTCCTGTTGAAAGTTTTCACTTCTTAAGCTGGCTCCGTATAAAATCCCTTTCCTGCTCATCCAACGCAAAATCGGGTGGTTCCAGTTCACATGTTCTCCCCCTCCTTTCTTTATAGCATTTCTTATCTCAATCGTTTCAAGGTCTCATGTTGCAGCCATCGTACACATTTGATTGCTTGTTTCCATTGCTTTTCCGCTCCCTTATCCAACTGATGGGGATCCAGAAAATCATCCGGTGCCTTCCCCAGAGCCGCACAATTTACATGCCGGCGCAAACGCAATGTTAGAAACAGGTCCAAGCTTTTATGAATCTCAGTGGCATGCGGGTCGGTTAGCCCCAAATTCTGTAATAACTTTGCCACTCTTTTTGCAGATGAGGATTCCAAAATTGCATATTTACAACTCAATATGCGCAGTGAACCAACTAATTGCAGATAACCGCTCTGTTTAATATTGACGGTTCCGCTGTGATATCCATACCTCTCTTTATACCATTGATTTAAAAACCCGAGCGGCATACGCAGACGGCTGTTAAACTCCGCCCCCTTTTTTAACACTTTCGGGTATTTCCTTGTCACTTGATATAAGTATTTCTGCAAACGTTTTGCTAAGGACGGATCACCATACATATGCCGCAGGTCGGCAGCGATCATGAGAAAGCGATGATGTTCGGAGATTGGATTTTCCGCCCAATCGACAAAATGGGTTTGCCACTTTTCGAGGGGTCCGCGCCAGCGGGAGTTGGTGCTCATCACATTTCCTGTACATAAAGGATATCCTGCCTGCTCCAAGCCAGTGACCACTTTGTCGGCAAGTCTTTTAAACCATTCATCCACCTGATTCGGCTCCGTTTTTTTTGGATAAATATAGACAAGACCATGATCCTGATCCGTTCTAAACGTGGGTTCTCTCCTCCCTGCGCTGCCAAACAGAAGCCAGCTAAAAGCGGGAAGCTTCCGCCCGATTTTTATCTGGACCTCTTGCTCGGCAAGTTCAATGACCCGGGACATCATTAAATCATGCCAGTAGCTGATCCGAAAACATGCGATGGAGCCGGGGGTTTTTGTCCGGATAAAGTAACGGCGGATATACTCAGGCATTTCCAGATGCAATTCCAGAAGCTGCTGTTCTGTGGTCGCTGCTTGAATATGCTTTACAAAAAGCCCACACTCTTGATATTTTTCGATCTCTTCAATAGATTTCCGGGCCAAAGCGGACCACCTGCCTAAAGTTTAACTAGCTTGCTTCTTGTTTTTCCACAGTGGCTGACTGAACCGTTTGCAATTGCTCCGGATAGCCATAACTTCCGTGCTCACTCAAATCCAAGCCGAGCAGTTCTTCCTCTTCAGAAACGCGTATACCTGTTAATTTGTCCATCACCCAGAGGATGAGAAACGAAACGGCAGCCACATAAACCATCGACACGGTCACCCCTAATGCCTGTACACCCAGTTGTGTCAGTCCGCCGCCATAAAACAGCCCCGCTTTGCCAACACCCACTTTCTCAACCAAGCGTGTGGAAGCAAACAAGCCTGTTGAAAGGGTGCCCCAGATTCCGGCAACCCCGTGAACCGAGAAAGCATAGATCGGGTCATCAATTCCTTTTTTCTCAAAATAGATCGCTGAGAAAACTGATAAGGAACCGGCGGCAGCACCGATCACTACCGCCGCCCAGGGCTCAACAAACGCACAGGCGGCGGTAATCGCAACAAGAGCCGCAAGTACACCATTGAGAATAGTTGGAATTTCTGCTTTGCCTGTAAGCAGACGGATCGTTGCCATTGCCGCGACCGCCCCGGCTGCAGCAGCCAGGTTCGTCGTCAAGGCCACATAACCGAAAAAGCCATCCTGTGCAGAAAGGGTGCTGCCCGGGTTAAAGCCAAACCAACCGAGCCAGATTATGAGCACCCCAAGAACGGAGTAAACCTGGTTGTGCCCGGGAATGAGGTTGGGAGACCCGTCTTTATTGAATTTACCTATTCTCGGCTTTAACATCAATGTGGCTACCAGTGCGGCAACCCCTCCTTGCAAATGGACAACCGTGGAACCCGCAAAATCCTGTTTTCCCAACTGGTGCAACCAACCGTCAGCTCCCCACACCCAGTGTCCGACCACCGGATAAATCAAGATTGTGTACAGGGTACCAAAAACAATATAAACGCTCAATTTTGCTCTTTCCGCAAAACCGCCCCAGGCAATGGCCAGTGATACAGCGACGAAAGCTAATTGAAATAAGTACAAAATGTCTGTCGAAATTGCGCCTGGTTCCTGTGAAATATTTAAAAACCATCCCGAAGTGCCAATCCATTTCCCTTCACCAAAAGTCAACCCATACCCAAACGCCCAGAAAGCCAGTGCGGCGATAGAGAAACTGAGTAACTGCTTACCGGCGATATGACCGGCATTCTTCATTCGCGTAGAACCTGCTTCAAGCAGTGCAAATCCTGCCTGCATAAAAATAACTAAAATGGCACTCAACATGACCCATACAGAATCAATTGCCAAAACCGCATCAGTAATTTTCAATTTCCCCACCTCTTAATGTCATATAATTTAACATAAAATCAAGTATGTAAGGATAATAACACAGAAAAATCTCCAATTCAACATTTATGTAAACTTTCATTACAAAATAGATCAATAAAATTAACATTATATTTTTAGGTGTCCTCCATACCTCCCATCTATAAAAAGCGGAAACCCAATTTTCAATTAAAAATCCCATCCTGGTTATGGAATGGGACTTTTTGTTGAAATAGACTGAATTCAATTTTACAACGCCTGATAAATCCGGCTTAAATCTTCTGCCACCCGTTCCCACCCGAACAAAGCTTCTGCTCGTCTTCTTGATTCGATCCCCATCTGTTTTAATCGCTGTGGTTGTCTGAGCCACTCGCTTAAAACCCGGACAATTCCGTCGGTTAACCCTTCAACAGGCAACAGGCGTCCGTTCACTCCATCAACCACTACTTCAGATATACCGCCTGTCTTTGTCGTAAGAATTGGCAAACCCGTTGCCATCCCTTCAACATTGACCAATCCAAAAGCTTCTTTACAGATAGATGGAGTAACCAGGATATCTGCCATTTGATAGATGGAAGGCAACTGGTGATGGGAAGTAAACGGCCACCAGCGAATGTGAGTACCGAGCGGTTTGCTTTTTTCCTTTAAATTTCTCACATAAGGAGTTTCAATGTTTTTGCCGTAATAACTGCTTCCTACAATGATGAGTATGGCATTGGAATACTCCGAGTGCACGCGTAGAAAAGCATCTATAAGATGATGGACCCCTTTTTTCGGAATGATTCTGCCTACAAACAGAATCACCGGACACCCGTGTAAACCATGATGTTTCCGATTGATGAGCCGTTGTTCCCTGACCGCTTTATCATGGATGGAGGCAAAGTGATTTAAATCGACTCCCAACCAGACCGATTTTATTTTGGGAGCCATTTTTGGAAACTGCCGGGTTAAACGGTGTTGCATAAATTTACTGTTGGTGAGAATCAGGTCATACTGAGGCAAGGTTCTTTTTATTTGTTTCGGTTTTGCATAGGGCGGCTGTAAAAATGTTTCCGAATGGAGAAACAGAACTTTTTTCGTGCGGGGAGCAACTCTTTTGAACCGTTCAATCCACAAAGGACGGTTTTCCACCTGAATAATATCCGGATCCAATAAACGTAATTTTCCCGCTACTTGGTTTAGGTAACCCCCTCTGCTTGGTGGCTTTGCTTCCACCACATGTACTTTTCCCATCGGGGTGATTTCTTTTCCCACCAAATATACCTGATGATGTTTGCTCACCCGCTTGGCAATCTCACGCGCCGAGATTTCAACCGAACCGCTTCCGTTTGAACTGACGGGCAAATTCCCCGGAGTTACGATGGCAACGGTAGGTTTATCAGGGTGAGGATTCATCTGTTTTTTCAACAGATAACCGGCATATTCCATCGGAGTTGCAAAAGTTCTTCTCCATGCTTCCCAATCCTGAGCCTGGCGGAATGTAATTCTCAAATCCCTGCCATTCACTTCAATGATCCATACCCGGTCTGTCTGATCTACCGCTATATCAAATCCGAGATCAGCCAATCCAGGGTATGTTTTCTGCAAACAGTCTGCGGCTCTCAGCACAATGCGTCCAATCTCTTTGATCAACGGTTCAGGCTTGGTAATCCCTGCGTTTTCTAAAGTAGGCATTAGTTGTCTGGCTCGTCCACCAACAGCAACATTTGTGGCAATTCCGCCTGCCGGTCCCACCCGGGCGACTATTCCTGATATTTTCCATTCCCCATTTCGCCCCCGTTGAACGGCTACCCGAAAGTCTATAGGTTGCTGTCCCTGTTTGATTAAATCGATAGATTGTTGAATCAGCATCGGTTCACGACGGATACATTTTTGTAACCAGCCGTTTTGTTGACCGGGAGCAATCGATTCCCGCTGTCCCATCGCATGAGCAACCTCAATTGCTGAATCTGTGAAGTCCAGCCGCCTGACACCCATGCCTAAACTTTTATCCCTGGGCTTTAAATATAGAGCAGGGTAACGGTCTTTCATCTCCTCAAAACTTTTTCCATTCAGCAGACAAGTTTCAGGTAAGTATGGATGCAAGACCCGATCGGACACGAGAGCCTGGTACACTTTCCACTTATCCAGACGATTATCTCTATTAAATAAAGTAATCTCAGGGATGTTTTTTAGCTGTTTGAACTCAGGTAAGGGAGCAGAAGGTTTGATCCGATTGTGAATAACTCTGGGGATGGGAACAGTCCTTTGTACAAAACTTCCGTCATCCTTTTGTTCATATCCTTGGACGAGAAATCGGGGCATTAACAAGTGATCAATCGTAAAAAAAATGACCCGCAAACCTTCCTGTTTTGCATATAAGCTATATAATGCAAATGATTCATAGGGTGAGCGCCCACGCAGGCAACTGGGAAAAATATGGCGGCTAATCAAAACTCCCACGGTGTTCGCCAAAGAGATCCCCTCCCTTTCCTATCCAATGTATGCACAGATACAGCCGTTGAGAGAGTACAGTTGTCTAACCCCAAAAAAATAGACGGAAGGCCGATCCTTCCGTCATTCCTGATTCACCCAGTTATAGAAAGAAAATCTGGTAGATGTTGGTTTATTCTCCTTCGCTGCAGTTTGATATAAAAGCCCCTTTTGTCTGAATTTTCGAGAATAATCAATGGCTTCTTCAGGAGTCTGAATCTTGTTTCGCTGCCATTCCAACAGGATTCGATCAATATAGCGAATATTCACTTTGCCGCAAAAGACAGCTTCACGTAAAGCAGCCTCTATCAATTCCACGGGATACCCATCCTCATCCATCCACTGTGCCAGCAACTCGCATTCCATCGGGGACAAGGCTCTGCCAAACTCTTGCTCAAATAAGCGAAAAATACTGCTGTAAGCTTCCTCATCAACCGTTTTGTCGGTTTCCTCCCGATTTACAAATGAGGCGACCAACTGCTGGAGCAGTGGTGAGGTGGAAAAACGTTCACTTCGTACTCCGTATTCGTTAACCTCTTCTTCAATTTGCAAAAATCCGCCCCGTACCAATTGTTGTAACGAGCTTACAATTTGATCACTCGAACAACTCATCCGTTCTTCCAATTCACTCACTGTCGGAAAAGGCTTCTGTTCTTTTTCTTGAAATAACATGATATGAATAAGCAGCATGACTTCCTGTTCCGATAGACCAACCCGTTTATACTCGGTTAACAACACAACGGGCAAGGCTATTGAGCCTTCTTGAAGGAGATGAACCAGAGCGGTTTGCAACGATCCTTTTCGACCCATGCCCATCCACCTCTCTCATCTTCTCTACTATATCACTCTCAAGTTGGATAGAAACAGACTTGAAAAATAAAAAAGCATCGGTTCCTGAACCGATGCGGGGATTTCTCAACCTTACGGGTATAGACGGTAGAGCATGCGCGGGAACGGAATCGTTTCACGAACATGATCCAGTCCACAGATCCAAGCAACTGTTCTTTCAAGCCCCAATCCGAATCCTGAGTGGGGAACTGTTCCGTATTTACGTAAATCCATATACCACTCATAGGCTTCACGCGGCAAAGCGTGTTGCTCATATCGTTGTTCCAGCAGGACAGGATCATCAATACGCTGGCTGCCCCCGATGATTTCCCCATAACCTTCCGGTGCGATCATGTCAGCACAGAGAACCACTTCAGGCCGATTTGGATCAGGTTTCATATAGAAGGATTTTACTTCAGTCGGGTAATGGGTAATAAACACCGGACGGTCAAAGCTTTCCGCTATCTTCGTTTCATGCGGAGCGCCGAAATCATCTCCCCACGTAAAGTCTGCAAATCCTTCCTTATGCAAAAGCTCTACCGCTTCATCGTAAGTGATGCGCGGAAACGGAGCTTTGATGTTTTCCAGTGCGCTCAGATCACGATCCAGTGTTTTCAGTTCCTGCTTGCAGTTGGCCAAGACTGCCTGCACTGTATGTGCCACCAACTGTTCCTGGATTTTCAGGCTTTCTTCATGATCAACAAAAGCCATCTCCGGCTCGATCATCCAAAACTCAATCAAATGGCGGCGGGTTTTCGACTTTTCAGCACGAAATGTCGGCCCGAAGGAGTAAACTTTGTTCAACGCCATCGCAGCTGCTTCCATGTAGAGCTGGCCACTTTGTGTCAGATAGGCATCTTCGTCAAAATATTTGGTGTGGAACAAGTTGGTTGTTCCTTCACATGATGAAGGAGTCAGGACAGGCGGGTCTACCAATGTAAACCCATTTTCATCCAGGAATCCTTGAATGGCACGAATAATCTCGGCACGTATCCTTAAAATGGCCTGTTGGCGGGGAGAGCGGATCCACAGATGGCGGTGGTCCATCAGGAAATCTACCCCATGTTCTTTTTTGGCAATCGGGTATTCTTCAGCAATCTGAATCACTTCGATATTGGTTATATCCATTTCATACCCGCCCGGGGCACGCTCATCTTCACGAACGACTCCCCACACATAAAGAGAACTTTCCTGAGTCAAATGATTTGCCTGTTCCCAAACTTCGGGTGAAACTTGTTTTTTAACCAGAATTCCCTGAATAAAACCGGTTCCGTCCCGCAGTTGCAAAAATTGAATTTTGCCACTTGAACGCTTATTATATAGCCACCCGCCCACTTTAACCTCTTTGCCAACATGCGCGGATATTTCTTTAATCGTTGTCAGCACGTATGTAACCTCCCGATAATGACGCTGTTGTTTATTATACAACTCATTATTTTCAACAGTCAACGAAAGCGAGATTTTTCTGGTAAGGATCATATGGACAAGGTATAATTTACATGAATATTATTATTCAAACACAGTAAGAAGGTCATATTATTGAAACATATTTTCTCTGCTTTCGTTTTTTTATTCCTTCTTTTTTTGCCTTTTCCCGGTTGTGCATTTTTTGGTGATCTTACTACTCCCTCTTTAGATCAACCGACAAAAACGGAGCCGTCCAAAGACAAGGCAGAAGCCGAGGCACCAAAAACCGTCCGGGTGGCTGCTTTTGGCGATATCATGTTACATTCACCACAGATCCGGGCTGGAATTCAGGCTGATGGGAGTTATGACTTCCGCTCTTTTTTTAAGGAAGTTAAACCGTATATACAGTCGGCCGATATTGCCATCGGCAACCTGGAAACAACCCTTGCCGGGAGATCAAAACCTTTCAGCGGATATCCTCAGTTTAACTCTCCGGACGAACTTGTACATGCCTTGAAAGATGCAGGTGTGGATGTGGTAAGCACCGCGAACAACCACGCGATGGACACAGGTGAAAAAGGGGTGATCCGAACTTACCGGACAGTGAATAAATCAGGGATCCAGACAACCGGAACAGCTCCCACTCACGAAGAAAAGAAGGCTGCTATCTTAAAGAAAAACGGAATTACCATTGCTTTCCTTGCCTATACACAATCAACCAACGGACTTCCCGTTCCCAAGGACAAGCCCTATCTAATCAATCGCATCAACACCACTCAAATTGCCCAAGATGTGAAAGAGACAAAAAAACAGGGAACCGATTTTGTTTGTGTCTCTCTCCACTTTGGAAATGAGTATCAACGGCATCCAAATGATTATCAGTTAAAAATTGCCCGGCAAGTTCTGGAAGACGGGGCCGATGTGATTCTCGGCAGCCACCCTCACGTATTGCAGCCTATGGAGAAAGTAACTATTAACGGGAAAGAAAAATTTATTATTTATTCAATGGGAAACTTCATCTCAAACCAGCAGGATCCGTACACAGATGAGGGAGTCATCCTCTATTTTGATTTAGAGAAAGATCCTGCCAAAAAACAAACCAGCTTGAAAAATGTTTCATTCCTGCCAACCTATGTCCATAAATACTATCAAAACGGGAAAAGGCAGTATGTAGTCATCCCCACAGAGACTAAACAGCCCGGCACCTTGCCTGACTATCCCGGCCTCACCCCTGCCAAGTGGCGGATGACCTGGAACCACACCCAACAGTTGATGAAAGAAAAAGGAACGTTTCCTACGTTCTCATTGAACAGGGATTAATTGCCTTACACCCCTCCAAGCGGATTATTACCGCTCATTTGGAGGGGTGTTTCCATTTATGAGTGGAGGGAGAAATTCTAAGAGATCCATTTACTTCAAAAAAACACCACTTTCCCATTTGGAAAAGCGGTGTTTTTTTCAATAGCTTAGTACAGAGACATGTATTGTTCGCGTTCCCACGGATGAACAGAGGTCCGGAACATATCCCACTCAATCTCTTTAGCTTCGACAAAGTGGGCCAAAGCGTGCTCACCCAATGCTTCAACCATGACCGGGTTGTTTTGCAGTTCAATAAGCGCATCTTTAAGGCTTGCGGGCAAGTTAGTGATCCCTGCTTCTTCGCGCTCTGCTTCATCCATGACATAGATGTTCCGGTCGGTCTGCTTTGCAAGCGGCAGCTTATTTTTGATACCATCCAAACCGGCTTTAAGCATAACGGCAAGTGCCAGGTACGGGTTTGCTGACGGGTCGGGTGAACGGACTTCGATCCGGGTGCTCAAACCGCGGGAAGCCGGTACACGTACGAGCGGACTGCGGTTTTGCGGAGACCAGGCAACATAACAAGGAGCTTCAAACCCGGGAACCAAACGCTTATAGGAGTTTACCAGCGGGTTGGTAACCGCAGTGAAGGAACGTGCGTGTTTAAGAATCCCTGCCAGGTAATGACGGGCAATATCGCTCAAGCCCAGTTCATCACTCTCATCATAAAACGCGTTTTCAGCACCGCGGAACAAGGATTGGTGACAGTGCATGCCGGAACCATTCACACCGAAGAGTGGTTTTGGCATAAAGGTTGCGTGTAAACCATATCTGCGGGCTATGTTTTTGACTACCAGTTTGAAGATTTGAATGTTATCAGCAGTAGTTACGGCATCAGCGTATTTAAAGTCGATTTCGTGTTGTCCGGGTGCAACCTCGTGGTGGGAGGCTTCTACTTCAAAACCCATTTTGTCAAGGGTAAGAACGATATCACGGCGGCAGTTTTCACCCAGATCCAGCGGAGCTAAGTCAAAATAACCGCCTTTGTCATTGAGATTGAGTGTAGGCTCACCATTTTCATCCGTTTTGAAAAGGAAAAATTCCGGTTCCGGTCCTACATTAAAAGAAGTGAAGCCAAGTTCTTCCGCCTCTTTCAACACTCGTTTCAAAATTCCGCGCGGATCGCCGGCAAATGGTGTCCCGTCGGGATTGTAAATGTCACAGGTAAGACCTGCCACTCTTCCCTCACTACTGGAAGTCCAGGGATAGATCACCCAGGTATTGAGATCCGGATAGAGATACATATCAGATTCTTCAATGCGAACAAATCCCTCAATCGAAGATCCGTCAAACATCATTTTGTTATCCAGTGCTTTTGCCAACTGGCTGCGCGGGATTTCAACGTTTTTGATCGTTCCTAACATATCGGTGAATTGCAAGCGAATATAGGCAACATTTTCTTGCTCTGCAATACGGAGAATATCTTCCTTGGTGTAGTTACGGTGAGCCATCGTTTTTTGTTCTCCCTTCAAGCTGAAATAGAATGATTTTTCCATGTAAAACAACTAGTGACGAAAGAATCGGGAAAGTTCCCCGTGGGTCAAATGAGTTTGACCCGGCCGGCCGGGATGAATCAGCTGGCGTTTGAGCAAACGGCGCAACTCTTGCTCGGACAACTCTTTTTTCGCTTTCTCTGCTTCTTTCTTCGCTTCCAAGACTTGCTGAGATTGCTTTAACATCTCTTTGACACCAGCGATGTTCACTCCCTTTTCCATTAATGATTTGATGTGCAGTAAGCGATCTACATCATTAAAAGAGAACAAACGCTGATTTCCATCGGTTCGCGCCGGACGAATTAACCCCTGTTGTTCATAGTATCGAACCTGTCTCGGTGTCAATTCTGTCAACTTGGTCACAATTCCAATCGGAAACAAAGGCATATTCCGACGTATGTTATCCCTCATACCGGCGCCCTCCTCTCTTGGGCGATTGCTTTTACTACTCTTATTCTATTCATGTTAGCTTTCTTTGTCAATTGATGTTAAAAAAAATAACATCAATAATCAAAAAAACCGCTTTCCCGAAAAAGTACAGGAAAGCAGTTTGGATTAAAGGAACACAAGGATCACAAACCAGATAATCAAACCTGTGATCACTAAAAACTTAACAAACACGCTTCCTAAAAACCCGATCAGCGTGCCGAGTGCGATTTTTAAAGCTTTTTCTGTATCCTTGTTTTGCATAAGTTCCACCAAAAAAACAAGGAGAAAAGGTCCCACAATAATACCAAGCGGGCCAAGAAAAAATGGAAAGATCAGAACCCCCGCGACTGCAGCAATCATCGACCAGTTGGAGCCCCCATATTTTTTTGCAGCCAATCCCCCTGCGACATAGTCCAACACGAACAAGACGATGGTAAAGAAGACAACAGTGATCCAGAACGGCCAACCCAACTGAGTGTTGTCGATTAAAAAGTGATAAAGGAGAAAACCTCCCAAAATAAAAGGTATATCCGGTAACGCAAGTAACACGAGACCCGCATACGCCAGCAAAAAGAGAATGATGATAAGAACCCACCAGACCGTTTCCATCAAGGTTTCGCTCCTTTTTTCTGTGAAAGTGTATTGTTATGGGCGAAGGCAGAATTCTGTCCCGCTCCCGATTCGGCGCCTTGCGTCGCCAAAAGGTCCCCAGATTTCAGCTTCCCCGCACGATAAAATTTTCATCCCAGGGGTTGTGTCGTCCAGGTCATGAAGGTTTGCTGTGAAAGTAGTGTTCATCTTAATCATTAATGTTTTTCCGGTGTAGTGATTGACAGAGATCCTGTGGAAATCATCTGATCAAGCGCTTGGATTACCGCAATCTTTACATGGGAATAGGTCAGCCCTCCCTGGAGATAAGCGATATATGGCGGACGAATCGGCCCGTCCGCTGACAATTCGATACTGGCCCCTTGCACAAAAGTGCCAGCCGCCATAATCACAGGGTCCTCATATCCGGGCATAGCCGCGGGAACAGGTGAAATATGGGCATCGACAGGGGATGCCGATTGGATTCCCTGACAAAAAGCAACAAGCCGTTCAGGACTTCCCAAATGTATCTGTTGAATAATATCTGTTCGTTTTTCTTGCCAGCCCGGAGAGGTGTCAAAGCCCAGTTCTTCTAACAGGGCCGAGGTAAAGACCGCTCCTTTTAAAGCTTCACCAACCACGTGAGGTGCAAGGAATAAACCTTGAAAGAAATCGCGCAGATACCCGTAAGTTGCTCCTCCTTCCAGCCCAATTCCCGGAGCAACAAGACGGGATGCCGCCCGTTTCACCCACTTGGCTTTTCCGGTGATATAACCTCCCGATTTGGCCAGTCCTCCTCCGGGATTTTTAATTAAAGAACCAGCAATAATATCTGCCCCTGCATGGGTAGGCTCTTCTGCTTCCACAAATTCACCATAGCAATTATCCACAAAAACGAGCAAATCCGGGCGAATCGCGCGGATGTGGTTAATTATCTCTTTAATTTGACTAATGGTAAAAGAGGGGCGGGCCGAATAGCCTCTCGATCGTTGAATTCCGATAAGGCGCGTACGATGCGTTAGCGCCTGTTCAAATCGTGGCCAGTTTATGCTCCCCTCAGGTGTGAGGGGAACTTCTTGATAGGAAATGTTGTAATCAGCAAGAGATCCTGAGCCATCCTGACCGGAGCCAATTACTTGCTGTAACGTATCGTAGGGTTTTCCCGTAAGGTATATAAGTTCATCTCCCGGACGCAAAATACCGTATAAACAGGCGGCAATGGCATGTGTACCTGAGATGATATTGGGTCGGACAAGAGCCATTTCAGCTCCAAACAGATCGGCAAAAACTTTTTCCAGTGTGTCACGTCCCAGATCATCATATCCATACCCTGTCGACGATTGCAGGTGATGCTCGCTGACTCCGTGCTTACGAAAGAAGTCAAGCACCTTCCACTGTCCGTATTCTGCTTGTTCTTCAATCTTTCGTATCACAGGAACAATTTTTTGTTCAATTTCCGTTACGATTTGTTTGATCCGGAAACCATGGCTTAAATGTTTGTACACTTTACACACCATTTCTACAGTTAAAGTCTGCGGGCAAGTGGTTGACTTTGAATACATGCTTTCAGCTCCGGGGAAAGCCGTTGGTAATTTTTTAAAGGCAAACAGAATTTTATTTCTATCGTCAGCTCCGTTATCCTCGAGCTGAGAATTTCTGCTGAATCGTACAGGGCAGAAATCCAATCCCCCCGTTCGACTGGAATTTCCGCTTTCCCTTCGATCTGTTCCCTTTCTAAAGCTTGTTCTATTTCCTGTTTTAAACGCGCAATATCCATATCATTAAAAGCTGAAACCTGAATTACATGGTCACCCGGCGCATCAGGCCACCGTGAATCGGCTTTATCTGCTTTATTAAAAACCGTTAAGACAGGAATATGAGCAGCCCCCAGATCATTTAGTACCTCTTCTACTGCCTCCATCTGTTCCAAAGCCTCCGGATGGCTGGAATCCACCACATGCAGAAGCAAATCGGCCTCATTTACCTGTTCCAGAGTAGAGCGGAAAGCAGCTACCAAATCATGAGGAAGTTTTCGGATAAAGCCAACCGTATCAGTGAGAAGTACTTCCCGGCCCGAAGGCAACTGTAATGCGCGCGAGGTTGGATCAAGTGTGGCAAACAGTTGGTTTTCCACAAGAACTCCTGCCCCCGTTAAACGGTTTAAAAGTGTTGACTTTCCAGCATTGGTATAGCCGACCAGAGCCACTTGAAGCCAGTCCAATTTTCTGCGTCTGGCCTGATGTAACTGGCGATGTTTTTTCACTTCTTCCAGCTCTCTTTTTAACTGACGAATCTGGCGGCCAATATGCCGCCGGTCTGTCTCCAGTTTTTTCTCTCCCGGGCCTCGGGTGCCAATGCCGCCACCCAGACGGGAGAGTTCTTTTCCCCGGCCTGCCAAACGGGGCAAGAGATATTGTAACTGGGCTAACTCAACTTGCAAACGCCCCTCTTTGGTTTGGGCCCTTTGCGCGAAGATGTCTAAAATCAGTTGTGTCCGGTCAATCACTTTACAAGGGAGGATCTGCTCTAAATTTCTTACTTGCGCCGGCGAGAGCTCCTGATCAAAGATGGCCAAATCCACAGCTTTTTCCTCGGCCAGTCTCGCAATCTCTTCTGCCTTTCCCTTTCCAATCAGCCAGGAGGGATCTTTTCGGTCACGAAACTGGACAATCCTTGCTACCGTCTCGACACGTGAAGTATGTGCCAGACGTTCCAGTTCGGCAAGTGTCGAATGTATTTCCCATTCCTTGCTTTTGGGCCCGCAGCCCACAATCATTGCTTTTTCTTTATGTTCCAATTGTTCGATTCTTGATTCTCCTTTCCCGCCCTTGATTTCGTCTAATTATACCATGAATAGACTGGCGCTTTCCTGACGGCATCCTCAAGTTGAAAATCTTCCCCTCGCAAAATCATTAAATCATCCCGGCTGGGATAACGCATGTTTAAAAGGCGAACTGCTTGATGGCGAACCGCTTGCTCAATCAGGTTGCGCACATAACGGGCATTCCCGAAATGTCTGTCATTCCTGTTCATCTCTTTCTGCAGATGGTTGCGCAATTTTTCCTTGGCAGCCAAGGACAAACGGTATTGTCTCTCCTTTACCATCTGTTCTGCGATCTCCAGCAGCTGTTCAATAAGAAAATCAGGAAATGTCAAATGTATAGGAAAGCGGGAAGGCAAACCAGGGTTAGACCGAAGAAAGTGTTCCATCTCCTCTGAATAGCCCGCCAGAATAAGTACAAAATCATTTTTATAGTCTTCCATCGATTTGACCATCGTATCAATCGCTTCTTTTCCAAAGTCTTTGTCCCCGCCCCGGGCAAGGGAATACGCTTCATCGATAAATAAAATACCACCCAGTGCTTTGCGGACATGGTCTCTTGTCTTTTGAGCAGTATGTCCTATATATTCCCCGACAAGGTCAGCCCGCTCTACTTCGATCAGATGCCCTTTGGAGAGCACCCCCATTTCTTGAAACAGACGGCTTAATATTCGTGCCACTGTGGTTTTGCCGGTACCTGGGTTTCCTGTAAAAACCATATGCAACACCTGCTGTCCGGAGAGCAAACCAGCCGCTCTCCTCCGCTTGCCGACTTCCAGCCAGGCGTAGATCTCGCGTACAAACTCTTTTACCTGAGAAAGCCCTACCAGCTGATTTAATTGGTTTAGACACTCACGCAGGGGGCCATGTTCCTCTTTTCCGGGAAAGGAACCGGCTTCTTCAGGCCCAGGGTGAGGCATGGCATGAATTTCATTTTTTTGATGGTCAAACACAACATGAATTTGATGTTTTGCATTTCCTGTAACCACTCTCCTGCTCATGCGGTTCACCTCTCCGACTGGGTTAGCTTTTCTATGTATACGCACCTGCCCAGAGTTTGGTGAACAAGAAAAAAACCAAGTGGCGCCACTTGGTTTTTAACCCTCTTTATTCTCTTCGGAGGACATCAGTGAAACAGGGCGTGCCGGTGTAAAGGTGGAGATGGCATGTTTGTAAACCATCTGTTGTTTCCCTTCACTGTCGATTACGATGGTAAAATTATCAAATCCACGAACAACCCCGCGAAGTTGAAATCCATTCACTAAATAGATGGTGACTGGTACTGATTCTTTACGAATCTGGTTGAGAAATGTATCTTGAATATTGATGGATTGTTTCAAAACCCGTACCTCCTATGTAATTTAACGTTATACGTTAGTTTACTCTATTCTCTAGAGTGAAGGAACTTTCCTGCCACCAACCGTTGAATTTCTTCAAAACTTTCATCTTTTGTCACATCAAACCAATGGATTTCCGGTATCCGGCGAAACCAGGAAAATTGACGTTTTGCATATTTTCTCGTTCCTTTTTTTATTAGGTCAACCGCTTCGGGAAACGTCATTTCCCCTTCCAGAAAACTCATGATTTCTTTATACCCGATTGCCTGCATAGATGTCAAATTACGGTGGTATCCTTTTTCTTTTAAGCGTTTCACTTCATCTACAAGCCCAGCCGAAATCATCTGATCGACACGCTGGTTGATGCGCTCGTACAAAAGGTCACGCGGCATGGTTAAACCGACCCACAGGAGATGATAAGGAGACTCTTTTTTGCCCGTGATTTGTGAAAATGGCTTTCCTGTCGCATGGTAAACTTCCAGAGCGCGAATGATCCGCCTGCGGTCATTTGGATGTAACTTTTCGGCAGAGACGGGGTCTACTTCATACAGGCGTTGGTGGAGTGCTTTATTCCCTTCCCTTTCGGCAAAAAGGTGCAGCTCCCGGCGCAATTCCGTATTTTCTTCAACATAAGGCATTTTATAACCATGAGTGACCGCTTCTATATAAAGCCCGGTGCCTCCCACCAGCATTGGCAGATGTCCTCGAGCTGCAATCTCCTCAATCTTTTGGCGGGCCAACGCTTGAAATTCCTGAACAGAAAACGGGGTGTCAGGATCAATAATATCAATCAGATGATGGGGAACACGCCTTCTTTCCTCTTCTGATGCTTTTGCTGTCCCAATATCCATCTCTCTGTATACCTGCATCGAATCACCGGAAATCACTTCACCATCAAATTCTTCAGCGATTTGCAGACTGAGTGCTGTTTTACCTACCGCAGTAGGTCCCACAATCAGAAGCAGATCAGGATTCATCCCGCCCCTCCTTTTTTCGGATCACACCCCACGCATAGTTGGAAGCTTCCTTCACAATTTCAAAGCCTAATCGCTCAAATTCCCCGCTCTTGGGCCGTTCTTTTAACAGAACTGCTTTTTTTGCCACACGGACTGCTTCTCTGACCGAATCTTCATCCAGAGGTTCCGGATTGGCAATCGGTTTAAGCATTTGCATCGCTGCGGATGACTGTACCGTTTCCCTGAACATCGGGTCAAAGTAAACAATGTCAAACGAACGATCCGGGCATTGTCGCAGGTAAAAACGATAATCAGCCTGCACCACTTCAATCGCACGCATGGCCCGGTTTAATTCCTTCCGATTGGTCATATACGTTTTTAAACCCTGTTTGACCAGTGCAGCAATCACAGGCTGGCTCTCAAGTGCAACCACCTTTCCCTCTTCCCCCACTGCAAAAGAAGAGACGATCGCATCAGCTCCCATACCCAGGGTACAATCAAGTACTTGATCCCCCGGTTCCATAGATGAGCTTGCAACCAGTGCATCCGGTTCCCCTTTCATCATATGTTTAATCCGAAGCGCTGACATATTTGGATGAAAAAAGAACTGATCTCCCTTTTGATCTTCATATCTCCAGCCCTTTTTTGTTACAATGATGACTTGTTTTTTTCCAGTACGGGCAAATAGATCAACAAGTGAATCCCGCTCCCGTTGGATAAACGGCACTCCAAGAGAGGATGCCAGGGATCTTGCCTCATGAAGTTCTTTGATACCTGGGTGAAAAGAAGTGGTAACAAACAAGATATTACATCACCCGCTTAAACATTTTTTCCAATTCATAGGTGGAGAAATGAATAAAAATTGGACGCCCATGGGGGCAAGTAAACGGATTATGGCACTCATTTAGCTGTTGCAGCAAATGCTCCATCTCATCTTGACGCAGATGCCGGTTTGCTTTGATCGCCGCTTTGCATGACATCATCTTGGCTCCCGCATCTCGCAATCTTGCCGTCTCCACCTTGCCCTGCTCTTTCAGCCATTCAACAATTTCCCGGATGATGGACTCCGCATCCTCCTGGGGAAACCAGCTGGGATAGGAACGAACAAGAAATGTAGATCCGCCGAAAGGCTCAATTTCTAAGCCCCACTGCTTCAGATAGTCAATATACGCCTGCACCACTTCTGCTTCTGCAGGAGAGCATTCAATCGTCATCGGGATCAAAAGCGGCTGTTGCCGGTGGTTTTCCTCATTCATTTTTTTAGAGAAAAGCTCATAATAAATTCGTTCATGCGCAGCGTGCTGATCCAGCAAATAAAAGCCGTCGGCTGATTGTGCCACGATATAGGTTCCGTGAATCTGGCTTAACGGCATCATTTCCGGCAATCTCTTTTTCTTTTCCCCTTTCTCTTCTTCAGAAGAGCCTGGTATCTCTTCTGGAGGCAGAAGTCCGGGTGCGGAACGCCAGTCTTTTTTTATCTGGGATATGGATGAAACAGTTGGTGAAAAGATTGCTTCATCCTGATCAATGTTCAACCCTCCGATATCCCGTTGAAGGCGGGAAGGCTCCGCTGGGGGTATTGCTTGATTCGTCCGGGTTGGAGTTTCTGCCATTTCCTTCACCCGGCTGGAGCCATCCTTTGGTGCAGAATATCCGGAATGCTTGGATGCCGGGGGCTCCCAATGCAAAGACTCCTGAACAACCTTGGTTTTTTGCATTTTTGCCTCACCGGGAACCCTTGACACTTCAGGTACAAACCGCTGCTCTTGAAACGCTTTTTTAATCGTATGTTCGACTAGTTGGCAGCATTCTCTTTCCTTGCTGAGCCGCACTTCCAATTTTGCCGGATGGACATTGACATCTACCAGTTTTGGATCCATCTCAACATGCAGCACACCGATCGGGTAACGTCCCGTCGGCAGCAATGTTCCATACGCACGCAGAACGGATTGGGTGATCGGAATGGATCGCACGTTACGGCCATTGAGAATAATGGTAATATAGGAACGGCTGGAACGAGTCACTTCCGGTTTACTCATACACCCTGAAATACGAAAGTCGGGATTTTCTCCCGATATAGAAACCAGCTTACTGGCTACTTGCTTCCCATACAAGGCATGCAGGACATGAATCAACTTTCCGTCACCGGGGGTACGAAATAACTCGCGCTGATTGTGTGAAAGTGAGAAAGCAATATTTGGATGAGCCAGAGCCAACCGTCCGATCGCGTCAGCAACATGGCTAATTTCAGTGTTGACGGTTTTTAGATATTTCAAACGAGCCGGGGTGTTGTAAAAAAGATCTCTCACAATAACTTCAGTTCCCGGGGAACAGGAGACATCATCCATCGAAACAAAATTTCCACCCTCGATCTGAACCTTTACCCCCAGCCCGGACGGATTGTCCGCCGTTGTTAAAGAAACACGGGACACAGAAGCGATACTGGGTAAAGCTTCACCGCGAAACCCCAGGGTGCGGATTGAATAAAGATCGCGTTCCCGCTTGATTTTGCTGGTTGCATGGCGTGAAAAAGCGAGGCGGGCATCCTCTCTCTCCATGCCCACTCCATTATCGGATACCCGAATAAGGGAGATTCCCCCCTCTTCAATGTAGATCCGGATTCGGGACGCCTCGGCATCAATCGCATTTTCCACC
This sequence comes from Paenactinomyces guangxiensis, assembly GCF_016055185.1. Taxonomy (GTDB): domain Bacteria; phylum Bacillota; class Bacilli; order Thermoactinomycetales; family Thermoactinomycetaceae; genus Paenactinomyces; species Paenactinomyces guangxiensis. Next base: position 79,315 of record NZ_JAECVR010000007.1, read on the forward strand.
AGCTCTTTCACGATGGACGACGGACGCTCCACTACTTCACCCGCTGCTATTTGATTAGCTAAAAGATCATCTAAGATTTGGATTTTCCCCACCGCTTCTCACCTCCAGCCATAGTTGCCTCATTTGAGTTTCTGTTGTAGTTCAAACAGGAGCTGAATTGATTCAAACGGAGTTTTATTCAGCAAATCCCATGAACGAATCGCTTCCAGTGCCTGTTTCTCCTCCTCAGACAAGCCAACTTCTTTTACCACCACTTTTTCCTGCGGGGGGCCCCAGTCAAACAGGCTGAGTTGTCCGGGAGACGCGCTCGCCGCCTGTTGCAGCCGTCCTTCCAACTCGGACAGCAGTTCTTTTGCCCGCTCAATGACCGGTTGAGGGAGCCCTGCAAGTTCAGCCACATGGATTCCATAACTTCTGTCAGCTCCGCCCGGCATCATACGGTGTAAAAAGACCACCTTACCATTTCTCTCAATGCAATGAGCATGAATATTTACCAAACGATCCAGCTTATCTTCCAGTTCAGTCAGCTCATGATAATGAGTGGAAAACAGTGTTTTGCATCCGATATGATCATGAATATACTCGACAATCGCATGAGCGAGAGCCATTCCATCATAGGTAGAGGTTCCTCTTCCAACTTCATCAAGTAAAATAAGACTGCGGGGTGTTGCTTCCTTTAGGGCATGGCAGGTTTCGGCCATCTCCACCATAAATGTGCTCCGTCCGCCGATCAGATCATCTGCCGCCCCGATCCGGGTGAAAATCCGGTCGACAATGGCGACCTCCGCTTGCCTGGCAGGTACGAAACTTCCAATCTGGCTAAGAATCGTGATAAGTGCCACTTGCCTCATATATGTGCTTTTTCCAGCCATGTTGGGTCCGGTGATAAGTAAAATCTGTCGTTTAGTCGCATCTAATTCCGCATCGTTCGCAATAAATGTTTCATCATCGGAAACCGCTTCAACCACTGGATGCCGCCCCGCTTCAATAAAAATACGGTCTCCTGAGTGAAGGGCGGGACGAACATACTGATATTGGCGGGCAATGATGGCAAAAGCATGTAAAACATCCAGTTCAGCCACCCGTTCGGCCAGGGATTGGATGCGGTTTACCTGATTTGAAACCTGTTCCCGCACCTGGGTAAACAATTCATACTCCAGGTCGACTGATTTCTCGGCCGCAGTCAGGATCAGCTGTTCCCTCTCCTTCAACTCAGCAGTAACAAAACGCTCCGCGTTGGCCAGCGTTTGTTTCCTCTGATACCTGCCTTCTGGCAAGAGGCGAAGGTTGGATTTTGTTATCTCAATGTAATAGCCAAATACACGATTATATCCCACTTTGAGCGATTTAATCCCCGTTGCTGCCCTCTCTCTTTGCTCCAACTGGGTAATCCAGGTTTTTCCATCTTTCTGAATAGAGTGGTACTCATCCAGTTTTTGATCATATCCCTCCCGGATCATGCCGCCTTCTTTGACTGATACGGGCGGTTCATCCACTATCGCCTGTTCAATCAGCTCCGTGATATCCGGACAGGCATCCATCTCTTCGCCCAGTTGTTGCAGGCGGGGACAAGAAGTGAGTATCAGTTTTTCTTTTAAGCGGGGAATCACTTGTAACGAACGTTTCAAAGCATTGAGATCACGGGCATTGGCCGAACCGAAAGAGATTCTGGCCGCTAGTCGTTCCAGATCATACACCTGCTTTAAATAATCTTTCACATCATCCAATAAGAGAAAGTCGGCAATAAAAGCTTCTACTACTTCCTGTCTCTCATAAATCTTCTCCATATTGAGCAGAGGCTTGTCCAGCCATCGTTTCAGCAGGCGGCTACCCATCGCTGTAGCTGTCCGGTCTAACAGCCATAATAAAGAACCTCGTTTTTTTCCCTCCCCCAGGGTCACCGTCAATTCCAGATTGCGTTTTGCCGCATCATCCAACATCATATACTGCCTGGCATCATATCGGCGTAAACGCTGTAAATGACTGAGTGAGCGTTTCTGGGTTTGCTGCAGATAGGTAACGAGAATTCCCAGCACCCGTTTGAGAAGAGGAGTGGTGCAAACTTGAGCAAAATCGGGAAACTGACTAGCCAACTCCTGTTCCGTCTCTGTGTCGGACCGGGAGTAAGTAAACAGGGTTTGCAGTGCTTTTATACGGGTTTGCACCTTGTGGATCAGGTTTTTCTCTTGTGTCAGCAACTCGTCTAACACAACTTCTTTTGGTTGGTAAGAAGCAATCTCGTCCAACACGAAGTTCCCGGAACCATCCAGTTCTGTCACATGGCATTCACCCGTGGAGAGATCAACAGCAGCAAGAGCCACGGTTGAACCGGAGCCCGTAATGGTGACCAGAAAGTTGTTTTCCTGGTCAACCAGCATATTTTCCTCCATAATCGTTCCCGGGGTGATAACACGCACTACTTCCCGCTTAACTACCCCTTTTGCTGCTGCGGGATTTTCCACTTGTTCACAAATAGCCACTTTATAACCTTTTTCAATCAGTTTCTCAACATATGTATGGGCAGAATGATAGGGGACTCCACACATGGGCACCCTTTCTTTTCCCCCGTCTCTGCTTGTCAGGGTAATTTCCAACTCTTCAGAAGCCTTTTCTGCATCGCTGAAGAACATTTCATAGAAATCGCCAAGCCGAAAAAATAAAAAGGCATCGGGGTATTGTGCCTTAATTGAAAGATACTGCTGAATCATCGGAGTATACTGTGCCACTCTCTTTTCCTCCGGAATCTACTATTTTTTCGTTCATTTATTGTAACATGAAAAAAAGAACAAGCGCACCCCTTTTACGCTTGTTTTCGCCGATGATACGGGGGAATCCGCCAAACCTTTCTTAAATCCTGCCTTTCATCCCAGGCTTCCCCTGATGTGATATAGCGATAAAATGAATCAAGATACTTTTGATAGATCTTATAATCTTCCAACTTCTTGAGATCCTCCCACATCGATTCGACCAATCCGGCTATCTTTTCTTTGTTGCCGGCATAATAAGCCTGTTGCATAGTAAACTCAGCTAACGGATTATGCTTCAGGGTCGGATAGTTGGCTACAATCAGTTTGGCCGCCACTAAAACACCTTTTGTCAGTGTAGGAGAGATAAGCCAGCTGGGCAGAGTCCGGTATTCAAATCCTCCATGATACTGGTAGCGAAAATCCCCCAGAAAACCATACTTAGGGCGGCGGTTTTTTCCTCTTTCATCTTCAACTGCCACGAGGGGAAGGGATAAGTAATTATCTAATGCCCTCAACATCTTAAAATTTGGATGAATCCCGCTGAAATGGATATGTCCGCCTAAAGAAAAGCCATTGTAAGGCATGGCTCCCGCTAACCATTTTCCAGGTGTATTTCTCATTCTCTTGGCTGCCTGCATCAATCCTTGATAGATTCGGATCACTAAGGTACGGGGATCTGATGAAGGTTCGGGCCGGATTTCTACAAGCGGTTTATTGGAATGGCTTTGCCCCAGCCAAATTGCATCACAACCAACTTTCCCGCGAACCGGGAAATATTTGGAAGCTATTAACAGCTGCCCTTTCGGTGATTGCATAACAAACTCGGGGTCAGCCCCCAGAACGATCCGGTCAAGTGGAATTCTGGGTTCTTTCAATTGTTTTATATATTGCGTGATAGACCTAACCAGCGCATTTTCCATCTCCTGATTCAGCTTCGGACCTGGGACAACCTGCAGCACCACCATTTTTCTTGCGGCTCCAATCCCGATTTTCACTACCCCATAATCCAATCCCAGGGCATATAAGGCACGGATTGAGAGCATACGTACTTTCCGCACCTCTTTTCTCTGATCTTGAACGGGCACTCTTTGAAAGGTAAGCTTCTTTTGTTTCCTGGCGGCAGCCAGCCAGGCAGATTGGCTGATAGAACGATACATGGCAAGAACGCGGGTTTGGAAGACGCAGACAACATATTCCCTTAAGACAGATCCGTCCATTGAAACAGAGATTCCGTGCAATTGCAGGGTCTGGTTTCTCGTTTGGGAGGCAATCGCCCCCTCTACCTTCTTTTCATCATTCAAGATCAGCATGGCTTTTGCAAGCCGATGATCGTTTGGGCTTTCCAGACGAATCGAAGGTGCAAGCTTTCGATCCTTGGCAACGACAGCATCCCGAACCTTGTTCTCTATTGCAATATAAGGAAGGGTAACGGCTCCCATAACCTTTCCCCTTTCTTCTACCGCACCTGGGGTGTAAAACAACAGCATTATGTCATATGTTATGTGTCAAAGAGGAAAATGGTTAGTAAAAAAGAAAAAAAGAAGGCATTTGCCTTCGATACTGAATAAAATATAGATAATTTAATCGTCTAAATCGTCAATCACCAAATCGGGATCGAGATCTTCAAACTGGTAGTTCTCCATCTCATCGGAATAACCGCTTATCGACTCTTTGTCATCCATTTCGGCCATTTCCAGCGGATAAACAGCCACGCACATTTTAGTTTCTCCCACCATCTCTACCATAAACTCTTTTTCTACACGCACGATCACGGCATCGGACTGAGCTGAGATGGACGCTTCCACACAGTTGGGCGCTTGCGTAACAACGGCACTCACTTCAGCAGTTACTTCACGAGTGTTGCGATCATAGTAACCCAGAGGAACTTGCTCCGTATAGCGAACCGTTTCTTTGACAACATCTGTTTTGGTGTTGCCTTTGGTAGAGTACCAGATATTGATATCATAACTGCCACGAACTTCAACAGCTTCTCCAACTTGACTGCATTCGTACGTATGGTTGATGACCCAGGCTCCCAATATGGTATGGATGTTTTCCGGTGGTAAAATCGAATGCGTGACCTGAGAAAATTTCCGCCCTTTTCCGCAAACTGCTTTGGTGATAATTTGGCGGTATTCCACTGCTCTATCTGTATTCGACAATATGCTCCCTCCTCCAAACATCGTTCAATAACAAGTGTATGCAGGGCATGTGTCTAGAGTGCAAAAAACCCTGCGGAGTTTTTCCGCAGGGTTGTCTTTATTTGCTCTTGCAGCCACAGGGCCCGCCGCTGCCGCAACCACCCGGGTCTTCGCCTCCGGTTTCCACACAGATTTTAGTTGATACCGTATCGGCGACAATTCTCTGGATGGTTTGCAACAAATCATTTGCGTCTACTTGTGATTGCTGGTATTCACGAACGATCGGGAGATGTTCCAACTCATCATTTAATCGTTCCAATTCTTGCTCCAATTGGCGAATATACCCGGTCTTTTGGAAATGCTTTGCATGAACCAGCTCTTTTTGTTTTCGTTTGATTGTTTCAATATAGTTTTGTACCGTTTTACTGTTCTTCACTTGCTCTTCCGCCAGCCTGAAGCGCCTTATTTCCTCACACTCCTGCAAGCGATTTGCCAACTTGCCCGCCAATAAAAGAATAGGATGCTCTGTGGAAATTGATGCCATCTCAGACACCCACCTGAGCTAATTGCTCTTGATCAACCCATACTCCTTTTAATGTCCAGGTTTGAGGTTCGTCGATACGGACATGGACAAGCTTGCCAATCAGATGTTTGGGGCCGGTAAAGTTGACTAACTTGTTAGTGCGAGTCCGGCCGGATAATACATTAGCATTTTTCTTGCTTTCCCCTTCCACGAGAACCTCAACAATTTGACCGCGAAGAGCCTCATTCTTTTTACGGCTGATTTCATTTTGTAAATCATTGAGCCGCTGCAACCGTTCTTTCTTCACTTCCATTGGCACATCGTCTTTCATTTTAGCAGCTGGTGTACCTTCACGCGGGGAGTAGATAAAGGTAAAGGCGGAATCATATTGCATTTCCTCCACCAGAGACAGTGTTTCTTGGAACTGTTCCTCTGTCTCCCCGGGGAATCCGACGATAATATCCGTAGTGAAGACTGCGTCAGGAATCGCTTGTTTGATTTTACGTGCCAGTTCCAGGTACTGTTCACGGGTATATTTACGGGCCATCATTTTCAACACAGCACTGCTTCCGGACTGTACCGGAAGATGAATGTGTTCAACCAGATTTCCGCGTTTAGCGAGCACCTCGATCAAATGATCATCAAAGTCGCGCGGGTGGCTGGTCGTAAAACGTACACGGGGGATTCCAATCTTTCGTACATCATCCATCAAGTCACCAAATCGATAATTGATATCGGTAAAGTCTTTCCCATAGGCATTTACATTTTGCCCCAACAGGGTGACTTCTTGATAACCTTTGCGGGCTAGATCCCGAATCTCGTTTAACACATCTTCAGGACGGCGGCTCCGCTCTTTTCCCCGGGTATATGGTACGATACAGTAGGTGCAGAATTTATCGCAGCCATACATAATGTTCACCCATGCGCGCAACCCGTCTGTCCGCACTTTAGGCATGTTTTCAACCACGTCGCCCTCTTTGGACCAGACCTCCACCACCATTTCCTTACTGAAAAGAGCATTTTGCAGCAAATAAGGAAGACGATGGATATTATGCGTACCAAAGATGAGATCTACATGCTGGTAACTCTGTAAAATACGGTTCACGACAGACTCTTCCTGAGACATGCAGCCACATACTCCCAGGATCAGATCCGGTTTTTCCAATTTGAGGCGCTTCAGGCGGCCCAAGCCTCCAAACACTTTATCTTCCGCGTTTTCGCGGATCGCACAGGTGTTCAGTAAAATGATGTCTGCTTCCTGCTCTTCTTCTGTTGCTGTATATCCCATTTGTTCCAGGATACCGGCAATCGTCTCGCTATCGTGTACATTCATTTGACAACCGTACGTCTGGATCAGATATTTTTTTCCCTGACCCACCTGGCGCATATTTTCAGGGATCTGCTCAAATTGCAGCACTTGAATTTCTTCTTTTCCACGCTTCTTTGCTGCTTTTAAGTCAGGTGCGATGAAGTACTGGCTATAATCTTTCACTTTTTGGCTCATTTGTTTTCACACCTTTCTGTTTCAGCTACAAAATATATATCAATGAACGAACAGTCAGATTAATAAGTAGCCCTTTGCAACTAACATATTATACATCAATCCGTTATCTCTTTCAATAACAGCTCCTGACGCTGGCATCCATCCGCAATAGGTTTGTATTGCAAACTTGTTTAAGTTATTTTACTGCAGGAGTAATAAATAATCCCTGCAAAAAAATTAGGCGCCCAGTTTACGGCACCTGATTCTGCTTGGCGTGTTTAATATTCATTCAAACTTATTTTAACTGCTTCGCCTGTTTCCGCTGATTGATAAAAAGCCTCGATGATATGCTGTAGAATGGTTCCTTGTTTCGGGGTGCTTAAAGGTGGGGTTCCCGTTAAGCAGGAGTCGACAAATCTGGCAATCTCCACCTCGTGGTATCCCTGTTTGGGCAAATAAGACGGAGTGATATCAATCAAGGTCTCATACTTTTCCTGATAAATTTTCAAAGGGAAAACATCCGCCCCTCCCTGGTCTCCCATGAGGGATACCTGCATCATTTCATGTTGCTCAATGTTGGCAGCAAAAGCAGCTTCCAACAGCAAAGTGGCCCCATTCTTAAAACGGATCATCCCTTGCGCCAAATCTTCAACGGAGAAGTTCTTCCAATCCCATTCACCAAACAGGCCCACCCCTTTTCGGGTACCAATCTTCTGATAAGTGCTTCCTAAAACGATCGCCGGTTCCGGATAACCCATCAGGTACAAAGCAGTATCCAACATGTGTACACCAACATCGATCAAGGCTCCCCCGCCCTGCAGTTCTTTATTGGTAAAAACGCCCCAGCCGGGGATTCCGCGCCGGCGGAGAGCCTGGGCTCTGGCCGAATAAATTTCCCCTAATTCATTTGCATCAATAAAACGTTTAAGTGCCTCCACTTGCGGGGAATGGCGGTAGTGAAATCCATAGGTAAGAATTTTCCCTGTTTGCTTAGCGATTCGAGCCATTCGCTCCGCTTCTGAAGCAGTCATGGCAGGAGGTTTTTCACAAAGAACGTGACACCCTGCTTCCAGTGCAGCAACTGCAGCCGGAGCATGAAACTTATTCGGGGTACAGATACTGACGGCATCCAATTCCATCTCTTGCAGCATTTTTTCGTAGTTGGAAAAAGCATGAGGGATATGAAATTTTTGCGCCACTTGCAGGGCCTTTTCTTTCACAACATCAGCAATGGCAATAAGTTCAACTTTATCTCCACATTTTAAATAGTTGGGGATATGTGCATCACTCGCGATTCCGCCGGCACCAATAATTCCAACCCGTAAACGTTGAGTCATATAACAACGCTCCTTTTATAATGAAAGGGAAATAAAACCATTTTTTGACGAGAAATAACAGGAAATTCATGAATTTTTGCAGTGATTTCTTTGAGTTGACTCTCCCTCAATCAGTTTTACCTCAAATTCAAACAGTTGAGATCCGGTCTGCTCACCCCTGATTTTTTGCACCAGCATTTTAGCTGCCTTTGCCCCCATTTGATAAATAGGTTGAGCTACCGTTGTAATGGTGGGTTGTGTTAATTTCGTCAACATAATTCCGTCAAATCCACAAACCGCTATATCTGTTGGAACCCTGAGCCCCTGTTTTCGCAGTTCTTTTAAAACCCCCAGAGCCATCAAGTCGTTTCCGGCAAAAATCCCATCAATATCCGGATGTCTCCTCAACAGATTTTGCAGGGCAATATCGCTTCCTTCAATTTGAAATTGGCCTTCTTCAATGAGGGTAGGATCATACCAACTAAAAAGCTTAACAACATCTTCATATCCGTATAAACGCTCTCTGCCCGTATCTGTTTTTTGCGGACCGGATATATGGGCAATTTTGCGGCAACCGTGTTCCAACAAATGATGGACAGCCAGGCGGGCACCCTCCCGGTTTTTAGACCGAACAATACTGTAACCTTCATTAATAATAGAGCGGTCCAGAATAACCACGGGAATTTTATCATCACGGAATGATTCAATATCTTTTTCATTAAAGGTATTTGATGAAATAATCAGCCCGTCAACATTTTTTTTCTTTAATACTTCAATGTAATTGGCTTCCTTGTTGTCATCATTATCAGAGTTACACAGGAAAACAGTAAAATCATGCTGCTGGGCAACATCTTCCACCGCACGGGCCAACTCTGAAAAAAAAGGGTTTGATATATCCGGGAGGATCAAGGCAATAAAGTGCATTTTTTTGCCGGCTAATCCCCGCGCCACTGTACTGGGTTTGTAGTTGAGATGCTTCATGGCATGTAACACTTTCGCTCTTGTTTTTGTATTGACATACCCGCTTTGATTGATAACCCGGGAGACTGTGGCGACTGAAACCCCGGCCATTTTGGCTACATCTCGGATGGTAGGCATCTTATTTTCACCAACTTATCGTGCTTAATAAAATGGTAATCGATGAGCACCCTTAAATTTTCTCACTAAGAGTTGTCAGGAGTACAATTTTTTCTATCCTTTAAAAATTCTCCTGGGCTGGGGTTGACACCTTCAAAGTTTGATAATGTTACTGATAAACATTTTTTTGTCCGGGACTTTACACCTCATCCCGCAACCCACACCTATAGGAAATGTAATCGATTACAAATGAGCAGACTCCTTTATCCTCCATCTCGTAAAAAATGCAACCTGTCCCGGCCCGATTGAGTTTTTGTCCCAAAAAACACTTTCAACATTAATATATCTAATATGGCCACTAATGAAAAGGATAGTTTTAATCCCTTTTTACCTTTTTAAAAGGTTTAAACAAATCAAAACAGATGCTCACTACCGTTCTCTAACGAGTCCTCTCATTTGATTGATCGGAAAAACATGTAAAAATAATTAGTACAATAGAACTGACAATAGTATAATTGAAACAATGGAACATGTTGCATAAATATCATCTGTCCCCATGGCATTCCTGCGTTTATGCAACAACATCATGATTTATATATTAAAAACAGGAGGAGCAAAAATGACAGAACAAAATCACACTAAAAAGTTACCGCTTCGTTCTGAGATTCCCGAAGAATATACTTGGCGCTTAGAAGATATTTTTGAAACCGATGAAGCATGGGAACAGGAATTTAAGCGAATTAAAAAGATGCTCCCCAAAATTGGGGAATTTAAAGGAAAGTTAGGCAACTCAGCGAACAACTTATTAGCCGCGCTACAATATAAAGATGAGGTTGACATGCGTTTAGGAAAATTATTTACATATGCACGCATGCGGTATGATCAAGATACGACAAACTCTTTCTATCAGGCCTTAAATGACCGGGCAACCATATTGTATACCGAAGCCTCCAGTATGAAGGCCTATATCGTACCGGAGATCCTCGCGATCAGTGAAGAAACCATTCAAACATTCCTAAATGAAAACAGCCAGTTAAGGGTGTACAAACAAGCACTGGATGAGTTAAACCGAAAGCGCCCTCATGTGTTATCCGCAACCGAGGAAGCAATACTTTCACAGGCAGCAGATGTGATGAGGTCATCCGGCAATACTTTTGGCATGTTAAACAACGCCGACCTGAAATTTCCTTCCATTGTTGATGAAGACGGAAACCGGGTTGAAGTAACACACGGCCGCTTTGTTCATTTTCTGGAAAGCAGTGACCGGCGGGTTAGAAAAGAGGCATTCCATGCAGTGTATCATACGTATGGAGAATACAAAAATACGTTTGCGAGCACATTGAGCGGTGCGGTGAAGAAAAATAACTTTTTTGCACGTGTACGGAAATATCAATCTGCCAGGCAGGCGGCATTAAACAGTAATCATATTCCGGAAACAGTTTACGATCAACTTGTACACACTGTAAATGATCACTTACATCTCCTGCACAAGTATGTATCCATCAAGAAGCGTGCTCTCGGACTTTCCGACTTACATATGTATGATTTATATACACCGCTGATTAAGGACGTCAAGTTTAAGGTTACCTACAAAGAAGCACAGGAAATATTGCTAAAAGGATTGAAACCCTTAGGGGAGGAGTATTTAGCGATCCTCAGGGAAGCCTTTCAAAACCGTTGGGTGGATGTTTATGAAAATAAAGGGAAACGAAGCGGTGCTTATTCTTCCGGTGCGTACGGCACCAATCCCTACATTTTAATGAACTGGCAAGACAATATTGATAATCTCTTTACCCTGGCCCATGAATTCGGTCACTCCCTCCATAGCTATTACACACGAAAAACACAGCCTTATGTTTATGGAGATTACACTATTTTTGTCGCTGAAGTTGCTTCTACCTGCAATGAATCATTACTCAATGACTATTTATTGAAAACGACCGATGATCACAAAAAACGACTCTATCTGTTAAATCACTATCTTGAATCATTCCGGAGCACCGTGTTCCGGCAGACGATGTTTGCTGAGTTTGAACATCTTATTCATCAAAAAGCACAGGATGGTGAAGCATTAACCCCGGATCTTTTAACTTCTCTCTATTACGATTTAAATAAAAAGTATTATGGAAACGAGATTAACATTGATCAGGAAATCGGATTAGAATGGGCAAGAATCCCCCATTTCTACTACAATTACTACGTTTATCAATATTCGACCGGTTTCAGTGCTGCTACCGCTCTGTCCAGGCAAATTCTCGAAGAGGGACAACCGGCTGTAGACCGCTATCTGAAGTTCTTGAATGCCGGAAGTTCAGATTATCCTATTGAAATTTTGAAACAAGCGGGCGTCGACATGACCTCACCTGAGCCAATCCGGCAAGCTTTACAAGTTTTTGCGGAAAAATTGGATGAAATGGAGCAACTTCTGTTCACACTATAAAACAACAAAAACCCCGGCCCATATTATTTTTTGAATCAGGCCGGGGTTTTTGTTGTGAACTGCATCTCGTTGAAATGGGGCCCGCAAATCTTAAGATTTTTTTCCCTCACCCTCAAACAGATATAAATAGTCACCATATCCTTCTTTTTCCATATTTTCTCTGGGAATAAAACGCAAGGCCGCTGAATTGATACAATATCGCAAACCGGTCGGCCCGGGGCCATCATTAAACACGTGCCCGAGATGGGAGTCCGCTTCTCTGCTTCTCACCTCCGTACGGATCATCTGATGGCTGTAATCCGGTTTTTCTATGACTTGCTCTTGATGGATCGGCTTTGTAAAACTGGGCCAGCCACAGCCGGAATCAAACTTGTCCAACGAGCTGAACAAGGGCTCACCCGAGACAATGTCTACATAAATTCCCTCTTTTTTATTATCCCAATATTCATTTCTGAAAGGCGGTTCCGTGCCGTTGTTTTGAGTCACTTCGTACTGCAGTTTATTTAATCTCTTTTTTACCTGTTCCTGTTCTGCACGATTGTGTCTGCTTCTTTTTATTTCGTTCGTTTCCCTCTGCATAAGAATCACTCTCCGCTCAGATGGCTTTCCTTCAAGTTTGACAGTACCTGTACTCCCAGGGGAAGTCAAGTGTAGAATCATCAAATCTTTATCATTATCCTGTCCAGACATCATGGATATAACACAGAAGCCTGTCAATGAAAAAAGGTTGCAGGGTTCTTTCTCCATCTCTTTCCAATGATCCCAGCCAGTGGATGCTTGTTAAATCACAAGCAAACTGCTTATATACGAACAATAAAAGATAATAAATTAATATTGTTCGCATTTACTATATATTTCCCCATTGATTAAAACCCGTTTGTCTGATATAGTACCAAAAGGTTTTTGAAAACGATTCTTTTCCTGAAGCATTCTAAATAAGAAATCAAACTGTAATTTATATGGGGGTTCCATATGAAATCAAAATATGATGTGATTGTTGTCGGCGCAGGACCGGCCGGTATTTTTACATGTTATGAAATATCACTAAAAATGCCGGAAGCCAATATTCTGCTCATTGATAAAGGCCATGACATCTATAGGCGCAATTGCCCCATTTTACAGAAAAAAATACAAAAATGTCCCCCCGCAGCCGGAAAAAAAGATTTTGCCGGCTGTGTACCCGCCTGCTCGATTACCAACGGATTTGGAGGTGCAGGGGCATACTCTGACGGTAAATTTAACATCACCAGTGAATTTGGCGGTTGGATGACTGATTATTTACCGACGGAAACGGTTATAGATTTGATTAAATATGTGGATGAAATCAATTTAAAACACGGCGCAACAGACACCATTACTGATCCACTTACAGATCAGGTGCGGAAAATTGAGAAAAAAGCTTATTCTGCCGGACTAAAGTTGCTGCGTGCACAGGTGCGTCATTTAGGTACGGAACAAAACTTGAAGATTTTAACCAGCATCTATGAATATCTAAAAAATAAACTTGACATGATGTATAAAACTGAAGTGGTCGATCTAGTAACTGAGAAGAAAGACCAGGCACATCAAGTCTCAGGTGTGGAATTAAAGGATGGGACTAAAATACGCGCCGAAAAAGTTGTGATTGTTCCCGGCCGTGACGGTTCAGCATGGCTGGCAAAAATCCTTAAGAAACGGCGTCTGAAAATGTCCGCCAATCAGGTTGATATCGGTGTTCGGGTCGAAACATCCAATATGGTCATGGAAGAAATTAACCAGCATCTGTATGAAGGAAAGTTTATTTTTAATACTTCTGTGGGAACCAGGGTCCGGACTTTCTGCAGCAATCCCTCCGGGCATGTCGTTGTTGAGAACCATTCGGGAATTATGCTGGCAAACGGGCATGCTTACAAAGATCCAAGTCTGGGAAGTGAAAACACCAATTTTGCCCTGCTTGTTTCCCATAAGTTTGATGAGCCGTTTGATCAACCCACCGAATATGCCCACGAAGTATCGCGCCTGGCCAACCAGCTCTCCAATGGCGGGGTTATCGTGCAAAAATACGGAGATATCATGAAAGGGCGCCGTTCCACCTATAAACGAATCAAAGAAGGATTTATCAATCCAACCTTAAAAGAGGCTGTACCCGGGGACCTGGGTCTTGTGTTACCATATAACACCATGAAAAGCCTGATTGAAATGGTTGAAGCGCTTAATCATGTAACGCCGGGAATCTCCTCAGAACACACCTTATTTTATGGTGTAGAGGCAAAGTTTTACTCCGCTCGTCCCAAGTTAAACAACCACTTTGAATCTGAAATCACCGGACTTTACATCGGCGGAGATGGTGCGGGTATCACTCGCGGTCTTGCCCAGGCAAGTGCTTGCGGTGTATGGATCGCAAGAGATATTGTAAAAAAGTTAAAGGAACACTCCCACCCTGCTGTTCAACAAGTTTAGAAACAACTTGCGGACATATTGAATAGTCTGTGTCCTGCCGCTTGATGTATATATAAACCCCAGCTATATCTCCGGCTGGGGTTTATTTTATTAAATAATACCTAACTTTTTACCCGCTTTCTCAAACTTGGTGAGGCAATACTCCAGTTCTTCTTTACTGTGAACGGCCGTGACAATAGTACGAACCCGGGCCTTGCCTTTTGCAACTGTTGGATAAACAATTCCCTGGGCATAAACACCTTCTGCAAACAACTCGTCTGAGAGGCGCATCGTCAGAGCATCGTCACCGACGATCACCGGGGTAATCGGTGTTTCACTGCTCCCGGTGTCAAACCCAAGGTTATTAAGGCCTTCTTTAAAGAAACGGGTGTTTTCCCATAAGCGATCAATCAGTTGTGGTTCTTCTAACAGCACATCCAGTGCAGCATTACAGGCAGCGGTTACTGCCGGCGGATGAGAGGTGCTGAACAAGAAAGGACGGGCGCGATGGATCAAATAATCACGCAACACTTTTGGGCCGGCTACATATCCTCCCAAAACCCCGATTGCCTTGGAAAGGGTGCCTACCTGGATATGGACACGACCATGCAGACCAAAGTGGTCTACCGTTCCACGTCCGTTTTTACCGAGGACACCGCTTGCGTGGGCATCGTCTACCATCACCAGCGCATCGTACTTTTCGCAGAGCTCCACGATCTCAGGTAATGGTGCGATATCTCCATCCATACTGAAAACTCCGTCAGTAACCACAAGACGTACACGGGCAGACTGGGTTTCCTGCAGCGCCTTCTCCAAATCATCCAGATCGGAGTGTTTATAAATACGCCGTCCTGCTTTGGTCAGACGAATCCCGTCAATGATGCTCGCGTGGTTCAGCTCATCGCTGATTACCACATCCTGATCGCTTAAGATGGATGAAACCACACCCACATTGGCAGTAAAACCGGATTGGAACACAAGGGCTGCTTCAGTATGTTTAAAGTTAGCGAGTCGTTTTTCATACTTTTCGTGCATACTGAAGGTTCCCGCGATCGTACGAACAGAACCGGTTCCCGCTCCAAACGCTTCAACTGCTTCCAGAGCCGCTTGTTTCAGACGCGGATGAGTCGTTAACCCGAGATAGTTGTTGGAAGACAGCTGAATCACTTCTTGGCCGCGAATCCTGACTTTAGAGCCTTGCTCCGATTCCAATTCGGTGAGCGGACGAAAAGTACCGGCTGTTTTCCATTCTTGAATCTCTTTTTCCAGGTGGGCAAATCCTGACATATTTTATCACCTCTTTACATCGCTTCAGTGTTACGCATCCATTATACAGTGAAAACCACTTTGCCACAGTTTCCGCTTTTCATTAGTTCAAATCCCTCTTCAAAATCTTCGAGCGGCAAACGATGGGTGATCAAGGGCTTAAGATCCACTAAACCGGATTCCAGCAGCCCCGCAGTTTGTTCCCACGTCTCATACATTCGGCGCCCTGTAATCCCATGAACGGTAATCCCCTTGAAAACGATATCGTTTGTGATATCTAATTCTACCGGGCGGCCGGGCAAACCAAGTAAGGAAATGCGGCCACCGTGAGTTATCATTTCAAAACCCTGGCGAATCCCTGTCGGATGACCGGACATTTCCAATACAACATCGGCCCCTTCTCCTTTTGTGATAGCTTTTACTGTTTGAACCGGATCTTCTGTCCGGGGCCGGATGAGATGGGTTGCCCCCATTTGTTCAGCCAGGTTTAAGCGATATTCGTTCAGATCGGAAGCAATTACCTTGGCAGCTCCTGACGCTCTGGCTACAGCCACCGCCATCAGTCCGATAGGTCCGCAACCGACAACTGCTACCGCCTTACCAACGATCGATTCAGATAACGTCGTATGAACCGCATTTCCCATGGGTTCCATTAAGGAAGCGATTTCGAAAGGGAGCTCCTTGCTGTTCTTCCACAGATTTGATGCCGGCAAGGCCACATATTCAGTAAAACATCCGTCGCGATCCACACCAATAATTTTGGTATTCAGGCAGACATGTGCGTCTCCGCGGCGACAGGCGGAACAATGGCCGCATACAATGTGCGTCTCTGCGGAAACGTGGTCTCCAAGTTGCACAGAAGTTACATTTTCCCCGATCTGTACAACTTCTCCGCCCAATTCATGGCCAAACACGTAGGGGGGACGAATCCGGCTTGCCGCCCAATCATCCCATGTATAAATGTGAACATCAGTGCCACAGATACTGGTCGCTTTCACACGAATCAGCACTTCATCGGGCCCAATTGATGGAATGGGCACCTCTTTTAAGATAGCACCCTCACCTTTATGATGTTTAACGAGAGCACGCATGATTCCTTCCACGACGGACACTCCTTTCTCCCATCCAACTGTCATACTAATAAATACTCATTTGATTATAACTGATTATGACAAATGCGTAAAATAAAAAAATGTCCGCATTACGCGGACAACATAAGTCCGGATGATCCAGTTAATTTTTACACAGACGGCTTAAAAAAGTGACCTGCCCGTTTTTCAGTGACGCAACCTCTGCCAGTGATTCTACACGAACTCCTGACTCACGAAGCTTTTTGCCTCCTTCTTGAAATGATTTTTCAATGACGATGCCCAGTCCGGCCAAATCGGCATCCGCTTGTTTAACTATTTGAATTAAACCTTTGGCCGCCTGTCCATTTGCCAAAAAATCGTCGATAATCAGTACACGGTCATTAGAGCTTAAATAATCCTTGGAGACAGTAATCATGTTCATCTCCTGTTTGGTGAATGAAAAAACTTCGGCTTGGTAAACCTTCTCCGTTAACGTTAACGATTTTTTCTTTCTCGCAAATACAACGGGAACTCCCAGTTCTAAAGCTGTCATCATCGCTGGTGCAATACCGGAAGATTCAATTGTTAACACCTTTGTAATCTGTTGATCTGCAAAACGCCCGGCAAACTCCGCACCCATCTCTTTCATCAACACCGGGTCCAGTTGATGATTTAAAAATGAATCCACTTTTAATATCTCATCGGAAAGCACTTTACCTTCAAGCAGTATTTTCTCTTTTAACAATTGCAAAATGATTCCTCCCTAAAATAAAAAGCTCAAAAGGCCCTTTCACACACATGGAGTGAGCAGGCTCTTTTGAGCATTATCTGACACCATCATTTCCTTTCCGTTTACGAAAGAAATAGACCAGGGTCCAAACATAAGTCCCTTGCTCTCGCTCACTCATAGTCGGATCATTTACGGTGATCCGGTAGAAACTCGCGAGCCTTATCCTCACGATTATATGAGATGTATGATTCTGTTCAAGCTGCATTATACCCTAAATCAATGAACGGAAAAAGTAGAGGGCCGGAATACCATCAGTGTCCCGCTTCTAAACGTGAGTTTGGCCAGCAAGATCAGAGATCTATTTGCAAGCCGGAGGCAGCAATCCGACATTTTCCCGCAAAAACTGTTTCAGCTTCCTGCTGAATCTGTTCCGGCTCATAACCCGGGAAAAAATGGGTAAGAAGCAATTGTTTCGTCTGAATGCGATTGGCTGCCCGGGCCGCTTGTTTAGCAGATAAATGACCTGTGGGACCAGGTGGCAAATCCTGATCTAAATAGGTGGCCTCACAAATAAATAAATCAGGGGAGTCTGTCATCAACTCCCAATTCGTATTTACACCCGAATCAGCCCCGTATAAAATGCTATGAGTCCCGTCTGTAATATTCATCGCATAGCACGGGATGCCATGGTCAGTCCGATAAAAGCGAATGTTTAGCAGGTCTCCAACATCTACGGTCAGTCCCTCTTTGATGATATGCTTTTCAATGTAGTTTCCAAAGCTCAATTTTGAATACCAGTGACCAGGCTTTTCAGGTGCCCAAACCGGCAAAGGAGAGGTTCTTTTTTTCAACTTCATTGCCGTCATAATGGCATACTGAAGAACAAAAAAATCAGAAATATGATCGTGATGTAAGTGAGATAGAATAACCCCGTCCAAATCCCAAGGAGAAATCATTTTTCCCAATTGGGCCAGAACACCACTGCCACAGTCAATTAAAATTCTCTTTCCGCCTGCCTCCAGCAAATAGCCTGGAGTTGCACCTCCCGGACCCGGAAACGGGGAATGACAACCCAAGACAGTGAAACGCACAGGCAACATCCTTCCTATAAAAAATGCCACTTCCTTCAAATAAGGAAGCGGCTGGCTTTAGTTATCATGCGAATTCTGCCACCAATTTATCAAACTGGTCTTTGTTAATCAAGAGATCCTGTTTGGATAATGGTGTTTCTTTAAAGCCTTTGATCATCTCTTCATAAGACTTGCTCTCTTTGTTTTGATAGATAATTCCCGTTACCAAACCGTTATGCTCCATTAATTTTTGAATTGCCATGGAACGGTTTGCAGGATCGTAATCTTTATCATCGTCCAAATTGAAGATATGCTCTTTAAACCAGTCGTAGGTGTTGATCTTGTTGTAGGTCACGCAAGGGCTGTATACGTTGATCAAAGAGAAGCCTTTATGCTTGATCCCTTCCTCAATTACCCGGGTCAGCTGTTTCAAGTCACTGGACATGGACTGAGCCACAAAGCCTGCCCCGACTGTGAGTGCCATCTCCATCGGATTGATAGCAGCTTCGATTGATCCGTTTGGCGTACTCTTGGTTTTAAAGCCCATTTCACTGCGGGGTGAGGTTTGTCCTTTAGTTAAGCCGTATACCTGGTTATCCATAACAATATAGGTGATATCAACATTACGGCGAATGGCGTGAACGGTATGTCCCATTCCGATTGCAAAACCATCACCATCTCCGCCTGCTGCGATTACGGTTAAATCGCGGTTGGCGAGTTTTAAACCCTGTGCGATCGGCAAAGCCCGCCCGTGAACTCCGTGGAAACCATACGCGTTCACATATCCGGAAATCCGGCCGGAACAACCGATGCCTGAAACGATGGCGACATCATGGGGCTCCAGCCCAACATTAGCAAAAGCGCGCTGCATGGCGGCCAACACAGAGAAGTCACCACAACCCGGGCACCAATTGGGTTTCACTTTGTTGCGGAAGTCTTTAAATGTGGCCATGAACCAACAGCTCCTTACATTGATTGTAGATTTCGGATGGCAGGAACGGGTTTCCATCATATTTTCCGTAATGAACCAATTTTTCCGCCATTCCCACATGCATTTTAATCAGATTGGTGAGTTGTCCTGTTGCGTTATTTTCAACGACAATTACTTTTTTCGCTTTTTTCATTTGTTCCGCCATAAGATCAGTTGGGAACGGCAAAATTTGGCGGATATGGGCATGATTGACCTTCATCCCCTCTGCTTCCAAACGCTCTTTGGCTTCATGAATCGTTCCGCGGGTGGAGCAGAAGCCGACAATCAGCAGGTCTGCCTCTTCATGCTCAGCATCGATGAAGACAGGATTTTCAAATTGGATTCCGTTTTCCAGCTTCCGCAACCGCTTTTCCATCATCTCTTTACGGTTAACTGGGTTTTCGGACGGACGACCTGTTTGATCGTGCTCAACCCCGGTTACATGGTGCAGGCCGTTTTTCTTACCCGGCAAGATACGGCGCGAAATACCGTCTTCTGTAAACTCATACCGTGGGAATAATTCCGAGTTTTCCAGTTGTGGCAACTCTTCATCGTCTAAAACAAGTTTACCGCGGTCAATCTTGATTCGGTCATATTCAAGCGGCTCAACTGTTTGTTTACCCAGGGAGAGTGCCAGATCAGACAAGATGATGACCGGGCATTGATATATCTCGGCCAGATTAAATGCCTGGATCGTATCATAGAAGCATTCTTCCGCCGTACTCGGAGCGATGACGATTTTTGGAATCTCTCCGTGTGTGCTGTACAACATTGCCAGCACGTCGCTTTGTTCTTGTTTCGTCGGCAGACCTGTACTTGGACCCCCACGCTGAGTATTTACGATCACTGCAGGGGTTTCCGTCATACCCGCTAAGCCGATCGCTTCGGTCATCAGAGAGAGACCGGGGCCGGCAGATGCAGTGAGAGCACGTACCCCCCCGTAGTTGGCACCGATCACCATGGTCATGGCAGCAATTTCATCTTCCGTTTGAACCACAGTACCCCCAAATTCCGGCAGCTTCTTAATCAGATATTCCATGATCTCTGAAGACGGAGTAATCGGATAAGCCGCCATAAGTCTGGCACCCGCTGCCAGCGCTCCCAGAGCGATTGCATCATTTCCGATCATATAAAGACGCTTTTTGCCATCAGACGGTTGCAGTTGGAAATCCGGGATCGCGGATTCTGCTTCCTCCTTGACAAACTCCAGACCTCGTGAGATCGCTTCCATGTTCTTGTCTACAACTTTTTGACCTTTTCTCGCAAATCTTTCTTCAATCACATCTTTGAACGAATCTAACGGAACACCCAACAGCGCGATGGAAGCACCGACTGCCACCATGTTCTTCATTTGAGCCATTCCCGCTTCTTCGGCAATTTTGGTGAATGGCACTGCGAGAAGACGGGCAGAAACTCCTTCCGGCACGGTTGGATTAAATTTAGCATCAGCTAAAATCACACCATTTGGGATCAATTCGTAGGCGTTAAGGTCAATGGTTTCCTGGTCGAATGCAACAAGAATGTCCAGCTCGTCAGAAATGGAGCGGATCGGGTTTGTGCTGATTCGAATTTTGGTGTTGGAGTGCCCCCCCTTAATCCGAGAGGAGAAATGCCGGTATCCATATAGGTAATAACCTTTGCGATTTAGTGCGGTAGACAGGATTTCACCAGCACTATCAATACCTTCCCCCTGTTGTCCGCCCACTTTCCACGAAAGCTGCTTGATCAATGAACTCATCTCCTTTAATACTCCCACACAACTAACACAATGATTAAGTTAAATAAATAGGTTATATCGGCTCTTCACAAAGCGAAGGAACAAATCGTAATTGTGGTGAGTCGATAGAGCTCTATCTGGTATTAATTCTAGTCCTCTCCTGGGTAAAAAGCAACCGTCATCTCTCCCCAATCCTTCAATTATCGTTTCTTTTTATCCAATATAACCGTCTCATAAAAATAAACCCTTATATTGCTCCGGTTTTTTTAACATTTTGTGACGGTAAGTTCTTTAAATAAAATCGGTATCCGTTCTCCCAGGCCCACTTTTTTACCAACGTTTCCGGATACCGCTTCAACAGCGCTTTTTTCAGATTGTTCACCTGACCGGCGTGTTCCAGATCACGAATTTTCTTATCAATTCCGTCAAAATCGGAACCAAAGAAAATTTGATTTTCTCCGCCGAGTTCACATACATGTTCAATATGCTTGATGAGATCATCAATCGTAACTTCGCCATGTGGAAATTTCACAAAGTGAGTAACATAGGTAATACCGATCAGTCCGTCTCTATTGATTAAAGCTTTAATTTGATCATCTTCCAGGTTACGGACATGGGGACATACAGCCCGGCAATTGGAGTGGGATGCATAAACCGGTAAATCCGGGTATTCAATCACTTCCCAAAAACCTTTGATGGAAAGATGGGAAACATCAAGAATCATGCCCAGCCTTTTCATCTCCTCCACCACTTCACGTCCGAAAGATGTAAGCCCTCCCCCGCGTTCCTCCTGGATTCCGTCGGCCACTTCATTGGCATGATTCCAAGTAAGCCCCATCTTACGGACACCCAGCCTGTAAAAGGTGCGAAGATACTTCAACTCCCCTTGAAGTGCGTCTGCCCCCTCCAGTGAAAGGAGTGCTCCTATACGAGCAGGAGAACATTCATCAAGCTGTTCTCCGGAAGTAACAAGAAACATCTTTTCCCCGTCTTGAATCACTTTTTCATAAAACTCATCAATTTGTTTGACTGCGACCTCAAATTTCTGTCCGATTGCAACCGTTGGCGGAATATAGATTGCAAAAGTTTGCAAGCCAACCTGCCCCTCTCGCAAGCGGAGATAAGTTACATCCAGATTGGAATGAGTATCATAGAAAGAGTGCTCCTGATCTAACCACATCTTTAACAATACATCACAATGTCCATCCATAGAGCGCATATGTATTCCCTCCAAGTAAATAAAAGAAAAACCTGTTATGTTTAAACAGGTTTTTTAAATCTATTGATCCCTCTATTAACGGGGTTCGACGATCAACTTGATAGCGGTTCGCTCTTCACCATCGATGACGATGTCGGTAAAGGCCGGGATGCAAATCAAGTCGATCCCGCTCGGCGCAACAAATCCTCGTGCGATCGCAACGGCTTTGACAGCTTGGTTTAGCGCTCCTGCACCGATGGCTTGCATCTCTGCTTGGCCGCGTTCACGCAAGACGCCGGCAAGTGCACCTGCGACAGAATTCGGGTTGGATTTTGCTGAAACTTTTAATACTTCCATGAAGGTACCTCCTCGATGGTTAGAGTGAGTCCACTTTTATCCTATTCGACCATCTCGTAAAAATTCCTTCTCCTTCACATAGATACGAATGAAAAATTAGAAAGAAAATTATACAATTCAACCAATCAGAGGGGTATCCACATCAATGCGAATTCGTTTGAGTTGCTTTGTTTTTTTTGTCTGCTTGTCCAGATCGATCAGCACTGCATTTAACTGACATCTTCCTTTGGCCACAGCAAAGCGGACAGGCATTTGTGTTAAAAAGCGCTTAATGACCGTACTTCTCTCCATGCCTATAATGCCGTCATAAGGCCCTACCATTCCCACATCGGTGATGTAGCCCGTACCTTTGGGAAGAATTCGTTCATCTGCCGTTTGCACATGGGTATGCGTTCCGACTACGGCAGAAACCCTCCCGTCGAGATACCAGGCGATTGCCTGTTTTTCCGATGTGGTCTCAGCATGAATATCTACCAAAATATACGACGAAGGAGGTATTTGGTCCAAGATTTCATCCATCGTGCGAAACGGGCAATCCAGAGTAGCCATAAAAGTTCTGCCCATGATATTGATAACTGTTAGCTTCCCGGCTTGAGACTGGATCACTGTATATCCCTTTCCCGGTGTATCCATGGGGAAATTAGCCGGACGAATGATCCCCGGTTCCTCATCAATAAAATCAAATACTTCTGCTTGTGCCCAGGCATGATTGCCCAGCGTAATGCAGTGAACTCCCAGTTCAAACAGTTCACGTACGATCGTCCGTCCGATTCCCCGCCCGTTGCCCGCCGCATTTTCACCATTTACTACGATGACATCGGGTGTAAACAGATTGTTCAACTGGGGAAAATAGCTGGACAGAGTCTCGCGTCCCGGAGAGCCGACAACATCTCCGATCATCAAAATTCTCATAAGGTTTTATAGCCTCCAACCTACTTGCTAAAAAAATAAAGCGGCCAAAGGCCACTTTATTTTGCATATTCGACCGATCGCGTTTCCCGAATGACCGTCACTTTGATATGGCCGGGATAATCCAATTGGTTTTCAATTTGCCTGGTAATCTCCCTTGCCAAACGGCTTGACTCGGCATCATCCACTTCATCAGGTTTTACGATAATGCGACATTCACGCCCGGCTTGGATGGCATATGACTTCTCAACGCCGTCAAAGGACTCGCAGATCTCCTCCAGTTTTTCCAAACGTTTGATATATGCCTCAAGCGTTTCACGCCGCGCACCCGGGCGAGCCGCTGACAATGCATCTGCCGCCCGTACCAGGACAGCAATGACACTTGTCGCCTCCACATCCCCGTGATGGGAAGCAATGCTATTAATGACGACCGGATGTTCATTGTATTTTTTAGCCAGCTCCACGCCAATATCTACGTGGGAGCCTTCGATTTCATGGTCAATCGCTTTTCCGATATCATGCAGCAGACCGGCCCGTTTCGCCAGATGGATATCTTCACCCAGCTCGGCTGCGAGCAAACCTGCTAAATGGGCCACTTCCATGGAATGCTTCAACACATTCTGGCCATAGCTGGTACGGAACTTCAAACGACCCACTATCTTGATCAAGTCAGGATGCAAACCATGCACACCCGTTTCAAAAGTGGCCTGCTCTCCATATTCACGAATGCGCTCGTCCACATCCCGTCTTGATTTTTCCACCATCTCTTCAATACGCGCCGGGTGAATCCGTCCATCAGCGACCAGTTTCTCCAACGCTACCCGTGCCACTTCACGGCGAATGGGGTCAAAGCCGGACAGGATCACCGCCTCCGGAGTATCGTCAATAATGAGATCGATCCCTGTAAGAGTTTCCAATGTGCGGATGTTTCGTCCTTCCCGCCCGATAATCCGCCCCTTCATCTCATCGTTCGGCAAAGTCACAACTGAAACAGTCGTTTCTGCTACATGATCGGCAGCACAACGCTGTATAGCTAAAGACAAGATGTTGCGGGCTCGCTTATCCCCTTCTTCAATGGCCTGCTGCTCCATCTCTTTAATGATTTGCGCCGTTTCGTGTCGCATCTCATTCTCTACTTTGGCTAAAATTAACTGTTTGGCCTCATCACAAGTCAGTCCGGAAATCCGTTCCATCTCTTTCGTTTGTTCCTGGTATAGCTGCTCAATTTTCTGCTCTTGAATTTCGATTTGCTTCTCTCTTTGATTTAAAGCTTCATCACGTTTTTCCAAAACATGTTGCTTGCGTTCCAGTGTCTCTTCCTTTTGGTTAAGCCGTCGTTCAATCCGTTGCAATTCATTGCGCTGTTCACGTATCTCTTTCTCCGCTTCACCACGGAGTCGATGCGCTTCATCCCGCGCTTCAAAGATCTTTTCTTTCTTCAGAGCTTCCGCATCTTTTTCAGCCTTTTCCAGGATCGCTGCAGCCTCTTTTTCCGCGCTGCCGATGCGGGCTTCCGCTGTTGTCTTACGAATCCAATATCCTGCTCCTACGCCTATTCCCAGAGAGGCAAACAGCAAAATGATGTGAGGCAGTTGAAACATCGATTATTGCTCACCTCCTCTGTTTTTATTTAAAAAACAAGACCGATGAACTCGGTCTTCTCTCGTTCGTCTCTCATGTTATTGCTATACCAGGTGAAGGCTGGAAATCCCAGCGAAAATACATTTTCTTTCTCAGTTAAACATACAGGCAAACATGGAACCAGAGGTATCTTTCACGTCTAAAATGCAAAGATACAGTTCAATTGTATTATTTATGCAATCCCATTGTCAAGGTAACGGCTCATCTGCACCTCAGACTTGCCCCCGGAAAGACGCACATGATAAGCAGTATCCGCAGATTCCGTCAAGTCTGTATTATGGGTGACCAAAATGATCTGACGTCCAAATGTTTCTCCAACCGACTTCAAAAATTCAATCATTGGAACAATATAATCTTCGCTCACATGTTTGCCGGGTTCATCAAGGATGATCGGTCCCGGAAGACGGGGTTTCACCGTCTCGATTAAAGCGATCCGCAAAGCGAGGGAGACAACGTCCACAATCCCTCCGCCCCGAGAATCCTGGGGCTTGTTTTTAATCGTCTGTCCTTCCCACTCGGTTACAACATAAAAATCAGCTGTCGGATTACCACCATGATCAGAGAGTTCGATTTCAAAGCGGAATGCTGAACCGAACACATACTGTAAAGCATTGGTGACAAGAGTTTCCAACTGCTGTTTGGCCTGCAGGCGGGCATGTTCAGAAGAGATCTGCAACAAAACACGCACTTTATCCAGTAAATCCCGCCGGTTATTGCATTCACTCCATCTTTCTTCAATCTCCTGCAAATGTTGCAAATGAAGATCCCGTTTCGCTTTTTTGCTCACTAACTCATTTTTTGACTGTTGAAGTGCTCTTTCCAATTCAGCAAACGCAGAGTTTATCTCCATCTACTTCCTCAACTCCGGGGGAAGCAGTCTCCATGCTTTCTCCAATTCCTCATGGATCTCTTTCTCCAGACGGGCAATTTCCGCTTGCAATTGGTCGGGTTCAACTCCAAGTTCTCTTGATTCTTTGATGATTTCTTCTTCTTGCCGTTCCAGGTTTTCCAATCTGGCTTCTGCTCTTAAAAGATCACTTTTCGCTTTATCCAATTGGATTTTAATTTGTTTAATCTTCTCTTCCAGCTGCTGCATGAGAGGAACCTCCTCGATATTCTTCCATAATATGTTCAAGCACCGATGAGTCAATATGAGACCCACAGGTTGGGCATCTTTCCAACTGTTTTAACAGCCCGGCCCACTGGTCTGTCAGACGGGCCATTTCTTCCGCTTTTTCCCGGCAAAATTGTTTCCCTTTACCGACTCTCCGGCGGGTATCCGCCCATTTTTCACCGACAATTCGTAATCGGTGCAAGCGGTCTAACTTTTGCTCTAAGTCCGGGAGTTTCTTGTCCAGTAGTTGGGGAACTCCCTCACACGTCTTAACAATATGATGGATGTGTTGGATTTCCGCATTTACCTTTTTCCATTTTACGGACAATTGGATGAATGATTTTAACTGAGATAGTTTATCCTGCATTTTTTCCGTCATCTTGATCACATCGGGAACGTGAACCAATTGCTGTGCCACCCGCTGTTCCCGCTGTCTCTGTCTCAACATTTGCTGCCATCTCTTTTGTACCTTGTACATTTGAATGAGCTGCCTCTGTTTTTGTTCCAGGGAGGACAGCAATCCTTCTACTTGTGGCAGAGCCTGAGACTGTTCTATTTTTTTGAAACAAATCTCCTGTTCCTGTTCAATCTTCTGCTTTTTTTCCAGTAATCTGGCAAGTTGATGATAAAGAGCACCTTTACCTTCTATCCCCCACATCATTTGCTCTGCAAGAGGAAGATTTTCCAACTGTTGTACCACCTGCTGGCAGATTTGTTTCTCGGTACGAACAGCTTGAAGCTTATGTAATTGTTTTTGCAGCTGTTCAAATCTATGTTTTTTCTCTTTCGCCCGGATATAAACAGCTTCTGTCTGCTCAAGAGCCTGTTCAAGCAAGGGGAGATTCTCATACGGCTTCAGTTTTTCTTTCATTTGTTCCGCTTGTTGTTCCAGTTGTCTGATCTGGGTGTTGGTCGCCTGCCGGTCACTGCTCGTTTTTTTGAGGGCATTGTCAATGATGTGCGCACCGCTGATCCGCCCGATCGTTTTTGCTTTATTTCGATCAGATTCAAACAGTAAAAACGGACTTTCCAACTGGGTCCCGAAGTGAACATAAATTTCTTTTTGATCCAGCTTGACCACTTGAATACCATGTACATCTGTAATTTCCCGGGGAACTCCGGTCCCCCATCCTTCAAACACCTTTTCCTCCCCATCAGTGGTTCGTAAGAGATAACGGTTTATCGATGAACTTCTCACCCGTACCACTTCCGTCCCGTCGGCAAAGGTAAGGCTGACGCGGCATTGATTGGCTCCGGTGCGAATAAAATCCGTTCCTCTGGGCTGATTGAACAAAACCCAGCGTAAAGCGCGCAAAACCGCACTTTTCCCACTGTCAGAAGCGCCGACAAATACATTTAAACCCTGGGAGAAGTCAATCTCTGTATATTGATGAGATTGAAAATTTTCAATAATGAGTTTTTTGAAGTGATTCAATCGATGCCCTCCCCCTCTGCTTCCTGCTCCACCGCAATCCGTCTTAAAGCTTCAAATCTCACTTCTTCTTCCATTCCGTTTAAGTGAGAGATCTCATTAATGATATCTATTACATCAATCCCGTGAAAATCTCCGGCTTCCATCACCTGTTGCACAAAAGAGGCCAACTTTTCCTGCCTGTAAGCTGCTTTTTCGATGTAAGAACGGTCCAGCACAGTATCACCTTTGGCGGCGCATCTCAAAGGAATCAGCCGAACTTGAATCTCTTCCTTTAAATCGATAAGTGCAACTTGGGGCATTCGTTTCATTTCTGAAGGGTGGTTATTGATTCGTGCAAGTGCTCCCGGATTGATGATATATCTGCCGTTTTGCTGCTGGACGGGGAAACCCGTATGATAATGCCCTGTCAGCAAAATATCGACAGTGTCGCTCCACACCTGATTCACCATCGTGTGAACAACCCCGTCGGGCAGTGCTTTCTCTACCAGCATACCATGAACCATATGAATGCAGTACCGGGCTCCGATTTCATTTTGCACCTGATAATCCAGAGATGCATCCCGTTTATCCAAATCGTAATGAAAGGGTTGTCCGCTCAGTTGCACAAGGAGGCCGTCTTTTTCAAGAGGTACCTTTTCCCCTTCCCCGATCAGTTGCAAAGTGCCAAAAGCGTCTAACAACCCTAACATGGTTCGATCAATCGTCGAGGGGTTATGCCCAAAAATATCATGGTTACCTGCAATCGCATAGATCGGAACTCGAAACCGGCGAAACAGGCTGGCAAACTCCCGGACAACAGCCGGGGAGAGATTCGGGCGATCAAAGACATCTCCCCCGTGCAGGATAAAATCTGCCTGCTCCCGTTCAGCAATTTCAATCACTTCTTCCAATTTCCGTCGAATCGTTTCCTGAAAGTTATCTGTCCGGCTTCGTGGTGATGTTCCGCGGATATGAGTATCAGTCAGATATAGCAAGCGCATTAAAAATTCCTCTCTTCCTCCACATGTCGCGATCGAAAAACATCCAAGACCGAGTAAACGATATCGGCCGAAAATCCTTGGCGAAGCAGGTATTGTCCCAGTTTCCGCTCTACCTTTGGCCAGGGGTCACGGCAAATACGAAGATAGCGCCTTTCGGCAACTTTCATTGCCAGATGGCGCTCCTCTTCTTCCTCCGTATGGCCCAATGCCTCGTCAATCCATTTGGCGACAATCCTTTTCTTCATGAGTTCCTGTCTTAAGCGTATCGGACCATAGCCTCTTGTGTTTCGCCTCTCTTCAACCCATGCTTTGGCGTACTTGCGATCATCCAAATAGCCCAGATGCTGCATTTCGATGATCACTTTTTCACCGTGCTCCTCGCTAAATTCTTTTCCCGCGATATACTGCTTCACTTCCCAAACCGTACGCGGTCTGTAGCTGAGGTAGCGCAGAACGGCCAGCCTTACTCTGTTGTATTCTTCTGCGGCCAGCAACTCCTGGATCTGCTCCTGGTTAACGGCCATTCCTTTGTAGAGGTGATGTTTTACCAAAACATCTTCATGAACGGAGCAAAGAAATTCTCCGTTCACATAGATACGATATCTTTTTGAATAGCTTGAAGATTTTTCGATACGGGTGATGAGGTTTGTCTCCATGGTGCCTCTCACCTCTTCCGTTCAGACGGTTCAAGAATTATAGATCCAATGAGGGCTCCTCAACTACTTTTTCTTTGCTCTTTCTCGTTTTCTTCTCGCTCTTTCCGGCAGCAGGGGCTTCTTCCTTTTGTTCTCCGCCGTCTGCCTGGATGAACGGAAGATTATAGTGGCTGCGAATGCGATTTTCGATTTTGAGGTAGACTTCCGGGTTCTCTTTCAAAAATTGCTTGGCGTTCTCCCTTCCTTGTCCCAGACGTTCGCCATCGAAGGAGTACCAGGCACCGCTCTTATTCACGATATCCAATTCTGCAGCAATGTCAAGCGCACTTCCCTCTTTGGAAATTCCTTCACCGAACATGATGTCCACATCGGCCTGTTTGAATGGTGGTGCGACCTTGTTTTTCACTACTTTGATCCGGGTGCGGTTCCCAATCATGTCACTGCCCTGCTTGATTGTTTCAGCCCGGCGAACCTCCAGGCGAACACTGGAGTAAAACTTGAGTGCACGTCCGCCAGGCGTGGTTTCGGGATTTCCAAACATAATTCCCACTTTCTCACGAATCTGGTTAATGAAAATCGCGATTGTTTTCGATTTGTTAATGGCACCGGAGAGCTTTCTCAGCGCCTGGGACATCAAACGTGCTTGCAGACCGACGTGAGAATCGCCCATCTCTCCCTCTATTTCCGCTTTAGGAACCAGCGCCGCAACAGAGTCGATAACGATGATATCCACAGCACCGCTGCGAACCAGTGCCTCAGCAATCTCAAGTGCTTGCTCCCCTGTATCCGGTTGGGACAACAGCAGTTCTGAGATATTCACCCCTAAATTGCGAGCGTAAATCGGGTCCAGCGCGTGCTCGGCATCAATGAAAGCAGCTTGCCCTCCCAGCTTTTGTGCTTCGGCAATGGCGTGCAGAGCCACTGTCGTTTTCCCTGAGGATTCGGGACCATATACTTCGATGATCCGTCCGCGCGGGAAGCCGCCGATTCCCAGGGCGATATCTAAAGCGAGCGCACCACTGGAGACAGTTTCCACTTGCGGTGCAGTTTCTTCCCCCATCTTCATGATGGAACCTTTACCAAATTGCTTTTCTATTTGCCTAAGTGCCATTTCCAACGCCTGACGACGATCTGACATGCACGTTCCTCCTTTTTTTGTCTCCCAATTAGTCAACTATCAACATCATACATGTTTTTCTCCTGTCTGCCAAGGTCATTTACGAACATTTATTCGGTTTTTTCATCAGCTGTGTTAGTCATCATCCAATTGTGGTACATTACAAGAAGAGAGGAAGGTGGTAAGCAGTGGAGAAAGAAAAAATGAAAGAAGAGATCATGGAACAATTAGAAGAAGTCAATGACCCTGAGTTAGGGATCGATATTGTCAACCTGGGGCTCGTCTATGATGTCGATATTGATGACGAAGGCAATGTAACAATCACGATGACCTTGACAGCGATGGGTTGTCCCCTTGCCGGCATGATCAATGGCCTGGTTACCGATGCAGTAAGAAAAGTAGACGGTGTCAAAGAGGTAGAAGTGAATATCGTCTGGGATCCACCCTGGGATAAAAGCCGGATGTCCCGCTACGCGAAAATTGCTCTCGGGATCAGTGATTAAACGTAGTAAACATTGATAAAGCTGAATCCGCTCCGTCTTTTAAAACTCTTAAAAAGCCAGTCTCCAAATAAATGTTTGGAAAGCTGGCTTTTTTGTCTTACGTACGGTTTCGCGGGCGAGCCGGTTCCATGTTGACACGGGCACCATTGATTTTGGATTGGCGCAATGCCTCATAGACGAAAGGTGCCACATCCTCCGGCACTTCGACGAAGGAAAAGCGGTCGTAGATATTGATTCTCCCAACCTGGCGCAAGGCGATACCGGCGTTTTCCGAAATGGCTTTAGCCAGTTCCTGGGGACGGAGGTTGGCATTTCGACCCACATTGATGAAGAAACGCACCATCCCGGGGGAAGCTCCCGTTTCGCCAAAGTTATAAGTTGCATCAGTATTTTTGGAAAAACGCTCGGAGAAAGCGAGATGCAAGGCGGCGGCAGCCACTTTTTCCGGAGAGAATTTTTGATTCAACTGTTCAATCATTTCCTCAAACAAGGAAAAGTCAGCATTAGATTGAATCGTTTCCTCAATCTGTACCATCCAGGTTTGTTGCTGTTTCGCCGCAACCTCTTCCAGAGAAGGAAGTTCGCGGGCCTTGAGGCGGGCTCCTGTCTCTTGTTCAATCGTACGCAGTTGCTTCATTTCCCGCGGGGTAACAAGTGTAAGTGCAATCCCTTTACGTCCGGCACGGCCGGTTCTTCCGATCCGATGCACGTAGCTCTCTACATCCTGAGGAATGTCGTAGTTAATGACATGGGAAACACTGCCAACATCAATCCCTCGTGCCGCAACATCTGTAGCGACTAGCAGGTCAATATCCCCGTTGCGAAAAGCGTTCATGACACGATCCCTCTGTTGCTGTGCGAGATCTCCGTGTAACCCGCCCGCTAGATAGCCTCTGGCTTGCAATGCCTCTGTCAGGTCGTCAACACCCTTTTTGGTGCGGCAAAAAACAATAGATAAGTCCACTTCTTCGCTATCGAGGATCCGGCTAAGCGCCTCCACTTTAAAATTCTCCAGTACACGATAGTAGTATTGCTTGATAACCGGAACAGTCACTTCACCGCGGCTGACGGTAATATACCGGGGCTTGCGCATATATTTTTGTGCCAGCTGGCGAATAGCAGGGGGCATGGTAGCTGAGAATAAGAGTAATTGCCGCTGGCTTGGCAAAAACTTCAACACCGCTTCAATATCATCGATAAAGCCCATATCCAGCATTTCATCTGCTTCATCGAGAACGATCATTTCTACATCATTAACTTTTAAAGTGCCCCTGCGCAAGTGATCCAACAGGCGACCCGGCGTCCCGATTACCACATGGATTCCTTGTTGTAAGGCTTTAATTTGCCGTCCGATCGCCTGTCCGCCGTATATCGGTAACGTTTTTACTCTTTTTGGACGGCCAATGCGCCGCAGTTCCTCCGAAACTTGAATGGCCAGCTCTCGTGTAGGAGCAAGAATAATACTTTGTACCCCATTATTCCCCTGATCAATTCTCTCTAACACAGGTATTCCGAAAGCTGCCGTCTTCCCGGTACCGGTCTGTGCCTGACCGATTACATCTTCCCCGCGTAATACAGCGGGAATGCATTCCGACTGAATCGGAGAAGGTTCTTCAAACCCTAAATCTTGAACCCCTTTTAAGATTTCAGGGCTTAATTGAAACTGATCAAAACGACTCATGTTGTGGTTTCACCTTTCTTTAATCGTTGCTGTAGGATAAATAACGCATGCTTTGCTGCTAACAGCTGGATCCGTTGTCGTGACCCCTTCAGCAGGTATTGGTAAACCCGGGTAGGCTGATGCACTTCTGCAAGACCCACAAATACTTGACCAACCGGCTTTCCTTCTGCCGGATCCGGACCAGCTACTCCGGTGATGCTGAGTGCAAAATCGGATTGAAACTGTTGCCTGGTTTGCTGAGCCATCGCTTCAGCAGCGGCAGAACTGATCGCGCCCTCTTCGATCAGAACTTGTTTGGGAACATGAACGATCTCATTTTTGACCTCATCAGTATAAGAAACAAACCCACCTTTTAGCGTGTGACTGCTTCCCGGAACTGTGGATAACAAATGGGCTGCCAGTCCCCCTGTACAACTTTCAGCGAGAGCAATCGAACGTTTTTGCTGGCGGAGCAAGGAAACGACAACTTCCTCCAAAGAAGAGTCTTCTTCACTGAAGCAGTATTCCCCGACACGGTCTAAAATTTGTGCCCTTACAGGGGCAATCAGATCATGCGCGGCTTGGTCATCACGCGCTTTTGCAGTTAAGCGCAAAGTAACTCCCGCTTCCTTCGCATAAGTGGCAATGACCGGATTGGTCTGCTGCTCAATAATGTCACTCAACCGCTTCTCCAACAGAGATTCACCTATTCCAAAAAAGGAAAGCGGATGGGAAACAATGACTTGTTTTTCCGGCAGAAGGCCGATTAAAAAAGGACGCACATGATGTTCAAACATCGGAACGAGCTCTTTCGGCGGCCCGGGCATTAATACATATGTAATACCAGCGCTGGTTATAGCCAAACCGGGTGCGGTCCCGTTTTCATTTGGGAATACTGTGCCACCAGGAAAAACATATGTTTGCTTATAATTATTTTCTGGAATTGGCAAAGAACGCCCTGCAAATATTTTTTGCAAGTGAGCAAGAGAAGCTGAATCTTGAATGAGATTCACTTTCAAAAACCGGGCTAATGTCTCTTTCGTCAAATCGTCCATCGTCGGCCCTAATCCGCCACACAGCAAGACCAGATCGGAACGGGAACTGGCAATCCGAATCACTTCCAGCAGCCTCCGGGCATCATCTCCGACCGAAGTATGGAAGTAAACATCAATTCCCAGAGAGGAGCACTCCTGTGACAAATAAGCGGAATGACGATCCAATGTCTGTCCGAGCAACAATTCGGTTCCTACTGTAATAATCTCCGCACGCATAAACTCCTTCTCTCCTCACACTGTCTAAACTTACGGCTTTGTGAGCATAACGATCTTTCTATTTTTATAGAAGTAATCCAGCCCGGAAATAATCGTAATCAGGACGGCCAGCCATGTCACAATGTACGAAAAGGGAAAAGCGAACGTTGAGAAAGGGGCATTTTTCAACATCAAGGCAACAATCGCCACGATTTGTACAATCGTTTTCAATTTCCCCAACGCACTGGCCGCTATCACATATCCTTCAGCGGCTGCGATCAACCGAAGACCTGTCACGGCAAATTCGCGGCTGATGATGACAATGGCGACCCAGGCTTCCAACCGTTGCATTTCCACCAGAGAGATCAAAGCTGCCGTAATCAGCAATTTATCTGCCAGAGGATCGAGAAACTTCCCCAGGTTGGTAACCATTTTATTCTTGCGTGCGATGTAACCATCCAATCCATCAGTTACCGCTGCCAGTATGAAGAATAGCGTTGCGATTAACTCGCTGACGGTCAAATTGACTGACCCAATTTGAATATGTCCGATATCAAAACGGACCAGTAAAAAAATCATCACTACTGGTACAAGGAAAATGCGGGCCAGCGTAATTTTGTTGGCCAAGTTCACCTTAACCAACCTCCCTGGCGATAATCTGTCTATAAAGATTGATTCCCCCGTTTTCATCATCGTGTAAAGATCCTGTTTGGTTTTTACTTTCCCTGAATAACCATGTTTGTTGCTGCCACTCACTGGACCGGTTCTTGCAATTGATGTTAGATGTCATTAATTGTTCTTTTGCCACTTTTCTTCCTCCAGGTACACAACCCCTAGTTACAATCCTTTCGTAAGTATAAACCAAGCGGAACAGGCGTGTCAAAAAGAGCAGAGAGGCATTTTCGATTCAAGCCTCTCTGCTCTTTTTGACACGCCTGTTCAATTAATTAACTTTAATTGATATAAATGAACTTCTTTTTGCCCTGTTGTGTCAATAATCACTCCATTTACAGAGATTGTGACATAATTAGGGTTGTCGACACGGAGAGAAATCCACTTTTCATGGGTAAAAGTTTCAGTTTTATTGGGAACCAGCTTTTTTTCCGCCAATATTTTTCCGCTCGGGCCATCGCCGCGAACACGAATTTCTGTCGACTTCTTAGCCGTTATTTTTAATTCTACCTGGTCGGCGTTTTTAACCTCATACACATCCCCATACTTATTTGTTTCTGAAGATTTGGTAAGGTTAACAACAGGCTTGGTCTGATCAACCGGAGCAACAGTCGTCACCACTGTCTCTTCCGTATTTTTTTGGGGAGTGACCGGCTGCGCAACCGGTTGATCCTCTTTCCCCATAAATACCCAGATCAAAACGGAAATAAGCAGCATCACTGCAAAAACTGCTCCACCAATGATCCACTTACTTTTCAGGAACGACTTCCAGTTGCCCCGGGGTGCCACATCGTGAACCTGGGAGGACCGGGATTGCTGTTGCCGCATTCTCTCTGTTCTGCTTAAAGAAACTGGTGCCGGCACAGATTCCATCTGGTTATCTCCGGACGGTTGTACATTTTTGTAAGCGCGCAAAATAGGAAGCGGATCTACTCCTAAAAATCTGGCATAAGTGCGAATAAACCCACGAGCATACAAAGGGTCCGGCAGAGCAGAAAAGTCGCCGTTTTCAATTGCTTCTACATAATGGGGCGGGATGTTTGCCTGTTCGGAAACTTCTTCAATGCTCAAACTCTTGTTCTGGCGGACTTCTCTTAAACGATCAATATCAGGATTGGACATGCCAACAAAGTACCTCCTGTTGAATGTTAATGCCAAACGTCCAACTTCTTCAGTATAGCTCACAGGCAAAAGTGAAGTCAAAAAAACAAGCCCATGGAGTGAGAAGGGCTTGCTTTTCTATTGAACCTTTTTAATGTGAACATTTTTGGCCGGACTGATAAATTCGCCGTTTACCTTTACTGTAACCTGATGTGGTTGACCTAAAACAATCCACAAATCAGGATTGCCATCAAATGTATGTGGACCATATTTAAACGTCTGCCCGTCTTCGACCATCACATCTTTCAGATAATTCTTATCGGTTCCGAAATTGTCCCGTATCTGAACCCAAGATTTTCCGCTTCGCCCTTGAATTTCAATTTCAGCCTGATCCGTTCCTGTCAAATGATAGTGATTGACATTTGACTCCTTAGAAGCTAATTTTAAGGTTCCTTTGGGACTTGGCGGCTGTTCCTTTACCTCTGAAGAGTCCCTCGGCGGAGCTGATCCGCCGTTGTTCGGAGGAGCCGCTACCCGGCTTTGATCATCTTCCCCCTGATCCGAGGCAAAATGGACAGCGACCCATGCCAACGGAATACAGACAGCAGCACTGGCTGCGATGATAATGGCTGCACGTTTCTTTCCTGAAGATCTTGATTTGCCGCTCTTGCGATTTTTAACTGCACTTCGGCTCAGTTTTTGCACACGTGAAGCCCTTTGCGTATAACCTGATTCCTCGTCCGGATTTTTCATATAAGGAGACTGTACATCCGGTTTAGAAGGAGGAATTGAAGCTTGTGAGGTATCTTTCCGCAATCTTGCCGATCTTGACAGTGAATTCATATCTCCGGTCGGCAGTGTACCGGCATTAAATTTTTGTGTATTTTCCCTCAGCGTATCCCTTGACCTGCGTGGAGGCATTGAAGATAATAACGGTTCAGAGGACGATGCCACTGGCGGTTCGCTTTGAGAAATTGATGGTTTAGGGACAGGCGGCAAATCGGGACGATCGTTCGGCAGGCTCGGAGAACCGGATCTCATCACACCACCTGTCCTTTGATAACCTAAATTCCGACGCGCCAATTCTTTATCTTTGAGTGATACATCCCTCGCCTGATCACTTTCCGAACGGGCAATGGTTAATGCTGTATTCATACTCGTCCGGGTGTTTGCTAATGTGTTTGAGAGCCTGTGCGGCATTGATCCTGTCATCTGGGAAACAGATTGCTGCGGTCCGGTGATAACCGGCATGCGACCTGTATTTTGGGGCGGTGTTTGCTTTGCCTGAGCCAGATCGTGTTCATTCACGGCTCTATGTACGCCAGTCAATCCCCGTTCTGCCTGTTCTGCTTTCCGATACTGCCTTAAAATATGATGGGGCTCAACTTTCACACAATTCGCATAAGAACGAAGGTAAGTTCTTACATAAAACGGACTTGGCAGCTTATGAAATTCGCCATTTTCAATTGCGGTCAAAAATGATTTTTGAATTTTAGTCTTATCCTGTAACTGATCGAGGGACAGTCCAATCGACTCTCGGGCTTGTCGAAGATAATTACCGATTTCGACAGACACCCCAGCCACCTCCTGAAAGGTTGTTGAACTTCCGCCAGGTAAATGTAAAGAGCGGATTTGATCGTTCTCCAACCCAGTAAAAGTTTCTACCTGAATCTCCACGCCTGGAAACGGGAGCTATCGCGATCACCCATGTGAGGTTATAACAGCACGATCTACAGCTTCATGTAGTTAACTGTACTGACCTGCTCTCATTCATGTTTAAATAACTTCAAAAAGGAAGGGGATACCCCCCTTGTCCAAACATCTCACAGGTATGATTTTTGAGAATCCCCAATATGGATTATGACACATAACACAAATTTGATTCAAGCATAACATGCGATTTTCATTGTGTCAAAAAAAGCCCCCCACTCATGAGAGCTTATCGAACAAATGAAATATAAATATCCTTCTCCTTGCGATACCGGTCCGTGATAACAGGCTTTCCGTTCACTGTTACCTTAACCCGGTTTGGCCGATCTAACTTAAGCCAAATCCCGGTGGTAAAAGATTTGGTATATTCTTTACCCGGAGCGACACTGCCTTTCGCCACGGGATTGCCTACCTCTTGCTCCCGAATTTCAAAATCACTTGCTCCGCCAGCCTGTGAAACCATTTTTAACTCCAGCTTTTCCGCATTGACCAGCTCGTACCGATCCTCCTTATATTCACTTGATGATAACATGGTGAAAATAGGCTTCCCAACCGGTTTGGTTTGGGAAGCTGATGCTGTATCCTCTTTCGCAACCTCTGGAGGAGGCTGTTTATCGGCTTTGCCGGATGCAGTGGTCATTTTTATATAGAAAAAGCCTGCCAGAGCAAGGACTAATAAAACAGTCCCAATAATTAAAAGCCAGTTATATAGCTTGCCAAAAGAGAACCCGGACTTTTTTCGCCTATCTTCATCCATGAGACCCTCCGAGCGCGATGACTGTGAACGGCTTACACTACGACGACTTGGAAACGAGGATGACCTTTGCAATCCTTTGTCATAACTCTCAGAAGAATCAAGCCCAAGTTCCTCGGGATCTGGAACGTCAGAAGGCATTTTAGGTTTTCGAGGTGGTTGCCCCGGAGATGAAGTGGCCGATGTTTCTGCCAGCGAAAGCGATTCCTCATCAATCGCAGGTGTTGCTGAAGCATACGCAGGATAGCTGGTTGAGTCCGGAGCCGCTGAATCATGGTAGGCTGAATTTCTACTCCTTACGGAACGAGCAGACCTGGAATAGCCTAAGTCCGATTGTTGCCGGGACTCCGAACCGTAATTTGAGATCTCATAGTCAGCATTGTGCTCTTCTTCTTGATCCGAAGAACGATTTGAGCGATACGGTAAATCGCTAAAGGTTTGTGTCGGCGAAAGGTCCGATTGTTGGCCGTATGACTGATTATACCGGAAAGCCCCCCGCTTATGGGCAGGCGGCAGAACAGGCCGGTCGCGCCTTAAATCGTTGCGAAAAGAGCTGTTTTCCTCAGGATGCCGTGACGAACGGGTATTTGGACGATATTGTTTTAAAATCGTCTGTGGGTTTTCCCCAACTACATTTGCGTAAGATCTCAAATAAGACCGTACGTATATTGGGCTGGGTAATAAGCCAAATTGGCCATTTTCCAGAGCAATGAGATATTTTTTTTGAATACGGGTCCGTGCTTCAAGATCCTCTAACGAAAGCCCCATAGATTCGCGAGCTTGCTTTAAACGCTTGCCAATTTCAACTGACAAAAAAACCCCTCCCTGCCAATCACCCATTCATCCTTTTTATTTTTTTAATTGAACACGGTAGCTTTTCTGTGTATCCTGAGCATCTGTCCGGATTGTTTGACCGTTAACCGTTACTTCTACATTGGAAGGAACACTCAGGCGGAACCAAATTTCATTCTTACCGCCTGTATCTAAAGCCACTTCCTGGCCCACTCTTAAGGTAAAAATTTTAGGAGACTCTTTTGGTGAAGGAGCATGCATAACCACCGATTCACCTGTCTTTCCCTTTACTTTGACCTCAAGTTTATTTACATTTGAGATCGTGTACAATTGACCCTCATACTCATTTTCAGAAGAGCCTCCGTCCATCAGGATCGGAACATCTTTTCCATTCGCATTAACAGAGGTATCAATGGGTGAAGAATCTATATCTGATCCTTCACTCACCGAGGTCTGGCCGGAATCGTCCCCGGTCATCACATAAGCTCCTACTCCCCCAACAAGGAGCAACGCCGCTACTGCAACACCGATGGCCAGTCCCGCCGGCTTTTTCCCTTTTTTATTCTCTTTCTCCGCGGCATCGGCTTGTCCTTGCTTTGCCTCGATCGCCACTCGACGAGGCGAAAGCGTTTGTGCACTGGGGTCGGGCTTTGGAAGGTTAGGGAATCCGTTTTGCACCGGCAAACCTTTTTCAACAGGAGCATAAGTTGGATTTACAGATTGTGGCGGCTGAGATTCAGGCGAGCGGACCAGTCTTTGACGAGAGGGTACTTGGTTGGGTGCTGGTAAGGTCCGCAAGGAATAATCGGCCGGCTCTTCAGTCCCTGGCGGCAAAGAGCGCTTTTTCCTTGAGTTCAACAGATCTCCGGCAGAATCATAATTATCATTTGGAGTCCCCTGGCCCCGTTTTACTGATGCCGCTTGATAGGACGCAGTGTTCTGATACACTTTTTCAAGTGTATCTAACAACGGTTGAACTTCTAAACCTAAACTTTTTGCATAAGCTCTTAAAAAAGCCCGGGCATAAAAAGGGCTGGGAAGTTGATCAAATCGATCATTTTCTAATGCATGCAAATATTCAGTATGAATGTTTGTGATCCGGTTCATCTCTTCAAGACTGTAGCCTATCCGTTCTCTCGCTTGCTTCAAAACAATACCAACACCCATCTGTTTACCTCCTCCTATCAATCATCTCCATTTAAAAGCCGTCAAATCCGGGTTCTAACACGTCGTATGTAATGGTCTCATCCGGATGATTACGCAGTTCTATGATGTAATGAAAATCGTCCATAGTAAACTCTGTTTCGCTCACAAATACGTCAGGATGTTCAATCACCTTGGTGGCATTCATACGGATAATCTCACGCACCAAAAGATCGTGCCGTTCAGTCGACCTCAGAGTTGATACGATTCCGTCAATAATATATACATGATGGTTGGACATTTCATCATGAGCCAATTGGCTGCGTACTGTTTGTCTCAACAAGGTGGAAGAGACAAAAGTCCAACGCTTATTCGCACAAACACTGGAGGCAACAACTGATTCTGTCTTCCCAACCCGGGGCATTCCTCTGACACCAATCAGCTGATGTCCGTCTTTTTTGAACAATTCAGCCATAAAATCAACCAACAATCCCAGCTCGTCCCGTGTAAACCGATATGTCCGTTTATCTTCCAGACACCTGTCGAGATATCTGCCATGACGTACAGCCATCCGGTCTACTAATTTGGGTGGTCGCAAGGCAGTAATGGTAATGTTGTTGATTCGGGTCAGAATTTGCTTCAATGCTTCGATCTTCTCATGATCTTCCGTCCGTAATAACATTCCGCGCCGATCATCTTCCACACCATTAATTGTCAAAATATTAATGGAAAGCATTCCCAATAATGAGGCAATATCACCTAAAAGACCAGGGCGGTTTTTATGAATTTGATATTCCAGATACCATTCATGACGATCCATTGCAACACACCCTTCAATCCATTTGTATCAGTGGCTCTGCTAGGATCACAAGCGTTATATGTTTCTTAGTATAGCACATGATGAAAGGCTTGCGAAACCACTTTTAACAAAGAAATCCTTATGTAAAAGAAATAAAACACCTAGCGTTTTTAGGTGTTTTATTTCTTTTAATTTATATTGATTATCTATTTCCATCGTCAACCAATTTTACCATCAATCCTGCTAACATTCTCTGTTCCTCTTCGCTTGCCACACTCCATAAGTCTTTCAAGAGACGCTCTTGGACATTTTGCGGATCAATATCATGAGCTAAATAGTCACCTAGCTGATAGGCTAAATCATTGATTCTTTCCCGATTCATTCCCAGTCCTTCAGCTTGCTGAATACGAGATGAAAGAAATTCTTTCCACTCTTGAAAGTTATCAAGAACTGACATGGATGTTCCCTCCTTTGACAATCAATAACTATCTAGGAATAATATGAGTCGAAACGGCTTACATTATTCTTCCGTTTTCATCCACTTGCTGTTACGTATACCAGCCGCCATTCACATGTAACACTTGCCCGGTGATGTAGGAAGATTCCGGCAAGCAGAGGTATCTTACCAGTGAGGCCACTTCCTCTGCCTTTCCAAGACGTCCCGCAGGAATCTCTTCAGCCAGTTCTTGTTGTTGGCTACCGGTCAACTGTGAATGTAACATAGGTGTAAGAATGGCTCCGGGAGCAACCGCATTTACCGTGATTCCCGAGGGGGCCAACTCTTTCGCCAATGCTTTTGCCATGCTGTTTTGCGCTCCTTTTGCTGCAGAATAGAGAACTTCCCCGGCACCTCCCGTCTCCCCCCAGATCGAGGAAATTAAAATGATACGGCCGGCTTTCCTGCGAAGATAAGAGGGCAAAACGGCTTTAATGAGATAAAATGCTCCCCGGACATGAACATCCATCATTTCATCAAAGTCTTTATCTTTGTAGTCCTGGAATAATGCAAACTGCGATGTTCCCGCTGCATGAATAAGCAAATCGGGCTCTCCCAATTCCTCACAGATTTCGTTATAGCCTTTTATGACAGAGGGTTTCGACCGAACGTCCACATGAATCGATTGTGCTTTTACACCCAAGGCCCGGCATTTGAACATAACCTGTTCAGCCTTTTCCTTTGACCTGCGGTAACCGACTGCCACATTGGCCCCTGTCCTTGCCAGGCTTTCCGCAATGGCTGCTCCTATTCCTCCGCTGGCTCCGGTAATCCATGCAACCTGTCCGGACAAAGAACTCATTAAAATCCCCCCGCAAAAAAGCGTGCCCCATACCCGGGACACGCAAATTTCATTTAGTTTTGCTCTTGAAGCGGTCGAACGAGAGAAACAGCAAAACGATCCCAGTTTAAATGTTCTTTCATCCTCTGGTTCACTTCTTCGAGCGTCAATGATTCCAGCAATGGAATGATACGAAACAAATCGGTATCATTAAAACGGTAACTGGTAAATTGGTTGGCAATCCACTCTGGTGAATTCAAAAATCGGAGGGAAGAGCCAACCTTTTTCTTGCGAATCCGCTCAAATGCCTCTTCGGAAATGCCTCTCTCCACCAGCGGCGGAATCTCTGACTGGATACGTTCAAGCAAACGGTTGGGATCAGGTGTATCTCCCCCCATCATCGAAAAACCATATCCCTTTTCCAGAGTGTAATCATAGCCAAAGTTATCATCAACCAGACCATCATCATAAAGAGATTGGTACAGTTCGGAACTGGGGCCCACCAGTGCTTCCAATACAATTGAGGTCGTCAGCTCCTGTTTTAGCAGCGACTCCCCTGTATGGCCAATGGCTGCCTTCCCCTCTTTAAAACCAAATAAACATTTGGAGATTCCCACACTGAGCTGTACTTCTTTCTTTTTTTCAGCCACTTTATCCGGTTCTTCTTCAAAAAACCGCTTAATTTCCGGCTGTTGTTTAAATGATTTTCTAGCCTGGTTTTCTTTAATCAGATTGATCATCGCATCTGGTTCGACAGGTCCCACCAGGAACAAAAGCATATTATTGGGATGATAAAAGGTTTCATAACAAGTGTACAGGGTTTCCTTTGTGATTTTGGATATAGACTCTACCGTTCCGGCAATATCGATTTTGACCGGATGTTTCTGATACATTGCTTCGATTAAACCAAAATATGAGCGCCAATCGGGATTATCGTCATACATGCGAATTTCCTGTCCGATAATCCCCTTCTCTTTCTCCACATTTTGATCCGTGAAATAAGGACTTTGTACAAAGTTAAGCAATGTAGATAAATTTTGTTCCACATGGTCTGTGCACGAAAAAAGGTAAGCAGTCCGTGTAAATGAAGTAAAGGCATTGGCGGATGCCCCTTGACGTGCAAATTCCTGGAAAACATCTTCACCTGTTTCCTGTTCAAACATTTTGTGTTCCAGAAAGTGGGCGATGCCATCAGGAACATTGATTTTATCTTGTCCCGGAACTTGAAAGGTATTGTCGATTGAGCCGTATTTCGTCGTGAATGTAGCATAAGTTTTACTAAATTCCGGCTTAGGAAGAATATATACCTCCAATCCATTGGACAATTTTTCATGGTAAAGGGTTTCTTGGATCTGTGGATGCTCAATTTTATGCATCTTGATTCCCCCCTTGATCCCGCAGAAAGTAAATGGTGTCCAGTTGTACTTTTTCTGCGACTTTTTGAATATCTTCTTTGCCGACTTGGTTGATTTGTTCAAGCAACTGATCAAGCCGGCGCTCCGTACCGCTTAAAACGGAGTGATAATGAAAGTTTACCAAGTCAAACGGGCGGTCCTGCTGTTCCCTGAACTGATTGGAAAGAGTTGCTTTTGTCTGCTCCAGCTCCTTATCACTGATTTCCCCATTTCTCATTGCTTCAAGCTGTTGTTTAATAATGTCGACTGCCTGGTCATAGTTGCCGATCTCAATCCCTGACTGAATGGTTAAAAGTCCTTTATGGCTTTCGAGCCGGGAGGAAGCATAGTAAGCCAGGCTCGCTTTTTCCCTGACATTCATAAACAATTTGGAATGCGGAAATCCCCCGAGTATACCGTTATACATGAGTAAGGCGGGATAATCCGGATCCTGAAAAGAAATCTGCGTCCGGCAACCCATGTTTAATTTACCTTGTTTGACGTTCAAACGGTCAATAACCACCTTCACCTCTTGAACAGAGCGGGTCACCGGTGCGACCGGGATATTTTTGCGATTTCCTGCTGATTCTGTACGAAAGTGTTTGGTTAAAAGAGCAACAACTTCCTCTACGGAAACATTACCCACACAGTAAAAATCGATAGGGGCGGTTTCCATCACTTCCTGGTAGTATGTATATAAGTTTTTGGGATCTATCGCAGGAATATCTTCAAGACGCCCGTGGTTAAACAGGGCAAACGGCTCACCCTCACACATTGCTTCAACCATTCGTTGCGCCGCATAACGGATTTTATCATCCTGTAAGCTTTCAATTTTTTGTTTCAGGTTTTTCTTCTCAGCTTCTAAAAAAGAGGCTTTAAATCCCCCGTTTTCACTAACAGGCTGGCTTAATACCTGGCTGAAGAAAGAGAGCCCCTCATCTAACAGAGATTTTCTTTCCTTCAGATATTGTTCGTTAGCGATCTCCATGCCGAATTGCATAATATGGCGTTCCCCGCGTTTATAAACATCTCCAAACAGAGTTGCCCCGTAC
Organism: Paenactinomyces guangxiensis; assembly: GCF_016055185.1. GTDB lineage: Bacteria > Bacillota > Bacilli > Thermoactinomycetales > Thermoactinomycetaceae > Paenactinomyces > Paenactinomyces guangxiensis. The sequence continues at coordinate 123,797 of NZ_JAECVR010000007.1, forward strand.
ATCTTGTCCAGTTGGCGTTTTAGATCAATCGTCGAAGGATATGAAGTGGTGCCACGTTGTAATACACTGGGTAATAATGCGTTTTTCGTGACCCGGTCCCGGGCCAGCTCCTGTTGAATTAATACAGAAAGAGTAGTTGTCTTAAATTTTTTACTTGAATAAACGTGGACGCGCACGTTGCCGATGGAAACTGTTTCAAATTGTGTATCTGCCACGCTGACACTCTCCTTTATATTGTGCCGGTATACTTACCATTATAGATCAATTTACACAGCTTGGAAACGAAATCCACTTTCTTCGTACAGTCAGGGATAAAGATAAAAGTTCGTTGTTCCAATGCTTATTTTCCCTTATGACACTGAACTGAGGGAGATAAGCAATTTTTAAACCGGCTCTAACAACTTCTATATGATCATGCTGTTCATTTTAAAACTGATTCATTCGATTTAGCTTGAAGGCACTTTGATTTCACCATCGATGATTTTTTTCTTAAACTCTTCCACTTTCCGAAGTACTTCCGCTCTAACGTGCTTCTTCGTCTGATCTGAGATCCCTACTCCATTTTCTTTTAAGCCGTACTTTATTTCCTTGCCGGGTTGGTGCTTATTTTCTTTAATTGACTTCGTCACCTTGTAAACGGCGATATCAACCCGTTTAATCATTGAGCTGAGGGTGTGATCCGGTGCAAGTCTGGATTGATCCATATCAACCCCGATCGCCCAGTACTTTCCTTTTTCTCTTGTTTTCACTTCATCAAACAATCCTTTTCCAGTCCCGCCCGATGCGTGAAAAATGATGTCCACTCCCCGATTGTACAATGAACTGGCTAAAGACCGTCCTTTTGTTGAATCTGTAAAGCTTTCCGCATAGGCGACTTCCACTTTAGCTTTTGGATTGGATGCATGAACACCAGCGGTATATCCGACTTCAAATTTTTTTATCAATGGAGAGCTGATTCCGCCCATAAATCCGACTTTATTTGTTTTCGTTGATAATCCGGCAATCACTCCCATCAAAAAGGCACCCTCTTCTTCCTTAAATGTCACTGCAGTTACATTATTGGGGATATTCCCTCCTAAATCGGTGTCGACAATCCCAAATTGCACATCTTTAAATTGATTCGCCACTTGACGAACCGCCTTATCCAGCTTAAAGCCGACCGCCCAGGTAATATCGCGCCTTTCCCGGGCAAAGCGGCTCAAATTCGGGATATAATCTTCATCACGCCTTGACTCTAACGCCTTTATGTCTGCATCCAGGTCTCTTTTGGCTCTTTTAATTCCTTCCCAGGCTGTTTGGTTGAAAGATTCATCATTCAACCCCCCGGTATCAGTAACCATCGCAACTTTAAACCGATTTCCCTTATTTCCTTCGGTTTGTTTCTGGCCCGCTTGTCTCTGCGGAGGAGCACAGCCAATGGCCACAATGAACAGAATACAGAGGATTAGTGCCACCCATCCTTTTCCTCTCATAAGATCCCTCTTTCAATCCTTAACATTTTCTGTGCTTTAGTATGACCCAAAACCATAAAAAAAACCTTAGCCCAGGAGAGCTAAGGTCTAAGAGGGAAGCGTTTAACGGCTTCCTTTTTCATATGGTTTCCCAACTGCTGCCGGTGCTTCGGCACGGCCTACAAATCCTGCCAGCGCCAGGATCGTTAAAACATAAGGCATCATATTGAGCACTTCACTGGGTACATATTTGGTCAAGTTGATCAGTTGTCCCGTAAGGGCCAGGGCAACCGAGAAGCCGAAAAAGGTAGCCGCACCCAGTACGCCAAATGGTCTCCACTTCCCGAAAATAAGAGCGGCAAGAGCAATAAATCCCTGTCCGGCTACTGTTGTCTGGTTAAACTCACTTCCAATGGAAATGGAGAGTCCAGCCCCGCCAATGGCTGCCAAAGCCCCACTGATGACAACCGCCACATAACGCATGGCAATCACGCTGACACCGGCTGTTTCCGCTGCCTGGGGATGTTCCCCAACGGCCCTTAATCTCATTCCGAACGGTGTCCGATAAAGAATGATATAGCTGACAATCACCAGTAAAATCGCAATATAAGTGGTTGGAAAAGTGTTAAACAGGGACGGTCCGATGACCGGTATTTTACTGAGGCCCGGAATCATTATCTTTTCCAATTTATCCGGAACGACCGGAGTTTGTCCCGCACCATCATACAGCCTTTTAACCAGATAAACAGATAACCCTAAGGCTAAAAAGTTGATGGCTACACCACTTACCACTTGATCTGCTTTAAAGGTGATGGAAGCAATCGCATGAGGAAGGGCCAAAATCATTCCGGCAACAATCGCGGCCCCCAGGCCGATCCAGGCATTTCCGGTGGTTATCGTTACAGCCGCTGCCGTAAATGCCCCAATCGTCATCAAACCTTCAAGACCGATATTGACAACCCCGGAACGTTCCGAAAATAATCCTCCCAATGCCGCCAGAATCAACGGTGTCGAATAGAGAACCGTTGTCATCATAATATTAGTCAAGGTGTCTAGCACGATGTTTGTCCCTCCTTCTCTTGGAAAACAGATTAACAAGAGGTCCCGATATATTCGCTGCTACAAACAAAATAATCGCAGCAAACACAACGCGAATCACTTCAAAGGGAACTCCTGCCTCAAACTGCATATTTCCACCGCCGTAGGTCAATACCCCAAACAGGATCGATGCTAAAATCACCCCGATCGGAGTGTTGGCGCCGAGGAGGGCAACAGCAATCCCATCAAAGCCAATTCCGGTGAACGTAGCTTGAATAGACTGGTAGCCGGAAGTTCCAAGCAGTTCAGCCGCTCCCGCGATCCCGGCAAATGAACCGCTGATCATCATTGAGAGAAGAATGTTTCGTTTGACACTCATCCCCGCGTATTCTGAGGCTAATGGATTATAACCAACCGCCCGGAGCTCATAACCTAATTTCGTTTTCCAGAGTAAATAATACATGATAAAAGCAGCAACCAGCGCTATAAAAATGCCAACATGAACCCGTGCCCCCCCGAAAAGTTGGGACAAAAAGTCCATCTGAATTGAGGCGGATTCGGGGATTTCAGGCGTTGAATCCGTACCTTGAGCCAACCATCTGCGAATGAGTACATTGGACAGGTTGAGAGCGATAAAGTTCATCATAATTGAAACGATCACTTCATGAACTCCCCGTATTGCTTTTAATAGTCCCGGTACAGCGGCCCACAGGGCACCTGCCAGGCCCCCTCCAATGATGGCCACAACCGCGTGCAATACGGGAGGCAGTCCTAATTTTAATCCAATAATGACGGCCACTAACTGTCCAACAATGACTTGACCCTCAACTCCAATATTAAACAGACCCGTTCTAAAGGCGAGAGCAACCGCTAAACCAATCAAGATGAGGGGCGTAATTGTCCGAATCGTTTCCCCGAGATCATAAGGCTGCAACAAAGCGCTGGCAAACAGGGCATTGTAGGCAAGAATCGGGTCATATCCCGCCATAATCATCATGATTGCCCCAACCAGAATCCCCAGCAGAATGGAGATGATTGAAGTAATAAAGGTAGAGTTTTTAAGTACACGAGATAAAATGGTCTGCATCTACTGATTCACCCCCTCTTGGATTGAACGTCCGGCCATTAAAAGCCCCAGTTCTTCTTCCGATACCGTATGCGGGTCGACCCATCCGACAATCCTTCCTCCGTTGATGACAGCCACCCGGTCACTCACTTTCATAATCTCATCCAACTCCAGGGAAACCAGTAAAACAGCTTTTCCGCGATCCCGCTGTTCGATCAGCCGCCGATGAATAAATTCAATGGCTCCCACATCAAGGCCGCGGGTCGGTTGGGCCGCAATCAACAAATCAGGGTCCCGGTCCACCTCGCGGGCAATAATGGCTTTTTGTTGATTTCCGCCGGACAGTGCGCGGATCGGTGTATGCTCATCAGGAGTCCGGACATCAAATTCATCGATCAACCGCTTCGTATATTTATCTACTTCCGAAAAGTGAATGGTCCAACCTTTTGAGAAAGGGGATTGATAATAGGTCTGTAACACCATGTTTTCACTCACGGTAAAATCTAAGATGAGTCCCCGCTTATGCCGGTCTTCAGGAATATGGCCTAAACCGGCTTCTGTCACCTTGCGCGGTTTGAAATGAGTGATATCACGATCTCTCAGTTGAATTGATCCTGATTTTACCGGACGCAACCCTGTAATCGCTTCAATCAGTTCAGTCTGTCCATTACCGTCCACCCCGGCCAGGCCTACAATTTCACCGGCTTTGACTTCTAAATCAAGAGAGTCAACAGCCCGTATGCCGCGGCTTCCTTCGACCACCAGATCTTTTACTTGTAAAATTGTTTCTTTGGGGTTCGCTTCTTTTTTCTCTACGGTAAAAGACACTTCGCGCCCTACCATTAAAGCCGCCAGTTCCTTTTCATCCGTTTCGGAAACATCCAGAGTTTTAATTACTTTGCCACGGCGGATCACAGTTACTCTGTCACACGCACTCATAATTTCTTTTAGCTTATGGGTGATGAAAATAATTGTTTTTCCTTCCTTAACCAAATTCCGCATAATCTCAATCAATTCTTCAATCTCTTGTGGTGTCAGTACTGCGGTTGGCTCATCAAAAATGAGCGTATCCGCCCCGCGATAGAGCGTTTTTAATATTTCCACACGTTGTTGCATCCCAACCGAGATTTCAGAAATATTGGCCTGGGGATCAACTTGAAGTCCGTAGCGATCAGATAATTCCTTAATCACACGTTCCGCTGTTTTATAATCAATAAAACCCTTTTGGCTTCGTTCATCTCCCAAAATAATATTTTCTGTGACAGAAAACGGTTGCACGAGCATAAAATGCTGATGGACCATGCCAATCCCTAATTTGTTGGCCATGGTCGGGCCTGTAATCGTTACCGGCTTTTCATTGATAAGGATCTGTCCTTCATCCGGTTGATACAGCCCAAACAAAATATTCATCAAAGTGGATTTTCCCGCTCCGTTTTCACCAAGCAGGGCATGAATTTCCCCTTTTTTTACTGCCAAACTAATATTGTCATTGGCTACAGTTCCGGGAAATCTCTTTGTAATCCCTTTCATTTCAACAACGTTCATGGCTCTCCCCCTTTTAATTGGTTTTCAAAGCCAGCCCTGTAAATATTGTAAAACCCCGTAAAATTTATCTTTCCCGCCTCTTTCATCATTAAGCAGATAAAAGGAAAAGGGCATTTCCAAACAAGATCAAAAAAGAAGGCGCGAAGCCGGGTCTATAGCGCAACAAAGGCTAGCGACAATGCTAGCCTTTGTTGCCTTTCATTACTTCGCTAAAAATTGTTTGAGCTCGTCTTCGTTTTTTGGGACCTTAATTTCTCCGTTGATGATTTTTTGTTTAAACTCATCCACTTTTTTCAGTACATCAGGAGATACATGTTTGCCGGAATTTTCAGCAATGTCCACACCGCCTTCTTTCAGTCCGAGCACAACTTCCTTCCCTGATTTCAGTTTACCTTCTTTTAACTCTTTTGTTATATCAAATACTGCGACATCGACGCGTTTAATCAACGAGCTGAGAGTATGGTCAGGGGCAAGTGATGATTGGTCCATATCTACACCAATCGCCCAATATTTCCCTTTTTCTCTCGTTTTTACTTCATCAAACAAGCCTTTGCCCACCCCGCCGGAGGCGTGGAAAATCACATCAATGCCACTATTGTACATGTTTTGTGCCAGAGAACGGCCTTTGGTTGCATCGGTGAAACTTTCCGCATAAGCAACCTGAACGGTGACATTGGGGTTTGCGGCATGAACGCCGGCCCGAAAGCCTGATTCAAACTTTTTGATCAGGGGTGAACTGATACCGCCAATAAAGCCAACCTTATTGGTTTTGGTGGTCAGTCCGGCAATAACCCCCATCAGGAAGGAACCCTCTTCCTCTTTAAAAGTAACAGCGGTTACATTTTCAGGAATTTTTCCGCCCAGATTGGTGTCAACAATCCCGAATTGAGCATCCGGGAATCGTTTTGCCACATCCGGAATTGATTTTTCGAATTTGAAACCAACTGCCCAGGTGATATCTCGTCCTTCACGGGCAAATTTCGTCAAGTTGGGTACGTAATCTTCGTCCCGTTTCGATTCCAGCGCTTTGATGTCAGCATCCAGTTCTGATTTTGTGCGTTTAATACCTTCCCAGGCTGTTTGGTTGAAGGATTCGTCATTTAAGCCCCCGGTATCGGTGACCATTCCGACTTTAAATCCGCCTTCTCCTTTTCCTGTACCTTGTTGTTGACCATTACAACCCACTGCCAAAATGAACACTGCACTCAAAATCAGTGCTATCCATGATTTTTTGGCCATGGATCTCCCCCCTTGATGATAAGTATTTTGGGCTTGGGTCTCCAGGATGTCAAACAGGACAAACCTATGTATCGACCAAAAGTAAGAACCGGGAACCAAAGATAGAAGAACGAAGCCGAACGATGGTTTACTCACTTTTCATCCAACAAACTTTCTAGTAGTTTGAAATAATTTCATTTACCCAGTTCTTAAATCTACCCCTTCATTGTTATACCATTTGTTTTTCTATTTGGCTACTCTTTTATTTTCTTCAAACTGTTCGGGGGTGATCAAAACTTCTCTTGGTTTGCTTCCTTCATAAGGGCCGACAATTCCATTACTCTCCATCAGGTCAATCAGACGGGCGGCACGCGTGTACCCCACCCGTAAACGACGTTGAATAAGAGATACAGAGGCAGTCTTTGCTTCTAAAACCAACTGTACCGCTTGCGGATAAAGCTCATCATGGATATCTTCCATCGAAGGGCTCTCGCCGGCAGAGGGAATCATTTCTTCGTTGTACTCCGGCTCCTGTTGTGTCTTAACAAACTTAACAACCGCCTCAACCTCTTCATCCGACAAGAAAGCACCCTGAATTCGAACCGGCTTGGAAGCCCCCACCGGAAGGTACAGCATATCACCACGGCCTAAAAGTTTATCTGCTCCCCCCATATCAAGGATGGTTCGGGAGTCTGCTTGTGAAGATACAGCAAAGGCGATCCGGGAAGGAATATTTGCTTTAATCACTCCGGTGATCACGTCTACAGAAGGGCGCTGTGTGGCAATGATCAAGTGAATACCTGCCGCACGGGCCATTTGCGCCAACCTGCAAATTGCATCCTCTACATCTGAAGGTGCAACCATCATCAGATCAGCCAGCTCATCTACAATAACCACAATATAAGGGAGAGGGAGTAAGCTTCCCTCTTTTTGTTCAGCAACAATTTGGTTGTAGCGTTCAATATCCCTGGCACCGTTTTTGGCGAACAGTTCATACCGTTTTTCCATCTCTGCAACCACTTTTTTGAGTGCTACTGCTGCCTTACGCGGTTCAGTAACCACAGGGGCCAGCAAATGGGGAATCCCGTTGTAAATATTCAGTTCCACCATTTTGGGATCAATCATCATCAACTTAACTTCATCCGGTCTCGCTTTATAAAGAAGGCTGCTGATAATTCCGTTAATGCAAACACTTTTTCCTGAGCCGGTCGCCCCGGCAACCAATAAGTGAGGCATTTTAGCCAGATTGGCTACAATGGGTTCCCCTGAGATATCTTTACCGAGAGCAATGCTCAATTTCGATGTCTCTTGTTGATACTGGGTGCTTTCCAGAACATCCCGCAATCCGACCATAGCGATTTCTGCATTGGGCACCTCAATGCCTACGGCTGATTTTCCGGGAATCGGCGCTTCAATGCGGATATCTTTCGCTGCAAGGGCCAGGGCGATATCATCCGCAAGATTCACGATCCGGCTCACTTTGACTCCGATCTCCGGCTGAATCTCATATCTTGTCACAGTGGGACCGCGGTGAATCGCTGTTACTTTTGCCTGAACCCCAAAACTGGATAAGGTCCTGACCAACGTATCAGCGTTTTCTTCAATATCTTCTTTTTCATTATGACTTCGCTTTTTAGGCTTATGTAAGAGTGATAAGGAAGGCAACCGGTAATTGGACATACGGGTGTTCGTCTGGAAACGGACCGCCATAGACTCGTCCTCTTTTCCCGAAGAAACCATCGCTGCTTGAGGCTGTTGTTTTTGCTCCAGATGCAAAGTAAGTTGTTTGTTTTTCTTTTTACCTGCCGCCTGATCAGCTTGATGGCTTGCATTGTCCTCAAAATCATAAATAACCGGCTTTTCCTGAACACCGATCGGGTCAAGGCTGACATTGGGAAAGGGGTTCTTTTTCTTTTTGCCATGCTGTTTCCGTTTTTTCTGTTTTTGCTGATAGTTACGCTGTAAAAACAGAGCGAGACCTTCCTTGAACTTCTTCTTCTCTTTTTTTAACCGGGACTGCATCGATTTAAAAAATTTCACATAAGAGAACCCCGTAACCAGAAGAAAGCCGGATAACACCAGTGCTCCCAAGACAATCATAGTCCCTGTATCGTCAAATAAAAAGTGTAACAGGGCATAAATGATGGCTCCCACCATTCCGCTGCCTACATCGGTTGGCAAACGGGACTCCCTCTCCTGTAACAGCAAATTCCAGGTTGTATCTAAGATACTGCCATGATTCCCCTGGTCTTCAAGAGCTTGAAATGTCAAAAAATGATTAAAGGAGAGCAAGGCCAAAAGCATGATCAAACACCCTGTTAAGCGCGGCGACCAATGTTTTGGCCAGTCCCGTTTTACCATGATATATATGGCAAGACCTATTCCCAGCAGGGGAATAATAAAGTCCCAGGTTCCAACGATAAATCGCGACAAGTATGTTAAATTCCTGCCAATGGCACCATAACTGGCCATGGTGATTAAAGACAGAGATAAAATAACGATCCCATAGATTTCAAATAATATTTCTTGCTTGATCTGCTGTTGGCGAGTTGGATTCTTTTTCTTTTTATTAGGCATATAAACCACCTTTTCTACCCATCCAGTCCATACCCATTATAGCATGGAAATGCTCACCGGCAGAAAAATCATCTAAATTTTTGGAAATAGTTGTAGTTTGTTTCCAGGCTGAAACCTTGAATCTAAATAATGCATCGGATCGGGACTTAACAGTCTCACAATCGTTGCTTCAGAAGAACCATCCAATTGGATTAACATCTGAATTCCATCGATTACCACTTCTTTTAATGGCAGAGCTTTCTGATTCGAATCGTAAAAAATCAGCTCTTCCGGCAGTACAGTGTAGTGGATCATTGCAATATTTCTCCCTTTTTCAATTTGATTTTCTGATTTAACTCAACAAGGGCATCTGAAATCCCTCCCACCCGGTCAATCAGTCCGTACTCCACCGCATCCTGGCCAATGACATTGGTCCCGATATCCCTCGCCAGCTCACCTGTCCTGAACATTAACTCACGAAATTTTTCATCTGTAATATTGGAATGCTGGGCTACAAACCGAATCACACGATCTTGCATTTTTTCCAGGTACTCAAATGTTTGCGGAACCCCGATCACCAACCCTGTCAAACGAACCGGATGGATCGTCATCGTTGCCGTCTCAGCGATAAAGGAGGTGTCTGCTGCGACAGCAATGGGTACACCAATACTATGGCCTCCCCCCAGAACGATGGATACCGTAGGTTTGCTCATCGTGGCGATCATCTCAGCAATCGCCAGGCCGGCTTCTACATCCCCGCCCACTGTGTTGAGGATAATCACAACACCTTCAATTTTGGGGTTTTGCTCAGCAGCTACAATCTGAGGAATCACATGTTCGTATTTGGTTGTTTTATTTTGGGGCGGCATAACCAGGTGTCCTTCTATTTGACCAATCACATTTAGACAAAAAACGTTTGATTCTAACTGCGGGACATTGGCTGCTCCCAATTGCTGAATGGCGCTGATGGCATTTTTCTTTTTCGCTAACTCTTCCTCCATCGGTTGTTGAGACGGTTGCTGGGGAGGTTGCTGGGGAGGCTGCTGCGGCTGTGTTGCCTGTGGTGGCTGCGGTTGGGGTTGTTGAACATTGGAATGATCGTTAAACATGGCTATAGTCCCTTCCTTTTTCATCAATTTCTCCATTAGTATGTACGAAACCCGGGCCGGTTATAGACACTGGCTGTTATACCCTGGCCCCGACTTTTGAGCAGTACAAAACAATTCCCAACGATTTGGAACTTATGTTTGATTTTTGCTACCCCTTTACCAGCCACCGTTCATTTCGTTCCACCAGATAACTGATTACGGCAGTTGTGTCCCGGTCTGATCCCTCTTGCTTCTGCAATAGAGGGAGCGATGTTATATCTTGCTGGTAAGCCTTTTCTCTCCAAAAACTAAAGATCTGGTAACGGCAAGCGGGTTGATTTACTTTTGCCACCATAGCGCCCAACATACCTGTGCTTTGCTCCAATGCCGGATTCCAAACGGTTTGCTGGGTTTCCAAAAAGGGTTGTTCCCGTTCTGGATCAACGATCACGTCTGCCGCTTGAAGCCATTTTCCTGTCAGTGCTTGAACGACCCCGCCGCTTTCACTAGAAATTTCTATGGTGTGTTGTGCCAAAGTGACAGAAATCGACTGGTATGTATGTTGTTGTTGGTTGGCCCGAAAAATCGTGTCATGATCGAAGGACATAAACCGATCATAAGTGTTCTGATCTTGCCACAAAGAGATAATGCAAGCCTCTGACGGCCGGTAAATATTCCATCCGCCCCACTGTCCATAAAACCCGTCAGCATCCTTTAATATTTTCCAGGCTTCCTGAGCTTGGGAAAAAGCCTCCCTCTTTTCTCCAGGCACTTGACAGACAATCCATTTAATCAGCATATTTTGTCTCCCTCTCTTATTGAGTTTTATAGTTTAGTTGAACTGTTATATCCATATGAAACGGGAATATAGCAAAGAGAAAATCAAACCTTTCTTCAAAAAATCTCATCCCTTTTATGACTAAAAATCTCCATTTGGTTTCCATAAATAAATTTAATACGATCTGTATGAACATTTTATGTTCTAAAAGCTGTACAAAAAAGATTAAGAGTCTCATCCCTTGATTGATAAGGAATGAGACTCTTAAATAGTTGATCCGATTATACTTCCATAATAATCGGCAAGATCATCGGGCGACGGCGTGTACGTTCAAACAGGAACTTGCCGAGGGAATCACGAATGCTTGTTTTTAGCGATGCCCATTCGCTCACTTGATCTTTCATACATTTTTCCATGGTTAGGCCGACGACTTGGTTGGCTTCCTCTAACAATTTTTCTGATTCACGAACGTAGACGAAGCCTCGTGAAATAATGTCCGGGCCGGATAAAATGGCACCATTTGCTTTACTTAGGGTGACTACAACAACAAGAATTCCATCTTGTGAAAGGAGTTTGCGGTCTCTTAAAACAATATTTCCAACGTCTCCAACACCTAAACCGTCAATGAGTACTTTACCTGTAGGGACCTTTGGTCCATAGCGCGCTTTACCGCCCATAAATTCAACGGTATCTCCATTGTCACAGATAAAGATATTCTCGGGTCGAACACCTACAGATTCGGCAAGTTGGGCATGGGCACGCAACATGCGATATTCACCATGAATCGGAATAAAATACTTAGGTTTTATGAGATTGAGCATCAATTTGAGGTCTTCTTCTGCACCGTGACCGGATACATGGACATGAGCAATGTTGCTGTATACCACATCGGCACCAATACGGAACAGCTGGTCAACTGTACGACCGATCAATTTCTCATTTCCGGGGATCGGAGTTGCCGCGATAATAACCGTATCACCTGGCAAAATCTCCACTTTGCGATGGGAAGCATTGGCCATTCGTGTCAGGGCAGACATTGATTCTCCCTGGCTGCCCGTTGAAATCACCGCTACTTTGTGGGCAGGTAAACGATTAATATCATCCGGATCGATCAACATGTCAGACGGAATGTTTAAATATCCCAGCTCAGACGCTATATTTACCACATTCACCATACTGCGTCCAACCACCGCTAATTTTCGGCCGTACATGTGGCAGGCGTCCACCACCTGTTGAATGCGATGAATATTGGAAGCGAATGTGGCCACAATGATCCGTTGTTTAGCTTTACGAAATACCTCTTTCAAACTTTCGCCGACGGTCCGTTCAGACCCGGTAAATCCGGGACGTTCGGCATTCGTGCTATCAGATAGCAGGCATAATACCCCTTTTTTTCCGATTTCCGCCATTTTGTGGATGTCTGCCGTCTGTTCGTTAACGGGAGTCATATCAAATTTAAAATCTCCTGTATGAACAACAGCTCCCTCCGGCGTTTCAATACAAACGCCGACGGAATCAGGGATACTATGGTTTGTTTGGAAGAAGGTTGCCTTCAAGGATCCCAATGTGACTTCCGAGTGATTATTGATAATAATCCGTTTGGTGTCGTTTAAAATATGAGCCTCGCGCAATTTATGCTCCACTAATCCCATCGTTAATTTGGTCGCATAGATGGGTACATTCAATTGTCGCAGAATATACGGAAGCCCTCCGATATGATCCTCATGTCCGTGTGTTAAAATAATTCCCCGTACTTTATCTTGATTCTCAATCAAATATGTGATATCAGGAATGACGATGTCGATTCCCAGCATGTCTTCCTCTGGAAACATCAGACCCGAATCAATGACAACAATGTCATTCCCGTATTGAATCACATACATGTTTTTTCCGATTTCATCCAACCCACCGAGAGCAAAAATAGTTAATTTGCCTCGCTGGTTTTTCGTCAATAAAGGTACCTCCTGTATTTAGTTGTTGTTCACCCTAAACCGCACAAATCTCACTTAACCCCATTATATACGATTAAAAAATGGGTATGCAACTAAATATTTTGTCTTTCTGTCGAATATCCGGATGCCAAGGAATCCTATTCCTTTACAAAAAAGGGAAGCCCCCTTTCAGCAAGGAAAGAGGGCTTGTTGCAAAAATCACAATATCTTTTGCATCCAGTCATTTGTGAAGGCTTTTGCTTCTTCATCCATCTCGACAAGCGGCAGGCGTACATAAGGCTCACACCAGCCTTTTTGTGCCATCACATATTTCAGGGGGACAGGGTTTGAGGTGATAAACAACCCCTCGAAGACAGGCAGAAGTTTTTTGTGCAGTGCAATGGCTTTTTGAATTTCTCCTGAGAAAAATGCATTTATCATCTCTTTCATTTCATTGCCCACAAGATGGCTGGCCACGCTGACAACTCCCGCTCCACCAACAGCGAGAATCGGCAGTGTTAATTTATCGTCCCCGCTGTAGACTGCAATATCATCAGCTACACCGGCAATCAATTGGGAGATTTGCCCCAGGTCGCCGCTCGCTTCTTTAATGGCAACGATATTGTCAACCTCAGTAAGGTGAACCATGGTTTCGACACTCATGTTTACACTGGTTCGGGACGGAACATTGTAAAGCATAATCGGCAGCCGGGTCGATTCGGCAATTGCTTTAAAATGCTGAATCAGCCCTTCCTGGGAAGGTTTGTTATAGTAAGGGGAGACAAGCATAATACCGTCTACACCCGTTTCCTCCGCTTCTTTCGTAAGCTGGATACTCTGGTCTGTGTTATTGCTGCCTGTACCGGCTATAATTTTTGCGCGCCCCGCTGCTTTTTTGAGGGTGAATTGAAACAGTTGCAGTTTTTCTTCATGGGTTAAGTTGGGGGATTCCGCCGTCGTACCTGATACGACAATCGCATCGCTTCCTGTGGCGATGAGGCGTTCGATGCATTCTTCCAGACGGGTCCAATCAATATTGTTTTCACGAGTAAACGGAGTAAACATGGCTGTTATTAAACGCCCGAATAACACAAGAATTTCCTCCATTCCATCACGAATAGTTTAACCTGTGCAAGCTAAATTTGTGATGCAACGCACGTACCGCTTTGACCATATCGCTGCCTCTGACCAGCACCCAGATTGTTGTATGCGAGTCCGCAGATTGCAAGATTTGAATATCTTCTTCGGTCAATGCTTCCACTATTTTGGCCATTACACCGGGAACACCGGCAATTCCGGCTCCAACGGTAGAAACTTTTGCACAGTTTCTGTTAAGCTCAGGCTCCAAATCAAGGCGGCGCAATATTTCCTCGGCTCGGTCCGCTAAATCATCATATACAGTGTAAGCAATCCCACTGGGATTTACACTGATAAAATCCACACTGATATCATTTTCCGCCATTGCTTTAAACACTTTTAATTGAATATCATATTGTCCCTGTTTAGCAGGTACTCTGACTTGAGTCACATTCGGCATCTGAGTGATTCCCGTAATCAGGCCGTCTCTCATTTCACCAATTAAGCGGTCCGCTTCACTCATTGTTGTAACAAGCGTTCCCGGATGATCAGACATCGTAGAACGAACACGAATCGGAACATTTGTTTGCATAGCGATTTCCACTGCCCGTGGATGGATTACTTTCGCCCCTTGAAAAGCAAGATTACACATTTCGGTATAGGTGACTTTTTCCAAAGGAGCGGCATCTTCCACGATTCTCGGATCAGCTGTCATAATCCCTTCTACATCTGTAAAAATATCTACACATTCAGCATGAAGAGCTACCCCGAGCGCAGTCGCAGTTGTATCACTCCCACCACGTCCCAGGGTGGTAATCTCCCCATCGACAGTTTGCCCTTGAAAACCGGCAACAATAACTACTTTCCTCTTTTCCAGTTGTCTTAAAATGCGTTTTGAATTAATTGTCACAATATGAGCATTGGTATGATGATTATTGGTAATAATTCCTGCTTGACCGCCGGTCAGCACACAGTTTTCAATTTCATGCCGGTATAATAGACTGGACAGGGTCGTCGCAGAAATAATTTCACCACAACTCATCAATAAATCCTGTTCACGAGGAGATATCTGATTCCCATACTGTTTAACCAAACTTAGCAAGGTATCAGTGGCGTAGGGATCCCCGCTCCTCCCCATGGCCGATACAACCACCACCAGATGGTATCCCTCAGCCAGCCCCCGTTTGATATGGTAAAGCACCCTCTCCCTGAGCTCTGGTGATGCGACTGAAGTTCCGCCAAATTTTTGTACTAAGATTCTCATGAATATCCCTTCTCTATTTCTCTTCTGATATAAGTGCCTCGGCGATCTGGATCGCGTTTGTCGCCGCCCCTTTCAACAGATTATCTGAAACCACCCACAGGTTTAAGGCTCGGGGATGAGTGAAATCACGGCGGATACGACCCACGAAGACCTCAGGACGGTCAGCAGCATCAACAGGCATCGGATATACCTGTTCTTCAATAGCGTCTTCCACGATAACTCCGGGAGCATTGTTGAGAAGTTGCCGAACTTCATCTAAATCAAATTCCGATTTTAACTCCACATAGACTGATTCACTATGTCCACGCATGACGGGAACACGGACACAGGTGGCTGTTACGCCAATACTGGAATCATTGAAGATTTTTTTGGTCTCCCTAACCATTTTCATTTCCTCTAAAGTAAACCCATTTTCCTGGGCAACATCGATTTGAGGAATAACATTGAAAGCCATCTGATAATGTTTGCTCAATTTGCCGACCGGCAAAATATTTGCGGAGATCTCTTCCCCGTTGAGTAATGCCTTACTTTGCTGCTGCAGTTCATCAATCGCCTGCCAACCGGCGCCGGATACAGATTGATAAGTGGAAACGATGACACGCTCAATCCCGTAACGATCATAAAGAGGCTTTAAAGCCACAACCATTTGTATGGTTGAACAGTTTGGATTTGCGATGATTCCTTTATGTTGACGGATCGCCTCTCTGTTTACTTCCGGCACCACCAACGGAACATCCGGATTCATTCGGTAAGCATTGGTATTATCAATGACTACAGCTCCACGGGCAACCGCTTCCGGAGCTAACTTTTCACTAACACTTCCCCCTGCACTAAAAAGGGCAATATCCACTCCGTCGAATGCTGTGGGGACAGCTTCCTGAATGACCACTTCTTCTCCGTGGAAAATTACTTTTTGACCTGCCGACCGGGCGGAAGCGAGAGGTCGAAGCTCTTTGACCGGAAATTCTCGTTTGGCTAAATACCTCATCATCTGTTGACCGACCGCACCGGTAGCACCAACGACAGCAACTGTATAACCCTGACTTGACATCTGATAATCCCCCTCTAAAATATGCAAAAAATAGCAAAGCAGCCCCTCAAAAAGAATAAATTATGTAGGGGCTATACCACATTTTACATAATGAAAAGCTCTTTTTCTGTGAAAGATTGTCCGTTCCGTGCAACAGGATCCGGCATAGAAGTTCCTATCGTTTTATACTCTAAAAACTTCTATGCCGTCCTTATGCTTTCAGAGCGGTTCCAATCAGACAAACATTCATCACCGGGCTGTATTCCCCATTCATAAATGTTTTCTGTAAAAGGATTGCCTAATCAGTTGAAAACGCCTTTCTCTATTCTATTTAGATTACTATTGGAAGACTATATTTTCAATAGAGAGGTTTCTTTCCAGACTACATCCACTACCTATTATGAAGGGGAATAGCGGTATTTTTCAACTATCAATGGTTGTAATTGTTTCCCTTCAATGGCGGAGAGACAGGCAGCGGGGATCAGCTCCATTCGTGCCACCATTGATTTTGGCTTCTTCTCAGGGGCATCTTGACCAAAAGGCACAAAATAAATATCCTTGGCAGCAAGGAGCTTAGCTAGGTTTGCGGCATTAAGCCCCAGAGCATCATTGGTTGAGATGGCCAGTACAACAGGTCGATGGTTGCGCATTTGAGCTTTGGCCGCCATAAGGATCGGGCCGTCTGTGAGGGCATTTGCCAGGCGGGCTATTGTATTTCCCGTACAAGGAGCAATAACAAGGCAATCAAGCATTTTGGAGGGCCCTAAAGGTTCTGTTTCGGGAATGGTCATCAGTGGTGTTTCTCCTGTGATCTCCTTAATTTTTCTCTTCCAATCCTCCGCAGTGCCAAAACGGCTGTCTACCATTGCAACAGTATGGGAGATGATCGGTATCACACGCGCTCCCAACTCTGCCAGCCTCTTCATCTGTGGCAATACTTCATCATGGGTACAATGGGAGCCCGTCATCCCGAAGCCGATTGTCAGCCCATTAAAATTCAACGGAAACTTCCCTCCCTTTGGATTGCATGCGTCATTAATTGAGTGATGGTCCGGCCCAAAATTCTGCCAGCTGTTTTTGGAGCCACAATCCCCGGCAGACTTGGGGCCAAAATCGCTTTAATCCCCCTCTTCTGGGCAAAAGCATAGTCAATCCCACCCGGTTTGGAGGCTAAATCGATAATAACCACATCATATGGCATTTGCGCGAGGATCGGGGCTGTTACAACAAGGGCAGGGATTGTGTTAAAAATGACATCGGCGTCCTGGACCTGTTCTGATAACTCTGCGAGATCAAAAGATTCGACCCCCATCTCAAACGCCCTGGCGATATAATTGGAGCCACGTACGCCTACCCGCACCTTTGCTCCGATAGCATGAAGGGTACGCGCCAAAGACATTCCTACCCTTCCCAATCCTAATACGACACAGACAGAACCATGGAGGGTGATGTCAGTGTTTTGAATCGCCATCATCAAGGCCCCTTCTACGGTAGGGATCGAATTGTAGATGGCCACATCGTCCCGGTCTAACAGCTCAATGATTCTTATTTCATGAGCCTTGCATAAGTTTTGCAAATATGATTTAGCCATCCCTGCAAATATAATACAATGTTTGGGCAGTGACTGAATGTGTTCCTCGGTCAAAACCAATTTTTTGGATGTAAATACACTGGCCACCTGTCCGTACTCATCCGTTCCGATAATCGGCAGGACAAGGATATCTGCTGTCTGTAGAACTTCCTGGTTCAACTCTTTCTGCGCCGCACCGCTAAAAGGACTTTGTAAGTTATCATATCCGATCAGGCTGACTTTGGCATTCATCTGAATGCAACTTTTAATCACTTCCAGTTGTCGGGCATCTCCACCGAGGAAGACTACATGCTTGCCTGTCAGCATTTGCTTATGACCCCTTTCCCCGGAAGAATTACCGGTATACAAGATACGTACACTCTGTTAACCGTTCCTTGTTTGCATCATATGAAAGGGGTCGATATTCGGTTACCTTTGGAAATGCTCTCATTAATCTTGATCAGAACCATGTTTAAATGCTGTATTCACAATAATCATCTCTGGTCCCACTTTTTTAATCATTTTCCATGATAATTCCACCTTATGCGTATTTTTTTTAAACCAAGAAGCACTTACAGGAATGAGGATCGATTCAATTTTTCCTGTATGGGGATGAAAAGTCAGATCTGCACGAGAAAAATTCCCCAGCTTTTCACCATTTACTAAATCAACGCATTCCTTTTCGGAAAACTCGCTCCACCGCACTATTTTCCACCTCTTTTCATCACGTTGCTATGAATGTATCTGAAATGAGGTCAAGTTATGACAAAAAAATCGCCCTCAACGGAAGGCGATGGAATCATCTCTTTTGCTTATTTGCAATTATTGACGAAACTTTTCTTTCTCCTTCTGAATCTCCAGGATGAGGGCATCCAGCCTCCTGGATAACGGCAATACCCGGGAATCAGCGAGTCGAGAAGGTTCCCCATCGACTGATTGATAAAGCTTGGTTCTGAGTCGTTCCAACTCTTCTTCCAACCGTCTGATCCGAAGCATTTCAACCATGGAAACCCACCTCTTCCTATTTACCCGTATGTCCGAAACCACCTGAACCACGTGAAGTCTCATCCAGCTGCTCCACCACTTGTAACTGAACGTTGGGTACCTGCATAAATACTAACTGGGCAATACGATGTCCGCGTTCAACTGTGAAGGTTTCCTCTCCCAGGTTAAGGAGGATGATGCCAATTTCTCCACGATAATCAGCATCAATCGTACCCGGGCTGTTCAACACGGAAATACCATGCTTAAATGCGAGGCCACTTCGCGGGCGGACCTGGGCCTCCAGTCCATGAGGCATGGAAATGGCAATGCCAGTAGGAATCATCTTCCATTTTCCCGGCTGAATGTGTACAGATTCGGATACTGCAGCATGAAGATCAAATCCACTGGAACCGGAAGACATTTTAACAGGAAGAGGTATATCTTCGTTTCCTGGCAATTGAATAATTTGGATATTAAGCAAGATTATTCCTCCCAAAAGTTGACGGTACTTTTCCTTCCGGGGAAATGATAGCTAAAGACATCGGTGACGAAAAGATCTCCCGGGCTAATATATTCACTTCATCAAGTGTAATTTCTTCTACACTTTCTATGATCTCATCCAGGGTCAGATGCCTTCCCAGCAATAGTTCGTTACGTCCTAAACGGCTCATGCGATTGTTGGTGCTTTCCAACCCGAGCATCAGGCTGCCCTTTAATTGTTCTTTGGCTTTATTCAACTCAAACGGGGTCAGGCCATGTCGGATTACCTGCTCTAAGATGTTCTGAATGCACTCAAGCACTTCATTTTCTTGTCCGTGTGCCGTCCCGGCGTAAATCGCCAGCATTCCCGTTTCCCGATGGGCGGAATGATAGGAAAAAACAGAGTATGCAAGTCCGCGTTCTTCCCTGATCTCCTGAAACAACCGGGAACTCATATTGCCACCCAATACATTATTTAATAAAACCAAAGTATATATGCGCGGGTCACCGATGGACAAACCCGGCAGTCCCAGACAAAGATGAGTTTGTTCTGTTGCCTTTTGCTTTAACTTGATCATCGGTGTAAATGTGGGTGATTCTTCTTTTACAGGGACAAACTCACCTTGATGACGGTAAAACGCTGATTCGATCTGGTCTAAGTAATCATCAGGCAAATTCCCTGCGATCGCGATCACTACATTATGCGGGTTATAATAACGCTCCTTATAGCGAAGCAAGTCCTCCCTGTTAAAACTCCTCACATTTTCCACACTGCCGAGCACCGGGTATGCCAGGGAATGAGCTCCCAGGGAAGCTTCGGACAACAAATCATGGACTAAATCATCCGGGGTATCCTCCACCATCCGAATTTCCTCGATAATCACCTTTTTTTCTTTTTCAATCTCCTCTTCGGCAAATATAGATTCAAAGAACATATCTGCCAGAATTTCGAGGGAAAGAGGAAAATGCTGATCCAGTATTTTCGCATAATAACAGGTGATTTCTTTGGAGGTAAAGGCATTAACATGGCCGCCAATTTCGTCAAACGCCTCTGCAAGCTGGCGGGCAGTGCGGGTTTTGGTTCCTTTAAACATCATATGTTCAATAAAATGGGAGATTCCATTATCGCGTAGGGTCTCATTTTCTGAACCTGTTCCGATCCAGATGCCAAGCGCGACTGATCGTACATAGGGAATTTGTTCAGCAACGATACGGATTCCATTTGGTAAAGAATGTTTAACAATCACAAAATAGCCTCCTTATCAACGATCAAACGGCCTGTCAGAGCAATATCCCTACTATATCAAATCTGCTTGGCTCACTCAATCGTGTCCAATCGTTTGGAAGAGAGGACATCGCCTACTGTTCCTAATTTTATTCCTTTTCTCTTGACCGTACGAATGATTTGAGGCAACGCTTTCACAGTCCGGTCTGTCGGATGTGTCAGGATTAAATGGCCA
Organism: Paenactinomyces guangxiensis; assembly: GCF_016055185.1. Classification (GTDB taxonomy): domain Bacteria; phylum Bacillota; class Bacilli; order Thermoactinomycetales; family Thermoactinomycetaceae; genus Paenactinomyces; species Paenactinomyces guangxiensis. The sequence goes on from NZ_JAECVR010000007.1 coordinate 144,333, forward strand.
GGACCAATATTTTTCTCAATTCTGCTCACCATCATTTCCGGAGTTGATGATTTTCTCCAATCAACTGTATCGACGGTCCACAAGACCGTTTTCATTCTTTGCTCCTGAGCCGCTTCCAATACCTGACGACTAAAGTCTCCTGCCGGGGGAGCAAACCAACGGCTTTGAACATGAAGTGTATCTTGAATCAGTTTTTGTGTACGAGTAATTTCTCTGATGATGCGCTCGCGGGAAATTTGACTCATCAAAGGATGTGAATAAGCGTGGTTGCCAATTTCATGGCCTGCCCGCAAAATTTTCTTTGCTTCCTCGGGATGTTTGGACAGCCACGAACCGTCGAGAAAAAAAGTAGCCTTCACTTTTTCTTTGGCTAAAATATCCAGCATGGCCGGGAGATATTCTGTTCCCCAGGCAACGTTGACCATGATGGCAGCAGCCTTCTTTTGCTCATTGCCTCGGTAGATCGGTTGGGCTCCCAGATCATCCAATGATTTTTGCGGGGGAATCTCCCTGTAAACCCAGGCAATTTCATTTTTATTTTTTTGCTTTATCGTTTTCTCTACCGTCGCCTCCACATCTACTTTGCGGCCATTGAGTCCCGGAATCGCTTTCCATACCCGGTCAATCCTTGCATCAATCGGTTTTATGTATCGTTTTGCAGCTTCTTTTTTCACTTTTTCACGAATCAAACTGGCCTCGTCTGTTTGAAAAAAAGCGGGTACGGAGTTGTGTTCTTTTACGGATGTAACGTAAGAAGCAACTGGTGGAGATTGCACAAGAAAGACAACAAATACGGCGGACAAAACGAGTCCGGCCACTCTCACAGGTAAAGTCAAGGCTTAACCACCTCCTGTTTGTAACTTATGCGCATGGACAACTCCCTATTCTCTTCCGGTTAACAGGCATAAAAAAAGAGGCAGATCGCTCTGACTCTTTTGTTGTAAGCTGCTATGAAGTTATGAAGGCTTTTTTTGGTCCTTTGCTTCTTCCTTCAATACTGCTTTGCGCGAAAGATTGATGCGACCCTGATCATCAATCTCTGTGACTTTTACAAGGATGGAGTCACCGACGTTCACTACATCAGTCACTTTGGCTACCCGATTCACATCTAATTGCGAAATATGAACCAGACCCTCTTTTCCGGCGAAGATTTCCACAAATGCCCCGTATTTTTCCACCCGTTTTACCGTTCCGAGATAAGTTTCACCTACAACAACCTCGCGTACCAGATCTTCAATGATTTTCTTCGCTTTCTCGTTTTGGGACTCATCCGGGGAAGCGATGTAGATCCGGCCGTCTTGTTCAATATCGATTTTCACGCCGGTTTCCTCAATAATTTTATTAATCACACGACCGCTCGGTCCGATCACATCCCTGATTTTATCAGGGTGAATTCGCATCGTAAGGATTTTTGGAGCATATGGTGAAAGTTGCTTCCGCGGTTCAGCAATAGCTGCTTCCATGTTGTCCAGAATGGCCATACGTGCTTTTTTCGCCTGTTCGAGTGCTCTTTCCAGGATTTCACGATTAATCCCGTCAATTTTGATATCCATCTGCAGTGCAGTTACACCTTTTCGTGTTCCCGCTACTTTAAAATCCATATCCCCCAAATGATCTTCCATTCCCTGAATGTCGGTAAGAACCGTTACTTTGTCTCCCTCTTTCACAAGGCCCATCGCAATTCCGGCCACTGGTGCCTTAATCGGCACACCAGCATGCATCAAAGCGAGCGTTGAGGCACAGATGCTTGCCTGCGAGGTAGAACCGTTAGACTCCAGTACCTCCGAGACAAGACGGATCGTATAGGGAAATTCGTCTTCAGAAGGGATGACCGGTTCCAACGCACGTTCACCTAACGCTCCGTGCCCAATTTCACGACGACCGGGACCGCGTAATGGACGGGCTTCACCCACACTGAACGGAGGGAAGTTATAGTGGTGCATAAACCGTTTGGATTCTTCCAAATCCAGTCCGTCCAAAATTTGTACATCCCCCAGAGCTCCCAGTGTACAAACACTTAACACTTGAGTTTGTCCGCGTCTAAACAGTCCGGAACCGTGCGTGCGCGGTAAGATATCTACTTCACTGGATAAAGGACGAATCTCTTCCGTGCTCCGTCCGTCAGGGCGCTTCCCTTGCTCCAGGATCAAACGACGCACTTCTTCCTTCACAATCTTATCCAAAGTCATCTGGATATCTTTCTCTTTTTCCGGATAAACTACTTCTCCCAGTTCTTGAGCCAATTGCTCTGCAACCTGCGCTTTCACCTGATCAATCGCATCCTGACGGGCATGTTTTTCCGCCACCTGGACAGCCTCGATTAAGCTTTCTGTAGCCAGTTCCCTCACACGGAGGTCTATGTCTCTGTCCACCTCATACAATACCGTTTCCATCTCAGGCTGACCTGCTTTTGCGACCACTTCTTCCTGGAAAGCAACCATCTCTTTAATCACTTCGTGGCCAAAGAGAATCGCTTCAAGAACTGTCTCTTCGGGAATCTCATCCGATCCCGCTTCCACCATGTTAATGCCGTCTTTGGTGCCGGCGACAACCAGATGCAAATCTGATTTTTCCATTTGCTCGACGGTAGGGTTGATAATAAATTGTCCGTCGACCCGCCCGACGATCACTCCGGCAATCGGCCCACGAAACGGGATGTCCGAAATCGAAAGTGCTGCAGAAGCGCCAATCATTGCCGCGACCTCGGTCGAGCAATCCTGGTCGACCGACATAACCGTGGTAACCACTTGCACTTCGTGACGAAAACCCTCGTCAAATAAAGGGCGAATGGGGCGGTCAATCAAACGGCTGGCCAAGATGGCCTTTTCACTGGGCCGTCCTTCTCTCTTAATAAACCCGCCAGGGATTTTTCCTACCGCATACAATCGTTCCTCATAATTGACCGTCAGTGGAAAAAAGTCTGTATCCTTCGGTTCTTTGGATGCGACAGCTGTTGCAAGGACTGCGGTATCTCCATAGCGAACCATCACAGAACCATTGGCAAGTCCTGCAAATTTTCCAACTTCCAAAGATAAACTCCGTCCTGCAAGTTCCGTTTCAAATATTGCTGATTCCATAATACAGTCATTTCCTCCTCTCAATCACGAACAACATTCATACTTCTTCATATGTACATTATGTTCCTTCTCACACTATTTTAAAAGGAAAAGAGTACGTTAAAAGCGGGGTAAAGGCACCCCGCTTTTGATTACCGACGCAATCCAAGTTTTTGGATGAGCTGACGATAACGAGTAATGTCTTTATTTTTGAGGTAGTTCAGCAAGTTACGGCGTTGACCTACCATTTTCAAAAGACCACGGCGAGAATGGTGATCTTTCTTGTGATCTCTCAAATGAGTGTTTAATTCGTTAATGCGATGCGTCAGTATAGCAATTTGCACTTCCGGAGATCCAGTATCGCCTTCATGTGTTTTAAACTCAGCGATAATTTCTTTTTTACGCTCATTCGATAAAGCCAATGTTGGCACCTCCTTTTACCTGAAACCCCATGACCCAGATGATCGCCGAGGCTATCGAACATCCGAGCCAAGGTTAGCTGACAGCAGCTACAATAACTGCTACCGAACAAGTATAACACAAATAAAAGAAAGAGTAAAATAAATGCACACAAGCACATTACTCAACAGAGGTTGCCAGCCATTCCTCTGCCAGCTTTTTGTCCGAACGGATCTGGTCGATCAAAGCATCAACGGAAGGAAATTTCTTTTCGTCACGGATAAAATGAAGAAACTCAACCCTTAACACTTGTCCATACAGATCAACTTCACGGTCAAACAGATGGACCTCCAGCCTCTCCCGGGGGGTGGGGTCTGAAAAAGTGGGACGGACTCCGATATTCATAATTCCTGTTGCCTGATTCTCACCATATTGAACTTTTACAACATAGACCCCGCGACGTGGAGTCAAAAAAGGCTGTTCTAGAGCCAGATTAGCTGTTGGGAATCCAAGCAGACGTCCGCGCCTGTCACCGGGTACAACTTTCCCTTCAATTAGATAATTTCTGCCTAAAATCTGTGCTGCGGCTTCCATTTCCCCTTGAGCCAGGGCCTGGCGCAAACGCGTACTGCTGACAACAATCCCCCCGGCCTCAATGGGATCAACCACCCGCGCAACATAAATCCCTTTTCCCAATCTTTCAAGGTCAGATGCTTTTCCTGAAGCCTCACGCCCAAAGGTAAAGTTATAGCCAACGGTTACCCCTTTCACACCAAGGGGAACAAGTACTTTATGTACAAATTCTTCTTGGGAGAGGGCGGCAAAAGTAAGATCAAACTTGATCACGTACGTACACTCTACCCCCGATTTGGCAAATTGCCTCAATTTTTCGGGGAGAGGGGTTAAATAACGGGTAATGTTCGCATGTCCCAATACTTCCCGCGGATGAGGGTAAAATGTCATCACTGCAGGAATGGCATCCATCTCTTTTGCTACTGCTTTCGCTTCAGCAATCACTGCCTGGTGACCGCGATGAACTCCGTCAAAATAACCGATTGCCAGAGAAATATGCTGCTCCGGTTCACATTGATCGAAGGGGTATGTCAAAAATTTGGTTTGCATTTAACTTTCCACATCCCGAAACACTTTTTCCGGCTTGGCCAATCCTTCTTGCCCCAAGCGGTATAAGGCACAAAAAGATCCTGTTTCTGAGTAGACACGAAGCAAAGTTCCCTCTTTGTACAAAGACAGAGGCCCATTTTCTAGACGAAGAGGCCAACCGTCGAGTACCCGTGCTGCATCCTCGACACTTACAATCAGGCTTGGAAACTGGCCCAACACTTCATCGAGTGCTGTCAGGACATCCACCCAAGCCTGTTGTTCCGAAACTTGCTGTAATTCATCCAATGTATAGCAATCGTCCAAATGGAAGGGGCCGCTCTCCGTCCTGGTCAGGGAGCACATATGGGCAGGAACACCAAGAGCTTGTCCGATATCCACACAGAGCGTTCGGATATATGTTCCTTTGGAGCAAATAACATCGAAGTGAACAACCGGATATTCTCCTGGTGTGAAGCCGGTACAGATCAGCTGATAAATCGTCACTTTCCGGGAAGGACGTTCAACCTCATGTCCGCTTCGCGCCAAATCATACAAGCGGCGGCCTTGTACTTTCACCGCAGAATACATCGGTGGTATTTGCTTAATTTCACCGTGAAACTGTCCAAAAACTTTTTCGACAGTTGGTAAATCTATATTTGATACAACAGCCTTTTCTAAAACCGTTCCAGTTTGATCCTGGGTATCTGTTGAAATCCCGAGCATAAAGGAACCACTGTATCGCTTCGGCATCTCCTGGATATATTCCACCAATCTTGTCGCCTGTCCCAGACAAACCGGGAGCACTCCCTCTACCTCGGGATCAAGCGTACCTGTATGCCCTACTTTCTTTTGCCCGGCAAGGCGGCGAACACGGGCCACGATATCGTGCGAAGTATATCCTTTAGGTTTATAAACAGGGATGATTCCATGGATCGTCACTTTCCGTCACGCTCCAGTTCGGCTTGGACACGGGAGAGGATTTGACGTTGCGCTTCTTCGAGGGTGCCTTGAAATGTGCAGCCTGCGGCCCTGGCATGTCCACCGCCGCCAAGTGACTTGGCCACACTTCCCACATCCACCCGGGAACGGGAACGAAAGCTTACTTTCACAGTTTGTTGCTCAGTTTCCCGAAACAGAATTCCCACATCAACTCCAAGAATGTTGCGGGCATAGTTAACAATTCCATCCAGGTCATCATTTGCGGCACGAATACGCTGCAAATCCTGCAAACGCAAACTCATCCAGGCGATCAATCCATCCTTTGTCCTCTGCAAGGATTGAAGTGCTGTTTGCAGAATCTGAAGCTGCTCAATCGTAGTCGTTTCAAGCACAGTATCTGCTATGATATGAGCCGGGATTCCAATTTCGATTAAGTGGGCTGCTTGTCTTAGCACCCGGGAACTCGTATTGGAGTAACGGAAACCACCAGTATCTGTCAGCAATCCGGTATAGATGGCGGTTGCCAGAGACTTGTTCCAGGGGATCTTATTATTTTCTATCCATTGAAATAAAATTTCCACAGTTGCCGCAGCCCCCGGCTCAACAACATTAACGGTTCCAAAGTGATCATTGGTTGGGTGGTGGTCTATATTTAAAATCTTGACATCTCCAGCAAAAAGCTCCCGGCTGTTTCCCATTCGTTCAGCATCGGCACAATCGAGCGCAACCACATAACGAAATTTATTCATCACTCGCTCCGGCTGAAGAATTTCTTCCACTCCCGACAGAAAAGTAAACTTTTTGGGGATCGGAGATTCATTGACCATCGTAACCCTTTTCCCCAACAAACGGAACATTTGAGCCGCCGCCAATGTTGAACTGACCGCATCTCCGTCCGGATGGAGATGGGATACAACAAGAAGATGATCGGCTTCTCCTATAAAATGATTTGCTTTTTCTAACTGAATGGTCATTGGTTCTTCTCCCGGACGTTCACATCATTCAACAATTTACTGATATGTTCACTGTGTTCCAGCGATTCATCTATAACAAAGACCAGTTCGGGAACATGGCGAAGGTGTATGCGCCGTCCGATTTCAGAACGTATATATCCTTTAGCTTTTTCCAATCCGGCAAGCGTCTGTTGTTTCTTTTCTGATGTACCCATCACACTGACATATACTTTGGCTATTTGTAAATCACCGCTCATCTCTACGGCAGTAACTGTTACAAAGCCGATGCGGGGGTCTTTAATCTCTTGTTGAAGGATTTGACTCAATTCTTTTTTTACCTGTTCGCCGACACGGCTCCCTCTGATCCGGGCCATTGCCGACACCTCCTCCGCTAAGTCTTACACAAAGGTAACCGCAGCCTCCAATACCTCTAAGCCTTCTGTCTCCTCTAAAAGACAAAGAGCCTGCTTCAATTCCTTTTCGATGATTTTTTTATCGCTGCCGACACCAGCCATTGCTATGGTAGTCAAAGTCCTGTTATCCTGGTGGCTCACTTCCGCAACGGAAAGATTAAACTTGTTTTTGATCCTTGCCAGACCGCTTTTGATTACCCTTCTTTTATCTTTTAAAGAAGTAGATCCGATAATCCGCCCCGTTACTTCTTGCACACCGACAAACACCTCAGGCCCGCTCCACTTCTTCGATCACATACACTTCAATGACATCTCCTTCTTTGATGTCATTATAATTTTCCAAGGTTATACCGCATTCATACCCTTGCGCAACTTCTTTCGCATCATCTTTAAATCGTTTGAGAGTATCTAATTTACCCTCATGAATGACGATTCCGTCGCGGATAAGCCGAACATGTCCATCACGCACTACTTTACCTTCTGTAACATAGCAACCGGCAATGGTCCCCACTTTGGACACTTTGAAAGTTTGCCGAACTTCCGCAGTTCCAACCACTTTCTCTTCATACTCCGGATCAAGAAGCCCTTTCATGGCTGCTTCGATCTCTTCAATCGCCTTGTAAATAATACGGTGCAACCGGATGTCCACTTTCTCCTGGTCTGCCACCGCCCGTGCATTAGGTTCGGGACGGACATTAAATCCGACAATAATCGCATTGGAAGCAGAGGCGAGAATCACATCATACTCGGTAATCGCACCTACACCGGTATGGATAATTTTTACTCTGGCACCTTCTACATCGATTTTCTCCAGGGAGTTTTTCATGGCTTCTGCCGAACCGTGCACGTCAGCTTTAATAATGACGTTCAGTTCTTTCATTTCGCCTTCCTGGATCTGCTTGAACAGATCATCCAGAGTGACGCGCTTGTTCCCTCCGCGCTCTTCTTCTTTTTGCTTTGCCATCCGTCTTTCGGCAATGGCCCGGCCCTTTTTCTCATCTTCAAACACCATGAAGGGATCCCCGGCTCCCGGAACATCAGATAAACCAAGAATTTCTACAGGTGTAGACGGGGGTGCCACTTTGACACGGCGCCCGCGATCATTGACCATGGCGCGAATCTTTCCGAAGTAGTTGCCGGCGACCACACCATCTCCTACTTTCAAGGTTCCGTTTTGCACCAGTACAGTAGCTACCGCCCCGCGGCCTTTATCCAGTTCCGCTTCAATGACAACCCCCCGGGCGCGCTTGTCAGGATTGGCTTTCAATTCTTGTACTTCAGCCACCAACAAAACCATTTCCAGGAGTTCATCAATCCCAGCCCCAGTGATTGCGGATACTGGAACAAAAATGGTTTCTCCTCCCCACTCTTCAGGCACAAGCCCATGTTCAGTCAATTGTTGCTTGACACGATCGGGGTTTGCCTCAGGTTTATCCATTTTGTTTACGGCAACGATAATGGGCACATCGGCTGCCTTCGCATGGTTGATCGCTTCAACAGTTTGCGGCTTTACCCCGTCATCTGCGGCCACGACGAGAATGGTGATGTCGGTTACCTTTGCTCCGCGGGCACGCATTGTGGTAAAAGCAGCGTGTCCGGGGGTATCTAAGAAAGTGATCTTTTTGTTATTAATTTCCACCTGATAAGCACCGATATGCTGGGTAATGCCGCCTGCTTCCCCGGCCGTAACATTGGTGTGACGGATTTTATCCAGCAATGTAGTTTTACCATGGTCTACATGGCCCATGATTGTCACTACCGGCGGGCGTTCTACCAGAGCTTCAGGATCATCGTTTTCTTCTTGTTCTTCAAAGTTGGACTCATCAACTTCCTCTTTATATTCGACCGTTACACCAAACTCTTCAGCGATCACACTCATGGTATCCACATCGATCTCCTGATTGATCGTAGCCATGATTCCGAGTGAAATCAACTTGCGGATCACTTCAGAAGCTTCTTTACGCAAAAGTTTCGCAAATTCACCGACGGTAAGAGGACCGGAAACAGTAATTTCTTTTGGGAGTACTGGAGCTTGCTTTTCCCTGGGTGCCGCTTTTTTGTCTCCTTTTTTCTTGCTCCGGCCTTTTCCTCCACGGAACGATCCGGACTCCTTGGAGGAATCATCTTTAAATTTGGTGAATTTACCTTTTTTGTGGTCGGACTTTCTCCCTTTTGGGTTATCGTAAGTTCCTGAATCTGTTGCAAGCTTTCGCTTTTCCTCTGTTTGACGCTGACGTGCCGGTTTAGCTTTTGCATTATTTTGGTTGTTGTTTGCTCTATTGGGACGAGGTCCCTTACTGTTTGCAGCTTGTGGTTTGTTGCTTTTGTTCTGGTTGCGATTCCCCGAATGCTGTTGATTCGGTTTGTTGTTTCTTGTCTTTCTCTCTCCCTGGGGCTTTTCTTGCTGGTTTGTACCGGCAGTACTTCCCCCCTGTTTTACTTTGCTGATAAATTGCTCCACTTTTTGTATCATTCCTTCATCCATCACACTCATATGATTGTTTACTTTTAAGTCCATGCGTTCCAGAATGGTCAGCACTTCTTTGCTGCTCATATTCATTTGTTTGGCGTATTCATATACACGCATTTTGCTCATACCGTCACCCCCGTCAGTTACTGAACGAACTTTTGTATTGAACGGGCAAATCCGGGATCAGTCACAGCAATGACCACCCGTTCAACTTTTCCGATGGCTTTCCCCAACTCTTGTCTTGTTCCGTATCTGATGATCGGGACCTTATAAGTAAAACACTTATCGGTGATTTTTTTTTCCGTGTTTTTAGCCGCATCGGTTGCCAGTAATACAAGATGAACCTTTCCCGATCGAACTTCCCTGAGCACCAAATACTCACCGGAAATGATTTTCCCTGCTCGCATTGCAAGCCCGAGCAACTGGTATAATTTATTCATCAGATGGTACCAGCTTTACATACTCGCGCAGTTGGTCGTAAATTTCCGGTGAAACTTGAACTTTTAAAGCACGGTCTAACGCTTTTTTCTTTTGTGCTAAATCGATATATTCTAATTTGGCACAGAGATAGGCGCCACGTCCGGACTTTTTTCCGGTCGGATCAATGATAATCTCATTTTCCGGCGTACGAACCACCCGAATTAAACTTTTTTTGGGAAACATCTCCTGTGATGCTACACATTTGCGCATGGGAATTTTCCGTTGCTTCATACTCCCGTCAACCTCCACACTCTTGAAAAAGTTGAATTGGAGCAAAGCCCTGTTTATTCTTGCTCTTCAGCAGCAGAGGCCGGTTCAGTCACTTCCATGCTTTCCGTCTCTGCCTCCGGATTGTCGGTTGCTTCCGATTCACTTTTGATATCGATTTTCCAGTTTGTCAATTTAGCCGCCAATCGTGCATTTTGCCCTTCTTTACCGATCGCAAGGGAAAGCTGATGATCAGGTACCACAACCCGTGCCATTTTTTGATCTTCAAAAATGGTTACCGAAATAACTTTGGAAGGGCTGAGGGAATTGGCAATCCACTCTTCTGTATTTTCAGACCAGCGCACAATATCGATTTTTTCTCCCCGCAACTCATTAACAACCGTTTGTACACGCATGCCACGATGGCCTACACACGCGCCAACAGGGTCGACATTGGGGTCGCGGGAATAAACGGCAACTTTGGAGCGGTATCCGGCTTCCCTGGATACGGAGCGGATTTCTACAACTCCATCGTAGATCTCTGGCACTTCCAGTTCAAACAAACGTTTCAAAAGCCCCGGATGCGTACGGGAAACAAAGATCTGAGGTCCTTTCGTCGATTTTTCCACCTTGGTAATATACGTCTTTACTCGATCCCCATGCTTAAACCGCTCCCCGGGCATCGTTTCGTTGTGAGGCAGCAAAGCTTCAATACGGCCCAAATCGATATAGTAATAACGATTATCCGCACGCTGTACAATTCCGGTTACAATATCATCTTCTTTGTCGATAAAGTTCTGATAGATGATACTTCGTTCAGCCTCGCGAATTCGTTGTGTAACTACTTGTTTCGCCGTTTGGGCGGCAATGCGGCCAAAATCGGCAGGAGTTACCTCAATCTCTACAATATCTCCCAGTTGATAGGCAGGATTCATTTCCCGTGCCGCTTCTAATGAAATTTCCAGGCGCGGATCCAGCACATCTTCCACCACAGTTTTTCTGGCAAAAACACGAACCTGCCCATTATTGCGGTTTATATCTACTCGTACATTTTGCGCAGAGTGAAAGTTGCGTTTGTAACCGGAAATAAGTGCTGCCTCAATCGCGTCAATCAAGATATCCTTACTGATTCCCTTTTCTTTCTCCAGTTGACCGAGGGCCTCGATGAACTCAGCATTCATCGGTCTTCTTCCTCCCTTCGATTAAAAAACGATTGCCAGGCGTGCTTTTGCCACTTTTTCGAGCGGAATTTGAAAAGATTTCTGCTTCTCTTCCACTGTCATGTGGCCATTCTCGAAGTGGGTGAGCACACCTTCAAACGCTTTTTGCCCTTCCACAGGTTCATACGTAGTGACATAAACATTTTTTCCAATCGCTCTCATAAAGTCAGTCTCTTTTTTTAAGGGACGCTCTGCCCCCGGAGAAGAGACTTCCAGTATATAAGCTCCTGGAATAGGGTCTTCTTGATCCAATGCTTCACTCAATCGTTCACTGACCCGTGAGCAATCATCGAGATCGATGGGTTTGCCTTCCTGACCATCGATGAATACCCGTAAAAACCAATTTTGCCCTTCTTTTTTATACTCAATATCGACTAATTCTAGCCCTTCAGCATCAAGAATAGGCAAGGCGATTTTTTCCACAGTTTCAGTGACTTGGCGGCTCAAGGGCCATACCCCCTTATTTCGTGCAGATATTCTCATGCAAATGCAAAGAGTGGGTCCGCACCCACTCTTTCTCATCAGACGTATCTACCCTTAAGTATAGCCAAATTGATTATATCACAATCATAAAAATGCGTGCAATGATGGGGTTGTGTAAAACCTTTTCTCACGGAGATACTCCGTGGCAGTTACGGTTTAAAATAAAGCAAGCTGATTGCTTTGCGGCAGACCGTCCAGGCACCCCATGTTCTTCAGAATCTCCACTACCGTAGATGTGGCCCTGCTCCTTTGCTGGAAGTCATCGATGGACAGGAATTCTCCTTCTTTCCTGGCCTCCATGATGTTGACGGCCGCATTCTCACCCACACCCGCGATGGATGCAAACGGAGGAATAAGTGAGTTTCCGTCAATCACAAATTGTTTGGCATGGGAGCGGTACAAGTCTACATTTTTGAACGTGAACCCGCGGGCATAAAACTCCTGAACAGATTCAAGCACTGTAAAGAGCCCTTTTTCCTTGGGAGAAGCTGTATTTCCTTTCTCTTCGATCTCTTTAATCATTCTCTTTATATGTGCCGGTCCTTTTAATACCACATCAGCATCAAAATCACTCAACAGCCGGTAAAAATACGCTGCATAGTACTCCAGAGGTCGATGAACCTTAAACCAGGCAATCCGTACCGCCATCATCACATAAGCAGCCGCGTGGGCCCGCGGGAACATATATGCGATTTTTTGGCAGGAGGTGATGTACCAGTCGGGAACCCCGTGCTCTTTCATCAGTTCTGCCTCGTCTTCCGTGACTCCTTTTCCTTTCCGCACCTTTTCCATAATTTTAAAGGCACTCTTCGCCGGAACCCCTTTTTGGATCAAATACAGCATAATATCATCACGGGTACAGATGGCTTCGGACAGAGTACAGGTGCCACTGCGAATCAATTCCTGTGCATTGCCAAGCCATACATCCGTTCCGTGTGAAAGACCCGAAATCCGCACTAACTCGGAAAATGTTGTGGGGCGTGTATCCTCCAGCATTTGGCGGACAAAGTGAGTGCCGAATTCAGGAATCCCCAACGTGCCTGTTTTTGTCCCGTTGATATCTTCTGGAGTGATCCCGAGCGATTCGGTGCCGCTAAAAATTTTGATTGTTTCCGGGTCATCGATCGGAATCTCTTTCGGATCAACCCCCGTCAAATCCTGCAACATCCGGATCGTGGTGGGATCCTGGTGCCCGAGTATATCCAGTTTCAGCAATCGGCCGCTGATGGAACGGTAGTCAAAGTGGGTTGTAATCGTACCCGATTTTGCATCATCTGCCGGGTGCTGAATCGGGGTAAAGTCAAACACATCTTTGTATTGCGGGACAACCATTAACCCGCCGGGGTGTTGTCCGGTTGTCCGCTTCACTCCCGTACATCCCTGAACCAGTCGCTCAATCTCGGCCTGCCGAAGCTGGAGATTGTTTTGTTCCGCATACTTTTTAACATATCCGTAGGCGGTTTTTTCCTGGACTGTTGCAATGGTTCCCGCCCGGTAAATATACTCTTTTCCAAACAGTTCCTCTGTATAAGCATGGGCTCGCGGCTGATATTCTCCCGAGAAGTTCAAATCGATATCGGGAGTCTTATCTGCTTCAAATCCAAGAAAGGTTTCAAACGGAATATCATGCCCGTCTTTTTCCATTTTTGTCCCACAGTTTGGACACTCTTTATCCGGCAAGTCAAAACCTGATTCGTAGCTTCCATCCAGGATAAATTCACTGTGCTTACAGCTGGGACATCTCCAGTGCGGTGGCAACGGGTTCACTTCGGTGATGTCACTCATTGTTGCGACAAAAGAAGAACCCACAGATCCCCTGGAACCGACAAGATATCCGTCTTGCAGGGATTTGGTCACGATCCGCTGTGAAATCAGATATAAATCGCTGAAACCGTACTTGATGATTGGAGTTAATTCCCGGTCCAAACGGGTAGCTACCACTTCAGGGAGCGGATCTCCGTAAAGCGAATGGGCTTTGTCATAACAGATTTGCTTAAGCTCATCCGCCGCCCCTTCCATCTTGGGTGTAAAGGTTCCGTCCGGGAATGGCTTGATATCATCCTGGATCAAATCGGCAATCTTACGTGGATTTGTTATCACAACCTCTTTGGCTTTATCAGGCCCCAGATAAGAAAACTCCTCCAACATTTCAGTCGTGGTACGGAAATGGGCTTTGGGAAGCGGTCCGCTGGGGCGAAACCCTCCGGATTGATTCATCGCCAAGATATCGCGGTACAGCGAATCATGTTCATCCAGGTAATGCACATTGGCCGTTGCAACAACAGGCTTCCCCAGCTTTTCCCCAATCTCAACCAATAATCGGTTTGCTTCTCTCAATCGATCCGGAGTCTCAACCAGGCCTTTTTCCACCAGATGCATATTGATATCGACCGGTTGTATCTCCAGATAATCATAAAACCGGGCGACTTCTTCCACCTCTTGCGGAGACTTGTTGAGCGCGGTCTCAAACAGTTCCCCTTTTTCACAACCGGAACCGATCATCAGTCCCTCCCGGTGCTTTTCCAATTCGCTTCTCAGAATTCGCGGTACACGGAAAAAAGTTTCCAAATGAGATTTGGAGATAAGTTTGTACAAATTTTTCAATCCCGTTTCGTTTTTAACCAGGAGAATGGCGTGAAAAGGCCGTAATCGGGTCAGATCCCGATCTCCCGTATGTTCATTTAGCTGGTGAAGGCGGGTAATATCTTTCTTCACCGTGTCCAGCAGCATCTTCCACATCACATATCCGGTTGCTTCGGCATCATAAATGGCCCGGTGATGTTGCTCCAAATGAACATCCAACTTTGCGGCCAGCGTATTCAACCGATAATTTTTCATCCCCGGGTAGAGGAAACGGGCTAACTCTAAAGTATCAATAACCGGATTGGATACGGGCTCTTTTCCGATCCGCTTAACCGCTTCTTGCAAGAATCCCATATCGAAACGGGCGTTGTGAGCGACAAGGACACTGCCCTCAATAAATTCGAGAAAGCGGCTGATCACCTGATCCACTTCAGGAGCATCCTTCACCATCTCATCAGTAATCCCGGTCAGTTGACTGATTTGTTCAGTAAGGGGGCGGTGCGGGTTGGCAAATGATTCAAAGCGGTCAATAATTTCCCCATTTTTTACTTTGACACCCGCTAATTCGATAATGGTGTCATGGACCGCGGAAAGACCCGTTGTTTCAACGTCAAAAACAACATATGTATCCTCGGTCAATACACGATCCTCCGGCCGGATCACAATGGGGATTCCATCGTTGACGATATTTGCTTCCATCCCGAATAAAATTTTAACCCCATGTTGTTTACCGGCTCCATAGGCTTCGGGAAAAGCTTGGGCCACTCCATGATCGGTAATTGCGATCGCCGGATGTCCCCAACTGGCGGCGCGTTTTACCAGTTCCTTGACATCATAAACTCCATCCATCGCCGACATGGATGTATGGCAATGAAGCTCGACCCGCTTCTCTTCCGCCGTATCCTGCCTCTCTTCCGGTTCCGTCTCATGAAGATCATTCACCATTAAAACCAGGTCCCGTACAAACGTATCAAACTGGACCGAACCCCGAACCTTCAGCCAGTCACCATCTTTAATTTGTCCCAGGATTTGTGCATCCTCTTTATCCCTGGCGAAAATCTTGCAAGCAATCGAATCAGTATAATCGGTCAAATTAAATGTTAACAGCTTTCTCCCGCTTTTTAACTCACGCAATTCACTTTTAAATACTTTCCCTTTCACAACGATCCTCCGCTCCTCTTCATGGATCGAAGACAGAGGAACCGGCTCATCATGAAAGTCATACCCGATTTTCTTCTCCAGTACAGGTGATTCTTCCGCGCTTTCTATGGCTTGTCTGGCCGCTTCTGCCTGTTCTGCAAGCGCTTGCTGAATCAATGCCTGATCCTGCTGCTGCCGCTGCTCTTGAAACAGGTCTTTCGCTTCCTCCTCTTTGTTGCTGGAAAAATGAATGACAATCTCCCTCTGTGTAATTTTCTTATAATAATTTCCTATATGTGTATCCAGCTCTTTCTGTTTTGCCATTCTCAACATTGCCGGATTGGGAAAATGAATATGTAATTGGTTATTTTCCACTTTCCATTCCGCTTTTCCAAGCCATCCTGAAAAGGCGGGGGCCACATTTTCATGGATTTTCTTTTTGATCCAATACCAGTATTTTTGCAAGACCTGATCCGTTTCGACCCGGTCATAGTGAAAAAGAATGTGAGCTGAAGCGATCCTTTGAAATGATTGCTTTACACGCTCTTGAAATCCTTGCCAGACTTCGGGTGGAATGGGTTCAGGAAAATGGATGTGAATCAGCCATGTTTTCTTGATCGGATCCACTTCCACTTTCTCGATAAATGCCAGTTCAAAATGAGGAAGCCATTCACTCGGGCACTTTGCCTCTTGAAATAATTTGAGCAAACGTTCATGACCAACTTTCATTGCCCCACCCCCTGTTCACAACATTTCAACCAGCTTCCAGTTTAACTCTCTGTTCTATTGTCTTTCATTCTACTAAATGAGTTTATCAAAAACTATTCGTTTCAGCTAGAAAAATGTTGCTAGAAAAAGGAAGAGAAACATCTGTAGCAGCAATAGTGATTATAAGGAAAGGACTGTGAAGAACCCGCTTCTTGATCCTTTTTACTCACTGTCGTTTAATGCGAAGATTAAATTATAACAAGCCCATCCCGGGATGTGCAACGCATTTATTCCATTACGACAACCTGTGGTTTCATATGATATCTCCTTAATCTTTAAATGGTTCTTTTTTTAGCTTTGTTCACAGAGATTGTTGCAGTTTAGGTCCCGTCTCCGAACTTTAAAATATTTATAAATTTGAAAATAATTTCCACTTTGCAGGCAAAATTAGATCATCGTTAATAAAAATAGGACTGCCGGCCTCGATAGTCGGCAGTCTTTATTTGGTTCAAAATATTTAAATGAAGCCAAGTCTTGAGTCCATATCAGAACCCCAATCATTCTGTTTTCCACTTTTGTTGTCAGCCCGCAAATCAGCGATAATCTTCTCAACATCAGCCTTTCCTTCATAATGACACTGCAAGGCGATTGAGGTATATACCTCATTTAATTGGGCAAAAGAAAATCCTTCTGTCTGCGTTACAATCATTTTTAATTCATCACTGGTGATAAATTGCGTCAGCGATTTTTTTAACAGATAGATTTCACGCAAATTTGCATCAGGCAGACGCAACTCATACGCACGGTCAAACCTTCCTGCTCTATTAATTAAGGCAGGATCAATACGTTCAGGGTAGTTGGTAGTACCAATTAAGAAAACACCTTCTTTGGAAACTGCTCCATCCAATATATTGAGAAAGAAAGAGCGCACTCCATCAGGCATGGAATCAATATCTTCAATTACCAAAACAATGGGTGCCAGCTTATGTACGTTGGAAAAAACTTCATTGACAGTATAACTGGAAGTATGTTCCGTTACTTGCCAGTAAACCACAGGTGCCCGGACACTTCCTGTAATCGCTTTGGTTAAGGTTGTTTTTCCATTACCCGGTTTTCCATACAGAAGGATACCCCGTTTATACGGGATATTGTATTTTTTGAAAAACTCACCCTCTTCCAGAAAAAATTGATCAATGGAACGAAAGATTTCATTCATTAATTTTGGTTCCAATAAAATATCTTCACGATTGACACGACATGATAAACTTTCTTTTTTTCTCTCCACTCCGCTCGCTGTATCAATAAAAATGTTGATATATTGGTGCATAATCTCTCGTTGGCGTTGGCTGATATAATGTAAAAAACGATTGACACAATCGTGATCAGGAGCAAACAAAAACTCATACTCGTAATCTTCATGAGCCTGATAAATCGGAATCTTACACAGACAGACTTTAAATTCCGGATAATAATAAATCGAGTTGTTAAAAGTCGGCATCACCTTATATTTGAGTGAACGTTCTTTGGTCATCACTTCACTGACCCGGCTTATTTCCAAACAGTCATATACATGGCTGAGCAATTTGACGCGTCCGGGATTTGTTTCAAGGTCTTCTGACAAGATATCCCAGAGCTCATCCTCATCTATTTCCATTTCATACAAATGAAATTGAATGCCGGTCTCCTGATATAAACGCTCTTTAATCCCATGAATGGCAATTGCATGGTCATAATACTGGGGGTTTTCTTCAAGCGTGGACTCTGTCACATTTATAATAAAATCAATTTTAGTCATTCTATTTTCCTTTCTCTAATCATTTCATATATAAATATAACCTTTAACCGATTTTTTTTCTAGAACAGGCAGTGGAGGTTAACCTTTCCGTTAAGGTATCAAAAGGCTTAGATCTGGCATGATCCAAGCCTTTATTAAAAACCATTTACTTTATCGTTATACCCCTCTGCGGCTATTTACCCGATTCCCAGCAAATGATGACCCTTTCCGGGTTCATAGATAAACACTTGTACCTTGGGAACCCGGGCAAATGCCTCTTCCATCAGAGGTTGTACTTCTTCCCACTCAAGCCCCCCATTCCCACATCCCAGTCGGGGGACCGCAATGGACTTAATATTTAATATCTGAATTTCCTTTATCAGATCGTCCAAACCGTTTCTGATATCCTCTAATGTAGATTTACCCCTGAAATGGCGCTTGGTAGGAAAATTGACAATATATTGCGGATTGGTAAATAAGCCAGTCAGAAAAACCAGTACTTTCCCCGGTTTTACTTTGTTCTCGCGACAAGCCCTCTCATAAAAAGAAAAGTTCTCCGGGTATGCTTGTTTAAATTGTAAGGCAATCCCTTTCCCCATCACTCCGACACAATTTACGGCATTGACCAGCGCTTCTGCTTCGCTGTGCAGAAGATTTCCCGTTCGGTATTCAATCAAGTACATCACCTTCAGCATCATTCAATTAAAAAAGTAATCTAAAAAGCTTTTTCAAAGGAAGACAAGGTTTCCCGAGATTGACATGGAACCTGTCTATATCTTTTCAAGCAGGGCCAAACGCACACCTAAAATCGCAAAGATCCCCGCTTTCGCGAATGGTACATACTTATTGATTCTCTTGTTTCCTGACAGCTTCTTCCCGACGAAGCCTGCGCAAATGGAGACAGCGGCAAAAATGATAAAAGCCTGGATAATAAAGATGATTCCCAGTAACATCATTTGCATGGGGATCTGCCCCGCTTGCGGCGAAACAAACTGTGGCAGAAACGATAAAAAGAACAACGAAACTTTTGGATTTAACAGATTCATCAATATCCCTCGTTTATAAAGCGAAAAAAACTTTTCCTTTTCCACAGAGTGCGGCGCCAACGTACTTTGGCTTTCTTTTAAAGATTGAAATGCGAGGTAAAGCAGGTAAACAGCTCCGGCATACTTTAAGAGCTGAAAAGCAACAGACGAATGATGGAGAACAGTTGAAATCCCCAATGCGGCAGCCAAAGTATGCACCACCAGACCCGAACTTAAACCGAGTGAAGTGGCAATACCTTCTTTTCTGCCGTTTGATATGCTTTGTGCCGTCACAAATAAAATGTCCGGTCCCGGTAAAAGGGTCAACATTATTGATAAGGCGGTAAAATATATAAGATTTGACGGCTCCATCCGAATTCACCCCTCTCTCTTTATAACATAAAAAATATAAAGAAGAGAATAAGATGGATGACATCTATTTTATCTACTATTTTAAAATAGTTATTTTATCAAATAAATCATCCGCCGTTTTCCCAGTTTTCTATGAGAGCATTCCAATTTTGGACTAAGCCTACACATAATAATCTAAAATCCGGTCTACTGAACTGCCGTAAGATTCTCCAAACACATTCAAGTGAACAAGCAAATAGTAGAGCTGGTAGAGCTGTTTTCGGTCCTGGTAACCGGGGCACAGCGGATTCATTTCCTGATATGCCTGATAAAACTTCTGTGAGAATCTCCCAAACAACTCGGTAAATGCCAACTCCAGCTCAAAATCTCCGTAAGAAACAGCGGGATCAATTAAATAAGGCCGCCCGCCCGGACCGACGATCCAGTTGCCGCTCCACAGATCACCGTGAAGTAGAGATGGCCTGGGGTCATGGTTGATCCACCCGGGCAAATGATCCATCAACCGCTCTAGTTTCTTCATTCTGCTTCCGCTTATATATCCGTATTTTTTCCCGATTTCCAGTTGTACACCCAATCTCCTTTCACGGTAAAACAGACTCCATTCATCATGCCAGCCATTGATCTGCGGCAGTGAACCGATGTAGTTATCCTCCTCCAGGCCAAAAGCCTGTCCAACAGTTTGATGCAGCCTTGCAATCCCTCTACCAAGCTGTTCATCCGTATCCGGAGCTGTTTTCCCTTCCACCCACTCCATTATGAGAACAGCAGATTGCCGGCCCTCAAAATAATATTCTCCGTATACTTCGGGAACTAAAATGGCGTTTGCTTTTTTAATCAATCTCAATCCGTCAGCTTCTTTTGTGAAAAAATCCCTGTGTACGTTCTCGTTTGTTTTGACAAAATACTCAGCAGACATTGTTTTTACATAAAAAGCCTTACTAATGCTTCCACCCCCTACCGGACAAAGTTTGATCATATTGGACCGGTCTCCCAGGAGGTTGAACGCTTCAGCGATCAAGTCACTCATCACTTTCACTCTCTCCTTTTATTGCCATAAATGAATGCCAGCACTTTCAAAAATGCTGGCATTTATCGTTCATTCGGTAATCACAAAGATCTCTCCACTTTAACGGCTTCTTTTAAACTTTTTTCATAGGGAGCTTTGCATACACCATGTTCTGTAATGATTGCTGTTACATATTCAGCAGGGGTGACATCAAACGCCGGGTTATATACTTTTACACCCTCAGGAGCAGTTGGTTTCCCAAAGCCGTTGGTTACTTCTACCGGAGATCTCTGTTCAATCGGGATATCGTCACCAGTTGCCGTATCCAGGTCAATGGAAGAGACAGGAGCAGCAACATAAAATGGGATGCCGTGGGCCCTGGCGAGCACGGCTACACTATAGGTCCCGATTTTGTTGGCAACATCCCCATTTGCAGCCACCCGGTCTGTTCCAACGATCACTGCTTGAATCTGCCCCTCCTTCATTACCGCTCCGGCCATATTGTCACAGATCAGCGTGACATCCACACCGGCCTGTTGCAATTCATATGCCGTGAGACGGGCCCCTTGCAATACAGGGCGCGTTTCATCAGCGAACACTTTCAGATTCCAACCGCGTTCACGGGCTAAATAGAGGGGGGCAAGAGCCGTACCGTAAGCCCCTGTCGCGAGGCCTCCGGCATTGCAGTGTGTCAGGATCCCCATCCCGTCATAAAGCAGTGGGAGCAAATTTTCACCAATTTGACGGCATACCGTTACATCTTCTTCATGAATCTCCGTCGCTTCCTTAAAAATCGCTTCTTTAATAGCGGCTATCGGTTGTCCCCTCAACTGTTTGGCTCTGTTTACCACTCGCTTCAATGCCCAGGACAAATTAACAGCAGTCGGTCTGGCCGAGTTTAGATAATGGGCAATCCGGTCCAGTTGTGCCCAAAACATCTCCTCATCCTGCTCGGATAAAGACCGGATGCCCAGGTATAAACCATAAACAGCCATAATTCCAATGGCCGGTGCCCCGCGAACAGCCAGAGTAGCGATAGCGTCCCAAACTTCTTCAGGGGTTGTACAATGCAGATAAACAGTTTCCGTTGGCAAAAGCCTTTGATCTAACAAAACCAAATGATCCTCTTGCCAGAGGATGGATTGAGGATGGGGGATCAGCTGTTTGTTGTTCATTTCACTGTCAATCCTTTGCCAAGAACTTGACGGGCAATATCTGTCAGCTCAGAAACCTTATGCAGGCTCTTGCGCTTTAAAATCAATTGTTGTCCAATAAGCAATGCGTTCGTTTCCGCTTCTGCCCGAACTTCCGCAGGTTCAATCAACTCCAGATCGGCGACTGGAGCCAAACCGATCACGCGGCGCATCATTTTGCAACCTGCAAAGCCGGCAGTATCCCGTAATATCTGTAGCAATATATCATCTACATATCCTTCTGTTAACCATATTTCATCTTTCACATGTTTCTCCCACAGGGTACGGAACTTCGTTTCAAAGCCTGTCCAGATCTTTTCACTCGTTTCCAGCAACCATTTTTGGAAGGCTTCTCTTTTGTCAGGTTCAAGACTGTGGGCCTCATGCGAAACATAGGAAAGAAGCAGGTTGGCAACAATGGCACCCACATCAAACCCGATCGGTCCGTAATAGGCAAATTCCGGATCAATAACCTTGGTGCTGTCTTCTTTCACCATGATTGAACCTGTATGCAGATCTCCATGTAACAGGGCCTGAGTCCGGGTCATAAAAGCCTCTTTCAGATGGGCAATTTCCCGTTTCAACTCATTGTTGTTCCAAATCGACTCAACAGATTCCCGAATAAGCGGATTAAATGAGTTCGTATCTGCGTTATAATACGGATCTGTAAAAACGAGATCTTCTGTAATTTTACACATTTCCGGATTGATAAACTGCCGGACTTTTTCTTTTTTCTCCTGCGGGTCCAAATAGTAATCCGAGGTATAAAAGAGAGTGTGCGCCAAATAAGTGGACAAATCCTCCGCCAATTGAGGGTAACGGGTTCCCGCGATTAATCCTTTCCTCAATATAATATGATCAGATAAATCTTCAATCGCTGTCAACGCCAGCTGGCTGTCATAAAAATAGACTTGGGGAACCAGTGAAGAAACCCGCTTTGCCGCCTGCTTTAAAGCTTCTGCTTCAATTCGCGACCGATCAAGCGTCAACGGCCATGACTCTCCGACTACACGGGCATAAGGCAGGGCTTGCTTTAGAATCACGCTTTTTCCCGACTTCTGGTCTGCGATGTGAAAGACCAGGTTTAAGTTGCCATCCCCGATTTCCTTATTCAAAAGTTCAGCATCCGGAGCAAACAAACCGGGAAGGGAATGCGCATATGAAACAGCCTCTTTTTCCGTCAAAGCTTTGTATTTTTCAAACATTGTATGTTTCCCCTCTCTTGAAGGATAAACCCGCACAGCCCTGTGCGGGTGCGAGGATTCATTTAAGCCGTAAATTGAGGATCATGATACGGGTGTGCCACCCAGCCCGATGGATCGATGAATAGCCGGACTGCCACTACTTTGCGATTTTCCATCAATGTAAAGAAATGCGGAGTGTTAACCGGAACTGAAATGACATCGCCAGCAGTTAGTTCCACATCAAAATAGCCGGTCTCTTCATTTCCCTTAATGGTAAAAATACCATTCCCCGCCGTAATGGCACGAACTTCATCTTCGGTATGAACATGAACGTTTTCAAATTTTTTGAGCAACTCATCCAGATTGGGGGTTGCTTCGGACAGGGCTACAATATCCCATTCCACATAACCCTTTCTTCTTGCAAGCGATTCAATTTCCTCCTGGTAAACGGTTAAGATCTCTTCTTTTTCTGCATCCGTTAAAACAAATTTTTCGCGCAAGTGATCCGGGAGCTTTTCAGTCGGCCAGTGCTCATACAACACTCCTTGTTCTTCAAGAAAAGAGCTGACTTCCTGTTCACTTTCCAGACGTACACCACTATTTCTAATGTGGATTTGAGCCATTTTGCAGAACCCCTTTCAATGATGAATTATTTTTGCAACTTCCTTTATTTTTTCAAAAGAAAAAGATTTACTTGATATTCAAATAAAAACTCGAAGGCTTCCAGATGCCTTTTCGCGGCGAATACACTGTCCCCCCACACGTAAATCCCGTGATTGCGGATGAGGACCCCCGGTATACGCGGGTCCAGCACCTGACCCACCTCTTTCGCCAAAGTTGGAATATGGGCATAATTCTCAACAATGGGCAACTCAACCGCAGCCCCCTCATCCCAGATATTAAACGCCTTAATAATTTCCTGATTGGTAAAAGTGACTTCTTGTTGCGCCCCATACAACTCGGAGATGAGATTGTTGAAAACGGTGTGAATATGAAAAATGGCCTGACATTGTTTGATCTTTTGATAAATGGTTGTATGGACCAGTGTTTCTGCCGACGGCTTTTGGCGTGTCGGCAGTACCGGTTTTCCCTCCAGATCAACGAGCAAAAAATCCTCAGCCGTATGTACGGACTTATCCTTTCCACTGGCTGTGACAGCTATGAGTGGCGGTTCTCCATCCGGAACTTCAACCCGTACGGAAAGATTGCCGCTGGTGGCGGGAAACCAGTTTCTTCTGGCAAACAGATCTTTCACTTCCCGCAACTCGGCAAAGGAATGCTGGATATTTTCTAAATCAATTTGAACCTGATTCTTCAATTTAAGTTGAGTCATTCCCATCACCTCACTTCACTAACTGCATTCTGCTTAAAATATCAATCACATCATAAAACGTGGAAAAGGGTTGATGAGAGAGATTCAGTTCCCTGCACTTTTGCAACAGAAAATCACGGGCAATCGTAAAATCAGCCAGCTTAGCTGCTGCTAAATCGGTGATGCTGTCCCCGATAACAATCTTCTCATAGCGTTGGTCTTTATAAGAGCGGATGAAGCTGGTCTTACACATTCCACAATCAACCTTACAGTGTTCATCACAAGGATGGGGCCAAACGATGCGAATTTTTTCCCCGCTGAAGTCACTATGATTGCAATAGATATCTTCAATCGGAATAGGAAAGCGGGACAAAATGGGATAAACAAAAAAATCAATTCCCCCGCTGGTCACCAGCAGACGGATCTCATTCTTACGGCAAAAATCGATAAATTCTGCAAAGCCCGGGCGAATCTCCGCCTGATCAATGGAGTACCGGATGATCTCTTCTTTCTTCGAGGTCGGAAGAAGGGAAAACATCTGCCCAACCCCTTGCCGGATACTGATGCGTTGAGCCAGAATATTGTCTTTAATCGCTTCCCACCCCGGGGGGTTAAAGTACTTAAAGATACTGATAATATTGTCATTGTTGGTGATCGTCCCGTCAAAATCACAGAAGATCACGCGTTGAGGATCCATTGTCACTCTTCGATACACCCCCATTGATCCAGGGCCGCTTGCAGTTCAGGCGATCTCTGAGCCGCCACTTTTAAGGACTCTCCCGCCATCGCTGCACGAATCGCATCAACGAAGGCTTTCCCGCCAGCGGCAGCTCCCTGGGGATGGCCGTGAATCCCTCCGCCGGCATTAACCAGCAAATCGTTTCCAAAATCACGGAACAGCACCGGAACCAGCCCCGGATGAATCCCCGCCGCAGGAGCAGGAAAGGAGCGCTGGTGAACAGCTGACTCAATTCGTAAGTTTCCGGCGATGGCTAACGCATCCTCCCGCGGCATCGCCACAGACCCGTAAGGAGAAGGATATAATACGATATCGGCTCCTGCCCACCTCATTAACTTGCCCAATAACAGCGGGGCACTTACCCCATAGTGGCCGGATGGATAGATCGCCCCGGAGAAAGAGGGATGGGCCATAACTGGTACCGGGACGTCGGGGTCGGCTGCGATCCGGTGCAGGATATCAAAACCGTAGGGA
Source organism: Paenactinomyces guangxiensis (assembly GCF_016055185.1). Lineage (GTDB taxonomy): Bacteria > Bacillota > Bacilli > Thermoactinomycetales > Thermoactinomycetaceae > Paenactinomyces > Paenactinomyces guangxiensis. Next base: position 169,564 of record NZ_JAECVR010000007.1, read on the forward strand.
AGAACATTTAAAAGCAGGCAATCCGCCCCCTGTTCCACCAATCGTTTCGCCTGATCCGCCATCTCAGTTACAGGGCCGGTTAAATTGACTGCATACCAGGTAACTTGCCCCGTTCTTTCTTCTTTTTGGCGACTGAGACTTTTAAAGCGCCGAACACGTTGCATCACCGGAGCAGCATCATCACGGAAAAAAATTTCATCATCTTTTACCAGATCAACCCCGCCGGCAATTTGATTCTGGTAAGCTTCCTCCAATTCCTTAAGCGTCATGCCGATACATTGTTTAAAAATGCTCATCAACAGGGGGCGATCTTTGATACCCAAACGCTCTCTTATTTTATCAATCCCCAGCTTCGGACCGGGCAATTGGGATAAAAACGCTTCAGGAGCTTCAATATCCAGGCACTTGATAGCCCCATCCATCGAGCATTTGCCAAAAACTGTCGTTAAAAGCGCAGGGATATCCGGGGTAAGATTTCTGACCGGATAACCGATTTTGCAAATCGCCCGCGGCCGGCCATCTAGATCGGGGGACAATTCCGTTATGTCGATCACTTTTCCCAAGTGTTGTGCCATCCGCTCCTTTTTGGCTTCCGGTAATTCAGTCCACGTTCCAACCGTCAAACCCACGGCAATCCCTTTTGCTTTTTTGTTAAAATCGTACTTCCCGGTAATCAGATACGAAGCTACAATAAACTCGTTTTCAATGCCCATCTGACCATCACCGCCTTTTGTAACCGGATCTTGCACGCAGACCCACGGCTACAATTTACAACATTATAAAAATAGATTTTCATGTGATCATTCATTTATTTTGAATACCGGATCTCCAAATTTCCCTTTGCACAGCCTTCCACAGAAGGTCAACAAAAAATCCCCTTCTGCAGATGCAAAAAGGGATCCATGTTCGATGTAATCGCCTTCTCTCATCTGTCAGAACAAACAGTGTGTTCTGCAGGAATTGGCACCATTTCCATCATGATTTCATGGATGGTTGCCGAGGTATCATCGGGCCTGTCCCTACACCTCTCTGGATAAGAGAAATCCTCAGTATTCAATTGTCGTTATTGTAACACAGCGACTTTTATTAAGCAATGGTTTCAATTGCATTAAAGTTTAGAGGTTTCAACGTTTTTTCTTTGCCCTTACTGAACTTGATGCTGACTCTAAGACAGGTGCCTGTTGGATAATCCCTGATTATTCTTTTTTCAGGAACACCGGTTCCTTTTTTCTTGAAGACTCATATGCGGCTAGCGCAACCTCAACGGCCCTGCATCCGTCTTCACCCGTAATAAATGGTTCTGTGCCGTTTCGGATCGCTTCGACAAAGCTTTTGATTAATTCAACATCCATATCGTCGCCCCAGTATTCCCAGACAAAACCTTTATTTGCATATACATCTAATTTCTGAGTGAAAGCATCTATACTCAAGTTCGCATTGGTTCCCACAATTTCCAAGGTTACATCTCCCCAGGTCGGGAAGTTTGCCGGACGGGACCAACTGCAATCCAGAGTCGCAAAGACACCATTTTCAAACTCAAGCGTGAGGATTCCACAGTCATCAATCGGCGATTCTGTAAGCAAGCTGCCTGTCTCAGCATAAACTTCTTTTACTTCTGATTTCATCACCCACCGCATGATATCCACTACATGGACAGTATGATCCATGACTGCCCCTCCGCCCGACAAAGCGGGATCAACAAACCAACCCCCCGGGTTTCTGCCCCGATTGGTCGCTTTAATGGATAAAATCTTTCCTAATCTCCCTTCTTCAACAATTTTTTTGGTTCTCTCGATTGACGGATGGAAGCGGACAGGGAAAGCTGTTTGCAAAACCACCCCGTTTTTCCGGCACTCATCAATCATTTTCCTACCATCTTCAATCGTTGTCGCCAGGGGCTTTTCACAGAGAATATGTTTTCCGGCTCTGGCTGCGTCAACTGCATGTTGAACATGCTTTGCATTCTCTGATGTAACAATGACAGCATCCACATCCGACGCGAGCAGTTGCTTATAATCTGAATAAAACGCAACATTTAATTCACTGGCAATGGCCTCACCGCGATCCCGATTATCATCTGCAATAGCGCTTAATTGGACACCTTCGATCTCCCGCACAGCCCTTGCATAGCTGTAAGCGTGCATATGGGCAAAGCTGATAATCCCTATCTTCATTTTTATTTCCTCCTATCCAATGGTGACCGGTTTTCCGGTTTCAATTGATTCAATCGCGGCTAAAGCAATCTCCATCGCCTTAAAAGCATCTTCCGCTGAAACAATCGGTTCGCTGTTTGTCTGTAAACAAGATAGAAAATGTGCTAACTCCAGATCATAGGGTGTTTGCCGCAGAGGGCTTTCCGGCACTTCTACCCCGCGATTACCCGCTTGCTGACCACGCAACCGCAGCAGCAGCGGTTTCTCTTTTGCGCTGTCAAAAGCAATAATTCCTGATTTTCCTGCCACTTCGATCGCGGATGAGAACCCTTCATGAGCCCAGGTTCCCTCAACATGGGCGATAATCCCATTTTTAAAGCGCAAAGTAACCAGTGCATAGTCAAGCCGTTCCACCTTTCTCCCGTGCAGGCTTTTGGCAAAAACGCGCTCCACTTCACCAAAACACCAGCGCAAAAAGTCAAAATCATGAATGATCATATCCAACACTAACCCGCCGCTGCTCTTGAAATCTGCGTACCAGTCATTAACACCCGCAGGAAAAATGCCGCCCCGGCTCGTTCTGACAACGCCAACATCACCAATTGTGCCATCTTCAATTAATTTTTTTATTTTTTTATATTCCGGAAAAAAGCGAAGCACATGGCCCACAAAAAGCTTAACCCCTTTGCTTTGACAATAATTAATCATACTTCGTGCATCTTCCAGATTTCTCGCCAGCGGCTTTTCACAAATAATATGGATACCGGCATCCGCTGCTTTTTCTACATAAGTCCGGTGCAAAAAAGTCGGGAGACAAATATCAACGATATCAACGTGATCCGTTTGTTCCATCGCATCTTCAAAAGTGGTAAAAGCTCTACAGTTTAACTGTTTTGCCAGGCTCTCTGCCCGACCGTTATTTATATCAACGATTCCGGCCACTTGAACATCCTGCATTTCCTGATAAGCCCTGGCATGTATTTTTCCCATCGTACCCGAACCGATGATTAACACATGAAACATGTCATTCTCCCCTTTTTTTAATCCTTACTCTTTAACAGCGCCGGCCATAAACCCCTGGACAAAAAATTTCTGTACAAAGCTAAACATAATGGCCACCGGTAAAGTAGTCAAAACACTGGCTGCCATCATCTGGTGCCAGTAAACAATATTCTGCCCTACAAAATCTGTTAAAGCTAAACTGACGGGACGCAATTCAGGTTTCGTAATAAAAATTAAAGGAATCAACAGGTCATTCCAGGCGAAGATAAAAGCATAGATTGCTGTCATCGCCACACCGGGCGCAGATAGAGGAAGAATGATCCTCAGAATCCCTGCAACCCTGGAACAACCGTCCACACGAGCCGCCTGCTCTAAGCTTTGAGGAATGTTTGTTAAGTATCCCTGCAGAAGCCAGACAGCCATCGGAGCTGTAAACGCGCAGTTCGTGATGATCAATCCCAAAAATGAATTAAGGAGATGGAGAGATTGTGCAATTTGAAACAGCCCCACAATCAGGATCACCGGTGAAAACATCTGTGTGACCAGCATGATGAACAAAACGGACTTTCTTCCAAAAAATGAAAACCTCGACAGAGCATACGCTGCCGGAAAAGCAAGAATAACAGTGATCACAGCTGTACTTGCAGAAATAAGCAGACTATTAAAAAACGGCTGTTCCAAATGGTATTCTCCAAGCCATACATCAACATAATTAGACCACTCAGGAGGATCTGGAATCCACTGTGGCGGCCATGCAAACACACCGTCAAATGTTTTTAAAGAGGTGGAAAGCATCACGCCCACTGGAAAAAGCAATCCGGTAAAGATCAGGATCAGCATGAGGTGTACGAGGAGTTGTTTCCATGTTTTTCTCATCTCTCCTGCAACCTTTCTCCAAGATTATATTTCTTCTTGCCTCATCACCGCTTTGTAGTAGACAGTGGTAAACGATAACAAGATTAGAAAGATGACAACAGCAATCGTTGCCCCCATGCCTAAATCAAAGGCACCAAAGGATTCTTTATATGCTTTGACAACCAGCGTTTGCGTGGCGTCTACAGGTCCGCCTTTGGTTAAAGGCCAAATCACCCCAAATGAATTAAATGTCCATATAGCTGATAAAGTGGTAGCTACGAGGATAACCGGTTTCATCAACGGTAAAATAACGAGACGCAGGCGTTGGAAAAAGGTCGCGCCGTCCAGACTTGCCGATTCCAGCAATTCAACCGGAACCGATTGTAAACCGGCCAGCATCAACATTGTCATCAGAGGAATACCCAGCCACATATCGGTAATCCCTGTTGCCAGGAACGCAGATATTTCATTGCCCAGCCATACATAGTTTTCAGACAAAATATGGACCCGGGTCAGCACCCAGTTCAGCATCCCAAATTGCCCGTCGTACACCCAGCGCCAGGAGATTGAACCAACGACCATCGGTGTTACCCACGGTATGAGCAACAACAAAAAATACAGACGTTTAAACCTAGTCACTTTAGAAAGCAACAAGGCAATGATAAAACCGATGACAGCCTTTCCCGCTACTGAATAACCGGTCCACAAGACAGTTCTTGTAAGCGTTTTCCAAAAATCAACGGAGCTAAACAGGGTCAAATAATTGTCCAGCCCTATAAACGAGACTCCCAGATCAGGGCGGGTAAGTATATTTTGTGTAAGTGAAAGATAAAAGAGCCGAATGACGGGATAAGCAACCATGATCGCCATAAAAAGAGCTACAGGTAATAAATAAAAAAACGGTGACTTTTCTAATGAAAGAGGAAATTTTTTATTCATTTTTGTCATCTGTTTCACACCTTTCGGTGTTTTTTGGTATCCATCACGAATGCTCTCACCGATCTACCTTTTGGGCTCCAACTTTTCCTCTTTAATTTTTTGGACGGCCTCGTTTAGAGCAGTTTGTGCATCTTCCCCATTAAATGTTTTTTGAATGGCGGTGGTTAAAATGTCCTCAAATGATTCCCAGGAAACAGGGGTTGGCTCCGGTTTCCCAACCTTGATCATATTGATAAACTCTTTCATATAAGGATCATTATTGAAAAACGGATCTTTAGCCTCTTCTGTTTGAAGCGGAAGAACGTTTAGAGTCATATCATGTTTTTTCTGTTCTTCCGGTGAAGTGATGAACTCAATAAATTTCCATGCAGCTTCCGGGTGCTTCGTTTTAGATGAAATCATGAGGGAATCAGAAACCAGCGTATTCGCCATCATCTTGCCTTTGGGAAGTGGCGCTGCTTTATATGGGGTGTTTGGATGGTTCTCTTCTGCGGCCATTAAATTTTTGGCCCAGGGTCCACACACATACATCGCAATTTTTTTCTGTTTAAACAAAATAGGAAGCTGTTCACGATTGTATTCAAGCGGATTGGGAACCACCTTATGCTTCCGGTACAAATCAGCATAAAAGGTAAGCGCTTCAACTGCCTCCGGAGAGTTAAGTTTCACATTTCCTTTCTCGTCAAATACCTCACCCCCATTTTGAAATAAATAGTTGAGAAACTGAGTCGTTGTCGATACATGTTTTGCGCCTGAAATTCCCAGGCCATAGATATTCTTATTTTCAGCCTGTACTTTCTTTGCTGTTTGCAGAAGTTCTTCCCAGGTTTGCGGTGGGCGGGAAATGAGATCAGACCGGTAAATTAAAGTTCTTGCCGAAAACGCTCGCGGGATTGCGTACGATTTTCCATCCACCTGAACCGCTTTCTGTAAAGGTTGTGGATATAGGGAAAGGCGCTCCTTGGCGTATTTATCTAAAGGCAAAACTGCCTTCATGGTGACAAATGATGTGACCCATCGTGTTCCCCCGTAGAAAACATCTGGTGGTGCATCAGCCATGAAACTGGTGACCAGTTTCTGATAAGCTTCATCCCATCCGGAAGATTGGACTTTTACTCTGATATTGGGATGCTTTTGTTCAAAGCGTCCAATGGTTTCATTCATCTCTTTTTTTGCCAGCGGATCCTCCAAACCCGGTTGATAATAAGTAATCGTAATAATGCCGTTATTATTCTTGTCTGTCGATGGACGATGATCGGAACAAGCGGTCAAAAGCATTATGAATACAAACGAAATAACAAGAAGCTTTTTCTTCAAGATGATCCCCGCCTTTAAAGTTTGTCTCTTACAGCCCGGGTCTCAGCGAGTTATTCCATTCAATCGAAAAAGTTTGCAAAAAAAGTTCAAGTAGACAACCTTGAATTGAAATGAGCTTGTAATAAAACAGATGCGGCCCCGACCAATCCGAAGTCTTCCCCTAAAGAAGCCGGGTAAACCATCGCCTTGCTTTTTTTCGCATTCATTGCTTTTTGAGAAATCTGTTGATTAATCATCTCTAACAGTAATGGATTTTGCTCAACAAGCTCCCCTCCCAGGATCACAACCTCGGGATCCATCAAATTGATGATATTACATATTCCAATGGACAAATGAATAGCAATCTCCTCTATAATGTCTAAAGCGAGGGTGTCTCCCTGCTTAAGTGCATAGTTGAAGATTTTAGGCGTAATTTGCAGCAGATCTCCTTTGGCTAACTCTAACATCAACGTACTATTCCCCCTGCCGATCGCTGTCAGGATCCGGGAATAAATCGCATGCCAGCTCGCATAATTCTCCAAACAGCCACTATTCCCACATTCACAACGCGCACCGCCGCGGTCTGTGATTGTATGTCCAAACTCTCCCGCACCTCCGCGATGCCCTCTGTATATCGAATCATTTATGATAATCCCCGCTCCGATCCCATCTCCAATCATAATGTAGATAAGGTTTTTATACTGTTTGAAAGATCCAAACAATTTCTCTGCCATGGCAATGGAATTTGTGTCATTGTCCAAATATGCTTTTAAATCAAAACGCTGCTCGACCATTTTTTTAAATGGAATATTTTGAAGTTTCAGTTTGGAATTGTAGACAATCCTCCCCTGATCTGAATCTACAATCCCCGGAACAATGAGCGATATTCCCAGACAGTTCCGAAGATCATGACACCCGTCCATAAAAAGTTGAATTGAATCTAAAATATACTCTATTAGATCTCGGCCCGTTTTTCCGGAAAAAGAGATCAGCCTTTTTCTGCGTACCTCTGCTTCCAAATTCATTTCCGCCATACTGATATAAGTATGCGTAATACATACACCGATCAAAAAACGGCCATTGGGATCAAATTTTAATAAAATAGGCTTTCTGCCACCACTCGACTGTCCCATGCCGACCTCTATGACTAATCCTTCAGCAATCAGTTCGCTGACAGCAGATGTTACCGTAGTTGGACTTACCCCGGTTTTTTTTGCAATCTCAATCCTTGAAATCGGACCTAATTCCCGAATGGTATCAAAAATGATAGATCTGTTTAGCTCCTGAATAAATTTTAGATTTCCGGTTTTTCGCATAGGTACCTCCTTTCTTTAGTTTCAGGATATGTTTCTTTTTCCAATGACTTTAATATGATGGTACAAAATTATTTTATTAATTGAAATTATAACACTATAATGTTCAATGTCAAATAATCGGTGATCTTCAATATCTTTTTCAATACCTAAGAATCCCCAGCCTTTAAGCATGGGAGGAGTGGTGAAATAAAAAACCTCTTCATTCGTTCTGAATAAAGAGGTTTCACTGGTATTCCCTGAAAACTAAAGAGTGAGTAACGGCACGACCTGAGAAAGTTTGGTTAATGATGTATCCGCAGGATACTCCGTAGAAAGGAGGTGATCCATCCCCACCTTCCGGTAGGGATACCTTGTTACGACTTCACCCCAATTATCTGCCCCAC
>NZ_JAECVR010000008.1 GCF_016055185.1 Paenactinomyces guangxiensis
CTAGACTGGGTTTCTTAAGTTTTGCCTTTTTTAGATAACAGGGGCTTTATAATTTCCAATTTCCCTGTTTCAATGGCTTGACATATTACCGCAGGACTGTTTGTACTTGTTGTGAATGTAAAAACCTAATCGTTAAAAAAATGATAAGCATGATCTTTTCCTGCACGGAAACCCATTTTACCGTTATGAACTTATTCAATGCCCGCTTCACCCAAAACAACCAAGTCCGAGTCTTTCTCTCTTTAGCACAACAGTTCATGTTGACGGGCTGGTCATTGACATGAATCATTCCCGTTTCAATTAAGTGAGTAACTATGACACACACCTTCAATATCCCGGCGTGTACCAAACCAATCAATTCGCAGGGAGTGCCGACTACGCTTGAATTCTCTCCCTCACAATTGGCGGGGACACCACCGTGCCCTTTTGCATTGGAGCTTAGATTTTCCCGAATCGGAAATCCATACTATATTTAATATCCCGTGTACGGGAAACTTGTATGCACGGTTAGAAGGAAACACCCCTAAAAAGAACCTGCTATCCTAAACCCAAATTTTAACGGGCAGGATGCTATCTAGGGGCTTCAACATTCCGTTTTCGTATACGGCCTACCATCAACAGTAACAACGATCGAGAAGGAAAATCGGCCCCACCACTTCGGCCTACAGCAAGGGTCAGCACTGCACCCAGCATCACAGCAATCCATGCATCCTGTTTCGGAGAGCGGGGTTAAGCGCATTATAGGCCTGAATGCTAAACATTATCCAGAACAGCTGTGAGCTGGAAAGTTTCACGTGTCCTCCTCCTTCGCTACGGACTATAACAGGAAACATTTCACCGAAGTTAGAATTACATTACCTTCCCGTTGAGTATTCATCTCCGAGCCGCTACCAGTTTCAAATCTTACCATTGTATTATTTAACAATTTTATGTTCAGAGTATGCCAGAAAAATTATTGGAAAATGTTTACCGATTAACGAGACACAAAATTATTGCACAGAATGCGTGCATTGGGTATTAATAAAAATCCCTGCCTTCAAATTCGATGGAAGGGGAAACGTACAAACTATATGCCACTCACCTAAACATTCGTCTAATCTTTTATAAATAAACGACGGTAATGAATCCTGAAAATCAACCGTTCGATTTTGTCTGCTTGCAGTTGCAGAATAGATATTTTCTTCCCATTGTCTGCCAGATACCATTTTCCGGTACCCTCAGCTTTCATGAGGTCAGTCCCCTCACCGGATAATGACCGTTTTATCCCGTTTAAATTTGATGTTTCCGTTATAGGCAATCATAGATCCCATCTTAGCCCATACCTGTCCATTCAGGTTTACTTCCAATGTCCTTGGATTTTCTAATTCAAAAAACCCTTCTCCCTTGTCTTTTTGAGCGGTTTGTTTCATAAATTCATCAATAGAATATCTGCTCATAATCATTCTCCTCCGACTTGAATTCAGCAGAAAAGCGTGGCAAAGATGATACTCAACCCCGCTTTCCGATTTTGGCGAAGGTTATATCATCTTCATCCTATTGATCTGTTGATCAAACAACAGTACATTTTTTATTTTTCATCAATAAAGATTCATTTTCCTCCTTCAATAAATGAAGCTACCTAAATACAAAATGCCGTTAAAACAAAAGCAGTCTATTTTAAAATATTCCCGTATATGGCAGCCTGTTGAACTTCTTTCCAATGCTATAATGTGAGAAAAGACAATAAGAAGCGAGGGTAAAACGTGACCGAGGGAACAACTAATCCCGCAAACTGTCCCATCTGTGGCAAAGATAACAACTGTGGCAATCTTGCTGATAAACCGCAAGGAACCTGCTGGTGCAGCAAAGAGATCTTTCCCTGGGAAATATTTGAACTGGTACCGGCCCATGCATTGAAACAATCATGCATATGCAAAGGCTGCCTGGAGAAATTTAAGGCTCAAAACTCTTTGTAAAGACATTGATCAAGGCTGTTATTGTATGCAATTTCCATTCTGTTTCATTCACTTCCAATTATTTCTACTTAATAAACTCTCAACTTATGTTACCCTCTAATAGAGTAAAGTTCACCAGAATGGTTGAACTAAACTACTAGGAGGGTGATTCTGTGAAAAATCGTCGCTTTTTGACTTCATTGGCCATTGCGGGAGCATTGGTCGTCACAAGTCCGCTTAGTGCATTTGCTGAAGGAAAGCAGGATCCCGGGACGGCAAATCAACCGGTCTCCTCTTCCTATCGCACCCACATCCAGGAAGTTCTGAAGGATTTGAATCTTAACATACTTCTTGAAAAATACGGAATCCGTTTGGATTTCCCAGAACTGACCAAAATCCAGCAACAACCGGTTCAACCGCAACCGGCAACAACAAAAAAACAACCTTATCCCGAAAAACAACCGGCTCCAAAGCAAACAGTAAACCAAACACCATCCCGCCCAACAGCTCCCGGGCAACAACAAACCAGTTACACACTCAGTGAATACGAACAACAAGTAGTGGATCTCACCAATAAAGAGCGGGCCAAATACGGATTGCCTGCGCTTAAAGTGGATCTGAAATTGAGTAAAATGGCGCGTGACAAAGCACAGGATATGCATGATAAAAACTATTTCGACCACAACAGCCCAACCTACGGCTCCCCGTTTGACATGATGAATCAGTACGAAATCCGGTACAACGCCGCAGGTGAAAATATTGCAATGGGACAACCCAGCCCGCAAGAAGTGGTAAATGACTGGATGAACAGTAAAGGGCACCGTGAAAATATCTTGAGCAAAGATTTCAATTATATCGGTGTGGGCTATGTAAAAGACGGAAACTACTGGGTACAAGAATTCATCGGGAAATAAGACCAAACAGGCAGCTCCCTCTCAACTTCCTCAGAGGGAGCTGCCTGTTTCTATGTATCCCGATTCAGCGGTAGCGTTCTTCTTTAAAAGGGTTAGCCGTCATTGAATAGCCCAATTCTTCCCAAAAACCTGCTTCATCTTCTTTCATAAATCGAATTCCCGAAGCCCACTTTGTACCTTTCCATAAATAGAACGTGGCGGGCGGAATAAATCGTAAGGGATAGCCATGTTTGGGGGTAATATCCTGCCACTCATGATTTTGATCCTTCCATCGGTAAACAAACAAGGCATCATCTCCTAACAGTGCGTCAAGAGGCAAATTAGCCGAATATCCGAATCTGTCACCGTTATAGTAGCCGTATATTTTAACATATTTTACATTCTCATTTATTGCAACTATTTTCATTAAATCACGGAATGCAATTCCCTCAAACGTAGTAGCAAATTTTGACCATGTAGTCACACAATGCATATCAACTGTCGACACCGTTTTTGGCAGCTTCATTATTTCCTCATATGATAGGGATATTTCTTCTTTCACTTCACCAAATAATCTAAAATCCCATGTAGCTTCGTTAAATTCGTAAACATCTCCCTGGTGCAGGATGGGCCATTTTTCTGTTTCAAATTGTCCAGGAGGCAGCCGGTTTCCCATCTTGCTTCATCCTTTCTTATAACTTGATACTCCGTTTGCGCCGCAAGCGATAGAAACCAAATTCTGCAAATCATTTCCAACCCGGAACAATACCGGAATTTGTTTATGCACAGTTTGGATTACATAATACTATTATTAGTTTACATTATTCAAACCATGCACAGGTTTTAGCAATTAACTTGTTCTATTTTGAAACAAAACAAAACAATTGATAAAATATAAGCACTCGCCATTATAAAGAAAGAAGATGAAAAAATGTCTATAGATAAAAACACAAACCAACTTAGTGATATTCCTGTTTCAGTACTTGATCTTTCCCCTATTGTCGTTGGCGGTACTCCCTCCGATTCTTTACGAAATACCCTTGATCTTGCTCGCCATGCCGAAAAGTGGGGTTATCACAGATACTGGCTGGCGGAACACCATAACATGCCCGGTATTGCCAGCTCGGCAACATCCGTCGTCATTGGCTATGTGGCAGCCGGTACTTCAACAATCCGAGTAGGCTCCGGTGGAATCATGCTGCCCAATCATGCTCCCCTGGTCATTGCTGAACAGTTCGGAACACTTGAATCCCTGTTTCCCGGACGTATTGATCTTGGCCTTGGCCGCGCACCGGGGACAGATCATCTTACCGCGCGTGCTCTCAGGCGGGACCGCAGAAGCGATGGAGAGGATTTCCCTGAGCAATTAGCTGAACTGCGTGCCTACTTTAACCCTTCTTTAGCTTCTGGAAGAATGCACGTAAGGGCAATTCCGGGTGAAGGGCTGAATATTCCGATCTGGCTGTTAGGTTCAAGTGGTTTTAGTGCTCAACTGGCCGCACAGCTCGGTCTTCCCTTTGCCTTTGCCAGCCATTTCTCCCCTCATTACACACAGACGGCTCTGGATTTATACCGCAGTCACTTCAGTCCGTCAGAGGTGCTTGATGAGCCATACGCCATGGTCGGGGTAAATATTATTGCCGCCGATACGGATGAAGAGGCGCAGTGGCTGGCAACCTCAATGCAACAACAATTCCTGAACTTAGTTCGGAATAAGCGAGAGCCGCTGCAGCCACCAGTGGAAAATATGGATGACCTCTGGAGCGAATACGAGAAGGCAGCCGTGAAGCAGCAGCTTAGCTCCTCCATCATCGGTGCCCCTGAGACTGTTAAAGAAAAACTGCAGAAATTTTTAACGGATACTCAAGCAGACGAGATCATGATAAATGCCCAGATTTTTGATCACCAGGCGCGTCTTCATTCCTATGAGATTGTGGCCGAAATTGCCAAACAGGCAGAACCCTGCTTATAACAGCTGATCTGATCAATTTCCGGCGAACCAATCCATAATGACATGCCCTAAAAATGTAAATCAGCCCGCTTTTCTTCCAGAGACAAGCGCAAAGGATTCCAGATGGGTAAGGTGACAGCGGTTCTGCTGCACATAAAGCGAAAATACATGTTATATCGAAAGATTCATAACCAAACGCCATCTTTTCTCTGTTACTATGAGAAAGGATGGCGTTCAATTTTTTAGAGGCTTTGTACGTTACCATAGAGAAAGGAGGTATTTTTGAAACGATTTTACCACTTTATCGCGCTTTTTTTGGGAATGTCTATTCTTTCAGTTTTCATCTTATAATGCTCAAGGTGACCGCATATCCCTGGGTTATCACGGTCAAACCATGATGTTGCAAGGAGATGAATACTACGATAATGAACGGATGGAGTTTCTCAAGAAAGATTTTGAGGTCAGCGTCCATTTTTCGGTCGGCTCGAGTCAAAAAGGGAAAAACCCTGTCTACCGTATGGAAATTGCCCCAAGATCCGGAGAACCTGTATTTGAAGACAAGATTGAATTTAACGGAACCGGTTTATTTATTCCCCTTCCTGTGGAACAATGGAAAGACGGAACTTACATCATCCGCTTATTCCGCGATAACCGGTTAACGGCCAAGCGAACATTCCGTCTGGTTTCCCACATGCCGTGGTGGCAGAAATATTTCCCCTGGACGGAAAAACTGTTTCAGTAAGTCCAGGGGGTTAAGACTTCAAGCAAACATTTGGCTAAACTTGACACCACAAAACTAGCAGGGTCACGTACAATATATTTTCAACTCACCCAAACGCACAATTCAACGGCGGCTTGTGACCTTCTTGAACGTTGATCTTCTCTGCATCACATTGGTGATCTGTTACATTCGCAAACCATGATACAAGAATGGGATGTATTGTCTGGCACCACTCATCTTTAGGAGTCAAAGCTTATGGTAGCCTTAGCATAAAACAGTTTTCGTGTTCACGGTCCATTTTTGTTATTCATCATTTGCTGGCGTCTATTTTTTATCGTCCATGTTTTCGTCCATCATCTTGCTGTCATCCATTTTTTTATCGTCCATGTTTTCATCCATCATCTTGCTGTTATCCATTTTTTTATCGTCCATGTTTTCATCCATCATCTTGCTGTCATCCATTTTTTGCTCAGCCGGTTGACCATTGGTGTCTGAACATCCTGCGGCCAGCAAACTCGTCCCCACAAATGCAGACAACATTATCAGTTTCCATTTTTTCATTTTCAATTTTGTTTTCTCCCTCCATTCGTCTATGTTCAGGATTCATCTTAGCGAAAGAGGCTAACATTTCTCGAACGAAACCCTTACATAACTCTTACAGTTTACTATCATCTTTGTAAGGCTGCTGAAGAGGGAGGCGAAACCAAAACTCGCTGCCACGCCTTCCGTCAAGCGGTGGACGAACACCAATCGTCCCATGGTGTAACTCAACGAGTGAACGGGCGATGGCCAAACCCAGACCGGCACCGCCCGATTCTCGGTTACGCGATTGGTCGGTTCGATAAAACCGTTCAAAAACCCTAGACCGTTCTTTTTCCGGAATTCCGTCACCCTGGTCGCGAAGACGGATTTCTACTTCTTTTTTTTCCTGAATCAACCGGGCTTCCAACTGAATAGTTCCACCGATGGGAGAATAGCGAATCGCGTTTTGTAACAGGTTGCTGATGACACGGGCAATTTTATGCGGCATGATCGGCAAACGGGGTAAATTGCTGTCGACATTGACGTCCAACTGCAGTTTTTTTTCGCGAAGAAGTAAAGCATGACTATCCAAGACTTCGATCAGTAATTGATCGAGATAAGAAGGAATAGGGGTAAACGTTTGTTGACCAGCTTCGAGCAATGATAATTCAAACAAATCGTCAATCATCACGTTCAATCTTTTTGTTTCTGATCGGATCGTGGACAGATACTGATGAAGGGTGTCAGGATCTTTAAGGACTTGATCTTGCAACGCTTCGACAAAGGATTGGATGGAAGAGAGAGGCGTGCGCAAATCATGGGATACATTGGCTACCAATTCTCTGTGTGCCCTTTCGCTTTGCTTTAATTGTTCAAAACTGGATTGCAGCCGTTTGCTCATGTTGAGAAACGAGCGGGCCAACTGCCGAAGTTCCAGCGGGCCCGTTTCTTCGATTTCACTCGTTAGAAATTGCCGTTCTGCCATCTGTTCTGTCACCCGAATCAAACGGATAAGCGATCGGATGATGGGCTTCGTCATTAGCCAATAGGAGACTGCAGAAACAGCACCTGCTGCCATCGTAAAAAGTGTGAGCCATTTTGTTTGCTCTAACGTCAGCAACATTTGTCGATAGCTGTAAACCAGGGCAATAAGTAATACAGAAAGACTGATAAGGTTGATGATTAACAGTTGTGTACGCAATCTCACAGAGAAACTCCTCCCCCTCCCGGTTCAAACCGGTACCCGATCCCCCACACCGTATGAATCCAGTAAGGTTCAGAAGGATTTACTTCAATTTTCTCTCGCAGCCGGCTGATTTGCACAGTCACCGTGTTGGCATCGCTTTCATATTGGGAACCCCAGACAAGGTCCAGCAGTTGCATCCGTGAAAAGACTTGTCCGGGCCTCTTGGCCATTAAATAGAGCAGTTCAAATTCTTTAAGGGTCAAATCAATTCTATTTCCATTTACAAAAACGCGCCTCGCCTGTGGATCAATGAGAAGCCCTTCAAATTTCAGCTTCTGGTTTTCCCTGTTGTCTGTATGTGGTTTCATCCAATTTCTGCGACGCAAGATGGCCCGAACCCGCAACACCAATTCGCGGGGAGAAAACGGTTTGGTAAGATAATCATCTGCGCCAATCGTCAGTCCCATCAACCGATCTCGCTCTTCCCCGCGCGCTGTTAACATAATGATGGGAATATCGGATTCCTGGCGAATTTCCTCACACAGGCTCCAGCCGTCTTTTTTGGGCATCATCAAATCGAGTATCAACAAAGAAGGGGTCGTCCTTCGATAGAGCTCCCAGCCCTCCAGGCCATCAGTTGCCGTATACACTTCATATCCTTCTTGCTCCAAATAACGACGGCAAACATCCTGGATGTTCGTATCATCTTCCACGATTAAAATCCGCATTTGCATCTTCTTTCCTCCCCTCCTTTAACCAAAGGGAATGGTGCTTACTGGCCCAACTTCTTTTCACTTTACCACAAATGATACCGAATAACGCATGACGCGTTGGTTTATAGAGGGTTGCCAAAAATACGTGACCGCTTACTTGAATCGTGAGTAGATAAAAAAGCAATCGATGCCAGGAGTAGAGAAACTCCCTGGTTTCATTTGAGATGAATTGCTGCTGCCAGATGAAAAATCCCGTGCTTGCTAAACCGATCATCCAGATGGTCACCAATAGGAAATTTAGCTTTTGACCCCCGTTAAATTTATGCGCCTGTTTCGTTTTTCCCTTTAACCAATCAAGTTCTACTTGTCTCCAATGAGTCATCTCACGCAAAAAAGCGGCTAATGATTTGTGCCAAACTGCGATAAATAGGAGAGGGATGATCATCAGCGATAATCCTGCATAATGGTGTATTGTCCGGACGAAATATCGTATGCTCCCCAACTGGGACCTCATCCAATCCACGTAAAGACATAATCCAGTGGTGAGCAGAATTAAAAACAAAAAGACTACCACCCAGTGCAAGATTTGTTCCTGCAGGTTAAAACGCGTCATCCATTTCATCGTGGAGGAGTCACTCCATCTACATTATAGCCGTACTGTTCCCAATATCCTAAATGTTGATAGTCAGTAAATTCGATGCGATGCAGCCACTTAGCTCCTTTATAACCGTACATGCGGGGAATGATCACTCGCAGCGGATACCCTTGCTGCGATGGTAATTCTTTGCCGTACAGACCGTAAGCCAACAGCGTTTGTTCTTCAGATGCTTCGGAAAGGGTTAGACTTTCGGTGTATACACCGCCCAGGGAATAGAAGGTGACATGAGATGTTTCCCGTTTTGGTTTCACTGTTTCGATCAATTCCCGGAGCCGAACCCCTGTCCAACGCACGTTTTTCACTCCCCAACCTTCTACACAATGAAAATCAGAGATTTGTTCTACTTCTGTCAGCTTTTCCTTCAGATCGGCAAATGTCCACTGAACCGGGTGTTCAACTAATCCATCGACATTTGCCAATTCAAATTTGAAACACTGCTCCCAACCCCACAAAATCTCTCATGAGGCAAACTAAAAGAGCTGGAGGTTTCCCTTCCAACTCTTTTGGCAAGATCCGTAACAAACTCCTCAAAACAATTCTAAAATGATGTAAACTGTACTTATCCCATAAGACCTCAAGAAAACATGTAGTTAACTTAACACCACAAAACAAAAATCCCTGCCGGCTCCACATTACACGGCAGGGTCACGTATACACTATATTTTCAACTCACCCAAACGCACCAATTCAACGACGGCTTGCGACCTTCCTTTGACGTTGAGTTTCTGCATCACATTGGAAATATGATTACGGACCGTTTTTTCGCTGATAAATAACTGTTGGGCAATTTCTTTAGTAGTTTTGTCTTGAACCAGTAATTCAAACACTTCCCTCTCCCGGTTGGTCAACAAGGGTTTGCCTTTTTGGTTATTCAAATTGTGCCACCCTTCCTTGCTCGAGCACTTAGAACACGAGGGTCAGGGACCAGTCAAGTTATAGTATGAACGGGCTTCCGTCGTGGTGAAATATAAGAGGAAAAATAGGCTTCATTTTCGATGGATTTTTCAGTCCTTCTCCACTATGCTTTCACATCCTATGCAGAGGGAAGGTGTTAGGTTCCATAAGGTTTTATTACGCTAGGATGCGGCAACTCCCCGTGGAAAAGACACCAGACCCGTTAACTGTAAAGAAGGGCGGCAGATTCCAAAAGACTCCATATACAAGTTTTTTTATTATCCCGCCGGAATCCGGATCAATTCTTCGCTGGCAAAGGTAATGGGCTCCAAACCATTTTCCGTTACCAGATAGGTATTTTCAATTCCCACAACGCCACGGCCCGGGAAGGTGAATTTTGGCTCAATCGCGATGACCATTCCTGTCTCAAGCGGCTGGTCAAAAGCTGTGGCCAGGACAGGCAGCTCATCAAATTCCAGCCCGACACCATGCCCCAGAAACTTGGCCCGGTCTTGGCCGTAACCCATAAAGTGTTCGGTTAAGCCAGCCTCTTCCACCATTTCAAGCGCTCTGGCATACAAAAATTTCCAGGGGACTCCCGGTTTTCCCATTGTCTCTGCTTCTTTTAGGATTTTTCTCGTCAGCTCATAGGCACTTTCCAGCTCTTGATCCAGTTCCCCGATCACGGCAATGCGTGTTTGATCAACGATATATCCCTCATTTACCATACTAATATCTACCAAAATCGGCTCCCCGGCAGCAATCGTTTCATGGCTTGCCCCTTGCGGACTGGCGGTTGTAAGGCCCAGTCCTCCTGCGGGGCCGTCAAAATAAGTAGGTGTGGCTGCCGCGGACCCTGATGCTACAACTCCCAATGAGAGTTCCTGATTATAGCCGCGCATGCGATATATACCCGGATTCCCATGTAAATGAAGTTTATATTCAATTTTTGCCGCCAATTCTGCCTCACTCATCCCGGGGCGAATGATTTCCGGCAACAAGGCAACAATCTCATTCACCCGTGATGCAGCGACCCGCAATTGTTCCAGTTCATAGTCTGATTTTACCGCCCGCTGCAGGCGAAGCGGGAAAGAGATATCCACAGGCTCCCCGTCCGGAAACATGCTTAAGTAACGAATTGCCAAACCATATGGGAGTACATCCATCTCAATGCCTATTTTTTTGACCTGCCCAAATCGGGACTGAATCTTTTTGCCCAGTTCTTTTATTCTGCCCATCGCCTCGACAGGAACAGAAGCTTCCACCTCTGCTCTGGAAACACTTTTTTTCACATAAAACCGGGGCTGTCCGGATGCCGGAACAAACAGCACTCCATTTTGCATGCTGCCGGTCAAATAATAGATATCTACGTTTTGTGTGATAAGTGCTCCGTCCAATTCAAACTGCTGCAGTGTTTTTTGAAATTTGTTGATTCTGTTTTCCACTTCAGTTGCTGGCACTTTTGGCAGTTGATGCATGAGGCATTCATTCCTTTCTGTAGTCGAAGAATCCCGTTCCCCTCTGTTTTCTCGACAGAAGGGTTGAAATCCTTTTCTTCCTGCACCTCCTCTTTAGTATAAATAAAAAACCTCTGTGCAATGATAGAATTAGCACATGAAAAGAGGATGGAACGGATGCAACCCAAGATGATGTTTGCCATTATTGCTCTCATTGTAATCGGAATCTTTGTAGCTCAAACTTTTAAGCCCGACAAAGCAGAGGTTAAACCGTTAACCATTTCACCAGCCTCCCCCCGGCCGGTAATGATGATTGTGATCGATTCCTTGATGGATGCCCCTTTACAGAAAGCCATTAAAGACGGCCATACCCCGGCGATGAAGTTTCTTACACAAAACGGATATTACTATCCGCGAGTGGTTTCCGGATTCCCAACAATGTCTGTCTCAATTGACAGTACCCTGTTAACCGGAACTTTGCCCAATCAGCACAAGATCTTTGGATTATCTTACTTTCACCCCGAGCAAAACCGGCTGGTTAACTTTGGTACCGGTCTGCGCGAAGCCTTTGCTGTCGGTTTAAAGACGGTGGTTAAAGACGGCATGCAAAACCTGAATCAACAATTTTTAAGCAAAGACGTACAAACCATTCATGAAGCTGTAGATAGACCAACCGCTTCCGTCAATGCGATGATTTACCGTGGAAAGAAAAAACATATCCTTAAATCTCCCTGGCTTCCAGTGGCAGCCGGTGTGATTCCGGATCAAGTGGAAACGATTGGGCCAGATCTTTTTTCATTTGGCACCTTTTCTAAAATTGATCCGAACAGCGGGCATGATCAACCCTGGTTCCGCTATGGAATCAATGACACATTTGCCAGAATGGAGATTGTCTCCTTAATTAAACAGAACCGGCTTCCTCTGTTCACGATTGCTTATTTTCCCAAAAACGATGATGTTGTCCATAAAAAAGGAGCTTCCGCAACTGCGGGGATTAGAAAGGCAGATAAAGAGCTGCAGGCTATATTGGATGCTTTCCCCTCCTGGGAAGAAGCGATTCAACATGTCACCTTTATCATCCTGGGTGACAGCGGTCAGGCAGATCTGGTCAAAGACCGGCAGCAAGCTTATATTGACCTGAGAAAAGTATTAAACAAATATTCGATTATGCCTTTAAAACGAAAAAAGCCCTTGCCTCAAGACCAAATCGTGCTCTGTGTCAATGAGCGAATGGCTTATATTTATCCTATGGATGAACGGCTTTCAATCAGGGAAATGGTTGACCAGCTGCGCCGTGAACACCGGTTGGACATTATTGCCTGGAAAGAAAACGGATCAATCCAAGTGGTAAGCGGGAAAAGAAAAGGAAAACTGGAATTCCGTCCCGGTGGTGACAAGGCTGATCCCTATGAACAATCCTGGAAACTAAACGGCGATTTGTCCATTCTCGACCTTACTGTAAGGGATGAGAAGCGAATTCAATATGGAATGTACCCCGATGTTTTAGCCCGTTTATCCGGAGTGATGGATACAGCCAAACGGGTCATCGTGGTCACCTGCGAACCAGGTTACGAGATGGTGGGTGAAAGTTCCCCCACACATAAAGGGGCTTCACACGGCTCCTTGCATCAGGCCGATTCTTTGGTCCCCATGATCGTTTCCGGTACGGAAAGCCGACCGGAGCATTTACGCCTGATTGACTTTAAAAATTGGATTCTGCAACTGCTCTCTCCGGATCACAAAGAAGTACATACGCATCACTGAATCGCCAGCTGTACCTTCTTTTTCCGTGAATGTGTGTACCAGGGTAAGGCAGAATACTGTCTCGCTCCCGATCGGCGCCCTGCAAGTAAGTAAAAGCGGCCGCTCCAAAAACTGCACAAGGGGCGTCAGGCATTCGGCAAGGAAGCCAGTACAAGGAAGAGTTGCCTCGCTTTATCCCTTGTTCCGTTTTTTCCGCTGGGTGGGTCGCCAAAAGGGTGGCTCCCCGGATTTTTGTTTCACGGCATGATTCAAACTTTCTTCCCGGGTTGTGTGGTATGTTTCTATATCAAATTTGGAATGGGCCAAGCTGAAATCGTCATACAAGTGAATTAAAAAATGCCGAAACGAGGAAAGCCTATGAAAGTCTTAGCGACGAGTAAGAAGCCTTCTGACACGAAAAGCAAACGCCTTAAATATGTTTCTCTGGAAAGAAGCTGGCCGGTACTCAACCCTGTCTTGCTCGGATTTATGGAACTGAAGCAGGATAACTATTTTCCATTTATCCCTAAAGAACAAATTCCTTTCTATATAGAAAAAGCGATCCAATTTGGACAGGATGCTGCACAAAGATATGCCAATGATTTCAGTTTGAAAGAGTTTATCAATATACTTCTCAAACAGGGCGTGCGTGTAAACTTTGTAAACACACACCCTTCGGACCAATGGATTCGTGCTCAATATCTGGAAAAAAAATCGACCATAGAAATATATCGGCCCTCACTTGTACAAATCAAAAGCTTCTTTCAGGAGATTGACGAGTCTGTTGATGAAAAGGATATTATTGTCCTCCATCTGTATCATGAATGGTTTCACCATCTGGAAGAAAAAAAATTCGGCCGCACAGACCGCTCGCTCCCCAAAACAAGGATTAAAAAATGGGGACCTTTCGTCTACAAAAGAGGAATTCGCCGTACAAGAGAAATTGCCGCCCATGCATTCACACAGGCTGCGATGAACATCAATTGGTCACCGCTGCTCCTGGACTACCTGTTGCTCTTTACCCGGCAGGGGTGGACCAAAACGCAAATCCGTGAACACTTTCAACAGATTAAAAATCAATATGAACAGCTGACAGAACCAGAATTTGCTGAAGATGATGAACAGGCAAATCCTTAACCGATTTGCCTGCTTCTATTTATGTGTCCAATGTCAGGCGCAGTCTGTCGGTGCTTTTTTCTCCTGCCCGGACAATATTTGGTTACAAGTTATTTGCTCTCGTTCTCAGTCAGTTTTGAGTATTTTAATCCGCGGTGTTTCATAATTACTTTTCTCAACAGAACATGACATTGAGCACCTTTGGGAAATATAACAGATGGAGGTGTCTTTGATGTCATTTCCTTATCTGTGCCCCGCCTGCGGAACCAACCGAAGCCGTTTTAACATCATTGAGCAGGTGGTACAATCAGTTAAAAAAGATGCCAAAACTGGCGAAATTATAGGACGTGTTGACCCTTCGGACCCGTTCCAGCATCCGTACCGCGGTGAAAAATATCGGGTGCAATGCGGAGTCTGTGGCATCGTTGAGTCCGAAGAGCGGTTCATCCTTAATGCCAAACGAAATCATTTAAAAGCGGACGTCTTTCCCAACATCTAGTTATCCGACGCCTTACTTCCAAAAGTAAGGCGTATTTATTTGGATATACACAAAATCCGGGATAACTATTTTCATATTTTACAACTTCTTAACTTCCCTGTTGCAACGCCGGGCTAAGCTCATATTTGGGTCCCAGAGTGATTGCTTCAATCTTCAAAGTAGATTACCATTTTACAAAATACGATAAAAAGGTGGAGAGAACATGCAAATTACACCCGTTGAACTAAAAGGGAACCGGGTTCGTCTGATTCCGTTGGAACCGTATCACACAGAAGCCCTCTTCAGGGCCGGGAACCATCCTGAGATATGGACCTATATGACAAGTCCGATGAACAATCCGGAAGATATGGAAAAAATCATTACTCATGCGTTGGCTCAAAAGGAAAAGGGATTGGAACTGCCCTTTGTGGTTATTGATCAAGAAAGTGATGAAGTGATTGGAAGCACCAGATTTCTTAACGTCTCCCGGCAAAACCGCAGTCTGGAAATCGGCTCCACCTGGTACACTCCCAGGGTTTGGCGTTCCCCCGTCAACACAGAGTGCAAATACCTTTTACTGCGGCATAGCTTTGAGAAATTGCATGCCCTTCGCGTACAAATCAAAACAGACTCCCGCAATCTCCGTGCGCAAAAAGCAATCGAGAGATTGGGGGCTGTCAAAGAAGGGACCCTGCGAAACGAACGAATATTGTATAATGGATATATCAGGGACGCCGTCTATTACTCCATCATTGACGAGGAGTGGCCGGCGATCAAAAGGAAATTAGAAAGTTTTCTATCACAAAGCGGCGAGGTTCCTGAGCGATGACGGATGAAATATTGTTCAGCAGCCGCGGCCCTTGCTTAAGTAATTATAATGGTAAAAAGAATCATTGTTTTATAATCCGTACACAAAGAGGGGTTTCATATGAAGGCATTTAAAGATTCCATATTACAACTGATCACTGAAACATCAACCAACTTACCTCCTGACGTACGCCAGGCGATCCGCACCGCGAAGGAAAAAGAAGATGCGGGCACTCGTGCCGCCCTGGCATTGACGACAATTTCCCGCAATATTGACATGGCAGAGGAAAACGTCTCCCCCATCTGTCAGGATACCGGAATGCTTACTTTTAAAATATATGTGCCTGTCGGAGTCAACCAGATTGAGATGACCGCCGCCATTAAAGAAGCAGTGGCAGAAGCTACCAGGCTGGGGAAACTGCGTCCAAACTCCGTAGATTCATTGACCGGAGAAAACAGCGGGGATAATCTGGGTGAAGGAACTCCGGTTATCCACTATGAACAATGGGAGAAAGAAAAGATCGAAGTGCGCCTCATTCTGAAAGGCGGCGGATGTGAAAACAAAAACATTCAGTACAGCCTCCCCTGCGAACTGGAAGGGCTTGGACGCGCCGGACGGGATCTGGACGGGATTCGCAAATGTATCATGCACAGCGTTTATCAAGCGCAGGGACAGGGATGCAGTGCAGGATTTATCGGTGTCGGAATCGGAGGTGACCGTACAACCGGCTATGAACTGGCGAAAAAGCAATTGTTCCGCAAAGTGACTGATACCAATCCTAATCCGGATCTGGCGAAACTGGAAGAATACGTGATGGAAAAAGCGAACACCTTAAGTATCGGCACGATGGGCTTCGGGGGAAACACGACTCTCCTGGGCTGCAAAATCGGAGCAATCAACCGAATTCCGGCCAGCTTTTTTGTCTCAGTTGCCTATAATTGCTGGGCTTTTCGGCGTCAAGGAGTTTCCATTGATCCCCGGACCGGAGAGATTGTTGACTGGCTCTACAAAGAAGAAACTCCTGCCGGTGTTCAACAAACAGAGGAAAAAATTTCCGTAGCAAAGCACCCCGAAGGCTCACGGCAAATCGAGTTGACCACACCGATCACTGAAGAGCAAATTCGTGAGCTGAAAGTGGGAGACGTTGTTATCCTAAACGGTTACATCCACACCGGCCGTGACGCCCTGCACAAATACCTGATGGATCACGATGCACCTGTTAACCTTGAGGGAGGTGTCATCTACCACTGTGGTCCTGTCATGCTGCGGGATCAAAACGGAAACTGGGAAGTAAAGGCGGCAGGCCCAACCACCAGCATCCGTGAAGAGCCCTATCAAGCTGACATTATCAAGAAATTTGGGATCCGTGCCGTGATCGGGAAAGGCGGCATGGGTCAAAAAACACTGCAAGGCTTAAAGGAACACGGAGCTGTCTATCTTAACGCCATCGGCGGGGCCGCCCAATACTACGCAGACTGCATCACCAAAGTAGAGGGTGTTGACTTGATAGAATTTGGTATTCCTGAAGCGATGTGGCACTTGCATGTAAAAGGATTTGCCGCCATTGTCACCATGGATTCGCATGGTAACAGCCTTCATGAAGATGTGGAGAAATCATCGCTGGAAAAACTGGCTGAATTACAAGAGCCGGTTTTTAAATAACGATAAACGGGGATAAAAGTAGGGAACCATTTCACTAATTCCCTACTTTTTTACTGTTCACAGGAGCACAAAGAAACGATAAAATAAAATTTGGTATATCCCGTTGATAAGCTTCAGACGCCTGCTCATGCCCCATCGACCACCATAACTTTTCCTTTGTCATCAAATCTTCAAAACATACGTTTGAAACTTATCGGGAATCTTTCGCGTCTTTACTAAAAAGGGGGTTTCATTGCCGATGAAAAGCTGGAAAAAAATTGGCATCTTTGTCCTTGCTGCTTTTACTGCTGTCTCCATTCTGATGCCGTCAATCGCTTCTGCCGATGCCGTTGTTGGCGAAACAGTAGTAACTTTGGGAAAAGACTTAACCGGAACACAACGTGACAGTATCCTCCAAGAAATGCAAGTCCCCAGCGATGTCAAGATCATTGAGGTCACAAACGAGGAAGAGCATCAGTATCTGGGCAAATATATCAGCAAAGCAACGATTGGGACACGCGCGATCTCATCCGCAAAAATTGTGCTGGCAGACAGTGGAAAAGGGATCTCTGTTAACACCAAAAACATTACCACCATCACTCCCAGCATGTACGCCAATGCTGCGATTACAGCCGGGATTAAAGATGCCGACATTTACGTAACCGCACCGTTTAAAGTTTCCGGTACCGCCGGTTTGACTGGTATTATTAAAGCATTTGAAACAGCGACCGGGCAAAAAATCGATGAAAACAAAAAACAAGTCGCAAACGAAGAAATCGTGCGCACCTCTGAAATTGCCGAGCAGATCGGCGATCCCAACAAAGCGGCTCAATTTATGAACCGGGTTAAGGAAGAAGTTGCCAAAGAGCAACCAAAAACCCAAGAGGAATACAAAGATATTATCATTAACGTATCCAATGAGTATAACATTAACTTGAACGAACAAACAATTAACCAATTGGTTCAATTCTCACAAAACTTCTCTGAATTAAATATCGACTGGGACCAGCTGAGCGCACAATTTGAAAGCCTTCGCGGGGATATCAACAAAATCCTCAATGATGAGCAAACTCAGGGAATCATTGATAGTATCCTGGAATGGTTTGGAGACCTCTTCAGCGCAATCGGTGACTTCTTCACCTCTTCTTCCTCCCGCCAGTGAAATAGCAATCCCCCTGCAAAGATGGGGCTGTTGACAAATTAAAGGTAAAAGCATGATTAATGGCTGACTCTGTCGAATAAAATGCAGAGTCAGTCATTATTTGTTTGGAGGAGTAATCTATGACAATGGGTAAAATGGAGAGCCGACAAGGTCAGTTCGTATATTTTAATCTGGAAGATTTTGTTCCCAAAGACCATCTTCTTCGTCAGATCAATGATGTAGTTGACTTTTAATTTCATCTATGAAAAGGTTAGCCACCTTTATTCTGAAAGAGGGAGGAAATCGGTAGACCCAGCACTTCTTATCAAGATGCTCCTTCTGGGTTATTTGTACGGGATTAAGTCAGAGCGTCGACTCGAAGAAGAGGTAAGGATGAATTTGGGGTATCGGTGGTTTCTTGGGCTATCGATTGAAGATCCTATTCCTGATCATTCTACTATTAGTCAGAATCGGCGTCGCCGATTCAAGGATAGCTCTGTATTCCAAGAAATATTTGATCAAATAGTTATTCAATGTATAGAACTTGGGCTTGTAGATGGCGAGGTAGTAGTGACCGACTCCACCCATATCAAGGCATGTGCTTCAGAAAAATCGTAAAGGTATATGAGCAGCCAGCTACCTACCTGGAAAGTTTAGATGAGGAAATTCGTCTATATCGTCAAAAAGAGGGCGGAAAAGCGCAATGGTGCCAAGGTACGCGGTCGAAAGCCTTCACCCTCCAAACCAATCGAAAAAACGGTGATTAAAAGCTCGACAGACCCCAGTGCAGGCTATATGAGCCGTTCTGGGAAGCCGAAAGGCTTCCATTATCTCGCCCATGCCAGTATTGATACAATGATCGGAATCGTACAAATATAATTCTTCTATAGACTGTCCATTCCACTTCTTCACTGTCAACATGTTAAAACTGTCCGACTCATACAGATCGGGAATTTTAGACCTGACGCATGGAAAATAAATATATAGAGGCGGGACTTCTATGAAGAAGAGTATCTTTTCAATTATATTTATTTCAGTTTCATTAATCTGTACTTTTGCAATAACTGGGTGCCGAAAAGCCCCCAAAGTCAATCCTAATTTCGGTGATTATGAAAAAAATAAACAAACTGATAAAAAACCTGATAATAATCAAAAATATGACCATTTAGAAGAACGTCAGAGCAATCTTTACCCTAGTCTGAATCATCGATCAACGGCTAATGCAATCTTCGCTATTCAGACTTTCACCCTACGGACTACGCCTATACCGAGCAAAGCACAAAAGACGACAAAATATTGTTTTTTTGCCATCTTTTGTGCGAAAAGCAAAATATTTATGAAGAGAAGACATTTGGAAAAACGGCATGAAGAAACAGGTCAGCAGATATATGTGCAATAATGGCGTATTCCAAGCCTTTTTTCCAGTACAAATATCCAAAGTAAATCCCTAATAATCCATTCATTAGCAATCCTCTCGTCACGATCAAGGGCGTCAACTCACCAAAGGCTTGCTCGGTTGTTGGTAAATGAAGGGATCCGAATAAGAGAGCCGCCGCAAAAATTCCCAGCCAAAAAAAACCAGCCGGAATATTCCCCCGCTCTTTGCCGGTTATCTGTGCCAATAGCCATACGAACAATGTCATGACAAATAACCGAGCTAAAACCTCCTCAACGATCCCACCATATAACATAGTCAGCAGACCGCTCCACCACGGACTTGGTTCTACTTTCGCCAGCTGGGAGATATGGGGAACAAAAATGAACTTGTCAATAAGAACAATCAGGAGTGCTCCCAACGCTCCTCCCAAAAAGGAAAAGCAAAGCCAAGATGTTGAAAAGGAAGGTTTATGTCTTTGGTATAGCCATTTTGATAAAATTGGAGTTGATAATCCTACTCGTGCCGCCATTTTGAGACCAATGAAACTCCCGACAAATACCATCGCTCCCGTTTGTAAAGCAAGCATCCAGTAAAGCAAGGGCAGCGGCAACGGAGGATTCTTGCCTGAATCCATTCCGACCAGATTTAGTTGATAAGGAATAACAGCGAAAGCGGCTATGATCCCTAATCCTGTAAAAAAGAAAACAATCCGAAGATTTTTTTGCTTATTCATTTATATCCTCCCTGTGTAGTCATCGTACATATCATGAAGGATAACATACAATGCCACTCCCTATTGCTTTTCAATTCGATAGTAACGTTCCCCCGTATTGGGGTTATAGTACACGCGACGTTTTTCATTAGTGACGGGATCAATCGTCACTTCTTTCGTTGGCTCAAACCCGTTGCAACCAGGCGATATAAGAGGCAAACGGTGGAACGTTTTTCAGTTTCGCTTCTTTTCCTTCGTAAATGGCCCGGTAAAACATCTGCCAATCTTTGAGAACTAACGGAACGCTCCATCCATCGAGTAAGGCATTATGGAAACTCCAGATAAAGCGGTACCCATCGTTTAGCCGGAACAATCCCCAACGCATCAACGGCGCCTGAACGATGTCAAAATTGCGTTTTCGGTCTTCCGTGAGATAGACCAGCAATCGCTCTTCCAGTTGGTCTATCGGGACATGACGCCAATCGTGATGTTCAACGCAAACTTCCACCTGCTTGTGAACGATTTGGTGTGGTTTTTCCACCGCTTCCCAGACGAAAGAAGTGCGTAAAACGGCATGCCGATTCACAACTTTTTTCCAGGCCTGTTCAAAGGCGGAAATATCCAGATCGTTTGACAATTTCATTACGAGTTGGACAACATAATCACCCTCTTCTTGAGCGTACAGAGAGTGGAATAACATCCCTTCTTGAAGCGGGGTCAAAGGATACACATCGTCAATCTGATGATCACAACCCAGATGACGGTCAATGCTTCTCTGGCCGAGCTTGGCAAGCGGGAAGTCCGACGGTGTATAGCCCCCCGCTTCTTCTGTACGGCAATGGGTAATAATCCCCCGCAAGGCCTCCATGTAATCAAGGGCAACAGCTTCCAATGTGCTGTACTTGAATATATCTCTACTGAACATCCAAGTTACTTGCAGTTGTTCATTGGTGACCGAACCAATGATGTCAATCAGGTGGGCCCGCTTCTCATCCCCCTTCACATTGGAAACAGACCAGTTTGGAATCAGTTCAAACAGCGAATGCTCCGATTGTCCTTGGTCAAATTGTCCCAAGTAGTTAAAGCTGATCTGAGGTTGCGGCAACAACTTGAGCCGCTCCATGCCCTCCTGATCTTCGCCGAGATAACGGCATATACCGTAAGGGATGCCCTTGTTGGGAATGCTGCGAAGCTGTTCCTTCACCGATTTCAGCGTATCCCCCCACGACTTCCCATGATCCAGCTGAAGCAAAACGGGGTACATGCTGGTAAACCATCCCACCGTACGGGACAAATCAATTCCCTCTATGATATCTTCGCGCCCATGTCCCTCCAGAGTGAGATACATTGTTTTTTTGCCGGTCCAACGGCAAATTACTTTGGTAAGAGCACTTAACAAAACATCATTAATCTGCGTCCGGTATGCAGCAGGCACTGTTTGCAGCAGGGCTTTCGTCTCTTCCGCGTCCAATGAAAGGGTAATCTGTTCCACATCCGCTTCCGTATTGGAGCCTTCTGGATTGTCAGCCAGGAGAACAGGCAATGATTCTGGCTGAATTGCCACCCAATATTCGTCAACGTCAACCGTTTTCGCGTACTGCTCCAATGCATGGGCCCATTGTTTGAACGATGTCGTTTTTGCGGGTAATTGCACCTTCTGATTGTATCTCAGTTGCTGGCACAGGTTATGCAAATCCTCCAGAATGATCCGCCATGACACCCCATCGACAGCCAGGTGATGAATTGCTATAAACAACTGGTCCTTATGCTCCGGGGCAAGTTTGAAGTATACCGCTCTCATCAGGGGACCTTCTGAAAGACTCAGGCTTGCCTGGGCTTTGTCGGTTACCTCGACCATTCGGTGTTTCTGCTCGGTTTCCGACATAGCCGAAAGATTTTCCACCCACAGCGGAACTGAATCCGTCAAACCTTCGTTATACTGTTCACGCTTTCCATCCACCTGTCGGAATCGCAGGCGCAGTCCGTCATGATGCTTCAGAATGCAGTGCAAAGCCTGTTCCAGTATTGGAATATCCAAAGGTTGGTTCAACTTGAGCATGACAGACTGGTTCCAATGATCAACATGGACAAGCTCTTGCTCAAAAAACCACTGCTGAATCGGAGTCAGCGGCAGAGTGCCCGTCACCTCACCTTGCTCAGCTACTGTTTCACGCAACGCGTTGTCAACCATGACGGTAGCTGCAATCTCTGCAATGGTCTGATTTTCAAACAGTTGTTTCGGTGTCAGGTGCAGACCGGCCTGGTTCGCCTTGGATACGATCTGAATGCTCAAAATTGAATCGCCGCCGAGTTCGAAGAAGTTATCGTGAATGCCGACCTCTTCAACTCCCAGTACCTCTCTCCAGATCTCTGCCAATTTTTTCTCGACAAATGTCTCTGGCGCCACAAATCCCCCGTCCGAACCCGGTTTTTGGGAATAATCCGGCACCGGCAAAGCGCTGCGGTCCACTTTGCCATTTGGCGTCAGCGGCAAACGGTCCATCATTACAAACGCCGACGGCACCATGTATTCCGGCAGCTTTTCTTTCAGGTACGCACGCAGATCGTCTGCCTGTACCTCCTGCTCCTCCTCCGTCACCAGATACGCGGCGAGCCGTTTGATGCCGGGTACATCCTCACGAGCCAGGACCACCGTTTCCCGCACGGCCGGATGACCGTACAGCACGGTCTCGATTTCTCCCAGTTCTACGCGGAAGCCCCGGATGCTGGTCTGGTGGTCGCCACGACCGATAAACTCGAGGCTGCCATCCGGCAGATAGCGAACCACATCGCCTGTTTTGTAGAGACGGGCGCCCGGTTCGGCCGAGAACGGATGGGGCAGGAATCGTTCGGCGGTTAAGTCCGGCCGGTTCAGATAGCCGCGCGCCAGACTGTTTCCGCTGATATACAATTCGCCCGGTACGCCGACCGGTACCGGCTGCATGTGCTCGTCAAGCACGTACACCTGCACATTGTCGATCGGCCGCCCGATGGAAGGCGCTGCCGTCTGCCCCGCCTGAACCGGCACCACGCCGGCCGTGGCAACTACCGTATTTTCCGTCGGTCCGTAATGGTTGACAAGGGTAAACGGCACCTCCTCCGACGGATAGTGGTGCAATTTGTCGCCGCCCGTGAGCAAATAACGAAGCGGTGCATCCGCCGGCCATTCGAGTGACAGCATACTCTCTGCCAGCGGGGTTGGCAGGAAGCTGATGGTCACCCCTGATTCCACCAGCCAATCCCGCAGTTGCTCCGGAACCAGACGAATTTCTTCCGGTGGCAGCAACAGCGTAGAACCTTTAGTCAGATAAGGCCAGATCTCCCAGACGGAGGCGTCAAAAGCCGTACCGGCCATTTGTGTGGCCCGGCTGTCGACGGTTACGCCATAGGTTCGTTGATGCCACTCCACCAGATTGAGAAGCGAGCCGTGCTCGATTTCCACCCCTTTGGGCAGGCCGGTGGAGCCGGAGGTGTAGATCACATAGGCGAGGTGCTCTGCGGCCGTTTCCTCCTCCGGAGCCCGTTCGCTCTCCTCAGCGATCATCGGCCAGTCACGGTCCAGGCAAATCAAGGTGCCGTCTTCCGGCGAAAGTTTCACCTTCAAATCTTCCTGGGTGAGGACAACCGGCATGCGGGCATCCCGCATCATGAAGGCCAGCCGTTCCTGCGGATAGGACGGATCCATCGGAACGTAGGCCGCACCCGCTTTCAAAATCCCGAGCAGTCCGATGAACATCTCCACCGAGCGCTCCATGCAGATGCCCACTGGGGTTTCATAACCGACTCCCTGCTTCCGCAGGTAATTCGCCAGCTGATTGGCGCGGCGGTCCAGTTCTGCATACGTGATGTTCGCGTCGCTGGCGACGACCGCCGGGCGGTCCGGCCACTGTGCCGCCATTTCCGCAAACAGCTGATGAACGGTTTTCCCGCGCGGATAATCCACGCTCGTCTGGTTCCATTCCGTTAACAACTGTTTCTTTTCTTCGTCGTGCATGATCGGCAGAACCGAAATGTTTTGTCTCGGCTGCTGTGCAATTGACTGAAGCAGTGTAGACATATGGGCTGCCATTCGCTCCATCGTGGTGCTATCAAACAGATCAGTGCTGTATTCAAATACACCCTTGAGACCATTCTCAGTTTCAATCATCGTCAGTGACAAATCGAATTTAGCCGTCTGATTCATGGTGAATTCCAAAGGTTTGACGGAGATCTCGTCCAGCTGGCGAACGCCCGTCGAGGCGTTTTGCAACGAGAACATGACCTGAAACAGTGGTGAGCGGCTCAAACTACGTTCAATTTGCAGTTCATCTACTAACTTTTCAAACGGTATTTCCTGATTCGCAAAAGCGTCCAATGCCGTCTCACGAATACCGCCCAACAACTCCAAAAACGTGGAATCATCTGACACCTGCGTACGTATAACCAGCGTGTTGACAAAAAATCCAATCAACCCTTCAATCTCTTCGCAGGTTCGTCCTGCGACAGGAGTGCCCACGAGGATATCCTTTTGTCCCGTGTAACGGTACAGCAGGCATTTGAACGCGGCCATCAGCGTCATGAATAGAGTAACGCCTTCTTGACGGCTTAGAGCGCGCAATTTGGCAGCGACGTCATCTGGAATAGTAAACGATAAGTGAGCTCCATCGTAAGTTTGCACTGCCGGACGAGGCCGGTCAGTCGGCAATGCCAGCAACGGCTCGCTGCCGCTCAATTGCTTTTTCCAATACGATAATTGCTTTTCCAGCAGTTTACCTTCAAGGGTTTCCCGCTGCCAAACGGCATAGTCCGCATACTGGATCGGAAGCCCGGGCAATGAGGGAGATTCCCCTTTTTTAAAGGATTCATACAATGCAGTTAATTCATCGACAAAAATATCCATAGAATAGCCGTCTGAGACAATATGATGCATGTTCAAAAGCAAGACAAATTCTTTCTCCTCCAGTTGGATCAAGTGAGCACGCATCAACGGACCCTGGCTCAATTCAAATGCTGTGGCGGCATCTTCCTGCGCCAATCGTTTTACTTCCTTTTCTTTTTCCAATGCGGATAAATCACGCAAATCAAGCGTATCCAACGAGAGGATCATGTCGTCATGAACAAGCTGGATCGCCCGTCCGTCCTGTTCGATAAAGGTCGTCCGCAATACTTCATGCCGTTTAATGATTTCATTTAAACTTTTTTCGATCAAATCGCCTTGCAACGCACCATAAAGCTGGAAGGCGACCGGAATGTTGTATATGGCACTTTGGGGCAACAAGCGGTCAAAGAACCATAAACGCTGCTGAGCATAAGACAACGGGAGACCCGTATCATCATTGCGAGGAATTGGCTGAAGCGGCGCCG
The DNA here is from genome assembly GCF_016055185.1 of Paenactinomyces guangxiensis. Lineage (GTDB taxonomy): Bacteria > Bacillota > Bacilli > Thermoactinomycetales > Thermoactinomycetaceae > Paenactinomyces > Paenactinomyces guangxiensis. The sequence continues at coordinate 25,290 of NZ_JAECVR010000008.1, forward strand.
CTTCAGTTGATTTGCCAGGAAACGTGTTGGAACTCACTCCATAGCATGTTACCTCCAAAAAGGGCTAGTTTTTCAGAAGATCCGATAAAAATCCAGAAACAATTGATAATATTTTGTCTTGCTGCGAGTGAATAAAGAAGTGATCCCCTTCCAATATATGTACTTGGAACGAGGAAACCGTCTGTTCCTTCCATGCCTGAATATGTTTGATACTCACCTCGGGATCTTGCGATCCGCCAAATGCAGTAATAGAGCATGCCAAGGGTTCATCCTGCCGGTAAGTATAAGTGTCGGCTAATTTAAAATCGGCTCGGAAAAGAGGCAGCATTATTTCCATCAATTCCTTATGTTCTAGTAGTTCTTTTGGTGTTCCATTCATCTTTTCCAACTCTGATAGAAATTCATTATCAGGCAAATGAAAAATCGGGGCACCGGGATCAGGTAGTTGAGGAGCATGATAACCAGCCACAAACATATGTATAGGAAGCAGATTATATACCTTTCTTATGTACCTTGCTAATTCGAAACTGATCAACGCGCCCATACTATGTCCAAAAAAAGTAAAAGGACGGTCAAGATACGGTCGAATGGCTTCCGCCAGAGCAGGAATCAGGGCTGACAGGTCCGTATAACACGGCTCTTTGAACCGGTTACTTCTCCCTGGTAACTGGATAGGGCAAACTGCCACTTGAGCAGGCATGTATTTATACCAGTCTTTATACATACTGGCGTTCCCACCGGCATAATGAAAGCAGAAAAGAAGTAACTTGGTTTGGTCTGTAATTACTGAAGATAATAGCCAGAGATTTTTTTCAGTAAGTTTATTCCCCATGGATTATTCTCTCCTTTCGATGCATAAATTTAATATGAATCATCTGCAGGTTGACTGTCGTTCCTAGTTAATCAGTAAATTTTACGACATGCCATTCTGTAATGATTATTCGTAATTAATTATTTGTTTTTGTCATTAGTGAAATAACTTTCTATAAATGATTCCAATCTAACATCTTTTAAAAAGAGTATTTTAGTAAACACCTCCAGTTTTGTCTGTTGATTATCCAAAATTCGGAATACGAATGAAGAGGAGACACTCTCGTGTAACGGTTTTGTTACGGACAATATCACAAACAGGTCTTTTTATGCAAGCTACCATTCTTCTCAATACATTGCAAGCTTTGAACTACTATCACCTGGAGAAGGGGTAGATTCCTTCGAACATCAGTCCAACGACCAGTTATCTTAGCAGCCTCTACCTCAGTTCCTGCGGTGAGAAACAAAGTATGCTCTGATCTGCTTCCATGCTTTCACTTGGTTTTCGCTACTTTGGTGATTTCAGCAGGGGGATGTCACGCAAAAAAGAGCTGATTGAACCCGAACTTGCAAGAGATTCGGGTTTGAATCAGCTCTTATTTCTTATTGCCAGTCCCCCCACATGTTGCGGAGAAGTTCAGCTTAGAATGACAGCCATTTTTTAAACATATATTTGGATGCAGCGCGGTTGGTGGCTGCAATCGCCGTGGTGAGCGGAATCCCTTTCGGACATGCCTGTACGCAGTTTTGGGAGTTTCCGCACTCCTGCACTCCGCCTTCACCGATCATTGCTTCTAAACGCTCTTCTTTATTCAGTGCACCGGTTGGATGGGAATTAAACAGTTGCACTTGCCCGACTACAAAAGGTCCAACGAAGCTGGATTTGGTATTGACATTTGGGCAAGCTTCCAGGCAGACACCACAGGTCATACACTTGGAGAGCTCATAACGCCACTGACGTTCCACATCCCCTTGCCGGGGACCCGGACCGAGGTCGTGGGTGCCATCAATCGGGATCCAAGCTTTCACACGTTTAAGAGCATCAAACATGCGTCCGCGATCCACGATCAAGTCACGAATGACCGGGAACGTTTTCATCGGCTCAATGCGGATCGGCTGTTTCAGCTTGTCAATCAAAGCGGTACAAGCCTGACGAGGCCGTCCGTTGATCACCATGGAACAGGCTCCGCAGACTTCTTCCAAACAGTTGGATTCCCATTGGATAGGAGCAACTTTTTCCCCTTTGGCATTGACAGGATTGCGCTGGATCTCCATAAAAGCGGAAATCACGTTCATATTTTTGCGGTAAGGGATTTTAAATTCCTCTTGATAGGGAGTCCCATCGGGACCGTCTTGACGGGTGACGATCAGATGAACGGACTGTTCCGCATGGCCCGCTTTTGCCGATGCAACCATTTGATTAGAAGCATCCGATTCAGGATGTGATTGAGGCTTGCCCTGAGAAGCAGTGCTTTGATCTAAAGTTTGTTGTTCACTCATTTTTTGATGCTCCCTTCTTAGCCACGTCATAGCGGCGCGGGCGGGGTTTGATCAGAGATACGTCAACGGGTTCGTACTCAAACACAGGGCCGTCTGCTGTAAACTTCGCTTTGGTGGTTTTCAACCATTTTTCATCATCGCGATCCGGGAAGTCCGGCTTGTAGTGGGCCCCGCGGCTCTCATTGCGATGGTACGCACCCAGCGTGATCACTCGGGCCAGTTGCAACATGTTCCACAGATGGCGGGTAAATGGTGCTGCCTGGTTGCTCCACTTGCTGGTATCAACCATGTTGATGTTTTGATAACGCTCCATCAACTCCTGAATTTTTTCATCCGTTTTCTTCAGGCGGTCATTATAACGGACGACTGTTACATTGTCAGTCATCCATTCACCGAGCTCTTTGTGCAACATATACGCATTTTCATTACCTTCCATTTTGAGGATCTTCTCGTATTTCTCTTCCTGTTCCTTACGCGGTGCTTCAAAGATGCTTGCATCCAGCGCATCAACAGATTTGTCCAGACCGCGGACGTATTCGATCGCTTTGGGGCCGGCAACCATTCCGCCAAAGATACAGGATAGGAGAGAGTTTGCCCCCAAACGGTTGGCTCCATGATATTGATATTCACATTCTCCGGCTGCAAACAGGCCGGGAATATTGGTCATTTGGTTATAGTCGACCCAGAGTCCGCCCATCGAGTAATGTACCGCCGGGAAAATTTTCATTGGAACTTTACGGGGATCTTCACCCATAAACTTCTCATAAATCTCAATAATCCCGCCCAGTTTGATGTCAAGCTCTTTCGGGTCTTTGTGAGAGAGATCCAAATAAACCATGTTCTCTCCGTTAATTCCGCGCTTCATATCGACACAAACTTTAAAAATCGCGCGGGTAGCGATATCCCGCGGAACGAGATTACCATACGCCGGATACCATTCCTCAAGAAAATACCATGGTTTTCCGTTTTCATCATACGTCCATACGCGTCCGCCTTCACCCCGGGCCGATTCGGACATCAGGCGCAGTTTATCGTCTCCGGGAATCGCGGTCGGATGAACCTGGATAAACTCACCGTTTGCGTAATAAGCACCCTGTTGATATACAGCACTGGCCGCAGTTCCGGTGTTAATCATTGAGTTGGTCGATTTACCAAAGATAATTCCCGGTCCGCCGGTCGCCAGGATGACCGCATCTGCCGGGAATGATACAACTTCACCACTTCTCATATTCTGGGCAACGATTCCACGACAGCGTCCGTCATCATCCTGCACGATTGATAAAAATTCCCAATGTTCATATTTGGTCACTTTACCTTCAACTTCGTAGCGGCGTACCTGCTCGTCAAGCGCATATAACAACTGTTGGCCTGTTGTGGCGCCGGCATAGGCGGTACGGTGATGCTTGGTGCCCCCAAAACGGCGGAAATCGATGAGGCCCTCCGGAGTACGGTTAAACGGAACTCCCATACGGTCCATCAAATAAATAATTCCCGGTGCCGCTTCACACATCGCTTTTACCGGAGGCTGGTTGGCCAAGAAGTCACCACCGTAGATTGTATCGTCAAAGTGTTCCCAGGGAGAATCCCCTTCCCCCTTGGTATTTACGGCACCGTTTATGCCCCCCTGTGCACACACAGAGTGAGAGCGTTTCACGGGAACCATCGAAAAGAGTTGAACATTGGCGCCTGCCTCTGCCGACTTGAGTGCCGCCATTAAGCCGGCCAGACCGCCGCCGACAATGATTATTTTTTCATTCATTGGCTAGTGCTCCCTTCTACCGCTGTGCCAGGCTAACAAAATTTGGATCTGCAAAAGCGAGTGCAGAGTGAATCCCGAAATAGGAAAGCAAGACAAACACAACACCCCATACCCAGGTAGATACGTACTGGGACCGCGGTCCGACTGTCACACCCCAACTGACCAAAAACGACCACATTCCATTGCTGAAGTGGAAAACAGCGGAAACGATACCGATGATGTAAAGGGTCAGTGTGACCGGATTTTGCATGAGCTGCGAGGTTTGTTGGGCGAGCTCTGCCGCCGTATAATCATGGATGGCAAGTTGAATGCGGGTTTGCCACACGTGCCAGACAACAAAGACCAGAGTGATCACCCCGGTCACCCGTTGCAGCATAAACATATAGTTACGAAATGTACTAAAATTACCGACATTGTTTTTTGCCTGGAAAGCTACATACAAACCATAAATAGCGTGGTACATCAGAGGCAGGAAAATAAAAAAGATTTCCAGTATGACCAGTAATGGCAGGTCCCAAATCCACTCTACCTGCTCAATCCATTCCTGTACCCCTTCTGTCGCATGGTAGTTGGTGTAAAAGTGTTCAATCAAAAAAAACCCCACCGGTATGACGCCCAATAAAGAGTGTAACCGACGGTTTAAAAAACTGCGTTGCGTGCTCATCGTGTGCCTCCAATCCAATCTTAGACTTAGTCGGGGGTTCTGTAAGGAAGTTTCCCCTGTGTTTCACAACTGTGAACAAGTAAGAGGATTCATGCTTTTATTATACCTCCACTATCTTCACTCGCTCCCATGTGGTGGTTCGCGTGCACTCCGTCGCACCGGGAAAGCGAGAGGCAACAGAGTGGAACCCTTTACACAACTCCACCCACCAGTGGGTTTCGTTCAGGACATATTGTAACACAAAAAATACGAACTTGCGATACGGCAGGTCGCCCCTCAGAAAAAAGTGGGTTCTTGAAAAAACACTATATTTGGATTCTTATAACCCGAAAATCGTACCTGGTAATCCAAAAATTTTTTTCTGATATTCAGACTTATCATATTCAACAAAGAGTGCATCAGGATTCGAAGCAAAAGAAATTCCTTTCCACGCGGGAAGCCTTTTTTCTGATAAAGTGCTGTGTGTCACAGGGAGAGGGCAGGATTAAAACTTTCATCAGGGTTGTGTCGCCCAGGTCATGAGGGTTTTCTGTAAAAGTGTGTGTCAAGGAGATAGCTGACATCGTATTAAATCATTATATAAACAGTGAAACACCGATCACCCACTATACTTGATGACAGGTGATCGGTGTTTTGAAAACAAATCATTTGTCCAAAAATCTCTAATACAAGCGTCTATATTTCTACCATGCGATACGGATGTCAGGCCGTTCCCTGGTTGATTTTTCCCCGTTCCACCGATGGTGCTTCCGGATCCTCCAACCAGCAGGCCACCTGATGATTGGAGGACACCTGAGTCACGGGTGGCATCTCCTCCAGGCATACATTCATCGCGTGCGGACAACGATCAGCAAACGGACAGCCGGCAGGCGGATCAAACAAGTCCGGCGGTGAACCGGGAATCGGTTCAATTTGTTGCGCCTTCGGCAAATCTAATCGTGGCATCGAAGCGAGCAGCCCCCATGTGTAAGGGTGGCGTGAATGGTGAAAAATCTCATTCACCGGCCCGGTCTCCACGATCACTCCGCCATACATAACTGCAACTCGTTCTGCTGTTTCAGCAACCACACCCAGATCGTGGGTGATTAAGATAATCGCTGTTTCCGTTTTTTCTTGCAGATCTTTCATCAAGCTCATGATCTGGGCTTGAATCGTCACATCAAGGGCAGTGGTCGGCTCATCGGCAATCAGGATTTTCGGGTTGCTGGCCAGGGCTAAGGCAATCATCACCCGCTGCCTCATCCCGCCGCTAAACTCATAGGGGTACTGAGAGACACGCTTTTCCGGGTTAGGGATGCCCACAAGTTTTAACATCTCAATCGCTTTGTTTTTAGCTTCTGTCACGCCGATTTTCTGATGCCAGCGAATCCCCTCAATAATTTGTTTGCCAACGGGCATAGTTGGATTGAGCGAGGTCATCGGGTCCTGGAAAATCATCCCGATCTCGGAACCTCTCACTTTAAACATTTCCCGCTCCGTCAATTTAACCAGATCTTTCCCCTGAAAAACAATCTCACCCTTTTTGATTTTGCCGGGAGGAGACGGTATTAAACGTACCGTGGACAGGGCAGTGACACTTTTCCCGCTTCCTGATTCCCCGACAATGGCCAATGTTTCCCCTTTATTCAGATGAAAAGTTACACCACGGACAGCTTTTACTTCGCCTCCTACTGTTTGAAAGGAGACATGCAGGTCATTTACTTGCAGCAATGGTTCCATCTGGCTCTTCCTTTCTTATTTGCGCATCTTAGGATCGAGGGCATCTCTGAGTCCGTCACCGAAGGCGTTAAACGCCAGCATGGTTAAACTGAGAAAGAGGGCCGGGAAAAAGAGGCGCCACCATTCACCGGATAAAACAGTAATGAGTGCATCATTGATCATCGTTCCCCAGCTGGCAACCGGGGCTTGGACACCCAGACCTAAGAAGCTCAGGAATGCTTCAGCAAAGATCGCTTGCGGAACAGTTAAAGTCAGCATGATAATAATTGGCCCCATCGCATTAGGAATCAGATGTTTAAATAATAAGCGCTTTGTACTTGCACCAAGGGTAGCGGCCGCCAAAACATATTCCTGTTCTTTCAGCTGCAACACCTGGCCTCTGACCAAACGAGACATGTTGAGCCAGCCGGTCACTGTCAAAGCGATAATAATCGTTCCCAGTCCCGGCCCCATGACGACCAGCAACAAAATAACTGTCAGCAAATATGGCAGACCCCATAACACATCTACAATCCTCATCATGATTTCATCAGTGCGTCCCCCGCGGTAACCGGCGATCCCGCCGTAAATCACCCCAATAACCAAATCAATCAGAGCGGCTACCAAACCAATCGTAAGTGAAATCCTTCCCCCTTGCCAGGTACGGACAAAAACATCGCGCCCCAGATCATCCGTACCAAACCAGTGCTTGCTTGAAGGTTCCAGATTTTTCCCTGTTTCCAGGTTTTGCTCACTGTAATCATAAGGAGAGATCATCGGTCCGATGATCGACATAAACCCAATCAGTAAAATTAAAACAAGACCAGTCATCGCCAACCAGTTTTTGCGGAGCCTGTACCAGGCATCTTTCCAATAACCAATATGGGGGCGCCTGATTTGTTCCATCGCGGTTTTTGAACGAACGGCAGGTTGAAAGCGTGGATTCACAGCTGGTTCCATCCTATTTGCCCCCTTTTTTGAACAATTGAATTCGCGGATCAATCATTCCGTATGCAAGATCTACAATAAAATTAACACTAATCAAAAGCGCGGAGTAAAACAGAGTAACCCCCATAATCAGAGGATAGTCGCGGTTCGAAATACTCTCAACAAAATATTTCCCAATCCCGGGAATGGAAAAAATATGCTCGATAACAAAACTGCCTGTTAAAACATTCACCGCGAGCGGACCGAGAATGGTCACAACTGGCAAAATTGCGTTGCGGACGGTATGTCGTAAAACAACCAGATAGGGGGGCAGCCCCTTGGAGCGGGCGGTACGAATAAAGTCATTGGTAAGAACCTCTACCATACTTGAGCGCATCAGGCGTGTAACAGTAGCCAGGGCATATGCCGACAGAGCGACGGTAGGCAAGACGGTAGAGTTAAAATCACCCCATGTGGCTACCGGCAACAGCTCCCATTCCACTCCGAAATATTTCTGCAAGATCGGGGCCAGCACAAAGCTTGGAATGGAGATAAGCAATACAGCCAGAACCATCGCACCATAATCTACCGGCCGGTTTTGATACAGTGCAGCAATTGTCCCCAGAGTCAGCCCGATGATAATAGCAAATATGAGTGCCTGAGCTCCCAATTGCGCAGATACGGGAAAACCTTCAGCCAGAATCTCGTTAATCGTGCGTGTGTCATATTTAATAGATGGCCCCAGATCCAATTGCAGCAAACTTTTCATATAAATCACATATTGGACAGGAATTGGTTTATCGAGATGGTAATGGGCCATCATATTTTTCAATACTTGTTCAGGCAGCTTTTTTTCGCTCGAAAAGGGATCACCCGGGATCGCATGCATCATGATAAATGTGAGTGTGGCGATCACCCATAAGGTCACGAGCATTTGTAATAAGCGTCGAATAATATATCGATTCAATAAAACACACCCCCTGGTTAATTGTGGGAAAATTAAGGTGACCCAAAGGAGAGTGACCTTTTTTACTCTTTATAATCATCCCTCAACCTTTACTCTTCAGTCAAGAAAATCCAGTTGTTTCCTTTTTGTATCGGACCGCTTTGGAACATGGCCGATTTTGCAAAAAAGGCTGCTGACTTTCACTCTGTCAGCAGCCTTTAAAACCCTTTGACGTGAATCAATCAGCTATACGAAGTCTTATTATTCTTCGATATAAGCGTAAGTATAATCCGTATGGCCGGTCACATCGTGGATGACATTTTTCAACTTATCATCCATCATATAGTTGATGGTATAGAAATAGAGAGGCGCGACCGGCATTTCGTCCATCAGGATCGCCTCGGCCTGGTGCATTTTTTCCATACGGACCTTTTGGTCTGCCGTCGATTTTGCTTCAGCGATTAATTTATCGTACTCCGGGTTGCCCCAGTTGGTGTCATTGTTTCCGCCGTCGGTTAAATAGTAATCGGCAAAGGTCATCGGATCAACATAATCCGCCAGCCAGCCCATCCGGGCCACTTGAAAGTCTCCGGCTTTTGTTTTATCCAGATATACTTTAAATTCAGAGTTTCTCATTTTTACTTCGACACCCAGGTTTTCTTTCCACATTTGCTGGACCGCTTCCGCGATTTTTTTGTGGGCTTCACTGGTATTGTAATCGAGAGTAACCTCGGGAAGTTCGGTCATCCCCAATTCTTTCAAACCTTCTGCAAGCAACTTTTTAGCTTCATCAGGATTGGCGGTACTGGGCAAGTACGGGGGACGTGCCTGATAGAATGGTTTGTTGGCTACCGGATCGTTGAATTCCCACGGAACCCATCCCGTCGCCGGCGCTTGCCCGCCCTGAGTTACATTTTTGACAAGCTTCTCCCGGTCGATCGCCAGTGAAAATGCTTTCCGTATTTTCGCATTATTAAAAGGTGCTTTTTCTACGTTGAACATATACATGTAGGTTCCCATGATCGGGGTTGATTTTGCTTTTCCTTCTTTCAGAAGCTTTGGCACCAGATCTGTGGGTATGGTACCTAAGTAATTAATTTTTTTCGATAAGAACATTTGGTAAGCCGTTTGCTCCTCGCCGACCATCGGAAAATTAATTTGTGTCAGCTGGACTTTATTTTTATTCCAATAGTTCTCATTTTTCACAATTTCAATTTTTGAATCGTGAGCCCATGTTTTTAATTTAAATGGGCCGTTCCCCACATAGCTGTCTGCATTTTTCGCCCAGTCAGGGTTTTTCTCAACCACATTTTTGTTGGTTGGGAAAAGGGCATAAAAGCCGGTTAAGCTGACGAAAAAGGGAGTCGGCTTTTCCAGCGTAACTTGCAAGGTTTTATCATCAATGGCTTTTACGCCGACATCTTCTGCTTTCGCTTTTCCCTGCTGGTATTTCTGCCCGTTTTTCAGGTAATAAAGCTGATAAGCATAGTCTGCTTCACCTGCATTTTTGGGATCAAGCATCCGCTTCCACTGGAATTCAAAATCATGGGCAGTGACCGGGTCCCCATTGGTCCATTTCGCATCGCGAAGATGGAAGGTAAAGGTTAAATTATCAGCACTTACTTCCCATTTCTCCGCCATACCTGGTTGCGGTTCCCCTTTAGCATCAGTGCGAACCAATCCTTCCATAACATGGGTTAATACTTCTCCCGACTGGGAATCAGTAGCCTTCAGCGGATCCAGGCTGGCCGGTTCGCTGGTCACGTGATTGACCGTTGTAAGCACTTGCTCTTTCGCTTTTTTCCCTTTGTCGCCTGAGGACGGATCAGTACATGCACTCACGATTAATAAAGATGCAATAATACCTAGCAGTAAAAATTTGTTGCGCCAAATCTTCATAAACACCCTCCTTTTTGACTCATAGGACTATATGCACGCAAAAAAATTGTGCTAATCAACTATATTCTACAAACTATTTTTATAACCTGCTAAAGTTTATTAATATTAAAGATTTTAATTTATTCGACCCAGCTTACTGTATAAATATCCCAATATAAAATATCGCCGCTTTTTGTTGTCCGGAATTTTCAATTAAAGTACCTGCTACATTCGCATAAATGTAAGCTGATATTCAAACAATTCAAAATCAATGTCCGTCAAGTTCCCCTTTTTTGAACAGCTAATGGTTGCAAAGATATTGGCAATCTATTACAAAATATAAAGTTTACAAGGAAGCGGCGGTCATAATCTACTAAAAAAGCCCTTCCCCGTCAGGAAGAGCTTGTACATGGAGCGAATCATCATTGTGCCACTTCAGCCAGTTCCTTTGCATCCAATCCAAACGCATGATGAAGTCTTTGTACAGCTTCTAAAGCGTCCTCTCGTTCTACGACACAGGAGATTTTAATTTCCGATGTAGAAACCATCTTGATGCGGATACCTGCTTCACTTAAAGTGGCAAACATTTTCGCAGCCACGCCCGGGCGGGTCATCATTCCGACACCGACAGCGGATACTTTGGCCAAACCCGACTCTGACAATATTTTTGCAAATCCTAAGTTTTCTTTGGCTGCTTGCAAAACCTGTCTCGCTTCTTCTCCTTCACCTTCATCCACGCTAAAGGCCACATCAATATGTTCATGGTCATGTTCGCTCTGTACAATCATGTCAACATTGATATGTGCATCAGCCAGACAAGCAAACAGGCGGGTCAACGTATTTTCACGGTTGGGCAAGCCCAGTACTTTGATTCTTGCTACTTTTAAATCATGTGCAATTCCACGTACATTTAATTCCGTTTCCATCATGTCTGCCTCCTTCACCCATGTCCCGGGTTCATCAACAAAACTGGACCGCACTACTAAATGGACTTGATGGAGCAATGCACCTTCTACCGAGCGCGGGTGGAGAACCCCGGCACCCAGATGGGCTAACTCAAGCATTTCCTCATAAGAGATCTCATCGATTTTTCGGGCGAGCGGGACGACACGCGGATCCGCGGTATATACTCCTGTCACATCGGTATAAATTTCGCAGTAATCTGCATGCAAAGCCGCAGCTAACGTGACTGCAGTGGTATCCGATCCTCCCCGCCCCAGCGTAGTGATCTGCCCATCGGCTGAAATTCCTTGAAATCCGGCTACGACCACAATCTCCCCACGCTCTAAACTTTCTGTTATTGGTTTTGTATCAACTTTTTTCACCAGAGCTTTTCCATGGACCGGGTCAGTTTGAATTCCCGCTTGCCATCCGGTCATGGAACGAGCTTTATATCCTCTTTCCTGCAAAGCCATGGTAAGCAAAGCGATGGTCACCTGTTCACCTGTTGTAAGCAACATATCCATTTCCCGCGGGGCAGGCCGTTCACTGATCTGGAAAGCGAGGTCGACAAGCTCATCCGTCGACTTCCCCATCGCAGAGACAACAACAACTACCTGATGCCCCTGGTCTGCCGTTCTGGTAACGGTGTCGGCCACTTTCCGGATTCGTTCCACACTTCCAACAGAGGTTCCGCCAAATTTTTGTACAACGATTCCCATGGTTTCTCCCTTACTCCTCCCTGCATGTTGTCAAAAAACTCGCCTATAAAAAAACAGAAGACCACAGCAGAGAGTAGCTAGCTGTCGTCTTTAGAACAAAACGCTCCAGTTCACTCTTCTCTGTGAGATAGCCCTCCACAAAAGCAGTGGCTTCTGTGACAGTGCCGCTCCTGTTCGGATACGGCCCCAGCCCAACTAATTTCCGGGTAAATAATTGGACTTCGGCAAATATTCCCTTTCCCTGTTCTTCACCGGTCCCGTCCTCAGAACAAGTACTGATGAACATCTGCACCTCTACTTCACATGATTAGCGAGAATGTTTAACACTCCCAAACCTGGCTGCGGACCGCAAGAGTCATGTAACCAGGAGAGTGCATAAATATGAAGTTATTAATATTGGTTTCGATACTACCACAAACGATGCCCATTTGACAACTAAAACTTTTTCGATGTGCAGCCAATATTGGTACAATTTTCATGATTTGATTGATTGGTTGGGGAAATGTTGGTTCATTATCAGATTAGAGGCAAGCTTTCTCTTTCCTAAGCTTGTATATGATCCGTGTACTCAGAAGGGGACCCATCTGAAAGTGAGGTGAACGATTAAAAGCGGGATCCGTCAGGATTACCAATTGTTTCGACGAAGTTTTAGGGCCCGGTTACCCGTTCCTGATCAATCGCTGGATTTTTCAGATTTGCGGGCTGTTCTCACTCAGTTGTCTCACGATATGTAGGGAATTTGAACCCTGTCCTCCACAACCGAGCTAAAATCATTTTCATCCACAATGATAAACATGACGCGATTTGATCTAATTAGCCGGAACCATTTTTACGTTTGACCCCATCAGAGGTTGAAATTGAGATATTTTTATGCAAAAATATCAAAAACTCTTCCACTGACATAGGTGACGCTATCGTCCAATTGAACTACGATCCCGTCAAGCAGGCTGATTTCAAGCTCTTTTCCCTCTTTGGTTTGCAATTTTACCGTCATAGACTTGCGGACTTTCGGTTTAAAATCTACATTTGCCATCACTCTTAATTCTTCCTGATTGCAGATGTCGTATTCTTTTGATTCCTGGTTTACATCGTACTGCGGTTGAGATTTAAAATCATTCATAAAATGATCCAACTCATTGGGATTGCCTACGACACACAACTTCAACATTAAAAATCTCTCCTTTTTCAATAAAATTAACGTTTTTTTAGTCTCCATCTGAATTTAAAAGCTTTATCACCAAGTAATGTGGACTGTTATTCCTTTTATAATTGTACATATTTTACAATAATTTTTCAAATATTAAAAATTATTTTTTTGGTTTACCTTCATATGATAATTATTCCCAATCTCTGAGCATATAGATCAAGCCCCGCTTCAATTGCAAATATTTCTTCGCAATTCAGGATGTAAATGGTGATTTTGAGGAATTTATCCTGTTTACAGCGGCAAAAATATTGTAAGATTTTTGTTTGGATTTGAAGTTTTCCCTTCACCGGACACGGGAGGCTGATAGCATAACCAGAGCCACTCTCCGGGGAGTGACTCTCTTTTTTTGGTATGGCAATCAAATAGATTCTGTCGTTACTCATATTTCTGTAAAATCGATTGCAGCTTCAGTGCCTGTCCCAATTCACCTTTCACTTTCAGTTTCCCACTCATAAAAGCAGCTGTGGGACTTAGTTTGCCTTCGACGAGCTTGCTAAAATTATCGTCGCTTATCTGCAATGTGCATTGAGATTCCCAGGGTGTTCCTTCAGCACATTCAGCTTTCCCCCGGCTAAACCGAACCTGATATGTACCCCCGCTTAAATCCAGTTGATAAACCGCCTCCACTTCGCTGATTCCTTCCGGATTTTCATTTATTTTTTCTACAAGTGCTGTTAAAACAAAATTTGCGGACATAAAAACAGCCTCCTAAGCAAGATTGAATACATATTCATTTTACTACGGGCTAAACGAAAAGTCAGAGCATATTTTTGTGATACCCATTTGTTTAATAAACCTTAACTTGGCATTGTTCCCGGCAACAGATATAATGAACGTTGAAATTTATTGTAATGACTCCTATTGGAGCGTGATCAGTATGAGTACAATTGGAATCCCCGGTTTAATCCTGATCTTAATCGTTGCTCTGTTGCTGTTTGGGCCGAAAAAACTTCCTGAACTCGGACGGGCAACAGGTCAGACCTTAAAAGCATTTCGTGATTCCATCTCCGGAAAAACGGAAGATGAGAAAGAGAAAAAAGAGGGGACAAAATAATTCTCTCACATCGGTATCCTTTGGCATCATCCTTGCTCACCAATCAGGTGAGTTTTTTTTAATTGCGGGCGATTTCACTGGTGATATCATTCACGTACAAAAAAGAACAGGCTACTTACCTGCTCTTTTTTGTAATTCCCGCTCATGGTCCAGTTGGATCATCTGAGCAATGTTTAAGCCGCGAAGTGCTGCCATGGCCGCCCCGCCACACAGGAAAGGTGGACCGCTCGTGTAGTACAATCCTTTTACTTTCCTCTCTTTCATCACGGGACGGAAAAAGGTACGTCTGTGGCAGGAAACGGGATCATAGAGTGATCCCCCCGGAGCACCGCATATTTGTTCAATCTCAGCAGGCCCGTATACCTTCTCTACTTCGATCTCTTCAGACAGTCCCGACAGCCCCCAGTTATTTTCCAGCCAGTATATGAGATGATTGCGGTATTCCCCGTATTTGGCTGCCAAATCTTCCTGCCGCTGTTCATGAACGGCTGGAACGTGAATCAGAACCGACAGGTTACTTCCGTTCACGGCACGATCCGGTTCTGAAAAGGCGGAGTTGCAAATGTAAATCGTCGGCGACAGCGACCACTCTTTTTGTTCAAAAATATCAATATACTGCCGCCCAACATCTTGCGGAAAAAAAAGATTATGATGATGCAAATGGGGATACACTCGTTTTACGCCAAACAGGCAGAGAAAACTTGATACGCCTAACGAATCTTGAGTTTCGGGTTTTCTTTTTTCCGAAAGCAATAGTTCCTGTGTTGTCCGCACGTCGGCATTGGACACGATAAAATCTGCTTCCCAGCTATCCATACCAGAGCGAACGCCCGTCACCTGCTCACCCTTTATCATAATTTCATCAACCTTACACCCGGTATAAATCCGGACTCCCAACGAAACTGCCAACCGCTCAAATGCTTCAATCAGACGGTAATTTCCTCCCTCAATATAGTACACCCCTTGTACCAGCTCCATATAACCGATCAAGGACAGAGTAGCTGGCAACTGATAGGGGGAAGCTCCCACATATGTAGCAAAGCGGTTCATTATCGCCAGTAAGCGCGGATCATCAAAATAACGGCGATGAAAGGAATCCATCGATTGAAATGGATGAACAGACATGAAAGCCTTAAGGTACCGGGGAGAGAAAACATCGGACCACTCGACCCACAGATGTTCAAACAAATGGTCTTCGGCAATCTCATACATACGCTGGACTTCCGTCAAATAATCAAGAAACCCCTGTCTATTCTCAGGTGAAAAGCCGGCCAGCTGCTCACTCATATAATCGGGATCTGCGGTTAAGTCGATCACCGTTCCGTTATTAAAAAAATTGCGGCTGTTGACGGCCAGCGGAATCAAACGAAGGGCAGGGTCTATCTTTTGTCCCGCTTCCCTGAAAACCCGTTCAAAAACCCAGGGTAAAGTAATGTTTGAAGGCCCAAAGTCGAACTGATATTTTCCCAGCCGAACTTCTTGTATCTTCCCGCCTAGTTTTTCTTGTTTTTCAAGCAAGTTGATCTCATAGCCCCGGGCAGCTAGATGGATGGCCGCCACCAATCCCGAAATTCCGCCTCCGATCACCACACCTTTTTTCATCGATTCCCCCCCTTTCTCACTTCCATCTTTCAACTTTACAACAGCAAACGCAGGCTTGATTCTGTTTCCAGACAAGGAAGGGCTTTTATTCCTGAGCCCGCGGCTTGTGAACATGGTAACCTCTCTGTAAAGGCAGGAAAACCATTAACAACAACTATGAAGAAACATTGCTGTTTTTTATCGACACTCCGTCCAAAAAGACAGATACAATCATCTCTGTCGTCTCAAGCAATTTTTCACGATCTTCACGCATATAAAATACATGAGCAGACAGTGAATCCAGTAAACCTAACCAAATATCCGTGAACAGCCGCACTTGATCAGGGTGATTTTCCAATTCGCCACTTTCCATTCCCCTCCGAATCAACTCACAATGAGGTTCCACAATGAACAGGTCATATGTCGTACGTACTTTTTCCACCAAACAGGAATGCAAATGCTCTTCCACATCTCTCATAAACGTGCTGATCGACATCCGGGCATACAAAAAATAGCCGTACGCCAAATGAAACAACTTTTCGCGGACGGTTCCTTTCCTTTCAATTCCGGCGACAATCTCCTTGCCCGTTCTCTCCAGGCAGTCACATATAACTGCGGTATAGAGATGCTCTTTATCGGGAAAATAATGATACAAAGTGGGCTTTGTAATACCTGCCGCATTCGTGATAGCACTGATTGAAACAGCGGCATACCCGCTCTTCAGAAATAGTAAGCTGGCATGCTGCAAAATAAGCTTTGCCGTATCCGTCCGTTCCGCTTGATCCAAGCGCTTTGGCCTCCCTGGTGGTCTTTTTTCGGTCGGGTGCTGATCTTTTTTGTGTTCCAAGGCCATAATGACTCCTTGATATAAACAGACTTAACAGTATAACTATTGTAGAATTTTGATTCGGTTTTCGTCAATTTTTCACCGCCAGACTACTGACAATCCGAACCGGCTGTTATTTTAAAAGGCGGGTCAACTGTCGCAATTGCTTTTCTATTTGATCCAATTGTTCATTCATTTGATTAACCTTTATGTTTACTTCTTTACGCAACTCGTGAAGTTGTCGGGCGATCAAAGCAATATTTGTTTCCACATATTCCGAATTGTATTCTAAATTTACGGAATGATGATGTTTACCATTTTTGTCCTGTTCACGCCAGCGCACATTGTTTAAATAAGAATAAACCTCCCGCACATTTCTGACTCCAGATTGATGTAATTCTCCTGCAAGTTTCATTACATAGGTACGGGAAATTTTATTGTTATTTTCAAGTAAGCAAAACTCTAATAAACTATTTATAACTCCATTTGAAAATCTATATTTTTCCTTCAGTTCGTAAATAATTTGGATGATCGGCTTCGGTATGGTTTGTCCGCCGGCGTATTGTGAAAGTAATTCCAAAGGGTCAAGCGACTCTAATTGTTGAAGGTGCTGTTCCTGTTCACTCATGAATTTTCCTCCTGGCTGTCAAGCTAAGGTGATTATACCATTTCCAAAAGGTAAAAAATTTTTTCCGAAAAACAAATTTTCTTTTTCTATAAAGAAGCAGCTATATCATACCGATTTGTTTTCAGGTAAAACCAGGACATTGTTTTAACATGATTCCGTCGGCAACATTATAACTTTGACACAACCCTATGGATGAAAGATTGATTATGTATAAGTGGTTTTTCTACAGTCTGTGGGGAGAATTCATTCTCCCCTCCTCACTGATACACACTTTCACAGAAAAAAGTCAGACCGATCATATTGATCATCAAACTCCGGTTTTCTCATTTTTTTGCAGTTCCGCTATAATCGTACGGGCCAATTGATCTCCGATCCCTGCGTTCCGGTATTCTTCCACGGTTGCTTTACGCATATTTTCAATCGAGCCAAAGTGGCGGAACAACTGCTGTTTCCGTTTCGGACCGACTCCGGGAATTTGATCAAGCCGGGACTGAAGCAGGTTTTTGCCTCTGGTTTGACGATGGAAAGTAATCGCAAACCGGTGAACTTCTTCCTGAATGCGCTGGATGAGATAAAATTCCTGCGTTCCGCGCTTCAGGTCAACCTCAATCGGCGGGTCTCCGTATAGCAGACGGGATGTCTGGTGCTTCTCATCTTTCACCATGCCACCGATCGGAATAAAAAGCCCCAGCTCATTTTCCAGCACATCAGCCGCTGCGGACATTTGTCCTTTTCCGCCGTCAACGAGAATAAGGTCCGGCAAAGGTAATTGTTCCTTCAATACACGCGAGTAGCGGCGGCGAATAACTTCACGCATCGTTTCATAGTCATCAGGCTTTTCCACAGAACGAATCCGGAATTTGCGATACTCTTTTTTATCCGGTTTCCCATCTGTAAAGCAAACCATCGCCGAAACCGGGTCGGTCCCCTGTATATTAGAGTTATCAAATGCTTCAATTCTGCGGGGAATGCCGATTCCCATAGCCGCACCCAGATTCTGCACAGCCTGGATCGTTTTTTCTTCATCCTTCTCCATTAGCTGAAATCTTTCTGTTAAAGCGATTTTCGCATTTTCTGTCGCCATATTGACCAGATTTTTCTTCATGCCTCTTTGGGGGACATGGACCTGGACTCCTGTTAACAAATCCCGGATCAATTCATCATCCACATCGGGGGGTAAAATGACTTCTTTCGGCAATGTAGGCATATCGTGATAAAACTGGGCAACAAAAGAGAGAAAATCCTCTTCTGCATCATTGTAGTGATGGAAGATGGAAACATCTCTTTCCATTAACTTCCCCTGACGGACAAAGAAAACTTGAACACACATCCACCCTTTGTCTGCAGCATATCCAAAAACATCGCGGTCGATCTGATCGTTGAGCACGATATTTTGCTTTTCCATCACCGCTTCAATATCGCGGATCAGGTCCCTGAGTTCTTTGGCCCGTTCAAATTGCAGAGCTTCCGCCGCTTCTTCCATCTTTTTTCTCAGTTCCTGTTGCAGTTCGGGATAACCGCCATTTAAAAACCGAGTAATTTTTTTGGTAATCTCTTCATAGTTCTCCGGCTCCACTTCGTATTCACAAGGAGCCAAACATTGATTTAAATGATAGTAGAGGCAGACCCGTTTGGGTAACGTCCTGCATTTTCTCAGAGGAAAGAGGCGATCCAACAGCTTTTTCGTTTTCTGTGCGGCTCCTGCATGGGGATATGGCCCAAAATACTTGGAGCCATCTTTTTTCAACTTTCTCGTCACTTCCAAACGCGGATGTTTTTCCATGGTCAACCGGATGTATGGATATGACTTATCATCCTTTAACATCACGTTATATCGGGGACGGTACTTCTTGATCAAGTTGCACTCCAAAATGAGAGCTTCAAGAGCACTGCCTGTCACGATATATTCAAAATCGACGATATCCATAACCAAACGCTGTGTCTTGCCGTCATGGCTTCCGGTAAAATAAGAGCGCACACGGCTTTTCAAGCTTTTGGCTTTGCCTACATAAATGATCTCCCGGTCTTTATTTTTCATCAGATAACAACCCGGTTGGTCTGGAAGGAGAGAAAGTTTATCTTGGATAAGTGACATTTGAATCCTCTCTCCCTTCTATATAAATCTTTTACAAAAAGGTAGTCTTCAAACAAAAAAGAACATGGTATAGTTATTGTATATGAAAAAAGGGGGCGTTGTCTCGTTGAGTTATTTTGGAATTCTGAAAAGGCATGGGCTGAAGTTGTGGGTGAGCAATCTGCTGGGATACTTAGCCACATCGACAGTAACGTACATTCTGGCCTTAATATTGATAGCGATTTACCTCGTTATCGTGGCAGCAGTTGCAGGCAGTTCTATTGACGGAATAAGCGAAACCATGTCTGATACGGAAGCGGGTATGTATTTCCTGGAGATGTTGACATCCCCTGGAGTGTTGCTTCCCACTCTGTTCTTTTTTTTGCTTTTTATGATTGTCATCGCTCTTACAAGTGCCTTTCAATATGCCGGTGCAATTAGTGTAACAGTGGAAGCAGCCGAGCAGAATCGCTCTGACATCGGTACATACTTTACCAGAGGATTTAAATATACCGGAAAAATGTTTGTATTGATGCTGTTATGGTTCGCTGCATACCTGGTGCCAAGCATCATCGGAGGCATTTCCATCCCTCTGTTTATCACTGAAGAAGTTGTCGGCATCATTATAGGATTACTGCTCCTTCTAATTTCTTTCATCTTATATATTCTGATTTCAATTGCTTTTTTCCACGCACCTGTGATTCTCATTGTCGAAAACACAGGTGCAACTCAAGCGATGACCAAATCATTCTATTTGTTACGTAAAGCATTTGGCCGGGTATTTGGCAGTGCCTTCTATACCTTTCTAATCTATGCAGGCACCATCACCATCTTTATGATCGTAGTTTTTATACTCGCCTTTATGTTAGGGCTTGCTACTGCCAGCTCACCGGATGCAGAAGGGATTCTTGCAATCTTCTCAGTGGTAATCAATATTGTCAGTATATTTGTCAGTTGGGTTTTTACCCCTTTGTTGACGGTAATTACTCTCTTATTAATAACAATCCGTTATTATAAATATTTAAGGAGCTATATCAATCCTTACGGGAACGGAGGGCAGCCTTCCTTCTCCTACAACACTCCGAATGACGACAGCTCTCCATCCTTTTCTTTTAAAGTGGATGGACAGGCAGGAAATACAGGACAACCTACAAATGATTATTCCCCTTATGGTCATGATAAACCCTCCCCAGACCCTGATGACAAAAAGAATGGCAACTGGTCATTCTAATGGGAGATTCATATTCCACAAGGATGGAAGAAGACGTCTCTGTCGACAGAGGCGTCTTCTTTATAGAAATCATTTCCCGACTTTGGTAGACAAAAGAAAACATTTCCTTTATGATAGTACTTGTTTAAAAAAACAATTCTTTCATAAGGAAATATTGAAACATCTTTTTATTGGAGGTTAGAGAAGGTTACGATGAATTATATCTTTCGCCACGGTTTTAAATTAACCCTTGCCAATTTACTGGGTGGCTTTATTGCTACAACGGTTTCCATGTTAGGTTTCGCTTTCTTTTATCTCATCATTATGATCCTCATTTTGGGAGCAGCCGGAGTCAGTGCCATCGGAGGGGGAAGTTTAGAAGATCCTTTTGCGGCATTAGAAAATGCCGGTACTGGTACAGAGATTGGTCTTGCCATCGGTCTTGTGATTTTTTATCTGATATCTATCATTTTCTCCTACTTACCTTATTCGATGATGTTTGGGGGAACTTACACTTCAAGCATTGAAGCGGTGTATGAAAACCGCTCTTCTGTCGGAACCTACTTAAACGGCGCTTTTCGATATTTATGGAAGCTGACCGGTTTGCAACTGGCCTATTTACTTGTGTCAATACCACTCCTGGTTGTGCTGGTGATTACAGCCGAGTTCTCTGAACAGGGTGGGTTTGAACAAAGCCCTGTTTCCGGTATATTGCTCACTCTGATTTTCCTTCTTTTCACCTTTATTTATGTCATGATGTTTCTGTACAGCCCGATTTTCATTATTAAAGAAAGAACGGGTATATGGAAGTCGATCTCTTTGTCGTTTTCCCTGATCTTCAAAGCATTTGGCCATGTGATTCTCTCCGGATTCCTTTTTATTGGAATTGGCATTCTGTTTTGCGGGATCTTTGGAGTTTTTTCATTTATTGTTTTGGCTCTTTTTGGGGGGATTGACGTATTCACTTCCAATTCCGAACCAGGAATCGTGTTTATCCTGTTCGCTTTTCTTCTTGGTGCTATTTTCTTTCTGTTTGTGCTGCCTTTTACATGGAGCGCTTCTTTCCTGGTGTTTATTAACTACTATAAGCGGAAATTGCGTCATCGTCTTTTCCCGCCAACTGATTCGCCTGGACATCCGTTCCCGAATGGTCATTCTTTTCAACCCGCTTTTACCTATAATGCGAGAGGTAACCAGGCAGAGACAAACCATCGGCCTCCCGATTTCAACGTTTAAAAAAGCAGTGCTTACTTTTAGCACTGCTTTTTTTCCTGGTAAATAGGAAAGGCGGGGTGAACAAGTCACCACCCCTGTCTTTTTAGAGATACTCTTTAATCCATTCCAGCAATTGCTCTTTCGGTTGTAAACCGGTCATTTTGGCAACCATTTCCCCATTTTTGAAAACCATGAGGGTCGGGATGCTCATCACCCCAAAACGGCCCGCAGACTCTGGATTATTATCAACGTTCAACTTTCCAATTTTCAGTTTGTCGCCAATCTCAGCGTCTATTTCCTCCAAAATGGGAGCAAGCATTTTACAAGGCCCGCACCATGGTGCCCAAAAATCAACGAGTACAGTACCTGCATCTGCACTTTCCACTTCGCTGCCAAAATTTTGATCGGAGATTTCTACCATAGCCATAAAAAAGTAATCCTCCTTCTCAACTGTTCATAAAACTACATACGATTGAAATTCTTTCCTGTGAACAGTTTCACAGTGTTAGTATACCACTGTCTCTGCTATTATCCAAGTATTTCGAGTCGCGAAATAGAAAAAGAGCACCTGCCTGGGTACTCTTTTTTCCATTTTTAAGAAACTCCTTGAGATGAGACGGATTATTTATCTGCCAGCAACTTTTTAAACTCTTCGGTTAACATGGGTACAACATCAAACAGATCACCCACAATTCCGTAATCTGCCACCTGGAAGATCGGTGCTTCAGGGTCTTTATTGATCGCCACAATCACTTTGGAGTTGGACATGCCTGCCAGATGTTGAATAGCACCGGAAATACCGCAAGCAATATACAGGTCCGGAGTAACTACTTTACCCGTTTGCCCGATTTGCAGCGCGTAGTCACAATAGCCGGAGTCACAAGCACCACGGGAAGCACCCACTGCGGCTCCCAGTACGTCGGCCAACTCTTGCAGAGGTTTAAAACCATCGGCACTTTTCACCCCGCGGCCACCGGAAACAATGATCCGGGCTTCAGAAAGGTCCACGCCTTCAGTAGACTTTTTGACAATATTTTTTACCAGAGTGCGCAGGGAGTCAGATGTTAAATCAACTTGTAACTCTTCAATCACCGCTGTCCGGCTGGTGTCAGGCTCACCCGCGGAAATGTTATTCGGGCGCAGGGTAGCAAAGACCGTTCCTTCTTTCACCACTTTTTTCACAAATGCTTTTCCGGCATAGATCGGGCGGGTGAATACGATTTTGCCTTCCGCCAGTTCCACATTGGTACAATCGGAAACCAATCCTGTTCCCAACCTCGCTGCCACGCGGGGGCTGACATCTTTGCCCACAGCGGTATGGCCGGTAAAGATCACATCAGGTTGCACGTGTTCAACCACTTTTTTAAATGCCTGAAAATAGGCATCGGTCGTATATTGATCCAACTCCTGGTTTAAAACGGTAACCACTTTGTCGGCACCGTGATGGGCCAGGGTGTCTGCCAGATCTTTGCCGGAACTTCCGAAAACGGCGGCAGTAATCGTACCGTCTTCGGCAACTGTCCGTGCAGCCGCTAACGATTCCAGACTCACATTCCGCAGCTTTCCATCCCGAACATCTGCTAAAACGAGTACATGTTTGCTCATCACATAGATCCTCCTCGCTGTTTAGATCACTTTCGCTTCAGAATGCAGCAATTGCACTAACTCTTTCGCTTGATCGGCCAGGTCCCCTTGTAAAATTTTTCCTTCTTCTTTTTTGGGCGGAAGGAAGATATCAATCACTTCCGTTTTCGCGGCGATTTTATCTTCCTCCAGATCCAAGTCATCTAATTCCAGGCGAGTAAGCGGTTTCTTTTTTGCTTTCATAATACCCGGCAGAGAGGGATAGCGCGGATCGTTTAATCCTTGTTGTGCAGTGACGAGGATGGGCAGTTTGGAGTCAATGTATTCCACATCCCCTTCAACATCTTTTTCAACTGTTACGTTGTTACCATCCACAGTCAATTTGGTAATAGTAGAAATATGGGCAATTTCTAAGAGTTCAGCCAATCGCGGCCCCACCTGTGCAGACCCGTCATCTACCGCCATATATCCGCAGAGAATGATATCGTATTCCAATTCTTCTTCCTCGATCACAGCAGCAAGAACATGAGCAATCGTATGTTCATCTACCCTGTCATCCAGATCTTCAATGTCAACAATCACTCCTTTGTCCGCCCCCATTGCCATGGCAGTCCGGAGGGCTTGTTCCGCACGCTCAGGACCAATGGTGATAACAGTAACTTCTCCGCCGTGTTGTTCTTTAAGCCTGATCGCCTCTTCAACAGCATACTCATCATAGGGATTGATCACAAACTCGGCGCCTTCTTCGTTGATTTGACCATTTTCAATCGTGATTCGCTCTTCCGTATCAAATGTTTGTTTTAAGCAAACCAAGATATTCATGTGCTTTTCCCCTTTCAGTCATCCTGATGATGCCTTTGCTACTTACCCATCCCGCTGATAAACAGGCGATGAATTTCCTCAACCTGGTCTAACAGGCTGTATTTGTAGTCATTCATAATCCAGGAAGTCACCATTTCATCCAGGCTGCCAAAAATCATTTTTCTGCATACGCGGATATCCAGATTGGGGCGGAATAGCCCTTTCTCCATTCCGGATTCAATAATCCGGTCAATAATATCCAGATAACGCTTTAAAATTTCACCGATACCACGGCGCACTTCGGGATTGGATTGCCGCAACTCAATTTGTGTGACAGTCGCCAGTTGCCGGTCTTCCTCCAGCTTTTCAAAATGAAGCCTGATTAATGTATACAATTGGTCTGCCGGTGACTCGATCTCACGAAGTTTTTCTTCCATCTCCGTGATAAAAGAACCCATTTTTTCACTAAACAGTGAGATCAGAACATCATCTTTATTTTTAAAATAAAGATAAATGGTACCATCTGCCACCCTGGCTTCACGGGCAATCCTCGATACCTGTGCGTTGTGGTAACCGTATTCGGCAATCACCCGAACCGCAGCGTCTATAATCGCATCATACTTTTCACCAGTCCGTTTAGCCATAACATGTTCCTCTCCATCGTAACTGAATGACTATTCATTCAATTATAGTTTAGTATGCGTAACAACCCTTGTCAACGTATTTTGATCATTTTAGAAAAAGGAAACCAATGGAACATGACGGCTTTTTTACGATTATAAAAAGTTTTACTTCTCCTAAGAATAGTTTAGCAAATTTTTGAGGAACAAACAAACCGGAATACCCTGCGGTACCCCGGTTATCGACTATGCGGTTTATGTTTCCACTTTTGATGCTGAAAGAGTTTCTTTTGCCTCTTCCTGCAATACACGTCGCAATATTTTGCCTACGGCCGTTTTCGGCAGCTCATCACGAAATTCATAAAGGCGGGGAATTTTATAGCTGGCTAACTTCTCACGACAAAATTTCTCCAATTCTTCTTTTGCTACCTGCTTGCCCTGTTTGAAAACAACAAAAGCCATAACCGTCTCTCCACGGTAAGGGTCGGGCACTCCCACAACGGCCGCTTCTTGAATGGCAGGGTGTTCAAACAGGACTTCTTCTACTTCTCGGGGATAAATATTGAACCCTCCGGCAATAATCACATCTTTTTTGCGGTCCATGATGTAAAAATAACCGTCTTCATCCATTCTTACAATATCACCCGTGCTGAACCAGCCGTCTTTCAACACTTTTTCCGTTTCTTCAGGACGGTTCCAGTAACCTTTCATCACCTGTGGACCCTTAATTTGTAACTCTCCCACACTGCCGTCAGGGAGGACCTCGCCAGTTTCGGGATCCACAATGCGGCAGTCCGTATCCGGCCACGGTAAACCGATCGTTCCGCTTTTGACACGATCCCAGATCAGATTGGCATGAGTAACAGGCGAAGTTTCGGTCAGTCCGTAACCTTCAACCAGAAGACCCCCGGTCAATTCTTCAAACTTCTCCTGGACCTCCAGGGGCAACGGTGCAGAACCACTGAGACAAGCCTGGATGGATGAAAGGTTATACCGATGGATCTCCGGATGGTTGATTAAACCCACATACATCGTTGGTGCCCCCGGAAATAAAGTCGGGTGGTGCGTGGAAATCATTTTTAAGACGAGATCGCGGTCAAATTTAGGGATAAGGATCATTGTGGCGGCCATACGCATCGCAAAATTCATGACAACAGTCATCCCATAAACATGAAAGAACGGAAGGGCGCCGAGAATGGTATCTTGCCCGCGTTTAGCTTTGTAAATCCAGGCGGCTGCCTGGCAGCAATTAACAACTAAATTGCGATGGGTCAGCATCGTCCCTTTAGCAAGACCGGTTGTTCCACCTGTATATTGGAGGAGAGCGATATCATCCCCGGATTCATACGATGCCTCCAGGGGGGTTGGAAGCGCTTTCGAAATGAGTTGAACAAAAGATCGAACTTTTTCTCCATAGGGGATTTTGAGTTTGGTTCCTTCTATGATCTCTTTAAGGGAATAAAGCCAATTTTTCGGGAACGGAAGATAATCTTTCATACTGGTGACAATGATGCGTTTTAAGCGGGTATTCTCCTGCACATTTGCTATTTTTTGATAAACCAGATCCAAACTTATGATCGTCTCTGCACCTGAATCGACCAGTTGATGTTCCAATTCTCTTTCCATGTACAGGGGATTGATTTGCACAACAATCCCCCCGACAAACAGAATCGCGTAGTAAGCGATTACAGACTGAGGGCAGTTTGGCAACATAATCCCTACGCGCTCTCCTTTTTGCACCCCCAGATCTTTCAAGGCATTTGCAAACCGGAACACCTCAAGCTGCAATTCTTTGAAAGTCATCCGTTTTCCCAAAAAAAGAATCGCATCGCGGTCGGGAAAGTCTTTGACGGCATCTAACAGGAATTGTGTTAAAGGGACATCCGGATACTCAAGTGTCTCCGGGATCGACGGAGGATAATGACGAACCCAAATTTTTTCTGTCACTGACATCCCAACTCCTCCCTTTTTTGACTGAGCAGTCATTCATTTTTTGAGTAAAAATTGGCAAAATATTTTATGATCACTCTAGACTATTTTATCTAATTTTTGTCCGTTTTTGAATCACCTATTTTTTCAACCTGTTTATGTCCTATCGAGTTAATAACATCATTCCCCCCTGCCGTCTCCGGGTATGTGTCCACTTAAATAAATAAGCCCCTCCTGAAAAGAAGGGCTTGTACTTTCACAATTCGCGGCGATCCGGATCTTCCGGGGACAATATCCGCGGGCGCTTTGTTTTAATGGGAATCGGGGATCGAACCAGCACATCCAAAAAGGCTTTCCCATTGAAGGGAATAACCGGCCACAGATAAGGGGTGTTCAGCACTTGAATGCGCGCCAGATAAACGATCCAAAACAGGGTTCCGATGATCAGCCCCGGAAGGTGGAACGCCGCAGTGACAAAAAGAAGGATTAGTCTTACAATTTTATTGGCCAATCCCATCTCATAACTGGGTGTAGCAAACGTCCCGATCACAGCGATCGCCACATATAAAATAATCTCTGAAGTGAAAAGACCCACTTTAACCGCAGTCTCTCCCAGCAAAATAGCTGCGATTAGGCCCATTGCCGTCGCGAGAGGGGAGGGAGTGTGAATCGAGGCCATTCGCAGGATTTCCACCCCTATTTCAGCGATAAGTATTTGCAAAAATAACGGAAGGTGCGCCTTCGTTTCCGGACCGAAAAACTGCAGGGATTTGGGAAGGAGTTGCGGGTCTGCCGCTGCCAGATACCAGAGCGGCAACAAAAAGAGTGACGAGAACATAGCGATAAACCGGGTCCACCGTAAAAATGCCCCCACAATCGGCTGTTGCCGGTATTCTTCCGCATGTTGCACATGGTGAAAAAAAGTGATAGGCGTAATCATTACACTCGGCGAAGTATCCACATAAATGAGAACATGACCCTCAAGCAAATGAACAGCCGCTACGTCAGGTCGTTCCGTATAACGGACCATCGGATAAGGGTTCCAATACCTTTTGAACAAAAACTCCTCCAGACTCTTTTCAGCCATCGGAAGTCCGTCGATATCTACTTTTTTTATTTTTTCACGCAATGTCCGAACCAGATCAGGATCAGCAATATCCTTGATATAAGCGAGACAGACATCTGTTTTCGATCTTTTTCCCGCTTGCAGATACTCCATGCGCAAACTGGGATCGCGCAAACGCCTCCTCGTTAAGGCAGTATTCATTACAATCGTCTCCACAAACCCGTCACGGGAACCGCGTACCACTCTTTCTGTATCCGGTTCATCTGGGTTCCTGGCCGGATACGTGCGGGCATCAATACTGAGAGCCTGCGTTTCTCCGTCAATCAGCAGTACAACGGGACCGGATAAGACAGAATCAACGATCTTTTCCACCCGGTCGACCGTCTCAACTTCGATATAGGCAATTTCCGTCTTTAACAACTGCCGAATGGGATGAAGCGCTAACTTGCCCTTTTCCAGTCCGGAAAGATGGTCCATGATTCTGTTCAAGACGTCATCCTTGACAAAACCGTCAACAAAATAGAGCGCGAAATCTTTTCCGGCATAATGGAGTTGGCGGCAGATCACATCAAAACTCTCGCCGACACCCAGAACCCGGTTTAACAACTCTACATTTTTCTTTAAAGACGAATCTAATGGCTCGTTTTTCCATGTGGGTTGGTTTTCAGACTGGTTCATGAAATCACCTGTACTCAAGTAGATTTTCACATTATTTCCAGTCTGAGTCGGATTCAAACGGATCATACCGCCTTTTCTCTTTTCATCCTGGCCGCGCTGTCCTACAATAGGGAAAGTTAGGGAAAAATAAAGCAGATGAAGAAACAAAGGAGAAAAAAGATGTCATATGATGTGATCGTCATCGGAGGAGGCCCGGCCGGATTGATGGCCAGTGCCTCCGCCGGTATGCATGGGGCTCGCGTTCTGCTCCTTGACAAGGGAAATAAACCGGGCCGCAAGTTAGCTATTTCCGGCGGCGGCCGTTGCAATGTCACCAATATCAAGGAAGTGGACGAGCTGATCAGGCATATCCCCGGGAACGGCCGGTTTTTATACAGTGTGTTTTCCGTTTTCAATAATCAGGACATTGTCCGTTTTTTTGAGCAAATGGGCGTGGCCTTAAAAGAAGAAGATAACGGGCGCATGTTTCCCGTTTCCAACAGCGCCAAATCGGTTGTGCAAGCGTTAATTCATAAAGTAAAATCAGTCGGCGCGGAGATTCGGGTACATACACCAGTGAAACAAGTTCTGTACAAAGACGGAAAAGTGACGGGAGTAGAATGCCAAAACGGAACAAACATTCATGCCCCGGCCGTGATCGTTGCCGTGGGTGGAAAATCAGTTCCCCACACCGGCTCTACCGGCGACGGTTACGCCTGGGCGGAAGCAGCCGGCCACACCATCACCGAACTTTTTCCAACAGAAGTGCCCCTTACTTCAAATGAACCTTTGATCCAAAACAAAACACTTCAGGGGCTGTCTTTGCGGGATGTCACCTTAACCGTGTACAACCCCAAAGGGAAAAAGCTGGTGCAACATCGCGGAGATATGATTTTTACCCACTTTGGCCTGTCTGGTCCGGCGGCTCTTCGATGCAGCCAGTTTGTCGTCAAGACCTTAAAAAAATTTGCCGTCCCCACCATACTGATTGAGATCGATCTCTTTCCTGACCGGCATCCAGACCAGCTGGAACAGGAATTATGGGGAAAAATCAAAGAGAGCCCTAAAAGAACGGTCCGCAATACCCTTAAAAGTGTTTTCCCGGAGCGAGTTGTCCCTGTTTTACTCGATATGACCGGGCTTGATGGCAACCTTACCTGCGCCCGTATGTCCGTGGCACAGGTGCGTGAGTTAGGAAAGCGGGCCAAAGCGTTGCCTGTATGGGTCAATGGCACACTGCCCCTGGAAAAAGCCTTTGTCACAGGGGGCGGCGTACACATAAAAGAAATTGAGCCGAAAACGATGCAATCCAAGCTAATGCGGGGCCTTTATTTTTGCGGTGAAATTTTGGACATCCATGGCTATACTGGGGGCTACAATATCACTGCTGCTTCTTGTACCGGTTATGTCGCCGGCAAAAGTGCAGCAGAACAGGTTCATGACTTGAAGGAGGAAACAAAATGATTCCGCTTCCCCCGGATTATTTGGAACAGATGAAGCGGCTGCTTGGAAGCGAATATTCCGCATTCATTCGTACATATGAGCAGCCGCCTACCCGTGCATTGCGTGTCAATACATTGAAGATCACCCCTGAAGAGCTGAAAGAACGGGTTCCTTTTCATCTCAATCCTATCCCCTGGTGCAAAGAAGCCTTTTATTACGAGCACGACCTGGACCGTCCAGGCAAACATGTCTACCATGCGGCAGGATTGTACTATATCCAGGATGCCAGTGCCATGGCCCCCGCAGAAGCGCTGGAACCGCAACCGGGTGAAAAAGTATTGGACCTCTGTGCCGCCCCCGGCGGGAAAACAACACAAATCGCCGCTGCGATGAGGGGAGAAGGGCTTTTGGTTGCCAATGAAATTGATGGAAAACGAATCAAAGCGTTAGTGGAAAACCTGGAGCGATGCGGGGTAACCAATGCGGTTGTACTGAACGAAAATCCGATCCGCCTTACTGCTCGTTTTGCCGGATTTTTTGATCGTATCCTTATCGATGCTCCCTGTTCGGGAGAAGGAATGTTTCGCAAAGATAATGATGCCTGTGAGCGCTGGAGTCTGCGGGCAGTCGAGAAGTGCGGGGATCTGCAACTGGAAATTCTGACGTCCGCTGCTCCGATGCTGCGGCCCGGCGGGCGGCTTGTTTACTCTACATGCACATTTAACCCCACAGAAAATGAATCTCTGATCGGGCGTTTTCTCAAACAGCATCCGGAGTTTCATCTGATTCCCGTTCCCCAGGCGATTCATTACCAGCCGGGAAGACCCGACTGGATGGACGCTCCCCAGGAGAAGCTGACACAGGCGGCCCGGCTCTGGCCCCACCATTTGCACGGGGAAGGGCATTTTGTCGCTGTCCTTGAAAAAGGAGAAGCAGCAGAAGGAACAAAACAACGTCCGGGAAAGTTCCCCCCGGTTCATGCAGAAGCTGTCAAGCAACTGCGGCAATTTACAAAACAGACTTATGCCAAACATCAATTTGAAGGGCCGCTGACCCTATATGGCGAACATCTCTATCAAGTGCCGGAAAAACTTCCCTCTCTCAAAGGGCTGAAAGTTGAAAGACCGGGAAGATACCTGGGACAGGTGAAAAAAGGACGTTTTGTCCCCTCCCATGCGTTAGCCTTATCAAGCAGGGCGGAATGGCTTCAGCAGACGATCAACTTCAGTCCGGAAGATCCACAGCTGTTGCTGTATCTGCAAGGAGAAGCATTGCCTGTTGATATGGCCGGGGGATGGACATTGGTTACCGTTGACCAATTTCCTCTCGGTTGGGGCAAAAGCTCCGGCGGACTGTTGAAAAATCATTATCCCAAGTGGCTCCGCCGGGATAAATACTGATACATGCGATGATCATTTTTCATTATAAAAAGCGGATTCCTGCTGCATGACGCAGTTGGAATCCACTTTTTTCTTTCTCTTTTACATCTTACTGACTTACCAATGAGGGGAAACAAATGACGGTATATACCTGCTGAATGATTAAATCCCAAACTTTTTAGCGGTTTGGCTGAGGTCACCGCATTCTCTCATCTCATTGCGGCGGGCTTTCCAGTAGAGGAAACAGGAAACCAGCACAAACAGGATCGTTGAAAGAAACATTCCCCTGTACCCAAGCCAATTTACGACAAATCCTAACAAAAAAGAACCCAGACCAATGCCTGCATCAATGGCGATAAAAAAGGTAGCTGTTGCAGCACCACGGCATTGTGCGGGTACACATTGAATCACCAGCGCTTGCAAACATGGCTGAATACCGCCATATCCTATTCCGATCAGGGCACCTGCCAGATAAAACAAACCAGAATGATGAGCCAGTCCAAGACAGATCAGACCGGCGACATAACAAAGGATTCCCGGGTACACAACCAAATCAGAGCCCCTCTGATCAAACACTTTGCCGGAAATGATCCGGGAGGAGACAAGCGCGAGTGCATAAACAAAGTAAAATCCACCGGCCAGGTTGGGATCGCCAAGTTCCGAGGCATACAGGGAAATAAAGGAGACAATTCCGCCAAAAACGACAGCAAGACCCACTAAAGGGATCGAATATGGAAATGCAGCCGGTTCAATCATTTTTTTCCAATCAGACAATGAAAATCGACCAGCGACTTCTCTTTTTGCTCCCTGCTGCGGGTAACGAACCGACATAGAGCATAACAAGCCGGTAACAGCTAAAGCAAAACAAATAAAAAAGAGCCAACCGGAAGACAATTTTTGAATAATCAATAACCCCGTAGCCGGCCCGGCAACCATCGCCAACATATTAAAGGTTCCATAATAGCCGAGCCCTTCACCCCGTCGCTGTGCCGGGACAAGATCAACAGCTACAGTTCCCAGAGCGGTAGTTGATATCCCAAATGCCCCTCCATGGATTAAGCGAAGCAACAACAGCAAAACCAGTGTTGATACGAGGAAATACCCCGCTGATGCCAAAACAAATAAAGCCAGGGAATACAGGACCACTTTCCGGCGCCCTAATTGGTCCAGCATCATCCCGGCGTATGGCCGCATGATCACTGATGCCACTGTAAACACGCCAATAATCAGTCCCACCTGCTTTTCTTTGGCATGAAGCTCTGCTACCATAAACAGCGGCAATGAAGATAATAAAATAAAAAAGCTGGCAAACAAAAAAAAGTTTGCCAATGAGAGCATGATAAAATCTTTTGTCCAAATCTTTGTCGACATCCGCCATCCCTCTTCTATCTAAAACTACTTTTCTATTATATTTCGACTCGCGAAAGAGTTTCAATACAAATTGATATGTAATGATCTTCACAAAAAACAGACTCACCCGAAGCGTTTCAGGGCTAGTCTGTGAGTTTGTTTATCTCTCATTCTTTATATTTATTCTAAACACTCACTCAAACTGTTTTTTCGCTATTGGCAAGCAAAAAACATAGAACAGGCTATTCTGTTCATATACTTTTACTAACTTAAGCAAAGGGGGGATCCCATGAGCAATCATTCGGATGATAAAAAGCCAGCCTGGCCGAAATATTTACCCTATACACCGATTGCCATGGGGATGATTCAGCCGGAATGGATGTATATGAGCCACTTTTTTGAAGAGGATGACGAAGAAGAAGGGGACCCGGCAATAGCCTCCGTTCCACAAGTACGGCCGGCATCTGCCAGGGTCCAGCATGAAATTCAGATTAATTTTCGCCCCAGAAGTTCACCAAAATAATAAAAAATCCGATCTTTTGCTCAATAGATTGTTTCTTCATTTAGTCCAACATTCTCATCGCTGAAAACTCTTCCTCAATCGGGCGGATTTTCTTGCTTCCCCGCACAAAATAATAAAGAACCGCCAGTCCGTAGATACCGAGGATCACAGCAATTAAAGGAATTTTCCACCCCAACAGCGGCAAGGAGGCTGTCAGTACACTGTATTTTACAACACTGAACAACGAGAGCAGGCCGAGCAAAAAAGCAATTCCCGGTACCACAGGATAATATACTTTAAACGGCCGTTCCAGATCGGGCTCTTTCTTGCGCAACAGAAAAAGTGAGACCATGCTGAGACAATACATGAGCACCGCCCCGAAGACGGAGAGGATGATTAAGGCACTGGCAAACTCGGCAGAAGCGGCACAGACAACCCCAATGCTTCCCGGAACGATCAAGCCCCAGTGAGGAATTTTGCGGCGATTGAGGCGGGATAGAAACTGCGGCAGATAACCGGCCCGCGATAAAGCAAATGTCTGGCGGGAATATCCGATAATAATTCCGTGCAAACTGGCAATTAACCCAGCCAGACCAATAACCGCAACGATTGAGGGGATCAGAGCCCCTTCCCCATACACATTTTCCAGGGCTTGAGGGAGAGGGTAATCAGCCGGTTTTCCGGTTCCGCCGCCTAAACCGGCCGTGATGAAAAGGGTCCCAACTGTACAGAGAGCCAGTGTTAAAATCCCGGAAATAAATCCTTTGGGAATATCTCTTTTCGGATTTTCAACTTCTTCGGCAGCCATCGCTCCCCCCTCTACAGCCAGGTAAAACCAGATGGCAAAAGGAATTGCTGCAAAAACTCCCGACCAGCCGCTTACAAAGGATTGTTGCTGCACAATATTTTCCCATTCCACATGGGGAGCCCCCGCCCCCACATAGATCGCCAAACCGATCAAGGCCAATAGGGTGGCGATCATTTCAACCAGGGCTGCTCCTTTAATACCGATCAAATTCACAAATATAAACAGAATGAAGACCGTCACAGTCGCATAAATAGCAGGAACTGCGGGAATCAGAAAATGAATATATGCACCTGTGGCCACTGCAATGGCCGGGGGCGCAAAAACAAATTCAAACAGGACGGCAATCCCCGTCAGATATCCCATGAACGGTCCCATCGCCCGCCTCGCATACGCAGATGGTCCCCCTGCATGGGGGATGGAGGTGGAGAGTTCCGAGTAACTGAAAATAAATGTGGTGTAAAACACAGTGATGAGCAAAGCGGCAATGGCTAACCCGATCGTTCCTCCCTGTTCAAAACCGTAGTTCCAGCCAAAATACTGACCTGATATCACCATTCCCACTGTAATCGCCCAAAGGTGAATCGGCTTTAATGCTTTTTTCAGATCTTTGTCAGTCACAGGTTTTCACCTCTTGATGAAATGGTTGCGACACAGCCTCTTCAGTTTGAAATCATTTTAAAAATAATTGCAGGTAATCCCTCCGTCCACATGAATAATAGAACCATTTGTCCAGTCAGACTCATCAGAAGCCAGATAGATGGCACAATGGACGATATCTTCCGGTTTTCCAAACCGGCCGCTGGGTTGCCGGCTGAGCCGAACATGACGGGCTTCTTCATCTTTGACCAGCCATTCCGTCAGTAATGGAGTTTCAATAGGTCCGGGGCAAATCGCGTTGCTGCGGATTCCCCTGGGGCGAAACTGTATCGCCAGAGACTTTGTCAGAGAGACAACTGCTCCTTTGGACGCGGTATAAGCATCTTGAGGAACACTGCATCCCATGAAAGCAACAAAAGAAGCAATATTGATAATAGAACCTTTCTGGCGTTTCATCATCTCAGGAATCACATATTTACACATCAGGAAAATCCCTTTCACATTCACATCCCATACACGGTCCCATACCTCAACAGATGTATTGATGACTGAAACATCATCGGGAGGCATAATTCCGGCATTGTTATAAAGGACATCGATTTTCCCGAACGTTTGCACTGTTTTTTCGATTGCACTTTTTACACTTTTCTCATCAGCCACATTACAGCGAATAAATTCGGCACTTCCCCCTGCTTTCCGTATTTGCAGGGCTGTTTCCCGTCCGGCTTCTTCGTTTAGCTCCAGAACCGCCACTTTCCCCCCTTCCCGGGCAAACATCTCTGCCGCCACTTGCCCCATACCGCTTCCGGCACCTGTAATCACGCAAACTTTATTTTGTAATCGCATGTGTATCCCCCGTTTCTTTTATCCCTGTTCAAAATAGCGGGCCCGTTCCCAGGAGGTAACCACTCGGTCATATGCTTGCTGCTCCACTCTTGCCGTATGTTCATAGTGGTTGGCAACAGCCTCTCCCAATAGCTTTTTTACTGTTTCACTATTTGACCACCAATCAATCGCTTCATACATATACCGCGGGATTTGTGTGACTTTTTTGGCCCCGTAGGCGTTGCCCTTAAACTCCGCAGGAGGTTCAATTTGTTGTTCAATTCCCTCCAAACCGGCCGCGATCATCGCCGCATATGCAAGATAAGGATTTATATCTGCCCCGGTAATCCGATTTTCAAACCGTAAATTTTGTTTGTCTCCGACAATCCGAAATCCGGCGGAACGGTTGTCGCGGCTCCATACAATGGAAATAGGCGCCCAGCTGTCCGGAGCAAAACGTTTATATGAATTGACATTGGGAGCAAAAAAGAGGGTGAAATCAGGGGTAAACTTCATGACACCTCCCAGGAAATGGCGCATTTTTTCCGACATGTGGTACAGTTCAGACTGTGCATCGTAAAACAGATTTTGTTGCTGTTCAAGATCCCATAAGCTGACATGGATATGCCCGCTGGAACCGGTCCAGCGATGGTCCGGTTTGGCCATAAAAGTAACCGAGTAACCGTCTTGGATGCTGATCTCCTTAATTCCATGTTTAAACATCACATGCCTGTCAGCTGAGGTTAACGCATCTGCATACCTGATGTTTACTTCATGCTGCCCGATCCAGGCTTCCCCTTTTGAAGCTTCAATCGGAATTCCGGATTGGGTCATGTAGTTGCGGAATTTAGAATAGACGGGCTCATTTCTCGTCGCTTGCAGAAGGTTGTAGTCCTCATTATAATGACCGGCAGGGCGCATAGCTTCATAGCCCTTCTCATGAATCTCTTCATATGTGTCTTTAAATAAATAAAATTCCAGTTCACTGGCCATGCACAAACGGTAGCCCATATCCTCCGCACGTTGAATTTGCTTTTTCAAAATGCTGCGTGGAGCGATCTCAATGAGCTCTCCAGTTTTTTCATCTACCACATCTGCAAGTACCATTGCTGTTTTTTCCAGCCACGGAATCACCCGCAGTGTTGACCAATCAGGCCGGGCAGTCCAATCTCCATATCCGTTCGCCCAGTTCATATGCAGGTATCCGGCCGGGGTGTTCATCTCCATATCGGTACCTAACAAATAGTTGCAAAAATGAGTCCCATGCTCTAGCCCGTTCTGTAAAAAGTACTCCGCGGTCAGCCGTTTCCCCATCAGGCGCCCCTGCATATCACAAATGGCGATGATGACAGTGGTGATTTTTCCGTCGCGAATCGCCTCTGCCAATTCGTTTTTGCACAATATACCGGTTTCAGCTTGTCCGCCCATGAATAAGTCCCTCCCATAGATGTGTTTTTAATTAAGCACCATGGAAATATATTTAAGTTCCAAAAACTCTTCCAATCCATGGTGTCCGCCCTCTCTTCCGATTCCGCTCTCTTTCATGCCGCCAAAGGGAGCCTGGGGAACACTGAGGGAAGTCCCGTTCACTCCAATCATCCCAAACTCTAAAGCTTCACTGACCCGATGGACCCTGCCCAAATCTCTGGTAAACAGGTAAGCCGCCAATCCGTAACGGGTTTGATTGCAACGTTTCACAACCTCATCTTCATTGGCAAAACTGAGGATGGGCGCAACCGGGCCGAATACTTCTTCTTTCGTCAGATTCATTCCGTCATCCACTCCGGTTAATACTGTAGGTGCGTAAAACGTTCCATGCTGATACACCCCGTCCGTCAGAGCGTGCCCCCCGAGTAAAACTTGTGCCCCTTTCGCAATGGCATCCTGAACCAGTGAATCCACTTTTTTTCGTGCACTTTCATTGATTAACGGCCCTACCTGTGTACCCTGTTCACTTCCGTCTCCCACTTTTAACTGCCGTGCCCGTTCCACTATTTTTTCACTCAAAGATTGGGCAATCTCTTGATGGGCATATATCAGGTTGATTCCGTTACACATTTGACCGCAATTCTCAAATTTGTTGTCTACAATGGCCGCAGCAGCTTGATCCGGATCAGCATCCGCAAACACGATAGCCGGAGCGTTTCCGCCAAGTTCCAATGAGACTCGTTTCACATGGTAAGCCGCCCTGCGCATTAACTTTTTCCCTACTTCAGTGGAACCGGTAAAGGAAATTTTCCGCACTCTTTCATCCGCCATCCATGCATTTCCAATCTTTGATGCTTCCCCGGTTACAAGGTTGGCTGCTCCGCCCGGGAGTCCGGTTTCCATCAGAAGATCAAACAGCGCAATGGCAATGAGAGGTGTTTCTTTGGCCGGCTTTAATACTACAGTGCATCCGGCCGCCAGTGCCGGTGCTGCCTTGCGCGTCACCATCGCCGCCGGATAATTCCAGGGGGTGATCAAAGCTGCTACACCCACAGGCTGCCGCAAAACACTGATGCGCTGATTGGGTCGGGAAGCAGGTATGATTTCCCCGTAAACACGTTTCGCTTCTTCGGCATACCATGCCACAAACTCTGCGGCACCTTCAATTTCTCCCCTGGCTTCGGCAATCGGCTTTCCCTGTTCGACAGATAAGAGAGCGGCTAGTTCCGTCCGATGGTTCAGTATTTTATCTGCCCATGCCTGCAAATAAACGGATCTTTCTTTGGCCGGACGGCCCGCCCAATCCGGAAATGCCTTCCAGGCCGCTTCCACTGCATGATGTGCCAGTTCTTCCCCGCCACAGGGAACTTTGCCGATGACCTGCCCCGTTGCCGGGTTTATCACCTCTATCGTTTGATTTAAAGTGCCTTTTTCTCCGTTAATCCAATATCTGTTAAAATTGCCCCATTTTTTCACACTCACGAAATGTTCCCTCCTTTTTGGCAGATTTGTTTCATTAACCAGCGAAAGGGAAGCAATCCCTCCTTAAATTGCACCGCCATTGTTTCCGGGTGCCACTGAATAGCCAGTACATTCGGATAATCCGGATGAAAAATTCCCTCTATGATTCCGTCTTCAGCCACCGCTGTTATTTCCACCCCCTTTCCAAGTTCTTTGATCCCTTGGTGATGATAACTGTTGGTTTCTATTTCCTGTGCCCCAAAAATTTCCTTGAGACCGGGATGAATCAGCCGGACACGATGCGCCAGATACCAGCGGGGAGCCCGGTTAAACTGATGGGACAGCGTCTTTTCCCCCGCATCGGACAAATCCTTGTACAAGGTTCCTCCAAACAATACATTAAACAATTGCAAACCGCGACAAATCGCCAGAACAGGTTTCCTTACCTGCAATGCCTCCTTAAGCAGCTCCAGTTCAAACCGGTCACGCTCCGGTGCCAGAGTCCAACAGTTCATATCCGGCCTTTCCCCATAGAGAGATGGATCAATATCCTCTCCTCCGCTTAAAATCAGGCCATCCAGCTTTTCCACAATCGTACGGCAGGACGAAGGTTTACCTACCGGAATGCCGAGAGCAATCCCGCCCACTTTTTCAACAGCATGGATATAATCATGGCCAACCACGCTGAAGCCCTGTCCGGGCAAACCGCGAAAAGTACCGCCAACCCCTTCTTCCCCTCTCACGTGGTACCCGGTAACTCCAATGATCGGAGACGATTTCAACGTTTTCACCTCCTTTGTGAAGTAACAAAAAAGCACCCCAAATACCCCTGAGCAGGTATTTATGAGGCGCCTTTGCCCGATTTTTATTCACTTTTTCAACATACTTCTAAACCTGTTGTTCCTCTGCCAAGATCCTTCTGGCCAATTCATCCATGGAAATGCGCCGGTTCATGCTGTTTTTTCTTAGCGTTTGGTAAGCCTGTTCTTCTGACCACCGGTGTTTATTCATGAGCACTCCCTTGGCTCTTTCCACCAGCTTCCGGCTTTCTATTTGATGTTGTAGCTTAGAGATATTTTGCTCTAAAGCGGCCACTTTTCTCGCCTGAGCAAGAGATATTTCCACCGCCGGGATCAGGTCGGACTCCCGGACCGGTTTTACCAAATATCCGGTGACATGGGCCTGTTTGGCTTCCGCAACCAAATCTTGCTGACTGTATGCCGTCAACAGAAGAATCGGCACATTTACAGATCGGGTGATAATTCTGCCGGCCTTCAGCCCGTTCATTTTCGGCATCTTAATATCCATAATGATCAAATCCGGCTTCAGAGAGTGGGCCAATTCAACTGCTTTTTCACCATCACCGGCTTCTCCGACCACTTCATATCCTGCTTCGGTCAGCATTTCTTTTAAATCCATTCTCCATATTGATTCATCTTCTGCCAGCAAGATTTTTGCCTTAGCCAACTATATTCCCTCCCCTACTGAAAATCGTACGACAGCTTCTGTTCCCGATTCTGTAGGAACAATGGAAAAAAATCCTGCCAGATCATGTTCTGTTAACATTTTGACAATTTGCAACCCCAGTGATGATTCATGATTTGCCGATGAAGGTAAACAACCGACTCCATTATCTTTAATATGTACCTGAACCTCCTGATCAACCTTCACCATATTAACACGAATGATACCCTGAACTTGGCCGACAAAGGCGTGCTCCACACTGTTTTGGATTAACTCGTTTACAATCAGAGCCAGAGAAACCGCTTTGTCCGAAGGCAAGCGGATCCGGTCACCTGTAAATGAAATTTCAATGTTTTTTTCCGGTCTTGCATTATTGACCAGCAGTTGACCAATCTTCTTAACCATATCCGGCAGTTCTACTTCATCCAGCCCTGTATTGGAGAGAATTTCATGGACCGAGGCAATGCTTTGAATCCGGTTTAAACTCTCCTGGAATAAAGCTTTGGCTTCCTCCGGAACCCCTCTCCTCATCTGCAGTCGCAGGAGGCTGGCAATCATTTGCAAATTGTTTTTGACCCGATGGTGAATTTCTTTTATTACTGTTGATTTCACCATGAGCTGCCGTTCTTTTTCCCTCAATTCGGTTAAATCGCGAATCAGCAGGAGCGTCCCCATCCGTTGGTTATCTCGCTGCAAAATGATACTTTTAACGGTGAATGTCTTTTTTCCGGAACTGACTTCCTGAAAAAATACCTTTTGCCCCGACAGGTCGATGGAGGTTAAAAAGCTCAATTTCTCATAAATGCTGGTACCGACAAATTCTCCCGAATGCCCCATTTCTGCAACCAGATTAATCGCATGCGAGTTGGCGTAAACCACCATCCCCTGATGATCAATCAAAAACAGGGCCTCCTGGATCAGATCAAAGACAAATGATTCCTGCTTCGTCATCTGGATTAATGTTTGACCCAAATGTTCTCTTGTCTTTGACAAAGCCTGCCATTGGTATTCAGGTAACAATTGCCAGTTGATTGCTTGCTCCATGATGAGGGAGCCGATGGTTGCTCCTTGATCATTTTTAATCGGAACCACGCTTTGTTTGACTAATTTTCCTTCCTGAGTGATGGCCCGGTTGCGGATGGTCGGTTTCCCTGTCCGGTGTGTAAGGGCAACAGCCGGTTCATAAGATTCATAAGCCAGCTGTCCGATCACCGATTTCGTATAGAGCGTCAAAGTTGTACGGGGATTCGCTTGAGCGACAACAACAGCATGTTTCCCCTCTCTTGCCGGACAATCGATAAAAACATTTGCCTGAGCCAGGTCGGCAATGAGTTGTAACTGAGCTGCGACCCCGCAAATTTTCTCAATATCAGGATCTCGCAAGTTTGTATGTTTTCTGCAAATCAGCTTCGTCTGATACAAATTTATTCCGGCTCCTTTACGAAAAAGGACCCCGTTTCCATCATGGAAAAGAGGTTTTCCGTTTTTCAATGGTATGATATCAATATTGTAGCAAAAATTAAAAAAACGGTAAATTACATATATATAAAAACCCCCTGCCGACAGCAAGGGGAAGAGCAATGGAGTGATGAACTCCCCCGACCAGTGACGGAGAGGTTCACAAGATCACCCCGTCTTTAAATATGGCAATTTCCCGGAAACCGTTTTTCTCATTGTTGGTGAGGATCTCTCCAGAAGCAACCCTTACAATGTACTCGAAAAATTCCTCTTTAAGCTGATCCATCTCTTTTTCTTCCAGGAGTTGGCCCGCATTAAAATCAATCCAATTCCTCTTTTTCTCATATAACGGCGTATTGGTGGAGATTTTCACAGTTGGGACAGGGCCGCCAAATGGCGTACCGCGTCCGGTGGTAAACAACACGATATGGGCTCCCGCCGCCGCCAAAGCGCTCACGGAGACGAGATCGTTGCCGGGTGCCTGAACCAGATTCAGCCCTGCCGATGATACCCGGTGTCCATATGGCAATACATCCACGACCGGGCTGGTTCCGCCCTTTTGTGTACAACCCAGGGATTTTTCCTCCAGGGTGGTGATCCCGCCCTGTTTATTTCCCGGAGATGGGTTCTCATATACTTCCTGTCCGTGCCGGATGAAATATTCCTTAAAGTCGTTAATCAAACGAACCGTTTTCCGGAACACTTCCTCATTAATCCCGCGATTCATCAGGATGGTTTCCGCACCAAACATTTCAGGTACTTCCGTAAGAATCGTAGTGCCCCCGAAACTGATCAACATATCGGAAAATGCACCGACCAGAGGATTGGCCGTAATACCCGAGAAACCGTCCGATCCACCGCACTTCAACCCGATCTTAAGTTTGGAGAGAGGGACCGGCTCTCTTTCAAAGGTTTCCGCGTATGCAACCAATTCTTCCAGCAAACGCATTCCTTCTGCCAGTTCATCTTCCTCTTCCTGGGAGACCATAAATTTCACTCTGTTCGGATCAAAGTCTCCCAACACCTTTTTAAACTCCGGGACATTATTGTTTTCGCAGCCCAGGCCGACAATCAACACTCCCGCCGCATTGGGATGATTGGCCAGACTGGAAAGCAGCAACTGGGTATTGAC
Organism: Paenactinomyces guangxiensis; assembly: GCF_016055185.1. Classification (GTDB taxonomy): domain Bacteria; phylum Bacillota; class Bacilli; order Thermoactinomycetales; family Thermoactinomycetaceae; genus Paenactinomyces; species Paenactinomyces guangxiensis. The sequence continues at coordinate 67,432 of NZ_JAECVR010000008.1, forward strand.
CAGATCGTCTCCCAGTTGGGAACAGCCGAACGGATGGGCAAAATGATAGACACCGTCAAAATTTCTGCCCTTAAATTGTTGATTGGCGAGGCGGGCAAGGGTCTCGCACGTTTTGTTGATGCATCCCACCGTATTAAGGATCCAGATTTCGTTGCGCACACCTGCTTCACCATTTTTGCGGACATATCCTTGAAACGTTCGTTCTTCCGTGGCCGCCGCGAGTTCAACCGGATTTGGTTCATATTGATACTCCAGCAGGCCTTTGAGACCGCTTGTCAGGTTGTGGGTGTGGACCCACTCGCCCGGCCTGATGGGTTTAACAGCCTTTCCGATCGAGTAGGCAAATTTAATCACATCCGCTCCCGCCGGGAGTTCTTTGATGGCAATTTTATGTCCCCTGGGAACAGTTTCCCGAACGGTTATCTTGGTATTTTCCAACGATATGATGTCACCGTCGTGAAATTCCTGCAAAGCAACAATCACGTTATCCTGAGGATGTATTTGAAGATATGGCTGAGTCATCCGTTTCTCCCCATTTGTATAAGTCCTTCAATGAAAGGCCTTTTTTATGTGTTCTCTTTATTTCAAGATACAGCAGATCGAATTTCATGTAAACGCCTGATAAACCGCACGAAACGTGGCTTCTCCCCAAAAATGGCCCAAAACTGCCTTAGGTTTGCCTCTGTCAGGATTCACCGTCTGTATGCCTATGAAGTACCGGTAAGTCTGGCACCACTTTGCAGGATATCAGAAACGTGCTCGGATACCTGATCTGTTAGTCCGGCAAACTGGTTTAAATTTTCGCCCCAGAGAGTTCCATTGGCCAGAATCATTTTTACCGCGCCTGAAACATCCCCGGATTGTTGCCATGCCCGTTGCATGAACCGCAATGTTTCTTCATGATCACGGATGGGGTATTCCTCTCCGCCAGCCTTTCCGATCAGGTGGTCTGCCTCCATGCGATCCGGCTTGTAAAAGACAAACAGGGAAGCGAGTGAGTATGCAATCGCAAACGGAACCGACCCGAACGAAGCCATAAACCTTGAAAGAGTCGGCATCACTCTGGCCTTGAACTTGGAAACAGAATTTAACGAAATATCAAGCAAATAATGCCTGTTAAATGGATTTTGGAAACGTTCCAGTACTGACTGGGCAAAGGATTTTTTCACTTCATCCTCCAGATCAATACATGGAAGAATTTCTTCATTGATTGCCTTTTTGATGAAGGCAGCCAGTTCGGGAGTTTCCATCACTTCAAGTACCGTTTTCTTGCCGTGCAGGTGCCCCACCACCGCCATCATGGTATGAGCTCCGTTCAGGATACGCACCTTAAGTTCCCGAAAAGGGGTAACGTCTGACCAGTACACTTGCAAACCGGCCTTATGGAACGGGACGATTTCCTGTACCGCAGGGTCTGCCTCGATAGCAAACAAATGGTACGGCTCTCCTACGGTAATCAAATCATCCCTGTATCCCAGCTCACTCCAGAATTGATCGGGATTGTCTTTGGGAAAGCCTGTCACAATCCGGTCAACCAGGGTATTGCAAAATCGATTGGAGTGTTTGACCCAGTCCGTAAATTCCCCCGGCAAATGCCAGTCGCCGGCAATTTGCAATACCCTCTCTTGAAGAACCTCCCCGTTATTGTCCACCAATTCGCAGGGAATGATCGACCAGCCGGCCTCAGGCGCACCTTGAAAAGTTTTGAAACGGTGGTACAGGCACGCTGTAAGTTTTCCCGGGAAGGAACGCGGCGATGTGGCGGGGTCATATTCTTCGTATTGGTACTCCAGTCCCGCCTCGGTCGTATTGGAAAACACCAGTTGAATGTCGGGATTTGCCGCAGCCCTGAGCACTTTTTCCCATTCTGTATAGGGATTTATCCCTCTTGAGATACAGCTGATCACTTCCCGGCTGTCTACAACGTTTCCCTTGTCAATTCCCCTTAATACGACAGTATACAATCCGTCCTGGGCATTTAACACCGGAACCACTTTTCCACGTGGAGTCGGCTGCACTGCGACGACACTGCCGTGAAACAGTCCTTGCATATTCATGCGATGAATCATCCAGTCAACAAACCCGCGCAAAAAATTGCCTTCTCCAAATTGCAGAACTTTTTCCGGCAACAAACCACCCTTCATCTGGTTGAGCGTACCCGCTTGTCTGATCACATCCAGATTAAGCTGTTGCCTTTCCATCAACTTATCCCTCCTTCTAAGTTTCTATAAAGATCTGCTTGATTTACGGTAATTTGACGGAGAACTGCCTGTCATGCGTTTAAAAATATTGCTGAAATAAGCCAAATCAGAATATCCCAGGCGCTCGGCAATCTCCGACATCCTGAGAGAAGTCGCCGTAAGCAGTCTTTTTGCCTCTTCTATTCGCTGTTCCGTGACATAATCAACAAAGTTTTTGTTTAGATGTTGTTTAAACAGTTGACTGAGATAACTGGGGTTCACATGCAACTGTTTGGCTGTTTCCGCCAGTGTGATTTCCCTTAGCGGCGTCTCCTTGATATACTGAAGAACCCTTTCAATCGTTGAAGGCGGAAATGATTCATTATCTATTTTGGAATTTTCCTCCTTTTCCGCCCGGCTTCGTTTTTTCTTCCATTGTTCAAGGCATTGTTTCAAATCGGAGTCCTGCACAGGCTTCAACAGGTAATCGGTTACACCCAAACGCAGCGCCTCCTGTACAAACGGAAAATCATCATAGCCGCTGATAATAATGATATCATTTTGTTCATTTTCTTCACGCAACTGCTTAATAAACACAAGGCCATCCATCAGCGGCATGCGGATATCTGTCAGTATGAGATCCGCCTGATTTTGTTTCATCCAATCCAATGCTTCCAGACCGTTCTCACATTCATGGGCGATTTGAAACGAGGGAAATAATTTCTTGATGGAATATCGGAGAGCCGTGCGAACCCATCTTTCATCATCCACCAACAAGATGCTGTTCATAGTCCTCCTCCTTCGATTTTGCCATCGGCATCTTGATCATTATTTCCGTTCCCGTTCCCGGCTTACTTTGAATCCCCACACCAAACTTTGAACCGAATAAATGGATAATTCTTCTGTGTACATTTGCGATTCCGATATTGGGGCCTCCACCGGCCGTTTCTGTTCGATTCAGATTCCGGCGAACCGATTGCAATGTTTCCGCTGACATGCCGGTCCCCGTATCCTTAATTAGTATCACAAATGAAGAATCTGAACTTCGGGCCACCGAAATGGTAATCTTCACTTTTTCAGCGGCAGAACCAATTCCGTGTTTGAAACAATTCTCAACAAAGGGTTGCAATGAAAATTTCAACACTTGCATCTCTGTTGCCCAGTCAGGAATATCAAACCGGTATTCAAAGCGATCCCCAAAACGATATTTTTGTATTTGCAGATACATTTCACAGAACCTGAGCTCTTCCCGCAAGGCTACCGTAGGCGAATCATGTTTGAGATTATACCGGAGCAGTTGCCCCAGGGAAGAAGCCATCATGGAAAGATCCTCCATGTCCCTCTCCAGAGCCATCCCCCTCATTGTTTCCAAAGAGTTATAAAGAAAGTGAGGATTGATTTGCGATTGTAAAACCTTTAATTCCATCTCCTTTTGCCGCAAACACATTTCCGTTTCCCGCAATCTGGCAAAATAAACTTCCTCCAGCAATCTTGACAGCTTTTCCACCATTTTGTTAAATCCGGCCGACAGCTGCCCGATTTCATCTTTTGTTTCCACCTTCACCCGGCGGGACAGGTTCCCAATCTCAACATTTTTCATAAATGCCTGCAGACGTTTAATCGGCCGCACAAGACTCGTCGCAAACCCGTAACCCAGCACATAAGCAAGCACAAGAGAAATGGCTACCGTCCAGGTAAGCGTCTTGCCAATCTGCATGATGCCCGTGGTCATATCGCTGTACGGAGTTGAGGTAAAAAATCTCCACCCCAGATCTGGGGAAAAGGTATAAGTAAAAAACTCCTCTTTTTCATTTTTTAACAAGAAGGTTCCGCTTTCTTTGGCATCCGTTGGCATCAGGTGTGTAAATTCCGCTTTTTCGCCTAATTTTTCAGGGTCCGGATGATAGACATAATGGCCGTTTGAATCCAGAATGAAGAAGTATCCGTTCCTGCTGACTGATACTTTATCAGACATTTCTTCAATGCGTTTAAAGTTAATATCGATAACCAATATCCCAACCGGCTGTAACGTATCCGGACTATACAGGCGCCTTACCATGGAAATCACGGGCTCTTCTTTATTTTTCAGCTTGATCGTCCGGCTTACCAGCATCGGCAGACCGTTTTTCGGAACGGAAGGGTACCAGTACTCGTCCCGCAATTTTTCAGCCGGATAATAGTTTCTTGCACCCAGCGTATCCACTACCTGATTGTTGTCCAGCAAAACAGTGATGTTGGAAATATCGGCCCGCGAAAATTTCACATTTTTCAGCATGGACAAGACAGATTTTCGCATTGCATCAGCTTCGGTGGTATGGAAATTTTTGATCTTGAGAAAAGCGATCATTTCCGGAGAGTTAGTAATCTTTAAGTTTGTGATCTCAAAATCCCGCAAATAGTATTCGATATGAGTTTCAACCTGTTGGATCACCTGCAGGCTGAATCGCTTCGTTTCTTCCTCCAGTTCCACAGAAGACTGATAGTATGCGATGACGGCAACAACCAAAATCGGAAAAATAACCAGGAAGGTGGAAAAAACAAATAGCTTTACCATTAAGGGCCGGTTTCGTACCAGGATTAATATGTGAATATACTCTGTTAACTTTTCCCAAAGAGCTTTCATGGTTGTGCCCGCCTCAACTGAAATTAGATATGGATATCGCTATACTATTTCTTTAGGCTGTGGGGGACCCCTCCAAGAAAAAGATTCCAAAAGGCAATCCCGGAGAAGCGCTGACTGCTTCTCCAGGAATGATCTCACTGTTTTCGCGCTTTTTCGACATCTTCCATAATGTCCTTAAATTCAGCGCTGTATTTTTGAACTACTGGCTTTACCGCTTCTTGCCATGGTTTAAAATCTGTCACTTCAGTAATGGTTACTCCCGCTCCTCTTAATTTTTGTTCAGACTCTTTTTCCCATTTATCCCATGCTTCCCGTTGGGTTTTTACGGAGTCAAGAGCCGCCTGTTTAATGATTTTTTGATCTTCCGGGGAAAGCTTATCCCAGGTCACCTTGCTGATCAAAAGAACCTCGGGAGTGCGTTGATGTTTGTCCAACAGAATGTGCTTGGCTGCCTGGTAATGATTGGAGGAGTAATAGCTGGGGAAGTTATTTTCCGCACCGTCAATCACACCGGTTTGAAGGCCGCTGAATACTTCACCGTACGGCATAGGAGTCGCACTTGCGCCAAGGGCGGTAACCAGGTCGATATTTAATTTGCTTTGCTGAACGCGAATTTTCATCCCCTTCAAATCGGCCATGCTCTTTAAGGGTTTACGGGAGTAAAAGCTGCGGGCTCCGGAACTGTAGTATGCGAGCCCTTTCATTCTCGACTTTTCCAAACTGTTCAGCATCTTCTCTCCCGAATCACTTTCCAGGAACCTCCACAGATGCTCGTCATTTTCAAAAATATACGGCAGTCCCAGGACAGAAAACTGGTTGTTAAATTCTGCAAGAGGATTGGCATTGGTCCGGGCAAAGTCAATCGCTCCCAGTTGGATCTGTTCAAGCACAGCCTTTTCTTCCCCCAGTTGTCCGGACGGGAACACTTCAATCTTAATGCGTCCATTCGTGCGTTCATTTACTAGCTCCGCGAACTTTTTATCGCCAATCACAGTCGGATAGTCAGGGGGATGATTGTCTGCCAAACGGAATGTATACGTCGCTCCTCCCGACTTTGCACCACCACCGGAGCCTGTATCCTTTCCGCAGCCGGCCAATACAGTCCCGGCCAGAAACAGCGCGGCAATCGCTCCCACAAGAAATCTCTTCTTTTTCATCTTGAACACCTCACATTAATTTGATTTCGTTGTACTCAAGCTTTATCCGGCCACCAGCTTCGGCAGCCACATCACCACCTCGGGGAAATAAGTAATGATCAGCAACACGACCAGCATGGCGTAAAAAAACGGCAGCATTGCCTTTGTTCCTTGCTGGATTGAGACTTTTCCAATTGCACATCCGACAAATAATACGGTACCTACCGGTGGTGTGAGCAAACCAATCCCAGCATTCAAAATTAAGATGATGCCAAAATGGACAGGGTCCATCCCAAATTTGGTGACAACCGGAAGGAGGATGGGGGTCATGATCAGGATCATGGGCGCCATATCCATCGGTGCACCCAGCAGCAACAGCAACACGTTGATGATGAGCAAAACAATCAGCGGATTATCTGATATATTCAGGAAGAGATCTGTTACCATCCCGGGAATTTGCAGATAAGCCAATACCCAGCCGAACGCAGCGGAAGCGGAAATCAAGAAGAAAACCATCGCAACGGTTCGTAACGTCCTTTTTAAAATGGGCCACATTCTTGAAATGGGTGCTTCCCGGTAGAAAACAAACGCCAGAATAAAGGAGTATAAACAAGCCAGCGCTCCTGATTCTGTTGCGGTAAACCAACCCGAGATAATCCCTCCAAGGATGATAACCGCCGGTGTGAGCGACAAAAATCCATGCAGGAGAATCCCCAGTACTTCACTGCGGGGCACGGGGTCCCCTTTCGCATAACCCCGTTTTCTGGCGATCATGTATCCTGTCACAAGCAAGGAAGCCAGCAGAATCAGTGCGGGTACGATCCCGGCCATGAACAGGCTGGCTATAGAAACTCCTCCCGCAGCCAGTGAGTACAGCACCAGGTTATGGCTGGGGGGCATGACTACGCCCTGAATCGCTGATGAAATGGTTACACCCACTGAAAAATCGGCATCATACCCTTTCTTTTTCATCATCGGTATCATCACGGAACCGACAGAAGAAGCATCCGCTACTGCCGAACCGGATATATTGCCGAAGAACATACAGGCGACACTGTTTACCATCGCAAGACCGCCGCGAATTCTGCCCACAAACAGATTGGCCAGATTAACCAGTCGAAGGGCCAAGCCTCCCTCACTCATGATTTGTCCTGTCAGTATAAAAAAAGGAATAGCCAGGAGTGAAAATGAGTTCATTCCCTGAACCATTTGCTGCCCGATGACTGACAGAGGGATCTCCAGGTAGAGGATGGTGAAAATGGATGATGCCGCTAATGCCAATGCAATAGGAAACCTCAGCAGAACGAATAGTACGAAACTGACAACCAGAATGATGATGGCAATCGTGTTGTTGTCCAAATCATTTTCCCTCCTCCAGATTCTGATGTCGGGTTGTATTGACTCCAAAAATATGCAAGGCTGCGTAGCTGCAGATCATAACACCAGTAACCGGCATGACCAGATATCCGACACTGCTCGGCAATTTGGTTGCAGGCAATGTAGATTCCGCCATCAGCATAGTGAAGTCCCACCCTTGAACGACCAGGTAAAGACCAAAGGCAAAAATGCTGATACTGATCACCTTGTCAAGCACCTTGTTTACCGGCCGGGGAAGACGGCTTGTGATAGAGTCGATCCCCATATGAATGTTCTCGCGAAAGCCGATGGCAATTCCCATAAATGCAAACCATCCCAGCAATAGCAGCGTCACTTCTTCTGACCAGAAAAATACAAAATTGAACAGCTTTCTCGTGAATACTTGGGTCGTTACGATTAAAACCAGCAAAAGAAGGGACAATAATGCAATGCTTTCAAATATTGAATCAATAAATAGAGCCGTTTTTTTCAAATATTTCACTGCACTCCCTCCTTAGGAGTAAGCGTTTTCATCTAACATTTTACGAATATTTCACCTCTGTTTGCAGTAGAGTGATTTTAGGGATATTTGTGATTTTTTTAGGTTTAAGCAGTATTCTTTATAAAATAGCATTGAATAACAAACAGATATGGCCGTTCGCTCTTCCGTAAAAGAAAAGATGACTGGAGTTCCCTCTGACGGGATCTCAGTCATCTTTCAATTTCCCCGGTCAATAGCGTGAAAAAGGGTTACAGCCCTCTTTTACAGCTTATTTTCCTTCCAGTATAAACGTTTTCCTGAAGTCGCTGCTCTGAACGGTTAATTCCACCCGACCCGGCCGGATAAATTGAATTGTCTGTTTCCGGGGATTAAAAAGGGCGATCGCTCTTTGGGACTGACCACGATTCACATCAGTTTCACTGATCACAAGTCCTTGAGAGCCACTGTAAAGAACAGTTGCCGGGTAGTCAAGCGGAAAGGTCCATCCGGCCGCCTGAACTCCGGTAAGTGGAACCTTTTCTTCTTTCCCGACCGAATAGGTCTCTTTTTCAAGCGTGATGTCTGACAATATGGGGCGAATATCAGCCACCATCTGTGGGCGTCTGCGATTGGGCCCTGATTGGACTCCGAAGACGGCATAGCTGTAAAAACCACCTTCATCTTTTGCTCCATACAATTGTTTGCCCACGGGTCCGATGACGGCATATGGGATGCCATCTAATTGATCCCAATGATTAACATGGGCATGGGCCCCGATCATGGATGCGGGTTTACCGCTTTCCTCACTGAATTGTGTTAACCACTTTTGCAGCAGTTCACCCTCTTTGCTGTCACTGAACTGTGAGTTTTTGGCCGGATTGGGATCCTGTACGGGATGGTGTCCCAGCAGAACAAGCTGCTGAACCTGGTCATCCGTTTTGCTCTGTTCCAGCAATTGCTTTAATTTGAACCATTGCTCCGTGTCGCTGACCCGAAGCCCTCCTAAGGAGGTGTTCACTAAAATAAAATGGGTTCCTTTGTGTACAAAACTATGGAAAGCAGCATTGGATCCAAAAGCTTTGATGAAGTTGTCGATATTCCCTGAACCATACGTTTCATGGTTGCCGGGTGTGACATAGTAGGGGACTTTGAGATGTTTTTCAATAATTTCTTTGACAAAAGCATAATTCTCTGGTGTGTCCATATCGACGAGATCACCGTTAAAAATAACAAAGTCTACTTTCTCATCAGAAATTTCCTGAAGTGCCTGAACCAGATTTTTTACATCTTTGCTTTCCGGATTGGTACTGACGACATGCATATCATTGAAAACTGCATATTTCCACATGGACCCCGGAATCGCCCGGTTCTGCAAAACCATGGGATGACGGACAGGCTTTTGTTTTTTCGGCAGATCCAGCTTTTCCGTGACATGGATCTTTACATCATCAAACAAAATATAACCGGTATCCTGACGTTTAGCGTCCGGTTCAACCAGGTAGATCTGGTTGAGTTGAATCGGATACTGGACCCCTGACGGAACCGTTGCCTCAACGTATTTCCAACCTTTCCAATCCACTTTAGCCGCGAGGTCGAGCGTATGGTATACTCCTGCCGCATCTTTAATGCGGGTCCGCAGCCAGTGACCGTTTCCGTGATCTCCATAGACGTGAACCCCGATTTTTTTCACATCCCCCGGCAAAACCATCAGTCCTCCCGGTGGAAGAGCGTAAACAGCACGTGTCCGTGTTGAACGGGTAAAATCATAATCGAGCCGGATCACTTTTCCGTTGCGTTCGGGCGAATCAACATAAGAGAGTTTTCCAACCGTTTCTGCGGGAGCTTTGGAGAAAGTCCAGGGGTTCGTAGTATTCTCAAAGGTTTCTATCACTTTTTCTTCAAGCCCGACCGTAACTCCCGCCTGCACTGTTAAGTCACCTACTCTGGCCGTCAGCAGAGTGGCTCCTTTGTCCACTTTAGGGATTACACTCAGAGAACCGTCTTCATTTTCTTTTAGTTCAATCACCTGTTGATCGTAGGTAAATTGAATATCTCGGGGTTCAATAAAGGTTCGGTATCCGTTTTTATCTTTGCCTGTGACAAGAAAGCGGCTTGTTTTCCCCTTTTCCAAGCCAATCTGTTTTGGTTCGATAAATAGTGAGACTGGCTTGCCCAGCACATGGATGGGTGTGTTCGATTTAATCGCCAGCACCCCGGCTTCTACCTTTCCTTTACCAGGATGTTTCGCTTTTAAAACAGATCCGTCAAAATAGCCCAGGCTGGCTGGCCGTGCTTTCCAATGAATTTTTTTCGGGTCCAGCTTCAGTGGCGCATAAGCTGTATCGTAGGCATTTGCCCGGAAAGTACGGGACAGGCCGGAAAAAACACGGTGAGAGTAGCTTTCCAGTTTCATCCCTTTTAAAACCCCTGTTTTCTTATCATTCCATATGCCGACTCCGTTCGGGACAGGCCGTTCCGCTCCATCTGAAGGCGTGTTGATCACTTGCAACCCCTCAACTCCTTGCCGGCGGGCAATCATCGTGCTTGAACCTCCGCCATCCAGATTAAGGGCTGTCCAAGCTCCTTGTTCCTTCATCCAATGTGCCAGCTCCAGCAAAGTCATCCCGCGGCTGTCCTTGGAACGCCCGTCAACAGTGGCCAAAATCATTTTCTTTCCGTCTTTGCTAAATCCAACCGCCGTTCGCGGATGGAGGGGACCATTGTCGCTCGTCACCACTTTCCCCTCTTTCACCAGCAAAGCTCCTCCGCCGACGGCAAAACTAAGTTTCTGGTAATCCGGGTTTGTTTTTATTTCTACTTTGACTTCCAATCCCGGCTGAAGCTGTTTCAAAAATAAACCCGCTTTTCCTTTTCCGCTGAGCAAAGTCTGGCTTTCCGTCAGCGGCCGGCTATAGACACTGCTCTCAAAAGTTTGGCTTACCTTGCCATTCTCGAGAAGGACCTCAACAAAGTCATTTCCTGTGCCGATCAGATGTTGGCGGGATGCTTCCCCCCATTCGGCAGTATATACCCCCAGTTGGTCCCCGCCCAGAGAAGGAGAGTTGAGCAAGTTAAAGGAATGGGATTTGTCACCCGCAGTTATTGTTCCTTGCAGCAGCAGCTGGCTGATTTGTCCCAGCCGGTCTTTGGTCACGGATGCGGTCAAGCTATTTCCGCTCTTTCGCACCTTCCCTGATTGTACTTCTGCTCCCAGCGCCGCTTGCGTATTTCCAATATCGAAAAAATCCCCGTTTACACCGGCGATTGCTCCGGCATCTTGCATTTGTCTGCTCAACGGAGCCGAATTAGCAACTTTTCCAGCTGTGAGCAAATCGGTATGTACCGTTGGCTCCGAAAGGCTGACAGTCAAAGAAGCTCCTTCAATCCAGCCACGAGTATCAAAACGCTTAAATTGTGTCAGTGAAATCCCTGTTCCAATCTGCTCTTCTTCACTCTCCTCGTGGATCACTTCAGCAGTTTGCTGAACGCCGGCCTTTAGCGACCCCTCTTCTTTTTGCAGGCTGAGGAGTTCGCCCGATTCATGAATTGGCGGTTCCTGTGCCCAGGTGAAGCCCGGTGTAAGAATCATAAGCAGAGTTAACCAGAATAGCAGACCTTTTTTTAAGCTGTTCATTGTGTAGCCCCCCTCACTTAGTTCTACATCATTAAAAGCAAAAAATATTAATTTCACATAATACTATTATAAAATATTTTTAAATAATTAAAAATATCTGGTTAAGATCTTCCTGATTGGAGAGGGACGATTTATAATCTTCCCACATTTTATAGAATAATGCGGTTTTCTATCCATTTATCAATTTGTTCTTCATCTGCTCGCAGCCATTCTTGTAAAATTTCTCTTGTATGTTGTCCAACTTTTACCGGAGAGGGAGAGTCTTCGTCCCGGATCTTCTGTTTTCTCTCAAGAAAATGCGGATGCCATTCCCACTCTCCCGCTTCGATGACAGGTGTTAAACAACAGTCTGCTTTCAAGCCAAATTCAAGCCACTCTTCCCACGTCCTGCTTTGGAAAAGTTGGCAGAGCTCTAAATACACGGGATTTGAGTCTGTCTGCGGGGTCATCTGAGCCGGAATCCATTGCGACCGGTCTACTGCATGGCAGAAATGAGTCCAGAACTTGGGTTCCAATGCCGCAAGAGCCACAGTACGTTCATCCTTTGTTCCATAGAGTCCGTAGGAAATCATTCCTCCAGCCAATAACACGGGGCCATGTTTGTTTCCGGTTTCATTATAAATAGCAGCATGAGTCCCCATCAGCCGAACCATTTCCTCCAGGATGGAAATGTCCAGATATCCCCCCCTCTTCTTGATTCCTCTTTGCACTAATGCAGCCAAAATCGTTTCAGAAGCGGAGATCCCTCCAACCATATCGGCAAGGAGAATGGTGGGATGAATAAGACTCCCTTTTTGGTCCCTCAACTGTGCGAGTGCTCCACTCAGAGCCATGAAGTTGAGATCATGGCTGGCTTGCCGGCTCATCAGGCCGTTTTGCCCATACCCGCTTAAGGAAGCATAGATGACAATCGGATTGACCCTGGATACCTCTTGATAGCTTAACCCCAACCGTTCCATCACTCCGGGGCGGAAGCTTTCAATCAGGACATCGCAATGCCTGGCCAAGTTTAGGGCGATCTGTTTTCCTTCTTCCGTTTTCAAATTGAGTGCAATGCTTTTTTTGTTGCGATTATTCGCCAGATAAAGAAGTCCGACCCCGTCCTTCATCTCGCCCATATACCGGGCAGGTTCACCCTTCAAGGGCTCTATCTTGATCACTTCAGCTCCCCGGTCCGCCAGCCTCATACTGGCAAAAGGACCGGGAAGAGTTTGTGTAAAATCGATGATGCGAACCCCTTCAAGCATCGCTCTCCCCCTCCCGGTGATTACAATCGCTCAATAATCGCAGCTGTAGACATCCCATATCCAATACAAATCGTAAGCAGACCATAACGGCCTTGAATGCGCTCCAGTTCATGGAGCAGCGTGGTCATCAGCTTTGCTCCTGTGGCACCCAGAGGATGTCCGAGAGCAATCGCCCCGCCGTTGACATTTACCTTGCTCAAATCGGCATCCAACTCTTTCTGCCATGCCAGTACAACCGGGGCAAACGCTTCATTAATCTCCACCCGATCCATCTCCTCCAGGGACAAACCAGCTTTTTGCAGAACTTTTTTTGTGGCCGGGATCACTCCGTCCAGCATCAAAGTAGGATCAGATCCTACCACCACTTGCTGTAAAATGCGTGCGCGGGGGCGAATTCCCAACGCTTCAGCCTTTTTCCTTTCCATCAGCAAAACCGCTGCCGCTCCGTCGCTCATCTGGCTTGAATTGCCCGCAGTGATCCGTCCGTTTTCCTTAAATACAGGTGGCAGAGCAGCCAGTTTGTCCAGGGAAGTATCAGATCTCGGACCTTCATCCCGGGTCACCAACATTTCGTTCCCGTCGCCATCGTGTCCGGTAAAGGGCATAACCTCCTGATCAAATCGTTGCTCTTGCAGCGCTAGCATTGCCCTGCGATGGCTTTCCAGCGAGTAGGCATCCATCTCCTCCCTTGTGATCCCGTACTTTTCAGCAATCCGTTCGGCAGAAATTCCCTGATGCACAAATTCAAATTGTTGTTCCAATGCGGGCGGAATAGTGGAATCATCCCCATCACTGCCAATAGGAACCTGTGTCATACTTTCCACACCCGCACCAATCGCTATATCCATATCACCGGAGCGGATTTCCTGGCTGGCGAAATGGATTGCTTGCTGCCCCGAGCCACACATGCGGTTGATCTGCACGGCCGGAACCTCTACCGGAAATCCGGCACGAAGAGCGGACAACCGTCCGATGTTATATCCTTGTTCCCTGATGGGAGTCACACATCCCATCACAATATCCTCTACTTCCTTTTTCTCAATGCCGGCCCGTCGCACCACTTCATCCAGAACTGCACTTGCCATCTCCACTGGATGAATCCGGCGGAAAACCCCTTTTCTCTTACCAACCGCCGTCCGCACTGCACCTACAATCACTGCCTCACGCATTCGATTTCCCCCTCCTCAATCATCGCCTGCCCTCATCATAAAAACCTTTGCCTTTTTTCTCCCAAATGTCCGCTTCAACAAATTTATGCAATGCTTGCGGGGTTTGTATGATGAATAATTATCATTTGAGCTTCCTTTTTCTTGAGTGAACATTCATTCATAACTTGTGCGTTCATGCCATCAGGTGTTTGGCGATAATCCCTTTCATCACTTCGGTCGTTCCTGCATAGATACTTGTTACCATGATATCCCGAAAACGCCGGGCAATCGGATACTCTTCGATATAGCCGTACCCGCCGTGAAGTTGCTGACACTTCGCTGCAGTCCGTTTGGCCATCTCTGTGATCCACCATTTGGCCATGGAAACCTTCTTCTCAATCGCTTTCCCTGCTATATGTTCTTCAATGGCAGAATCGACAAACGTTCTTCCCAATTGGATCTCAGTTGCCATTTCTGCCAATTGAAATTGTGTGTGTTGGAAACGGCTGAGCGGTTGGCCGAATGCTTGGCGCGTCTGCACGTACTCCAGTGTCATGCGAAACATCTCCTCAGCTGCCACCTGTGCAGAGATCGCGACCACCAGTCTCTCTTGCTGCAGCTTTTGCATCAGATAAGTAAACCCTTTTCCTTCCTCCCCTAACAAGTTGCTTTTAGGAACACGGCAATCCTCAAAGAACAGCTCCGCCGTATCCTGGCAGTGCAAGCCGATTTTATCCAGTTTTTTCCCACGGGAAAAACCGGGGGCATTCTCTTCGACAACGAGCAAACTCACCCCTTTGTGTACAGGATTTGCATATGGATCTGTTTTGCAAGCCACTATCACCAGATCAGCATGAATCCCGTTGCTGATAAACGTTTTTTGCCCATTTAGAATGTAGTCATCCCCGTCAAGGACAGCGGTTGTTTGAATCGCCGCCAAATCGGACCCTGCACCCGGTTCTGTCATCGCGACGGCAGTAATGAGATCCCCGGTGATACATTTCGGGAGCCAGCGTTTTTTCTGCTCTTCCGTTCCATAACTTTGGATATAAGGGACGACAATATCATTATGCAAACCAACTCCTAACAGCCCGGAAGCCACCCGTTCCAGCTCTTCGATCATCACCACCGAATAAACAAAATCAGCACTGAGGCCGCCATAACGCACATGAACTCCGGGACAAAGATATCCGTTAGCCCCCAGTTTTCTCCAGAAGGCACGGGGAATCAAACGGTCTTTTTCCCACTGGTCGATAAACGGAGCCGCTTCTTTTTGCAGAAAGCGGCGAAACGATTGGCGAAAAATATGATGTTCCGGCTTTAAGTAACGGCTGCTCACAAAAGTTCCCTCTCCCATCATAGCGGTTAGAATGAGTAGGTAAGGCAAGTTATTTAAAATCTACATATTCCGAATTATTTTATTAAAACTTGTTTTACTTATTCACCAATACACCCCTATTTCCCTGCTGACTTCACCTCTTTCGTATAGAATGACTATTCCGATAAAATAAGAAACCCGCCATTCAATGGCGAGAGTTTCAAGAGCAATTAACTGACGTTTTTGTTCAAGTCCCTTTTAAGAATTAAATATCTTTTCATCTCGTTCACAAAGTAAAACAGAGCTGCCCGGGTTTCAAATTCCTGCCGATTAGCCGGAAGAGGAGATTCCCGAAACTTTTTTCTCATTTCCTCCAGTTCTTCCAAATAAATATTGGCAGTGTTTCCAGGATGTATGGCCTGAGCAACCTGATCCAAAAAATCAGCGATCACCTGTCCCTGGCGGCAACGAACGTCCAACGACGATGCAATCGGCATAATTCGCTCCAGGATTTCAAACTGCCGTTCCCTCATCTCAAAATAATCAAGGTAGTTTGTCCCTCTATCATGGGGGTGATTTTCAATATCCCTCAAAGCAAGATCTTTTGCTTGTTTTAGCAATTCAGCCGTTTCAATGATTTCACTTCCATCCCAGTCACTTTCACCCGCGCGAAGGTAAATGGCTATTTCAGATATGATTTTTTTAAAGTTTTGTTCAATCTTCTGCCGGTACTCTTTCAATTCTTTTTCAACATTGGGCATGTAGAGATTAACTAGGAGAGCAAAACCGATCCCGATAAACATCAGAGCTAATTCATTCAAAATAAGAGAGAGATTGACTTGTTTGACTGAATAGAAGTGAAACAGGAAGACCGTACTTGTAATAATCCCCTCTGTTACCTTTAAATAGACATCCAGGGGAATGAGAAACAGTAAAATGATTGCCATCGTCCACGGATGGTATCCTAACAATTGAAAAAAAACCGCCCCGAGTAATATAGCAACGATACAGGCCAAAAGCCTTTCCCACGCACTTTGATAAGAACGTTTCTTCGTTGTCTTGATACACAAAATCGTGATAATTCCTGCTGAAGCATAGAACTGCAAACCCAGCCACTGGGCGACAGCAATAGACAACCCGGTTCCCACCGCCGTTTTAATGGTTCGATACCCGATCCTCATTTTTTTCCCTACTTTAAAATGCTTTATTTTTAAAATGGTTATATTAGATCATTTCTATGCTAACACACCATTAATCATTGATAAATTTGCTTTCGTCATACAGATCCAGACACATCTGCTCGGACCGGAATTTTTTTCATCCAGCCACTGATATTCTGGGAAAATATGGACCGGATTAAAGTAATGCAAGCAGAAAAACTAAAAGCAAATGCAATTTTATCGTTGAAATAGATTGATTCTGTGAAAGCGAGAGTAAATTATGGAATTATCCCCCGGATTATATCACGGCTTTGTCCGTCCCCGATGGTTAACCAAAATATATATTCATGACATGATCCAGCGCCATTTCGATCTTACTGGCAAAGCAGTACTTGATTTTGGATCGGGAACCGGATCATGCAGCTGCATCTGCACGCCAAAACATTATTTGGGAATCGATCCTGATCCCAAGAGAGTGGCATATGCCAGACGGTTGTATCCTGATTACAATTTTGCTGTTTTAGAGGGGTCCAGCTTGCCCGCTTCAGATAAATCGTTCGATTATATTTTAATCGTTGCCGTTTTGCATCATATCCCGCCCGACACATTACCGGCTTATTTACAAGAATTTCATCGGGTACTGAAGCCAACCGGAAAAATCCTGGTCATGGAGCCGTGCTTTCTGAAAAATTCACTGTTTAACAACCGGTTTATGGCTTTTTTTGACAGAGGGAAATATATCCGGTACGAGTCCGGTTACAGAAGCATATTCACTAAACATCATTATCGAATTGAAAAACTGAAAGAATTTAAGAAGATGTTATTTTATAACGAACTCTTTTTTATGGCCATTCCTGAGTAAATCATACATTAGGGGTGGTTTCACTTTTGTTGTGTCCTATCAGTCAGCCGCTTGCAATCATTGCCAACAAAGAAGCCGTATATATGCGATTTCGAGAAGTATGCGGAGATTTCACCATGTGAATGGTCTACATTGCATATTTAAGGAAGGGTTAAACAATTGGAATATCTTTCCAATGAAGCCATTCAGAGATTCACATTAAATGTTCTTTCCCCTAACGCGGGACGTTTACTGTAATCTCCATAAGCATCCCTGTCAATTAACTCCTTCCTTCCGAAAACTTGAAAGCCATGTTTTTTATTTTTTGAAGTGAGTCGTATCTCCATACAACTTGATCACAGGTTTACCGTTTCTCATTTCAATCAAACTTAAACTGGCTCCGTGAATAAATGGTTGATCCCATAAGTTTTTCATGGGCCTGCCTTCAAAATCGGTCAAAAGCAGTTTAGCACAACCGCATGGGAAACAATTAAAATATTCTGGTCCGGGTGTGTATCAACAATGCGGGAGAAAAAGGAAAGGGCCCGCTTTTTAACATCATAAAAGTTTTCTCCTTGCTTTGGTCTATACCGTTCGGGGTTTGCCCAAAATGTTTTAAATTGAACCGGATCAGATTTTTCAATGTCCGACTGAGAATGGCCTTCCCAGGAACCAAGATCTATTTCATACAAGTTTTCGCTCTTGAATAGGGGTATTTCACGATCTCCCCTGATGATTTCCGCAGTTTTAACAGCTCTTGGGCTGGGACTGGTGTAAATAGCGTTCAGATTTTCTTTCCTCAGCAAGATTGAAAGGGACTCCGCTTGTGCAAGACCTAAAGAGGTTAACGGTGAGTCCATCCTTCCCTGCATTTTTTTCAAACGGTTCCGTTTCCCCATGCCTGGTGAGAAATATTTTTGTCATTTCCATGGTTCCTCCTTGGTGAGCCATTCTCTGCCAACGGTTACTTGAATCTCTTCCAGCTTATGTTCTCTTTTGAATAAAAACATAATTGATATTATATTTCAATTAATTTAATCTAGTATAAAGTTATAGATACAGAAAACAACAGGGTGATTGAACCGGTAACGGCTCTGTCTTTTGAAAATTTTACATGGAGGATATCTGATGAGATACGAATTTGACCGGATGATTGATCGTTACCAAACGGCTTCAGAAAAATGGGATGGAGCGGAAAAGATATTTGGTGAACAGAACCTCCTGCCGATGTGGGTGGCAGATATGGATTTCAGGTCGCCCGAGCCCGTAATTGAAGCGATGAAGCAGCGGGTTGAACATGGGGTTTTTGGCTATAATCTAAGGCCGGACTCTTATTATGAGGCGATTAAGGACTGGATGGCGGTAAGGCATAATTGGACGATTCAGCAAGACTGGATCTGTTACAGCCCCGGAGTGATGCCGGCCATCAGCTTGATTATTTCCTATTTTTCCGAACCCGGCGATTCAGTATTGATTGAGCCTCCGGTGTATCCCCCTTTTTCGCAGGTTGTCACCAGACACGGGCGCAAGCTGGTTACCAATCCGCTGCAATATGACAATGGGCGGTATCAGATCAATTTTGCCGACCTGAAAAGAAAGTTGGACAATGGTGTAAAAATCATGCTTCTTTGCAGTCCGCACAATCCGGTAGGGCGTGTCTGGACTAGGCAGGAGCTTACACAGTTGGGAGAGATGTGCCTGGAGAGAAATGTACTCGTCGTTGCTGACGAAATTCACGCCGACCTTGTTTATCAAGGGTCTTCGCATACGCCTTTTTCCTCCATATCAGAAGACTTCGCACAACAATCCATCGTGTGTACAGCCCCCACCAAAACGTTCAATTTGGCCGGGATACAAACGGCAAACATCATCATTCCCAATCCAAAATTACGGGAGAAGTTCAAGTTTGCGATTGAAAATTATTTTTTGCAGTTTAGTAACACGTATGGAATGATCGCAACGGAGAGGGCATATAGAGACGGTGCTGAATGGCTGGATCAATGCCTGAAATATGTGGAGCAAAACCTCCGTTTCCTGACCGCTTATGTAGAAAAACAGATTCCCGAAATAAAAGTGGTACATCCGGAAGGAACTTATCTGGCTTGGCTGGATTGCCGTGAGCTGGGTATGGATGCGAAGACCCTGGAACAGTTCATGCTGAAACAAGCCAACGTGGCATTAGTTGCCGGAGATACGTTTGGACATGAGGGGAAAGGGTTTATGCGGATGAATCTCGCTACCCCGCGTGTTTTGTTGGACGAGGGGCTTCAGAGAATAGGGAGGGCAATTAAAAGCTATAGAGAAAGTAAGGAGTCATTTTAACCTTCTAATAAGGGAACAAAGCGGACCCACTTTGTTCCCTGTCATCCATTTAATTTTCTTTCAATTTTGATCCTCTGACATCAGCCAAAAAGAGGGCGGATGCTCCAATCAGTCCTGTATCCTGCTGCAAACCGGCGGGTACAATCTCTGTCTCCCTGCCAAACTGGCTGCTGGCATGCTGGCGCACCACATGGCGAACCGCGTTAAACAGAGGCTCGCCTACCTGGGAAACACCACCGCCGATCACGATTTTCTCCGGTTCGCAAAAATGAATAAGATTGGTACAGAATCTTCCCAGATACTGAAACGTTTCTTCAATCAACGGTACGATGACGGAATCGCCCAGGGCGTAAAGCTGAAACACTTCTTGCGTGGTCAGCTGTTTATTCATTAAGGCGGATGCTCTTTTGGCAATGGCTGTTCCTGAAGCCAACTCTTCAATCGTCTGCCCGTCGGGAGTCATGGTTGTAAAGCCGACTTCTCCCGCGTTTCCACGTTTTCCCCAGACCACATCTCCGTTGAAAAAGAGTCCCCCTCCAACTCCGGTACTAATCGTCAGATAAATAAAATTCTCATTTTCCTGAGCCGCTCCTACCCATTTTTCAGCCAGAGTTGCCACATTGGCATCGTTTTCAAATAAAACAGGAATTTGAACACGTTCTGCAAAAAACTTTCTGATCGGAAAGCCGTTCCATTTCGGCAAGTTGGGAGGACAAACGATGGTTCCGTTCACCCGGTCAATCGGCCCCGGAGCGCCTATACCTAATCCGGCGATCTCCCCTGCAGAGACCCCTGACTGTTGAATGATCTCCGCTGCCACCTGATAAATTTGTTCACATACCTGATAGGGAGATTTGTCTATATTTGTTTGTAATACTTGTTTTTCCTTTACCTGCCCTTGCTTGTCTACCATCCCGATCGCGATTTTTGTACCGCCGATATCTACTCCGATTGCATAGGATCCCATCTCTGCTCACACCTTATTTTTGTCTGAATGTTACTCTTTAATCATAAAACCTCTGCCTGGGAAGTTTGTCAACCATTGCGCTTATGCCGAATGCACAAATATAATATCCTGGCAATGAATGATTAATTCTCTTAAAAAGAAAAAAGGGGTTGAAAAAATGAGAGTTGTCATCGCTCCCGATTCGTTTAAAGGCTCCATTATGAGTAACCGTGCTGTCCAAATCATAGCCGATGCCATCCGTACTGTTTTTCCTGATGCCGAGACCATTCCTTTCCCAATCGCCGACGGGGGTGAAGGCACTGTCGAAGGACTGATGACAATTTTTCAGGGTAAACGAATCCCGATTATCGCCGATGATCCGCTCAGAAGGCCCATAGAAACATTTTACGGCTGGGTCCAACAGGAACAGCTTGCTATCATTGAAACAGCGGCCGCCTCAGGGCTTCCTCTCCTAACTGAAAAGGAAAGAAACCCGTCTCTCGCTTCAAGCTACGGAACAGGGCAGCTGATTTGTGATGCCTTAGAACGGGGAGCGAAAAAAATTGTCCTCGGCCTTGGGGGAAGTGCCACCGTCGATGCAGGAACCGGAATTTTACAGGCACTGGGAGTACAGTTTATCGATCAAGAAGGCAAAGAGTTACAGACCGGCGAAGACATCCTTGGAAAAGTGGCAGATATCCGTTTATCCGGCTTACATCCACGTCTGCGGGAAGTGGAGTTCATTCTCGCCTCTGATGTGCAAAATCCTCTGCTTGGCCCCGAAGGAGCTGTTTATGTCTTCGGCCCTCAAAAAGGGGTGGGGAAAGATGAACTACAATCTTTTGAAGCAAATATGGCCCATTATGCACGGGTTCTCTGTAACACTGTCAAGCGCGATGAACGGGATACTCCGGGGAGCGGGGCAGCCGGGGGAATTGGCTTTTCCCTTCTTTCCGTCCTTGACGCGCACATCGAGAGCGGATTTGAGCTCATCTCAAGATGGGGAAATTTAGAAGAAAAAATCTCCACTGCTGATCTGGTGATCACCGGGGAAGGAAAATTTGATTTCCAATCTTTATATGGCAAGGTTCCTGTCGGGGTTGCGGAACTGGCGAAAAAATATCAGGTACCTGTTGTTGTTTTTACTGGTAAAGCAGAGGGAGGCCTTATAGACCTCCCTGAACAAGGGATTCATTTAATCTGTCCCATCGTTGATCAGAATATGTCCCTGTCTGAAGCAATGGCGCAGGGAGAAGCATTACTGGAACGGGCCGTAATCCGCTTCTGCAAGTCGCTTCAGATGGCAAGGGAGTTATATATGCCGTCACCCGAATAAACGAATAGCACGATTCCCTTCTGCTTTTGTCATTTCTAGTCTCTCCTTTTTTAAATGGGTATAGATAAAGTAACGTCATTGTATAACGTTTGAAAAACCCTTGCGCGAAAAGGGCGGGGGTTTAAATATTTTCATTTAAAAATAGAACAAGTGCTAATCCCGGGAACGCCCTTAGAAATGTTCTCCAAACAATAATTGTCATCATATCGTGATTGTTTGGCTATCTGCCTTCTATCAATTCTTGTACTCTCCGGTTCAGGTCGGTTCGGGCGGCCTCCAATTTCCTCTGAATATCTTGCCAGTCTTGCCTGTTTTCCCGTATTCGTTTTTCCCGCTCATCCAACATCCTTCTTGCTTCCACAGGACTTGGCCCCCCGGGGCATTTGCGAATCTCAATAAAGGTAAAGGGATCGCAGACTCTTTTTAGTTCCTCCGCTGTAAAGGCAAGATCGTATCCGATAACATCCCTGGCCACCCGGTCAATCATACCGGGAGAAATGTCATCAAGTTCCTTTCCTTCCTGAATGGCCGTTTTCGCTACTCTGCTTGCAATCTGGTGAGCGGTGCGAAAAGAGATCCCTTTTTCGCGGACCATCGCATCCGCCAATTCCGTAATGGTGATATATCCTTCTCTTGCCCTTTGCAACAAATGGTTCCGGTTGACTTCAATCGTTGAGATCACGGCGGACATCAGGTTTAAAACCCTGACGCATTTGTCGATGGACTGGTAAAGATGAGGTTGCAGATCATCTTCGGTATCCACAATGTCACCAAACGGCGTATTGTGAATCATCGTGCAAACCGCCTGGGCATCGGCGATCGCACTGCTGGCGAGCGAGCGTGAGTGCTCCACGGAGACAGGATTTCTCTTTTGCGGCATAATGCTGCTGATTTGCACATAAGGGTCAGCAATGCGAACGGCCGCAAATTCACGGGTACAGAATAACAGAAAATCTTGAATCCACCGTCCCAGATTGGTCATCAGCACAATGATTACCGTTGCCGTCTCCAGCAGATAATCCGCTCCGGCAATTGCATCATACGAATTTTCTACCATTGATGTAAATCCGAGAGATTCCTTTACTTGATCCCGGCAAATATCAAATCCAGTCGTGGTGATTGCCGCGGCCCCCAGAGGACTTTGATTTACATTTTGAAAGGCGGACAACAGCCGCCGGGAATCCCGTTCAAGCACATCGTGCACAGCCATCAGATAATGTCCCAGCGTCGTCGGCTGGGCCGGTTGTGTATGGGTGTAGGCAGGCATCACCGTCTCAAGGTGTTCACTGCTCACTTTCAGCAATATTTCGCGTAAGGTTAACACTTTATCGATAAGATCGAGCAACCGATCGCGAAGAACGATCCGGTACATGGCAACCCCCATATCATTACGGCTGCGGGCAATATGCATATTTCCGGCCAATTCTTTGCCGATCTCTTCCGTCAGTCTCGCCTCCATCATAAAGAACAGGTCTTCATAGCGGGGGTCATATTCTAATTGCTGATAATCACAACAAGCAATCGTTTCCACTGCCTGCAAGATTTTTTTTGCGTCTTCGGCGGGCAAAATTTCTTTTTCACAGAGCATGAGCACATGAGCCCGATGAACCTGAAACATTGCGTGAAACAAATAGTCCCGCTGATCGTTAAATACAGGCTTTAATAGACATTCTACATAGGTCTTGCCCGGAAACGAACTTCCGTCTTTTTTTAACCACTCCTCGCGGATGGTCATCCCAGTACCTCCTTTAAGCAGAACTTATAGCGAATCCTGTGCCTTCACCCCGAAGAAACGGTTAGAAATGTATAAAACTCCTGCGATGAGCAGGATTTGATATACAGCGTATGCAGACGCCTGCCCCAGATTGAACATGCGCAGCTGGTTCATAATTTCAATAGAAATCGGGCGGTTATCAATCGTATATAACAATACAGAGGAAACAAATTCTCCGACAGCGGTCACAAAAGCGAGCAATGTACCGGCCAGAATCCCCGGCATAATCATTGGCAAAATGACGCGCCGGAACGTAGTAAACCAGCGGGCGCCCAGGTTTCGCGCCGCTTCCTCCAGTGAGTCGTCCAGTTGCTCTAAAGCAGCATTGGTTGACCTTACAACAAGCGGGATATGTCGAATAAAATAAGCGAGCGGCAGAATCCAATAGGTCCCTACCAATATCTGGCCGAAGGTAAATGGCGTCGGCACATTAAAGGCAAAGATCAGGTTGATGGCGACAACGGTGGCCGGTAACGACCAGGGAAGCATCACCAGGATATCCAGAACATTTTTGCCTTTAAACTTACGCTTCACCAGCACATAGGAAGTTAAGATTCCGAATAGAAAGTTGCCGGCAGTCGCCAGGGTTGCCATCAACAAACTGTTGCGCACCGGTTCCCATATATGGGGATCCTGCATCAGCAAAATATAGTTTTCCAGGCTAAACTGTGTCGGATAAGTCTGGTAGGTCCATGTTCCTTCCGGCACCAGAGAAAGGATGATCAATGTCATGTGGGGCAACAGCAAAACGATCACCCCAATCATCCCCAGCGTAACCAGAGGCCATTTAATCCAGGGGTTCCGGATCTCCCGCCGGTGGGCACTTACGCCTTTCTCAGAAATCTGGTAATCTCTTCTTCCCTGATACCAGCGCATCCACAGCAGAAACGAGATTGAGATGATCGACAGGATCACAGATTGGGTGGCTGCCATCGCCATGTCTCCATTTACTTTGGAAAAATAGATTTGCAGGCTCAACACGCGAAACCCGCCCGCCAGCATAAACGGAGCCGAAAAAGAAGCCATTGAAGTCATAAAGACGAGCAAAGAAGCCGCAACTAAAGCGGGGGTGAGCAGCGGTAATGTCACACGGCGAAACACGGTCCACTGGCTGGCTCCCAGATTGGTGGCCGCTTCTTCCAGAGATGGATTCATGCCCCGAATAGCTGAAGAGACTGTCATATAAAAATAAACGTACATCGTATAGGCGTGTACCAATAAAATCCCTGAAACTCCCCCCAATTGAAACGGTGCTTCCTTTAGTCCGAAGAGATCCTGGATCGACCGGGTAACCAGACCGGACTCTCCGTATAGAAACATAAACGACATGACTCCCACCAGAGAGGGGAGTACAATTGGCATCATCGCCGCAGTGGCAAAGAAGTTCCGCCCCGGAAATTCAAAGCGGTTAAAAATAAACGCCAGCGGGACTCCGATCAACGCACTGAATATGACACTTAAGACAGAGATATATACACTGTTCCACAATGCTTCCAGATTCGCCAGGCTTTCGGGGCTAAAAAACTGCTTATAATTTTCTAAAGTTAAATCCCCGTTGATCCAAAAGCTTTCCATCAATGTACGGAAGGTTGGATACAACACGTAGGAGAAGAGTACCAGGATCACCGGAATGATCAGCAGCCATGTTAAGGTTTTATCTGCTTGCATCCGAAGACGAAGTGTTTTAAACATCAAGCCGTCCCCCCGGTATGAGCTGGTATCAACCTTAACTGATTTTCCGGCAAGTGAAACCACAACGTTTCTCCTGCACGCAAACTTCCCGCCAGATTTGGCCGATTAACCAGCAGGGCTTGCAGCGTCTGCTGATCGTCCAACCGGGACGTACACTGAAAGGAAATTCCGGTAAACTGGGCCAGTTGCAATTGTACCCGGACCGTGTTGGGACCGGATTCGGAAGCCAGTTGAACCCCTTCAGGGCGAATGGAGAGATACCAGTGGTTTTCTCCTTCCCGCACCGGAAATTTTTCACTTTCCTGGCGAACCCGGAGCGTATAATCCCCGTATTTTACGGTAATATATTCTTCCGTCACCTCCTGGATGGTCACAGGGATCAAGTTGGTCTCTCCGACAAATGAAGCCACAAATGTATTACAAGGCCGGTTATATACCTCGTCCGGCGTTCCCACCTGCTGGCAAACCCCCTGGTTAAAAACGGCAATGCGGTTACTCATCGACAGAGCTTCTACCTGGTCATGCGTGACATAAATGGTGGTAATGCCAAGGGAACGCTGAATCGATAAAATTTCCGCCCGCATTTCATCCCGCAGCCGGGCATCAAGGTTGGAGAGCGGTTCATCCAGCAACAGAATGCGCGGCCGGATGACCAGGGCCCGAGCCAAAGCCACCCGCTGCTGTTGACCTCCGCTCAATTGGGAGATACGCCGTTCCCCATATCCGTCCAGGCGCACCTGCCGGAGCGCATCCCCGACCCGATCACGAATCTCCTTGCGCGGTATTTTACGAACCTCTAATCCGAAAGCAACATTCTCAAAAACAGTCATATGGGGAAAGAGGGCATAGTTTTGGAAAACCATTCCCGTATTGCGCCGGTGCGGCGGGACAAGCGTAACCTCCTGATCATCAAACAAAATTTTGCCTTTCGTGGGATAATAAAAACCGGCGATCATCCGCAAGGTGGTTGTTTTCCCGCAGCCGCTGGGTCCGAGCAAAGTGAAAAACTCCCCTTCTTGAATCTCCAAATCCAATTGTTTGACAGCGACCACTCCATCAAATGTTTTGTTCACTTGTAACAGTTGAACCCGACTCAATCCAATCACTCCATCAGAAGATTCCTATTTTTCAACCTGCTTCTGTTTGTTTTTAATGTTCTGATCCCAATACTCCATCCATTCTTTCTCTTTCTCCTGCATCACTTTCCAATCAATTTCCATCGGGGTAATTTTCGTCTCTGTAATCCAGGCCGGCAGGTTTTTAAGATCGGCACGGGTGGGAATACGATAATGGTTTTTCGCCAGATGGAGTGCGGCTTTCTCCGAGTTGACGAACTCATAAAACTCTTTTGCCGCTTCCGAATGTTTCGCCCCTTTTACCAGAGCAATTCCTTCAGTTAAAACAGGGGTACCGCTCCTGGGGATTACAAAGTCAAACGGATAGTTTTTCTTCTCCTTCAACATAACGGCATCAGGCATATTCCAAACAGTAATGGAGCCCTCTCCTCTGGCTATTTTGTTGTACATGATTTCCGGATTGGGTGAATACTCCTTGGTGTTGGCATCCAATTTGCCCAGCCATTCGTACCCCTGTTTCGGATCTTTGCTATCTTTGTAGGTTCGGTAAATCATCGCCGAGAAAATGGTTCTCATCGTTCCCGATGCCAGAGGGTACCGAATCAATATTTGATCTTTCCATTTCGGATCCAGTAAATCATCCCAATCTTGCGGAGCCTCCTGTTTGGAAACTTTATCGGTATTAAACATAATTACTTCCGGTGTTTGACTTGTTCCGGTCCAGCTGAAATCATCCGCTCTAAATTCTTTCGGCAGCGCATCAGCATAAGTGGGCTTGTATGGTTCCAGCAAGCCTTCATTTCTCGCTTGCTCAAACATCACCGAAGGCGCTCCCCACCAGACATCTGCCTGCGGATTTTGCTTTTCGGAGCGAACCCGGTCCAGTACCTCTTGTGACCCCATATCCAGCCACTGAACATCCGTATCGGGGTGTTCTTTTTCAAACATCTTCTCAAAATCTTGCAAAATATCTTTTCCATGCGGAGAGTAAATAACCACTTTCTCTTCTAATCCATGACTTGTTTTGTCCCCTGATGAATCCGGAGCCAGACAACCTGTTGCAACCAGGGTAATCAGGCTCGTCACCAACAATCCTTTCCAGACTGAATGTGAACGCATAGAAAACCCCCCTTGAAATGATAATAAAAAGAATCCGTTGAAAATCTGTGCAAGCGAACTGACCATTCATACTTCGTATATCCAAATAAATTTTATCACAATTAATACACTATTCATCCTTCTTTTTAGGAAATAGATCCTAAAAGAAATAGGACTATAGACAATTCTAACTATTTTTGCTATTCTTCCATTTGAAAGGGAGGGAAATGGATGGATAAAACCTGGCTTAAAAAACTGGCAGTTGTGTTTCTTACTGCCGCCTTATTTATTGGAACGCTGCTACCCGGTTCCCTGGTATACGGAGAACCTGAAGCAGACCCGGAGCTATGGAAGGTATTACAGCCCCTGGGTACAACTGTAAGCTTTATGAACACGGGAGCTCATCCGGATGATGAGCAAAGCGCCCTGCTCGCCTACCTTTCTCTGGGTAAAGGAGTAAGAACGGCAAGCGTTCTGGCCAACCGGGGTGAAGGCGGTCAAAACGAGATCGGTACAGAATTAGGGAACGGCCTGGGAATCATTCGCTCACGGGAGCTACAGGAAGCCGCCAACTTGCTGAACGTGAATCTCTTCCTGCTCAGTGAAAAGATTAATGATCCCATTTACGACTTCGGTTTCTCTAAGTCCCCGGAAGAAACCCTGGACAAGTGGGGGGAACAAATTGTCTATGAACGGTTGATCCGCCGGATTCGAACAGAGCGTCCGGATCTTGTGATGCCTTCATTCCGGGATGACCCTTCCCAACACGGACACCATCGTGCCATCAGTCAATTGACTCTCCGCGCCTTCAAAGATGCAGCTGATCCCCGTGTATTCCCGGAACATCTCCGCCAGGGTATCAAACCGTGGCAGGTGAAAAAGGTTTACTTGCCTGCCGCGAAGGATAAAGAAACATTGCGCTTCAATATCGGCACCGTCGATCCGGTTTACGGCCTTACCTATCCACAGTTGGGAGAAGAATCTCGAAAGCTCCACAAAAGCCAGGGGATGGGCCGCGATCTGCCCGTGGAGGATTATTGGGTGTCTCTGGAGCTTGTCCACTCTTCAGTCGGCAAAGTGAAACAGGAATCTACCATCTTTGAAGATATCCCCTATAACTTTCGTGATCAAAGCAAACAAATCTCTCACCCCGCTGTCAAACAAAGGCTCATCACCTTACAAGAACACCTTGAACAAGCGCAAAAAGCATATCCGGACCGGAAAAAAGCAGCCTTTCTCATCCAACGCTCCCTAAAGGAAACGAGTGAAATGGAAAGACTTGTTGCATCTGTACTTCCTAAAGAACAGCAACAGGATCTCTTATTTCTCCTGCAAAAAAAAGAGGAGCAGCTTGAAAAAGCCAGTGCCGTCACCGGTGGAGTGGAAGTTCAAATGTCTGCCGATCAGGCGATTCTGACCCGGGGGGCAACGAGCCGTTTTACCATTCAAATGAATCACAACGGTCATGCTCCGATCACACAGATAAAAGTAAAACCAGTTGTTCCGAAAAACTGGCAAGCGAAAATGGAGCGCTATCCGCCAACGCTCCTGCCGGGCAAAAAGGGAACCATCACCATACAGGTCCGGACACCTGCGGATGCATCCTTCTTCGATCCCTATGCTCCTTCTAGGGTCAGAGCAGAGTTACAATACCGGCTTCACGGAGTCACAGTGAAACGTATTGTCACATTAGACCCGAAGCGGCAAACGATGGCCTTGCTTCCGGATTGGGGCCTTCTATTAAACCCGGAAGCAACCATCATCAACACCGAAAAATCGGACAAAACAAGAAAGATCAGCGTTCAGGTGACCAATTATGTCCGGGGGGAAAGCTCAGGTGTTGTCACCCCGTCCCTGCCCGCCAGCTGGAAGGCAGTTCCTTCCTCGATCCCCGTCTCATTCGCCAGACAAGGCGAGAGCAAACAACTGCAATTTACGATCACTGCACCTGACTCCCTGCAGGCCAGGGCATATGAGATCGGATTTCAGGCTGTTGTGAACGGGCAGTCGTTTTCCGCCCAGGTTCAAAAAATACACTACAATCATATTGGTACCAGTTACCTGATCACTGATGCAAAAACCACGATTCAGGCCTTTCCCTTAAAATTGGCAAACAACCTGAATATAGCGTATGTCGACAGCGGCTTTGATCAAGTAGCCGATTACTTGCGCCAGGCGGGTTTAAATGTGACTGAATTAAATGAGCAGATGCTTTCATCGGGAGATCTGAGCCAGTACAACACCATCGTGGTAGGGATTCGCGCCTATCTCTCCCGCTCCGATCTTCTCAAGCACAATGACCGTCTGCTGGAATATGTGCGAAATGGCGGAAATGTGGTCATGCAATATCATAAACCCGGGGACCGTTGGAGTCCGGAGCTTGCTCCTTATCCGCTTACACCGGGTGATCCGTCCATTCAGTGGCGCGTCACCGATGAACATGCACCTGTCACTTTCTTGCAGCCGGACCATCCTTTGCTTCAAGCACCCAATCAAATATCGGCAGAGGATTTCTCGGGATGGGTGCAGGAGCGGGGACTCTACTTTCCTTCCAGTTGGGACCCTGCCTACACCCCGCTTCTTTCGATGGCCGACCCGGGCGAAAAGCCCTTTACCGGCGGCCTGCTAGTCGCCGATTATGGAAAAGGAACCTACATTTACAGCAGTCTGGTCTGGTACCGGCAGATTCAAAGTCAAGTTCCCGGCGGGTATCGAATGTTCGTCAATTTAATCAGTTATCCGAAAACAAAATAAGTGAAATGAAAAAACCAGAGAGTACCTGCCTGGTTTTTTCATTTTCAATAAATAGGTCCATTTTCGCTTTCCCTTTCATTACCAAGTTTGCTATTATATAAATTGTGGGAAATTTTTTGCAAGGAGAGGTATGTATGACCACAGTTGTATCTTCTGCTCCGATCGCGAAGGAGTACTATTACCATTTGCTTGAGGCAAGTTATCAACGTGCCAAACGGATCCTGGAAGAGATGGAACAGGCTCCGGAAAAATATTCTCCGGAAAAAATGAGAGAAACCATCGCCTATGTCTCTCATTTAAAAAAAGAGATGGAAGAGTATAAAATATAGCCTTCAGGGAGAGGAACAACCTCTCTTTTTTCATTTAAGAGTGTGCGAGACTTTGCGGGCTATTACCACTCAGAACATGAAGCAGAATTTTTTCTGCACAATCCTTTCAGGAAAAAATATAATAAAAAATATGTAGGCAAAGATGAAATTGGTTTTATATTCCTTAAATAAGAACCATCTCTTATTTACATATATTTCATTAATTGATATTTTATAATTTAAATCAATCGCCTTACTTGCCGGCTTTTTTATCCAATGTGCGGAACCCTTCTGATACCAGCATTTTCTCTTATAAATAGGCTTTTCAAATAACGGATTTCGCAATGGCACAAATACCCAAAAAACAAAAATAATAAAAATCATATTATTTTTTTATTTTAAGAAAGGATTCGACAATTATGCTGTCGAATAAGGAAATTAACCTAAAAAGAAAGGAGATGAACACACCCCCTTCCTGAAACCTTACCTCGCGCACCGGCTATTTTTACGCTCTATTCGGATCAGCGGGAACGGATTCTGGAAGGATGATTCAGGGGTGCGAAATAAATATTACACTGGAACAGGCAAGCGGGCGAAATTATCTGTCAAGTGGGAAAGTGATGATTATTCCGCAAGCCGGCAAGTGATTGATTCAAACATTCATTTCGATTGATAAATTAAAGGAGGATCCTATATGAAACGTTTCTTAAGCATCTTCACTGCCATTTTAATGATTGCACTGCTTGTTATCCCTTCTTCCATTTTTGCGGAATCTTCTTCCCCGGTAAGTCCCAAATATGTTCCGGGCCAGGTAATTGTTAAATTCAAAGCCGGAACTTCACAGAAATCGATGCAAGCCGCTCACTCCGAAGAGGGTACACAGGTTGTCAGCAAAAGCTCAAAGCTCGGTTTTGAAGTAGTTAAATTTAAAAATAAATCGGTCGAAGAGATGATCAAACAATACAAACAAAATCCCAATGTAGAATACGTGGAACCCAACTATTATTTCCACGCCACCTGGACTCCCAATGATCTCACCAGCAGTCAATGGGGACCGCAAAAAATCCAGGCCCCACAAGCTTGGGATGTGACCAGAAGCAGCAGCAACGTAAAAATTGCCATTGTTGACACAGGAGTACAATCCAACCATCCTGATCTCAGCGGAAAAGTGATTAACGGAAGAGACTTTGTTGATGATGACAATGTTTCCAATGATGCCAACGGCCACGGCACACACTGTGCAGGAATTGCCGCCGCTGTCACCAACAACGGTACCGGGATTGCGGGTATGGCCCCCAACGCCAGAATTTTAGCTGTTCGTGTACTGGATGCAAACGGAAGCGGCACGCTTGATGATGTGGCAAACGGGATTATCCACGCCGCTGACCAGGGCGCACAAGTGATCAGCCTCAGCCTGGGAGGTTCCTCTGGCACCAGCTCACTGCAAAACGCAGTCAATTATGCTGTGAACAAAGGCTCTGTTGTCGTCGCTGCTGCCGGCAATTCCGGCTCCTCCGCCCCCAGCTACCCGGCTTATTACAGCAATGCGATCGCTGTTGCATCCACAGATTCCGCTGACAGAAAATCTTCTTTCTCCAACTACGGCAGCTGGGTGGATGTAGCGGCTCCCGGATCTAGCATTTACTCCACTTACATCGGCAGTTCCTATCGTTCATTGAGCGGCACGTCAATGGCTACCCCTCACGTGGCCGGCTTAGCAGGACTGCTGGCTGCCCAGGGGAAAAACAACTCACAAATCCGCGCCGCGATTGAGAACACAGCGGATCAAATCAGCGGTACCGGAACATACTGGAGCTATGGTCGGGTTAATGCTGCCAAAGCTGTCAACTATTAAGAGGCAATGACAACCGAGGAGCAACCCGGCATCAGGCTTAGGTAGAAAAAATATGGCTCTTACTTTGTTGTCACAGACACAAAGTAAGAGCCATATTTTAATATGAGCACATCAGGGAACCCGGCATCTCATTTAGCGTACGATTGCCGGGTTGTTTTTTGGTTTACCGTTGCTTTCAGATACTGTTGAATTGACCTCCGGCATGTCATATTCAGAAAGGTAATTTGACGGTGAACCTCTCGCCATCGAAATGGCAAGCTTTTTGTTTTATCCGGCGTGGCAACCCACTGCCATCCACGAAGGCACGTTCCATGCCCTAAGCAAGGTTTAATTCCAGTTAACCGGATCTTTCCGGAACGTACCCCTTTGCTTTTTTTAGGATATTCCGTGCTGCTTTTACATCCCGGTCTGCGATATATCCACAAGAGCAACGCTGGATGCGTTCCCCTGTTTTTTTCACGATCTGCCCACACTCCGAACAAGCCTGTGATGTGTTGCAGGGGCCCGCCATTTCCTGTCAGGCTGGAAAGACTCGCCAACCATTGAACATGTACCGTAGGAACTACGGGAAGTTACGCTCGTGAAAAGGATCGCTTCAGACTCGTTGAAACGAGAAGCTCTGCCACATCAGTGGAGAGTAGTTCACTTTAGTCCTAAGCATTTAACATAAACCAGATGACTCCGACAATAAAAAAGAGAAGAGCAATGCTCCCTAGGATTCTTGGCAGATATTTCATCCGTTTCCCCCACCATACTATAATTCAACGCAATTCAACAACGGTTACTCCTGCTCCCCCTTCACCATGAGAACCGAGTCTGAACTGCTTAACACTGCGGTGTTTCCGCAAAAACTCCTGTACACCCGAACGCAGGGCACCTGTCCCTTTTCCGTGGATCAGTGAAACCTGTTTATATCCCGCCAGGACCGAGTCATCCAAATATTTATCAATCTCTATGATCGCTTCTTCAACCATTTTCCCCCGCAAATCAAGTTCGGGTCGTACATGATCTGTTGACCGTTTGATGGAAGAGCTTGGGGTTGGTGCAGAGTTTTTAGTCCCGGAAACCCGTTTTTCTATTTCCCGACGATGAACTTTCAGCTTTAGGATCCCTACCCGGACTTGAAACTCATCCTCACCCAAATCCTCCACAATCACTCCTTTTTGGTTGACTGAATGAACGAAAACCTCATCTCCGGGCTCAATCGTTTGCGCTTTAGCCGTATGACTTTTCACCTTATTGGGAAGTTTCATTTCCGGCACAGCTTGATCCAGGCGCTTTTTCGCTTCAATCAGCTGATGTTCTTTCATCTCCTGCGGTCGCGCTCTTGCCCATTCCCGCAATTGCCTGATCACTTCCTCCGCTTCCCGCTGGGCCGACGCAATGATCCGCCGGGCTTCTTGCCTAGCTTTTTCCCTGATTTGCGCTTTTTCTTCTTCCCACACATCAATTTGTTTCTTGAGATCTTCGACCAGCTGCTCGGCTTCTTCCCGCAGTTCCTCGGCTTTCTCCCGTTCTGCTGCTGCTTCTTTATGGTCATCCGTCAACGCGGTAATCATCTCTTCAAGACGATTTTCTTCACTGGTCAGATGTTTTTTCGCCTCGTTGATAATCTCCGCCGGCAGTCCTAAGCGGCTGGAAATCGCAAACGCATTGCTCCGTCCGGGAACCCCGATTAAGAGCCGGTAGGTTGGACGCAACGTTTCAACATCAAATTCCACACTGGCATTGACCGCCAGCGGATGAGAGTGGGCAAACAATTTTAGTTCACTGTAATGGGTGGTCGCCACGACCAGACAACCCTGATCCATCACATGTTCCAAAATGGCAATCGCCAATGCCGCCCCTTCCGCCGGGTCCGTTCCCGCCCCTAACTCATCAAATAAAACAAGGCTGTGGTTATCAATCACCTGTAAAATGCGAATAATGCTGGTCAGGTGGCTGGAAAAGGTGCTTAAGCTTTGTTCAATACTCTGTTCATCCCCAATATCGGCGTAGATGCCGCTAAAGACAGGCATGATGCTTTCTTCTTCCGCCGGAATGGGAAACCCGCTTTGAACCATCAGTGCAAATAAACCGATGGTTTTCAGTGTAACCGTCTTGCCTCCGGTATTGGGTCCGGTGATAATAATGGCTTGTTGCTCTTCATTCATCTGAACATCAATGGGAACAACCTCTTCCCGCGGAATCAGAGGGTGTCTGGCTTTTTTTAAGCGCATGGTCCGGTCCTCGGAGATGGCGGGACAAACCGCTTTCATGTCATAGGCAAAGCGGGCTTTGGCGAGAATGAAGTCAACTTCAGCCAGAATTGACAGATTCCGCTCCAGAGAAACTGCTTCCTCAGCCACTTCTGAAGTCAGTTGCCTTAAAATGCGTTCTATTTCTTTTTCTTCCGCCAGTTCCTGTTCACGCAGCTTGTTGTTCAACTGGACGACCGATTCAGGCTCAATAAATAAAGTCGCACCGGAAGCAGACTGATCGTGGACGATCCCCCCGAAAGCAGTCCGGTACTCCTGTTTAACCGGAATCACATACCGATCATAGCGTTGTGTAATGATTGGCTCTTGCATCATCTTCAAATAATGCGAGCTGCGGAGCATCTGGTTCAAAGTCTGATGAACCTGTTGACGAATTTGCCCGATCGTATGACGGATTTTGCCCAGCACCGGACTTGCCTGATCCGTCACCACTCCCTGATCGTCAATGCATGCCTCAATCCTTTTTTCCAGATGATCCAGGCTCTCAATCTGTTCAGTAAGTCCTCGCAAAATGGGCAGCGGGGCTGTATCTTCCTCCACCTGGCGAATCAGGGATTTACTTTTTCGACCGGCGGTGATCGTACTTGCCACATCAAGTAAATCCGCTTCACTGAGCAAACCGCCAATTTTAGCCCGTCGAATCGAAGAGCGGATATCACGCACTCCTCCTAAATGAACATCACCTTTCAGACGGAGAAGATCCATGCCTTCACTTGTTGCCTGCAAACGAATTTTCACTTCCTCAACCGAGGGTGAGGGTGTTACTTCTGCTACTTTTTCTTTCCCTAGCTGAGAAGATGCCCGATTTTTGACCATCTCTCTCACTTGATTGAATTCCAATGGATTCAGCGTCCAATGCTCCACGCCGGCAACACCTCTGTCTAAAAAATCCTCCTCTATTATAACATGACCTTCGTGCACTTTCTGTTTAACTAACACCAATTTGAAGCAAAATAACGGTGCCCTTTTAACCTCTGATGGAAGGAGGAACCCGATGCGTCATTTTATCCGCTTTTTGAGTTGTTTATCAGTGTTACTTCTTGTGAACATGATGGTACCGGGATTTTCATCCAACGGGCTGATTTATACATGTTTAGCTGCTCTAGTTATCACAGTCACCAGCTGGTTCATCGAAACATTGCTTGGACGTGATATTTCTCCCTTTGCCAGAGGAGTGATCGGGATGGGGACCACTGCACTCATCCTTTTGCTGGCTCCTCCTGTTATTCCCGCTTTTCAAACCCGTCTCCTCGGTATCATTCTAAGCGCGTTACTTGTCGGCTTTATCGATATTTTTGTCCCTGTGGGTGCCAGATTTACTACGAAATAAAAATCGAGCCATACGTGATGCATGGCCCGATTTTTTGTGTGTCTGTGTTTATCGGGTGAAAATGTGCTTCCCGATCCTTTTAATCTGTGGCCGGTTCCAGATCCAATTTGATGTCGCCCGCGCAGGGTTGAAATAGTAGAGGGCACCACCGGACGGATCCCAGCCGTTCAGGGCATCCATGACTGCTTTTTTCGCGGATTCACTGGGTTCCAACCAGATTTGCCCGTCTGCCACAGCCTCAAACGCTAAGGGTTGAAAGACGACACCGGAAATGGTATTGGGAAATTTCTCGCTTTCAATCCGGTTAAGGATCACTGCAGCAACTGCCACTTGACCGATATAAGGCTCTCCCCTCGACTCGGAATGAACAGCCTGGGCGAAAAGCCTTAAGTCGTTCTGGCTGAAGCCATGTGAAGACTTCGGAACCCGAGCCGGAGCCCGGCGGGCCTGTGGTTGCGGCGGACGGTATTTCTTCGTGGCCGCCCGTAACTTGGTTAAGGTCTCCGGTCCGGCTATTCCGTCAATCTTCAAACCAAATTCATACTGGAAAAGCCGTACCGCACGGTAAGTTCGATTCCCAAAAACCCCATCTGTTTTTCCCGTATAGAATCCGATAAACTTCAAGCGGCCCTGAAGATCGGCAACATCTCCCCCTCGTGCCCCTTTCTTCAGTGTCAATCCTTTCGGCCTCACACCCGGACGCCAATTCTTTGTGGCTTTCCATAGTTTTAATTTTGTTTTGGGGCCAACCAGTCCGTCCACTTTCATCCCGAAGCGGTATTGAAAGAGGCGTACCGCATTATTGGTTCGGGTGGAGAAGATACCGTCCACTTTTCCCGTATAAAAACCGAGAAATTTGAGCCGTCCCTGCAGCTCATAAACATCTCCTCCCCGCGCCCCAATTTTTAAGATACCAGGGCCAAAAGCATGGTAATGAGAAGTGCCTTTTAACTGAAACGCGGCCAACTCTTGTCCGGCGCTAACGGTAAATATTCCTGCAACCAGAATACAGGTGAGAATAAGATAAACAGTTTTTCGGATGCGCATAGCAAAACCACAACCCTTTCAAGGTTGAAATTCTGCTGTTATTATTCCGATATTTTGTTTCTCTATACACACAAAGAAAACGGGGACTACTTTCCTTTTTTCAACCTTTTTCTGAGATCCTTCAGCGGCATCGTATTAATCACATCCTGTTTCTCCAGCCATCCCCGGCGGGCCGTCGCGATCCCGAAAAAAATATTGGCCAGCCCTTCGGCAGAATGCGCATCTGTATTAATCGTAAACGTGAGTCCATATTCTTCTTTTGCTTTTTTCAACAGCTCATCATTTAAATCAAGGCGATGGGGATTGGCATTCAATTCCAAAATCGTACCCGTATCCGCCGCTGTTTGAAAGAGATCATCAATATCCACTTGATACGGATCCCTGCGCTGAATTAGACGCCCCGTAGGATGGGCGATAATGTCTACATGGGGGTTTTCCATCGCTTCCACGATTCTGCGGGTCATTGTTTTCTCATCCTGGCGGAAACTGCTGTGGATCGAAGCAATGACGATATCCATCTGTTCCAGTAATTCATCCGGAAAATCCAGCCGTCCGTCAGGCAGGATATCCATCTCAGTCCCCCTCAAAATTGTAAAGTTCTCCAGCTCTTCATTTACCTTTTGAATCTCTTCCCACTGCTCAAAGATCTCATCCATGGTCAGCCCGCTGGCCACTTTTAAAGACTGCGAGTGATCTGTTATGGCAATATACTCATATCCCCGTTCCTGTGCCGCCTTTGCCATCTTGTAGATACTGTCGGCCCCGTCACTGTAAAGGCTGTGCATATGTAAATCTCCTCGGTAATCTTCGATCCGGATAAGTTCGGGAAGCTCCCCCTGCTCCGCCTTTTCCATTTCCCCGCGATCTTCCCGCAGTTCAGGAGGGATATACGGCAGCTCCAGATGGGAAAAAAAATCCGCTTCATCAGCAAATGTTTTTGTTTCCTCTGTCTCCGGGTTAAAAATCCCGTATTCACTCACTTTCCAGCCATACTGTTTGGCGCGTTGACGTATGCGTACATTATGCTCTTTAGAGCCCGTAAAATGATGCCAGGCACTGGCAAATTGATCCGGTGTGACCAGACGGACATCGACGGACATCTCAATCCCTTCCGCCTCGACGATAACGCTTACTTTGGTTTCCCCCTGGTTGACAACTTCAACTACTTCCGGCAGGGACACAATCCACTCGCTCACTTCTCCGGGCTCCCGGGTGGCCACCACAAAATCAATATCCTTGATCGTTTCCCTCAGCCGGCGGATACTGCCGGCCATCTCCACCCGTATAATCTTCTCGCCCTTTGCCAATTGTTCTTTGAACCGATGCGCGACCCGTAACGCTTCATGAAGCAGGCGCCTTTCCGGCCGCTTTCCAAACCGGGCTATCTCCTCCAGTATTTTTTGCTCTTTTTTGGGGCCGAATCCAGGCAGTTCGCGAATCTGCTGCTGTTCGGCCGCTGTTTGCAGTGCTTGAAGATTAGTGATATCCAATTCACGATATAACGTGTAGATCGACTTCGGACCGAGCCCCGGTATATGAAGCAAATCGGGCAACTCAGGCGGAAGCTGTTGCCGCAGCTCTTCCAGTTGGCCAGACCTTCCTGTCGCAATAATCTCTTCAATCACCCCCGCCGTCCCTTTGCCCACTCCCGGTAATTCTTCCAGGTGATCTCTCAACTCTGCCACAGCATGACGGCTGTTTTCCACCGACCGTGCCGCTCTCCGATAAGCATTTACCTTAAAAGGATTTTCCCCGCTCAATTCCATAAAATCAGCGAGCTCGTTTAAAATCGCTGCGATTTGTGCGTTTGTCATCAAACTCCACCTCCTGGCGTTATTTTTCCCCGGCCACCCGATTGGTAGCCTCCCTGATCCATGGAGATCCGAAGGACCAGAAAAAAGACTGCCGGCTAGTTATTCATCTTCGTCAAGATCAACTTCACGGATAATTAATTTTTTGATTTCATCCGGAAAGCTCTCTTGTTCAGCAAATAAATGGATAAATTCAACCGGATACTCTTTACACATGCTAGAGCGCAGCATTGCCGTCACCCAGGCGGTGATCTTTTGCAACTCCTTGACTTCCCAGACAGACCAGTATGGAAAAGACTCGATCTTTTCTTGCAAGTCTTTGATGCCTGAATCCAACGTTTCCAAGCAAAGGACAAAGGTATGCGGGACTTCAATAATAGCCAGATAACCAGCCCTGTCATCAGAAAACTTTGGTCCAGGATATCTATGTGTTGCTGTATTGTTGATTCATACAGTCTCTTTACATTTATGAAATGCCACTCCAACTCATCACATACTCTTTTCTGTTCGTTTCGATTCGCGCCAACTTCTAAACCAACGATCACACTAAGTCGAAGAATACCTGAAAACAATTTTAAAAATAATTTATATATAATTAAATAAAATAATTCTATGTTAGCTTGATATTCTTACGAAATGTTTTTAACAATGGATAATATATCCAATTAATGCTTTATAATGGAATTAAGAATGATTTTAAAGATTTTTCGCACCGGAAACCGAACACATGTGTAATTCTTTCACTTAATTTTCTTTCACTTTTATGTCTGTTTAGTATAAAAGAATACGAGGTGAGGAAATGAGCAAAAAAATAGAAACCCAGCGAATGGATATACGGGTTCCAGTTCAGTTGCTGAAAGAAATAGAGAAATACCAGGAACAACAAGGAATCCATCTCCAACTGCAAAATAAATGTCACCAGTGATCAACTGCAATGCTGGAGCCAGTTCGTAAAGGATTGTCAGACTTGCGGGAGGGGAAATGATCCCCTCCCGCAAGTCTGACGTACTGATTCATCTCACGCTTATAGAAGCGGGAGTCTTCTCGGTGCATTATGATAAATAATGTGACAAATATATCTCACAACGGGCTATTAAAAAACGATGTCTTATCATTTTCTTCCAACCACAAAATGCTTGTCACACCGCGGGGATAATATTTGCTGCCGGCAATTTTGCCGGAAATGATCTGGTCACTCCAGCTCCAGACAGACAGTGCCGGGTGGGTCAGCCATTTCACATGGGCCGAATCTGCGCGGGCTCCTTTTTCATCCCATTTCCAGCCAAGAATTTTTCTCGCAACGAACTGGCAAAGGTAAATTTTACTCAACCAGGAGTTGTTGCTCGTAGAGGAAATTTTCCAGCCGCCATCTTCAAACAGGCAGATTCCTTCTGTGAGCACTGTCCTAAGATGGGTCTTTAAGGCCCGGATATAGGCCCCAAAACGTCCGTCTTCCTTAAGAGCTTCAGCACAGTTTGTAAAATACGGAAACAGCAGTCCCTCAATCGCGGGGATGATTTTGGAATCATTTCCCTCGCCAATCACCGCCGGAATGTACCCACCCGGAGTGACGTGGCTGACGATGGTGCCGGCGCATTTTTCCGCCTGGGCACCTGCTTCTTTAGCCAGATCAGGCTTGCCGTTTTCCGCAAACAGTTTTTCAAGAGCAATATAGGAGGCCCAGATCTTCCCTGCAAGGTAAATATTGTTCCTTGCCTGTCCAAGTGAAACATCCAGGCTGTCATAAGTGGTAATTTCCGCTCCTCCCATAACCCGGGACGAATCAAGCCCCATCAGTCCGTTGCGTTTTTCAGGCTCCGGATGGTCACGGTTCAGCATGCTTTCAAAACATCTGACAAACAGGTCGAAATGGCCTTTCAGCCACTCCTTGTCCCCGGTCTGCTCTACATAGACGGCAGCAGTCAAAATCCAGTTCACCAGCTGCTCATGTGTCATATGGGAGAAGCAGCCATCCAGGCCGTACAACTCATAAGAAGAGTACCCCGGGCGTGATATGGTGTTGGCTACCCCCATATCATGAGTAAAGCTGATGCCGCCGGGATATTCGGTATCATCCCCGGGAAAGCGAACCGTATCTTCATAGCTGAAACGTTTGACAAACATATCAAGTTCATTTCTCACGGTCCACGGATTCATTCTCAGTTCAAAAAACAGCTGGTCAACCGTCAGATCAAATGTGTTCATCATGCGATATTCGCCTTCATTGACTACCCAGAACGGCTCTCCATCCGCGTCAAGCAACTGGGTGGAACCATAATAACTGCGGATTGAGTGGATAAGCATAAACTTTTGATCATCGGATAAGTGATCAGCCTGTTCCACCAACTCATTTGCCTCTTTGCATTGTTCCGCGATTTCGGAAAAATGGTCAAGCGCAAAGGCAGCGACCGACTCAATGTCAGGGAAATAGCGGGTATAGTAATAGGAAGTATCCATTCCGGCTGTGACGACCCCTCCACGGTAAAAACAAACAGCGAATTGGTATGTGCACCGTTCTCCGGGCGGTACATCGACAACGAGTGTCGCAAGTGAACCGAGTCCAAAGGTCCAGTTCTCTTCCTGCGGAGTTGTAAGGACATTTTCAATACTGAAATGCGTCGCAGACTTCACACCCGGATCTTTTGAAACAATCGCAGTAATCCGCCCTTGCCCAACTCCTGTCATTCCTTCACTTGTGTCATCCAGTCTGCGCATGGAGCTGTACGGATCACTGCCTTGGTAGCCGAAAAATGCACGGCGCGGCTTCCTTCCTTTGGTGTTGTCAACTGTCAGTTCGGCCAGGACAGCTGGCACGAGCGCCAGTTTCAGTTCCGTCTCCGTTGCTGCTGCCGGGTCAGGTACTGACCGGGCCTGTGAATAGATGGTAAAGCTCAAGTCCCCGGCCGTCCATGTGTCTGTACCCAGCTTGAAATCCCTCTTCACGCGATCCCTTGAAAAAGGAATAATGATCCTTGGCTTATCAGGATTGGGATCCATATTTTCAATATCATAGCGTTTACTGTCATCCTCATCCACTGATACAAAAAAGGGGAGAGCTTCATAAATCCCTTCCCGGTCCAAAGACTCAGCCCCAATATAAACATTCTGGCGCGGAGGCCGGCCAAGCTCAAGGTCAAGACCGCCGCCGTTCCCTGGAAAGCCGAGTGTAAAACTTGAAAATGCACCAATGGGTGAGTGGTGAGCATTGAAAAACATGTTCCGATTCATCAAATCCCCCACTTTCATTTTTTGAGAGACTGGTCCTCTCCAAAGAGACTGCTGTATTTATAAACAGGTTCTATCCGAAAAACTTCATCCTTTTACAGATCCGGCAGTAATCCCCTCGACAATACGATTGCTGAGGATAAAGAAAGCTATCAGAATCGGCAGGATGCTGATGACGAGTGTCGCACCGATAGCACCCCAATCCGTCGTATATTGGCCAATGAAGTTCTGGATACCAACGGTCAATGTTTTGTAGGTATCCGAGCTGATAAACGTGTTGACAAATACAAACTCGTTCCAGTTGTAAATCATGTTGATAATAGCCGCTGTTGCAATTACGGGCGAAGTCATCGGCAGGGTGATCCGGAAGAAAATATGGTGGATGGATGCCCCGTCTATGATAGCGGCTTCCTCAACTTCCCGCGGCAATGCCTCATAGAAGCCGAGCAGAATCATAATCGTGATCGGCAGGTTAAAGGCTGTATACGTAAGGATGACAGATAACGGGCTGTCAATCAGATTGATGTTTGTAAATGTATTGAATAATGGGATAAGAGTTGAATGGACAGGTATCATCAATCCAACCATGAACAAGCCTAAAACCAGCTTACTCGCTTTCCATTTCATCCGTGTAATCGCAAATGTTACCATACTGGCCAGCAGGACAGTCAACACAACCGCTGATACCGTATAAATGACACTATTAATGAAATATTGACCGATGTTCCCTTCTGTCCACACCTTGAGATAGTTCTCCCACTTCGGATTTGCCGGCAGGGAAAATGGTGACATATTAAATACTTCCTGGTTGTTTTTCAAGGAGAAAAGGAACAGCCAGATAATTGGGTATGTTTGGAATACGGCTACGATGGCAAGGAACAAGTACAAAATTCCATATGCAACCCTGGTCCCAATCTTCTTTGTCTTAAGAAACGGTTTCTTTTCTTTTACCCTGTTTCCAGTCGGAACCGTTTTTACAGTATCCATCAAATACCTCCTTTTTACAGGTTGGAATTTTGATCAGCTGCGGTTAGTTTTCGGATCAGGTAAGTGGTAACAAGACAGATAACGAGCAGGAAGAATCCAACCGCACTTCCGTAGCCAAAGTCAAATCCTTTAAACGCTTTATTGTACATATAGGAGGCCATAACCTCGCTGGCTCCGTTTGGCCCGCCGCCTGTCATAATATAAATCAGGTCAAAATATTTTAATGAACCGACGACCGCAAGCACAATGGTTACCTTGATGACATTCATGATCAATGGAAGCTTGATCTTTGTTGCAATCTGAAATGTAGTGGCGCCATCGATTTTTGCCGCTTCCAAAAGTTCATCCGGGATATTCTTCAGTGCTGCATAATAAATCAGAATATAAAAACCTGCATATTGCCAAACAATCGGGACAATGATCGCAAACAATGCCAGTTTGGGATCAGCCAGCCATGAAGGAGGGTCCTGGACACCAAGCTTCATCAGAATATGATTCAAAATTCCGTTGCCCGGATGGTAGATTTTTATCCAGAGTTGTGCAATTGCTACTGATGCCAGCAGCATGGGAATCAAATAAATTTTTCTGAGGAGATCAGCCCCCCTGATCCTTTCAGCAAGAATGATTGAAATACATAAATAGCCAATCAGGCTGAGAGCCGAGAAAAGGGCAAGCAAGAAGGAATGATAGGCACTTTTCCAAAACAGGTGGTCATGAATAAGGTGGCTGTAATTTTTTAAGCCCACGAATTTCATTTCCCCGATCCCATCCCATTCCATGAGCCCAAAATATCCGGTCTGAACAATCGGTACATATATTAAGGCAAGGATCAGGAAGAGAGAAGGTGCAATATAAAGGAAGATCACCCTTTTGTCGGACATGACATTGTTCAAGACGGTTCAACTCCTTCCTCTACTGGTAAAATAAGAAAGGACATATCGTACTTACAAGACATGTCCTTTTCTTAACATGTTTACTGCTTCAACTTACTTTGCTTCATTCTTTAATGCATCTTCATGCTGCTTTGCAAAATCCTGCGGCTGTACCTGGTTGCCAAACAAGGATTGAATCAGGTTCAAGTGTGTTTCGGCAACGGAAGGGCTCATCTGGACATCTGCAAACAGTGTGAGGTTGCTTGCTTTGTTCAATTCATTCAGGACATCAATATACAGTTGTGGCA
Source organism: Paenactinomyces guangxiensis (assembly GCF_016055185.1). Classification (GTDB taxonomy): domain Bacteria; phylum Bacillota; class Bacilli; order Thermoactinomycetales; family Thermoactinomycetaceae; genus Paenactinomyces; species Paenactinomyces guangxiensis. The sequence continues at coordinate 111,555 of NZ_JAECVR010000008.1, forward strand.
GTTTAACTTTGGAAGTATCCACTTTCGTGGCAGGAATAACACCGGCTTTTGTTACTGATTGCTCTCCCCATTTTTCAATGAAGAACTTAACAAATTCTTTGGATTCCTCTTTTACCTCTGAATTCTCAGCGACAAACAATCCTACACCGGGCCCGCCAACCCAGCTGTCGATGTTGCCTTTCCCGCCTTTAACTGTCGGGAATTTGAAGAATCCGACATTTTCACGGAATTCTTGCGGAATTTCTTGATTTGTTGTGAAGTTTGGAAGTTCCCATGTTCCCATAAGGTACATAGCTGCTTTCCCGTTCAGGAATTCAGATTTTGCTTCATCATTGGAAAGACCGTTAAATCCTTTATTGAAAGCATTTGCTTTTACAAGTGTTTGAATTTCACCGGCTGCTGACACGAGAGCAGGATCTTCAAATGAACCGGAACGGTCAATTGCCTTGTTTAACACTTCGGGCCCGCCAATGCGGTCAGCCAGGTACATATACCAGAGGGAGCCTGTCCAGCGGTCTTTGTTGCCCAGAGCGATTGGGGTAATCCCCTTGCTTTCAAGTGTTTTCACAACATTCCGGAACTGTTCATAGGTTTCTGGTACTTCCAGATTGTTCTCCTTGAAAATTTTCTTATTGTAATAGACCGGAGCGATGTTCAACTCAAGCGGCAGTCCGTACGTCTTGCCATCAACGGTATAAGATTCAGTTGTACCTTTTACAAACTTTTCTTTTAACCCATCATTCAGAATATCATCAAGCGGGGTAAAAAGCTTTCCTCTGGCAAAAGGTTTTAAGTAACCGGCTGCCCAGGTAAACCCGACATCGGGCAGTTTATTTGACGAAGAAAGGATCTTAATTTTATTTTTGTACTGCTCATTCTCAAGCACTTCAACCTCAACGTTGATATCCGGGTGTTCTGCTTCAAATTGTTTGATGATATCCTCAACAATCATGTTTTGCTGCTTGGAGCTGCCAGCAGGCCAGAGATGCATAAACTTGATCGTTTTCCCGGAACCGCTTTCATTTTTGGCCTCTTTAGAAACTGAACAGCCTGTCACAACAACCGAGAGAATGAGAACAGATACAAGCATTAATAAATGAGCCTTCTTTATCATTTACGAACCCCCCTGTTGATTTACTGTTATAGATTAAGTGTAGCACCAAAAAAAGAAGCGGTAAGGTCACCGCGTTTGGGGAAAATACCATATTTTTTAGATGGAAGATTCTTCAATATCTACTGAATTCCGGTAGTTGCCCGGGGTGACTCCTTCATAATCTTTAAAAATCTTGATAAAATATTTGGCTGTTTGGTACCCTACCTTGCGGGAAATTTCTTGAATTGACAAGGAGGTTGACAGCAAAAGGCTTTTCGCCAGTTCCAGCCTTTTCCGTGTCAGATATTCACTAAAGGTGAGACCGGTTTGCTCCTTAAATAGGACACTGAAATAGCTTGCATTCAAATAGACCATATCGGCTACTTCTTTAAGAGTGATCTGGCTGTCGATATGATCATTGATGTATTGGATCGCTTCTTTAATTGGTGACTTTGTCAGACTCTCGTTTCTTTCGACCTGTAAGATTCTCTTGTCGGCTACTTTCTCAATATAACCCGCTCTCTCCTTGCTCTTCTGGGTCTCAAGTGCCTGTTCCACTGCTTCAATCAGTTGTTGCTTATTGATGGGCTTCAACAAGTAATTCACCACACCAAGGCGAATGGCTTCCTGGGCATAATCGAAATCGGGATACCCCGAAAGAATCAAGACGACTGGTTTTTTTTCATTTTCTCTCAATGTTTTCAACAATCGGAGTCCGTTCATTTCAGGCATGCAAATATCAGTGATCAAGAGATGCACTTTCCCAGAGTTAAAAATCTCCAGAGCCTTGTTGCCATCTTCTGCTGTCAGGATCTCATATCGCCCTGCAGACCATAGTTCCAATGTCTTCTTCAAGCCTTCTCTTGTCCTTTGCTCATCATCCACAATCAAAATCCGCTTGGCAATAATTCTTATGAACCTCCTTTTGCCGGTATTTCAATTGTCACACGTGTTCCCACGCCCGGTGTACTTTCTACCCGCAAATCGGGCAGATCAAATTTTTCATAATAAAGATGAAGCCTCTTGTTGACATTGGAAAGAGCGATTCCTTTTCCTTTAAACGATGACACTCCATCATGTTTAACCTCTTGATTAATTTGATCCAGTGTTTGCTGATCGATCCCCTTTCCGTTATCCGTAACCACAACTCTGATATAACCACTGGTTTCTGCTTCTATTGTTTTAATGGCTATCATACCCTGTTGCGTTTTGTTTTCAATCCCATGCACGATCGCATTTTCCACAAGAGGCTGAATGATCAGCTTCGGTATACGGCAGTCAAGATGCCGGGGGTCTACGGAAACTTCCCACATAAGCCGGTCTCCAAGCCTCATTTTCATCAGCTGCAAATACCGTTCAATATGTTCCAGTTCGTCACGGATCCTTACCCATTCGCCTTCCCTTGAGTTCCCGATTGTATAGCGGAACAGATTCGACATCACCACGACCAGTTCAGCAAGGTCTTCCACTCCCCTTTCCTCCAAAGACCAGTACAGGGCATTAAGTGTATTATAAAGAAAATGCGGATTAATCTGGGCTTGCAGCGCTTTTAGTTCTGTCCTGCTACGCAGCAATTCCTTCTCGTAGACTTCCTGGATGAGGTGGTTCATATTTTCAGCCATCTGGTTATAAGTATTATTTAGTTCAATGATCTCAACAGAAGAAAACATTTTCGGACTCTGCTTTAATTTATCCAGCTTGGCATTTTTCATTGTGCTGGTCAGCTTATGAATCGGTCTTGTAATGAAGTGGGACAGGAAAAGTGATGAAATCAGGAAGATGACCCATCCAATACCGCCAGACAATAGAATAGATGCCCTGACAGCCGAAACTCCTTCAAAAAGGCGGCTCATTGGCATCAGGATCACAAGCGTCCAGCCTGTCAGCTCTGAGCGTTCCTTTACAACCATATAATCTGTCCCATCGATCTTGACGCTCTGCTTTCCTGCTTCCAATACACCTTTAAGGCTGCCCTTATAGTTAGAAGTTATAGGTGTAAGACTCTGGTCAAGGAGCATCATAAATTCCCGATGCTCGTCTCCCTGGTCAATGTCATTCACCTGAAAATAGCTGTTATAGATGCGAGTTACCAAATATCCCCCTTTTGTATACCAACGGTCCATCAAACTCACTCTGCGGATCGCAAGTGAATAACTTCCGTTAAGGGGATCCTTGCCCGCCCATACAGCCTTCCCTTTATAACTATCTGCCTGCTCAATCCACTTGAGGTCTATCCTGTCCGACAGCTGAGTATCATCAAACGGGTAAATCCTGTTCCCATCGACCGAATATAGTTCGAACGACTGAATGCCATCCGAATACACCTGGTAGTTGCCGATAATTCGTGCAAGCGTTTGCTTTTCGGAAAAGTTCAAACTGTTCCCATTTACCATTGACAGCAGTTGCTGCTGAACGGTTTCATTGGTTACAAGCTGACTGGATAAGGTGTCAACTTGTTTATAAAGCGTTTCCATTCTTCCGTTTGCTTCAATGGCAGTCTGTTTGATTTGTTTCTCAGCATTGTTCTTCACCATCGCAGACACCTGGTTGTACACGGAGAAGGATACAATCGCCAGAACGAACAGCATGACCACGAGGTAAACTGATAGTATCTGATTGCGCAATGTATTGAGGTTTCTGAGCTTGTCCTTAATAATAACGATCACCCATTATTGCTATCTTTATTAAATTGTAGCAAACAAAAGTGATAAATAGTATGGAAAATATTTTATCTCTCTAAAGCGAGGGTGTTTAAAAAGTATGCCTTTAGGGCTCTTCTTTGACAAAAACAAAGAAGAGCCCCTCGTTTGGTATAGCGGTTATATAAATCAAAAAATGCGGAAAAGAACGATTCTTTTTATAAGCATGATCGTATTATATGATCCAATGATTCTTACTATAAACCTAAAAAGTGTTCCCGAAAATTACTTATTTATCCCAGAATTCACTGCTTGGACGTCCTGCACGCTTGGTTAATTCGTCCCGGAGCGCGAAGTAGGCTGGCTTAGGCCGATAGCTTTCATCGAACGGAGTCGCGGCCCCCTGACCCGTGAACCAGCCGGGCACCCAGGAATGCGCGTCCGTAAAGCCCCACACTGTAAATGATTCACAACCCTTCACCCGCAGACAAGTGTCCATAAGACGCCCAAAGTAATCCTTTTGCTCAGCAAGCTTCTCATCTGTTACAGGTAGAGGCATGCGAACATCAACCTCGGTAAGAGATACCTTAAGCCCAAGATCGGTAAACCTCTGCAAGTTTTGCTGCATGTTTTCCGGGAACCCGTACTGTATGCCGAGATGTGACTGGAATCCTACACCGTCAATAGGCACACCACGCTCTTTGAGATCTTTGACCAGTTTATACATGGCATCGCTCTTAGGGCCTGTCCCCTCAATGTTGTAGTCATTGATGTACAACTTGGCATGCGGATCTGCCTCGTGCGCCCATTGTAAAGACTTGGCTATATAGTCAGGGCCCATGGCACGCAACCAAATGCTGTCGCGCAGGGTACCATCCTCGTTAAACGGTTCATTGACGACGTCCCAGGCCTGCACTCTGCCCTTAAAATGCTTCATAACATCAATTATATGCTTGTGCAGTATCTGCTCAAGCTCTTCATTGGTGAAGTTGCCGCCAGTAAGCCATTGAGGCAGCTGGTTATGCCATACCAGCGTATGACCGCGTACGACCTGACCATGACGGCGTGCAAAATTCACGAGTTGATCGGACGCAGTGAAATTAAGCTGTCCCCTTGTCGGTTCGATCGCTTCCCACTTCATCTCATTCTCTGGTGTAACGCTGTTAAACTCTCGAGCCAGCACCTTACGGTATTGCTGTTCATTGGTGAGCACGTTCACGTCAACAGCAGTTCCGACCTTGACCACACGCCGCTTTGCATAGTCCCGCAGGCCTGAGTCATGCTTACCCTTAACACCTTTATTCTCCATGGCCGCAATGGTGGTCGGACTGGCCATAATTGACAGAAGCAGAGCGGATGCAAGCAGAAATGAATGCGCTTTCTTTATCATGCATAAACCCCCTGTATTGATTTTTTACATATTAAGTGTAGCACCAAAAAAAGCAGAGGTAAGGTCACGGCCTTTGGATAAAATACCAAAATTTTTAGATAAGTATGCCCGGCCTTCACAGATTGCCGAACCAGGGGTTTTTTAACAAAATACTAACCATTCCATCACAGGCCAAATCAAAAGAAAAACCCCGATTCGCGAGATTGAAGAAAAATCGGGGTCTCTTTTATAAGCCCAAGTACTGAATCGTTTCTCCATTGACACTCTATTTTTGCTGTTTCCAGTAGTTTGATTGCAAATACCTATAGAGCCTTCTCTACAATGTGGTTTCCAGGAACAGCTCTTTTAAGCTTTGAGTCAAATCAGGGGTGACAGACAGGATCCCCTGCGCAAATAGAGATTCTTTGACCGCATCCTGCCCCGTTGTCCATGGGATAACATTTAATACGTAAACCAGCACAACAAAGAGCAGAAACGCTTGCAACAGGGCAAGCAGCAATCCTCCGGACCGGTTAAACAGGCGGACAACCGGAAGCTTCGCTGCCTGATTGATCAACGTTGCGGCAATCGAAAGGAGAAACTTGCACCCGACCAGCAAAAGGATAAACGCCAGTCCCGAATAGAGCAGTTTATCAATCGGCAGTAATGCCATCCAGCCACTGCTCACCGAGTCGGGCAGCGGCAGGATTTCACTTAAAACAGGTGCCAACTCATCGGTAAATTGATAAGCCGCCCAGATCCCGATAAAGAAACCGAGTAGAGAAGCGGCTTGTAAAATCAATCCCCGCTGGTATCCCCGGATGCACAAACCAATGAGCAGGAGTAAAAGAATAAGATCAAACAGATTCATCAAATCCTCCTCACGGCTGTTCATCTTCGACAAGATGCAAAATTTCATCAAATTCTTGTTTCAGCTTCAAATAGTCATCAGCAATATTTACTGCGGATAATACGGCCAGCCGGGTTGTATCCAGCTTGGGGTTCTTATCGGCAATTTGCCTCATTTTTTCATCGACATGACTGGCTACTTGCCTCATATGGCCAGGGCTTGCTTTCCCGATAATATGATACTGTTGCCCGTAGATCTCTACAGCTAATTTGTTCATGTCAGCGCCTCCTTCACGTGGTGAATGTATCACATTCCAACCCGCTCTTCAGGCGCACCACCCATTCGCAAAGGATCAGCGAAAAACATTCTTATTGTCTCAGTTTTGCTCCCAGGACGTCCTCCAGATAATTGACCACATGCCCATGAATTTCATGGACTTCTTCATCGGTCAGGGTTCGGTCCATCGCACGGTAAACGAGTGAATAGGCGATACTCTTCTTACCTTCTCCTACTTGTGCACCTGTAAAAACATCGAAGAGGGTTACAGACTCTAGTAATTCTCCGGCAACCTCACGAATTCCTTCCTCTACTTCCCCAACTGCCACATCTTTATCAACAACCATTGCCAGGTCACGGGTAACAGCAGGGAAACGCGGAATCGGCTGATAGGCCGTTTCGTCATTTACTGCGTCAAATAACTTGGCCAGGTCCAGTTGGAAAACAACACAGTCAGCTAAATCATGCTTTTGCGCCAGTTTCGGGTGGAGCTGACCCAGAAGGCCAATCACTTCACCATCAAGAACCATTTCAGCAGTACGGCCCGGGTGGAATCCCTTCGGGGCGGCTTCCCGATATTCCACATCCTCTACTCCCAGCCGGGCAAACAACGCCTCCAAAACCCCCTTGGCAGTATAAAAATCTTCAGCAGGGGAGCGTTTTTTCTTCCAGATCGTAGAATCCGGACCTCCTGTGAAAAGCCCCCCCAGTTCCAGACGCTCATCCGGCAATGCGGTCAATTTCTTTTCTTCGGTCAGATAGGTACGCCCAACTTCAAAGATGGCCACTCTGGAGATTCCGTGATTAACGTTGTATGCAGCCACTTCCAGCAGATGGGGCAACAAGCTAGTCCGCAGAACAGCACGTTCATTGCTCATCGGGTTAGCCAGGCCAATCGGCTGGGCGGATGAATGAAGTGACTCTATCTCCCGGTCCGCTTCCGGGGAAGTTAAACTATAAGTGACTGCCTCATGCATCCCCAGATTGCGCAGCATGTGACGGGTAATTCGGCGCAATTTTTGTTCACGGGTAAGCCCCCCCGGAGGTTGCTGTCCCCACGGCAATGTAGTCGGGATCCGGTCATAGCCAAAGATGCGTGCCACTTCTTCAATCAGATCTACCTCAAGCGCAAGATCGGGGCGGCGTGTTGGAACTTGAACATCGTAGACCCCTTCATTGGACTGCACCGGGAAATTAAGGCGGCGGAAGATGTCTAATACTTCATCCTCCTCGATTTGCACGCCTAATAGATTAACAAGCCGGTCATGGCGCAGGGAAATGACTACATCATCCACTTCGCCAATTCTTTCCTCAGTGATATCAGATCCTACTTCCCCTCCAGCAATTTGCTGCAACAGCTGAACAGCACGGGCCAAAGCAGGAATAATCCGTTCCGGGTCTACTCCTTTTTCAAAGCGGTTGCTCGCCTCAGAACGAAGGCCAAGCTTGCGTGCCGCTTTCCGGGTGATAAGGGGATCGAAAAAGGCGGATTCAATAAGTACAGAAGTCGTTTTTTCTGTAACTTCCGAGGACTCCCCGCCCATAATTCCGGCGATCCCGAGCGGCTGTTTTCCATCGGTAATCAACAGGGTTTCATCATCACAGGTACGGGTCACTCCGTCCAGGGTAACCAGGGACTCACCGGGATGTGCGCGGCGGACTAGAATATTACCGTCTGAAATCTGGTTATAGTCAAAGGCATGAAGCGGTTGTCCTGTCTCAATCATGACATAATTAGTTACATCTACAATGTTGTTGATAGGACGGATCCCGGCAGAGATCAACCGGTTTTGCATCCATTGAGGAGATGGCCCGATTTTAAGATTGTGAACCACTTGTGCCGCATAAAACGGACAATCCTCTTCCGATTCCAGGGTGATTTTCACGGGTGTAACATCATCATAAACAGATTGGATGAGCACGTCCGGCAAGCGAAGTTCCCGGTCAAAAATCGCGGCGATCTCATAGGCAACGCCAATCATGCTTAAACAATCGGAACGGTTTGGTGTTAATTGAAGTTCAATCACCTGGTCATTCATACCCAGGTAATTTTTCACATCTTCACCTACCGGGGCATCTGAACCCAAAACGAGAATTCCCTCGGTTTGCTCTTTCATCAGTACTTTATCCGGTAATCCCAATTCCTTGGCAGAGCAGATCATCCCATTGGACTCTACTCCTCTTATCCTCGCTTTTTTGATCCTCCCGCCGGGCAACTTCGCTCCCACCAGCGCAACGGGAACCCGCTGCCCTTTGGCCACATTGGCCGCACCACAGACGATCTGGAGTTGTTGTCCTTTGCCGACATGAACCATACATACATTCAAACGATCTGCTTCCGGATGGCGTTCCACTGACAGCACTTCTCCCACGACCACTCCGGAAACGCCGGCATCCCGGGTGTAGATCACTTCAACTTCAATCCCTGTCCGGTTTAACTCTTCACCAATATCTTCCGGGGAAATCCCCTCCAAATCTACGTATTGTGATAGCCATTCATATGATACTAACATGGTGTCAACTCCCCTCTCACACAGACCTGAACTGGCGTAAGAAACGCAAGTCGTTGTTATAGAAATGGCGGATATCTTCAATCCCGTACTTTAACATCGCGATCCGCTCAACTCCCATTCCAAATGCAAAGCCGGTGTAACGCTCCGGATTGTAACCCGCTTTTTCCAATACGCGAGGATGGACCATACCGGCTCCCAGAATTTCAATCCAACCTCTTTCCGGGTCATAGATATCCACTTCGACACTGGGCTCCGTAAATGGGAAATAGCTGGGACGCAAACGCATCTCCGTGCCCTCGCCGAAAATTTTCTCAATAAATGAAAGCAATACTCCGTTTAATTCGCTCATCGACACACCCCGGTCGACGACTAATCCCTCAATCTGTGTAAATTGGTGGGAGTGGGTTGCATCATCATCATCACGACGGTATACCTTACCCGGACAAATAATGCGAACCGGTACATATCCCTCTTTGGCTTCCAGGGTTCTCACCTGCACCGGGGAGGTATGGGTCCGCAATAGCATTTCAGGTGTGAAATAGAAGGAATCTTGCATATCACGGGCAGGATGATCTTTCAAAAAGTTAAGTGCTTCAAAATTGTAATAATCTGTTTCTATTTCGGGACCCTCCGCTACTTCAAAGCCCATTCCGACAAAGATATCCTCAATCTGCTCGATAATCAGGTTGAGCGGGTGCACAGACCCGACAGGGTGTGTAATTCCCGGCAGAGTCACATCAATCTTCTCTAAATGGAGCTTCTCCGAAAGCGCCTTCTCTTCAAAAGATGCTTCCCGTTCAGAAATCAACTCTTCCAGTTGGCCGCGAATGTCGTTGGCCAGGCTGCCGATGACGGGACGCTCTTCAGGGGACAGTTTTCCCATCCCCCGCAAAATGCCGGTTAATTCGCCTTTCTTTCCCAAATACTTCACTTTCAACTCCCGCAAGCTTTCGAGATCAGCCACTGTCTCAATCGCTTCGGTCGCTTCTTCCTTTAACGCCTGTAATCGCTCCCGCATCACAAACGCTCCTTTCTTCTTTATATGAAAGTGGGCTGTTTCAACCAATCATAAACGTTTTTAAGTATAAAATAAAAAAATCCCACGCCCTAAAGGGACGAGAGATTCGCGGTACCACCCTTTTTGAAAAGCAAAAATATCTATGGTTGCTTTTCCACTTCAATCGGATAACGGCCGAAAACCGATTCCCCCTAATGGTTGGTTGTACAACGTTCAAGGGACAGCTCCAGAGCGAACTTGGGCAGCCGGTTCCTTAGAGGTGCTTCCAGTCCCGGGCACCCCCTCCCTGAAAGGGCGTACTGCTTACTCTTCTCTATCATAGCACTTGACATATAGAAATTATTTCATATTATAGCCAATATCATTCAGACTTGCAACCATTACATATGCGGATATTGCTGTCGCAACCTTTCATATAACAGAACGGCACTTGTAATGGACACATTTAATGATTCCGTTCTCCCAGGCATCGGGATCTGGATTTCTGCATCAATAAATGAAGCAAAAGCCGGGTCAACTCCTCGCCCCTCGTTGCCGAGCAAAACGGCAGATCTGGCCGGAAACGGGTACTGAAAATGATACATTCCTGCACGCGGGGAAGTGCCGACGATGGTAACTCCTGATTCCTTTAACAGTGGAAGAGCCTGCTGAAGATCCATCCCCAGCATCGGCAACCGAAACAGAGATCCCATCGCTGCCCGGACCACTTTGGAATTAAAAGGGTCAACGGTCCCTTTTCCCAACCATAATCCTTTTACACCGGCTGCTTCTGCCGTTCTTATGATCGTCCCCAGGTTTCCCGGATCTTGAATGCTATCAAGAACCAAATAGGTGGCGGGTTGGTCCTGATCCTGCAAAAGTTCTTCTGTCGACCATACAGGCATTTCTATAACAGCTGCAATCCCCTGCGGCGTATCTGTTTCTGCCACAGATGCGAACAACGAAGGAGTTAACTCATATATCGGTACTTGTACGGGAAGCCCGCTTAAAATTTGCATCGCTTTCTCTTTATTGGCTGCGTCGACAATCAAGTTGCGAAACGAAACCCCTGCCTTCAAAGCTTCAGAGATGAGATGTTCTCCTTCAATCAAAAGGGATTGATAAGCGGCCCTCCCTTTTTTGGATTGCAGCTTTTTCCATTTCTTCAGCTGTTCATTTTTGAGTGAAGTAATTGGTATAAATCTATCCATCCCTGTCCGCCTTTTGCTGAAGTTTTTTCAGGTCATCATTGTGTCCGATCACAACCAGCATATCACCTTCATGGATGATATCCGTAGAGGCCGGAGCAATATTAAACTTTTCACCACTCTTAATCGCCATGACATTGCAGCCAAAACGCGCGCGAATATCCAGCTCTTGCAATGTTTTTCCATGAAAGAAATCCCGGGCAATAATTTCCACAATGCTGTAATCTTTGGAGAGCTCTACATAATCAAGGATATTGGGAGAGATTAAATTGTGGACAACACGAATCCCCATATCCCGTTCCGGGAAGACAACCCGGTCTGCACCAATCTTATAAAGGACTTTTCCGTGCAACTCACTTTGGGCCTTTACCACGATTTTATTGACGCCCATTTCCTTCAAGATCAAAGTGGTCATAATACTTGCCTGAATATCATCCCCAATTGCGACCACGATCACATCAAAGTTACGAATTCCCAACGCTTTCAGGGCATTTTCATCTGTGGAATCGGCTTCGATGGCATGGGTAACAATCTGTGATATATCTTGAACACGCTGGGGATTACGGTCTACAGCCAGCACTTCATACCCCATCGAGCTCAGCGTTTTGGCCACGCTTCCACCAAACCGTCCCAACCCGATAATGGCAAACGTTTTACTCAAGCGAAAGACACCTCCAACATCATGCAACATCTTCCTCAGCTAACCCATTTTAAGAATAAAGTATATTTCTCAGTACAACCTATTAGGGAAAGGAGGTAGCAGACATGAATATTAATATCCGCAATGCAGTCATTAACAACATTCATAACATGAACACACAAGAACTGCAAGATTTAGTTCAAGACTCCATCAAAGGGGATGAAAAATTACTTCCGGGGCTTGGCGTCCTGTTTGAGGTGATCTGGGAGAACAGCCCTCAGTCGGAACGAAATCAAATGATCCAAACACTGCAGCAAAATATCGCCGCCAATCCGAAACCATCCCCCTTTGCTTAATCTCATGAACAAAAAGATACACCGATGTCCCTTGATCGGTGTATCAGGTGTTTTATTTTACCCTATCAGCCGATTTTTACTATATTTCTCATTTCCAATGTATGTAATGTAATGGGAAAATAAACAAAGCCTGTTTATTTTACTGGAAAACAGGCCTTGTTTATATTTATGTTGGAGAGTGTTTGTCTGTACTCCCTTAAAACCCGACTCCGGGACCAAATCCGGGGCCAAAGCCAAGCCCGGCTCCCAATCCGAAGCCGCCCCACCAAAAGAAAATAAAAAACAGGAAGAGAATAACCAGTACAGCAATGACAGCCCACCAGCCGGACCCGCCAAACAGGCCAAACAGGCCCGGGAGGACACTAACTTTATTCATATTTCAGCTCCTTTCATCTGTCCCTTCCCTTATAATGTATGTGGCAAATAACAAGCGGGTTGGACAAATGTAATAACAAGGAGCCTAATTACGCTTGTGTGCCTGAGTTCTGATTACGCCCCAGCCACAGAAACAAAGAGATCAATATAAATGCAACCAGTGCCAAAAATGGGATGGTGATAAATCCAAGCCAGTTTATATACATCCCGGAACAGGGAACTCCCGTTTTACAGGGAGCCAGCGATGCCAATCCCGGAACTTTTTGCTGTAAGTAATGAAAAAGTGAAATACCGCCGCCGATGATTGAAAGAGGCAGGGTATATGGAATAATCGCTCTGTCATTGCGATAGGAAGCGATCCCCAGCAAAATGATGAGCGGATACATCAAAATTCGCTGATACCAGCACAACGAACAGGGGATAAAGCCCATCACCTCACTGAAATAAAGGCTTCCTCCCGTTGCCAGTAATGAGACAACCCAGGCAAAATAAAGTCCAAACTGCTGAAAGAGGTTCGCCGGTATCATTTTTTCTTCAACTCTTCATCAATCATTTTTTTAAGTTCCTCATAGCCAGAGATTTCTCCCACATTTTTGCCGTTGATAAAGAGTGCGGGAACACCTTCTATTTTTAAGGATCTGGCCATTTGGTTATCCTCCAGCACCGCTTTTTCATATGTCTTATTGTTGAGGTCTTGGCTCAGCTTATTGATATCTATATTCGGGACGTTTTTTTTCACCAGTTCCGTCAAAAACTCCGGGGTCGCCCAAACATCTGCTTCATTTCCCTGGTGTGTGTATATCGCCTCATAAAACTTCCAGAAGGCATCCTTATTTTGATGGTAAACAGCTTCCCCGGCCATGCCAGCCGTCACGGAGTCCTCCCCGATAAACTGATAATTGGTAAAAAACATCTGAACTTTCCCCGTATCAATATAATCTTTCTTTAACTGGGGGTAAATCTCATCATGAAAATATTTACAGGCCGGACACTTAAAATCACCAAATTCCATCAACTTAACGGGAGCATTGGGATTACCTGTACCGGGCTGCCCCTCATAAGAAATCTTTTGTACCGTTGCCTGATTTGCTGAATCATTTTTCCCGTCCGACCCTGGTTGAAAAAGGGCAAAAAACCCGAGTCCAATTGCCGCAAGGATCACAGTAGCCATGGTAATCGTGCTGATCAGATTTTGTTTCGCCTGCTGTTGTGCACGTTCTTTTTTATTTTTTGACACCGTTTCTCACTCCCATTTCGTCAAAGAAAAAACGAGGACAAATCATATAAGTTTATCATTTAATCAATAAAATCATATCAATTCGTGCATCAAATTTCATCCTTTATTTTTGAAGGAATGGTCGGGAGGTTCAGCGAGGAGTCAGATATGCAGATCGTCTCCCATAAATCTTTCAAATAAAGTTAATGATACTCCAGGAGCTACTTCTACTTCACCAACTTCGCTAAAGCCAAAGCGGCGATACAGATTCTTCGCCGGTGTATTTTTCGCTCCTGTGCTGACTACGGCTTTCTTCATATCCTGCTCCTGCTTCAGCAAACAGGTGATTAAGGCACTGGCAACCCCTTTTCTAAAAAAGGCGGGAGAAACAGCCAGCCGGTGGATATCAAGAGTTTTTCCATCTTTGACATAGGAAATAAAGCCTGCTAACTGGTCTGTAAAAAAATATCCCAAAAAGGTTTCATTGCATTGCATTAAACTTTCCAGTGTGTCGTGCAGAGGAGGAATCCCCTGAAAGCCAATTAAATCTGCTTCAACCTGGTATGAGAGTTTTTGAACCTTTAACACTTTTTGTGCAACTGTTCTATCTTTTACATCAAGCAATTGAATCAATGGTTAATCTCCTCCCGGTGTGTTGAAAAATGGCTACGACATGAAAAGTAACTAGAATCCACAACATCTGATCAAAGCCATGAGGATTGATCGCAGTAATCTTATCATTCATGAACAGCGATCCCAGAAAATGCACCAGTGATATTTGGAATAGTCCCATATAGCTGCCAACATCTTCTCTGGGAACATCAAGTAAACACTTACCGTCTGAGAAGGAACTAACATAGCATCACAGATCGCCTGTACTGATTGTAAAAAAAGAAACTCGTACCAGTTCCTCACCATTAAATTCACAAACATTGACAGTTTAAGAAAAATCTATCCCGTAAAATAAAGTTTATATGCACCATACCGGCCGCTGATTCGTCCAAAAAATACGAGATCCGTGTCAAACAGAGAAAAAAAGAATGTTTCTCCATTGCAGAGTTACATAGTTAATTTGGAAATCACGCACAATATCAGGAAATGCGTTGGACAACATAGCCCCGCTCATGACACCCGGAAAAACACCTAAAGATACTAACTTCCCTCATTCCAGCCGATATTCACAGTTTCATGCTCCTGTTGCACCGACCCGGGCCTTGCCAATTTTATGCGTAAACTGCTGCTTACAAAATCTATTAAATCACTCTCAAACAAAGTTTCAATCTTGAAATTTTATTATTTTTATGCTTGAGATTATAGCATGACCAGAGGCTAAAGCCAGGCAATGTTGAATCGGTGGGTGCATCTGCATGTGCCGAAAAAAATTAACATCGAAAGATTAGAAGCCCTCTGTGTGAATTTCTGTTACTATATTGCATATTGGAAAGATAGAGATATACAGGAGGAGAAGCCAAATGTCTTCAGTAGCTCGAGCCCTGACGATTGCTGGTTCAGACAGCGGAGGAGGAGCGGGAATTCAAGCTGATTTGAAAACGTTCCAGGAGCTCCGCGTCTTTGGAATGAGTGCCCTCACAGCAGTAACTGCACAAAATACACTGGGAGTCACCGGCATCTATGAACTGGAATCGGAAGCAGTTGCCACACAGATTGATGCCGTTGCCACGGATATTGGTGTGGACGCCGTGAAAACCGGGATGATCGCCAATATTCAAATTATGAAAACCATCGCTGCCAAAATTGAAGAACATTCCATTCCCAATCTGGTCATTGATCCCGTGATGATCGCCAAAAGCGGGGATTCACTGTTAAACTCCGATGCCCGGCTGGCTTTAAAAAAGTATTTAATCCCCCTGGCCACTGTCGTCACCCCCAACCTGCCGGAAGCAGAGGTATTAACCGGTCTCACCCTTGACAGCTTAGATTCACGCAAACAGGCAGCCCGGTTGATTGTGAGCATGGGAGCCCGTTCGGTCGTCATCAAAGGCGGGCATCTGGCAGGCGAAGCAGCAGAAGATCTGTTTTATGACGGAAATGAGTTCTCCATCCTTTCCGCTCCCCGTATCGAAACACCACATACACATGGAACCGGATGCACCTTTTCCGCAGCCATCACCGCTCATTTAGCGAAAGGCACATCCCTCCCGGCAGCAGTCCAACAAGCAAAAACCTTTATAACTGCCGCGATCAGCCATCCTCTTCATCTGGGGAAAGGACATGGTCCAACCAATCACTGGGCGCATCGTTTACAGGAGGGGAAATCATGACTTTTACCAGAGATAACCTTTATCTCTACTTCATAATGGGAAGCCAGGATTGTCCGAATCACAACCCGGTTGAAGTGTTAAAACAAGCGATTCAGGGTGGAATCACCTGCTTTCAGTATCGTGAAAAAAACTCCGGACTGAATATGAGGGAAACCGTCCGGCTGGGAAAAGAGTTGCGGAACATCTGCCGCCAACATAAGATCCCATTTATCGTCAATGACCGGGTTGATCTCGCTCTTATTTTGGAGGCAACTGGTGTACATGTCGGACAAGAAGATCTCCCCGCGGCGGAAGTGCGCCGCATCATCGGTCCCTCCCGCATTCTTGGTGTATCGGCGGAAACTCCGGAAGAAGCAAAACATGCTTTTGCGGACGGTGCGGATTACATTGGAGTCGGCCCGATGTTTTCCACATCGTCAAAACCTGATGCGGGCCAGCCAATCGGTCCCGCAGCCATAAGCCGCATCCGGAATCATTTGCCCTTCGGCTCCCTCATCGTCGGGATTGGCGGAATCACTCCGAAGCGGGCCCCGGACGTACTTGCTGCCGGTGCCGATGGTGTTGCCGTTATCTCTGCAATCAGTAAAGATAAACAACCTGCTCACGCAGCACAAGCATTTTTACAAACCATGCGCAACTCCACAAAATTGTAAACCTTGTTTTTCTAACTCTTGTACAAAAGTGGTACAATAAGGTCGGAACGATACCAGTTCAGGTTGGAAACGGGTTATTTTGCCTGTCTGCCGGAACACTGAATAGCCCCTTTTGATCATGCCTGCCCGATTTTCTTCAGCTTACTTTGCTGTTAGGTTGATAGATCTGCTTGTAACAAGAGCATGTACTTTATTTATTTGCACGTATAAGGAGGATCTCCAGATGAAATATCGTTCTATGCCCGGCATTGACCGTCCTGTCTCCGAGGTAGGCTTTGGAGTCTGGTCTGTTGCCACCCCATGGTGGGGCGTCAAAGATGAAGAACTGGGAAAAAGATTGCTGCGAAGTGCCTACGAAGACTACGGAATCACCTTTTTTGACACCGCAGATGTATATGGGCAGGGAAAAGGTGAAACCATTCTGGCCGAAGCTTTAAGCGGCATTCGTGATAAAGTCGTCATCGCCACCAAATTCGGCTATGACATCTATGCCAAACGCGGGGACCGCCACGGGGGGCACAGCGAACTTCCTCAACGCTGGGATGCTGCATCCATCCGCAAATCGTGCGAAGAAAGCCTGCAACGCTTAAAAACAGATTACATTGATGTATATCAACTTCACAATGCCCGGATGGAAGCAATCCGGAGTGATGAAGTGAAGGAAACACTTGAACGCCTCAAAGAGGAAGGAAAGATCCTCTCTTACGGTGTGGCTCTCGGACCGGATATCGGATGGAGAGATGAAGGACTGGCCACCATTGTTGAGCGCAAAATGAATATGGCACAAATCATCAATAACTTAATTGAACAAGATCCGGCCCGTGAGCTGATCCGCGCCGCTGAAGAGCATGATTGCTCTTTAATTGCACGGGTTCCCCACGCTTCGGGGCTGTTGGACGGGACTTACGATCCGGACAAGCACTTTGACAAAACAGACCACCGGAACCACCGCCCTGTCAAATGGATGCAAGCAGGCCTACAGGCGGTACGCGAATGGAAGTTCCTCTATGAAGGAACCGATCGCACCATCGGGCAGGCAGCCATTCTTTTCTCGCTGGCCAGCCCGGCCATAAAATCTGTTCTGCCGAACATCACTAATAAAGACAACCTGCGCGAATTTGCCCAGGCACCTGACAAAACCCCATTGTCCGAAGCAGAGTTAAAGAAAATCGAGCAGCTATGGGAAGGCGGGCAAAAAACCGCTTTGAAACAGCCGTTTTCCAACAGTAAGTCCAAACCGACCCCTGTAGCGTCCAGATAATCCGGAAATGAAACGCCCGGCGTTCCTTCAGGAATGCCGGGTGTTGATCATATTCTAAAGCTGTTTCACGAAAAACCAATTCTGCAGGTTTATGTCATCAATCTCCTCCTGTACCCAAACAAATACCTATTAAGTAAGAAAATCATAAAATGATATACTAAGGTTGCCTAAATGTAAGTATTTACATCAACCTGTGTTAATGATAATATGTACAAAAAATTAAATGCAATGAAGAGAAGAGTAGATAAATTAATTCTTTTCAGAGAGCCCTGTCAGCTGAGAATGGGTAAGAATTATTTATTGAACCAAGCCTCTGAGCATCACATTGGAACCTGCCTGCAGAGGGGGATAATGTGACAGGAGCTCCTGTTATAGAGCCAGGGTATTCGTTCCTTTGCATGCTGTACCTGTTAAGGTTAATATGGTGACATATTAATAAACTGGGGTGGCACCACGACTACAAAATCTCGTCCCCAAGACATAAGTCTTGGCGGCGAGATTTTTTTATTGCATAAAAATATTTGTTAACATTGAATATCTGACCAGATAATAACTAAACAGCTTCACCTAAAGGAGGAAAACTATATGAGCTTAAAAAAGTTATTGGGATCTTGGAAATATCCTTCGATCCTACTATTTGGAATGGGGGTTTCTAATATTGGTGACTGGATTTATCTAATCGCACTTAATTTAATTGTGCTTGATATGACAGGCTCCCCTCTTGCAGTAGCTGCACTTTATATTCTCAAACCTTTAGCTGTCTTATTTACAAATGTCTGGGCTGGCAGCGTTATAGACCGTTCAAATAAGCGTAACCTAATGATAACCCTCGATCTATTTCGGGCTATATTTATCAGTTTATTACCTTTCTTTTCTTCAATTTGGTCTATGTATTTAGCCGTCTTTTTAATCAATATGGCGAGTTCTATGTTTGTCCCGACATCTATAACTTATATTACAAAATTAACACCCCCTGAACAAAGAAAACGTTTTAACTCCCTTCGCAGTTTAATTGAATCCGGAGGTTTTCTGATTGGTCCGGCGGTCGCGGGGATGCTGTTTTTAATTGGTACACCAATATTTGCAATCTACATAAATGCAATTGCCTTATTTTTGTCAGGATTCGTTACTCTGTTTATGCCTAACCTTGAAAAACAAACTTTTGCTGACACAACTGATCAAAAAATATCTTTGGAACTTTTAAAAAGTGATTGGAAAATTGTTTTAAACTTTAGTCATCGACATGCTTATATTATGTTAATCTACTTTTTATTTAGTTGTATGATGGTAATGGCAACAGCTGTAGATTCACTTGAAGCTGCTTTTGCAAAAAAAGTGCTATATTTATCAGATAGTGATTATGGATTTCTTGTAAGTATAGCCGGGGCAGGAATCGTTGCCGGGGCTATTGTTAACACGATTTTTACAAAAAAATTAGCAACTTCTGTGCTAATTGGATTCGGTTCTTTATTTGTTTCTGTTGGTTATATCATCTACGCCTTTTCAAGTTCCTTTTTTGTAGCAGCTTTGGGGTTCTTTGTCCTTTCCTTTTCTCTCGCTTTTGCAAATACAGGATTTCTTACATTTTATCAAAACAACATACCTGTTGAGGTCATGGGGAGAGTTGGCAGCATATACAGGTTAATTGAAGCGATATTAATCATGATTACAACTGTTATTTTTGGAGTTGCAGCTCAACTCATTTCGATTAAGTTTATTGTGATCATCGGGACATTCGTAATGTTGTTGATAACAATGATACTATGCACATTCAACTTTCAACCATCAAAGAAAAAATATTATCAAACTGCAATCACAGATTCCAAAGGGTTTTAAATATATTTAGAGTTTTCCTGAACGGGAAGCGATTATTGAACAGAAAGATCCCATATTGATATGAATATCTGTTCACAAGACTACGAATCTGCATGAAAACATTTAAGGTTTCGTAACTTATGGATGCGGATAACAATTTTAGAAGATATTCAGTTACACTAAATACAGATCGCACAATTTGATTCTTATGTATCTGCGAAAATGAAATGGGTTGGTGACTGATATGATTGAAGACTGGTTAAAAGAATCGAAGTATACAGTTGTTTTTACCGGGGCCGGGATGTCCACGGAAAGCGGCTTGCCCGATTTTCGTTCCTCGGGAGGACTATGGGCCGGCAAAGACCC
The DNA here is from genome assembly GCF_016055185.1 of Paenactinomyces guangxiensis. Taxonomy (GTDB): domain Bacteria; phylum Bacillota; class Bacilli; order Thermoactinomycetales; family Thermoactinomycetaceae; genus Paenactinomyces; species Paenactinomyces guangxiensis. The sequence continues at coordinate 131,464 of NZ_JAECVR010000008.1, forward strand.
CATGGTGATTGCCAGTACGTATGCGCTTCAGAACAATCGTGATGAGTTTACCGATTTCTATCGGTCACGAATCAAAGAACTTTTAAAGCATAAACCGCATGAGGGCCATGAGATTTTGGCACGCTGGGAAAAAGAAGGCTTCGTTCATGGAATCATCACGCAAAATGTAGACACCTATCACCAGAAAGCTGGGAGCCAACATGTGGCAGAGATTCACGGCAGCCTTGGAACCGTGCACTGTTCGATATGCGGAACATCCTATCCCTTTGAATCTTACCTTGCCCCAAATGGAACCCAATGTACATGCGGGGGATTCATCCGCCCATCTATCGTTTTGTTTGGCGAATCCTTGCCCGAGGAGGAATTAACGAAAGCAGAAGAAATGATCTCAAAGGCTGAACTGTGTATCGTACTGGGATCTTCCCTGCAGGTAAGTCCCGCTAATTACTTCCCCATCACCGCCAAAGAGAATGGCGCAAAATTAGCCATCATCAATATGGAACCTACTGAATTTGATGATTACGCCGATTTAGTCATTAACGGCAAGAAAATAGGATCTTTCCTAAAAGAAGTAGATGAAAAGTTAAGAGAAGATCAATAGAAGTTTCCTGCAAAAAATCAACAGCAGGGGATGATGCCCCTGCTGTTTTGACTGTGAACAATTGAGATTAAAACATCACTTCCAGCGGAATCGAAGGTGTTGGTTCAAAATGCACCAACTCCTCCGCCACGCGGTCGCCAAACTCTTCGGTGCTTACCGCCATTTGTCCGCTCAACGCGATATCCGGTGTGCGATGTCCGCGTCTCAACACGGTTCTTACAGCATTTTCAATGGATTGGGCGGCTTCTTCATAACCGAACGTGTGACGCAACATCATAGCGGCTGACAGGATGGTGGCACTGGGATTGGCGACTCCCTGGCCGGCAATGTCGGGAGCCGAGCCGTGAACGGGTTCATAAAGTCCCAGTGAACCTTCCCCCAGGCTTGCAGATGGCAACATTCCAATCGAACCGGTTAGAATCGCCGCTTCATCGCTTAAAATATCTCCAAACATATTTTCTGTCACAATCACATCAAATTCAGCAGGACGGCGGACCATCTGCATGGCACAGTTGTCGACCAGCATATGCTCCAGTTCAACATCGGGAAATTCTTTTGCTACCCGTTGTACGACGGAACGCCAGAGTCTTGAACTTTCCAGAACGTTCGCCTTGTCTACCGAGGTGAGGCGCTTGCTCCGCCCCCGGGCAATTTGGAAGGCAAGCCGCACGATCCGCTCAATTTCATGTTCATGGTAGATTAAGAGATCAGTTGCTACTTCTCCTTCTTCCGTTTTCACCCTCGTCTTCTCACCAAAGTAGATGCCGCCAGTCAATTCACGCACCACCACCAGATCTACCCCGGCGATGACTTCCGGACGCAAAGTTGAACTCTTCTCCATCCCTTCAAACAGGGTGACCGGACGCAAATTGGAGTAAAGACCCAATCCCTTGCGCAGGCCGAGCAATGCTTTTTCCGGTCTCAGGTCAGGGGGATTCTCATCCCACTGCGGCCCTCCGACCGCTCCGAGCAATACGGCATCGGAATTCTTACACAAATCCAGGGTTGATTGCGGCAAAGGGGTACCCACCCGGTCAATGGCTCCCCCACCCGCCATCGCAAATTCAAATTCAAAAGAATAGCCAAACACTTCTTCCACCTGGCGCAATACTTTTACTGCTTCATCAACAATTTCCGGACCAATCCCGTCCCCTGGCAATACAGCTATTTTCTTCACTCTGCTCATCGGCTCCCTCTCCTCTCCACATCCTGCTTACACAGTTACTTTTTTCTGCAGTTCCCCTTTCTGGTCCGCCTCTTTCCTTTTGACCAACCGGTTGACCGCATCAAGATAAGCTCTCGCACTCGCCTCCAGCACATCTGTGCTGACTCCTCTTCCTCTTACCGATATTTCATTTTGTTCCAGCCGGACATGCACTTCACCCAGGGCATCTTTTCCCTGTGTAACCGAATGAATGCGATAATCGACTAACTCCGCTTTCTCCCCTGTAATGCGGTCAATCGTTTTAAAGATGGCATCTACGGAGCCATTCCCGCAGGCCGCCTCCTCCAGCAGCTTTCCGTGAGATTGATGCCGGATCCGCAGTGAAGCGGTAGGCAGGGAGTGGCTTCCGTAGGAAATGTGAATCGATTCCAAAGTGTAAACTTCAGACGCTTCTCCCAGCTTTTCTTCGACCAGGGCGATCAGATCATCATCCGTGATTTCCTTTTTACGGTCTGCCAACTCTTTAAACCGGGCAAACAAAACATTGATCTGCTCATCTGATTGAGGATAGCCCAGCTGAGTCAACTTGTCACGGAAGGCGTGCCGTCCGGAATGCTTACCGAGAATCAGACGGCTTTCGGTAAGCCCGATCGTTTCCGGTGTCATAATTTCATAAGTTGATTTGTGCTTTAATACCCCATCCTGATGAATACCGGCTTCGTGCGCAAAAGCGTTGGCCCCTACGACTGCTTTATTCCCCGGTACGAACATCCCCGTCAGTTTGCTCACCAAACGACTGGTCCGGTCAATCTCTTTCAAGTTTAATGTTGTTTGCACCTGGTACAAAGATTCTCTCGTTTTAATGGCCATGGCAATCTCTTCGATAGCGGCGTTACCGGCTCTCTCTCCAATCCCGTTGATCGTCCCCTCTACTTGCTCCACTCCTGCCTGAATAGCAGCTAAACTGTTTGCCACAGCCATTCCCAAATCATCATGGCAATGGGCACTCAAACGAACCCGGTCCACATTTGGCACGCGCTTGCGCAACTCGACAAAGATATTGGCATACTCCTCAGGAGTCAGGTACCCCACCGTATCCGGCAGGTTAATTACATCAGCTCCGGCTTGAATTGCCCGGTCAGCCACCTCGCACAAGAAGTCAATTTCCGTTCTGCCGGCATCTTCGGCCGAAAACTCAACAACCGGAAAGAACCGCTTCGCATAGCGGATGGCTTCTTCTGCCCGTTCCAGTACTTGCTCCTTGCTCATACGTAATTTATACTGGCGATGGATGGGTGAAGTGGCCAAAAAGATATGCAGATAAGGTGATTCGGCTGCCTGGAGCGCCTCCCAGGCTTGATCGATATCCCCTTGAACCGAGCGGGACAAGCTGCAGACAGAGCTGTTTTTCACCGTTTTCGCAACTTCCCGGACCGCCTGCAAATCTCCGGGTGAGGAAGCGGCAAACCCGGCTTCTATTACATTGACACCCAGTCTTTCAAGCTGAGTTGCAATTTCCACCTTTTCGGACGCACTCAAGTTGACTCCCGGTGATTGTTCACCATCACGCAACGTGGTATCAAAAATGTAAATGGTTCGCATTACCGCTTCCTCCCCTTTTTATCATCTTTTACTGTTTGACTGGCTCTTTTTGCCCTTTGTTTACCCATACCATCATCTCTCTCAGCTTTGCTCCAACTTGCTCAATCTCATGCTCTTTCTCTTTCTTTCTCATGCTTTCAAATTCATGGCGGCCATTTTTGTTCTCCTCGATCCATCTGCGGGCAAATGTCCCGTCTTGAACCTCTTTCAAAATCTCTTTCATCGCTGCGCGGGCCGGTTCGGCGATGACGCGCCTGCCACTGACATAGTCGCCAAATTCAGCTGTATCGCTGACGGAGTAACGCATTCCACCTAAACCTTGTTCATACATCAAATCCACAATGAGCTTTAACTCATGCAAACACTCAAAATAAGCGATTTCCGGTTGATAGCCTGCTTCGATCAGTGTTTCAAATCCGCTTTTGACCAGCTGGCTCACTCCACCGCAAAGGACAGCCTGCTCACCAAACAAATCTGTTTCAGTTTCCTCTTTAAATGTGGTCTCAATAACTCCCGCCTTGGTGGCTCCAATTCCCTTACAGTAAGCGAGGGCCAGCTGATGGGCCTTACCGGAGGCATCCTGATGGACCGCAATCAGTGCTGGTACACCAAAGCCTTCCTGATACACACGCCGAACAAGATGGCCGGGAGATTTGGGAGCAACAAGAATCACATCGACAGAATTAGGCGGAACAATCTGATTAAAGTGAATATTGAAACCATGTGAGAAAAAGATGGCATCTCCCGGTTCCAGATTTGGCTCCACTTGCTCTTTGTATACTTTGGCCTGATGTTCGTCAGGCAATAAAATTTGTACAACCTGTGCCTGTTTCACAGCTTCATCCACTTCATAAACATCAAACCCGTCCTGTTCCGCCTGGTCCCACGATTTCCCTTTTCTTAAACCCACTACAACCTTGATACCGCTGTCCCGCAGATTTTGTGCCTGAGCGTGTCCCTGGCTTCCATATCCGATAATTGCAACTGTCTTACCTTGCAATAAAGATAGATCTGCATCCTGTTCATAAAACATTTTTGCCATTTTTCCATCCTCCAATTGTTGTCGTTTTTTATGAGCTTATTGCTTTCTGTCTGGACATTCCCCTGGCCAGAGCCGTCACACCGGTACGGGCGATCTCTTTGATTCCATAAGGGCGGAGAAGTTCAATCATTGCATCCAGTTTGGACCGTTCGCCGGTGGCTTGCACCATTAAGGAACTGGGGCCAACATCCACGATAGATGCGCGAAATGGTTCTACAATCCCGGAGATTTCTGTCCGGGAAGCAGGTGAGGCACCAACTTTAACCAGCAATAGTTCCCGTTCAACCACAGAGTCTGCACTCAAGTTTTGAACTTTGATGACATCGATTAATTTGTGTAACTGTTTGGATACTTGTTCCATGGTATGTTTGTCTCCATTGGTGACAATGACCATGCGGGATAAACCCGGCTCTTCTGACTCCCCTACGCTGATACTCTCGATGTTAAAGTTTCTCTGCCCGACAAGACTTGCAACCCTTGCAAGAACCCGCGGCTGGTTATTTACGAGTACAGACAAGATATGCCTCATGCTTCCTCATCTCCCATCAACATCTCATCCAGTCCTGCTCCCGGGGCAACCATCGGATATACATTTTCTTGAGGAGTTACCCAAAAATCAACCACAGCCGGTCCGGGATGCCGAAGGGCTTCCTGCCATACCTGAATGGCTTCCTCCTGTGTGCGGGCTCTCCAGGCTTTCACCCCGTAAGCATCTGCCAATTTCACAAAATCAGGACCGCCGGATAAGTCAACATCACAGTACCGCTCCTTATAAAACACTTCCTGCCACTGGCGGACCATGCCCAAACATTGATTATTGATAATAGCCACTTTTACCGGGATGTTCTCTAATGCAACCACAGCCAATTCCTGTGCGGTCATCTGAAATCCGCCATCACCTGTCACAGCAATCACCGTCCGGTCGGGTACACCCAGTTGCGCTCCGATGGCGGCCGGGAAACCAAAGCCCATCGTTCCCAATCCCCCGGAACTGAGCAACGAGCGGGAATAGGCGAAGCGATAGTATTGAGCTACCCACATTTGATGCTGCCCTACGTCTGTAGTAACAATCGCTTCCCCGTTGGTTGAATGATACAGATGCTGAATCACCCACTGTGGCTTCAGGCTTTCTTCGGATATCTTATACACCAGAGGATAGGTTTGCTTCCACTCATCGATCTGTTTCACCCAATCATCAGACTGGCTCTTTGGTACTTTTTCATTGACCACCTCCAGTACTTTCTTCACATCTCCCACGATCGGAATAAATGTTTCAACATTTTTTCCGATTTCTGCCGGATCAATGTCAATATGCGCAATTTTCGCTTTCGTCGCAAATTTATCAATGCGCCCCATCGTTACCCGATCATCAAAACGGGCACCGATTCCGATAAGAAGATCGCAGTTTAGCAAAGCATGGTTAGCCGCATAAGTGCCGTGCATCCCGGGCATTCCCATCCACAGGGGATGAGTGCCTGAAAAACCACCGATTCCCATCAAGGTAGTCGTCACGGGAATCTGGGCTTGTTCTGCGAAGCGGGACAGCTGTTCAGCTGCACCGGATGTAACTACTCCGCCCCCTGCCAGTATCACAGGCCGCTTCGCCTGAGCAATGGCATCGTACAACTTTTGAACCTGTAGGGGATGGGGATCAGTCGTAGGTTGAAAGCCCCGGATATACACCGATTCGGGATAGTGAAAAGATGCCCTGGCGTTGGATACATCTTTGGGGATATCGATCAGAACCGGACCCGGCCGTCCACCGGTGGCAATGGTAAACGCCTCTTTTACAATTCGCGGCAGTTCCCGCACATCTCGCACAAGATAGTTGTGCTTTGTGATCGGCATCGTAATCCCTGTGATATCCGCCTCCTGGAATGCGTCTGTTCCCAGTAAGTGTTGGGCTACATTTCCGGTAATACAGACCAGCGGAACGGAATCCATCATCGCGGTAGCAATCCCGGTGACAAGGTTGGTTGCTCCGGGTCCGGACGTGGCGATCACCACCCCGGGTTTACCGGTTGCGCGGGCATAGCCGTCAGCAGCGTGAATCGCTCCTTGTTCGTGTCGGGCTAACAGATGCTTCACCTGTCCATCGTAAAGGGAATCGTAGATGGGTAACACAGCTCCGCCCGGATAACCAAAAATCACCTCAACTCCTTCTGCCACCAAACAACGGAGTAAAATTTCAGAACCTGTGTACTCTTTCTCATCTGCCTTCATCTCCACTAACTGACTCGTCATGGTTTCCAACTGGGGAGCCACTCATACTCCTCCTCTTTCATTTGATATAAGCAAAAGAACCTTTTTCACCCCGTTTCCTGACATAAAGCCAGTACGATTGGGGCGAAAAAGGTTCGCGGTACCACCCAATTTCATCGACTCCTCACGGCAATCGACCTCAGCGAGTATGGAAAAACGTTGTAATGACCAAACGTTGCCACACCCTGTCGATAACGGCGACCACCGGCAGTGTACTACTCAGCGCTTCAGCGCCTTTGGACACCCAACTCCGAGGTGAGAAAATAGTAAACCTGCGGTTCCGGTCTCAGCATCCCCGGACTCTCTGTATCGCACAAGTATACTATCGGTCCTCATCATCGTCATAACATATTGAATTTTCTGTGTTATAGAAATAATATCACTAGGTTCTGGCCGCAACGTAAGCTGCAGGGTTAAACCAGCTCCATCGACTCTTGTTTTTTCCGACTGCTTTGCCTAGTATTCAACTGATTTCGTTAATCATTTCGATTATTTAGATGTAATTATAGACAGCTTCTTTTTGCTCTGTCAACAGATTTCAACCACTTTTTTATTACAAAATTGGAAGCGGTTCCAAAACAATCCGGTGCAAACTCCCCAACCTTCCGGGGAGTTTTTAAATCTTACTTATAGCTCTTTTAAGACAGCCCCCGTATTGGCGGAGGTCACCAGATGGGCATAACGCCTTAAAAATGCTCCCTCCACTTTTGTTTTGGGCTGTGTCCACTGCTCACGCCGAACTTGCAATTCCTCTTCAGAAACCTCAAGATGAATAGATCCTTGCACCAGGTCAATCTCAATCAGATCTCCCTGTTGAACAAGAGCAATTGGACCGCCTTCTGCTGCTTCCGGAGACACGTGACCGATACTGATTCCCCTTGTGGCACCGGAAAAGCGGCCGTCAGTGATCAGTGCCACATCCTTACCCAGGCCCATCCCCACAATGGCTGATGTGGGAGACAGCATTTCCGGCATCCCCGGTCCTCCCTTAGGGCCTTCATAGCGTATGATCACCACATCTCCGGCCTTCACTTTTCCCAGAGCGATGCCGGCGAGGGCTGAATCCTGCGACTCAAATACCACTGCAGGGCCGCGAAACACCTTCACAGACGGGTCTACCGCCCCTGTTTTGATGACCGCCCCGTCCGGAGCCAGGTTCCCGTAGAGAACCTGAAGCCCGCCTGTCTCGCTGTAAGCATTGTCCAGGCTGTGGATCACCTCAGGATCAAGGACTTCTGCTCTCTCGATATTTTCTCCCAGTGTTTTTAAGGTAACCGTCGGGCAGTCCAGATGCAGCAGGCCTTCCCGTTTGCTTAACTCTTTTAAGATCGCACTGATTCCGCCGGCACGATCCACATCTTCCATATGCCATTTCCCGGCAGGGCTCACTTTACAAAGATTGGGAACTTTTTTGGATAATTCATTGATCCGGGATAACGGATAATCTACACCCGCTTCATGAGCAATCGCCATCGTATGTAACACGGTATTGGTCGATCCGCCCATGGCCATATCAAGGGTAAATGCATTATCAAGTGACTTCTCAGTTACGATATCACGCGGCTTTAAATCGGCTTCAATCAGTTTTATGATCTGCTGTGCCGCTTTTTTCGCCAGCTCCTCTCTCTCCTTTGTCGCGGCCAGGATACTTCCGTTTCCGGGAAGAGCCAGGCCGAGAGCTTCTGCTAGACAGTTCATTGAGTTTGCCGTAAACATTCCCGAGCAGGAGCCACAGCTGGGACAACCAAACTCCTCCAGTGTCTGCAATTCTTGATCATCAATTTTTCCGGCTTGATAAGCCCCTACGCCTTCAAAAACGGATGACAGGTCCACTTTTTGTCCGGAAGGGGTTACCCCGGCCGCCATCGGGCCACCGCTGATAAAAATGGTGGGGATATTGACCCTCATGGCTCCCATCATCATACCGGGGGTGATCTTGTCACAGTTGGGAATACAGATCAAACCGTCAAACCAGTGAGCCAGGGCCACGGTTTCCACGGAGTCAGCGATAATCTCACGGCTGGGCAAAGAATACCTCATTCCGATATGTCCCATCGCGATCCCGTCATCAACTCCGATGGTATTAAATTCAAAAGGAATTCCCCCCGCTTCACGAACCGCTTTTTTTACTGTTTCCGCAAATTTGTTGAGGTGCATATGACCCGGAATAATTTCCACAAATGAATTGCAAATCCCGATAAACGGTTTATCAAAGTCTTCATTTTTTAAGCCGGCAGCCCGCAGCAAACTCCGATGGGGAGCACGGTCTACTCCTTTTTTAATTTGATCGCTCCGCAAGCTTTTGCACCTTCTCTCTTTATGATTGTCCAAATGTTTTTCGTATCAGTTTATATCAAAATAATGTAATTGTCACTTATTTTTTTGAATATTCCCCTTATGGAAATTTTTAACATCGGCATTTTCTTGTCAGAGAATATTTTCTAGTTGCACAAAGCCCTGCACAGGTATATAATCTTCCTTAACTATTTAACCTACTGAAACAACTAAGTAGTGACCATATAGAGGGAGATGAAAATGTCAGATCGCTTAGATCTTATAATGGAGTTAGAACAGACGTTTTTCAACCTGGGCCGCCACATGCGCAAAGAGTTAGGAAAAATCTGGGGTGATACCCTTACCGGAGCCGAATTTGGCGTATTAAAACAACTCCATTTAAAAAGCCCGCAAATCGTAACCGCACTTTCCCATGAATTTGAGGTATCTGTCAGCCATATTACCCACGTTGCCGATCAATTGGAGAAAAAAAACCTGGCCTGCCGAAAAAGATCCCAGTTAGACAAACGCGTTGTAGAGTTGCACATCACTGATGAAGGTAAACAATTGGTGGAAGAAACATCCAAGAAAAAAACAGAGTACTTCCGGCAAAAATTTGAAAACCTAACCACAGAAGAAATTAAAACCCTTCTTCAACTGTTGCAGAAAATCGTATAATTCTCGAAATCAGCTCATTTCCTCAGGGGGATGAGCCATCGTTTTATTTTAATGTTGAGGCAAAAGTCCAGAGGGGTGTAGAGTGGAACATTTAAGTCATAAACAAAAGACAACAATCATGATCGCAATCGTTGCTTCCATGCTATTCGCCGCGCTGAACCAGACCATTGTAGGGACCATCCTGCCGCGGATCATCTCCGAGCTGAAAGGGATGGAATACTTTTACTGGGTTTTTACCATTTACATGCTATCATCCAGTATTACGGCTATTCTGGTAGGAAAGCTTTCCGATATTTACGGGAGAAAACCCTTTTTGCTCGTCGGAATCGGCCTGTTTGTCCTCGGTTCATTTTTATGCGGAACATCTGCAAATATTTTTCAGTTAATTACCTACCGCGGCATTCAGGGGCTGGGGGGCGGAATGGTCATGTCTACTGCTTTTACAGCAGTCGGGGATCTATTCTCTCCCCGCGAACGAGGGCGATGGCAAGGATTAATGAGTGCCACCTTTGGATTAGCCAGCATCCTTGGGCCCATGCTCGGCGGCTACATTGTGGATCACATGGATTGGCACTGGTGTTTCTGGATCTTTTTGCCGTTTGGCATCATCACTTTTGCTTTGATCTGGAGATTGTTTCCACAGGCACCGCGAAAAGATAAACAACCGATTGATTACTTTGGCTCCCTCTTTTTAACATTGACGATGATTCCCATGTTGCTGGCATTTACATGGGCGGGCAGCAAGTATGCATGGACATCTCTGTGCATTCTCGGTTTATTTGCTGCATCCGCCGTTGCACTGCTTATTTTTATCCTGATTGAAAGAGCTGTTAAAAGTCCAGTTTTACCGTTAGCATTGTTTAAAAATTCGATTTTTAGCCTGTCCAACTTAATCAACTTCATCCTTGGTGCAGGAATGTTCGGAGCCATCATGTATACGCCGTTTTTCATTCAGGGAGTGATGGGTCAATCGGCTACCCATTCCAGTTTTATCATGATTCCGATGACACTTGGCTTAGTCAGCGGGAGCATCCTCTCCGGGCAGATTACCTCCCGTACCGGAAAATATAAAGTTTTAGCCCTGTCAGGGCTGATTGTCATGTCAGTGGGCATGTTCTCCATGTACTTTATTGATCCGGATATATCTGTACTTCAGCTTGTCTTGCACATGCTTGTGATCGGAATCGGGTTGGGCGTGAGTTTCCCTATTTTTATGCTAACTGTTCAGAACGCCGTCGATTACAGGCATCTGGGAGTAGCCACCTCTTCTTCACAATTATTCCGGCAGTTGGGCGGCACAATCGGCGTTTCAATCATGGGAACAATCATGACTACCACTATGAAAAGCGAATTGGAAAAACTGACCCCTGCAGGCCGCGCAGACATGTTGGCACAAAACCCGGAAGCCGCCGAGAAACTCGCCTCCCTTAGAAACCCGCAGATTCTAATGAATCACGAACAATTGGCCGCAATCAAGAGCCGTCTGCCCGAACCGCTTATCTCCACGTTTGATCAGACCATTCACATATTAAAAGCAGCTTTAGCCACAGCGATTAACCATGTCTTCCTGGCAGGGAGCATCATACTCGCAACCGGATTTATTCTCACCTTATTCCTTAAAGAAATCCCGTTGCGGACAAGTAATCAGCAAATAAACAAAGAAGAAGATGAAAGTAATCAGGTATTACGCGAAAGATTAAACTAAAAATGACAAGCACTCATAAAAAAGATGAGTGCTTGTTTTATCCCAGCAATACAGGACACCATCGGTTATCATTTATTTAATTGAAAATCTACTAAATCAGCAATCAAAAGATAGCGTTGTGGGGAAAAGCCTATATATGAGAAAGGATAACAAGTGGATACAGTTAGCTGTGGTTTGGGATAGGTAGAAACAATTGCCTTTCGATCATGCTGATCAACAATACGGCTTTTTTTCACCTGATAAGTAAATATACCAGCTTCAGTTTGTACAATGAACTTATCACCGATCTTTATTTCACCCATGCGCCGAAAAACAGTATCCCTGTGTCCCGAAAGAAGTGAATTGTCCTTTTCTCCAGGCAAAACACTTTTTTTGTAATGGCCAACCCCTCTAGCCAATTGGCTCTCTGATGTCCCATGAATAATGGGCAATTTGGCTTTCAGTCTGGGAATTTCCAGAACTCCGATGGTTTCCCCTACCTTCGGCTGCTTCTTATACAGAGGCCCCTTGGGCAGTACAAGCGGTTTATCTTTTGGCTGGGAACTTTTCACTGAGGAAGCCGATGAATAAACAGGCAGTGGGGCAACTTGATTAAGTTCGCCCCACCATTTCCAACCGCCATAAGCGATTAAACAAATTCCTAACAAGTAAAACCAAAAATGAGCCTTACGCCACATGATTCCTTCTGCGAATGAGATGGAAAATGGCCCCGATCACAAATAAGAGCACTCCGCCAAACATAATGTTCGGATATGGAGTTGCTGTTTTTGGCAGTTCCCCGCCTTCCTCAGTTTTTTCCAATGGTCCGGCAGGAAGGTTAACCACATGTGTCCCTTCATCCAGATCGTCCGGTTCGGGTTGCGGTACTGTCCCAGGAGGGGTGCCGCCGTCGCCAGGTTCACCATCGCCAGGACCGCCGTCACCAGGGCCGCCGTCACCAGGGCCGCCGTCACCAGGGCCACCGTCATCAGGACCACCATCGCCAGGGCCACCATCGCCAGGACCACCATCGCCAGGGCCACCATCGCCAGGGCCACCGTCACCAGGACCACCATCGCCAGGGCCACCGTCACCAGGACCACCATCGCCAGGGCCACCATCGCCAGGGCCACCGTCACCAGGACCACCATCGCCAGGACCACCGTCACCAGGGCCACCATCGCCAGGGCCGCCGTCACCAGGGCCACCATCGCCAGGGCCACCGTCACCAGGACCGCCGTCACCAGGGCCGCCGTCACCAGGACCGTCGTCGCCAGGGCCGCCGATACCACCATCAACTTCACCGCCGATAACTGCTCCGACTTGACCACCGATGTTGTCGTCACCTTCACCGCCGATACCAACGCCAACGCCAACACCGACGCCAACGCCGCCTTGGGCAACTTCGACTCCATCGCGATCAAGGGTACGGGCATCAGGGGCACCTGCCATATCAGGTTCATTCGATGGTTGCACAACTACTTTAGTGCCAATACTGCCATCGATCCCGGTGTTGGCTGATGCATCAGTTCCGGCACCAAACGCTGCCATCGGAGATGCAAAAACAGCCAGGCCAAAGCAGACTGCACCAAGTCCGCTCGCCTTTGCAAAGGATTTTTTGTTCATAGCAACCCTCCTGATGTCAATGCATTATTAAATTTTTGGAGATACTGATAACTCTTATATATTAACATAGTAAAAGTTCCCAAGGCAAGCAGTCATTTTTAATTATTCATTTAATTTTCAAATTATGGATGGTTGATTCTTTAACTATAAATTACGAAATATATAGTACATCTGATTTGGGTTCGTGTTAAAATAAATTAGCAATGGCAAGCAAATACAATCCCTCAAGCATTATATATCACTTCGCTTGATATATAAATGAATCAAAGAAGAAAGTATGAGGAGTAATTCAAAGAGGGGCGAACAGAATGTTTTTGAAAGAAAAAGGTCAATGGATCAAACAGTACTATGTGATGAATCGTTTCCCTTTTGTTGAGGGAATGCTTTATTACGTCGCTCTGTCTCCCGATTCTCAAGATAACAGCGAGGAGTCGGGCATGTCGACCCGCTTTATTCATGCCCTCGACAGTAGCACCTTACCGGAGAATCTGGATCTGGATTCACTGTTTCAACGTAATGAAGATGTGTTTTTTCCAATTGAAGAGGTATTTGTAGAAGATGATATACTTTATCAAGTATTCACAAAAATGGAAGGGACATTATTTGCCTTTTATCTGAGCCAGTCGGCTCCTCTTTCACTGGCAGAGTCCATGAATTTATTAAAAACGATCTGTGACCAGCTCATCCAGCTAAATGAAGAAAATCAATTTACACTGGTCCACCCCCAAAATATGTTTCTTGATACAGGAAATCGGATCCGCTTTTTGTACGGGGGAAATGCAACTCTTTCCCTTAAGCCGCTGCAAGAGCCGGAGATCGTATTTCAAGTAGGCTCCATGCTATACACGATGCTTACTAAAAAGTGGATTGAGGCAAATGGAGAAATTGAACGCCCCCGCAAGAGCCGCGCCGATATTCCGCTGGAACTGGAGAACATCTTGATACGCTCTCTTTCGCCCGATCCGAGCAAACGGCCCAACATTCAAGAACTTTCCAGAATCGCTCACTATTACAGCCATAAGGCTCCCAAAAAGCTGCCGGAAACAACATCGGCTGAAATACCTGCCCCACAATGGGTTTCAACTACTCGGGTAACTGACAAAACAATGATCACAAAGACAGGCCTGCTAAAAAAGCTGACACGGCGAAAAAAGATTGTTTTGGCCGTCGCGGGAAGCCTTGCTTTCCTCATTATCGGAGCTGTTATCATCACTTCTCTCTTCTCCAGCGCAAGGGCTGATTCAACTCCACAGCAAAAAGCGGCCGCCTGGTATCAACAGGCACAGCAGGAAGTCAAGAATCAGCATTTGGATAAAGCGATTGAACTGGGCGAAAAAGCAGTTCAAGCAGACCCGCAAAAAAAATATTATATCTATTTGGCCAACCTGTACCGGGCCTCTCAAAAATATGATAAAGGAATCGAACTATTAACCGAAGCAACAAAAAAGTACCCCAAAGACCCGAGGATGTTCTATGAACTTTCTGTGCTCGCCTATTACAGCAAAGATTATGAAACAGCAAATGAAGCGATTCAAACAGCGATTCAACTAAGTGATAACAAAGTGTCCGGATATTTTTATATGCACGGAAAAGTTCTCATTGCAAAGAAAGAGTATACGCGGGCCGTCCAAACATTGAACCGGGCCATTGAGTTGAAAGGAGACCGGGCTACCTACTATCATGAACGGTCTATTGCCCTTTATCGCAACGGCAAATTGGATGAGGCCATCAAAAATGAGCAAAAAGCAATCCAACTTGAACCGGAGCAAGGAAAATATGATTTCACACTGGGAATCATTTATCTGCAAAAAAGAGAAGAAGCCAAAAAGGCAAAAAATGTTGCTGCAAATACAAGGGAAAAACAGATGGACAATTGGACACAAAAGGCGCTTACTTCATTTGAGGAAGCTGCCAAGGATCTGCCGCGAGATCCCGATGTCCATTACTATCGTTCAGTCGCCTATTTTTATCAAAACAAGTTTGAACCCTCATTAAAGGCAGTTGATCAAGCGATTAAATTTTTGCCGTCCAACGCGCTTCTCTATTACCAAAAAGGCCTCGCCCATCTCGGTTTGAATCAAAAAGATGCAGCGGCAAAGGCATTCAAAAAAGCAGTGGAGCTTGATCCGCAATCCAAATTATATCAGGAGGCCTTAAATAAGGCACAGAAATAAACACACAAACCCACCTGCTCCCCACATACGGGGGACAGGTGGGTTTGTTTTCCTCCATTATTTGACATTGATCTTTTGTTTACTTAATTCCATCGGAGACATCTCTCTGGTAATCGGTTTGAGGCGGTAGCTGTATGAATAGGACTTATTGGCGTAAAGAGTAAACTCCGGATGGGGTCTTGCCCCCCAGCTGTTATCTCCACCCACGCCCATCTGCTTATAGTTGAGATTTAAGATGATATCATCCATTTTTGTCAACTCGTAAGGATGTTTTACCGATTCCAATTGATCTTCCGTATAATGGAGGGCATTCACTTCCAGTAACGGAAGGCCGGCAGCCATTAGTCCCGTTCCGTTTTTATCCGTTAATGTCACCCAGCGCACATCTGTCTTGTTTCCGGTTTCCTGCGGCTCCACATAAGGGAAGAATTGATCATCCACGGTTCCGCGATAAACTCCGACATCGGCACCCGTATTTCGATCCCAATAGTTTTCCTGTGGCCCCTTTCCGTACCAGCTGATGTTCTCAAATTCTTTCGGGATCATTAATTCCATCCCAACAGCCGGTATTTCCGGGAGATTTTTTCCGGGAGTCAGAGTATTATTCACAACAATATCACCACTGCCATAAATGAAATAGGAAACCTTGTAATTTGATTTAGTTGTAGTTGGAAGGGTCGCATCAACATCGATCTGGACGGCGTTATTTCCAACTGCGGTAACTTTTACATCATCAACCTTCATATCCCGGCCCGCATTTCTCCAGGTTCCGGTGCGGTTTGGCATTCCATTCCCTTTATCATTATCATTGGGCGATCTCCAGAAGTTGGGAACGGGTCCGGTTTTAAACATTTCCCGCTCCTGGTATTTAAAAGATGAAATTGTCCCCTTCACCTTGTCAAAAACGAGTTGAAAATCTGAACCCGAAACATTCACTTTCTGTTCTGTTTCTTTTATATCCAAAGGCGGCATTGTGGACGGATCAAGAGCAGGCCCTTCCGGTGTATTATAGGGCATTTTAAACTGCTCTTTTGCCACTTCATGCCCTTTGGAAGCCCAGGCAGTTGACTTGGATAATTTAAAACTGATATCCAGCCAATATTCGGCTCCCGGTTTTAAGTTCGGCTTTTGAATCGGAAGAGTGACCAGCTTCTTTTGGCCCGGGGCAATATTCATCCTGCCTAAAGATCCTTTCTGAAGAGTTGTATTATCCTCCTTCAGGGTCCATTTGCCTTCAAACTCGTTTAAGTTGGTAAAGAGATAGTTGTTGGCAATTTCCACTTTGCCATTTTTAAGATCAGAGGGTTTGATCTTGATATTTTGATAAACTTTCTTTACTTCCCACAGCTCCGGTTGGATGGTGCGATCCGGGGATACGAGACCGTTGGCGGAGAAATTGCCGTCGTTGGGACGATCTCCCCAGTCTCCTCCGTAAGCAAAGTATTCTTTTTGAGCATACTCTTCTTCTTTATAGTTATCAAAGTCTAGCCAAAGGACCGTATTTTCATCAGGAACCCGGTTTATATCATTCAGTTCTGTTTCAGACAATGCCCTGTTATAGATGCGAACGTGATCAATTTGTGCATTTGAAAGGCGGTCATTCTCGGCATTGCGCCCGATATTTACCGGGTAATTGTTGCCGACAATGGCCCCTGAATATTCTTTTTCCGCTTTCAATTGACCGTCAATATATAACTTTAGTGAATGCCCGTCATATACACCGGCTACCTTGTGCCAATTCCCAACCCAATTTTCCGGAATCTTTGTTTCCGCTACAATCCAGGGATACGAAGCGGTCCGGTCATAAATAAAGAATTCGATCCGGTCATTATTCTGTTTGATGGCAAACTGAGTATCACCTTTGGTAATAAACGGGCTGTGTGTGTTAGTCGGCTGCGGTTTTACCCATGCTTCCAGCGTAAGCTGTTTACCGGTCACATTTAGTTCCGGTACATTCGGCAGAGTGACGTAACCATTTATGGCTTTACCATCTATCCCCTCGACAATTTCACCATAAAGTTGTCCCGTTAATTCATGTTTGCTTTCGTCGTTTACCAGAATTTTTTTCGGTGTGGGCCATCGTAATGCTTGTTCCACCCAGTCCCAGATAAACCCGCCCTGAAGATTGGGATATTTCTCAATCACATCCCAGTATTTATAGAGGTTTCCGACACTGTTCCCCATCGCATGAGCATATTCACAGAGAATGTATGGTTTTTTGTTTCCGGATTTTCCGTAGTTTTCAACGCTCTCTACACTGGCATACATATGGCTTTCCACATCCGTCCAGCGGTTGTCCCCTTCATAATGCACAATACGCGTCGGATCAGCCTGGCGAACCCAGTCGGCCATTTTCTTGAAATTATCACCTCGTCCGGCCTCATTGCCAAGTGACCAGATGAGGACAGAGGGATGATTTTTATCTCTTTCCACCATGCTTTTGACCCGGTCTAACACAGCACCGGTCCAGCGAGGGTCACTGGCTGGGAGGCTGTCTCTGACACCGTGCGATTCCACATTGGCTTCATCGATCAGATAGAGTCCGTATTGGTCGGCGAGTTCATACCATTTCGTTTGATTGGGATAGTGAGAGGTTCTCACCGCATTGATATTAAACTTTTTCATCAACTTGATGTCTTGAATCATACTTTCTTCGGTAATGGCCCGGCCACGGTCAGGGTCAGTTTCATGACGGTTCACGCCTTTAAAGACAATCGGCTTCCCATTGATGTGCATCTGCCCGTTTTTAAGTTCAAACTCCCGGAAACCGATTTTCGCGCTTTCCGTCTCTACGATTTTACCTGTATTATCTTTTAGAGAGAGGACGAGAGTATAAAGGTTGGGGTGTTCAGCTGACCACTTGAGCGGGTTTTTAACCAATTGCTCCGCTTGAACAGCGGTTTCATTTTTCCCCGGCACCTGTATATCCATCGAAACAGGCTCGTTTAGCACCGGTTTTTTGTGTGCATCATAAACCATTGCTTCCACTTTATAATTGGCAGCTGTTTCTTTGCCATAATTTTTAACATTCACTTTTAGGTTGAGATTGGCATTTTGATAGTTATCATCAAGATCGGTGCGGACCCTGAAGTCACGCATATGAATTTTTGGAGTGGAAAAGAGATAAACATCGCGGAAGATTCCGCTCATGCGAATAAAGTCCTGGTCCTCAAGCCAACTGCCGTCCGACCAGCGGTATACTTCAACAGCCAGGGTATTTACTCCGGGTTTTAAGTATTTTGTGATATTAAATTCCTTAGAGGTATAGCTGTCCTCACTATAGCCGACTTTTTGCCCGTTTACCCAGACATAAAACGCCGACTCCACCCCCTGGAATGAGATGAAAATCTCCTCTCCTTTCCAGCTTCCCGGCACGGTAAATGTTCGCTTGTAGGAACCAACCGGATTATAGACTGTCGGAGCTTTTGGAGGGGCCGGATTTTCATAACCAGTCCAGGGATAGGTAATGTTTGTATAAATCGGATAATCATATCCCTGAAGTTGCCAGTTTCCCGGAACCTCAATCTTTTTCCAATTACTCACATTATAATCTTGCCGGTAAAAATCAACCGGCCGCTCACTGGGATTTTTCGACCATTTGAAATGCCATTTTCCATTCAGCGACTTATAGTGCCGGGACTTTTCGGGTTCTGCATCCAGTGCAGACTTCACATCATCGTACGGCATCAAAGTGGCATGTGCCGGCTCCCGGTTCACCTGAAAAATTTCCGGATGGTTGTTCCATTCAGCATCACTGTTTTCTGACTGTGCGAAAATTGGGATAACGGGGCTCAGAATCATGACCCCTGACAAAAACGCAGTAAGGATTTTACACTTCAATGGATATTCACTCCTTGATCATATTTCACCCTATTTTTCTTCTTCTGACGCTTTTGCCTGTCCGCTTCCGCTCTTTGCCCCCCATCAATTAATTAATTTAATAAATTATTCACACTTTAGGCAAAATAATTATATCACCATATCATTCTCATATTCAATAAATTATTAGTTAATTGCAAAAGTTATTTATATTATTAATCCCCGCTTCCGGGACTGATAAAAAGCTTTCTCATTTACAAAGCAAAAAGCCTGCACAGCACATTTTGCAGGCTTTTTGCTTTGAATTTATGATTACTTCGCGTTTTTAGCAAGGTTTGCCAGCTCAGCAAAAGCTTTCTCATTGGAGACAGCCAGCTCAGCGAGCATTTTGCGGTTAATGTCAACGCCGGCCACTTTTAAGCCGTGCATAAACTTGTTATAAGACAGACCGTTCATGCGCGCTGCCGCATTGATCCGGGTGATCCACAGTCTGCGGAAGTCGCGTTTGCGCTGACGACGGTCACGGTAAGCGTACATCAAGGATTTCATCACTTGTTGTTTCGCTGTACGGAACAGTCTGTGTTTAGAACCGAAATAACCTTTTGCTAATTTAAGTACCTTTTTGCGACGAGCGCGAGTTACGGTACCTCCTTTTACTCTTGCCACAGTGAATCCCTCCTGAACTTAAAACATCTCTTTCTCTCCAAAAATCTTATTTGTATGCGATCAATTGTTTAATGCGTTTAACGTCACCTTTGGACATAATCGCGCTCTTGCGCAAATTGCGTTTGCGTTTGGGGCTTTTACCTATGAACATATGGTTCATAAAGGCATGGTTGCGTTTCACCTTGCCGGTTCCGGTCTTTCTGAAACGCTTTGCTGCAGAGCTTTTCGTTTTCATTTTTGGCATAGAGTTTTCCTCCTCCGACTACTGCTTCGGTGTTAAGATCATAATCATTTGACGGCCTTCAAGCTTTGCGTGCCGCTCGATTTCCGAGATATCCTTTACTTCGCTGGCCATGCGGTCCAGAATTTTACGGCCTAGGTCCTGGTGAGTGATTTCCCGGCCGCGGAAACGAATGGACAATTTCACTTTATCGCCCTTTTGCAAGAACTTCTTCACATTCTTCAGCTTTGTCTGTACATCGTTTTCCTCAATGGACGGGCTGAGCCGAACTTCTTTCACCTGAATAATCTTTTGGTTTTTGCGGGCCTCTTTTTCGCGCTTGCTCTGTTCATAACGATACTTCCCGTAGTCCATGATCCGGCAAACAGGGGGTTTTGCCTGGGGAGCTACATTGACGAGATCCAGATTTGCCTCCTGAGCCAATCTCAGTGCTTCACGCAGCGGTTTAATCCCTAACTGATCGCCATTAACTCCAATTAAACGAACTTCCCGGGCACGAATGGACTCGTTGACCTGGTGTTGGTGTTCCTTGCTGATAACCTGCCACCTCCGAAAATATTTTTATAAAAATTAAAAGTGTGGGCGCAAGCGCCCACACTAAGTTCCCGGAATTTACAGATGGAAATTAGTATTTCATAACCTGACAACTGCCATAAGCGTCGATCAGGTGAGAAGCGGGCGCCTCTTCTTGGATGGATAGATATATCCTAACATGAAGGAAAAATCATTGTCAAGACATTGGAATTGATCTGCAAAATGCACTTGAATCATATACGGGAGATCATCCGCGAAGTCAAGATACCATCCTTATAGGATGATTTCTTCTTCACAGAGAGCGAAACAGTCTTTACTATCTTTGAATGACAATAAACCTGGAAATAAGCCTGGTTGGTGTTGCAACTTCATCATAATCATACCATATTTTCACTTTGCTACCTTTTTTCAAATCTGATTTACTCCCTTGTTTCAGATCATCCCCTTCCTGAATCCAGTAATGGATTGAATCTGCCATTTCTGTTTGGACAGTTTTCTCCAGTTGCGGATGATTGGGATCCCTGTCCAGCAAGATACGATTATTTTTGGAATCAATTTGTGTCACCACACCTGCATAGTTTGGTTTACCCAATGGTTTAAACTGTTTGATTTCCTGCGGATGATAGATAACATGTACAGCCGGCCCTTTGCCCGGATAAGAGTAAGCAAGCAGACCATCATACCAGACATCTACCTTCATCCCCTTTTTTAATGCAGACCGGCTTCCCTTCATCAGTCTTGTCCCCTCTCTCGTCCAATATTTTGTTTCTTTAGAAGTAAGCGAATACATCTTGGAGTGATTCCCCCATTTTGCAGGATCTTCTTCCACATAGAAAACAGAAGGTTCCAGGGATGTGATATAGCCGGCAATATGAGGCTTGCCTATCGGCCCGGAGTTAACGTCATTGACAGAATAAACAACATAACTGGCAGTCGCCTTCATCGGATAGGATTCCATCATGGCACCCGCATACCAGACTTCTACTTTCATGCCATGTTTCAGGTCGCTTTTTTTCCCCTGGTTAAAACCCAGTCCATCCCTTATGAGATATTTTGTTTTACTTGTTAACGCACTGTCGATTTTATTGGTGCCACCATCACGATGATCATCTACTAACATTCCCGTTTCATTAATATCCGCAATATAACCAATGATTGTGGGCACTCCTTGTGGATATTTACTATTTGTTTTCTTTAGAGTGGTGTCCATCGAAGGTTCCGCGTTCGTTCCACATCCAGTCAGCAGAACAATCAATAACAACAGCGAAAAACGAGTGAACATGTGCAATCAGTCCTCCTGCCATCGAGTTCTGTTAAAGAAAAGACATGATTTCCAGTGGAAAAGTTGCAGACATCCTAAAAAAGGCCTTATGCATACGCACAAGGTCCCCCTGATTTATCGTTTATCTTCTTTCTTTCATCTCTTTTTTCATTTCCGCAATCAGATCATCAATCGGTTTGGACTCTTGTTCTTTTGAGCCGCGCATCCGGACATTGACCGTACCCGCTTGAACTTCTTTTTCACCGATCACAATCATATAGGGTACTTTTTGCACTTCTGCTGTGCGGATTTTATAGCCGACTTTTTCATCCCTGGCATCCATTTCAGCACGAATACCGGCTTCCTTCATCTGATCGACCACTTTTCCGGCATGGTCATAAAACGTACGGGAGATGGGGATCACTTTGGCCTGAACAGGCGCCAGCCATAGCGGAAAAGCCCCGCCATAATGCTCTGCCATCACCCCGATAAAGCGGTCAATGGAACCAAAAACAGCACGGTGAATCACAACCGGGGGATGCCGCTCATTATCCTCACCGACATAAGAGAGATCAAACTTCTCCGGCATTTGAAAGTCGAGTTGAATCGTGGCGCATTGATGGCTTCGCTTCAAGGCATCGCGGATATGGAAATCAATTTTAGGCCCGTAGAAGGCTCCGTCCCCGTCATTGATCCGATATTCCACCCGTGAGCGGGCCAGAACATTTTTTAATGCCGTTTCCGCTTTTTCCCACAATTCGTCTGAACCCATGGAATTTTCAGGCCGCGTGGACAGTTCCACCCTGTATGGGAAGCCGAACACGGAGTAGATCTCATTCACCAGCTTCATAGCGGCACTGATCTCTGCTTCGATCTGATCCGGGCGAACAAAGATATGGGCGTCATCCTGGGTAAATGTACGTACCCGAAGCATGCCGTTTAAAGCACCGGATAGCTCATGGCGGTGCACCTGCCCAAATTCAGACAGACGAAGCGGCAGATCGCGATAAGAGCGGAGTTCATTTTTAAAAATCAGCATATGACCGGGACAATTCATCGGTTTCAACGCAAATGGAACATCATCTGCTTGCGTAAAGTACATGTTATCACGGTAATGGTCCCAGTGCCCCGATTGTTCCCACAAGCGTCGGTTCATCATCAACGGAGTGAGGACTTCTTCATATCCGGCTTTTACTTGCAATTCGCGGGAGAGTTTTTCCAACTCGTTGCGAATGATCATGCCGTTCGGGAGATAGAAGGGCATTCCCGGAGCCTCTTCAGAAAACATATACAATTTCAGCTCACGGCCGATTTTGCGATGATCCCGTTTTTTTGCTTCTTCAAGAAAATACAGGTATTCGTCCATCTGGGATTTTTTTGGCCAGGCCGTTCCGTAGATGCGTTGCAGCATCTGCCGGTCCGGGTCTCCTCGCCAGTAAGCCCCCGCAATGCTGAGCAGTTTAAACGCTTTGATTTTTCCCGTCGACGGAAGATGGGGACCACGGCACAAATCAAAAAATTCCCCTTGCTCATAGATGGTGATGACGGCATCTTCCGGCAGATCACGGATCAGTTCCAATTTTAGATGGTCGCCCGCTTTCTCATAGATGGCGGACGCTTCCTCGCGGGAAACCACTCTGCGGACAATCGACAGATCCTCTTTGATGATCTTGTGCATCTCTTCTTCAATTTTCGGCAGATCTTTCGGTGTCAGGCGAACAGAGAGATCAACATCATAGTAAAAACCATCTTCAATTACGGGTCCGGTCCCCAGTTTGGCATCGGGATACAGTCGTTTTAGCGCCTGGGCCATCAAATGGGCCGTACTGTGGCGATACACTTCCAGCCCTTTTTCATCTTCAAGTGTCAATATTTTCAATTCAGCGCCATCGGGCAATTCAGCGGATAAATCCACCATTTGTCCGTTTACTTCCCCGGCTACTGCATCTTTCAACAAACCTTTGCCAATTGATTCAGCAACATCTTTGACCGAAACAGCTTCATCATATGCTCTGACTGAACCATCCGGCAGTTTAACAGCTACACCCATTTCGTATCTACTCCTTTTTATTGAAAATAAAAAACGCCCGTTCCCCAAGGGACGAGCGTATGTGTCGTGGTTCCACCCTATTTCAACCTTGCCGTACACAAAATGTGGGACAGTTCAAGGTTCTCTTCAGCACGCTTAACGGTGTGCAACCGGTAACAGATACTGCACAAGGCATGTTCCCTGTTACAGCTCGAAGGTGGTAAATACTTTTCCAGCGGGTAAAGGGGCTTGCAGCCGATGACCCCTATTCTCTGGTACCATAGAAAAATATTCATGTCCCCGTCATCGCCGTTGTTTTCAGCTTCTTTTATTAACGGTATTGACGAACTTCTTCTTCTAAATCACTGGCAAATTGTTCAAGTGGCCGGCTCCCTAAATCACCTTCTGAACGTTTTCTGACAGCAACCGACCGCTCTGTTTGTTCTTTGTTTCCGACTACAAGAACATAGGGGATTTTATTTAACTGGGCTTCACGGATTTTATAGCCCAATTTTTCGTTTCGTTGATCCAGTGAAACACGGAATCCTTTCGATTGCAAAAACTCCAGCACCTCATGTCCGTATTCCAGGTAAGGCTCGGAAACCGGAATCACTCTTACCTGCTCAGGCGCTAACCAGGCAGGGAAGTTACCTTCATAATACTCAATCAGAAACGCAACAAACCTTTCCATCGTACCTACGATCCCGCGATGAATGACCACCGGTCTGTGTGCCTGTCCATCTTTGCCAATGTACTCCAAATGAAACTTGTTGGGTAAATGGAAGTCTAGTTGCACCGTTGAAAGTGTCTCATCTTTGCCCAGGGCAGTTTGTACCTGAACATCCAGCTTCGGCCCATAAAAAGCGGCCTCTCCTTCCGCCTCCACATACTCCAGTCCCATTTCGTCCATCGTCTCTTTCAGCATGGCTTGGGACAGATTCCACATTTCATCGTTATCCACATACTTTTTCTTGTTTTTGGGATCGCGATATGACAACCGGAAATAATAATCTTTGATCCCAAATACTTCATAGACATGGAGAATCAGTTCAACCACTCGTTTAAATTCGGATTTAATCTGTTCCGGCAGGCAGAAGATATGTGCATCATTGAGTGTCATGGACCTTACTCTTTGCAATCCGGATAAAGCTCCTGACATTTCATAACGGTGCATGGTCCCTAATTCGGCAATTCGCAAGGGCAGATCCCGATAACTACGTATTTCGTTCCGGTAGACCATCATATGATGGGGGCAATTCATAGGCCGCAATACCAGCTCTTCATTGTCCATTTTCATCGGCGGGTACATGTCATCATGATAATGGTCCCAGTGCCCGGAAATTTTGTACAATTCCACACTCGCCAAGTGGGGAGTATACACATGTTGATATCCTAACCTTTCTTCGAGATCAACCATAAAACGTTCAATGGTCCGGCGTATTTTGGAACCATTGGGAAGCCAAAGGGGCAGTCCTTGACCCACCTCTTTCACCAGTGTAAAGATCCCCAGGTCTTTTCCCAATTTACGATGATCACGTCTTTTTGCTTCTTCCAGCCGGTCTAAGTATTCATCGAGCTGGGATTTTTTTGGCCAGGCCGTTCCGTAGATGCGTTGCAGCATCTGCCGGTCAGAGTCTCCTCTCCAGTAAGCCCCCGCAATGCTGAGCAGTTTAAATGCTTTGATTTTCCCCGTAGACGGGAGATGGGGACCGCGGCACAGATCAAAAAATTCCCCTTGCTCATAGATGGTGATGACGGCATCCTCCGGCAGATCACGGATCAGTTCCAATTTTAGATGGTCGCCCGCTTTCTCATAGATGGCGACCGCTTCCTCGCGGGAAACCACTCTGCGGATAATCGGCAAGTCCTCTTTGACGATCTTTTGCATCTCTTCTTCAATTTTCGTCAGATCTTCCGGCGTCAGACGGGCCGGGAGATCAACATCATAGTAAAATCCGTTTTCAATCACGGGTCCGATCCCCAGTTTGACATCGGGATACAGCCGTTTTAGCGCCTGGGCCATCAAATGGGCCGTACTGTGGCGATACACTTCCAGCCCTTTTTCATCTTCAAGTGTCAATATTTTCAATTCAGCGCCATCAGGCACTTCAGCACTCAAATCAACCACTTGTCCATTTACTTCCCCGGCGACCGCTTTCTTTGCCAGCCCTTTGCTGATCGACTCAGCAACATCTTTGACCGAAACAGCTTCATCATATGCTCTGACTGAACCATCCGGCAGTTTAACAGCTACACCCATTTCGTATCCACTCCTTTTTATTGAAAATAAAAAACGCCCGTTCCCCAAGGGACGAGCGTATGTGTCGTGGTTCCACCCTATTTCAACCTTGCCGTACACAAAATGTGG
>NZ_JAECVR010000009.1 GCF_016055185.1 Paenactinomyces guangxiensis
GAAAAGTCCACCCCCTATGAATGATGGATATTCACTTTTCAAAGAACGAGTTTTAACTGGAAATGGATTGTTTTTGAGGATTTAAACTTACTATACGAGAGGGATAAGTCCTGAAAGTTAGGAAACAATTTTTGATTGAAAGATTCATTGCCCCCTCTCTTCCTTTAAAACATATACCCTTCCATCTATCAGAAATTATGTTTGTTTAACCTATCACTTTTATCCACTCGTTTCAGTAATACAGACATATATTATTACAAGAATGAAAAGGGGGGGGTGCAAGTGCAAAGAAGTAACTGTAAACACAAACGGGGGAAAAGAAAAAACAAACAATTACAACTCATTATTAAACTACTAAGACAATTGATCAATAGACCGATCATCCCGAATATTACCGTGAATGCTAATCCAACTGCTCAAGCTGCACAAGATCATGCTCAAAATGCCGGTACAAACATGATCGATGAGGCTTCTGATTCTGATATCAAAATCGAAACAACTATCAGAGAAAAAGGGCCCGGTAATCAAAATGTATTATAAGTATTGCTTCTACTCTCCATATCTGGAGAGTTTTTTATTTTTACAAAAAAGATTACTTGATCCCAAACCTCTTAATAATCCTCGCTTGACCCGGATAAATTGTCCAATCTTTTAGAAAATCTTAATCATATACTGTTAGCAAATAGTAAGGAGGTGAAATATATGTTTAAAAAAAAGAAGCGCAAACGTTTTAAACGCGACAGATTCCGTTTTCCTAAAAAGGATTGCTGCCCGTTAGACGTAGAAGCGATTGCTAATCCTCTTGCACAAGCTACACAAGATAAATCCAATAACGCAGGCGCTAACTTAATTGATAACCCGGACGATTCAGACATCTGTATAGAAACTGTTATTACAGAACGTGGACGAGGAAGTCAGAAAGTGGTTTAAATTATCCACACTTCCTGCAACAAAATTATAAGGGAGGATAGAAATGAGTAAAAAACGCGGAAAACGATTTAAAGATCGCAAACGCAAACATTTTTTTGATCCAGATTGCTGTCCGGTCGAAGTAGAAGCAATTGCTGATCCTCTTGCACAAGCTACACAAGATAAATCCAATAACGCAGGTGCGAACTTAATTGATAATCCAGATGAATCAGACATCTGCATTGAAAGGATTGTTACAGAAAGAGGACCAGGAAGACAGAAAGTGGTTTAAATTTGTTCTTATTTTCCATTAGAAAGTAAAAGTGAGGTGTACAAATGTTGAACAAAGACAACCGCCGTGGTAGGGATCGGAAAAGAAGAAGAAGAGGGAAAATTGATTTAGAAGCCATTTCCACTCCTCGGGCACAAGCTACCCAAGATCAATCGAATAACGCGGCAATTAACTTAATCGACAATCCAAAAGATACGGATATCAAAATCTTCGAGAGAGTTTCAGAAAGTGGACGTGGGAGCCAAAAAGTGATTAACGATTAATTTACCATCCCTTTTTGAAAACGCGACAAACAGGTAGATGATTATTCCCGAAGTGCTTTTGAGAAAAGTTGTAAAGATGCGATAATTTTTAGCGGCATATAGAGCCCGGCTGATGCTGGTTTCTATATGCCCTTTTTTGTTGAAAAATGTCTTATTTGTTGGTATCGCCTACACCTTTTTGGCTTGAACGTAATATATTATATCAAGGTGATAGATTGATAGATTTTAAGAATGCAGTAGGGGCAACTATTTAATGCTTACCTCTTTAATAACCAACATACTTAAACAAGCCTATGCATACTTAGATTTAAAGATCTTGAAAGGAGGTGAATACAATGAGAAGGTTTAAAAAATTCCCGAAACGCGACAGACGCCGCAGACGCCTGAGACGTTGTAGACGAATCAGACGTGATCGTCGTCATGACTGTGATTGTTAGTTTGATCCCCCATTAAAAACACAATCCCATTAAAGCCAACATCTAGCAGGTCAAGCGGGTTACTTGCCCAATAAATAATGATCTTTCAAAGGTCTTGGCAGAGTGGACGGTTTTAACTTTCAAAATGGATACTATTAATAAATGATCTATTGGGTGAGTAACCCTATTAATTGCAATCAGGCAGAGGAATGATTACATATGTAGTAAGCAAGCGTCTGGTAAAATCCCTTTACATCCGCTTCCTTGCGAAATTCATACAATCCCTCCTTTCATTCCCCCCTATGTACTGTTATTAACCTTGGACAAAAAAATTCCCGTTTCATCCATTCGCCTTTAAAAAAATTAAAAAGCTGCTTCTCTGATGCAGAGAAACAGCTGACTAATACCAGAATCAAACTATTTTGATTACTGTCAATGACAGGTTAGTAATCTCGAAGATCTATATTTTTATTCAACGTCTGCATCTTACCCGAACGGTTCCGCGGGCAAATTCCCGTCTGATCCTTGATGGGAACCGTCCGCAAACAAATATAAATATCCGGCCACTTATGCAGCGAACGACAAGAATTTCATTTCTTCTAATCGTAAATCTTCGGGCAGGTCCTCTTCTTCCACACTCCACCCTTTCTTCCTGCCCCGGTCTCAGCAATATAACTCTTGGCCTTTGTAATGCTTCCACTATAGATTGCCCCCTCTCAAACCAAGTTACTATAATCTATTAAATAAAATGCTACTTTGAAACAGACAAATATACTAAAAATAAAAGTTAGATACTTGAGTGTTAGCAGCTTTCATCTGTTCCCGGGTTTGGAGAGGAGGCTGATTATGAATGACATAAAGATTGATGAGGTTTCACCTGCTATCCAATTTCCACAATTATTGATCTGCCGCTAACCCCGGCAATCCCAGCAGATCATTGATTCGTTTCATATCCAGGTGTTGCCGGATCCATCCCGCTAAAAAAATGTATACTTCTTCTCTTAATTCCTTCCGGCTCCTCAAATGTTCCATTCGCTCCGGCAATCCTTTTTTTCGGCGAAGGTGATTAAGCCAATGGTTTGTGAAAGATGGATTATCAAAGATTCCGTGAAGATAAGTTCCCCAGACATCCCCATGCTCGGAAACGGCACCGTCGAAACGCCCGTCAGCCAGACGAAGCAGTGGAAGTAAGGTTGGGTCCCGCTGTGTCCGACCCAGGTGAATTTCATATCCCTCGAGTCTGTCTGCTCCAGCCCAGTCAACAAGGGGATTGGCTTCGATTCGGACCGTTTTCTTTCCGGGCATAAAACGGGTTTGCATCTTTAAAAGCCCCAATCCGTCCTGCTCTTGTTGCGCCGACTCAACATGGTCAGGATCAAATAGTTTTCTGCCCAGCATCTGATAGCCGCCACAGATGCCCACAACGAAAGTGCCATTTTGTTTGAGGTGCAAAATTTCTTCTGCCATTCCCTTTTCCTTGAGCCAACTGAGATCGTCCATCGTATTTTTGGTTCCCGGGAGGATAATAACATCAGGCTGTCCCAGTTCACTGACCGATTTGACATAGCGGACAAGCAAATCATCCCGATTGAACAGAGGCAAAAAATCTGTAAAGTTAGAGATCCGGGGAAAGCGTATGATGGCAATATCTAATTGAACGTTTGTCTTGTTAACTTTTTTTAGTTGGAGATTTTCCAGTGACATCGAATCCTCCGGATCAACGCTGATCTCTATATAAGGAAGTACTCCTAACACGGGAAGTCCTGTCCGTTCTTCCAGCCACTCGATTCCCGGTTGAAGGAGCTCTTTACTGCCGCGAAATTTATTGATAATTAGTCCTTTCACTCTGGCCCTCTCTTCTGGTTCAAGAAGCTCCAGCGTGCCGACAATCGAGGCAAAAACACCGCCACGATCAATATCCGCCACTAACAACACAGGGGCTTCGGCCATATGAGCGATTCTCATATTGGCGATGTCACGATCTTTCAAATTGATCTCCGCCGGACTCCCTGCCCCCTCAATCACGAGAACCTGGTATGTTTGAGCCAGCCGGTCCAGTGACTGCTGAACCGGTTCTAATATTTTTTCCAGTACATTCCGCCTGTAAGAGCCGGCTTCCATATCTGCAAAATGCCTGCCGTGAACAATCACTTCTGCAATCATGTCACCTTTTGGTTTAAGTAGAATCGGATTCATATCTGTAGTCGCTTCAATTCCTGCCGCTTCAGCCTGAACTCCCTGAGCCCTTCCGATCTCCCCGCCATCTGGCGTCACATAGGAATTGAGAGACATATTTTGTGATTTAAAGGGAGCAACCCGATACCCTTCTTCCAAAAAATAACGGCACAGAGCCGTACATAATACGCTTTTTCCCACATCGGACGCCGTTCCTTGCAACATAATAGCCTTCATTTCCAAGCACCCTTTTCTCTTATGCGGCGATTTAAATTGCTTGGCATTCTCTTGCCCATTACCGTATCAGCCGAGAGCTGTTCTCTTCTTGTGTCTATATTCTCTGCAGGCCGTTAACCAACGGTGAACCATCGCCGGATTGGAGGCAAAATGCAGATGAGTATACCCTGCTAACAGATTTTCCTTCGCATAACCTTCCTGTTGTTTCCCCCATCGACTTGTCGTTTTATAAGCAGGGGAATAATCCGCCGTTTGCGGAGTCAATGTTGAATAATGAAATTCATGCCCGCGCGCCTTCTCTCCGTCCCGGAGCAACAGCTGGTCTGTCTCCGCTTTCACTTCCCGGTACCCAAGAGCAACCAGATGGTCTTTCATTTCAACGGTTGCGGGAATCACACCAACCATGTCGTGTACCCTTCCGGCGGTGTCCTTGATCGACCGGCTGAGGTACATGTATCCCCCACACTCAGCAAATGCAGGCAAACCTCCTGTGATCCGCCTGTAAAAAGATGTTTTCACCAGGTCGTTGCCAGCCAGTTCAACCACAAACTCTTCGGGAAAACCACCCCCAATATACAGACCGTCAGCCTCATCCGGAACAGGTTCTCCCCTGAGCGGGCTAAAAAACAGCAAATCGGCTCCAAACATCTCAAGAAGCTCCAAATTTTCCGGGTAGTAAAAGTTAAACGCCTCATCCTTTGCCACCGCGATAACCGGGCGATGCTGATTATCCGTCGCCAGAGGCTGAAATAGACGATCTGCCAACTCTTCCAGCCGTGGAGCATTTGTTGCAATCGCCAGGATTTGATCCAAATTGACTCCCCGTTCCGCTTCCTTTGCCAACCGCTCAAAGAGAGGGGTCATTTCACCCCGTTCAACAGCGGGAACCAAACCGAGATGTCGTTCCGGGATATTGATGGCGGTACTCTGCGGCAACCAGCCTAAAACAGGCAAGCCGCATTCCTGTTCAATGGCCGCCTGCACCATGCGGAAATGCGCTTCACCACCTGCCTGGTTGACAATCACTCCCGCAATCGGCACAGCCGGATTTAAAAGTTGATAGCCTTTAACCACTGCTGCGGCACTGCGAGCTAACCGATTGATGTTGACAACTAAAATGCACGGGCTTTGCAGCATGATCGCAATCTCAGCCGTACTGCCCTTATCACTGAGGGGGCCTTCTCCATCATATAATCCCATTACGCCCTCAATGACAGACAGCTCTGCTCCCTGACTTCCCCGTAAAAAAATTTCCCTCATACATTCAGGCGTGAGTATCCAGGTATCCAAATTCCGTGAAGGGCGCCCTGTCACAGCGGTATGATAGCTGGGATCAATATAATCCGGACCCGCTTTAAACCCTTGAACCACCAGGCCTCGCCTTTTAAAAGCAGCCATTAGGGCAAGAGTTAAAGTTGTTTTCCCCACACCGCTTTCTGTGCCAGCAATGACGATCCTCGGCCTTGACTGGCTCATGAAATCACCTCTTTTTCATTCCGATACAGCTTGTGGAAAACCTCTATGTATATATAAAAAACACCCCTTTAAGCAGATTGTACACAAAATCTTTTTTGTGTGTCTGCTTAAAGGGATGCTCATCAACTCCTCTTTGGCCGGCAACAACACCGAGTGACACGGAAAATGGTCTGCCGGTTCCCTCCATTAATAAAAACGGCTTAAAAACTGGCCTATGCGCGAGTCTTTCGGATGGTCACTGTTAAAAATCTTGTCCGGAGGACCTTCTTCAGCAATGCGCCCTTCCTCAAAAAATACGATGCGATCCGCCACATCACGGGCAAAATCCATTTCGTGTGTAATCAACATCATTGCCATCTGTCCTTCAGCGGCAATCTCTTTAATAACCGCAAGTACCTCGCCAACCAACTCCGGGTCCAGCGCAGATGTTACCTCATCAAACAGCATAACCTTGGGTTGCATGACCAGGGCGCGTGCCATCGCCACCCGCTGTTGCTGACCCCCGGATAATTGTGAAGGGTAAGCGTCGATCTTATCCAGTAATCCTACTTTATCAAGCATGGTTTTGGCCCGCTCCACCGCTTCCTCTTTGGACAG
Organism: Paenactinomyces guangxiensis; assembly: GCF_016055185.1. GTDB lineage: Bacteria > Bacillota > Bacilli > Thermoactinomycetales > Thermoactinomycetaceae > Paenactinomyces > Paenactinomyces guangxiensis. The sequence continues at coordinate 6,366 of NZ_JAECVR010000009.1, forward strand.
GCCCAACACCTTGATCGGTGCTTCTGTCACATTGCGCAATATGGTCATATGCGGGAATAGATTAAACTGTTGAAAAACCATGCCGATTTTTCCGCGCACTTTGTGCAAATGTTTTTCCTTGGCCGGCACCAGCTTATTCCCAACTTTTTTGTGCCAGAGCAGCTCACCGTCGACTTCAATCGTACCCGAGGACGGCTTTTCCAACGTCATCAACACCCGGGCAAACGTTGTTTTGCCTGAACCGCTCGGACCAATTACCGCAACTTTCTCCCCTGGTGCCAAGTCAAAATCAACTTCGCGCAATACCTGGGTATCACCAAACCATTTGCTTATTTTCCGGTAGCGGACAATGGGTTCTATTTGATCCGGTTCGGCTTGTGATCGATCCGATTTTGGTTTTATATTCACCATGCCGATCATCTCACTCCTCTTTTATGGATAAATTAGACAAACACTTTTCTTCCTATTTCCAGGCAATATTATTTTTGTTGGAGTTTCAAACTCATTTCCAGGCGGCGTACCAGGAGAGAGGAAACATAACTCATAATAAAGAAGAATACCCCGACAAGCGTAATCGGTTCTAAATAGCGGAACCATGTCGAACCAATGATTTGTGCTCTGCCCAGCAATTCGATCACCGTAATGACCGACAATACCGGGGTTTCTTTAAACATTGAAATTCCGTAGTTCCCCAGCACGGGAACAATCGGCCGGATCGCTTGCGGAAGAATCACACTCTTCCACATCTGCACTTTTGAAAAGTTAAGGGCAGTCGCTGCTTCCCATTGCCCACGGGGTACAGCCTCAATACCTGCACGGTATACCTCCGACATATAGGTACTGTAATGAAGCCCCAGACCCAGTACACCGGCAGTGAATGGTGAAAGCTTTAATCCAATGTCAGGTGCCACATAAAAAATGAAAAACAACTGAACCAGCAAGGGTGTGCTGCGTACAAACTCAATAAACCAGTAGCATATCATTGATAACAGTTTCACCTTTGACCGCCGGCCAAAAGTGAGCAACAGTCCGCCAGCCAATGAAATCACAAAGGCAACCAGTGTCGCACTAATCGTCACTTTCGCCGCATCAAGGAGTTGCGGTAAAATTTTTAAGGTAAAATCCCATGACCAACTCATATTATGACCTCCCCGTTGAAAGTCTGCGCTCAAACCATCGCACGCCTAACGTCAACGGATAGGCAATGACAAAATACAAGATAAGTAACAGACCGAATATTTCCGGGGTGTACTGATTCATATCTGTCCGTAAGGTTGTTGCGGCAAATGTCATATCAGAAATGGTAATCAGTGAAACTAAGGAAGTTCCTTTTAACAGCTCGATCAGCTGGTTGCCAAAAGACGGCAGCATGATCCGAAAAGCTTGCGGCAGGATGACGCTGCGCATCCGCTGTCCCGGGGTCATGTTTAGAGCAATCGCCGCTTCGGTCTGTCCCCTGGGGATCGACAAAATCGAGCTGCGGACAATTTCCGAACTATACGCCCCGTAGTTAAGCCCAAGAGCGAGAAGACCCGTTAAATCGGCCGGTAAAGAGATACCCAACTGTGGCAGGACAAAATAGAGCCAAAACAACTGAACCAATAATGACGTCCCGCGGAAAAATTCGACATAAATACCGGATAGAAATCGAACCACTTTAAATTTTGACAAACGCGCAAATCCTACTGCCAGAGCGATAACAAAAGCCAGTACAGCCGAATAGATCGTTAACTGGACTGTAACTCCAAGCCCTTCCAGCAATCTTGGCAATATCTTTTCATAGACACCGATTGAAACCACATCCTTCCCTGTTTCCACCAGACACTTGTTGACAGCCAGACATGTGAACCACCATTCACCTTGAAACAAATCAGAGGGACTGGAACCACCAATCCCTCTGATCGGGTATATGAATGGTTTGCATCACAAACTATTGTTGTTTACATAATTCTTCGGCAGTTTTGTCTCCTGGTAAGTTTTCTTCGTTAAATCCGAATGGTTGAATAGCCTCTAATAGAGCGCCCGACTTTTTCATTTTCGCAAGTTCTTGATTGAATGCATCACGAAACTTCTCATTATCTTTGCGGAAGGCTGCCGCCCCATATCCGCGTACACTTTTTCCGTCTATGACCGGCTCTTTAAAATCCTTCACTTCTTCGATATTTTTTGAACCGGTAGACTCGATCATCGCCCGCAGAGAAGGGCCTGTCATGGTAATCGTATCTACCCGGCCGGACGCAAGCGCCGAGATTGCGGAAGGCTGGTCCGGAACAATCACAATCTGATTATCCTTCACACCCAGCTTCTTCAAATAGCCAACCTCAACCGCCCCCTTCATCACCCCGACTTTCACCTTCGGATTGGCGGCGATATCTTCATAACTGTGAAGATTTTTCGGGTTTCCTTTTTTGACGGCGATTGCTTCGCCGATCGTATACTCCGGATTGGCAAACGCTACTTCTTTACAACGCTCCGGTGTAATATACATTCCGGCGGTAATAACATCGAAACGGCCCGATTTCAATCCCGGAATCAATGAGCCAAATTCGACCAGGACCGGTTCAATTTTGTTAATTCCCATATTTTCGAAAACGGTTCTGGCAACCTCAACGGCCTCTCCCGTCACCTTTCCTGATTCATCTTTATAAGCATACGGCTTCTCGTTAGCGAACCCGACTTTGACAACTCCTTCTTCCTTTGCACGCTTGAGGGTATCGTTCATACTTGAACCAAAATCAAGCCCGCCACAGGCCGTCAATGACACACTGAGTAACAACACGAAGACCATTTTAAATAAGTTTTTTCCAGACAACAATCTGTCCCCCTTCAATCTGTTTCATTTTAATTTGCATGAGCACTCGGGTTTTTATTGTAACATACATCACTGTTTACTTTCCAATTAGCTAGATTCATCAAAAATTTCGCTTCAGGGTTATAGTACAGGTAATTCCCGGAATATGAAACAGATTCTGCAGCAAAAATTTGGTAAGATTCTCTGTGATCAGTGAGAGAGCAGTACCAGAATATAATCCCTAAAAATAATCAGTCGCCGACCCATATGATGCCGGCGACTCCCAATCTTTATTTTTAGTTTTCCATTCCTAAATCTTACAAACTTCTGCCCCGTAAGCTTCATCCAACACTTTCAGCTTTCCGGTGAGATGACGGCGGTACGTGTTGATATAAGCTTGCGGTTCTTTCGGGTTAGGCCAGCGTTTAATGCGGCCCGTCATCGGAGAGATAATCTTGCTGACCGCACCGCACCCGAGGCCGATAATCGTCTGCCGCTCTTCCATAATAATAATATTGTACAGGCTTTCTTCGCCCGGGAAAGCGTAACCTACGTTTTCCTGATTGCCCAGGATATTTTTCTGGCGATACAAATAATACGGGACATATCCCATTTTTTTGGCCCACTCCCGGGCAAGGCGAACCATTTCTCCTGTCTCATCACGATCAGCAACAGTGTATTTCTGTTTGTTCTGTGTCATCACAGAGCCACGCTTAAAGGAAAGGGTGTGTACTGTCAGGGATTCAGGTCTCAGCTCCTCCATTACATCCAGTGATTGGCGGAAGGTATCAGGGCCCTCATTGGGCAAGCCGATAATAAGATCCATATTGATATTATTTAAACCCATCCGGCGGGCGAGCTTGTATTTTTCAAGTGTCTCTTTTACCGTGTGATGGCGGCCGATCAATTTTAATGTTTCTTCTTTGAAGCTTTGCGGGTTAATACTGATCCGGTCCACCTTCCAGCGCTTCAACAAATCCAATTTTTCTTCGTCCAGCGTATCCGGGCGGCCGGCTTCTACGGTTAGTTCACGAACTCGACCGTAGGAAGGAATTGAGTTTTTCATTTTCTTGAACAAAGAATCCATCTGATTTGCAGTAATTGAGGTGGGTGTTCCCCCTCCAAAGTAAATTGTCGTGACCGGCAGATTGCGTTCTTTCAGCCATTCTCCCACTGCTTCAATCTCTTCATGCAAACCAGCCAAAAACCCCTCTACAGATCCCGTCCGCCCCTGGATCGCATAGGCGGGGAATGTACAATATGCACATTTGGTGGGACAGAACGGGATACCGATATATAAGCTTACTTCTTTATTCAGTTCATACAGGTCGGGAATCACTGTTGTCTGGCGATGTATGATTTCCTTGAGAAGCTCGATTTTCTCGGGGTGGAGCTGATAGTCGCGGATGAGAATCTGTTCTGCTTCTTCCATCGGCTTTCCGTCCAATAATAAAGTGTGCAACAGCTTTGTAGGGCGGACCCCCGTCAAAATCCCCCAGGGTTGCCGGATACCCGTAGATTCTTGCAAAACTTGAAGCAAAGCATGGCTGACCGCTTGTTTTACCCGTTTGCGGTATTCTTTCCCCTGTTCATCCGATTTCACTGCCCGTTGATGCGAAGCATGCCATTGTTGCATCTTGTTTGGATCTGTCAGCGTAACAGAAACACCAATTGGGTTTCCTCCCTCAATGGTAAAGTGGAGACTGAAATCTCCTGTTCCCGACTCATCGGTCACTTTCACATCCTCAAAAAACAAAGCGGAAATAAGTTCTATATCGCGATAAAAAACGGGGTCAACCCCGGATACATATATGTTAATCATTATCATCCGTGTCAACTTAAAAGACACTTCCTCCTTTACAACATTCCATCTCTACACAGTCTAGCCCATGCCCCTGCGGAAATCAACGAAATTTCAAAGGGCCGCCGACGGGCAAGGAAAACCCGGTTGGCTTTTCATTGTTTTAATTGATTACCGCATATTGCGGAAACAACTCTAAAAAACTAAGATCACCATTCTTGTTATACTTTAAACCAGAAAGCGCTTTCTGCTTGAAAACCTAAGTGGTGATGTAAACTTGTTAGATGAACGGAAAGTACGTCTCCTGCAATTTTTGTTAAAAACAAATCAAATCACATCTGTGAATGATTTAGCAAAAATCCATGATGTTTCAGAAAAAACCATTCGCAATGATTTAAATGAAATCGCCAGCTGGCTTAAACATGCATTTAAGCTGCAATTGGTACGCCGTCCGGGTGTGGAGCACGGGAATCGGCTTCGGCATTGCCATTCCCCACGGGAAATCGGCAGGTGTTTCTTATCCCCGGGTCGCATTTGGCCGCAAGTTGGAAGGAATCGATTGGAACAGTATGGACGATGAAAAAGCTAAATTGATCTTTATGATTGCCGTACCGGAAGAACAGGCCGGCAATGAACACTTAAAGATTTTACAGGCTCTTTCACGAAAGTTAATTGATGACTCTTTTCGGGCGCAACTCCTGGATGCAAAAACAAAAGATGAAGTGATCTCATTGATGAACACGATGTAATTCAAGGGGCTTCGGTCCCTTTTTTACATATTGAGAATGCTGTCTTATCGTGAGAAAATGACCATAGAGGATGGCAGCCATGATACTGCACTGAAAATCCCTCAAATACACAAAAATAGATATGAATGAGACAAACAGCTTTCACTTTATAAGGAGCGACACATGATGTACCAAGAGCCGATTTTTCTGCAACCCGCCTTTAAAGAACGAATCTGGGGGGGCAATCAACTGCAAACCCGTTTCGGTTTTTCCATCCCGTCCCCACATACGGGTGAATGTTGGGGGATTTCGGCCCATCCCGAAGGACTCAGCCGGGTTAAAAACGGTCCTCTGCAGGGAAAAACACTGGACGAAGTATGGAAAAACCACCGGGAATTGTTTGCCAATCAACCGGGAGATGCATTCCCGCTGCTCATCAAAATTCTGGATGCGCAAAAAGACTTATCCGTCCAGGTTCATCCTGATGATAAAATGGCAATGAAATTAGAAGGTTATCCGTTTGGAAAAACGGAATGCTGGTATATTATCGATTGTGACGAGGGAGCAGAAATTATTCTCGGACACCACGCTTCCAGCAAAGAGGAACTTAAGCAAATGATCCGGGATGAACAATGGGATTTGCTTTTAAAAAAAGTTTCTGTCAAACCCGGTGATTTCTTCTATGTCACCAGTGGAACCATTCATGCCATTGGTAAAGGGATCATGATTTTGGAAACGCAACAAAGTTCGGACATCACCTATCGTGTCTATGATTATGACCGCACAGACGCGAATGGGAACAAACGCCCGTTACATGTTGAAAAGTCAATCGCCGTTACCAACGTCCCTGATCTGGAATCAACCATTCACCCTGCCGTCACAAAGACAAAAGGCCTTGCCATTAAACAGTTCGTTTCCGAAAAATACTTCACCGTACAGGAATGGAGCATCAACGGTGAAACAGATGAATTAAAAAGAAATAGTGGTGATTTTCTTTTGTGCAGTGTAATCGACGGAGGCGGGAAAATGGTCACGAAAGATCGTTCTGTTTCATTTACCAAAGGTGATTTCTTTATTCTGCCGGCCACTATTCCCTCATTCCGGGTACAGGGAAACTCCCGATGGATCGTATCTCATCCGTAGTTCATCCGCCAAAGCTCTTTACCGGACTTTTATACACCGGCAAAGAGCTTTTTTCTGTGAAAGTGTGTATCTAAGGGGGGAAGGCAGATTTCTGCTTCCCCAGCATAATTAAAACTTTCATCCCAGTGTATCGGCAAGTCATGAAGTTTTTCTGTAAATCTGCCTCAAGAAGGTGGAGAAATGATTTTTATTTATTTCCATCAAATTTCCTGCAAACAAAAATTGTTCGTAAATTTTTTAATAAGCTGCTCAAATTGAACCAAAAATCATTTATAATATTCTTGAAAGGAGGTACACAGATGAAAAAAGCAATGGGTTTGACCTGCTCTTTTATTTTAACTTCTACCCTCTTGCTGCCTAACCTGGCAAATGCAAGCGCTCCGAAACAAATTCTTTTCAGTGGCGGCTCTTTACATAAGCCCGGCATCTACAAAATGAATGAAGATACAACGGCTGTAACACGGATTACGGACGGGGTTTCTGTGGATGCATCACCTGATGGGAAAAAGCTGGCCTTCATTAAAAATGACAGCCTTTATATCTCCGACATCGATGGAAAACACCAGGTTCGTTTGACCAAAAGCCGGTTTCCCGTTTATGACTCCTCCCCCCGCTGGTCTCCGGACGGAAAGAAAATTGTTTTCAGCCGCAGCGATGGAAATATCTATAGCATTGATAAGAACGGAAAAAATTTAACCAATCTTACCAATACGGATGAAACAGTCATCAACTCCGAACCTGATTGGTCTCCCGACGGTTCCAAAATTGTTTTTCACTCAAACCGGAACGGCAATAGCCATATTTTTGTCATGAACGCCGACGGTTCCAGTGTCAAACAACTGACTGGGAATAAGCAGTCATCAGAGTATAGTGCTCACTTTTCACCCGATGGCAGAAAAATTTTATACGGGAGATCCATCAAGGCTGACTCCGATATCTATATCATGAACGCTGACGGAAAAAATCCCCGGAATTTAACCAAAGACATACAGGAAGCAGCGGCCAGCCCTCTCTGGTCCGATGATGGAAAGAAAATCGTTTTTACCCTCAATGAGCCTCGCATCACCGATCACGGTTATTTGCTGATCATGAATGCTGACGGTTCCGGCAAAGCGACCATCAAATTGCCAATTAACTTTGTAAACCCCTATGATTGGAACCAATTGGAGACAACACAATCGGCTTCCAAACAATCATCCGGAATCAAGGCGACGATTAACTATTTATCAGATTTTCTATTTGATTAAAAAACGCCCATCCCCCCTGATCCTTTCTCGTTTACAGGCATCAGGGGGTTTTTAGTTTTTATTTAAGAAAAACCGGCCTTCTCTTTGATAATTTTTGTTTATATTTTCCAAACGTTGTGATAATATGAGATCAGGAATTATTTTACATTAAAGGGGTGTTTATAATGGCCCAACCATTGATGAGGGTTCTTGGCGTCATATTTGTCTTGGCCGGCGTAATCGGTTATTTTGTTCCCCTTGAAGGATTTCTTCATCTGACGGCAACGCACAACATCATTCATCTTATAACGGGAATTATTTTTTTAGCTGTCAGCAACAGTGAGCACTACAGCATGTGGGTATCCAGAATTTTCGGTATTGTTTATCTCCTCGTAGCCATCCTGGGACTGTTTACAGATAATAATTTCGGATTAATGATGTCTACCCCGGCCACGGATATTATTCATTTCATCATTGGTGCACTGGCGGCTTATGCTGGATTTAAAAAGCCCGCTTCTTCTGCCGAGAAGCAGAACCAATCTGTTTAGCCCTTCCTTTCTTCCAGCCAAAATGAGGCTGGCTTTTTCTTTGTCTTTACACCCGATGCTGCTCTTTCTGTTCTTATGCAACATCGGGATCAGACAAAAAGTTTAGAGATGATTTATAATTACTTCCGCTCCATGAAAAGATGAATACGGCTTTCCAATTTTTAAAGCCTGTTCGCTCAGGCTGTGTAAAACATGTTTATTTTGCACAAAAGTGGTTAACTCGCGAGGGATAAAGCTTGGTTGATCCTGTCTGATTGCTACTTGTTGTTCAAGTAAAAACCGGCTGTTTCTTTCCTCTTGTCCAGGAATCGGTTGACAGATTAAGATTGGCAACCCCGTCGCCAATGCTTCTGAACTAGTCAACCCTCCTGCTTTGGATACCACAATATCGGCAGCCTTCATAATGGCCGCCATATCTTCAATAAACCCGAACAAACAAACTCGCACATCCTGATTATACTTGCAGCGCAGGCGTTCATATAAAGGGCGGTTTTTCCCGGTAACCACAATGAGCTGGATATCTGGCATTTTTTCACGAAATATATTTATACATTCTTCTACAGGCCCCATCCCCATTCCACCACCCATAATCAGAACGGTAAAGCGGTCAGGATCTAAGTTCAATTTTATCCGCAACAGATGCTTGGATCGTCCGGAAACAGAAAAAGCAGGATCAATGGGAATCCCGGTGCAAAAAATCTTGCCCTCAGGTATGTGGTATCTCCGGTTTATTTTTTCGATCAATGCTGAGTGGGCGACCAGATAAAAATCAACTTCCGGATGTACCCAAAATCCGTTGACATCAAAATCTGTAATCGCCACCCCTATACGAAATGGTCGGCGAGTTCTCTCTCTCACATAAGCTAAGGCACCAATACAAAAGGCATGTGTACAGACAATCACTTGCGGATTGATTCGTTCAACGAAATCTTTTAGCTTGTGTCCGATCATTTTCCCGACAGGGGTGGAAAATAATTGACTGAAATAGCTCTCTTTTGCGTAAGCCATTCCCCATAGCGCCGGCGCATATTTCAATGTATTGAGATACACTTTGCGCAAGAAAACTGCCAGCTGCTTGCTTACATAGGGGAGTCCGCAGGCCACTTCTACATGAAGATCAGGATTTATCATATTTAGCCCTTTCTTCAGTGATAAGGCCGCACCAAAATGACCAATCCCGCCAACGTTTTCCGTTAAGATTAATACTTTATCCATATTACGATTCCACCAAGTATCGTTTTAACATTGCCCTCCTTTTTGAAGAGGAGGGCATTCTGCATTTTGCTTTTAGCATCCCCATAAGAAGAAGATAAAAGCAAACTTTCTTCCTTTATTTAAGGTAAAAAGCAGGTTTTACAGTTAAAGCTGGCAGTAAGCCCACGGTTTTGAATCGTGGGATGAAAGAAAGCGTTGCTCGGCATCCCCCCTTTTGGGGATAATAAGATCAACCAATTTGGTGGATAATCAAACATATGAGCGATGATCATCCCACTGGTAGTGGGTTTGTTCCTGTACGTCATGGTATGAGGTTCCAGTGGCGAATCAATCTCTCCGACCGGGTAAACCCATGAGAGTGAGTAAATATGGGACCAGAATGCTGGTAACAGGCGTTTCGCCCATGCGGGTAGATGCAACATGAGTTGTAGAACTGCATGGGAAGACAGCCCTGAACTTGAGAGTTGTCCAAAGCAGAAATGAATGGAGGGCGTTAACTACCCAGGAATCCCATGGGGACCATCGGGAGTGCCTGTGGTGCTTCAGCCGTGTAGAGTCTCAATGAACATAGGATACAATTAAATGTGTTGTACTCGGAGCAATAATGGTTTTTGATTGAGTCTTGCACCCCGACAGCCTCTCCCCTGTTACTGTGTTTCATTTTTTAAGATTTTATACGAAAAGGTTGAATTAGACCGGTTCTTCCGATCAGAAGCCCGGTATGAAATCCATTTTTCGTATTTTTGTGATTATTGATGATTTTAAAGTGTTTTGCCAAACTTTCTATTAGAACAAATATTCCTTTTTCAGGTGAACTTGATTGCAGACCAGAGGCCGCCGATAAACTTGAAACTCAGACGGTAAACCTTAGGCAAACAATTAGCGCACCACTGATTGCAAATGCGGCACTGCCGATAATACTAAACAGTTCTCATGTCACTTTCCACCACTTCAATCAGTTATAATTACTATTTGTACCAGACTATTCTATATCCTGATAGAGGTTTTAAATAATAATTTGGATCTAGAAATACCTTCCTCCGGCTGTTTTTCATTCATCATTTTTCCGGATTATCCGTGTTGCAAGGTGCGGATCAAATCCTGTTTGCCCATCCAAAGCGAAGGCCCCAGTGAAGCAATAATCCCAATAAACGGGCTTAGGATCAAACTTCCCAACACCCATTCGGTTGGAAACGGAAATATTTTGGCCTCCAATCCTGCCAAAAGATGATATCCCAGCGTAATCCCGGCAATGATACCCACCAGCCCGCCAGCTGTGGTAATCATCATTCCCTCGATGACCGCTAATCGGACAACCTGTCGCGGCGAGCTTCCGATCGCCCGCAGAATGGCAAATTCACGGATACGTTCCCTTAATCCGCCTGCCATACTGTTCATTAAACCGAAATAAGCCAGTCCTGTCATCATGGCGATTGCTGCCAACAGCAGCGCCCATCTTTGCCTGAATTGCTGCTGCACCTTTTTCCACTCCTCGGCCCGGTCATACAAGATTGAGTTTGAGTAATTGGGATTTTGTAATAAGAGTTGGGTTTGATTTTGAATAGACTTTTTTAATGAAGGACGTTCAATGGTATAGTAAATACTTTCCAGTGTATTAACACCAAAATTCCTGACTATAAAAGCAGGATCTGTATACATACCAAATTCGTCTTTGGTGTTAACCGGAAGAATTTTAATAATTCCCACCACTTTGAGAGTAATGGTTCTGGGCAGTTTCTGTTCAGCCAAATCTGCATTTATTTTAATTTTTTCTGTATCCCGGATCACTTTGATTGAATCTCCCAACCGGTAGCCAAACGTTTCAGAAGTTTTTTTGGTGATAACCACTCCACCGCTCCGCAATTTTTTTTGATCCCATGTACCCTCAATCAGGGGGATGGGAGTGAGTTGATTTATGTCATTCATCTGTAAGCCGCTTAACCCTATGGATGCCTGTTTTTGTCCATGGAAATAATGATATGTCGGGTAGTTAGGATCAGATTTTTTTAAATTGAGTGTGATCACGTGTACCCTGGTGTGAAGAGCAGCCGTTTTGATGCCCGGAATTTGTTTCAACTCACTTAACAACCGGGGGTTGAGTCCACCCGGATGATAATAGTTACTTGCACCCGCTGCATGAATAACATAGTCAACCGGATAGTCTTTCTTGTGATCTTTTTCAGCCTGGATCAAGACCGATGTCAACACCATGGTTCCGATACAACCGATCATCACCGCTAACATGAAAATAGCAGCAATTTGTCTGCTTCTCCCCATCTGCCTTAACGCGTTGCGGCCGGCCAATAAGCCTTCAGATCTGAAAAAGGGTTTTAATACGATGCCGACCAGTTGTACTGTCCATTGCAATAAAATAGGCAACCCCATCATGAGCACCAGTGCAAACCCCAGTCCGACAACTACATAAACAATTTCAGGGGCTTTAAACAAATAAGTCAGAGTTGAACAAACCAAACAGGAAAGGAGCAACCAAAAAATACTCCACTTTTTCCACTTTCCCGGCCCGGGCTCCACTTTCACTTCTTGCCGAAACGCTTCGACCGGGGATAACCGGCTCGCTGTAAAGGCTGGAATCAATCCCGTCAGCAGGATGAAAAAATTGGCTCCCAATCCATACAGGGCAACTTTTCCCCAGGGGATTGCAATCCCAACATGCTTGACACCAATGATATTTTCTGTGATCCCCTGTAAGCCATAAGCAGCAGCAATACCGCCTAAGATTCCGGCAGCAGTGGCTAAACCGGCAATCAATAAAGACTCGATCAGAACGATTTTTCCAAGTTGGTTTCTTTTTGCTCCGATTAATCGCAGCGTTGCCAAATCTCTCTGCCGTTCCCGCATCGACATTTGCAGCGTACTGACCACAATAAATGAACCTGCAATGATAACGGTAATTGCGATTCCCTGAACGATAGGGCGAATCCCGGAGAGATTTTCCCGCTCTTGATCCATAAAACTACGCTTATTAATCTCCGCGTCGGGAAGGATCTTCTTCAATTCTTTCACTACTTCTTCTTTTTGTTCGGGACGGTACAAACTGATAAACAGAACAGTTGTTTTTCCTTGCTTACCAGTCGCTTGCCGGAGCCATTGCAAGTCGAAGACGGCTGTAGGACCTGCTTTTTCTTTTCGTTTAAGCGCTCCGGAAATCCTTACTTTTTTCTTTCCGTACGGAGGAAATGGCATTTCGATCACACTTCCCACCTGCAAATGCTTCGCTTTTAAATCATCTTCATAAAAAGCCACTTCTCCCTGTTTTGGGAAACGGCCCTGAACAATTTTTTCATGAATGGTAGCGAGCATCGAAGGGTTAATCCCTACGTACAGGGGTTGGTCCATGATCTCAGGGAGGTTCTGCTGTTGACCGATATAGGGATATAAGACTTGGTCTGCCCTTTTCACCCCTGTCAGTTGCATGATCCGACCTACCTCAGCATCGCTCAAACCCAACTTTGATGTTTGATAACCCACTCTGAGATCATCTTCCCCATATTTTTGCTTAACTTGTTCCTCAACTGAATTTTCAATGGAAACCATTAAAATCTGGGAAACTGTTAGCAGCATTATACTGAGAGAGACGCCCAGCACAGAAAAAATGGCTCTGCCCCTGCGAACACGAAAAAATCGCCAGGCAAGCGCAAATAATCCCTTCATTCATCAATCACCTCTTCCCTTCTCATCCGATTGGATTTTGATTATAAATGGCAATGATCAACTTCTTATCGCAGATTTATAAACAAAACATCAACTGTTTTTCAATCACTGGCAGATTTGCCGTTATATTTGCCATAATGGAATCGTAATGGGAGGGAACGAAATGAAACAAGCAACGGTTCTTATCGTGGATGATGAGATAGAAATTGTGGAATTGATCCGGGATTTTTTAGAAGCGGAAGAATTTCAGGTGATCACAGCGCATGATGGAAAAGAAGCTGTCAAAATGCTACAGGAGCTGCAGATTGATTGCCTGTTGCTTGATGTCATGATGCCGAAGCAATCAGGATTCGACACTTGCCGGGAAATTCGGCAGAATAGTGATGTACCAATCCTTTTCTTGAGCGCCCGGCAGGAAGATACAGATAAAATCAGGGGCTTAAGTCTCGGAGGGGACGATTATATCGTCAAATCAGCAACCCCTGGGGAAATTGTCGCCCGCATCAAAGCGGTTTTGCGCCGTACCCGGAAAGAGACGCGGCTACGAAAACCGGCCCCCCTCCGTTTTGGTGATCTACTTGTAGATTTGTCTTCCCATGAAGTCTCGGTAAGACAACAGCAAATTCCTTTAACTGCCAAGGAATTTGAACTATTGCGATTTTTGGTTGAAAACCCGAGACAGGTATTCACCCTGCAACAGCTTTACGATCAGGTGTGGCGAGAAGAATATGGAGACCTGCATACCGTGCGGGTTCATATTGCCCGGATCCGTGAAAAAATAGAAGAAAACCCAGCGAAGCCCCGTTGGATTCAGACGGTTTGGGGAATTGGCTACAAATTTGCCGGTGGTCATACATGATGAAAAAAAAGTTTTCCATTCGCACTTGGTTTGTATGGATTGGCTTACCATTAATTTTTATAGTACCGACATGTATCACCTATGGGGAAGTTTTTGTCCTTGTCTCCTTCTTTGACGATACAGATGAAGCCGTCACTCAACTCAACAAACAAATGGAGGCAGATCAAACATGGATCAACCAAAATATTTTAAACCAACCAATGAAATGGTCAGATCCATCCTGGCAAAAAACGGTTACAAGTAAACTGGAACAAATGAAAGTTCAGATCCGGTTGTTGGATCCGAAAGGGCAGCTGGTATTTGCCAACCGGCACCACAACGAACAGCAAAAGGTTCAAACAAATCTTTTTGAAGAGTATCCCGTCTATCAGGATCAGCAATGGAGAGGAACCGCTTATATCAGCTATCAACTAAGAGCACGTACAAACAACGATCAAAGAACAAGTGCAACTCAAGAAATACTGCTCTCTTTCGCAAAATTCAGCCCGGTTATTAGCTGGTTGGTTACTTTTATTATCATGCTGCTCACCTGTCTGTGGTTTATAAATCAGTCTATATTGAAACCATTGGCCAGTCTGGGGAAAGCGGCCAGGATGGTTTCCAGGAACAATCTGCAATTTCATCTTCCCGGCACCCATATCAAAGAAGTAGCCCAGGTGCTGGAAGCATTTACAGCCATGAAAAAGGCGTTACATGCTTCGATTGAACGACAGGCTATAATTGAACAGGAAAGAAAAATGTTTATTGCCTCTATGATTCATGATCTTAGAACCCCCCTGTTTTCCATCAGGGGATATCTTGAAGGGATTCAAACGGGAATTGCCTCTACTCCGGAAAAGGTTAAGCACTATGTACAAGTTTGCCAGGAAAAGGCGAACACTCTTGATCAATTGGTCAATGATTTATTTACCTATTCCAAGTTAGAACATCTGGAGCAATCCCCTGAGTTACAAACCACTGATCTGGTTGATCTCATTCGGACAGCTCTTGAGGGTTTTGACCCGCTTGCCAGGAAAAAGAATATTTCCGTTTCATTTCGACATGTTGTTGATCATTGTATGATTCCGGGTGATTCACATTTACTCGCCAGAGCAATTAACAATTTGTTGGATAATGCCCTTCGCTTCACCTCTTCCCATATTGAGGTCGGCTGTCATTATAAAGATGAAAATTCTGTGCAGATGATCATCTCGGACAACGGTCCCGGATTTACCTCCCAGGATCTGCCTTATCTTTTCTCGCCGCTCTATCGGGCAGAATCTTCCCGAAACCGGAACACTGGCGGTGCGGGTTTAGGATTGGCGATTGCCAAAAGAATCGTCGAAGCACACCAGGGAAAAATAGACGCTTTCAATCGTCAACCAGGTGGTGCATGTTTTGTGATCGAGCTTCCTGCAGAACGGCAAAATGAGAAATAAACAACCTTTTTCAACCTCGAAAAAAACTTTTAAATTAGATATTCACCTAATTTCATATGTGTCTAACAAAAAACGAGCCTGCAGTCACAGATTGGGCTCGTTCCTCAAACAATTTTTTAACCACGGTTTATATGGGAAAATTAGAGCTTCTTTCTTTGAATGCCAGATTCCCTCTACCAGGCCGCCACAGCTCCGTCTGTCCGGGGTTCTGTCCCACCTGCCAGAACTCCGTCTTGATTTCTCCAGATAATCTGCCCACGGCCAAATCCTCCTGAGTCAGGCGCAATCCGGATATCGTGTCCGCGTGCGAGAAGGTCCTGGACGATATGATCAGGCACACTTCTTTCCACTTCAACAATTTTTCCTTCTTTCCATTGCCAACGGGGAGCATCTAAGGCAGACTGGGGATTCATGGCAAAATCGATGGCATTGACAATTACTTGTAAATGGCCCTGCGGCTGCATGAACCCACCCATGACACCAAAGGGACCGACGGCTTGATCCCCTTTGGTGACAAAGCCGGGGATAATTGTATGATAAGTTCGCTTTCCAGGTGCTAAACAGTTGGCATGATCAGGATCCAATGAAAAAGTGTGGCCTCTGTTTTGCAGGCTGATGCCTGTTTCCGGAACAACCAGTCCCGATCCAAAGCCCATGTAGTTGCTTTGAATAAACGAAACCATATTCCCTTCGCCATCAGCCGCAGCCAGATAAACGGTCCCTCCTGTATACGGCTTCCCGGCCTGTGGCAAAATCGCCCGTTCGCCGATTTGTTTCCGCCGCTGTTCAGCGTACGATTCAGATAATAACTCTTCCACTTTTACTTTCATACGGTCCGGGTCGGTAATATACTTCAGGCCATCAACAAAAGCGAGCTTTAAAGCCTCCATCTGTAAATGATAAGTTCTGGCACTCTCTTTCTCGAACAGATCAAACCCTTTCAGGATATTGAGAGCCATCAGGGTAACCAGTCCCTGTCCATTGGGCGGAATTTCCCAAACATCATATCCCCGGTAGTTGACCTTAATGGGTTCCACCCACTCCGGCTGATAGGACTCCAGATCCTCCTGTGAGAGATATCCGCCGTATTTTTGGGAAAAATGGACGATTTTCTCCGCCAGTTCTCCCTGATAAAATGAGGAAGCTTTCGTTTCAGCAATCAATTTTAAGGTATTGGCATGGTCCTGTGAACGCCATACCTCCCCCGCACGGGGCGCCCGCCCTTTCGGAGCGAATGTATGAAACCAGTATTCAAATTCAGGGCCTTTTAACACTTCTTGAAAGATTTGAACCGCTCTTCCCCAATATTTACTGAGAATCGGTGAAAGCGGATAGCCTTGTTCAGCATATTCGATCGCAGGTTGCAATACGTCAGACAACGGCAATTTCCCAAACTTCCCGGACAATTCTGCCCAGGCTGCCGGGGCGCCCGGAACTGTTACAGGCAGCCACCCGAACTTGGGCATTTCTTTAACCCCTTTGCGGGCCAGTTCCTCCAGGGAGATTTTTTTCGGGGACGGGCCGCTGGAATTTAATCCGTGCAAACGGCCCTCATGCCATACCAGAGCAAAAGCATCTCCTCCTATCCCGTTGGATGTGGGTTCCAACACTGTCAGAGCGGCTGCAGTGGCAACGGCCGCGTCGATGGCATTCCCCCCTCTTTTCAGTATTTCTAAACCGGCCTGGGCGGCCAACGGCTGAGAGGTTGCCACCATTCCATTTTGGGAGTATACCGTCATTCGCTGTGAGGGATAGGGTATATGCAAAGAATTAAACTTCATACATAGGCCTCCTGATCTTTAAAGTGTAAGATGCCTCTACGCCAGAAAAAAGAATCCGTAAACAAGCGAGCCCGCAATCACCCAGGCAGGATGAACATTCCACTTTTCCATCAGCAAGAGACTTGCCAGAGAGAGGAAAAACGTTTGAATAAAACCGATATCCTCAAGAGAACTATCAAAAAAATCGAAAGCCATCAACGCTAATAAAATTCCAACAACAGGCCGAATCATCATGGTCATCCGTTCCACTTTGGGAGAACGCCTGTACCGGTACAAAAGAGCCAACAAAAAAATCATGGCCAGCAAAGAAGGGCCAACAGTCGCAAACAAAGCCACAATGGCTCCCAGGGGGCCGGCGATTTCATAGCCGACATATCCTGCCATCTTGGTGGCGATCGGACCTGGCAGGGTATTCCCAAGGGCTAACAGATCTTTAAATTGATCTTGAGTCAACCAATGATAATGATTGACCACTTCATGCTGAATGAGGGGGATGGCTGCCGGTCCTCCTCCGTAACCCACGATCCCGGGGATAAAAAAGGCCCAGAACAATTTCCAGTAAATCATCTTTTATCTCCCTCTCTTTTCGCCAAGTTCTTTTGAGAAGGAAGCATTTTTTTCTCCTTAATCAAAAGGGTGGAAATCAACAATATCCCTATGACTACCGCCGGATGAATGTCCAGCAATACGATGGCCACCGTACTCGCCGCACTGATGAAAACGGTTAACCATTTATAATGGTTTGACCAGGCTTTTTTAAAAAAGGAGTAAGCAAGGACAGCGAGCATCACTGCGACTACCGGACTGACGGCATGAGTGATCCCCTCAAAGCGAGGGGAGTTTCTATAGGCTGCGAATATTCCCAGCAGAGCGATCATCAATATAACAGTTGGCAGTACCATGGCACATAAACCTGTGAGACATCCTGCCACACCGGCGACCCGGTAGCCGATATACCCTGCCATTTTTGTGGCGATCGGACCGGGTAAAGTATTTCCGATCGCCAGAATATCACTAAATTCTTCATCATCCATCCAACCAAACCGGGTGACCACTTCCCGGTGAATCAACGGGATGGAAGAGGGGCCTCCTCCATAACCAAGCATTCCTGCCCGAAAAAAAGCAAGAAAAATTTGGTAAATTTGTTTCATAAAACAACATCCCCGTTCCCATTCAGGAATCAAAGTCTATCTTGCATGACAAGCAATCCAATGATCCGGCGCCAGTTCTTTCCAATCAGGCTTAACCTCTCTACATACCGCCTTTGCTTCCGGGCAACGAGTATGAAACGGGCATCCTGCCGGGGGATCTGCCGGACTGGGTAAATCACCTTTCAATAAGATGCGTTTCCTTTTCCGTCCGGGGATGGGCCGGGGAACAGCAGATAAAAGAGCCAGGGTATACGGATGCTGCGCTTCTTTAAACAACGTTTTCACCGGTGCCAATTCCATCGATTGACCCAAATACATAATTAACACCCGGTTACACAAGTGGCGGACGACTCCCAGATCGTGGGAGATAAAAAAGTAAGTCAAGCCGTGCTTTTCCTGCAACGAACGCAATAACCGCAATACCTGGGCTTGAATGGAAACATCAAGTGCTGAGACAGGCTCGTCGCACACAATCAGTGAAGGGTTTAAAACCAATGCCCGGGCAATCCCGATCCGTTGCCTTTGGCCGCCGCTGAACTCATGGGGCAAACGGTCATAATGTTCTGCTCCAAGTCCCACTTCTAGCAGGTACTGCAACACTTTCTCTCTTCGTTCCCTGTGTTTCAAACCTGTTTGGTGAATGATGAGCGGTTCCTCCAGTGCGGAACCGACTGTTTGGCGGGGATTCAAAGATGCAAAAGGATCCTGGAAAATCATCTGCATTTTTTTGCGAATAGGTTTGAGGGATCGAGCCGGAAGAGAGGCAATATCCTGTCCATCGAATATCAGCTTCCCGTCTGTCGGATTTTCCAAGCGGAGTAAGGTTCGGCCCAAGGTAGATTTTCCGCAGCCGGATTCACCTACCACTCCAAAGGTTTCACCCGGGTACAGTCGCAAAGAGATCCCATCAACCGCTTTTACCTGCCCGGTTACCCTCCTCAGCCAACCACTGCGGACAGGATAATATTTCTTGATATTCTCTAATTGAAGAAGCGCTGTATCACTCATGGCTGCATCCAACCTCCTTTTCCCCGAGCCAGCAACGAACCATGTGTCCTTTTTCATAGACAAACTCCCCTGGAAACTCGGTCACGCATCGGTCCATCGCTTCTGAACAACGGGGGTGAAAAGGGCATCCCTGGCGAATGGAGCCCGGCTTGGGCAGGCTGCCCGGGATCGATTCCAACTGATACTCCTCTTCATCCACATTGGGTACAGAGCGCAACAGTCCCCGCGTGTAAGGATGCTTTGGATGATTGAAAAGAGTTTCAACATCCCCCTCCTCCACTGCTTTTCCCGCATACATCACCAGTACCCGGTCTGCCGTTTCCGCCACCACGCCCATATCGTGCGTGATTAAAATCACTCCCATTCCCGTATCATCCCTCAATTTCAGAATCAAATCCAAAATCTGCGCTTGAATGGTCACATCGAGAGCGGTTGTGGGCTCATCAGCAATCAATAATTTGGGCTGGCAGGCCAGCGCCATGGCAATCATCACCCGCTGGCGCATCCCGCCACTTAACTCATGGGGATACTGTTCCATCCGCTTTTGCGGATCAGAGATTCCCACCTGTGCAAGCAGTTGAATCGCTTCTTGGTAAGCCTCTTTTTTTGAACAGCGGCGGTGGATCAGCAGAGGCTCCATCAACTGAAAACCAACCGTAAACACGGGATTAAGCGAGGTCATCGGCTCCTGAAAAATCATCGAGATCTGATTCCCGCGGATTTTTCGCAACTCTTCCTGATCCAATTTCAGAAGATTGGCTCCGTTAAACTTGATCTCGCCGGATGTACGGGCTGATGAAGGCAGCAGCCCCATCATTGACAGGGAGGTCAAACTTTTTCCACAACCCGATTCACCGACAATACACAGGACTTCCCCCGGCTTTACAGAAAATGAAACTTCCTGGACAACAGGGATTTCAGTCCCTGCGTCCAAGAAAGAAACTCGTAAGTTTTGTACATCGATCAGTGAGTTTTGCATCCAATCCCCCCTACTTAAAGGAGACGTCCTTCAGGTACCATTGTCCCGTTGGATCGACTTCCAGACCTTTTACATTATTTGCCGTGGCAGTTACAACCACTCCGTGGTGCAGTGTCACCCATGGGGCTTGTTTCACCAGCAGTTGGTTTGCTTGATGAAGGGCTTCAAGTCGTTTTTGCTTATCTGTTGTAGTGCGGGACAGTTGAATCAGTTGATCAGCCTCCGGAATAGCCGTCTGTGTCCGGTTGGATGTCCCGATGTTATCGGAGTGCAAGTTTGGATAGAACAGTTCACTTCCGTCTCCCGTACTGTTTGTCCATGCACCAATCACTAATTCAAACTGTCCCTGTCGGGTCGTATCCAGATAGGTACCCCATTCTAAAGTCTGAATCTTCACATCTAACCCAGCCTTTTTCAATTGACCCTGGACCAATTCGGCCAGCTTGGGATAATTTCCGGTGTTGGAAGAAGTGATTGTAAGGGTTTTGCCCTCCAACCCCGCTTGTTTGATCAATTCCTTTGCTTTTTGTAAATCATAGGGATAAGCTTCTTTTTCGATCTCCGGTTTGTATCCAAATACTTTGGGCCCAATAAGCCCTTTGGACGGTTGCGCCAATCCCTTCATCATATCCACAATTTCATCCTGATTGATCGCATGGGCCACTCCCTGGCGAAGAGTCGGGTTATTGGTCGGCGCTTTTTTCATGTTAAAGCCGAGATAGTAAACCGGGGTTCCCTCATTGGTCACGATTGAAATATTTTTGTTTCTTTTTAACCGTTCCAACTGCTCCGGCTGTAAATTGTCAACCATTTGTACCTGGTTTGTTTCCAGCATTGAAATAGCGGTTGATAATTCGGGAACAACACGGAACTCTACTTCTTTCACCTTTGCTGTTCCATCCCAATATTTATCGTTAGCTTCCAAAATTAAATGATCTCCCTGCACCCATTCTTTCAGCTTATACGGCCCCGTTCCCACCGGTTTTTTCATCAGGTCGCCTTTTTTGTCCGCAGTCGGACTGACAATCGAGGCATTGGTATGGGCCAAAGCCGCCAACATCGCTCCATACGGTTCTTTGGTTTTAATCACAACGGTATGCTCGTCTTTCACTTCAATCTGATCAATGGGTTTCAGTAATGAACCTCGAGGAGCAGCAGTTTTAGGGTCACGCAATTTATCAAAAGTGTATTTCACAGCTTCTGCATTGAAAGGAGTCCCGTCGTGAAATGTAACGCCTTTCCGCAGTTTAAACACCCATGTGTTCGGGTCGGGATTTTCATAAGACTCAGCCAGCTTCGGCTTGATTTCCATTGTTTTGGGATCACGGACCACCAGAGTTTCGTAAATTTGGTTAATCGCATTTGCAGAGGGAGTATCATTGGTCATAATAGGAGACAGCCCCACCACATCGGCGGTGGATGCATAAACCAGTTTCTGATTTGAAGCGCCGGGTTGAGCAGGAGTACATCCTGCTGCCAGCAAAGCGACGATTGAGCAAAAAGTAACCAACAGTTTAAAGCCCTTTCTCCTTACCATTTATCATCTCTCCTCACATCATTTAATGTTCTGTCATCTTGGGATCCAAAGCATCACGCAATCCGTCCCCGACAACATTAAAGGCAAAAACAACCAACATGATCGCAATACCGGGAATAATGGTCATATGGGGAGAAGTCCACATAAAATCTTTCCCTGAAGCGATCATCGCCCCCCACTCCGGTGTCGGCGGCTGGGCTCCTAATCCAAGAAAGCTTAAGGATGAGGTAGAGAGGATCGCCGTAGCCATTCTCATCGTTGCAAAGACGATGATGGGTGCAGTACAGTTCGGCAAAATATGTTTAAACAAAATTCGCCCGTCACTCGCCCCAAGCGCGCGCAGGGCTGTCACAAAATCCTGGTTTTTGAGTGACATCACACTTCCCCTCACCACACGGGCACAGGAAGGAATGGACCAAATACTGATGGCGATCACAACGTTGACCAGGCTTGTTCCCAGCATGGCGATCACTAACATCGCCAGTAAGATCCCCGGAAAAGAAAACATGATATCCATCAATCTCATTAACAGGCCATCCAACCAACGGTAATAACCAGCTAACAGCCCGATGACAACCCCTCCGACCAATCCCAAAATGACTGAGGAAATCCCTACGATCAATGAAATACGGGAACCATAGATAATCCGGCTCCACATATCCCGTCCATATTCATCCGTCCCCAGCCAGTGCCCCTCCGTCCCCGGCGGCAACTCTTTTACAGAAAGCTCCTGTGCAGTTGGATCATACGAAGTAAGCAGAGGTGCAAATAAGGCCATAAAGATTTGCAAACCGATAATCACCAATCCCAGACAAGCCAGTCGATTCTGAATCAGACGCTTGCCTATTTCTTTGAAGCGCTTGCCCCCCTCTTTATTTTCGGGTACAGGTGTTGAATCTAAAGAAACAGATGAGTTGTTTGCCATGCCGATCCCTCCCTTCTTTATTCATATCGAATGCGCGGATCTACAATTGCGTATAAGATGTCGACAAGGAGATTGACCAGAACAAACAGAGTGGCTACTAAGAGAACCGACCCCTGTACCATCGTATAGTCCCTGGCAGCAATCGCCTGAACCATCAATCTTCCCACACCGTTAATGGCAAAGACCTGTTCGGTGATAATCGTCCCCCCGAGCAAGAAGCCAAAATTTAAGCCAATGACCGTAATCACAGGAATTAATGCATTACGCATACAGTGGAGCAAAATAACACTTCTCTCTTTGACTCCTTTGGCTCTTGCAGTCCGAATATAGTCCTGACGGATCACTTCCAGCATGGCGGAACGTGTCATTCTGGCAATCAGCGCAGCCGACCCCGTGCCCAGGGTGATCGCCGGCAGAATCAACTCTTTGATTCCTTGAACCGTCCACGGTGCCGCCGTCAAGCCCGCCACAGGAAACCATTGCAGATAGACGGAAAAAACCAAAATCAGCATACTTCCCAGCCAAAAATTCGGAATAGAAATCCCGGCGAGTGCACCGACTGTACTTAACATGTCCAGAGATGAATTTTGCCTGATCGCGGAAATGATTCCTGTCCCGACCCCGATTACTGTCGCCACTACAATACTGGCGATGGCCAGATTCACAGTGTTGGGAAACCGAATCATAATCGCTTCCGCTACCGACTGCCTGGTTTGGTACGAATACCCCAGATCTCCGTGCAAAACGTCGTTAATATAGCGGAAATATTGCGTCAATATAGGATCATTCAACCCTAAATCCGCCCGGATCGCCGCAATTTCCTCTTTCGTTGCAGTCGGTCCCGCAATGATACTGGCAGGATCACCGGGCGCAAGATGCAGAGAAATAAAGAGGATAAAGGAAATTCCCAATAGTAAGGGAATAAGCTGTAAAAGTCTGCGAAAGATTAGCCCGGCCATTCAATCCCTCCTTATTCACGGACGTTATTTTACAAAGTTGTAGCTGCTTTTCATCTTTTTTAATACTGGCATTACATTTGTCTTTTGAATGCCTTCGATCTTGTTTAGTTTTTGAATGATCCACTGGGAAAGATCTTCATAACTTCGGGTCATCACTTCTGCAAAAATTTGATACTCCCCCGTGATCAATACCACAAAACGGACTTCATCCATTTCCTTTAACTGTGCCACCACCTCCTCCAAAGAATGCTGTTCAGCCGCTAAAAGAACAAAAGTTTGGACATTTAAGCCTACTTTGATTGGATTAATTACTCCGACTAAACTTAATATTCCGCTTTCTTGCATTTGCGCTACCCGCATACGAATGGTGCGCTCAGAAACACCTAATATTTCGGCAATTCTGGTAAAAGGCATACGGGCATTTTTCTGTAACATCAATGCAATCTCGCGGTCCATTCCACTTAACTCTTGAGAATCGATACAATTCTTTTCTAATTTCATGCAAGCCTCCTAATATCGTATTATAATTTGTTAAAAAAAACGAAATAACACCTTATTTGCATTAGATTGATTCGATATTTTTATTATTTCAAGTAATAATAATCGAAATCCAATCGAATTGCAACTATATTTTTTCGGTTTACGAAAAATAAAAAGCCGGCCTCCGATTTAAGAGACCGGTTTTTAAAGATGCGAATATTGATGAACATGGCCGCCGCATTTAGCTTATCCAGCCCGGATGGGCTAAAAGTCCCTTCCTCTATTACAGCAATTTTACCAGTGTTTTAGCCTTTTCCGCCGAATTCAGGACTTTATCCAGACCACTGCCGCATCCGGATTCTACGACTGCTGCATAGCTTCCTTCAACCAGGGGGGCATCGGCAATCTTTACCTTTTTATTCTGTTCCAGCCACTCGATCGCCATTTCCGTATTCATGAGCGCACTGCCAATGTCAAAGAGCACCACAACCCCTCTGTCCGTACAGACAGATTCAATCGCTTCCTTGATTCTCACAGCGCTGGTACCCAGCTCATCTTCATCCGTTCCACCAGCGACAGCAATCGGCACCTCCGATTGGACCTGCCGTAAAAATTCCCGCAGTCCCTCAACCAGAACCCTGCTGTGGGAAACCAGTACAATCCCTACATAACTCATGTTCCTTTTTCCCCTTTTAACATTGTCAGGCAAAGGGCTTCAAACAGATAATAGGAGGATACCGCTCCGGGATCCAGGTGCCCGGCCGATCTCGGGCCAAGATAGGAAGCACGCCCTTTTTTAGCTTCTAATGGCCTGGTGTTTTCCATCTGTTGATAAGCAAAAGATTTTAAACTTTGCCAGGATAGATCTGCAACATATTCAGCTACATAGGATGAAACCGGTTCCCATACATCTAACAGAGTCTTCTCTCCGGGTGCCGCTTTGCCCCTCATTTTGATGCCGTTAACTGCTTCATGTAATGCTTTTGAAAATTCGTCCAGCGAAACCTTTTCTTTCCCTTTAAACACAGATGCCATTTTTATAAAAGCGGTACCATAAAGCGGACCGGATGCTCCTCCGACTTTGGAAAGCAATGTCATCGCGATATTCTGGCACAAAGCCCCAATATCCTGATTCAACTCCCGGGAAATCTTGTTTTGCACCTCCGCAAATCCGCGCGCCATATTGATGCCGTGATCACCATCACCAATAGCTCGATCCAGCTCTGACAAGTAATCTTTATTTGCCTGGATGGTGTGATTCGCTTTCAGCATCCATTGAGCAAAGTCCTGTACATCAATTCCCACATTTGATCCCCCTTATTCCTTCTTCCAGGCAACCGTATGAGCCGGAGCTTCTAATAACTCTGTTAATTCGTCATCCAATTTTAACAGAGTCACAGAGCAACCTGCCATTTCCAGAGAAGTCATGTATTCACCAACAAAAGTATCATGAACGCGGATCTCCTTCTCATTTAATATTTCAGCTACTTTTTTGTTAATGATATACAATTCCATCAATGGGGTGGCACCAAGTCCGTTGATCATGACTGCTACTCTGTCACCTGAAGCCAGCTTCAGATCATCGAGAATATGTGAGACCAGGGTTACGGCAATCTCATCTGCGGACGCCATCTCAGCCCTTTGAATACCAGGCTCTCCGTGGATACCCATTCCGATTTCCATCTCATTTTCACCGATCTCAAAGCCCGGCTTTCCCGCTGCGGGAACCGTACAGGGACTGAGTGCCATTCCCATGCTTCTCACATTGTTGATCACTTTGGAGGCAACCCTGTGCACATCCTCTAAAGAAGCCCCCTGCTCAGCAAGAGCACCGGCTATTTTGTGAACAAAGACTGTCCCGGCAATCCCCCTGCGCCCGGTTGTATAAGTGCTGTCCTCTACAGCTGCATCATCATTCACGACCACTTGTTTGACGGAAATTCCTTCTGCCTCTGCCAATTCAGCAGCCATTTCAAAGTTCATGATATCGCCTGAGTAATTTTTTATGATAAGTAAAACGCCCTGTCCACGGTCCACTGCCTTAATCGCTTCAAAAACCTGGTCCGGTGTCGGTGATGTAAACACTTCACCGGCAACTGCTCCGTCCAGCATCCCTTTTCCCACAAACCCTGCATGAGAAGGTTCATGACCGCTTCCTCCCCCGCTCACCAGGGCAACTTTTGCCCGTGCAGGAGTCTCGTTGCGAACAAGCACAGTGGTCCCCTGTAACCGCTTTAATAAGTTCAGATGAGCAAGTACCATTCCCTCAAGCATCTCATGTACGACCTTTTCAGGATCGTTGATTAATTTTTTCAAAGAGCACCCTCCTCCGGCTATCATACTGTGAAGACTGAAAGAATGTAACCTGGGCGTGAAAAAAATAGTTGATCTTTCTTTATTATACTAGTTTCTCAAATTGAATAACTTACTCATCCCAATAAAATAGCATCCCTATGTTTTTTTATCCCACCTATTTTCAGAGACATACGATATGAGCCGTTACGATCAATGTAGTAAGAAAATAAATTATCAAAAATGGACAATTTATAACCATATCCCGGTACCGTACTGGACGAAACTTGCCAGCCGGCAGGTGGTGTACGTGTACAGATCACTTTATTCGGAAGAACAGGCTCAGCAAATACCCGGATGGAACATTCTCCATTGATATTGCCCCGACAGCAAATGCAGCTCCTGGCCCGGCCGGGTTTTCCGCTTGTACCTTTTGAAAGTACGATTTGTACAATGGGAACCACTCAAATGGTTGAATGCAATTCGCAAGAGCCACCAAGGGTGAAGTCATTCTGAATCACTCTATTATAAAATCAGTCACCCAAAAGTTTTCCGGGTGACTGATTTTATGAATTTCACCAGAAAAAAATCCCTTTAAGCAAACAGCAACTCATCTGCGTTTTGCTGTCTGTTTAAAGGGGATCATATAGCTACTCTCTTGGTTTAATCATGATCTCCTTTGCCCCTTTTTTGATCGCATCGGAAACGGCATCAAGGATTTTCCCCTCGTAAGCAGTGTCAATCACCGGTTTCCCGTCCACTGTTACCCGATACATTGGCTTGGGAGCAGGCGGTTGTTCGGGCACATACTTCACCCCAAAGTATTCACAAACCCCTTTCGCCGTTTCAACAGCGCATTCTTTCTGAAATGCGGGGTCAATCATCCGCTTAGCTTCTTCCAATCTTGGATCATCCATAAAGCCGTATTCAATTAATACCGCCGGCATCTTTGTCTCACGCAATACATGGAAATTGGCTGATTTTACCCCCCTGTTTCGCTGTTTTGTCCCCTGGATTACATATTTGTGAATCAAGTTGGCAGCCCTTGATCCTTTACTGCTTCCCGGGTAATGGTAGCACTCAACACCCTCTCCGCCCCCGGCATTATAATGGCACGAAACATACAGATCGGCCCCTTTTGAATTGGCCAGGTTTGTACGGTCAGCAAGAGGAGTATCCTGATCTGTCGGTGCTACGAGCAAGGTACGGAAACCACAGCGTTTTAGCTCCTGATCTAAATATTTAACTACCGCCCTGTTAAATTCATTTTCCTTTATCACTCTTCCCCCTAACTGCGGGATCGGCGGAGTACGTTTACCGGGTGTATTCATTCCATGCTAATGTCCATCGTCTAAAGCAATAAGCCATTGACGATGTGCCATAATACCAACTCCTTTCATCAATAAACCCGTTTATGAAACAAAACAATTGTCTTTCGTTGATTTTTAAATGGCAGATTTCGATTACCTGTATGATTTATTTAAATAAATAAATTTTTTCATTCCTATTATATCATAATATTGATAATTTTTCATTTTATTTGCTTTATGATAATCTCTTCATTTTTAAATCTATGCTCCTTACTTCACCAGTGTCAAGCCAGGCAGTACTCCCCGGCAGGCCTGTCAGAAATAGGCCTGTGATTCCAAACCAGGTTCGTCACTTGTCCGTTTCCATTGAAACTTAATTCACATATGAATAACTGTACAACCTGAAGAAAGGGGGCTTTGGTTTGAAAAAAAGTAACCCTCCTGCGCATAAACACACGTATGACATCGTTTTGATGGATCATAAGTCTCGCCACAAACATCATCGTCATAAGTACAAAGGGGCTACTTCCATCGATGTCGGTCATATGCACTTTCTTTCCGGAAAAACGGAGTCGGCGCCAAGCTTGAAAAGACATGTTCATAAATACAGAGGTACCACTACCTTTGACGCCGGGCATGTCCACCATTTCTCAGGAGTAACAAGTCCCCCGATCCACTTGCCCGACGGAAGACACTATCATATTATTAAGGGTAAAACAACAGTCAGCGGAAAGATTCCTCATCAACATTTTTACTACGGGGTTGCCAGATGAAGAATCTGCGGGATCTCCTGATCATTCAGAAAGATCCCGTTTTTTCATGAAAAGGCAGATACCTGTTCTTCTTTTTGGATTCCCTGGGAAATAATTTCAACCCGGGCCGGTCTGCTATTACCTTTATTAATTAACAATAGTTGAGATAGTTGCATTAATAATTCAAGACTTTTTCTATGATGGCATAGGTTAAAGGCAAGGAAACGGGACAAATAAAGAATAGAAGACATTCAAAAAGCCAGGCGATCAAATTCCCGGCTTTGATAAGAAACATATTTAAGACTAGCGAACAAAACTTTGTTCGGTTAAAGTTAACGCATCTTCCAGCCAGTTGGGATGCATGGGAATCATATTACACGGTAAATCATCGGGAGGAAAAAAACGGATTTCCATCGTCTCCGGTGATCGGTTGGAAAGTTGGCCTTCCAGGATTTCAGCTTGAAAATATACAGTAACAAAATGGATATTTCTACCGTCCGGGTAGTGAAAAACTTGCGATTCCGGCTCAGAATAAACACCAATCAGGCGCAGAATCCGGACCTTAAGCCCGGTTTCTTCCCACACTTCCCGAATTGCTGCATTTTTCACCGTTTCACCAGGCTCCACATGTCCTGAAGGAAGCCCCCAAAGTCCTACATCCGATCTTTTTTGCAATAATACCCGCTTATCATGATCAAATATGATCACCGCCACACCAGGCCGGATTTCATCAATGATATGCCCAGAAGATTTCATTTGTCTCTTCCTCTCACTTTCCAATGTATTGAATGAAAAACTCAAACAATTCTATGCTGAAAAGATTTTGAACACTCCCTCCACCTACGCAGACGCTTAGAGGTGGGGGATTCTTGGGTCGTCCTGACTCGTGACAGGAAGTTTACCAAGCTTACACGGTCGTCCCAACCGCAAGAATCCTTAAGCCTTCCTTCAGAATGTTGATGGACACGTTCACATCCCGATCATGGCCGGAATCACATCCGGGGCACTCCCCACTCGCGCAAATGGAGATGCTTGACGTCTTTATTTCGGAAGCCACAATGGGAGCACAGCTGGCTGGATGGGAATCGTTTCCCTACCTGGATGATCTGTCTTCCAAACCATTCAGCCTTATAGGCAAGCAGGTTGACAAACTCTGACCAGCTTGCATCCGTGATCGATTTCGACAAGTGATGATTTTGAACCATATTTTCTACTTGCAAGTCCTCTAAAACAATCGTTTGGTTTTCACGAATGATTTTAGTGGACAGTTTATGTAGAAAATCTCTACGGGCATTCACAATCTTTTCATGAATGCGATTGACTTTCAGGCGAGCTTTCCTGCGGTTTTTTCCTCCCGGTTGTCTTTTAGATTCCACGCGTTGCCATTTGGCTAACCTTTTTTCATATTTTCGGAAATATTTCGGTGCCTTCACCTTCTCTCCTGTCGACAGAATTGCAAAATCCTTAAGCCCAAGATCAATCCCTACAGCTTGATCTTTATCGACAGGTATATAGGGGCTCGCAATGCGTTCACAGAGAATGGAGACAAAGTATTTGCCTGTCGGAACCGCCGGACCGTTGCAGAAAGAATCCGGCCTTCGACTTCTCTTGATTTCGCAAACTTCACCCAACCGAGCTTGGGAAGTCTGATTCGGTTTTCTTCGACTCGGATGTTCTCAACTGCTTCTTCTTGATCTTCAAGAATCGCTTCCATGCGTCATCCAATTGTTTCAACGTCGTCTGAAGAGAAGTAGCGTCTACTTCTTTCAACCACTCCAGTTCTTTCTTGAGTACAGGAAGTTGAGCAGAACAAGCATGATAGCCCGGAATCTTGCTCTTTTTTCTATACAATTCCCTTTGAATACTTAGAAAATAGTTAAATATAAACCGGCTGCAACCGATGCTTTTGTGGATCAGAATCGCTTGTTCTCGTGTCGGGTAAAGACGGAACCGATAGACTTTGTGCACTTGATTTTCACCTCCGATCTATATCCAGTTATAACACATAGAACGTATGTTTGTAATTATTATTCTGAAAAATAAGAAAAATGAGTACAACTCATGAAGATGAGAATAAGGGTAGAAGCAATGAAAGAGGCTGTTGGTGCGATCACATCATGGAGTGATGAGTCAATGGAATCTGAAACAAGCGTCGGACTCCTAAGAGGGTTCATGCCCTCCCTTGTCCGAAGCCGATTCATCCCCCGCCTACTTTGTTGAGGTAGGAGTCTTCTCGGCTTTTTGAGAGAAATTCAAGAGGGTTTGCTTATTATCGCCCCATATCTGCCTTCGTTGAATAAGAAAGGAAATCATCATCCACATTAAGGAAAAGGAGGTTTTTTATGAGTGAGCATGAGACCCGAAGTATGGAGCAGAAGAAAAAAGAGGCCAAATCGCGAGAGTGGGATCAACAGGAAAGGGATCAGGAACGGGCGACCGGTTTTGGAAGCAAAAAATTAGAGGGCCCAGACCGTCCCTCCACTTAAGTTCTTCACACGGCTACGTGCCGTGTCTTTTATTGGTCCGGCAAAATGTTGTTCCTGGATTCGTCATCATTTATTGATTTTAATCGTCAATTTGAATACACTTTATTTATACTTTTTCATCCCCAAACCTATGATTCATTCTTTGTATGTATGTAAACAGGAGGATTCCTCTACTAAGATGAAACAAGTAAAAATGGCATACTTTCAGTTGGGATTATCGATGTCGTTTGTGGGGGCCAATGTGGCAGTAGGAAAACTGATCGTGGAAGATGTCCCTATTTTTTTATTTTCAGAAATCCGCTTTTTGATCGCCTTACTTTTTTTGGTTCCTATGCTTTTTGTCAACCGTCAACAAACTTTTCGTTTACATCACAAACAGTGGGGTTTATTGTTTCTGCAATCATTTTTTGGTGTTTTCCTCTTTAGTATCCTCATTTTATACGGAGTGAAATTTACATCTGCAACATCAGCCGGAATTATTACCAGTACGGTTCCCGCAGTGATTGGCCTGCTCTCTTTTTTCTTGCTGAGAGATAGGTTAACTTTTTTTCAGATTCTTTCTGTTTGTTTGGCAGTACTGGGGATCTCGATTATTACCTTCAAAGAGGCAAACCCTGATGGAACGGCAGATTTTGCACTGCTGGGGAATCTGCTGGTACTCGGATCAGTTGTTGCAGAATCCTTATTTACAATACTGGCAAAAAAACTCTCCGGGATTTTAACTCCGATCCAAATGGCCACTGGGGTGAATATATTCGGTTTTCTCCTATTTTTACCCTTTGCAATCAAGGATTGGTTCTCTTTTAACCTGTCCTTGATGGATTTCACCACATGGTCTCTCATCGTTTATTACTCTATCACTGCAAGTGTACTGTCATT
This sequence comes from Paenactinomyces guangxiensis, assembly GCF_016055185.1. Taxonomy (GTDB): domain Bacteria; phylum Bacillota; class Bacilli; order Thermoactinomycetales; family Thermoactinomycetaceae; genus Paenactinomyces; species Paenactinomyces guangxiensis. The sequence goes on from NZ_JAECVR010000009.1 coordinate 38,306, forward strand.
CGTGCTATGGTATCGGGGAGTAGAAAAAGTTCGGGCAAGTGTTGCCGGTTTGTTTACCGGATTTATGCCCGTTGCGGCAGCGATCGTTGGAATTTTCATTCTTAAAGAGCCCTTGGGTTGGACTCAAGTAATTGGTATCATATGTGTCATCCTTGCTATTTTCCTGGGTACAAAAAAATCGGTTCAACCTCCATTAGAGAAAAAAGTGGGAGGAAGCATGAGAAATCCAAAATAGAATTCGTGCGACAAAAGCTGCTTTAAGATTTACCGCACAACTTGTATGATACTTGCTATTTATAATTTTGTTAAAAGCTTTGAAAGAGTGCCCTCAGGACTGGAAGCCGGTTGATCTCGATTTGGTCATATTCGGCGTGCGGTCCATCACCATTTTTCATCCCCCGCCTTTACCTGCTACCTTTTTGCAAATTCTTTTTTTGCCACTGTGTATTTATCCAGCATCTCAGGTACCGGTTGATAGCCAATTCCGGGAGTGGTCGGAATTTCAATCATTCCGTCAGGAGAAACTTCCACTTCGGGTCGAATAATATCTTCAGTCCAGTAACGGGAAGAACCGGCAGTATCACCCGGCAGCTTAAAGTTAGGGAGTGAGGTGATAGCAATATTATGGGCACGCCCGATGCCGGATTCCAGCATGCCGCCGCACCAGACGGGAATCCCATTGTCCCGGCACAAGTCATGGATTCGTTTTGCTTCCGATAAGCCGCCAACCCGGCCGATTTTTATATTGATGATACGCGCGCTTCCCCATTCAATCGCCTTGCGGGCATCTTCGTACGAGTGAATACTTTCATCGAGACAAATCGGTGTTTTAAGTTGTTTTTGCAAAGCCGCGTGATCAATAATATCGTCATGTGCCAGTGGCTGCTCAATCATCATCAGATCGAGGTCATCCAATTCTTTTAAAAGGAGGAGATCATTCAAGGTATAAGCTGAATTGGCATCAGCCATCATCGGAATATCACCGAAACGGTCACGTAACGCACGGAGCACTTGAACGTCTTTCCCCGGTTTAATCTTAATCTTGATCCGGCGATATCCCTGCTCCAAATAATGTTCCACCGTCCGAAACAGCTTGTTGATATCCTCTTCAATACCAATACTGATTCCCACTTCGATCCTCTTTTTCGTTCCTCCAAGAGCTTTCGCGAGCGAGAGATTTTGCCGTTTGGCATACAAATCCCAAAATGCCCCTTCCAGCGCGGATTTCGCCATATGGTTTCGTCGGATCGGTGCGAACAACTTACCAACTTCATCTGGATGTCCAAACGTTCCCTGCTCAAAAACCATCGGAATCAAAAAATCCTCCAGGATATGCCAGGCAGTCCCCGCTGTTTCCTCACTGTACAAGGGTGCAGTTGAAACAACACACTCTCCGTAACCGATCTCTCCATCACCATATACCTCTGTCAAAACAAAGTCTCTCTCCTGCTCTGTACCAAAACTGGTTTGAAAAGGTGATTTTAGTTTCATTTTCATTTTGCGTAGAACGATTTTTTCTACCTTCATTACATTCACCTCTCTGTATATATTTTCGCAGATGAATTCATTTCTGAATAGAACCATTTTGCAGGATCACAATGTGATGAAGAAGAGATCAACCGTTCAAAATATTAAGTGCCTGCTCCCCCTCTCGATCAGGAATGCAGGCACTTTATCGTCTCCTTACTAACGGTCTGCCCTTTTCTTCCCCGCCAGTTCACTGTTTTTTCTAAGATTCCATTCTTTGTTTTGCATAAAGAGCACTGCCGATCACACCTGCATCATCCAACAGTTCTGCGGTACGAATAGAAATCCGTTCCCAGTAACCATGATAAACAGAGTGCTCCAACTCTTCTTTCATCGGGGCGAATAATCGCTCTCCCGCAAATGCAACGCCTCCGCCGATCACAATGGCATCAGGACTGAGCAACGAAACCGCATACGAGAGACCTTTCCCCAACAACCTCCCTGTATGGCTGAGCACCTCAATTGCTACGGGATCTCCCGCATCGTAGGCACGTGTCACATCAGCCGCCGTGATGCGGGAAAGATCCTCGGATTCAAACCATGTTTGTAAAATACTGCTGCGGCCGCCTTCTATCGCTGCACGTACCTGCCTGATGATCCCTGTTGCAGAAGCGACAGTTTCCAGGCATCCCCGCACTCCGCAAGGACAGGGAGTCGACTCTCCCTCCATCGGAATATGCCCGATCTCACCGGCCATATAACCGCCGCCATAGAAAAGTTTACCCCGATCAACAATTGCAGCCGCAATTCCGGTGCCCAGTGTAATCCCAAGCACAACATCATGCCCTTTTCCCGCTCCCTGCAATGCTTCGCCAAGCGCATACATTCTGACATCGTTGTCCAGGAAAACAGGTATTTCCAGCTGTTGCCGCAGCTTGTCAGCCACAGGAACATCCTTCCACCCCAGATTGGCTGAAAACAATGAGACTCCGCGAACAGGGTCTACAAATCCGGGATTCCCAACCCCTGCCGCTAAAACCCTGCTTTTATCTATTTGTTCTTCCGCAAGCAAGGATTGGATTATTTTCCCAATTTTTTCGATCACATAACTGCTTCCCAAGTGAGCCTCTGTCGGCAGTTTACATGTACGTTTCAGGTTCCCCTCCCGATCCAACAGCCCTGTTACAATGTTTGTCCCGCCCAAATCAACACCAACTACAAAATCCATGAATAACCCCTCGCTTTTTGGGCCCATACTCGCAAAAATTCAATCGGTTTTTGATTAAACAGGCTCTTCTGCTTCCGTATTTTCCCCCTGTACTCTTTGAAAAGGGACACTCTTCCTAAACGCCTGATGCGCAATCCAGGTCATCCAAAGAGCCAATCCGCTCCCGCCAAGAAGAGGAATAAAACCGGAAAATGTGAGCAAGAAAAATATGATTCCCACACAACCAGCCAACATGAACAGACTGCGAAACAAGTGGTAGATGCTTAACATTAAAGAGTACTTCAGATATTGCCAACTTTTCAATTTGACATGTACAAACAGGGGAAACACATAGAGAAGCAACAACCCGTACATCATTGATGCGCTTAAGATCACAAGCTTCGCGATTAGATAGATTGTTCCTGGAGATGAAAAAAAGTAAAAATCTACATATAATACAATACCTATAAAAACAAGAAGAAACCCGAGAATTTGAGAATTTATGAATTCACGGCGATAGTTAAGCCAAAATGTGCGAAAGATCGGAATATCTTCTTCCCCCATCACCCATTTTCGCGTAACGGCAAACATGGAAATGGTGGCGGGAAAGATGCCAAACACCCCCAGTCCCGCCAGTGTAAATACCAGCCACAACGCATTGATATACATCAGCCGAAGAATCCATTCACATATTCGGTAAACAGTACCCATAAATCCGTCAATAATCACTGTTTTCACTTCCCGGGTCTATCTCTGAATTTTTCGGTTGCCTCCACAGAACAGGCTCCGCTCTTTTGAACCGGTTCTCACTCCTGTCCGGATTTCCGGTAGTAGGAAGCTACCTTGCGAATCCCGCTAATGATATCCTCAATGTCCTGCTCGGTAAAAAACTCACTGACTCCGAACCTTACCGCCGTTTGCAGAATCTTTTCCGCAGTGGGACATAACCCCTGATGGTACGAAACATCTGATAAATCAAAAGGAAAATGACTGTTCAGATAAGCTTGTTGCTTTTGAAATAATGGATTTAAATAAACAACCTCGGGAATATAACCAGCTTGATTGGGGATCCCCTCTGCGGCCAGCGCCCTGGAAAATTCATCCCGGGTGCAGTTCAGTTCCGCTTCATCCACTCGCATCATGTAAAACCAGTAGGTGCTCCAGTTCCCTTCATAAACATGATGAGGCTGTATACCGGGCAAATCACGAATCCCCTCTGTGATTCTCTCTCCGTATTGATGTCTTTTTTCACAGATCCAGGGGAGTTTCTTCAATTGGGCAATTCCTACCGCACCCTGAAGCTCGGTCATGCGGTAATTGGGAGCCAGATGGGAAAGATCGCGTGCCACATGACCTCCAAACCGTTGATAGTTTTTATCGGCAAAGGCATGAACAACGCGGAAGTCTTCCTCTTTTCCCGAATTGACGGTGATAATGCCGCCATCTCCGGTAGATATATGTTTAAAATCATTGGTACTAAAACAACCGTAGTCACCGATGGTACCTACTAACCGTCCCTTGTACCGGCAAAGAAAACTCTGGGCACAATCCTCAATCACTATCAAATGATGCTTCCGTGCAATCTCCATAATCGGGTCCATATCACAGGCATTCCCTGCCAGATGAACAACCACAATCGCTTTGGTTCGGGGAGTAATCCGGGACTCAAGCGATGCCGGATCAATATTGTAAGTCCGGGGATCCAGGTCCGCAAACACAGGAATGGCGTTTTGATAAAGAATTCCGATAAGGGTCCCCTGGTCAGTGATCGGACTTGTGATCACCTCATCACCCACTGTTACTCCGGCCGCCCCCAGTGCCACGTGGATTGCGGCAGTTCCCGAGGAGGCGGCTACACTGTATTTTACACCATACATCTCGTTAAAATCATGTAAAAATTGTTTCACCTTTTTTCCGGAATGATAGAAGAGGGTATTTTGCTCAAGTGCCTCAATCAGCTCTCTGGTCTCTTCCAAACCAAACCGTTTTCCCGTCCCGAACGGCGTTGTTTTTACCTTTGGTCCGCCATGGATCGCTAACTGATTTGCATTCATCTGATGAACCCCGCTCTCTTTCATTTTATACCCATCTCCTTTGTTTTGCCTGAACGGTGACCACTTTTTTTGCACACCGGACACCAAAACGCATTTGGGCGGAATCTGATGGCTCCGCCTCATTCTCATCCGGAAGAGGAACCCACACCACCACATCGCTCAAATCTGTTTCGCTTTGCACCAGGATATGTCCGTCACCGTCACACTCTTCAATTCGTATTTTTCTTCGGGCCCGTTCCCAATCGTTTATTTGCTTTCCGGTCCAAAAGACAAACCCCCGCTGTTTTGCCTCACGTACCACTTTTCGCAATGCATGTCGGACCGGTTTCTGATTATAAATATGGACCGGATGGAACAGGAAATGGGCGACTCCACCGACTTTTTCCACTTGCTCGAGAAAGGGACCAATCACGCTGCTATCCGCCAAAGTCCTATGGTCTAAGTCCTGAGTGAGAAAACTGATTTCCAATACATCATAGATGCGGTTTTGCTCATCCGACCATCCCACGGGAAAATAAGGGTGACAGGTACCAAATAAGAATCCGATATTCCCTTTTTTACTGGGCCCTCTCGTTTGGTCTGAAAGGATTCCGTATGTTTCACACCAGCGAAACAATTCTCCCCAGCCTTCAAACCGGGTGTAATGGTTTTTGTTTGAAGTTATTTTTTCCATGCCAACCGCAGTTTTTAACCATTCAAATTGGCGCCGGAATTCAGCTTCTTCCCACTTTCCCTGATCATGATGAACCGCGTTATAGTGAAATGCCAGTTCATGCCCTTCTTGTTCAACACGTTTGTAAATATGGGCACTATAGCCCGGTTCGATAATGCACCATGTCGCCGGCGTATCACATTCTCCAAGAACGTCAGCTGTTACTTCCGCCGATTCATCAGTATTGTGGTCACTGTCAAGGGAGATCATAGCCACATGGGAAATTCCATCAGGCCAATAACCAATCACAGGCAAAGTTAAACCTCTTTCCACCACTCTTCTCAAAAGGTGTCCGATCAGCACTTCTCTCCATAAATCGGCATAGGCATGGGCAAAATACGGGGCTCCGGTGCCCGTCTTTTCACGGTCCAACTCCCAATCCATTTCTATCGCATCATCTGCTTTTAAAATCCCGTCATCGACAGGGCCCGTCCCGTCCAAGGCAGGAATGCCGTCCTCAATGACAGGTCCTGCTCCTTGTTGAAATTTGACAACCGTTTCAGCGATATCGACTGCCCAGCGGTCAATCACTCCCTTGCCCACACGAAATTGCAATAATGCTGCACCAAGCGTGTCCCCATCCGGGTGATCTTTTTTGATTTTCCCGATCTCTCCGGGAACATGATCACTTGTTGAAACAGCCAGCCATGGGGAAGCTTGCAAATAGCGCAAAGGCTTTTGATCCGCAAATTTGGCCGGGAGCATCGCATATCCTTTACCAGCCGGTCCCCGGTCTGAATAGCCAAGTTTGTCTGCTAAGCGGGACAATCCCATGAACGAAATCACAACCCCCCCTTCTTCAGCAAATTTCCAAATTTCTGAAGCTGTTTCCTCCTCTTTGCCATCCAGGGCAACCACTAAAACATCCAGCCCTTTTTGTGATATTTGTTCAGCCCGGTCAAGCCATTGAAAGGATATTCCAGCATGTCCCAAAATCTCACCGATATAAGTTTGAAACACATTAAGACCATTTTCCCACCTGCGCTTTGCTGCTTGTCTGTCCAACAGAACACCTACATGTGCCAGTCTCATCAAAATGTCTCCTTTTAAATAATGTGTTTCTTCCTTATTCCCGTCAAATCCTGCAGGATCATACTTGTATTATACTTGTATTATATAAAACATAAGTTACAATCATCAAATTTTTTTGACTTAAATACAGCTGCCAGTTTAGACATAGTTAAGACCGCCCGTATTTGATCAAACACCAGCGATACAAAGGATCGGGAGTCTAAAATGGCATGATGTCCGTCCAATTCAATTTCCACATTCTTTTTTCCTGATGCTTTTAGTTGCAGACGTTGGGTGACTGAATCGCTTTTCTCATGCAAAAAAGGGCGGATTTGCCGGATGAACCGTTCAAAATCAACGATATGAACAGTTCCCAAATTCTGATCCCGGGTTTTTTTCGCCGGGGCTAAAACTTTCGCCAAAGAAGTTTCATGCCAAGGAACCGGGACCTCAATTCGTGATACCTGATACTTTTGGGCTGCATAAGCCAGCAATTGTCCAATGGAATCTCCATCTCCCCCCCATTCAACAGCCATCGCGTCACTGTTCTGTTGCGGATCGTTGGGCAGGCCAAGAACCAGAAATGCTTTCAACCCTTCATTTGCCCCGGCAAGCAAAACTTTATGGTGCATTTTCATGCAGCTGGCCATGGCTTGTGACCTCATTAATGCGGCTAAATCCCAAACGCTTTGTTCATAACGGATGATCCGCTTTCTTGCCAGTTCGCTGATATCAAACCAATCTGCAGCTGTCAGTTCCCGGATCTCACAATCGCTGTCAGAATGATTTTTAACAATGGCTTCCGCAGATTCTGCTTCAACGGAATAACGCATAACAGTTCCAAAGCGAAAGCAATTGGCTCTGGTGTAGAGCGGGCCATATCCGGATACCAGTAACAGGGATGCCCCCGCCCTGTCCGCATGAGCCAGAATATGATTCAATATTTTGCTTGCATACCCTTTCCCCCTTGAAGCAGGTTCTGTGCAGACGGAACCGATGGAAAAAACGTTAAGACTGGCAGCACCAATATGAATGATCGCAGGTACCAATCCGATAAACGAAACCATTTTCCCATTTTTAAATGCTCCGTATGATTGCCGAAGGCTTAAAGAAAAAACCTGGGGAAAAGCTAATTCCATGGAGCTCTGGTCTGAACTCCGAAATGTTTGGTTGGAAAGCTGAACCGCCTCCTCAAATTCATCGCTATTTAACATCCGAATTTCAATCTCTGCCATTGTCATCCCGTCCCTTTTTGGAATCTGTAAACGATAGCGGGATAAATCCTGTATGTAACCTGTTTCTTTTTAAGGGTACCACTGGTATTTTGACTAGTCAATCCATTTGCAGTTTTGGGACCAATTTGTTTAAGATGATAAAAGTATGGAAAATTGGGGTCATTGGAGCAATTATAGAGATTCTTCTACACACAAAATTGAATTTCAGCAGTGAAAAGGGGGATATTTATGAGGGAGACTGAAAATTCTTTAAAGAAGTGGCTAAGTTCACTTGGCCCCGCCATCATTACCGCAGCATTGGTCCTCGGCCCCGGAAGTGTCACTATCACATCCAAAATGGGGGCACTTTATGGATACAGTCTGCTTTGGGTGACCGCCTTATCCGCGATATTTATGATGACTTTTACGGAGATGAGTGCACGGATCGGAATGGCCACCAATCAATCCCTCTTAACAACCATTCGCCAAAAGTGGGGAAAAACAGCGGCAATTATCATCGGTACTGGTTCCTTTCTGGTTACAGCCTCCTTTCAAGCGGGAAACGCTATCGGAAGCGGAGTTGCCTTTTCCCAACTGACGGGGGGACATTCAAGCGTTTGGGTGATCCTCTTCACCTTACTTTGCATGGCTTTATTGTTTTCAAGCAATTTTTACCGAATTCTTGAAAAAATAATGCTGATTCTTGTCGGTATCATGCTGATAGCGTTTTTGGCCACTTTCATTACGGCGAAGCCCAGCCCGCAAGGAATCGCCGCCGGTTTGATCCCTTCCGTGCCTGATGGCTCCGCCTTATTGATTATCGGATTAATGGCAACCAGTTTTTCCATCGTGGGAGCTTTCTACCAATCATATCTGGTTCAGGAAAAGGGTTGGAGCAAAGCTCATGTAAGAGAAGGGGCGAGGGAAAGTTACTCCGGAATTGTTCTGCTTGGTTTTATATCTGCCCTGATAATGATGAGTGCCGCCGCCGTTTTACTTCCACAAGGGTTTCAAGTAAACACGCCGACAGATATGGGAAAAGCGCTTGAGCCGCTGTTTGGAAACGGGGCTACAACCATCTTTATGATTGGCTTGTGGGGTGCTTCCTTCTCTTCCCTTACCGGAAATGCCACCATCGGCGGAACCCTGTTGTCAGATGCCCTTGGCTTGGGAAGTAAACTCTCCGCCAAAACCGTACGTATTTGCATTATGTCCGTGATGGCGGCAGGGGCGATTGTTGCAGTCTCTTTTGGTCAGATACCTTTGCAATTAATTGTCCTGGCACAGGCGATTACCATCATCATTGTCCCTCTTATCGGCTTTGCTTTATATGCGGTGGCAAACGACACAAAGATAATGGGCGGCCTTGCCAATAAAGGGGCCAGGAACATCATTGCCCTCGCTGGTCTTGTTGTTCTCCTTATCCTTGCTGCTAATACTGTGTATACACTTCTAATCAAATAACAGTTGGGAATGAGCTTTAGCTAAAAACGCAAAAAGGACGGGCTTAAAGATCCACAATCAACCGGTCATAGTCAGCGGGTTCCAGGCTGTACAGGTTACTGTTTTTCCTGTTTGCTTCCGGACTTAGCTCGCCAGGATTACGAAAACGAAAAACATCGTTTAAAGCTGCTTCTACCTGTGCGGCCTGACCCGATGCTTTTAAGATCTGCATTAATTCATAATCACGGATTCCCCGCTGCAGCCATTTGTAACGAAGAGAAAGGATTGGCTTTCCATTGGCACCGGGATAGACAAAGTTCATATCACCGGCTTTCCAAATCGGCGCCCGATAGGATAACTGTTCAAACGGTTGATCCGGCCATACAGTATAATTCCATCTTAAAAAACCGTCTAACTGGAGCTTTTCCACCAGCCACGGAATCACTCTGCTTTCCAGTGCCGGTGAACAGATAAAAGTATTTGGCTGCTCCGGATAACAGCAAACATAATAAAGCAGGTTACCCGGAATTTGTGGTCTTAATTCCTTCAGCCGGCTGTGTTCCCCGGCTACACAGTTCAATACGGGAACGTAATCATGGATACCTTCCATATTCCTTCGGATAAACTCAACATGTTGAATGGCAACTTTGTATTTAAAGGAGGGGGCGGTCTGTCTCAGGGCAGCCAGCCTTTCCTGAAATAATTCAAAATCTTTCGGTTCATCCGCCAGCACCCGTACCCGGTCAATTCGCCCTGTTTCGATAAAATGTTTTTCCAGTGCCTGAATATAGGCATCCAGATCTTCACGGCGGCGCATAAAGCAAAACGTGCCAGAACTTTCATCAAAATAGCGAATCCGAATCCCGTCCGGGTGATTTTCCACGATAGATCCATAACCTGCTTCAGAATCCTGCCATATATTCAGCAATCCGAACAACTCAATCTCAGCACAGATCCCATGCTTTTCCGCGAGCGCAACATATTCATCCAAAGCAGAAAAATCGTATCGAAAACTTCCGTCCGTTCGCCGGGATACCCGAACCATACTGTATTCAAATAAATCGGAGGGCCGTCTGTCCCGATGGCTGTGCTGTCCGGACCACGGGATTTCAGATACCACCAGGGTGACCGCTTTTTGTCCCAGTTGTGAAAGTGAATGCAGATAACGATCAAGAATTTCAAAGTGTTCTTTCGACCAAAGGCCAACTTGATATTTCCGGGCAATATTTGAGTTATGCTGCCACAAATCCAGGTAAAATGTATAATCACTCGGTTCCGGAAGAAGATAATCTTTTACTGTCAGCGAAAAGGTACATTCTCTCTCCAGTCTTTCATCTTCAAACATCGTATGGGTGAATAACCGTATTTTTCCTTTATAAATACCCGGAGGGGTTTCAGCCGATGCATGACACTCCACCCACACCTGTTGGATTTTGCGCTGTTTCACAAAGATCTCATTTTGTTCAAGCAGAAGATCAGATTTTAAACAGCGGTCGTCATCTTCAATCAAGCCGATCAACTTTACTTCTGTTGTCAGGAATGGCTCTGTCTCCACTTCAATTCTTGCAATTTTTAAAGGTCCCCCCTTCCAAAACAGGGGATCGCTGCTGATTGTGAGCAGAAAATCTTCGTCTGCGGAGAGCAGAACCTGAAGAGCTGCGCTATCTCTGCGGCAACACGCGATATCCAGGTGCTTGGCTTTGGTTTCCTGCTGCCCTTCCAACCATGAATGATTATTCCATATATACTTGTAGAACATGGGTGCGACACCAAAATACAAAAAGATTCCCCCCACTGATTTTTTCTGTGAAAGTGTGTGTTTCAATGCGGGGAAGGCAGAATCCTGCCCCCCGGCATGATTCAAACTTTCATCCCCGGTTGATCAGAATCCACGAGTCTGTTATAATGCAACCGTTTTTCCAGTTTTGCGGCTTTCGTTTGCAGCTTCTATAAAGCGGATAATCTTCAATGTTTCCTGCAAATCGAGGGGTGGCTTTCCTGTTGTAAACATGGACATCACCTGTTCAAGCAGGCTGGCATAATACGGCTTCGGATCAGAATAGACATCGACGAAATCTGTTCCCTTTTCCCAATGAACCAGAGCCCCAAATGCGTTGTTGCCCTTACGGTTTCCCCGGATGGTACCAACCCTGCCATCTCCCCATTCCCCGACAACTAAATCATGATCAGGGTTTGTTGCGGCTGTCACATGAAGGCAATCTGCTCCCAGGATGGCAAAAAGCATTTCTGCCGTATGAATGCCATACCAGAATAAGCCTGGCTGGGTAGGCTCGATCGCCATTGGACCGTAACAGTCGGCACCGATAATCGCCCCTTTTTCTGTTTGTTTCAGAACGGAAGTTAATCCTTCCGCGTAACGTAGAGCGGAGCAGCTCATCAAGGGAATCTCATACTGTCCGGCAAGTTCAATGATGGCTTTTGCCTCTTCGTAATTGACTGTAAATGGTTTATCAATAAAAACCGGTTTGCCAAAAGGTGCCACACTCCTGAACTGTTGCAGATGGACCCGGCCGTCCACCGACTCTAACAGGATTGCATCACATTGTTCTGCAACAGCTTCCGGTGTATTGACAATATTTACATCATATTGATCGCGCAACTCACTTGTATAGCCTTCAATACGTGCATAGCTGAGTTTGACGTCCGGTGATCCCCCCGGGTAAGCCGCAACCACTTTCCCTCCCGGGACATGATATGGATGATCCGGGTCATTCAGCAGTTTGGTGAAGGCGGTCACGTGAGAAGTGTCCAGTCCGATGATACCGATCTTTAATTCACCAGCCATTCCTACGGTCCCCTTTCCCGTCAACAGGTTTATTGGCATAATACGGTTACCTGAGAGTGTCAGCTCCATTCAATCTTTTGAAAAGTATTTGTTTTTGCTGATTCGCTCGCCTTTAAACACATGTATGCACTGAGCAATCCGTCTTCAAGTGGAGCCACTGATTTTGCTTTTCCTTTCATCACGTCAATAAAGTTTTGCGCGAGAACGACATCGCCTCCAAAATGAGGCGCTTCATCGGTCATTTCATATGTTTCCACCATGGGTGTGTGATGCCTGTATACCTTGATTGTATTTGTATAGAAATCAAACTCTAACGTTCCTTTATAGCCGAGCAGACGGGCTCCTCGTGCAGCCGCTTTTTTTCGGGCAAAGAAATTTTGCGAGTATGAGACATGCATCCCGGTTTCATATTGGATAAGGGCACTGCCTGAGTCCTCATTCCCCGTGTCCACGGCAAAACAGCAGTATTCCCCGATCGGCGTATCATGAACTTTTTGCATTTTCACTGTACTTTCGGTACATGTGTCCTGCTCATCACAGTCAACACATTTAAGTCCGGCCGGCTTGTTTCCCTTGAATATTTGTTTCGATACCATCGCACTGATCATAGTGGGTTTGATGTCCAACAAATAGTTGATATAGTCAAAATCATGGGTTGCTTTCTGTAAAAACAGCCCCCCCGTCTCATTTTCATCCCGGTACCAATGGTGATAGTACACCCCGCCATAAGGAACATTATTAAACGCTTGCACATGTTCGACTGTGCCAATTTTCCCCGAGTCTAGAATTTCTTTAACCGTACGAACCAATGGTGCCACCCGGAGAGGAAAGGAAACTACCACCTCCGTATCTGAGGCATCATATCCTTGTTTTAAACGGATTACATCCTCCTTGTTTGTTGCAACAGGCTTTTCCAGGAATAGCGGGATTCCGCCTGGCAATACCCGGCTGGCCATCTCCGCGTGCAGCGAACATCTGGTGCCAATTAAAATTCCGTCCAGATCCATGCACTGCAACATCTCTTCAGGATGATCCAGGAAAGCTATTTTTTCAGATACATCTTCTCCCAATTCCCGTTTTATCTCCTGATTTCTCACATCGGCAATCGCTCTGATCTCACAAGCTGAATCCAACTTAATCATTTCATCAATCATACTCCGTATCCGCCGTCCATAGCCAATAATCCCTAGTTTCATCATTAAACCCCTTTAACTCTTTTCTTTTCAATATTGAAAAATTGTTGCCGTCTTTCTGATCCATTTATCCTTTGCCTGTGCCATCATCCCGGTTACAAATGTTTGGATGACAGCCTCTCCACCCATTTATATGCCGGATTTGGCTTGGCCTGCCCTGTCTTAAAAAAGTGATTCATCTTTTAACCTTTAATCGCCCCTTGCAGTCCGGAAACAAAATAGCGCTGCATAAGGAGGTAGAAGATAATGACGGGCAGCAGAGAAATCACTGTTCCGGCAGCCATCGTTCTGACATCATCATTAAAGGTACCGGACAGATAAGCCAATCCGAGTGCCAACGGGTATAATTGATCGTTCTTTAAAATAATCAGCGGCCAAATGAACGAATTCCATACCGAAATAAAAGAAAAGACGCTGAGTGCGGCCAGTGTTGGTCTGGTCAGGGGTAACATAATGCTCCACCAGATGCGAAACGGTCCACATCCGTCCAAAATGGCAGCTTCCTCCAACTCTTTGGGAATAGAGAGATAGGCCTGCCTCATTAGAAAAACGGAAAATCCTCCAACCAGCCCGGGAATAATCAGCCCCCACCAGGAATCAACCATTCCCAACTTCTCTACGATAATAAACAGCGGAACCAGCTTCCCTTCTTCAGGCAAAAACATTGTTCCAATAATCGCATAAAAGATAAAATCCCGTCCGGGAAAATTCATTCTCGCCAGCGGATAGGCGGTGAGAGCAGTTAAAAACAAGTGAGTGGGAACCATAATCATAATTAAAATAAATGAATTTAACATGTACCTGGGAAACGGAACAACCGTCCATGCTTCAACAAAATGATCCCAAACCGGCGGATTAGGGATGAAACTGGGCGGGAAAGTAAATACGTCCTGTGCATTTGATTTGAATGCAGTTGACAGGAGCCATAAAAAAGGTCCGATGAATATAGCAGCAATCAGGATTAACAACAGATACATAAACGCTTTTCGGGTCCACTGAATCCATAAACTTTTCCGTTTTGTTTTCATCCCACCGCCTGTCCTCCTCTCGAAATCTTGAAGTTAATAAAGGTAAGAACCATTAAAATCGCCCATAAAGTGATTCCCATAGCTGTCGCGTAACCCATATCCAGTTCCACAAATGCTTTTTGGTAGATATAGAGCGGTAAAGACAGGGTGCTGTCAAGCGGCCCGCCGCCGGTCATAATATAGATACTGGTAAACATTTGCACCGTATTTAAGGTTGAGAGCACGAGTGTAACTGCGATAATCGGCCGGAGTTGCGGCAAATACACATGCCAGACAACCCGAAAGCGATTGGCACCATCAATCTTTGCCGCCTCCACCAGTTCCTTCGGAATTGACTGCAATCCGGCCAGATATATAACCATATAAAAGCCCATTGCCTTCCAGCTTTCCAGGATTGCTACAGCCGGGAGGGCCGTGTCTGTATTTAACAGCCAGTTAACTGATTCCTGCTGCAAGCCAAAAAGTTGCAGGACAGCGTTTAACAGACCAGCCGGATGGTATAAATATTTCCAAACGATTGCTACCGCTACCATCGAGGTAATGACTGGCAAATAGTAAATCATCCGAAACAAATGGATGCCCCGCAACTTTTGGTTGACCAAAATGGCAAGAAACAGGGGAATAGAAACCAGTGAAGGAACGATGATCAAAAAGTAGGTAAAAGAGTTTTGAATAGATGTCCAAAATTTGGGATCATCAACCATATTCCTGTAGTTCTCAAGGCCAACCCACTCAGCCGGCGCAAGGACATGATATTCGGTAAAGGAGTAGTAAAAAGCGCTCAATGTCGGGAGATAATCGAAGGTAAAAAATAAAACAATGGCTGGCAAAAGAAAAAGATATGGGACCAAGGGGATTTTACGTTTCTTTGCAAGCGGCAAGGGTTTGTTTTTGGATGGAACAGTCTCTGTTGACAAGTTATTCATCCCCCTTTGTCAAAAATAGAAAAATAAAGCGGCAGAAAGACAGATTCTGCCGCCGATGAAGTTGTACTGCTTGCAGGCCCTAATTCTTGGCTAAAGACTGGTTCCAGTGCTTGACAGCTGTATCGAGCGCTTCTTTGGCCGACTTTTTCCCCAACATGGCTGCGCGAATCTCTTCTTCGTAAAATTCCTTTAATTCTTGCTCCTTTTCAATTCCCAAAATGTTGACAGTGAGGTTGGGTGCAGCTTCTACCATCACTTTACGTGCCTGGTCTTTAATCGTATTGCCCTCTACTTTTGTAAAAAACGGATCTTTCAATGTTTCTTCCGTTGATGGGAAGATGGGGACCAGCTTACAAAACTCCAGCTGCTTTTGCGGACTTGTGATATAAAGGGCAAAGTCTGCTGCTTCTTTCGGATGTTTGGATCCCTTCGGCACCAGGAAAAGCTGAGTATCTTTTACAGCGAGCTTGCCCGCTTTTCCGGTAACCGGGGGGACCACTTTTAATTTCGGTATAACGCTCGGAGCATTTTTTTCTATATTATTCAGGGTAGCGGCCTGTGCATTACCGGAATGGGCTGCCAACTGATTATCGATGGTTTGCTGATATTGCCGGTCATCTTTAACGACAGCACCGGGAGCGATCGCTCCATCCTTGTAGGCTTGAACAAATTTTTCAACAAATGCCACATGTTCCGGTGAGTTGAAAACAGCGGTTTTACGATCCTCACTTAATATCGGCAAACCTTCAGTGATAAATGTCTGAAGCGTAGCAATATCGTTGGAGCCATAAACCTTTGGCAATTTTGCATGGATTTGCTTCCCGTTTGCAAACAACTCATCCCATGTTTTGGTGGGCTTATTCGGATCCAATCCGGCCTTTTGGTACAATTCTGTATTAATCAATCCGATTGGAGGACCGGCATAATACCAGGGAATCGCCATTACCTTGCCGTCTATGGTAACGCTTTCTAAAAGCCCGTCCATGTACGGGTCTAATTTTTCTTTCCCGACGATATCAGAAATAGGCTGTACTGCATTATAATTTTGCAATACAGAAAGTCCCAAATTTGTCTCGTTAACCACATCGGGAACATCGCCGCTGGTTAAGGCGGTAGTCAATTTTTTGGTGACGTCGGCTCCCGGAACATCCACCCATTTGATTTTAATTCCGGGGTGTTCTTTCTCATAGGCGTCAATCGTTCCCTGAATATAATCCGAGAAATTTTTCTTCAGGTTGATCGTCCAAAATTCCAATTCGATCGGGCCGTTTTTTTTGGCTGACGGCTCTGTACAGCCAACAACCATAGATACAAGTAACAGGGTTGACAGTATCACCGCCCAGACTCTTACCCTTTTCATGGAACTCCCCCTTTAATCCTTCTAATATAAATCTTTCAGTTGCTGAATCGTAGAAATCCAGAAATTCCCTGTTTCTCCAGGAATAGATTTACCCGTCTGGGCATAGATTTCATTTGACAAGGCATTTAGGTTGTGCATTGCTTTCTCGTTTTCTTCCGCAAAGTAGTCATCAAGGGCATGGCCGATTTTCACAATAAGGCTGTTTTTAATCTCAATATCAATATTCACGCTAATGATTTCATCATACAGATCGTAGGTCAGATATGATGCTTTCACATCTCTAAACACCTTTACACGGCGTTCCGGATCATACTTAAGGGTTTCACCGATCATTCCCGGGAATGTTTTTGACGGTTCCCAACTGCTTTTATCTTCAAAGTTCCCGTTTTCAATGCTGAAACCATTTGCTTCAATCCTGTCAAATCCGACATTATTAAAATAGTTTCTGACTCCATTTTTTTCATACAGGCGAAAGGTGAGTTTTGCCTTTGTTTTACCTGTCAGATAGGGAGTTAAATCAAGCGCGACGTGCTCCCATTGTCGATTTGTTGTATTTTGGGCAACGTCTTGTTCCCACACCACGGCATCATCGATCAGAACCTGTTTAAAATGATATCCGGGCGCATTAGGCCCTTCATCCATTGTCCGGAAAGTGATGGAGTACTTCCCGGATGTCCGTTTCGGACGGATCAATTGGGTAACAGAAACAGCATCACCCGGATTGGTGGCCACTCCCGAAGGAACAAAGAAACTCATGTAACCTTTTCCGGAAAATGCCTTGTCATCTGTGGGTTCAGGCACAAATTCTTTGTGCAATACATAAGTGACAACCCCGTCAAGCTTTCCTCTCCGCATGTTATCAAGTGCAATCTGCACTGTTTCCCTCACATATTCCCGTGAAGGGTTTGCAGGAGTATTGGACAGCTGCGAAGCATACAGCATCCAGATCAGCGATAGATTGTGCGCTTTCACAAGCCTGGAAGCCCGATCAATCTGTTCCTGCTCAGTTGACCATACTTGTGTATTTCGGTAAGGATCATCGCGATATGCAAGAATAATTCCGTCGATATATATGCCTCTTGTATCTAGAAAATCCTCAGTTAATGAAGTTGCATACATGACAGGCGTAAACGTCAGTTTTGGATTAATTGATTTCGCCGTCGACTTCATCTGGGACATATACTCAGGCGTGTAAAAATCCAAATTGTGGTTGAAGTCATCAATCGCCCAACCAATCACATTGGGGTGTTCGAGGGAAAGCTCAGCGATCGCTTTGGCCCACGCCAGATAATCTGTGAGATAAGGGTAGGACTTCCGCGGACCGGTAGATTCCGAGGGAGGGACCAGGTAAACAACTACATTGATTCCGGCCTTTTCTGCAGCAGGCACAAACTCACTTCTAAGATCATCCCAATCTGTGGGCTCATGCCAAATTAGATAGTAGTAGGTATTGATATGCAACTCTTTCAATCTTTGAATCGACGCAGGAGTATCCACATGGTGAATACCATCCGCGCGGGGAGTTTTTTCGCGAATCAGGCCGGCATAATCGGCCAAAATATCATTCAGCAGTTTTTGTTCAGATGCGCTTGCCCTATTAAAAGATAATCCTGTGAAAATACCAGAAACCAGAGCGCTAATACAACAGTAAATCATTAATTTTCGCAAGATATACCCCCGTTAAAATTAATAGAATATAATGCATAATCGTTGGGATACTTTTCCTGGTTTCAACCATTTTATCCGCCCCAGCAACCATACAGGCATAGATTGCTCACAATACGATTCCTGCTCAAAACAGGCGGCAAACATGCAAAATCTTCACGGGAAATCTCTCTATGAAACTAGTTAAATCTCTGGCATCCCCCCCCCTTTTTGTTGGCAACTTGTATGTTACATGTATCTTTTCTTTTATTAAAAATAGCATAAGTTTTTTGACTAGTCAATTTTATATTTTTAATAATACCGGTATGATAATTGTATTATTTTTTTTCATCAACTATAATAATAGAGATTTAAAAACGAAGACCATATATGTTTCTCAATTCTCAAATATTAAAAATAGGCTAAGGGGGGAAGCTGATGCGCCGTGAGAATGAATTCCGCTATTTGAAATTGGCAAATATATTGCGTGAACAAATTCTTTCTGGATATATTAAGCCTGGCGAATTTCTGTTATCTGAAAATGAGCTTTGCAGATATTACGGTTTAAGCCGCACTTCAGTGAGGAAGTCATTGGACGAGTTGTTGAGAGAGGGTTTAATCATCAAAAAGGTGGGACAGGGAACCATGGTATCCCCGGACCTGGTCATTCAGGAGAATCAACGTAAAACTTTGCGTATTTTAGTACCATCCCCCTCTTTCTTTGTAGATAACGGATTGCCGATCATCATTGAAGCATTCTTAAAAGATCATCCCAACGTAGATGTAAAATTACTGAGTTTGCCTTCGTTCTATTTTTGGGAATCGATCCGGGCCAGCAGGGAAATGGGGCTTGACCCTGACCTTGTATTCGTTTCTGACCGGCAATTTGCCGAAATGGATCATCTGGAGTCGTTTACAGACCTGCAATCTTCTTTGGGAGACAGCCTTACATCCATGTACCCCAGAGTATTGAACGCTTTTCAGGGCAACAAAACAATCAAAGCAGTGCCGGTCACCTTTTCCACCGTTTATCTGGCGTATAATCCGGAACTGTTTAAAAAATTTCATGTGCCTCAACCTGAACCTGTCTGGACACAAAAAGATTTCCTCAGCGCCGCCCAGAAACTAACCCTTGACACAAATGGCGATGGAATTTTGGATCTATACGGAATTTCCCTTTCTTCATCGTTCAGCCGCTGGCCCGTGTTTGCTCTGCAAAACGGAATACAATTGAATCATCTTCAAATACAGTCTGATCGTCTGTTCAAAACGTTAAATTTCCTGCACGATTTGTTATATAGATATCGCGTTGCCACGATCTTTCAGACAGAACCCTATCGAATCAATTCCGATGCCTTCATACGGGAAAAATCAGCGATGGTTTTAACTACTACTCTGGAGATGGCAGGATGGAGAAGTGAGAAGATGAGTTTTGAGCCCCGGGTGGCCTCACTTCCTTTCGGTGACCTTGAGGCGACACTGCTGCTGGCCAATGCTTTTATGATCCCTTCCTCATGCCGATCCAAAGACTTAGCTGCTGCTTTCATTCAAACAGCCCTCAGTCCGGATGTACAGAAAAAAATGAGTCAAAAAGCACATTTTCTGTCTGTGCTCCAGTTGGTGAATGAACAGGTATGGGATCAACCGTTTCTAAAATCTATCAATATTACTGATCAAAATATTGGAAACAATTACTTCCTTCATGAAATGATTCCCGATTCGAGTGTAATTGAAGAACTGGAGACGGAAATGAAGCTGTTCTGGGCCGGATTGGAATCAGCCGATTCGTTTACAGATACATTTCTGCGTATTTTATCAACATAATATTTTTGAGGCAGTTACTTTATTCACTGTCAAAGAATTTTCGGCACGGAATTTTTATCCCCTTACAGGACAATTGATTTTTGGGAAAGAATTCCTTCTTGAAATAGCTTCAGAACTTATATGAACCCATCTCCTTTTAACCCGCACATATCGGAAGGGGACCCGTGCTGAGATCCAGGTCCCTGGTTTCCAACCAGCTGTTTTGAAGAACTTATGTTATGCTTTACGGCAAAATAGCTGTCTGAGTTCGGTCCCTCAGGTCAAGCTTGGCAATAATATTAATACATGATTTTAAACTGTACCTTCTGAAAATAAATAACTGTGAAGAAATTCCCTTATTAAGATGAGTACCTCTCTTTCGCGAACAGATAACTTTTTAAAAAGTCAAGTATACAAAAAACCCCCGTGACTCACAAAACAGCCAAAGGGATGAAAGTTCATAATGCTTTGGGTGCAGGTTTTCCGGAGAGCGGCCTTTGGGCCTAATAGAAACATGTGAATTTCTTATTGCTTGTGATGCAACTCAATCACATCATCTCTGTTTATTGTAAATTATTTTATTAATTCCAGTTGCAATTGAACCTGCACCTTTATTCATATTTGCCAAAACATGAGCGTGTATCCTGGATTTTACGTATACCGATGATTGTATGCTGACCCCGGGATCACTTCCAAATACGAAATACTTGAAGACTTCATTGTTTTGCATTAAAATCCAGACGCCATATCCGTAATATAAATGATCATTATTTTTTATATGAGGGATCAACAGCTTATCAGTCGTTTCCTTATTCAAAAGTTTATGATCTAACAATCCATTCCAAAACTTTACCAGATCGAAAACGGTTGTAAAAGCTCCTCCGTCCGGACCGCCTACGATTGGAACTGAATAAATATTAGTTTTCCAGGTGTGATCACCTTCGCTATCAATATAGCCCAGCGCTGTCCGTTTAGGGAGTTGATCCATCCGGAAGTATCCTGAATCTGACATATCGCAGATCCGGAATATATTCTCTTCAACGTACTCTGGAAAAGGCATGCCTGTCAGTTGTTCCACAATCAGTCCAAGTAAAATAAATCCAGCGTTACTGTAGGAAAATTTACTTCCGGGTTCAAATTTCATATGATTGTTCTGAAACATGGGCAAAAAATCTTTAGGAGATTTAATGGAATACATGGGTACGGTTTGCCATAATTCTTCAAAATCACTCAACACTTCTTCATCAAAGTAATCAGGTATTCCCGAACTATGGGTTAATAAGTGGTGTATTGTAATATTCGGATGAAAATGCGGAAAAGATACGTCCAAGCAATCTCTGATATATGTATCGAAAGTTAAAATCCCCTTCTCAACATCGCTACTGAGGTAAAAATCTTACAACCGGATGCCATGCCAAATCTTGTCCGCGGCGTATTCGGAATCCGTTCACTTCGGTTCGCATAACCATATCCAGCTTCAAAGATCGATTTTTCATCCAGAACGAATATTGCGCCAGAAAACGGGAAATTTTCATTCTGTCTTTTAACAATTTCTGCAATCTGCATAGATAATTTCATATTTAGTTTCCTTTCTCATCCTCTTGGTGATTCTATCTGACGCTGAACGTACACATGAACAGTGTACCTTAACTGAATTTTCACGATACCTAGTGATCTGCCGCTGATTCTTAGCTCCATCCCACAAGAAAGATACCGCGCAAAGTTCCATTAAATGGGGAGCTTTTAAACTGGTTAACCATAAACGAATCAAACCGGTGGTTGATTCTATTCCGCAAACTTACGATCCAATGACCGATATTGAATCGCC
Source organism: Paenactinomyces guangxiensis (assembly GCF_016055185.1). GTDB lineage: Bacteria > Bacillota > Bacilli > Thermoactinomycetales > Thermoactinomycetaceae > Paenactinomyces > Paenactinomyces guangxiensis. The sequence continues at coordinate 60,002 of NZ_JAECVR010000009.1, forward strand.
TCAGCAATGTGAGCTGCCCTGATGTTCTCCTCTCCAGCTAAATCTGCAATTGTGCGTGCTACTTTTAAAATCCGGTCATGGGCCCGGGCACTTAACCCCAGGGAATCAAACGACTGTTTTAACAACTCTTGTGAATCAGAATCCAATTTACAGTACTTACGGATTTCACTGCTCCTCATATTGGCATTACAAATGACTTCTTGATCTGCGAAACGTTCGCTTTGAATCGCGCGGGCCCGGTTCACCCGTTCACGAACGGCCGCTGAAGGTTCGCTTAAAGCAGACGTGGTCAGAGTCTTATAATCTACCCTTGGCACTTCAATATGAATATCAATCCGATCCAAAAGCGGTCCGGAAATTTTGGACCGATACCGTTTGATCTGCAGTGGCGTACAAGTACAGGGACGATCTTCTTCATATCCAAAAAATCCACAGGGACATGGATTCATAGAACCCACTAACACAAAATCTGCAGGGAATGTTAATACTGCTCTTGCCCTGCCTAAAGTAACCTCGCGATCTTCCAGCGGTTGACGCAATACTTCTAAGGCATTCTTTGAGAATTCCAACATCTCATCTAAAAATAACACACCTCGATGGGCGAGTGATACTTCACCCGGTTTGGGTACGGACCCTCCGCCAACAAGGCCTGCCTGCGAAATTGTGTGATGGGGAGAACGAAACGGGCGTTGCGTAATCAGCCGGCCCCGTTGAGTGGTCAACCCGGCAATGCTGCAAATCTTTGTCACTTCCAAAGATTCTTGTAAACTCATCCGCGGTAAAATAGTAGGAATTCTCCGGGCAAGCATAGTTTTTCCCGATCCGGGAGGGCCGATCAGGAGCAAATTATGACTTCCCGCCGCCGCCACTTCCATCGCTCTTTTTACGTGATGCTGGCCCTGCACATCGGAAAAGTCCAGGGAAAAAGATTCTTCAGCCGGCGAGGTGCTTTCAATCGGATCGGATGTCCACTCATGGCGAAAATATTGAACTGCTTCCTGCAAGGAACGGACGGGAATCACCTCCATTCCCTCCACCAAAGCTCCTTCACAGGCATTAGGTAACGGCAACATCACTTGTTTGATTCCCTGCTCTTTGGCTGCCATCACCATTGGTAATACTCCGGAAAGCGGACGCAGCGTCCCATCCAGAGCCAGTTCTCCCACAAGCACAATCTGTTCGGGAGATTCAACCTTACATTGACCGCTTGCTGTTAAAACCCCAATCGCAATCGCCAGATCAAACCCAGACCCTTCCTTTTTGACATCAGCCGGGGCAAGGTTAGTCGTAATCCGCTGCAATGGAAAGTTGGTCCCGCTATTTTTAACCGCTGCACGAACCCGTTCCCGTGCTTCACGCACAGCCGAATCCGGCAGACCGACAATATCAAATACGGGAAGGCCGTTGCTGATATCTACCTCAACTTCGACAAGAAACCCGTCAATCCCCAATACACTGGCACTATACAGCTTTGCGAACAACGCCTTTTCCTCCATTGGTAAATCATTGTATGGTATAATCATTATACTTTCAATAACATTCATAAAAATCCTGCAAAAAATAAGAAAAAATGTCAAAAAAAGAAAACAGGCGCTATGTACAGGGACATACCTTCTGTAAACAGTTAATTTTATGCAAAGTATTAAATCGCGGATTCTATTTGCTTTATGTCAGCGAAAGCGATTTTTAGCCGCCTCATCTAAAACTTTATCCAGACAGGCTATATGATTTAACAATCAATTGGACATGTACGGCAGGGTAAATTATATTTGATTTTTAAAGAATCTGGTTATGAAACCCCTGTACAATGGTGATCACAGGGGCAACACCACTTGCAAGAAATGCGTGTTGTGTTGTTTACTGAGAGAAGCATAACCTATATATGAGACAGGAGAGGGAGTCAGATGACGGTTTATCAGTATGAAGCGGTGTTGAATAATGGTGAAACGAAAAGCTTGTCTGATTATGAAGGAAAAGTGCTGTTGATCGTCAACACAGCAAGCAAATGCGGATTTACGCCCCAATATAAAGAGTTGCAAGAATTATACGAGCAGTACCGTGAGGATGGACTGGAGATTCTGGCGTTCCCCTGCAACCAGTTTATGAATCAAGAGCCGGGGACAGATGCGGAAATCCTTGAGTTTTGTTCACTCAATTACGGCGTGACGTTCCCAATCTTTTCAAAAATCGATGTGAATGGCGATCAAGCCCATCCCTTGTATAAGTATCTTTGTAAAGAAGCACCGGGACTGATGGGGAGTAAGGCAATTAAATGGAATTTTACCAAGTTCCTGGTAAATCGCAAGGGGGAAGTGGTTAAACGGGTTGCTTCCAATATCAAGCCAAGCGAATGCAGAAGGCAAATTGAGGCGCTGTTAAAAGGCTAGTTTAAGATATGAAGCAGCCGGCCTGATCCACCGGCTGCTTCTTCCCATTTTAATGATCCCGCTTGTAAGCTACATCGCCATTAAAATGGGAGGCTTCTCAATTCCATCTGGCGTGGCCCCCAAGAGGATACCGGGCAACGCTCACTATCATCCTGTGTTAGGTTGGATTCCAAATTCTCCATCTATTCATCGAAATAATGCGCGTATACTTAGAAAGGGAAAAATATGGACCATATGGGAGAGTTTCATTGAATGTTCTATGAACTTTATCCCTGTCTGGCAATACTGGCTTATCATCTTAACTCAAACACGGTAAATGTTGAAGTATTTATAAGCTGGATTAAAAAGATCGAATGGAAGGCAAGCTATTAATATCCATAAAAGGAGCTATGCCTTTTTAAAAGTAATTTTTATCTTTCATGTTATATTTTTTACTGGTCACATTACCTGGTAAGGAGTTGATGATGATATGCTACCTCTTATTATTTTTTTTGTGATCGGAATAACATTGATCATTCTATTTGTTTATTCCTTTAAATTTATTCATAAGAAGCAGTAAAAGAAGCCCCGACTAAACGTTTCTTCTTTCCATTTAATCATTTACACACTTCCCGATTTAGTCTAAAAACAATAACGAAACTGCATTGGCTGACGTTGCCTGTATTTCCGCGAATACGGCCTCCCTTTTATCAACCCTGGGTTACAAAATTCATTCCTTCCCTCTCGTCGGATCTGCATCTGCAAAGTAGGAAGCAAATTGGCTGCGGGTTTCCTCCAGCTGTTCAGGGGAAAGTATTTGGCATTGACCGATCATCTGTGCGCCAAATGCCAGATGAGCGACATTTTCAATGATTTCTGCTCTTGTATACGCGGAGGCAAGTGTTTTTCCTACTGTAATCACACCGTGATTTTTTAACAACGCGCCGTTGGCGCCATTCAGTACAGCAACCGCTTCTTCGGCCAGTTCCTCCGAGCCGAATCTTGCATAGTCAGCAACGGGCACCCGGTCACCAATTTCTGCAATTAAATAATGGACGGGGGGAATCTCTTCACCTGCACAGGCGAACATCGTCGCATAGGTGGAATGCGTATGCACAACCGCTTCAACATCCGGCCGCAGCCTGTAAATGGAGGCGTGCATCGGAGTTTCTGATGAAGGTTTTCTTTCGCCCGCTACAACCTCACCTGTTGCTAAATCCACTGCCACCAAATCAGCTGTGGTGATCAAATGATAAGGCACAGCAGAAGGGGTAATCCACATTCTGTTATTCTTGGCATCACGTACACTTACATTTCCGTTTGTTCCTTTTACCAATCCTGTTTGGTGCATTTCCCTAGCATAGTAAACTAATGTTTCCAGCTTCTCCATGAAACAGCCCCCTGGAATATTAAGTGCGAATAAGAGCAAATAAAACAGAGAAAGATCACTCTTTTATTTGCCTTTAAAATGGGGTTTTCTTTTTTCGCGGAATGCACGAACCCCTTCTTGATGGTCATAAGAAGGAACCATTAAAGCTTGTGCAGCCCGTTCCGCTTCCAGTATATCGGCTAGATCGGCTGTAAGAGCCTGGTGGGCAAGGCGTTTTATTTTTCCGTACACCCGGGTTGGGCCGCCGGCCAATTGGCGCGCAAGAGCTCCAGCTTCAGATTCCAGTTTTTCAGCAGGGACCACACGATTAATCATCCCCCAAGATTCTGCTTTCGCTGCGGAAATCGGCTCAGCGGTAAACAGCAATTCTTTGGCCCGGTACAATCCCAGAGTACGTGGCAGAAAGAATAAACCTCCCCCGTCGGAAATTAAACCCACTTGGGCAAAACTGAGCGCAAAGCGGCTGTCTTCTGCTGCTATGATCATATCACAGGCCATTGCCAGACAGACACCGGCACCCGCCGCAAAACCATGAACCACTGCCAGTATGGGTTTTTCCAGGCGAGTCATTTGCTCTATCAATTGATTCAAATAACCGATATGTTCATAATACTCTCCCGGGCTTGACTGTCCCATTTGCTTGACATCTCCGCCTGCCGAAAACGATCTTCCGGCACCGCGGATGACAATACACCGAATATTTTCATCCTGTTCAGCTTTCTTCAAAACATCTTGCAGGCTGAATATCATTTCTTTGCTGAAAGCATTTAGAACTTCCGGGCGGTTCAGCGTAAGAGTCATCACCTGACCATCAATATCCACCAAAAGATGTTCGTTAGCCATTTTCCCCATCACTCTTTCTCTTCGGTTTTATTTTTGTCTCGAACTTTCTTAAACTCTCTTTCTTGCAGCTCACGCCACAATATTTTGCCGGTACTCGTCATGGGCAATGTTTGGACAAATTCGATCTTTCGGGGACATTTGTAAGCAGCCATGCGCTCTTTAGCCCACTCTATAATCTCTGCTTCGTCCACTTCAGTTTCTTGTTGATCCTGAAGGATGACAAAAGCCTTTACGACTTCCCCGCTTCTTTGATCTGGTGTGCCTACGACACACACCTGCCGGACGGCCGGATGGCTGAACAGGATGGACTCTACTTCAGTGGGCCATACTTTAAACCCGGATACGTTAATCATACGCTTGAATCGATCCACGATAAAAAAATATCCTTCTTCATCGTACCTCGCAATGTCTCCCGTGCGGAAAAAACGCTTTCCGTCAATATCAATAAACGATTCTTTCGTTTCTTCCGGGCGATTCCAGTAACCTGAAAAGACTTGCGGACCATGAACCACCACTTCCCCTGCTTCCCCGGGCCCAAGTTCTTTTTTCGATTCTATATCAATTACACGGGCATCCACATCAAACGAAGGAATGCCCAAACACTGTAATTTGGGGCGATTCGGGGGATTAAAGTGGGTTTGCGCCATGGTTTCCGTCAGCCCATATCCTTCTATATAGCTTAAACCCGTCAAATCGTACAGCTTTTTCCCGACGGCTTCGGGGAGAGAGGCTCCGCCACCGCCTACGAACAAGAGCGAATCTAAGCGATAGGCATCAATTTTTGATTGGGCCAGAAAATCTACCACCATGGTACTGATATTCGTCCAGTGAGTACAGCCGTACCGTTCGATCCACCTTGCGGCTAATTCCCTGTTCCAACGTGTCATCATTACCAGAGTTCCACCGGCAACAATCGGTGCATGCATAGAATGCACCATACCTGTTACGTGAAAAAGAGGCAAACTGGTAAGTGCAACAGAATCGGAAGCCAGGTTTACCCATGCCGCCGCTCCAAATGTATTGGCCTGGACGGTACGGTGGAAATGAATACAGCCTCTTGGTTTCCCCGTCGTTCCGGAAGTATAGGGAAGAACCGCCAAATCATCCGCTTGAGCCTGAGACTGCTCTGGTTTAAGATTCATAGATAAAATATCCAGCCATTCGGTTACATTGGCATCCTCAACCTTATGCGGCGGCAATTGCACTTCTTCAGGCCATAGTGATTGATCCTCTGAAGCCGGATTGGCATATGAGGAATAGGAGGCGACAATCAGATGGCGCAAGCTGCCCCTTTGTAACAGCGGAGCCGCCAGATTGTACAGTTCCAGCCCGACAATCGCCACTTCCGCCTGGCAATCCTTTACATAAAGATCCAATTCTTCTGTCTTATTCATCGGATTAATCGGGACAACGACGGCGTCTGCCAGCAAAATAGCATAATAGGCAACCACATACTGGGGGGCATTTTGCATATATATGGCAACACGATCCCCGCTCTTTATCCCGAGTTGCTTTTGTAAAAACCCGGCGACTTTTTGTACTTCATCAACAAGCTCCTGATAAGTTAAAATTCCACCATAATATATAATGGCTGGTTTCCCCGGATATCTTCTTGCCGTAACAAATAAATTGTCATGAATCGGAGTACACGACACCGTTAACGTCTTTGGTAACAAGGGAGGCCAATGGGCAAAATGCCGGTTGAACATTTTTTCTTTTCCTCCTTGACAATAAAATCGGTTTGCCGGTCAATGTTTGCAAAGCGTTTTTTCCTCTTTGCATAATAAAAGATGAATTTTGCCCATTTTTCACACTCCGGTCAACATTTATGGGCATATTGCCGGGCCAATTGGATCAGGGCATGAACGAGATCTCTCAGCCTGGAAAAGCGTTCGTCCTGTGTCTGCCCTTTTTTCCAGCGATAATAGATTTGCTGGCAAATAACTGCCAATTTAAAGTAGGCGAAAGCCAGATAATAATGGATATGAGAGAGATCACGCCCGCTTTTTTTGGCATAAGCTTCAATCCACTGTTCCCGGGTCATAAACCCCGGAAGCACCGTGACCGGGCGCTGCCCAAACGCTCTTTTTAAAAATTCCGGATCATTCTTCTCTGTCCAGTAGCTCAAGGCACATCCCAGATCAGCAAGAGGATCTCCAACCGTGGCCATTTCCCAATCAAACAGTCCCACCATTTTTGTCAGTTTTGAATCAAACATCACATTATTCAATTTATAGTCATAATGGATAATGGCAGGCTGCGGGGATGCGGGTATATGTTCCGCCAGTTGGCTGGTGAGAGTATCGACACCCGTGATTTCATCTGTTTTCACCCGCTGGTAGCGTTTGATCCATCCTTCCACCTGACGTTGTAAAAACCCTTGCGGCTTGCTGATCTCCTCCATTCCGGTTTCCCGGTAATCAATCGCATGCAGCTGGACCAGCGTATCCACCATCATTTGCGATAACTCACGACCTTTCGCTTCTGTGGGAGCCAGTCCTGCCGGAAAAGATGTGTCCACAACCACTCCTTTTCTTCTTTCCATCAGGAAAAACGGAGCTCCCACCACATCCGGGTCATCATGGTAAATCAGGGGTCTGGGGGCAAGGGGAAAAACCGGATGTACCTTATTCAATACCTTGTATTCACGACCCATATCATGTGCTTTAGGAGCAACAGGTCCCAGAGGAGGACGCCTCAACACAGCTTCCCAGTTTCCCGAGCGAATCAGATAAGTCAAATTGGAATGGCCGGCGGAAAATTGTTCAATTTTGAGTGGAGTTTCGGGCAGCTCGAAATGCGCCCGCAAAAAAGTTTCTAATCTTCCCGGATCCAGTTCTTCTCCCTTACGCACCGGAATCGTTTCTCCGGCCATTACCATGTCTCTCCCATTTTGTCCGCCAACCGATGATCAGTGAAAGAGATTTGATGAGCTTTCAGTTTCTGCCGCCAGTGATCAGGTATCGGTTCACTTCGTTGGCTGACAAAATTAAAATAGACGATCACCGATTCCGATTGTGCGATGGGTTCATTGCTTTTTGCATCCAGTATGCATTGAAACAGGCGAAAGCTTTTATTGCCGATTTGTTTCACGCCGGTTTGGACTATTAAGCGCTGGTTGGAGTAAGCCTGCCGCAGAAAATCACAGTGAATATGTCCTAAAATAAATGGCCATTCGGACAAAGTCATCGGCGTTCCCAACTGTTCGAAAAAATCAGTTCTCCCTTGCTCAAGGTAGATAAAATAACTGGTATTATTGACATGCCCAAGTGCATCCGTTTCACAAAAGCGCACTTTTATTTCCGTTTCCAACATGTGTGTCTTCCCCCTTCATTGATTCCACTTACCCGGTTAAGGAAAAAATTGTCCTTCAAAAGTTGTGTCTTAACCATGATCATCTTTAGGGCCGCTGACCGGTTTATTGGCGGATTCGCCCCTTTTCGTCATATTCATAAAAACCTTTGCCCGTTTTCCGGCCCAGTTCACCTTTTAAGACCTTTTCCTCTATTATCTTCGACGGTTGATCTTCAGGATTTCCTGTCTCTGCATATTGCTGTTTCATCACATAATAGATTACATCGATTCCAGACAGGTCGAAGAGTTGAAACGGCCCCAAAGGATGACGCAGTGCCCTGGTTACAATTAAGTCAATATCTTTATAGTCGGCAATGCCTTGCTCATACAATTGGAGAGCTTCCCTTTGCAGAGCCCCCAGAATCCGGTTGGCGACAAAGCCTGAAATCTCCTTCCTGAGCAAAACGCCTGTTCGGTTGATTTTTTCACAGACCTCCAGCGCTATTTGTGCTGTCTGTTCTGATGTTTTGCTGCTCATTACAACTTCTACGCAATCCATGACCAGTGGCGGAAAGAAAAAATGCATATTGCACACTTGATCCGGTCGGGAGGTCACATCAGCGATCAGCGAATTAACAATCGTTGAACTATTGGTGGCAAGAATCGCATGGGGAGGAGCGATTTTATCCAAACGGCGAAATACTTCCCGTTTCACCTCCAACTTTTCTACCACTGCTTCAATAACAAAATCAGCTTCTTTTGCTGCTTCTTCCAGGTCTGTGGTAAACGCAAGACGGGAAAACGCTGCTTCTTTGGCTTCTTGAGAAACCTTTCCTTTGCGTACCCAGTCAGCCATACGGTCATGCAACTTTGCTTCGGCCTGCTTCAGTGCCTGTTTTTCGATATCCTGCAAAATGGTTTGAAAACCGCCCAATGCACATAACATTGCAATTTGATGTCCCATGGAACCGCTTCCAATTACACAAATATTTTTGATATCAGCCATGTTTTATCTTCTCCTCTCCATCGATTCTTCGTTTACATTGCCTGCGTTCCACCATCAACGACCAGCACATGACCGGTAACGTAGTCGGAGGCAGGCGATGCCAAATAGACAACAGCCCCTTTCAGATCATGCTCAGTGCCAAACCGTTTGAGTGGTGTTTGTTCCAGTATCGCTTTCCCCCTGTACTCCAAAATTGCCTTTGACATTTTGGTTGGGAAAAAGCCGGGAGCAATGGCATTTATACGGACGTCATATGGAGCCAGCTTACAAGCCAGATCTTTGGTGAACGCGATTACCGCTCCTTTGCTGGCGTGGTATCCGATCGCATCCAGAATCCGGGGATCTGTTCCACCCAATCCGGCAACAGAAGCAATATTGATAATTTTTCCGGACCGCTGTTCGGCCATCTTCCGTCCCACCGCCTGAGACATCAAAAAAGTGCCGGTTACATTTACATCCATCACCATTTTAAATTTCTCCAACGGCATTTCAAGAGCGGGAGCTCCCCATGACACTCCGCTGTTATTGACTAATATATCGATGCCTCCAAATGTCTCAGCCGCTTTTTCCACGACTTGTTGCACCGCGGCCGGATCAGTAACATCACAGGGAAGGGCGAGGGATTGAACTCCCAGCTCCTTTAACCGGTCACTCACCTTTTGACAGGCTTCGATCTTTCGCGAACATACCACCACATTTGCTCCCGCCTCCGCCAGCCCAATGGAGATCTGCTCTCCCAATCCGCGACCGCCCCCCGTAACAATAGCCGTTTTCCCCTGTAAACTGAACAAATCATTGATATGCATGTGATTCCCTCCATTGTTTTTCCCGTGATAGATTACCCGCGCTGCGACTGCTCCTTTAACTCCAATCGGGCTACGGACATACGATGCACCTCATCCGGTCCATCAGCAATACGAAGTGTACGGGCATTGGCCCAATGCATGGCAAGCGGAAAATCATCTGACACACCGGCAGCTCCGAGCACCTGGATCGCCCGATCCAGTACTTTTAACGCTACATTCGGCGCCACCACCTTGATCATGGAAATTTCTTTGCGTGCTTTTTTGTTCCCCACACGATCCATCAGATAAGCTGCTTTCAATGTTAAAAGGCGGGCTTGCTCAATTTCGATACGGGAATCCGCGATCCATTGTTGAATCACGCCCTGTTCCGCAAGAAATTTTCCGAAAGAGACCCGCTTCTGCGCCCGTTGACAGAGGATCGCCAAAGCCCGTTCCGCTACTCCGATGAGCCGCATGCAATGATGGATGCGGCCCGGTCCCAGGCGGCCCTGAGCAATAGCAAACCCTTTACCTTCATCCCAAATCATGTTTTCTTTCGGCACCCGGACCTGGTTAAACACAATTTCCGCGTGTCCGTGAGGCGCATGATCATAACCGAAGACGGGAGTAGTCCGAATCACTTCAACGCCGGGAGTATCCAGTGGCACGATCATCATGGAATGACGTTCATGCCTCGGGGCATCCGGATTGGAAAGGCCCATCACAATGGCAAATTGGCAGCGCGGATCCCCGGCACCAGACGACCACCATTTCCGGCCGCTGATCACATATTCGCCGCCGTCCCGGTCAATCCGGGTTTGCATATTGGTAGCATCTGACGAAGCGACATCCGGTTCAGTCATCGAAAAACATGACCGAATCTCTCCATTAAGGAGGGGTTTTAACCACTTGTTTTTTTGCTCTGTTGTCCCATACTGGTGCAAAACTTCCATATTCCCCGTATCAGGTGCCGCACAATTAAAGACTTCGGGAGCAATAACCGAACGCCCTATCACCTCGCACAAAGGAGCATATTCCAGATTACTCAGCCCGGCACCATACCGGCTGTCCGGCAAAAACAGGTTCCACAATCCTTCTTCCCGTGCTTTCGCCTTCATTTCTTCCATAATCGGCGGACTCTCCCACCGGGTTGCTTGCCTGTTTAACTGTTCTTCGTAAACTTTCTCATTGGGATACACTACGCTCTCCATAAAATGTTCCAATCTGCGTTGCAATTCCTTCACCCTGGGGGAGAAAGCAAAATCCATGCCGGTTCCTCCTTCGTTACCACCTGATTGCTACTTTGACTATTATTATTAAATTGCGATAATATAATATATATCATTACTGACATAAATGTCATTTTATAATAATTGTCATATAATCATATATTATTGTCAATAGAAAGAATAATCAGGGGGGGCAGATCAGATGAATATGAAACCCAATCGACAACATCGCCGAAGAGAGAGAACGAAGAATGCCATCCGCCAGGCGGCCATGAAAATATTTTTAAAAACAGGCTTTCACCAGGCGAACGTAAAGGAGATTATGGATTTTGCCGATTTGGGCTACGGCACTTTTTACCAGTACTACAATTCCAAATTGGATGTTTTGCTTGAACAGGCAAACGAAGTATATGAAATGATCACCACTCGCTACCAAAAACCCCCTTCCAGCGAAAAAAGCATCTATCAACGGACGTTCAACAGCATTTACAATGTTCTGTTCACTTTCGACAGGCACAGAGATGTGATGACAGTACTAAAAAAGATCCGCCACACAGATCCGGAAGCAAATAAAGTGTGGGAAAAAATCATGCAAGAGTTGTTTCAGCGTTTAGAATTTGACATCACCTGGAGCATGGAAAAAGGACTTTGCCGGAATGTCAATCGGGATTTGGCCATCTCCGCCCTCTACGGGATGTGTCTTGGCGCCATTGATCACCTGCTGACTCAGGAAAAATCAAATGCCGATATTTTACAAATATCCAAAGAGGTTGCCTTACTTTTTAAAGAAGCAATCTTCATCACCGATGAAATGCCCCGGCTTTAAAAATGAGGGCGTCCAACTGCACTCCGCCGGACGCCGCTTGTGATTTTTATGTTTTAATAACTGACTCTACCATCCCATTCTTTTACGCAAAGAAGTAATATGTGCGATATGATGTTTCCCGTGCCAAACATATAATCCTAAGGCTTCATCCAATCTTTGCACTCCCCTTCTCGGGTGGCGAAAAGTTTTTGAAAAATCATCGGCCGTTAAAGATTGCAACAATAAATACCATCGATGGTGAAGGGCACTGAACAACTGGATCGATACAGAAATCGGTGCTTCGTTGGCATCTGTCAGGCTGGCCCATCCATCGATATTAAAAGAGGCTGTCATAGGATTCTCCTCTGTGAGACCGCATTTAAACCGTGTGTAATTGACCACGTGACTGTCGCATAGATGATGGACCACTTGTTTCAGTGTCCATCCTCCCGGTCGGTACGGTGTGTCCAGTTGTTCATCTGTTAACCCTTCCAGCGCTTGAGCAAGCATCTCGGGTATCATCTTCATTTCCTCGATCCATGTCTCCCTTTGTTCAGCCGTGATGTTCTCAGCTTGTTTGTATCGGCCGATTGGATAACGAAGCTCCTCCACTGCATTTCCCCCTTTTTTAAATCTTCATAAAACAGAATTTACATTCATTTTGTCCTGATCCATCCATTAGAATATTCCCAATTCCATTTATCTACTAAACTCCACGCGATGATAATAAGTTTTTACAAAAAAAGCAACCCATTTGCATCTGAATATGTTAAAATAATCTACTAATTATATCGGTTAAAGGATGAGAGCAGGGATGAGCGGAGTTCAATTCATGAGCAGAGTGAAAATTGAAGATATTATCATCGCCAATCAGGCGATGAAAGATGTAATCGTCAAAACCCCGTTACAGCGAAACCAGCTCCTGTCAGATTTTTATGATTGCAATATTTATTTGAAGCGGGAAGATCTTCAAGTGGTACGTTCTTTTAAAATAAGGGGAGCCTATAACACCATAAGAAGCTTGTCTGCTGATGAACTTGAGCGGGGGGTTGTGTGCGCTAGTGCCGGAAACCATGCACAGGGAGTATCCTATTCTTGCAAGCTGCTGGGAATTAAAGGAAAAATCTTTATGCCTGCGACAACCCCCAGACAAAAAGTTTCACAAGTGATGCACTACGGTGGCCCCTTTGTCGAAGTGATTTTATCCGGTGATACCTTTGATGATTCTTTTTTACAGGCTAAAGAATATAGTACCAAAGAGCAGATGCCGTTTATCCATCCATTTGATGATTACCGCACCATTGTCGGACAAGGGACGATTGGTGTGGAGATAATGAACGACATGGAGCAAGAGATTGACTATGTATTTGCAAGCATTGGGGGCGGGGGATTGGCCGCCGGGATCAGCTCTTACATAAAAAGCATTCACCCCGGGACAAAGATGATTGGTGCAGAGCCGTCCGGAGCCCCCGGGATGAAGAGGTCGTTTGAAGCCGGCAAGGTGGTTACACTGGAGAGTATCGACAAATTTGTAGACGGTGCGGCCGTCAAGCAAGTCGGACAATTTTCTTACCAGGTCTGCCGGGAACTGCTGGATGACATCATCCTGGTCCCTGAAGGAAAAATATGTACAACAATCTTAAAATTGTACAATGAAAATGCGATTGTGGTTGAACCGGCCGGGGCGCTCCCCATTGCCGCCCTGGATTTTTATAAAGAACAGATCAAGGGAAAAAACGTTGTCTGCGTCATCAGCGGCGGTAACAATGACATTGACCGCATGCAGGAAATCAAAGAGCGCTCTTTGATCTATGAAGGTTTAAAACATTACTTTATCATCAACTTCCCGCAACGTGCCGGGGCGCTCCGTGAGTTCCTAGATGATGTACTGGGCAAAACGGATGATATCACCCGCTTTGAATATACGAAAAAGAATAACAAGGATAACGGACCCGCCCTGGTGGGGATTGAACTGAAACACAAAGAAGATTACCAGCCGCTCATCAAACGGATGAAGCAAAAAGGATTCCCCTATATCGAGATCAATCATGACCCCAATCTGTTCAATCTGTTAATTTGAGGTTATTGTATCTCTTACCATAAAAACGAGCCTTTTTGATCGGAAGGCTCGTTTTGGTCTTCTTGGAAAACTTCTGATCATCTCTTACTTCCATCTTACGACCTTTAAATATTTTTTCTAATCATCCAAATGTTTGGATAAATTAAACCATGAGGCCGATGTGGTCCAACCGGCCCCATGGTTTATTATTTGCTCAAAATGCTGCTTCAATATGGTCCATTTGTACCGGAACCCTGTTTCGATCCAACAGTACAGAAACAACATCAAAACGTACTGGCACATGTTCTAACCGTTTTTGTTGAAGGTATTGCAAAGCTAAGCGACGCACTTTTTGCTGTTTGCGGATGTCAACAGACTGAAACCCAAATCCGAAGCGTGCTCCGCTGGTTGTGCGCACTTCAACAAAAACGACTTGTTCTCTATTCCTGGCAATAATGTCGAGCTCCCCCAACCGGCTCGACCAATTTCTGTCCAGGATTTCCCATCCTTTCTTTAACAGGTATTGTGCCGCCTCATCTTCCCCGGCTTTTCCTACTTGCTTGCGCCGGTCTCCACTCATATGGCCCACCCCTTCAACAGTTCTTAAAGGGTTTGAGATTTTAAACAATCCCGAACAGGTGCAAAACTGCGGCGATGAATAGGGCTTGGCCCCCATTTTTTTAATGCTTCCAGGTGTTCCGGCGTGCTGTAACCCATATGGCGGTCAAAACCGTATCCCGGATATTTTTCAGCTGCTTTGGCCATCCACTCATCTCTCGTTGTTTTCGCAATGATAGAAGCAGCAGCAATCGAGTGGCTGAGAGAGTCTCCTTTGACAATCCCTTCTTGCGGTATGGAAATGCCCGGAATCCGTACAGCATCTGCCAAGATAAATTCCGCCGCAGGAGTGAGTTGTTCCAATGCCAATCTCATTGCGTGGTAAGTTGCTTGCAGGATATTATATTTGTCTATGTATTCAACATCGGCGATTCCAACACCAATGGAGACCGCCTGCTGTTCAATCCGCCTTTTCAGCTGATTTCTTTTTTCTGCTGACAATTGTTTGGAATCATTCAAACCCGTCACGTCAAAATCTGATGGAAGGACAACCGCCGCCGCAACCACAGGGCCTGCCAATGGCCCCCGACCTGCTTCATCCACACCGGCAATTGTTTTATATCCTTTTTCCTGGCACTTCCGCTCCATCTGCCACAACGCCTCTAAGCGGGCGGCTTCTTTTTGTTGGCGTTCCTGTTCTTTCAAATAAGACTGCACCATTTTGCGAACCCCAACCCGTGAATCAGCAAGAAGTTCATCTAACATCTTCTGTGAAAGAACTGGCTGTTCCTGCTCCAGCCACCTTTTCAGTTCACGAATCGTTTTGCCCATCAGCTTCAACTCCC
This sequence comes from Paenactinomyces guangxiensis, assembly GCF_016055185.1. Classification (GTDB taxonomy): domain Bacteria; phylum Bacillota; class Bacilli; order Thermoactinomycetales; family Thermoactinomycetaceae; genus Paenactinomyces; species Paenactinomyces guangxiensis. The sequence goes on from NZ_JAECVR010000009.1 coordinate 75,182, forward strand.
CCGTCCGAATGCCAATCCCCGGGCATTTCCATCGTAACCTTCCCGATCCGGCCGGAACGAAGATCATTTAACAGGATCTCAGCCACTTTTTCAAAGTTAATCTCTCCGCCCTTTTGCAAACAGCCACGCTTCTTCCCGATTTCCGTCAATAATCCAACCCCTGAGAGAGAAAGATCTTTTAGTTTGTACCGTTCCGCGAGAAATTGAGGGTATCGGTCAGACAGGTAATTCACTGCATAAAGAGCTACTTCCTCCAGCGGCAATATCTCTTCTTTGATGGCACCACTCGCCGCCAAACGCAACCCGACCTCGGAATCATCAAATTTCGGCCACAGGATTCCCGGGGTATCCAATAGTTCCATCGTTTTACCAATCCGAATCCACTGCTGCGCTTTGGTCACCCCCGGACGATCTCCCGTAACAGCGGCAGTCCGTTTCGCTAAGCGGTTAATCAAGGAGGATTTCCCGACATTGGGGATTCCCAGCACCATGGCCCTCACTTGTCTGGAACGGATCCCCTTTTTCTCTCTTGTCGCAAATAAAGGCTGCAACAGTTTTTCACTGGCTGGCTGAATCTGGCCTACACCTTTTCCCGTTTTTGCGTCCACAGGCAGAGCACTCATCCCCTGCGAATGAAAAAAGTCCAACCACGCCTTATTTCCCCGTTCATCCGCCAGATCACACTTGGTAAGCAATAGTAAACGCGGCTTGTGTTTGACCAGGTCATCAATCATGGGATTGCGGCTGGAAAGAGGCAAGCGTGCATCTAAAAGCTCAAACACAATATCGACCAGCTTTAATTTTTCTTCTACCTGACGGCGGGCTTTCGCCATATGTCCCGGAAACCATTGTATACTCATCTGTTGTCACCTGCTTATTTATCCTGTGAACGATTTCCCATTTCAAGAAGTTCACAGGGCTTCATCCAAAATTTGCTTGGAGATTGGTTGATAAAAGAGCTTGATTGTCAAGCATCCTTGAAAATCAAGCTCCCGGCTCTCTGATCACTGTTATTGCAACCTTACTTCTACCATAAAAATCCAAAATCCTGGAAAGGCCAATAGATAAGATCGGCTCTTCCGATGATTTTTTTCATAGAAACAGGTCCAAATTCGCGACTGTCGCTACTGTCTGTGCGATTATCCCCCAGGACAAACACATGTCCCGGCGGCACCTTTCTCATATCAAAATCCTGAGTTCGCGTATGTTCAGATATATATGGTTCGTTGACAATTTTTCCATTGATCATCAGTTTATTATTTTTCGCTTCTACCGTTTCACCGGGCAAAGCAACCACGCGTTTTACATAATCTTTATGTTCTACGGCATGAAAGACGATGACTTCACCAGGTTTAGGATCACGTAACTTATAGATCAACTTATTGACAATTACCAAGTCCCCCGAATGCATCGTTTCTTTCATAGAAGGGCCGGAAACATTAAAAGGTTCCAAGATAAATAAACGGATGAGAATAGCAAGAACGACAGCTAGTAGAAAAGCCTGGGTCCATTCCCAAGTCTTTGTTTTCCCCAATGACTTTTTTTGCTTTCGCAATCGTTCTGAACGAGGGGCAAACGTGCTCATGGGGACCTCCTGCATTTTCACTCTCAGCATCTTTCAAACGAAACATGCGACAAAAGGGCTTGAGATTCAAGCCCTTCGTCCAATGATAAACTTTCAGCCCTATTTTTGATGTGCTTCTTTGATTCGAGCTGCTTTACCACGGAGTTTACGCAGGTAGAACAGTTTCGCACGGCGCACTTTACCGCGGCGAACCACTTCAATTTTATCAATACGCGGGGAATGAAGCGGGAAAGTACGTTCCACACCGACTCCGTAGGAAATTTTACGAACAGTGAAAGTTTCGGACACACCACCGCCACGGCGTTGGATCACAACACCTTCAAAGACCTGAATCCGTTCGCGTTGTCCCTCTTTTACTTTCACGTGAACGCGCAGGGTATCACCCGCACGGAACAATGGAATGTCCTGACGAAGTTGTCCTTCGGTAACTGCACGAAGAGTTGGATGCATGATAGTACCTCCTTCCGTTAAGAGATGATCTTCAAACATTTTCGGATTTCATCAACGTTTTTGAACGGAGAATATTGTAACACACGGCCTGATTGAAAACAATTACTCATCACGGTCAAAATCCCGTTCCAGCTCTCTCAGGTAGGCACGATCTTCCTCAGTTAAAGGTGCTGTCTGAAGCAGATCGGGCCGCCTTTCCCACGTGCGCCGCAACGCTTGCCGGCGGCGCCACTGTTCGATGCGAAGATGGTGTCCGGAGAGCAAGACATCCGGCACACGATACCCGCGATACTCGGCAGGTCTCGTATACTGTGGATATTCCAGCAACCCGGAGGAAAAGGAATCGAGCGTGGCTGAGTTTTCATTGCCAAGGACGCCGGGGATCAGACGGCTCACGCTGTCAATAACCACCATGGCGGGTAATTCTCCGCCAGTGAGTACATAGTCCCCGATGGAAATTTCCTCAGTCGCCACATGCTCGCGAATCCGCTCATCATATCCCTCGTAATGTCCACACAGAATGATGAGATGCGAGTAACGGGCCAGTTCCTCAGCTTTTTGCTGTGTAAAAGGTTCCCCTTGAGGTGACATCAGCAAAACCGGCGGGCGTACGGGCAGATCTTGTACAAGATAATCCACTGCTTCAAAGATCGGTTCAGGCTTTAACACCATGCCCCCACCCCCGCCATACGGGGTGTCATCAACGGTTCGGTGCTTATCTGTGGAAAAGTCCCGAAAGTTGATGACCGAGGTTTCCACTAACCCCTTTTCATATGCTTTTTTGATGATACTGGTATTCAGGAAACCCTGAAACATCTCTGGAAAAAGGGTTAACACATCAAATCTCATTTTGGCCAATATTATCCCAAACCTTCCATCCACTCGATCATGATCCGCCCGTTTTCTGTGTCCACTTCTTTCACAATATCCTCAATATAGGGGATAAGGATTTCTTTTCCGTTTTCTTCTGAACGAACCACCCACACATCATTGGCAGGGTACGGCAAAATCTCTTTCACTGTCCCGAGCATGTCACCATCTGTTGTCATCACCCGACAACCGATGATCTGGTGGAAATAGAACTCCCCTTTGTCTTCATCGACAGGAGCTAAGTCGCTTTTCAAAACAACTAACTTTCCGCCTTTGTACGGCTCCGCTTCATTGATGTTGTCCCACTCATGGAACTTGAGCAAATAAGCGGATTTGTGGGTGCGGCATTTCTCCACGGTCAGCGGGAGAGGATCGGATAAATCACGATGCAAAAGAAGGAGTTGATTTCCGGGTGCAAACCGCACTTCGGGAAAATCGGTATCAGAGAGAACGCGAACTTCTCCGCGGATGCCATGGGTTCCGACCAGTCGTCCCACATGTAAATATTCAGCTGAGCTCATCCACATCCTCCCCTGTCACTATAAACATTAAACGATTTCGACCCATACACGCTTGTTCTCCTTCAACGCTGCCGCGTTGACAACGGTACGAATCGCCTTGGCGACCCGCCCTTGTTTTCCGATCACTTTGCCCATATCTTCACTTGCCACGGATAATTCATAGACGACAGCCCGCTCTGTGATTCGTTCTTTCACGCTTACCTGCTCGGGATGATCTACCAGAGACTGAGCAATCAATTCAATCAGTTCTTTCATCTTCGACCCTCCGGCCATCCGTTCAAAAAACCATTATTTTTGGTATTTCGTTTCGTGCACTTTTTTCAGGATACCTTCCCGGCGGAACAAATTGCGGACGGTATCAGATGGTTGTGCACCATTTGAAAGCCATTTGAGCGCTTTATCTTCATCGATTTTCACTTGCGCCGGCTCGGTAAGCGGATTGTAGTATCCGATCTCCTCAATAAAGCGGCCATCGCGAGGAGAGCGGGCATCAGCTACAACCACACGATAAAAAGGAGCTTTTTTCGCACCCATACGTTTTAAGCGAATCTTTACTGCCATACCTTTCACCTCCTCAACAGGATAACGATTGATCTATCACATAAACGGGAAACGGAAACCCCGCTTTTTCTTTTTCGCACCCTTTGTCATTCCTGAGAACTGTTTCATCATTTTTTTCATATCGTCAAACTGTTTGAGCAAACGGTTTACATCCTGTACCGTAGTGCCGCTTCCCTGTGCGATGCGTTTGCGGCGGCTGGCGTTAATAATCTCCGGATGAAGTTTTTCTTTGGGAGTCATGGAGCGGATAATCGCCTCCACACGGCCCAGTTGCTTTTCATCCACCTGCAGGTTTTTCAGTCCTTTGATCTGGCCGGCACCGGGAAGCATAGACAGCATATCCTCGAGCGGCCCCATCTTGCGCACTTGTTGCAATTGATCGAGAAAATCTTCAAAAGTGAGTGTTTGCGTACGCATCTTCCGTTCCAGATCTCTGGCTTTTTCCTCATCTACTGCAGATTGCGCTTTTTCGATCAGCGTGAGGACATCACCCATCCCCAGGATGCGGGAAGCCATTCGATCCGGATAGAAAGGTTCCAGGGCATCCGTTTTTTCACCCAGACCGACAAATTTGATCGGACAGTTTGTGACCGCTTTGACTGAGAGGGCAGCCCCCCCGCGAGTATCCCCGTCAAGCTTGGTCAGTACCACACCTGTTAAACCGAGCTCACGGTTAAAGCTCTCGGCGACATTGACGGCATCCTGACCGGTCATCGCATCGACGACGAGCAAAATCTCATCCGGTTGGATGGTATCGCGGATTTGCTTCAGTTCGTCCATCATCGTTTCGTCGATGTGCAAACGGCCCGCCGTATCGATGATTACATAGTCAAACCCGTCTTGTTTCGCTTTGTCCGCCCCTTGTTTGGCAATCTTTACCGGACTTTCCTTGTCACCAAGGGAAAAGACGGGTGTATTCAGATCTTTCCCCAGCACTTCCAATTGCCTGATTGCCGCCGGGCGGTAGATGTCACCCGCTACCAACAGGGTGCGTCGGTTTTGCTTCATCAGATAACGTGCTAACTTGCCGGAGGTTGTCGTTTTACCGGCACCTTGCAACCCCACCATCATGATTTTGGTTGGCGGGCGGCTGGCTTGAACAAGCTTGCTCTGCTCTCCCCCCATCAGTTGCGTCAGCTCTTCATTCACTACTTTGATCACTTGCTGACCAGGGGTTAAGCTTTTGAGCACTTCTTGTCCGATGGCCCGCTTTTTGACGTTGTTAACAAACTCTTTTACCACCTTAAAGTTGACGTCCGCTTCAAGGAGGGCCAGACGAACTTCCCGCATCGCCTCTTTCACGTCCGCCTCGCTCACTTTGCCTTTTCCGCGCAACCTTTGCATGACGGCTTGCAGTCGTTCGGATAATCCTTCAAATGCCATGGTGCCACCTCCCTATTTCAACCTGTTAATCTATGTCTACCAGCTCACTGACAAACGGTTTAACAATTGCTCGTGCTTCCGGCATCTCTTCTAAACGCTGCAGCAACTCCTCAGCGATCTTCTGGCGCTTCAGATGCTTTTGCAGTAAACCCAGTTTCTCCTCAAGATCTGTCAGCGTGGCTTGAGCCCGCTTGATCGCTTCAAATACGGCCTGACGCGAAACGCCCTGGTGCTCGGCGATCTCACCGAGTGACCAATCATCATGATAGTACAGTTCCAGCAATGTCCGTTGTCTTTCCGTCAACAACAGGCCGTAGAAATCATAGAGAAGGTTCATTTCAGTGGTTTGCTCCAGCACAGGAGTCACCTCTCACGACACCGTCAAGGCGTTTGCCTTTACAGGTTAATACTATAGCGAAGAAAAAATCATCTGTCAAGGTTTTTTACTTGATAAGATAAACTGATTTACAAACACATGTTCTTTTGTTAATATTTACCTAAGTTACTCTTTGAAAAGTGGATAGTATATCGGGTTGTGGAAGCCAATCGTCTTGCATGTAAAATGCTATGCGTACCTGATTGGCCAGACTGAAAAGCGAAAACCAGGCAGTAAGTCTGGCCTGAGAAGTAGCAACTAAATTCTCTTTAAACCGTGGGGCTCACGGGGTTAGCTCGGTAAACTTCTCTTCGATCGAAGGGATTACCCAAGAATCCCCCGCATTCATGCGTGGAGAGTGGTCAAGCCTCCACTTCTTCCTGTTCGATGGCATCCTTAAACATCGCGTGCAAAAACTGCTCTGAATCAAACTCCTGGAGATCATCCGCTTTTTCCCCCAGTCCGACAAACTTGACCGGAAGTTGCAGCTCATGGCTGATCGAAACCACAATTCCGCCTTTAGCTGTACCGTCCAGCTTGGTCAAAACAATGCCGGATACGTTGACTGCTTCTCCAAATTGCCTGGCTTGAATCAAAGCATTTTGTCCTGTGGTGGCATCAAGCACCAGCAGAACTTCATGGGGAGCACCAGGGACCTCCCGCTGTACAACCCGGTGAATTTTTTTCAGCTCTTCCATCAGGTTCACTTTATTTTGCAAACGGCCAGCGGTATCACATAAAAGAATGTCCGCTTTCCTTGATTTAGCCGCTTGGATGCCATCATAGATAACCGCTGCCGGATCAGCCCCTGCCTGGTGTTTGATCACATCGACACCGACACGGCGCCCCCAGGTTTCCAACTGTTCAATCGCACCAGCACGGAACGTGTCTCCAGCAGCCAGTACCACTTTTTTGCCCTCTTGCTTGAAATGATGGGCCAGCTTCCCGATCGTTGTCGTTTTGCCCACACCGTTAACCCCGACAAACAAAATGACGGTCAAGCCTTCCTGGTTCATGGTCAACTGATTGGCCTGCTCCTCCCTGGTGAGCATCTCGCCGATCATCTCAGACAGCAGGGGCTGAAGCTCGGACGGGTCCTTTACCTTTCGCTCCTTTACTTCCTCACGAAGCCGTTCCACCAGGTCCATGGTTGTTTTAACACCAACATCGGCACTGATGAGGATTTCTTCCAGCTCTTCATACAACTCTTCATCAATCTTATTGCGGCCCGTGAACAAATCGTTCATCGCCCCGACGAGGGATGAACTTGTTTTGCTCAAGCCGGACATAAATTTTTGCGTGACTGATTCAGTCTTACTGGCAACACTTTCTTTCAACCGTTTAAAAAAACTCATCTGGTTCCCTCCACTTAACCGTGTGTTGCGGCAATCTCTCTTTGTCCATCATACTCTTCCAGTTTAACAGATACCAGTTTGGAAACGCCGGACTCTTGCATCGTAATCCCGTACAACACATCTGCGCCCTCCATCGTCTGTTTGCGATGGGTAATAATGATAAATTGGGTCCTGCTGGCAAATTTCCGCAAATAGCGGGTAAAACGGGTCAAGTTGGCTTCATCGAGAGCAGCATCCACTTCATCCAGTACGCAGAAAGGAACCGGTTTTACGCGCAAAACGGCAAATAAAAGGGCAATAGCCGTGAGCGCCCGCTCCCCGCCTGACAGCAGCGTTAAGTTTTGCAATTTTTTGCCGGGAGGCTGGGCCACGATTTCCACTCCCGTTTCCAGCAGATGATCGGGATCTGAAAGGTGAAGATCAGCTCGCCCTCCGCCGAACATCTGGACAAATACATGCCGGAACTCGGCGCGGATCAGTTCAAAACTCTCTTCAAAGCGTTTTCCCATCTCCGCTTCCATCTGAGAGATAATCTCATACAATTTCTGTTTGGCTTCCAGCAGATCAGCCTCCTGGGTTTTGAGAAACTGAAGGCGTTCCGTTAAACGCTGATGTTCCTCAATCGCCCCCAGATTCACTTCTCCCAGTGCCGCCAGCTGAGACTTCAGCGAGCGTACTCTGCGCTCAGCTTGCCCGGATTCATCCGGTAGTTCGTAAGTTTCTTTGGCGCGCTCAAAACTGATCTCATACTCTTCGGCGAGCTTCTGCAACAGATGGTTGAGTTCTACATCCAGCCGGTTTACCCGCACTTCCTGGTCCTTCAGGACTGCTTCCTGTTTTCGCAACTGTTGCTGGGTCAACCGGACATCCTGTTCTTGTGCATCCCGGTCGCGAATCATTCGCTCCCGCTTTTGCCGCACATCACCCAAACGGATTTGAACCTGTTCTTTTTTTGACCGCAGTTGTTCAATCCGGCGATCAAGCTGTTCCATCTCCTGCAAATGGCTTTCCCTTTGTTCCTCCAGCAAGTGGAATTCATTCTCTGTATCCCTTTGTTGCTTTTGTACGCGTGTCAACTCGCTTTGCACGCGTTCGAGATTTTCTTCCAGATTGGCAGTTTCCTGGTTCAGGCGGGCCAGTGCCACCTTCCATTCCGTGATTTTCTCTCCTGCTTCCTCTTTGCTTGTCTCCTGTTGTTTTACTTGAACCCGGATTTGTTGGATGAGAATGTCAAGTTGCTCATTCTCTTGCTCCAACTGCTTCATTTGCCGGTCCAGCTCCTCCAGGTGTGCAGTAATCGTTTGTTGTTTGGCCGTCAACTCTTGACGCTCTTCAGCCACTTGCTCTAAATGTTCATTGACCGTGTGTCGCTGAATCGAGAGTTCCCGTTCCAGCCCGCGGAGTTCTTGTTCTTTGACACGGCGCTCTTCACCGCGGACACGTACTTGTTCCCACTCTTGTTCAATATGGGCTTTTTGTTGTTCCAGGCTCTCCAGTTGCCGGGAAACCTCACTCCAGATCTCCTTTGCCGAAGCGATCTCCTTCTCCAGTTCCTCCAGTTGTCTGGATCGTCCCAACAGATTTGTTTTAGATGGATGACGACTTCCACCACTCATAGAACCGCCCGGATTTACCACATCTCCCTCTAAGGTAACCACCCGGAAGCGGTACTGCAGTTGGCGCGCGATCCGGTTGGCTTGCTCCAGCGTCTCCGCAACAATGACTAAACCGAGCAAATGCTGCACCAGCCCGCGATAACGTTCAGCGCTGTGTACCAAATCAGCGGCTACCCCGACAAAGCCGGAGAGATTTTTTAATTTCGCCAGATCTGCGGCAGGGAGATAGCGGCCTTGCAAAACATCAAGCGGAAGAAAAGTAGCCCGGCCTAAACGTTTTTCTTTTAAATAGGAAATCCCCTGGCGGCCGGTGTGTTCATCTTCAACAACCAAATGTTGCAAAGCTCCGCCTAGTGCCGTTTCCATCGCCGCTTCGTATTTTACCGGAACCTGAATCAACTGGGCAACGGCACCATGAACTCCTTTCAATGATCCCGCACCTCGGTCTCGGGCCTGAAGGATTTCTTTCACGCCCTGGAAAAACCCCTGGTGTTCGGTTTCCATCTCTTTCAACAGTTCCCACTGGGACCGCAGTCGGTTTAACTGTTGTTCCGCCTTGCGATTTCGTTCAAACAGAGCCTTTTCTTCCCGTTCGATTTCGCTTTTTCTTTGAGCCAGCGAACGAATTTGTTCAGCTGCCTGTTTCAGTTCCGCTTCTACCGCTGACAATTGATCCGCGAGATCGCTTGTCCTCCCGGTGTGCAACTGTTTTTGCTCATACAGGTTTTCTTCCTGCTGTTCCAGTGATTGCAATCGTTCTACCAACTGTTTCAGTTGCTCATTGGCGTATTGCTTTTCGCTGCGGAGAGCGACAAGTTGATTGCCCTGAAGTTGCAATCGCTCTGTCAGTTCAGCCAACTGTTCCGCTGAGTTTTCCCTGGTGAGCGATATTTTCTGCTGCACCGCACCCAATTCACACTCCGCACGGGCCAGTTCCTGTTTTTTCTCCGCCAGCCGCTGACGAATACGCTCCTCCTCTTTTTGTAAACGATCCAACTCCTCCGCCAGATGCTGCATCCGCTCCGCCAGTTGCTGCTCTGAAAACTGGCGATTGCGAGTCCGCTCCAGGTAAACTTCCTTTTGCCCCTCGGCTTTCTCCAGTTCCTCGCTTACGGTGAGGAGTTCGCTTTGCATCTGCTCCCAGGTTTGTTCGTGTTCATTTAATTGAAATTTCAGCTCTTCCAGTGCCGCTTCCTTTTTGCTAACCTCTGCCGATAGAGTGACTTGTTCTTCAGTCAGCTGCTTTATATCACGAGTGGCTTGTTGCCACTGTTCATGCAGCGTTTCAATCTTATGTACATACAAGCCTACTTCCACTTTTTGCAGTTCCGTCTTCAACTCTTTAAACTGTCTGGCTTTTTCCGCCTGTATCTCCAGTGGTTGTACCTGAGTATCCAATTCATGAATCAAGTCGTGAATCCGGGACAGATTTTGTTCTGTACCGTCAAGTCTTTTTTCCGCTTCTTTCTTTCGCGCCTTATATTTGACAATTCCGGCAGCTTCCTCAAAAATCGCCCGCCGGTCCTCCGACTTCGTACTGAGGATCTCATCAATCTTCCCTTGTCCAATCATGGAATAGGCATCTTTTCCGATCCCCGTATCCATAAACAGCTCATTGATATCCTTCAGGCGGCACAACTGTCTGTTGAGGAAATACTCACTTTCCCCTGAGCGGTACACACGACGGGTGACAGTCACCTCGGTATAATCAACGGGAAGGCGGCGTTCGCTATTGTCAAAAGTCATCGATACCTCACAATAACCGACCGGTTTTCGTGAATCGCTTCCGGCAAAGATAACATCTTCCATTTTGGCTCCCCGCAGTGATTTGGCACTCTGTTCTCCCAGAACCCAGCGGATTCCGTCTGTCACATTGCTTTTGCCACTCCCGTTGGGTCCGACTACGGCCGTCACACCCGGAACAAATTCCAGTTCCGTCCGATTGGCAAATGATTTAAAACCTGTCATTTCCAAACGTTTCAGGTACATAGCCACACCTCCCCTCACATTCATTAACTGATATATTTTATCACAAATAGATTGGAAAAGAGACCCTGTCATTAACGGTTCCCTACGACAAACCCCATCTGCTACTTTCCGTTTATTGCATAGCATCAGTAAATAAATCCAAAAATGTTCAGAATAAATTCCGCTTTCCTTTTGTTCCCGCCTTTTGTAGACTGATAATGGCCCTAATTATTTATAAGGAGGTCTGTTATGTCAACGAAAAGAAACTTTTGGCTCCCTTTTCTGTCTGTTCTTTTAAGTATTGCACTAGTAGCCGGATATCCCTTCTTCCGGGCAGAAGCAAAAGAAAAGAAAACGGCTCATCTTACCATTATGTCAACCAGTGACTTGCACGGATTTATCACTCCGATTAATTACACGGATAATAGCCCCGCTAATCACGGTTTAGCAAAAATCGCCACTCTGGTAAAACAAGTCAGAAAGCAAAATCCGGAAGCTTTGCTGTTCGATAGCGGCGACACCATCCAGGGATCGCCGATGGAGTACTACCATGCCCGGATTGACAACAAACCGATCGATCCAATGATGTTAGCCATGAACTTCCTTCAATACGATGCAATGGCAATCGGCAACCATGAATACAACTATGGGCGCCAGGTAATGGAAAAAGCTAAGGCAGAAGCAAACTTCCCCTGGCTTTCCGCCAACACGCTGAAAAAAGGGACAGATGATGTTTACACCAAACCTTACAAAATCATCAAGATGAAAAACGGTCTCCGCGTTGGTGTACTGGGCCTCACCACCCAAAAAGTGCCGAACTGGGAAGATCCCAAAAACATTGCCCATCTCGACTTTATCGATGTGGTAAAAGCGGCTAAAAAATGGGTGCCGATCATGAAGAAAAAAGAAAAAGCAGACGTAATCTTCGTTTCCTACCACGGCGGGCTGGAGCACAAACAAGAGGCCGATGGAACCATTACCCCCCTTCCCCAGACCGACGGCGAAAACCAGGTTTACCAGTTGGCGACCCAGGTCAAAGGGATTGATGTCATCCTCGCCGGACACATGCATACCCCTCTCGCCGATGTGCGCGTAAACGGCGTACTCATCACCGAACCGAACAAATGGGGCTCCCACTTATCGGTGGTAGATATGGAACTGCAAAAGCAGAGAGGACGCTGGATCGTTACAGATAAAAAAGCGAAGCTGCTGGATGCTTCTACCGTCGAGGCAGATCCGCAAATTTTAAAGTTAACACGATGGTATGAAGAACAAACACAGGCTTTCCTGGACAAACCGGTCGGTAAAATCAACGGAGATATGACCGTCACTGACCCACACTACACCCGTACTCATGATACGGCCTTGATTGAGTTTATCAACAAGGTACAAATGGAAACGAGCGGCGCCGACATCTCTGCGGCTTCCCTCTTTAACAACGATGTGCCGGGACTGCCTGAAGACGTAACCACCCGCGATATCTTAAGCACCTATGTCTACACAAACACCTTAAAAGTAATCCGTGTCAAAGGATCAGATATCAAAGCCTCCCTGGAGCAGACCGCCACTTACTTCAAACAGAACAATGGCTCTGAACCGGTGGAAGTCAATCCCAAATTTATCATTCCCAAAGTGCAGCACTACAATTACGACATGTGGGAAGGGATTAAATATACGATTGATGTATCAAAACCTGAAGGGCAACGGATCGTGGAATTGACCGATCTGAATGGACAACCCCTCGATATGAACAAAGAGTATGATGTCGCCCTGAATAACTACCGTGCCGGCGGTGGCGGTGGTTACCCGATGTTCTCCGGGAAACCGGTGGTGAAAGATATAAATATTGAAGTATCCGAGTTGATCACCAACTACATCAGGGAAAAAGGGTCTGTCAATGCAGAAGTGGACAATAACTGGAAGATTATTGGCGGGATCGTAGATTAGACACTGCTTTATGAAAAAACCAGTGCTTCCCTGGCGGTTTTGTAACCGCAGGATGCGCTGGTTTTTTTAGTGTATCAAGCCGGATACATCCTTTTTCTCATCCTGTACATCATAAATAAGAAGATGAAAGAGGTGATGTAAATGAAACAAAAACAAAATCCAACTGCAAAAGTTACCGAAAAGAAAGATCAAAACAGTGATAAATTGGGACTCGACCTGGAGCTGCCGTCAAACTATGAAAACAGCCTGGGCGGACACCCGAAAAACCTGACGGACTTTGAGGTTCAACGGGCACCGGGCCGGTTATAAGGTTTGTCTCTGATTTAGATATGTTGCACGATAAAAAATAACCCCTCTGCCGCCCATTGCAAAACGGCAGCAGAGGTTTACAAGCGAAATCCCTGTCCCTTACAGATCAGTCTCCATCTCAGGATTTTCCTCCCGAATGCGAAATACCCGTCTCTCCAAAACTAAGACTCTTCTTTCCAAATTTCGAATCCGCTGGTTTTGTTGCCGCACAGTAGCCTCTAAAGCGGCAACCCGCTGGGCAAGCCCCCTCTGTTGTGAAGGATGGGCAGGGGAAGGATAATATTGTTCAGGATACTGACTCAAAAACATTTGATCAGGATAATTATAATACATCATTGAACCTCCAGTTTTTTTCTTCAGCTTATGTAACGTTTAGGATTTCGGGCACTTGTCCCATCCAGAATGGGCAGGGCTCTTTTCCATACGGGTCTGGTGATTCCCCAAAAAAGCCGGCAGCCTTGCGAGGCCGCCAGACCCGGGTTAACAATAAAATCGCAGGACTCTGTTTTAATCCTCTTAATGAGGTGTATCTCATTAATTCACTCCAATATAATGGTCCGGTTCATCATTTCAATGGCGTTTCAATCTTCTTGATGAAGTTGATTCGAAGGTGTGTCCAATGACGTGGCCCGTCTGAAGGGAGGTTTCAATCTTCTTGATGAAGTGTATCTCATTGATACCGCAGACCTCAAAGTCCTTGGTGTACAAGGCTTTCGACACTCATTTCCGAACACCTCCTGGACCTTCGCCGAAGCTGTAGGTGTTCGGAAATCGAATCACAAACTGCAAATTTCTATATGCGCAGGCCCAACTCTTATATCCAAACACCATCACATCAATACACCCGGCTCCCCAATGGTGCATCATGCTCCAGTTGTAACAATGAAACTCCGCCTTCTTTAGACATAACTCCCAACACCAATACCTCCGACATGAAGTCCGCGATCTGCTTTGGCGGGAAATTGGTCACGGCGATCACCTTTCTGCCTGGTAAGTCTTCCAGCTGATAGTGCTTGGTAATCTGTGCACTGGACTTTTTGATGCCGTATTCACCAAAATCTATCCACAGTTTGTATGCCGGGCGGCGGGCTTTTGGAAATTCTTCAGCGCGGATAATTTGTCCAACACGCATTTCCACTTTCTCAAAGTCATCATATGTACAAAGGCTCATAACAAATCTCTCCTCTGAATACACTTGATCTTTATAGAATCAGCATCGATGGGGACGTGCTTTTCGCAAGTAAGAAACTACCTGACTATAAAATATATTAAACCATCTTACTTTTCTCTAAACAAGGGACAAGCCCTCTCCAATAAAAAAAGCGGGCAGAAAACTCCTGCCCGGCTGGCTCCATCCACTTACTATTTTTCACTTATGACCGAATTGAACAGGCTCCAGGTGCTCTCTTTCTTCCTGAGTGTAAAGGCGGGAATGAATCAGAAAACGCACCCCGAGCGGAATTTCCAGTGAAAAGGAAGCACCGCGGCCTTTTGTCACATCGACGGTGATCTGGGTATGCTGCCAGTATTCAAATTGAGAACGGGACATGTAAAACGGGCATCCGTCGATTTCTCCCAGCAGGACATCGCTGCTTCCGACACGAAACTGTCCCTTTTTGAAACACATGGGCGAGGAGCCGTCACAACAGCCGCCGCTTTGATGAAACATCAGATCTCCGTTCTTTTCCCGAAGTTGTTTGATTACCTTTCTTGCTTCATCTGTAACAAGCACACGCTTCACACGTTCCATCCCGATTTCCCTCTTCCAATTTGTTTAAAAGAAACCCATGGCATTTTTATCATAGGAGATCAGCATATTTTTGGTCTGGCGGTAATGTTCCAGCATCATTTTATGGGTTTCGCGGCCGATTCCGGACTGTTTGTAACCACCGAATGCGGCATGAGCCGGATAGAGGTGATAACAGTTGACCCAGACCCGGCCTGCATCAATCTTGCGGGCAATTTGATAGGCCTGGTGCATGTCGCGGGTCCACAATCCGGCCCCTAATCCGTAAAGCGTATCGTTGGCAATCTCCAGCAATTCTTTCTCGTCTTTAAAGGTTGTGACTGAGACAACCGGGCCGAATATCTCTTCCTGAAAGATGCGCATTTTGTTATTTCCGGCAAAAACAGTCGGTTCAATGTAGAAGCCGTCTGGATAGCGCTCGTTTTGATACGCTTTTCCCCCGGCGAGACATTTGGCTCCTTCGTCCCGCCCCAGTGCCAGATAGCTTAAAATCTTTTCATACTGGTCGTTGGATGCCTGTGCTCCCATCATGGTCCCCAGTTCCAGCGGGTCTCCCATTTTGATTTTGCTGACCCGGTCCAGCGCTTTCTCCATAAATGGGTCATAGATGGACTCCTGGATCAACGCCCGGGAAGGACAGGTACATACTTCACCCTGGTTGAGGGCAAACATGGTGAACCCTTCGAGCGCTTTGTCCAAAAAGGCATCATCCCGGCTAAATACACTTTCAGTGAAGATATTGGGCGATTTCCCCCCCAGCTCCAGGGTAACCGGCTTGATGTTTTCTGACGCATATTGCATAATCAGGCGCCCGGTGGTTGTTTCTCCGGTAAAAGCCACTTTTCCGACGCGCGGCGATGTAGCGAGCGGTTGTCCCGCCTCCGGACCATATCCATTGACAATATTGAGGACACCCGGCGGGAGCAGGTCTGCAATCAGCTCGGCAAACAGAAGGACGGTGACCGGAGTTTGTTCCGCCGGTTTAAGGACGACACAGTTTCCGGCCGCCAATGCGGGAGCCAGTTTCCACGCCGCCATCAGCAACGGGAAGTTCCAGGGGATAATTTGCCCAACCACTCCAATCGGCTCTTTGATATGCATGGAAAGCGTATGGGCATCCAGCTCCGAAACGCCGCTTTCCTCTCCGCGGATCACCCCGGCAAAATAACGAAAATGGTCAATCGCCAGCGGAAGATCCGCATTTAATGTCTCCCGGATCGGCTTTCCGTTGTCCCACGTCTCGGAAAGGGCAAATTTTTGCAGATTTTCTTCCAGACGATCCGCAATTTTGAGCAATATATTGCTCCGCTCAGCGGGAGAGGTATTTCCCCACTTCTCTCTCACTTCATGCGCCTTTGTTAAAGCCAGATCAATATCTTCCTTTTGTGAACGGGCCACTTTGGTAAATACCTGGCCATTAACCGGAGAATAATTGTCAAAGTATTCCCCGCCAAGAGGAGCCACCCATTCCCCTCCGATGAAATTATCGTACCTGGGTTTGTACTGAACCAGGCTTCCCTCCGTATTGGGGGCTTTGTAGCTGGACAGAGTCATGCTCATGATGGGCCATCCTCCTTCATATTTGTAAGATGATCGTTCATTTAAATATAATTGCAAAAAATATGCCAACTCGTTTTTAAAGAGATCAGGCGCTACTTCTGCCGGATCGCTGTTCCGCTATTGTTCCACTGTTTCAAATCGGCACATGTTACTGTCCCGCTATCATTGATAGCTCCAAACAGATTCGTTATAATTATAATGGGCTTAATATTCAAAAAAATAGAAAGGGGAGACTCGAACCACTTGAATATGGATCTGTCGAATATTCCCCCGTCTTTAATCTCTTCATGGAAACGAAGCGAAAATTTCGGAGTAGATCCCTGTCATGTAAACGATGACCTTTTATCCGGAGGGGAATTAACGGAACGCAGAGAGCGAATGAAAGAACTGCTGGAATCATCGGCAAACATTCTCAGCCAGCTTTATGAACCATTGAGAAGCCATCTTTTTATGCTGGTTTTATCAGATCTGGACGGATATATCGTGGCCAAATGGGGCGACCCTCCTTTTACGGACCGGGCCCGGCAAGTATGGCTGGACATCGGTGCCAACTGGAGGGAAGATATTAAAGGAACCAATGCCATAGGAACCGCTCTTTCCGAACAAAAACCGGTAAGTGTCCGGGGAGAGGAACACTACTGCCAGGAAAACCGCTTTTTAACCTGCTATGCTTCTCCCTTATTTTCTTCCACCGGCGAGTTGCTGGGCATTTTGGATGTCAGCGGTGATGCCCGTCTGCATCATTCCCACACATTGGGGATGGTAGTGGCGGCGGCCCATGCCTGCCAAACACAACTTTTGCTCAGGCGCACAGAGCAGGAGCTGGTTCTTCATTTACAGGAACTGAACGCCATCACAGAAAGAACGCCCCAGCCTCTTATATCTGTGAATGCTGATGGAATCATCACCAGAATCAACCGGGAAGCCGCGGGACTGCTGCGTCTCCCGCAAACAAAATGTATCGGTCAGCCGCTTTCCCGCTGGTTTGGGCAAAAAAACACACAAAAAATCCTTTCTTCACAGAACTCCACTTCGCTGCATCTGAATGTCAAATCTGATCTTCAGCCGGGCAAACAGCAGTCATGGCTGATTCAGCCCGTCATGGATCATAGAAAGAAAATTTTCCGTGTTCTGTTGAGCCCGGGGAAACCTCTACATACAATTAAACAGGAAACGGCTACGCCTTGCTCAGTCCCCGGGAAAAATCCGGACCCATCCGGGTCGGGCAGCTTCTGCCATTGTCCCGAGACCGCAAAAATATATCAATTTGCCCGCCGGGTAGCGAAAACAGATTCTTCCATTCTTATTTGTGGTGAAACAGGAACAGGGAAAGACGTTCTGGCCAGGGAAATCCATCGTGCCAGCGGAAGAAAAGGATCGTTTATCGCGATTAACTGCGGAGCGATTCCCGAGACATTGATCGAGTCTGAATTGTTTGGTTACGAAAAAGGAGCTTTTACAGGAGCGCGAACGGAAGGCCGGAAGGGAAAATTTGAAGCCGCTGCAAAGGGAACCCTGTTTTTGGACGAAATTGGGGAAATGCCCTTAACATCACAGGCATCTCTGTTAAGAGTGCTGGAGGATAAGACGGTTACACGTATCGGGTCCAACCGCCCGATTCACACAGATGTACGAATCCTGGCGGCAACAAATAAACAGCTTTCCCAGGAGGTGGCAAAGGGGCGATTCCGTGCTGATCTCTATTACCGCCTGCGTGAGATTGAGATCCTCCTGCCACCGCTTAGAGAGCGCTCAGATTTATACCAATTGGCGGAGTATTTTCTGGAGCAGGTGGTGCAGGAACTGGGAGATGTCTCCTTGTCTTTTCATCCCAATACCTGCAAGCAGCTTTCCCAATATGACTGGCCGGGTAACATCCGGGAATTGCGCCAGGTGATTCGTCAGGCGGCATACCATGCCTGTTTTTCAAGGGAATCTCCTGTCATCACAAAGGATGACCTATCCCTTACCCAGACACTCTGCCAACCTTTGCAACCCCATCACTCTCAGGGGATCTTAAATGACTATGAGGAAGAGGCGATCGCCCGGACCATTCGGGCAACCGGGGGAAACTTAACAGCAACTGCACGCCTGCTGGGGATCGGCCGGACCACCCTGTATCGTAAGCTATCCCAATATCCAAGGCTGAAACAGTTGAAAGAACAGTTTAAAACAGAGTAGAAACCATTTCCAAATACATTCAAAGCTGATTATCGTTGTTTGCTTCATTCCGGTGCCGGCCCAAGTCATAAATCAGCTTACAAAAATGAATGTATCAACTCCCCGAGGTGAAAATCACTCCAAATTTTACGGCTATTTTCTTCACAATTGCCAGAGGGAGACAGATTTCTTCCCGCCTCTGATCGGTACCCTGGACAAAATGGAAAATCTGTCTCTTCATTGCGTTAGCAATCTTTCATCCCGGGGATATGTCACCCGGCCATACCCATCACTGCTCCTATCCCTGGGCTGCTGCTTTTTCTTCCTTTTTGACAGGAGCAGGGCTTTTTTGTTTCCAAATCAGTTTTTGAAAGGCAACCGCCAGTAAACCTAACACAAATACAATCAAACCGACCAGGACATACACCTGACTCACACCGATCAGATGAACGAGGCCTCCTCCGATTAAAGGTGCGATAATCATTACTGTGCTGGAGAGTGAATTTTCAATGCCAAACACTCTTCCCGTCGCCTTTTTCTCAGTTTCCTTCTGTAAAATGACGTTGAAGGAAACAAAAAACAGACCGACACCAACCCCCGCCACAAACGATATCAAAAACCCGAACATCAAGGGTGTGCCGGGTGTAAATAAGCCGATGAAACCAAATCCAAATCCGATAAGACTCAGTCCCCCGCCAAGTACCCACCCATACCGCAACTCCCTGACGCGTTGAATCCACATGGCCCCCAGTACTCCCCCAAGGCCAACCACTGAAATGATCCAGCCCATATACTCCGGAGAATGAGGAAAAAGTTCACGAAATAAAACCGGAAACTGGGCGTCGACTAATTGGATGACCGTCATTCCCAGCATGCCGTATATTAAGGTAAAAAAATAATTTTTCGCTTCAGGACATACTTCCATCCCTCCAGCCAGGTGCCCCACAGATGTCCATTCTTCCCTGCTTTCTCCGTACGGGTCCGACTCTGTCCACCCTCCTCCACCTTTCCCGCACTTAACAAAATCAATGCCGAACAAAGGCTGTTAACAGCTTTAATGGCCATGCAAGCCTGCGGAGAAATCACTGTAATTAACATTCCGCCCGCCAACGGCCCCACAATTTTTCCCGCCTGGTTCAACAACCCGTTTAAAGCGGTTGCTTTTGTCAGTAACTCTTCACGGACAACCCGTTTGGTTAACGATTGCTGGGCTGGATAGAAAAAAACAGTAAAAGCGGAACGCAAAGTGAGAAGAAAGAGCAGCCAGTAGATATTGGGAACAAACATAAGCAAAAATGTGACGATGGCTATGAGGATATCCGCCGCTATCATAATGTGTATTTTTTTCAAGCGGTCGGCGGCCACCCCTGCCCATGACCCGAGCAAAATTCCCGGCAAAGCATAGGTAATGGGGATCAAACTGACAAGAAAAGGGTCCGCTTTCCAGGTATAACCGACCAATACAGAGACGGCAATCAGATCAAGATACACACCAAAAATAGAAATGGAATAAGCTGAAAACATCCTAATAAAAATCCATTTCTTCCAAATACTTTCCGTATGCACTGGTTTTACCATATAAAAAACCCCCCGTTATGTTTTTTTTAGATTAACAGGGGTTTGTCAGAAGAATATCAGAGGAGATGTTTATCTAAAAAAAGTTCCACTTCCCGGCCTCTTCCTTTAAGTTTATACTTCAGTAACAGCTGATCCCAAATTTTATGATATTTCGTTTCTATTTCAGCAATATTGATAAGCCTGGCGGACTGGAACAAAATATGGTGAAGGAAAAGAAGCATATTGGCTGCCATGTGAGTCTCCTGCATGATGTCCCATCCTTGATCAATCAGCCATTTCCCTTCTTCTGTCTTTCCAGAATAAATAGAAAAAATGCCCTTTAACAAGTGATAATAACCAAGCTCCCGGAGATAAGGCGTTTTAGTAAGTTTCTCCTTGATTTGCCTGAGCTGTTTTTCTGCTTTCTCCCACTCACCTGCCAGCATCAAGCCTCTGCATTCCGTCAACGCCACCAGAATCACAAAATCGGACAATCCGTACTGTTTAACTGTTTTGTGGATCGAATCAAACCGGCTCAGTGCTTCACTGATCTCTCCCGCATCCAACATGATTTCAATGACCGTGTGAATTTCTACTTCCAGTTGAAAAAGATCCGGCAGCAGCTTTTTTTCCATCGCGTTATGAAAATAAAACAATGTTTTTTCCGGATTAAATTCTGTGATGTAGTGACCATAACAAAGATAATAAATCCGTTCACCCAGCGGGATTTCATCGTTAGTCAAAAACCACTCAAAATCGCCCAGGCAGCCCTTAATAAAACCCAGGTAAGGAAAAGTGAGGTGAAACCCCAGCTCCTTCTGATTTTCAGCGAGAACTTGCAAAGATTTACCCCGCCCATCACGATGGTATTTCTTCCAAAGTTCATAAATGTGTCCTGTCATTTCCGACTCATAAACAGCAGGTACCAGGTTAATCATAAGCCGGTAACCCCGTCCCCTCACGGTTTCGATCCGGAGTACCCCGTCCAATTCTTTAATCTTCTTCCGTATACGATAAACATGGTCATCAACCGTTCGATCTACGGGCGCATCCATTTTCCACACTTGATCGAGCAATTGACTCCGTGAAAATGTTTTTCCTGGATATTGGAAGAAAAATTCCAACAAAGAAAACTCTTTCGGCAACAAATATATTTTTTTCGACCGATATTCCATACACTGCTCGTCTGGATTCAATTTTATAGGAAACATCTTATAACCCCTGCCAAATGATCTTAGACATCAGTTTTATTTTACTTATAAGTGATTTCATTTTACAGACGATTATTGGAAAAAATAAATCCTAACAAAGAGCGGTTAGGAGTTTTTTTATGAAAAAAGCAACCATCATCTTTCTGTGTATGCTGGTATCATTATTCTGCATATCGGCATCCGTTCGCACCGGGGATGACAAAACGAGAGAAACGCTGATCACCAACGCATTTAAAACCACGCTTACCCGGGCGGTTGACGATGCGATTGTCGGATATTACGGAAAGAGGCAGAAAAGCTTTTCGGTTCCAGACATTAAAATCAAAGAGATTGAGGAAACGATGAAAGGGGGCTACTCTTTTTTATGTAAATTAGAAGTTCCTACCTATGAGGGACAGCATGATCCTCCGTATGGACTGGAGAAGATCACACTGGAGATCGGGCCGGCCGGGGTATCCGTCTTGAAATTTGAACATGAGGATGTTCCTTAAAAAATATAAACCAACATTCCGGTTGTCGGGTGTTGGTTTTTTTCTTTTGCGTTTTGTTTTGCCGGCTAATTTGTCACAAGAGTGGCACATGCTGCTCCACATTCAGTTCGAAGGCTCCTGGGACAACCGGAACAGCACTTTCCTGCTGCATTCAGGTGATAATAAAGACAGCAGGTTTTTCGTATCCGAACCGGAGGGTCCGATCGATCCGTCATGTTTGTTTCTGAATAATATTTTGCCAATGGCTGTGTACATCCCCCGAAGCAATCAGCCGGGGCATGCCGAATAAGAAATTGAAAATCTTCTTTCACCCGTGTCCGGATCGCTTCCGGAGCATCAGCCAGTTTTTTTTCATACAGCCAGTAAACGTAGATTGCGGTGTTTTCCCACAGAATTGAACAAGAAATTCCTGCACATTTAGAAAGAACCTGCCAAACGCCGGAGATATGATCTGCAAAAATAGATTTTACGATTTCCTTTCTCCACCTTGACCGGTTCAGACCCGGTTCAGTTGTAACCCAGCTGTCCAGGCGAAGTTTTGGTAACCAGTTTTCCTTTTGATAAGCGGACTCAACATAACAATTTTCAACAGATACGTCTAGTCCTTTATTATAGACGCTCATTGCATATAACACCGGCAGTACAGCCAGAAAAGTATACCTTTTGGAAAATTGGGATGCCGTAACCAGCAACGAAGGCGAACCAAGCCGATCAGATAAGCAGGTAAGATAATGATGGCATTTCTCCGGATCCACAAGATCCTTAGCGTGACAGGAAGCCAAAAGGTCGTTGGATGGTCTGTTCGTCACTCGAAAATGTTCCTCGAGAAATTGCAACTTATCTGAGTGAAGCTCCGGCATGATCCCTTTTCCCCCTCTGATTGCTATTCAAAGCAGCGCGCGTTTACTACAGCTTTTATCTGCTGAACTGTTGTGATTTGCTGTATCTACATATAAGAACAAGATTTTCCGATCAATTGTCCAAAAAATCCTTTATCTGTATTCACAGCTTATTCCTTCAAAGACAATGATATTCATTATCAATGATATTTGTTATCAATGATACCCTATTTTCATTTTTATTGCCAGCTTTTTTGAGGGGAAAATGCCATCGAAAAAACAAAAGGTGCCTTATATAAAAATTTCTTCCCGTTTCACCCATTCTCTAAATGCCGGGACATATACCTGCTCAACAGAGTCTTGTCTGGGAGCGTTTACAATGGCACTCATGGGAAACCCGGGTGAGATCGGCCTTACTTTCCGTGCGGCAAAGCGGAACGTCCGGACAATATGATGTGTATAAGAGCGGCCTTGATGAATGACGGACCAGGCTGTCACAAACTTACCGGTACGCTCCGACTCCGGGATTTGTTTCGTTTGATCCAGAAAAAATTCTAACCACTCCTCATCCCCTATATCATCAGGCAATTGACCGTTCCAGCGCCGGACCATCACACCCGGAAGCCCACCCAGGGCATCAATTTCCACCCCTGTATCGGAGGCCAGTACTGTCCTGCCTGTGTACCGGTAATAAGCTGTTGCCTTCAGGAGGGCATTTTCCTCGGGTGTCTGTCCGTTTTCAACCACATAAATCGGGCTTATGCCGGCATCCTTCAACGCGATCCCTTTTACGCCCACCCCGTTCAGCAAAATCAGAGCAGTTTTTATTTTTCCGGGATTACGTGTCGCGATCAGCACATCCATCGCCTTCAATCCTTTACCATTAAACTATTTTTTCACAGATCTGGATGATTCCCACTTTTTCCGTATCATCCGGTAAACAAAGAATACACTTAATCCGATGATTAGAATAAGGGCAAGAAGGAACATGCTCAATTGAAACAGCATCGTACCAAATCAAATTAATACATAAATAAAATTCCACCTTTTGTTGTGTTTTCCACAGACATAGTGATCAATCAATAGTAATGCTCATTTATTTGGTCTCTCTTCTGCATTCCGGCCTTTTTCGGCAATTAAGACTTCTAATGATGTTCGGATTCCTTCCAGGGCTTTCATCATTCGCCATAAAGTTAAGATGGCCAGTACTCCGCCCAAAACAGGAAGAATAATGGCTAAAAAGGAAAATAACTGTATTAATACAGGCCCGATAGTACTCATTTGGAAACAATCCCCTTTATCTTTTGATCCCTGTGGTCTTTATTATCCACTATTTTTTATGAAAATCGCAAATCAAAAAACCACCGTTGAAATGCGGTGGCTTATCGGGATTCTTATATTGGCCAATGCTTGAGAGCTTGTGTGGCGGCTTGTTGTTCAGCCTCTTTCTTGGAGCGGCCCGAACCTTGCCCCAGCTTCTTATTTTCCAGATAAACTTCTGCTACGAAATGACGATCATGAGCGGGCCCCTGCATATCGACAATACGATATTCCAAAGGTCCCATACGCTCTTGTTGTACCATTTCCTGCAATTGGCTTTTGGCATCGGTCATACGGGCAAGCCATTCATCACTCACTTTAGGAAAAACCACGGTATGCAAAAAGTTTTTGACAACATCCAGACCTTGATCCAAATACAGGGCACCGATAAACGCTTCAAATAAATCGGCGAGGAGGGAAGGACGGGTCCGGCCACCCGTCATCTCCTCTCCTTTCCCGAGGCGGACCAAACGTCCAAAGTCCAATTCCTTGGCAAAAGATGCGAGAGAAGGCTCACAAACGACACGGGCCCTAGTACGGGTTAACTCCCCTTCACTCATTTC
The DNA here is from genome assembly GCF_016055185.1 of Paenactinomyces guangxiensis. Classification (GTDB taxonomy): domain Bacteria; phylum Bacillota; class Bacilli; order Thermoactinomycetales; family Thermoactinomycetaceae; genus Paenactinomyces; species Paenactinomyces guangxiensis. The sequence goes on from NZ_JAECVR010000009.1 coordinate 99,571, forward strand.
GGGGTAACGGTGAAAGAGGTACTCAGAAACGACTAATTCCAATATGGCATCGCCGAGAAATTCCAACCGCTCATTATCCGGGTGGAATCCGCTGTTTTTTCGTTCATGAGCATAAGAAGTATGGGTGAATGCCTGTAGGAACAGCTTTTTGTTATGAAAGGTTACCCCTGCGGCCTGTTCCATTCCAGTCAGATCCATGTCATCACCACCTGCTTATTACGCATCTTCATATGCTTTTAATAAAATGGTCGCATTGTGGCCGCCAAAGCCGAGTGAGTTGGAAAGGGCGGCACGTACCCTTGCTTTGCGCGCTTCATTGGGGACATAGTCCAAATCACAGTCGGGATCCGGGTTTTCATAGTTGATGGTTGGCGGAATGACCTGCTCTTTCAAAGTGAGGGCCGTCGCGATCGCCTCAACTCCGCCTGCAGCGCCGAGCAAATGTCCGATCATCGATTTGTTAGAGCTGACCAGCAGTTTATAAGCATGATCTTTAAATGCGTTTTTAATCGCCATTGTTTCAAATTTATCATTCAGATCGGTAGAAGTACCGTGAGCATTGATATAGTCAATGTCTTCCGGCTGCAATCCGGCATCTTCGACAGCCCGTAACATGCTGCGCATCGCTCCCTCGCCTTCCGGTGAAGGGCTGGTCAGGTGATAAGCGTCCGCAGTCATGCCGTAACCGGCGACCTCGGCGATAATGTCGGCTCCGCGTTGCATGGCGTGCTCAAGTTTCTCCATTACGACTATGCCAGCACCTTCCCCCATGACAAATCCATTGCGCTCACGGTCAAACGGGCGGCTCGCTTTTTGCGGATCATCATTGCGGGTGGAAAGAGCGCCCATAGAGGAGAAACCTGCAAAGGCCATTGGCAGGATGGTCGCTTCTGCTCCTCCGGCGATCATCACATCAGCATCACCGCGCTGGATAATTTTGAAAGCATCCCCGATGCTGTGCGTACCAGTAGCACAAGCGGAAATGACAGCGCTGTTTGGCCCCCGGGCACCGGTGATGATCGAAACCTGACCTGAAGCCATATTTGCGATCATCATCGGGATAAAGAACGGACTGACCCGCCTTGGTCCCCGGTTAATCAGGGTCTTGTGCTGTTCTTCCAGCGTTCCCAGCCCCCCGATGCCGGAGCCAATATATACGCCAACCCGGGTTGGGTCTTCTTTGCTCATATCAAGTTCGGCATGCTGAATCGCCATTTTTGCTGCCGCAACAGCAAACTGGGTAAAACGGTCCATCTTTCTGGCTTCTTTTTTATCTAAAAAGTGTAAGGGATCAAAGTCTTTCACTTCAGCAGCAATTTTGCAAGCATAGTTGGTTGTATCAAAACGTGTGACAGGTCCAACACCTGATTTTCCTTGAATGAGATTGTTCCAAAAAGTTGTATGATCATTACCAATAGGGGTGATGACACCAAGGCCGGTGATAACTACCCGATTTGTCATCTGATCCACTGCCTTTCTCTACAAAGCTGTACGAAGGACCAAAAAATGAATAGGCATAAAGTCCCGCATTTCACGGGACTTTTGTTAAGTACGAGAAAAACTATTTGCTCTTATTGATGTATTCAACAACATCACCAATCGTGGTGATTTTTTCAGCATCTTCGTCTTCGATGCTCATTTCAAACTCATCCTCAAGTTCCATGATGAGATCCACGACATCAAGGGAGTCAGCACCGAGGTCTTCTTTGATGCCGGCTTCCATTGTAACTTCGGAAGGATCTACATTTAAGCGGTCAACAACAATTTTTCTCACACGTTCCAACGTATCAGCCATGTCTTTCACCTCCCTTTCGTATTATACGAGAACAAATCCGGACAAGCAATTTGCAATCACTCACATGTTTTAAAAACCGCGCAAAGCCTAATCCGAAAAAATGTTCCCTGAACCAAAAACCTCCATAATACCAAAGCCCTGACACATGGGAAGCCGCGAAACTCAAACCGGAAGGTAGTTAAGCAGTCACCATTCCCCCGTCTACATGAATGACTTGTCCCGTGATGTAGCTGGCCGAATCCGAAGCCAGAAACTTCACTGCTTCAGCCACATCCTGTGCAGCTCCAAAACGGGCGAGCGGAATCGCACGCAGCATCTGTTGTTTCATATCTTCATCCAATACGGCAGTCATATCGGTTTCGATAAACCCGGGTGCGATCGCATTGACTGTAATCCCGCGGCTGGCAAGCTCTTTCGCCGTTGTTTTCGTCAATCCGATAACACCTGCTTTCGCTGCCACATAGTTAGCCTGTCCCGGATTACCGATCACCCCTACAACAGAACTGATATTGATAATCCGGCCGCTTTTTTGTTTCATCATTGTGCGGGTAACCGCTTTGGTACAGAGGAAGACACCTTTCAAGTTGGTGTCAACAACCTGATCCCAATCCTCTTCCTTCATTCGCATGAGCAAGTTATCCCGCGTAATTCCGGCATTATTTACAAGAATATCAATTCGGCCCAGGGAAGAAATCACTTGCTTCATGGCAGACTCTACCTGTTCACCCACAGATACGTCCACTTGAACAGCCATCCCTTTTTGTCCTGTTTTTTGGATCTCGCCAATGGTTTCTTCAGCAGCCGATTGGTTACCGGCATAAAAAATGGCTACATCAGCTCCGGCTGCCGCCAGTGTAATAGCAATCGCTCTGCCTATGCCTCTGGACCCGCCGGTGACCACAGCAACTTTACCGGAAAACATGTTTGTGTTCCCCCTTTGTCGTTATAGGGATTCTTTTAGTTGTTCAACTGTTTGCTTCAGCGTGTCAGGATTTTGTACAGAAAGTGTCTTCACCTTGCGATTTACTTTCTTTACGAGACCGGATAAAACATTTCCCGCTCCAATTTCCACAAATAGATCAACACCCTGTTCAATCATCCACCTGATACTGTCTTCCCACAGAACAGGAGAAGCGACCTGTTCAACCAGGCAACGGCGGATCTCTTCCGCACCTGTGACCGGCTGTGCACTTACATTGGCTATGACGGGGACAGAAGCATCCCTGATCTCAATGCCGCTCAACGTTTCAAAGAGACGGTCGGCTGCCGGTTTCATCAAAGAAGAATGGAAAGGGCCGCTGACAGACAGTGGAATCACCCGGCGCGCTCCTGCTTCAGCCGCCTTTTCCCCTGCTTCTTTCACTGCTTCACTGTGCCCCGAGATGACAATTTGTCCCGGACAGTTGTAATTGGCTGGTTCCACGACATGATTTTCCTTGCTCACTTCTGCACAGATTTGATCCAGCATTTCCCGGTCCAGGTTCATGATCGCAGACATCGCCCCCAGGCCGGTCGGCACTGCTTCTTCCATAAACGAGCCGCGCTTATGTACTGTTTTGACTGCGTCACGGAATGAAAGAGAACCGGTCGCAACAAGAGCAGAATACTCTCCCAGGCTGTGACCTGCAACAAAATCGGGTCGAATCTGTGCTTCTTCAAATACCCGGTACAAGGCGATACTTGTGGTTAAAATCGCCGGTTGTGTGTGAAAGGTTCTGCGCAAATCCTCCTCGGGACCTTCAAAACAAAGCCCGGACAACGAATATTCCAGAACTTCATCCGCTTCCGCAAATACTTGTTTTGCCACTTCACTGGCATTTGCGATTTCCTGTCCCATCCCAACTTTCTGAGAACCCTGTCCCGGGAAGATAAAAGCAATTTTCCCCATTTTTTACCTCCCGCATCTCACTTTAAACATTTTGTTTACTCAATCACCCATTTTAACGCGGTTGCTCCCCAGGTTAACCCGCCGCCAAATCCACATAATACCAAAGTATCTCCTTTTTTGATCCGCCCCTGCTTCACAACTTCATCCAGGGCAACCGGGATGGAGGCAGATGACATGTTTCCATAGCGATCCAGGTTGATCACCACTTTATCCTCAGTCAGACCCAATCGCTTGATGGCGGAGTCAATAATGCGGATATTTGCCTGGTGAGGAACGAGAAAATCAATGTCCTCTCTGGTCATGCCCGCTTTTTTCAGCGCCTCATCCGTGGAACTTCCAAGGACGCGAACGGCAAATTTAAACACTTCCCGGCCGGACATGGAAATCGTATGCAGGCGTTCGGCAACGGTTGTTTCCGTCGCGGGCAGGCGTGAACCTCCTGCCGGGAGTTTAAGCAGTTCTCCGCCGGACCCGTCACCTCCTAATTCATAGGAAAGAAAGCCATAGCCTTCTTCTACAGGCCCCAATACAGCCGCTCCGGCGCCGTCTCCAAACAGGACACAGGTATTCCGGTCTGTCCAATCGATAATCCTCGACAGGCATTCCACCCCAATCACGAGGGCATAATTGTAAACACCTGTGGATATAAACTGGCCGGCTGTCGCGATCCCGTATAAAAATCCGGTACATGCGGCAGACAGATCAAAGGTGGCAGCATTAGGAGCTCCGAGGCGATCTTGCACTAAACAGGCAGTAGCCGGAAAAGCCATATCGGGAGTGACGGTGGCAACAATGATTAAATCGATCTCTTCTGCCGTGATGTTTGCATGCTGTAATGCCTTCTCCGCTGCTTTGACCGCCAGATCAGAAGATGCTTCGTCCGGGGCGGCAATGCGGCGCTCTTTGATTCCTGTTCGAGTGACAATCCATTCGTCGCTCGTATCTACCATTTTTTCCAAATCGGCATTTGTCATTACTTTTTCCGGAAGATAAGCGCCTGTCCCCACGATTCCTACCGGTCTCATCTACTCGTCAACTCCTCTATGCTTCGACAATTCTTGTTCAATCTGTGAAATCACTCCCTGTTCGATAAAGAGGCGGGCCTGTCGAACTGCATTATAGAAAGCTTTGGCATCCGAAGAGCCGTGCGCTTTTATAATTGGTCCCCCCAAGCCCAGGAGGGGAGCTCCGCCATGTTCTTTATAATCCATATCTTTTTTAAAACGCTTCAATCCCGGGGCCAGGACGGCAGCAGCCAGTTTGTTTGTCCAGCTGCGGGTAAACTCTTGCTTCAATCTGTCAAAAATCGCTTTGGCAACGCCTTCGGTATTTTTCAGCAAAATATTACCGCTGAACCCGTCACAGACGAGCACTTCACAGGGACCTGTCAAAACATCTCTCGCTTCGGTGTTGCCGATAAAGCGAATCGACTGCTCTTTCTCCAACAAAGAAAAAGCCTCTTTGGTCAGCTCCGTCCCTTTTCCCGTCTCTGTGCCAATATTTAAGAGCCCCACCCGCGGTTCTGAATAGCCGAGTACCTTTTCCGCATAGATCGACCCCATCAAGGCATATTGGCGGAGGTGTTCAGGTTTTGCTTCCGGGTTGGCTCCCACATCCAGCACCAATGTTCCCTTTCCGGACAAGGTGGGGAAAACCGGTGCCAGAGCCGGACGGTCCACTCCCTTCATTCGCCCGGTGTAAAAGAGACCCGCAGCCATCAGTGCTCCTGTATTTCCTCCGCTGATAAAGGCATCCGCTTCTTTTTTCTTTACCATTTGACAGCCTACGACCATGGAAGAGTCCTTTTTGCGGCGGACCGCTTTGACTGGTTCATCGTCGGCTTCGATCTGTTCACTGACCAACCGAAATTCCAGGTTGGAAATGCCGTTTGGCAACATGGTTTCATCTCTGCCGATTAAGATAAACGTTGTATCGGGCCACTCTCCCGCAGCAAGGCGAATGCCCTTCACCACCGCATCCGGGGCATAGTCTCCTCCATGAGCATCCAAAGCAATTCGCACTAGAGCTCCTCCTTATTTTACTGCCCTTCCTCATCGGTGCGATACACGTCAAAGACACCTTGAAATACAACTTCTCCGTTCACTTTCGTCTGCACATTGATCTGCAGCCGTGACGGCCCGTTTGTAATCACTTTCGCGAAAGCAAGGCACTTCTCTCCCAGCCGTACCGGACGAACAAACCGGATTCCGGCAGAGCCGGTAAGAGCCACTTCAGCGTCAACAATAGCCACTGCCAGCGAATTGGCTTGTGCAAACAGATAATGTCCGCGTGCAATCTGATTACGGGCAAAAACATGCTCTTTCTTAATCTCTAACATTGATATTCCGCTTTGATCCAATTGGATGTCGACTACTTCACCTATAACTTCTTCCAGTGACAGCGATCTTACACCGTCAAAATTATTCTCCGCCATGTGCTTAATCCGTTCGCGAAGCTCGGGGATCCCCAGTTCCATTCGATCCAACCGGATTGTCTGGATGCTTACCCTGCATCTTTTCGCCATCTCTTCATCAGTTAAAAACGGGTCCTCTTCCAGAGCTTTAACAAGTTGGCGTTGTCTCTCTTTTTTAGCCATGCGCACAGCGGAGTTCACCCCTTTGTTTATGACCATATATTAATACCAAGTCCTAAATCAGTATATAAAAAAGGGAGTGAATTAGCAATAGAAAAAACAAGAGCCGACCTCTCCAGCCGACTCTTGTTTTATAACCAAAGCGAAGATTAGTCGTTAACAACCCCTTCAACTTCGGCACCTTTGTAGTAACCACACTCTTTGCATACACGATGGGCAAGTTTAGCCGCTCCGCATTGCGGACATTTAACCATACCGGGTACACTCAGTTTAAAGTGGGTACGACGTTTGCGTTTACGGGTTTTAGAAGTCCGTCTAAAAGGTACTGCCATGACACTTTCACCCCCTATTAGAATGTAGCACAAGTCCGGGAAGTTTTCATTTAACTTTTATCGGTCCTTATTCAACAATTCCTGCAGTTTAGCCAGGCGCGGGTCAATTGACTCGATCCGGCATTCGCAGGCATCTGTGTTCTTGTTGACACCGCACTTTGGACACAATCCTTTGCAATCTTCCCGACAAACCGGAGCCAGCGGGATTGAAAGCAAAAGTGCCTCCCGAATATACGGAGTGAGATCCAGGATATTTCCTTCAATCAAATGGATCTCATGCTCCTCTGTCTCCCCCGCTTGATTTTCCACATCTGTAAATTGCTCCACCCATTCCGTTTGGACCGGGATTTCAATCTCGGATAAACACCGGGAACAGGTCAAGGTGGCATGGGTTGATTGTTCTGCCTTTACTTCAATCAGATGTGAATCCAACTTCAACACTTGAGCCGTTACCTTCACAGGCTCCAATCGAATCAGTCCCGGAACTTTAACCGCCAGCGAGTCGGGCGGGATTGTTTCACTCAGCTCCATCTGCTGATCCTTTGCCTGGTTCAAATGGTGCAGGGAAATCTGCATGGTTCCACTCCTTGTGTAAAAACAGGGATATTATAAGACACTTTAGCGACCTATGTCAATGTTTTTACCTTGAAAGAAGCGGCCGCCTGATGAACAGGTAATGTTCTCAGATAACGAACCGCTTCTTTCAAAGAGGAAACAGGGATAATTTTCATCTTTGACCCGATCCGCCGGGCAGTTTCCTTCGCCATCCTTTCATTTGTATCCTGTGGCCCTCTGTCTTTGGGACAAAAGAAAATCTGCGCTTCCTCACGCTCAGCGGCGACAATTTTATGTTGAATGCCTCCGATTTGGCCCACTTCACCTTTTTCAGAGATTGTCCCTGTACCGGCGATGCGATAGCCTCTGGTTAAATCTTCCGGAATCAGTTGATTGAGTACCTCCAGAGAAAACATCAGGCCTGCAGAAGGACCTCCAATATTTTCTGTTTCGATACTGGCAGGAGGCGACGTTTTCACCTCAACCCGCGGAACGGGGACGATCCCCAGTCCGGCACGCTTTTTTTGTCCGGGTGAGACGGGAAGAGCGACTAACTTTACTTTTTTCTCCATTCTTTTCCCGTTGCGGATCAAATCAACCGTCACAACATCACCTGGCTTTTTGCGGCTGAGGTACTGAATGAGCTTTTCTGTTGAGGAGAATAACTTTTGGTCTACCTTTTTGATCAGATCACCTTTTTGCAGAACATGCGGCTGGTTGTTTACCAGCTGAAAAACCTCTATTCCCAATATCTCGACCGATACGGGTCTTCGGGCTTCCCGGTAAGCGGCAATAATGGCGTTATGTTGTGAGGCAATCATGTTCTCCGCCTGTCGCCGCTGGTATTCTTCCTCTGATTCATTTTCAGCCAGGATTTGCTGTTCAGGGACGAGCTCGACCCGGCCGCTTCCTTTCGCATATAAATAATCAAAAACATTTCCTTCTTTTAGAGAAATGGTTGTCAAAAGAAAAGTCCCCTTTTCCCCGGCCGTTTCTTTATCCACCTTCACAAGTGGCTTTACATCAATGGCCACTCCCGGTTGCAGTACAAAATAGGGAACCGGAATGAGCAAAGTTGCTCCGATCACAATTAAAACCACTGAGGCAATAAATCCCCCAATAACCTGTTTACTCCATCTTCTGAAGTTCATTCATAGCTTCCTCTCCTTGCCGCTCCTGAATCAATTTCTTTAATTGTTGAATGTGGGATCTTGCCTCTTCTTCACCCCGCCGAATACATTCTTCAACCCGCGTAAATGCTGTCGGGTTGATATCCGAAACATCAGGTTGGATGATAAAATCAGCTGTCGTCATTCTCTGTTGTAGTATTTCCCTTTCCATGATAACCAGAGTTTGCGTAATCACATCAAAGATATTGTTAATTTTCACCCTGTCTATGCGTGGCAGGACATCGACAGCAATGACAAGATCAGCACCCATCTCACGCACGACTGAAACCGGAACCCGGTCGATCACCCCTCCGTCAACCAGTATGCGATCGCCGACGATCACAGGTTCAAAGATTCCCGGGATGGATATGCTTGCTCTCACCGCTTCATCGATGGGGCCGCTCTTAAATACCACGCGTTCACCATTGCTGAGATCCGTGGCGACCACAGCTGTGGGAATCTGTAATTCTTCCAGGGATTTTTGGTGTGTCAGCAGCCGGATTAACGCCTTTACCCTGTCTCCAATCACAAACCCCCGTTTGGGTACCGTCAAATCAAGCCAGTGTTTTCTTTTCAATCTGATTGCTAGCTTTTCACACATTTCCAGATCCAATCCGTTGGCATACAAAACTCCGACAATACTTCCCATACTGCTGCCTGCGATAAAGTCGATGGGAATTCCTTCTTGCTGCAACACTTTTAGGACGCCAAAATGTGCCATACCTCTGGCTGCTCCTGAACTTAACGCTAAACCAATCTTTGGTCGGGCCAAGGAGAGTCTCCTCCATTTTCCATCTTTTTTCTGTGAAAGTGTTCATGAGTAATCAAGCGGAGAAATCATATTTGTGTCGAGTGAATTTAGCTCCCGCTAGGGAACGGAGCCCTAAATATGATTTCGGAACGGCGCTGATCAGACAAACTTTCACCCCTTGGTGTTAACATCACCTTGACATGTTTTTTAATTCATGTCGGACAACCGGTCTAAATGAATACAAACATGCGTAGACATGTTATTGACCTTGTTGCCCGTGAGGAGAGAGAGCATGCAGATCACAAGTACATTTCTCCGAAGTCGGCTAAAGTCCTTTGCCCTGGCTTCCATTGCTTTTTTTATTGCCGTGGTACTGGTTATGTACCCGGAACAAGCATTTAAATCTTCTCTTCGGGGTCTGACGATCTGGTGGGATGTTGTTTTTCCTGCCCTTTTACCGTTTTTTATAACGGCCGAGATGATGATGGGTTTTGGAGTTGTCCACTTCCTGGGTATTTTACTTGAACCGTTGATGCGCCCCATCTTTCGGGTGCCGGGAGCGGGCGCATTTGTGATGGCTGTCGGCTTGATCTCAGGAAATCCAATGGGTGCCAAGCTGACTTCCCGACTGCGTGAACAAAAACTGGTTTCACGTGAAGAAGGGGAAAGATTAGTTTCCTTTACGAGCACTGCTGGCCCCCTATTTATATTTGGCGCCGTCGGAGTTGGTTTTTTTGAAAACACCTCGGTGGGTATCATTCTGGCTCTTGCCCATTATTCAAGCAGTATTCTGGTCGGGTATCTAATGCGCTTTTACGAGCCGCATGCCCCTCCGTCCGCTCCGCAAGAAAAGAAAACGGGATTTATTTTTATTCGGGCGTTACGGGCGATGCATCGGGCACGGATTGAGGATGGCCGGCCGTTCGGCCAGCTTCTGGGGGAGGCAGTTACCTCAGCTATACAGACACTCCTGATGATCGGCGGTTTTATTATGGTATTTTCCGTGCTGGTGCATCTGATTAACTATATCGGACTGACAAGCATACTGGCGAAGGGAATATCATATTTGTTGGCGATTCTTTCCCTTTCACCGGATTTATCTGATCCTATGCTTGCAGGCATATTTGAAATTACACTGGGCTCCCAACTCTCAAGTGCTGTTTCTCCCAGTGTGCCAATGGTCTACAAACTGACAATTGTCAGTGTCATGATCGGCTGGAACGGCTTATCGGTTCACGCCCAGGTTGCCAGTATGCTCAGCCGGACGGATGTCCGTTATCTTCCCTATTTTTTTGCCCGGATCCTTCACGGATGCTTGGCAGGAGTCATGACCATCATCCTCTATCCTTTTTTGAAAGAGCAACTTGGCGACTTACCAACAGCAATCCCCGTATTTTCCAGTACCGCCGGTCTAACCTCTTTGCCTTTATGGCAGATTTTACAGTGGTTTGCCACGGCGACAGCGATGATTTGGCTGTTTTACACCGTTCGCTATGCCGCCACGCGGAAGCGAATGTAATCAGTGCTGACGTTTAACCCGCTGATTCCGGTTAAACCGTTCAGCGGGTTTGATCTGTAAACTTGAGACTCAACGCTTCGGCAACGTGATGTGGAACCAGATCTTTCACATCTGCCCCATATTTGGCAACTTCCTTTACCATAGCTGAACTGATAAAAGAATGTTTATTATTGGTCATCAAAAAAAGAGTTTCTACTTTTTCACTCAGCTTTCGGTTAATTGAAGCGATTTGCAGTTCATACTCAAAATCGGAAATCGCACGCAAACCGCGTAAAATTACATTGGCTTCCCGTTTATGTACATAATCGATCAAAAGACCGTCAAAGCTGTCCACTTCAACCTGGGGGAACACTTTTGTTGCTTCAATCAGCATCTGTTTTCTCTCCTCAACGGAAAAAAGAGGATTTTTAGCTGAGTTGATAAGAACAGCTACTATGATTTTGTCAAATACTTTGGCTCCGCGTTCAATAATATCCAGATGCCCGAATGTGACCGGGTCAAAACTCCCCGGATAGACTGCTATCTTCATTTTTATTGACGGCCCTCCTTTGACAATCCTGACTGATAGAGAAAGATTGAAGTATCTCCGTAAGATAATTGACGGGTCGCAATTAAGGTGCCAATGGATGGAGGAAGTTCCCGGCGGGTTGGATACTCCGCCACAACCACCCCGTCTTCATTCAACAAATCATTTTTGGAAATTTGCTCCAACACTGGCAGGAGTAAATTTCCTTGATAAGGCGGATCTAAAAAGATGATCCGAAAGCGAAGTTTTCGTTGTTTCAACACTTTCAACACCGACCGGGCATCGCGGCGGTAAATCTCAGCCCGGTCATTCATCCTGGCCGCTTCCACATTGCTGCGAATCGTATCCAAACTGGTTTTTGAACGGTCAATAAAGATCGCCCGTTCCGCACCCCTGCTCAGTGCTTCAAGCCCCAGGGCTCCGGTACCGGCAAATAGATCAAGCACCCAGCCTCCGTCAAAAAAAGGCCCGATAACCTGAAAAAGCGATTCTTTGACACGATCAGCTGTTGGTCGCACATGTGAACCAGGAACCATCTTTAATCTCGTCCCGCGAGCAGTGCCGGCAATAATACGCATTTATGACTTCCTTACATCGATATACTTTTGGAACATTTCTTATCCTATCACAAATCTTCCGCAAATCAAAAGCGGCTCCGAGACAAAAAAGTTCATTCAATATGTATAAAAAAAAATAAAGCGGTAATGATAAAAGATGACAACGTCAATCATTGATGTTGTCGAACCGCGGAGAAGACTTACGTTTCCCCATAAGCTCTTCCTCCGGTTTCTCCTCTCCCATTTAGTATCTGACACAATGGTTGTGAAAGATACCATGGGCTCGCGCCATATCACGCGAGCCATTTTTTTGCCTTTTTTAAATCTGTTTTTTTCGTCTGCTTTTTCCTCTGCGCGAACCGGTACGTGATTGATTCAGACTGGCTGTTTCATCATAAGAATGAGGTAATTCCTCCCAGCTTCTGCCTTGTCTCAAAGAACGTGAGGGCGATTCCGGATGCTTGTTCCCCGTAGGTCCCCATTCACTCTCCGGCCTGAAGGGCCCGGGCAGAGAGGGGGAACCATAAGCTTCCGGCGCTCTCGGCGGACCCGGAAATGGGCCATAAGCTTCCTGATTAGGCCGGGTCCACGGGGCCTCTTTCCGTTTGGGATGGACGTGAGGTTCCATCATCCACTCTCTTTCCCACAAATCCCTTGCTACCGGACCGGGATGTCGCTCATCGGCACGCGGTTGCGGGTTCGGAGGTCCTTCTCCCCAAAAAGCAGGGTGATCTTCCCAGAATCCAAAGGATCTCGGCATCTGTTCCTGATGGGGAAATTCCCACGGAGGACGGTTCAGATTTGCCTCCTTTGTTTGCTCTTCCTGTTTATTCAGGATTTGAGCCTTTCTTTTTTTTCTCATATTATCCATCACCTTCTTATCAATCATGTCAAAATCCCATTAGCCAGACACTAATACCTTATGTTTGGCCACCTTTGCCTGTCCGTGTCAATCGCCCAGCAAAGATGCCTAATTTTCCTTTTAGATGGACCGTTTTAACATTCCGGCCTCAGCCGGAGTTAATACCCCTTCTGTAACCATCAGGTCGATCATTTTACTCGATAGCTCATACCAGCGAGGAGACCGTTTTAAACGTTCAATTTCCTCCTGAGTAAATAAACGATAGGGAATCTGTTGGGAAAACGCCAATAACCCCATCACTCCCTGCCTTCTGCGAATCATTTTCGCCTGAGAAACCAGAGACTTGATTTGATCCACCGTTACAGCTTTTCTGCCCAGGGTTTGATTGATCGTACGTGCCACAACTTGATAAACATGATTGTTATTCACATGCAATTACCCCCATCACACGATGAATGATTCATCATATGCGTCCACTGAAAAAGCGTACATTGCATTTGCCTATCAGCAAGGAAGTGATACCAGTGCATGACGGAAAGTGCTTTGGAAAAGCTATCTTAAAAAGGAGGTGAATGTGAAATGGCTGATCGAGCTGATGCATTCAAAACGGGTGACCGTGTCAGGGAACCCGGTCAATATGTAAGTGCAGCCGGTGAAAGAGCGGAGTATCAGGAAGGAGATACGTTCAAAGCTTGTCCCGCAACCGGAAAAGAAACGACCTGGAGACAGCATGACGACGGGTGTGGTTGTTAATCTGTCCCTGTTTAAAACATGAAACCGGGTCGATTCCCTCAGGGAAAAACCGGCCCTGACTTATGGAAAGATCGGTTTTTCTGCGGGATTCACGCAGACACTCGCAGCAAATCCCCGGCCTGACCAGTCGGACCGGACATAAATCAAGCCCGCTGGTCAATGATTTTTTATTTTTATTCAGCCATTGACCAGCGGGCTTGTTTTATTTTTTGGATCGGATCTTTTGGAGAGACTGGCTGACAATCAGTCAAAACTGGTCGCCCCCAACTCCGCCTTCATCAAGTATTCAAATAATGGCTGTGTTTCCGGATTGGATTGAAAATTGGGCTGGTTGACAACCTCAGCCGCATCAGAGCGGGCGATTTCCAGAACACGAAAATCTTCGCTTAAGTCTGCCACCTTAAAATCAGGAAGGCCACTCTGTTTAACACCCAGAAAATCTCCGGGCCCGCGTAATTCCAGATCGCGCCGGGAGATTTCAAAACCATCAGTGGTTTCTGTCATGACACGCATCCGCTCCACTCCGGCTTCAGATTTGGGATCAGCCACAAGAATACAGGATGACGCCCCCCCACCCCGCCCAACGCGCCCTCTCAGTTGGTGCAACTGGGCCAGGCCGAAGCGGTCAGCGTCATAAACAACCATCACTGTAGCATTGGGTACATTGACCCCAACTTCGACAACGGTGGTAGAGATCAGCACCTGTACCTCATTTTCGGCAAACAGGCGCATCACTTCTTCTTTTTCCGTTGCACTCATCCGGCCGTGTAACAACCCCACCCGGATCGGAGACATCTCTACCGCCAGTTGTTCAAATACCTCCTGGGCATTTTGCAAATCCAGTTTCTCCGACTCTTCAATCAGTGGACAAATGACATATGCCTGATGACCTTTGGTGCATTCTTTTTTGATATACTGCACAATCCGTGGCCACATGTCCTTTTTCACCCAGTAGGTATCAATCGGCTGGCGGCCTGCGGGCATTTCGTCAATCGTGGAGACATCCATCTCCCCAAATACCGTGATCGCCAGCGTTCTGGGAATGGGAGTAGCTGTCATAAACAGCACATCCGGCACTTCTCCCTTCTCCCTCAACAAGGCTCTCTGTTTCACGCCAAAGCGGTGCTGTTCATCAGTGATCACCAGCCCCAGCCGGCGGAAAGTGACGGGCTCCTGAATCAGCGCATGGGTACCCACCACCACATCGGCCAGCCCCATTTGAATTTGCCCCAGCAGATCCCGGCGTTCCTTGGCCGTCATGCTCCCTGTTAAGGAAACCACTTTCATTCCATACGGGGTCAATAATTCGGCAAGAGATGCAGTATGTTGATCGGCCAGAATCTCTGTCGGAACCATTAACGCTCCCTGATAACCGCTTAAATAGTTGGCGTAGAGTGCAATGGCTGCCACCACCGTTTTACCCGAACCTACATCCCCCTGCAACAGGCGGTTCATCTGTGCCGGTGCCCGCAAATCTTGCAAAATCTCGCGCGTAACCCGCTTTTGCGCCCCTGTCAAGGGAAAAGCGAGTCCAGAAATAAATTCCTTTACCTGTTTCATGTCAAACTCATGGGATACACCTTTCACTTCAGTACGGTGAACCTTTTTGAGCCACATCATTTTAAGTTCATACAGAAACAACTCTTCGTATACCATGCGGCGCCTCGCCTGGCGGCCGTCCTCTTTGCCTTTCGGAAAGTGGAGCAAATACATCGCTTTCGCCCGGGAAATAAGTTTATAGCGCTGAATCAATTCCTGCGGCAAAATTTCTTTGATATGACCGCCGTATTTAACAAACGCCTCATAAATCAACTTTCGCAACCAGCTCATTTTAACAGCACTGGTGACAGAGTAAACGGGTTGTAAACGGCCCACATGCCTCTCTTGCTCCCGTTCACTGATCAATGTCCGGTCTGCGGTGACCTGAAGCCGGTTCCGCTCCCATTTTCCGGAGATAACAATGGTGTTTCCGGCATGCAATTTGTCTTTGAGATACGCCTGGTTAAACCAGATCACATGGATATGAATTCCGTTTACATCCAATTTAACCGTCATGCGGGACTTTTTCTTGCCGTACCATCTCACACTGGGCTGCCCGTAAACACGGCCTTGAACCGTTACTTTCTCCCCGTCTGACGCCTCCGTTAAATCGGTGAGCCGGTAATCTTCATACCGGTACGGATAATACTCCAATAAATCGGCGATGGACTCAATCCCAAGTTCGGACAGGTCTTGCTTTTTCTGCTCCCCCACTCCCGGCAACACATCAACAGGTATATCAGCCAGATTCATTTCTTTTTGGCGATAGACCCAAAGATTTGCCGTTCTAACGCACGTCCGGTCGGGGTAGCAGCAAGACCGCCGAGAGCCGTTTCTTTGAGAGCTGCTGGCATGCTTTGTCCAATCTTGTACATCGCCTCGATCACTTCATCGGTGGGGATAACACTTTTCACTCCTGCCATGGCCATATCGGCCGCCACCATGGCAATGGCCGCTCCCATGGCATTTCGCTTTACACAGGGGGCTTCCACAAGCCCGGCAACCGGATCACAAACCAGACCCAACATATTTTTCAAAGCGATCGCCACCGCTTCGGCAGACATCGAAGGAGTCCCTCCGGCCATTTCCACCACTGCTGCAGCGGCCATTGCTGTCGCTGATCCCACCTCTGCCTGGCAGCCGCCTGCCGCTCCGGAAATACAGGCGTTATTGGCAATGGTAAATCCAATCGCCCCGGCAACAAACAGAGCACGAATCATCGTTTCCCGATCGGAATTCAGTTTTTCGGCAGCCGTAAAAATGGTTCCCGGCAAAATTCCACAGGCTCCTGCGGTTGGAGTAGCAACAATGGTTCCCATCGCGGCATTAACTTCTGAAGTGGCAGTCGCCCGTGAAACCGCATCCAAAATGGTGGGACCGGATAAAAGCACGGGAGCGTTTTTCTTATATTCCTGAATCTTCCTGGCATCCCCTCCGGTCAAACCGCTATGGGACCGGATGTCTTCAGTCAGCCCGCGCTGAATCGCTTGCTCCATCACATCGAGATTGCGCCCCATCTCGGCAAATATCTCTTCCCTGGGACGATTCATTACTTCTGCTTCGTGTAAAATCATCACCTCAGAAATTTTCAGTTTCTCTGTTTCCGCAACTTCAACTAACTCGGCAACCGTACGAAACTTCATCACAAATATACTCCTTTTCCATAGAAACCGCCGCCTAAAAACGATTAGGCGGCCGATTCTGGATGGTTATGAAAGAACGGTAACGGCATGTATTCCTGACAGGTTTCGGATTTCCTCCTGCACATCAGGCTCGACAGGCTGATCGGTTTCAATTGACATCAACGCCTGAGAACCTTTTTCCTTCCGCGAAACCTGCATAAAACCAATATTGATTTGGTGTATAGCCAAAACGGTAGCTACACGTGCGACAGCACCGTACTGATCATGGTGTAAAACGAGTAAGACAGGGTCATTTCCGGATAATTTCAGCTCAAAACCATTTAATTCAACAATTTCCATTTTCCCGCCGCCGATGGAAACGCCGACCACTTCCAGGCTTCCTTCTTCATCTTCAAGGCGAAGGCGGGCGGTGTTCGGATGATCTACCAGTTCTTCCGATTCACGGAAGGTAATTTCCACTCCCTCCTGGCGCGCGATATCGAGCGCATTGACAATCCGCTTGTCAAAGGTATCAAAGTCCAGGAGACCTCCGGCAAGAGCAATGTCTGTCCCGTGGCCCCGGTATGTTTTGGCAAACGAACCATAAAGGGTAATGGTGACCCGTTTGGGTCTGCGCCCAAAAATTTTCCTCGCGGCCCGGCCGATCCTTGCAGCACCGGCCGTATGGGAACTGGAAGGCCCGATCATTACAGGACCAATTATATCAAAAACGGTACGATACTTCATAAGTGCCACCTGCCTGACGATCTTTTGCCCATCACAGCTCCAGGGGGACTACGAGGCAGCCGATCGTTCCGGGTCCTGCGTGGGTGCCGACGATCGGCCCGATTTCAACGATAAGCCCCTCTTTCACATCATAGATGGATTTCACTCTCTCCAGCCATTCTTCCGCCTGCTCCCTTCGGTCTGCATGCAAAATGGCCGCCGAAACGGGTCCTGCCGGAACTTTTTCCTGAAGCAATTCAAATACTCTGCTCACCGCTTTATTTTTGCCGCGGGCCTTGTCGATCGGATAAACTTCACCCTCATCATTAAGTGAAATGATCGGCTTAATATTGAGCAGAGAGCCTACCAGTGCCGCAGCTTTGCCAATCCGTCCGCCCTTTTGCAGGTATTCGAGGGTGTCGACAAGGGCTGCCAGTCCTTCAGTCCGGCGCACCTTCTCAGCAAGAGAAACCAGCTCTTCCAGACTTTTTCCCTCTTTTGCCGCACGGGCAACAGCTACGACAATGATCCCGGCTGCATATGTAACCGTTTTGGAATCAAAGGTGATGATTTTGACGTCTGGATTTTCTTCTTCAATCATCGCTTTCGCCAGCATGGCCGATTGATATGTACCACTCAATGCCGATGACAGATGAATGGAAAAAATCTCGGTGGCTCCCTCTTGAATCGCTTCCCGATAGGCTTCTGCAAAATCGAGGGGAGACGGTTGAGATGTTGTCGGCAACTCCTGAACGACACCCATTTTTTGGTAAAATTCTGAAGGGCTCAAGGTTACTCTATCCAGATAAGATTCCCCGTCAATATGCACTTTGAGCGGCACTACAGAGATATTTAACTCTTCGGTCAGTTCCCTGGGGATATCTGAAGTACTGTCTGTAAAAATCTTTACATTCGCCAATCAAAACACCTCCTTTGGTTATTCGACGGAGAATAAGAAATAATAGAGGGGCTGCCCTCCGTCATGCACTTCCAACTCGGTATCTGGATATTTGTTCTCGATAAAATCACTTACTTCCTTTACCTGGGCTTCAGTAACATCTTTTCCGCAGATCACAGTCACCACATCGGCTCCGTCACCCAGCATTGTTTCCAACAGCCCGCAAGCTGTTTCGATCATATCACGCCCGACTTTCTCAATCTTCCCTTCGCGGATGCCCAGAAAATCCCCTTCTTTAATCTCCATGCCATTCATATTGGAATCTCGGATGGCATAGGTGAGTTCACCTGATTGTACATGGCTATATGCTTCAATCATCTTCTGCTTATTGCTTTCCGGAGTTTCCTCGGGAGAGAAAGCGAGAAGGGCAGCCAGCCCCTGTGGAACCGTCCGGGTCGGGAGTACCGTAATCGGGGTATTCAGAACTTCGCTCACTTGCTCAGCAGTTAAGATAATATTTTTATTATTGGGTAACACCAGTATATGTTCGGCAGAAATTTGCTCAATCGCTTTAACAATATCCTCGGTACTGGGATTCATGGTTTGGCCGCCTTCAATGACCACATCCACACCCAGACTGCGGAAGATATTGGCGATTCCTTCTCCTGCCGCTACAGCGACAACCCCGTATTTCTTATCCGGTTTCCCTGTTTCCTCTTCCTCTTCAGCGCCCTGAACCGGACGGACGGTTGTTTTTCCTTCGGTCACATGTTCATACTGTTCACGCATGTTATCTATTTTGATACGCGTTAAATCACCATATGCCATGGCAAAATTAAGCGCATCCCCGGGATATTCCGCATGGATATGTACTTTGACTAATTCATCGTCGGCAACCACTAACAATGAATCCCCAAAACGCCCCATCTCACGGCGAAACTGATTCTCATCAAATTCCTTCGTTTTGCGGCGATCCGTCTTCAACTGAACAATAAACTCCGTACAATAGCCATGCTCGATCTGGGAGGGGTCCAGTTTGGCCTGTGCGTTTTGCTCATGTGCCATTGAGGCGATGGAATCCAAATCGGGGAGATCGGCGGCCAAATCTTCCTCCACCGCCACATCGCCCTTTAACACGGATAACATACCTTCATAGATAAAAACAAGCCCCTGCCCTCCTGCGTCAACCACTCCTGTCTGTTTCAGCACGGGCAGTTTTTCCGGAGTGCGGGCAAGAGACCGGCGCGCTTCGTTGACAACGGCCTCCATGACATCAACCGGATCTTCCTGGCCCCAGGAGCGCTTCATCCCCGCCTCTGCCGCTTCGCGGGAAACGGTAAGAATGGTGCCTTCTACCGGCTTAATGACCGCTTTGTATGCCGTCTCTACTCCACGCTGGAAAGCGTCCGACAGCTGCCGGGGATTAATCACCGACTTATCTGAAACCGCCTTGGCAAAGCCGCGGAACAGCTGGGATAAAATCACGCCCGAGTTTCCACGCGCACCCATCAACAAGCCTTTTGAAAGCGCTTCCGCCAGTTTTCCCACTGTTTTCGTTTCTCTTACTTTTTCCATTTCCTTGACACCTGAGGTCAAGGTTAAATTCATATTGGTTCCGGTATCTCCATCCGGAACAGGAAACACATTTAAAGCATTCACCGTCTCCACATGCTTATCCAGGTTTTTGGCTCCCGCACGCATCATTTGTAAAAACAGAGCTGCATCGATTTGTTGCTGTGCCAACAGTGTTCCTCCTTACTCTTCGTTGACCAGTCGAACACCTTGTACAAAGATGTTCACATGGTTTACTTTCAACCCAATCATCTGCTCCAATGTATACTTCACTTTGGATTGAACGTTATGGGCTACTTCAGATATCTTGGTTCCATAACCGACAATAATGTACATATCAATAATAACTTCGCCCTCTTCAGTTCTCACTTCAATGCCTTTGCTCAAATTTTCTCGTCCCAGCAGTTCTGTGATTCCGTCTTTGAGCTGGCTGCGTGAAGCCATTCCGACCAGGCCATAGCAATCAAGGGCTGCAACTCCGGCGACCGTAGCGATCACTTCGTTTGCCACTTCGATTTGACCTAAGTTTGTTGATACTTCTAAACTCATGTGTATTCCTCCCTGAAATAGAGGTTTCTTAAGGCTGTCAGCTAGGACAATTGTACAATAACGACAGCAAGAAGGAAAGCATATCAACAATCATCTTACTTGACGTTTCTTCTCCTTGCAAGGTTGAAAAAGGTGTGCTAAAATGTGCAGGTGTTTAGTTACCTTTGTTGCGTTGGAATGAAGAGTGATGGAACCTTTTGTCAAGTGCAACAAGGATAAAACAATAAACGCACGGATCTGCGCTTGTGTCTTACACATCCCCACTGACAATTTTTCAGTTGATAAAATTTATACAGTGGTGACAACCGCCGTGCCTGTTGGAGTTAGAAAAGATGTACCTGTTTGTGACGGATGGAGATAGGAGGTGCGATGCAAATGGCTCGTCGTTGCTTTATTACCGGCAAAGAAGGACGTACTGGAAACAAAGTTAGCCACTCCAACCGCAAGACCAGAAAAAAATGGGGCGCTAACGTGCAAAAAGTGCGTATCCTCGTTGACGGAAAACCAAAACGTGTTTATGTGAGCACTCGTGCTCTTAAATCCGGCAAAGTGACCCGCGTATAACAAACGGAAACTTTCAGGGCGGCCTAAAAGGTCGCCCTTACTTATTTCCGTTCGCAGCATAAATGGAGGTTTTTAGCCGGCTGACTAACATACCGGGGCATTGTCAACTCCCGTACAATTCAAATAAGCCCCGCCCCCTGGACCAACACTCTTTTTCCTGCTTTTTAGGTTACATTGTATACGTCTAAAATAGATTCCATTATTTCTCCTCCCCTGTACAAAGATTAGAAGGAGATGAGAAACAGTCAGATAAAATGTAGAAATAAGTAGACAAAAGGATTTCATGGTCTCAGGAAAAGGAAAAATCATCTTCTTGATCGAACGTATGATCGAGGATGTGAATGGATACCCCTAACATTTAAAACAGAAATTCACCCCGGGAGTTGAAATCGACCTGGGAGAAAAATAAAATCTCAGCTTGATCACTTCATCAGAAACTTTGCAGCTTTGCACCGTTTCTGTCAGCACAAAAAAACGAGCCGAATCTGATCGTTCAACTCGTTTTTGCCCCGGTCCGGGTCAGTCTTTTTTTAGTACACCTAATATCGCTTTAACCATCCCACCGAGGAATTTCGGAAGCTTGATGGTATAAAATTTCACACCGGTTCACCCCTTACCCCAGTTGGTCATCAATGTTCCACGGCCAGCTACCGCATCAGCCTCTTCACTTATTTATATTCTATAGACTTCAATGTGTACCTAGAACAGCGGATCAAATTTCCGCGAAAGGGTGAGGTTTGGGGTGAAGATTTTCACTGTTAATCTCTGCTTTCCACCAGCAGGCATTTCCCTCTTTCAAACGTCAATGTCGCTTTTTCTTCACTCAGTTCGTTGCTGATCCCCCGCGTCAATCCCCGATACAATGATTCTTTATTTAAAGGGTATAAAAAACCCCTGGTTGTAATTCCCTCCACACATTCTGTCACCGGAATCAGTGAAACAAAGGAAAAGTTTTCTTTGACGAATAAAACTTCTGCCGGTCCAGTGACAAGGCGAATCCGATTGCAGCGGTGATACAGGCATCCCCGGACTCCCTGTTGCTCCATCCACTCAAGCAAACCGACATTAGCCAGGGTATGATCGAAGCGAGAGCCTCCCAGTGCTCCTAAAATAATGATTTCATCAGGTTTTTTCTTAATCGCTTCTCTGACAGCATACTGGGTATCTGTCTCCGCTTTTGCGGCTGGCAACCGTTTAATGAGTATTCCCTGCCGGGCCAGTTCCGCCACAAAACTTTCGCCGGCTGTATCAAAATCCCCGACCGCCAAATGAGGGACGATCCCCGCTTGCCAACATTTTACCGCTCCCCCGTCCGCAGCGATAATCCAGTCCCGCTCCCGATGCAGCAGTGAGAAATCGCTGTTATCCACATCCCCGCCTGCAACTACAAAAACTCTGCGCTTGGACATATTTCTTTCCGGATTCTTAACGCTGTCTGAATACCAGTTGGGGGGCGGTATAGATCATTAACATCATGGCGAGGAAAGAGAGCAAAACTCCCGGCAAAATATATGTGATATTATACACAAATGAGTACATATAGACGGACTGCCCTTTCGGCGCGTACTCAGCAAAAAAGATGACACCGGAAAGGAAATGGGTGAGCAAACGAAAAGCCCCTGCCAGCAAAAGACCGGAACCGGCAATGACCAGTTTTGTTTTGCGGCTCTGGTTCTCTTTCAGACCAAACCAGCCCGCCAATCCCAGTACAGCAAAGGCGGCCGGATAGTCCAAAATCGCCTGTACAGGATGAACCACATAACCGCCAAACATCATTAACAGAATACCTGTCAAAAGTCCGCCTGTCACTCCGGCCATCCAGCCGCGGCGAAATGCCAGCACGGCGATTGGGATCATCACCAGGGTGACGGAACCGCCTTGCGGCATTTTAAAAAGAGTCAATTTGTCAAGCACCACGGCAATTGCAGTCATAATGGCAATTTCCACCATCGTGATTAATCGGCTGCTCTGGCTCATATTGCCTACATACCTCCTGCTGTAAATCTTAGATGCAATCAGATCTTTTTCCGAAGGGAAAGCAGGGCCTCCTCCCGATTTTCCGCCCCAAAAACCGCCGAACCCGCGACCAGGACAGTGGCTCCGGAGCTTACCGCTTCAGGGGCCGTCTGCGAATTGATCCCCCCGTCAACTTCAATTTCGACATCGGTTGCTCCCTGTGCCTGCAAGAGATCCCGCAGTTGCCGGATCTTATGTAAACAGTTTGGGATAAAGGATTGCCCGCCAAATCCGGGGTTCACCGTCATCACCAGGACAAGGTCCACATCGGATAGAACCGGCTCAATCGCGGATACCGGTGTCGCCGGGTTGATGACCACTCCGGCTCTGGCTCCCAGTTCTTTAATGTGATAAATGGTTCGATGCAGATGGGGACAGGCTTCCTGGTGAACGGAGATCAGATCTGCTCCGCTTTTGGCAAATGCCTCAATATAACGGTCCGGCTGCTCAATCATCAGATGCACATCAAGCGGCAAACGGGTATGGGGACGGATCGACTCCACGATCAGCGGACCAAGGGTAATGTTGGGAACAAAGTGGCCGTCCATTACATCGACATGAATCCAGTCAGCCCCCGCCCGTTCAACTTCGGCAATCTCCTCCCGCAGGCGGGAAAAGTCAGCTGACAGGATGGAGGGTGCGATTTTCACCAAAGTTAATACCTCCTCTGCTGTTGTTTGATCTCATCCAGAAACTGCAAATAATTGTGATAGCGCTCCTGGTGAATCTCTTGCCGTTCCACTGCCTCCCGTACCTCGCAGCCCGGTTCGTTGCCATGCAGACAACCGCGAAATCGGCAACAGGCTGCATGCTCCGCAAACTCGGGAAAATAATCGCTCAGTTCCCCGGGTTCAAAGCCTTGAAAGCTGAGCTGGCTGAATCCGGGTGTATCTGCTACCTGACCCCCGCTGGGCAGGGGAAGCAGCTCAACCTGGCGGGTCGTATGGCGGCCCCGCCCCAGCTTTTGGCTTACCGTTCCCGTTTGTAATTGATAACCGGGAAGCAACCGGTTTAAGAGCGATGACTTGCCCACCCCGGACTGTCCGGCCAATACGGAGACACGGCCGTTAAGATGTTCCTTCAGTTGATCCAGGCCTACTTGAGTGTGAATGCTGGTAGCAAGCACCGGATAACCTGCCGGTTCATAAATGGCCCGGATCTGTTCCACCTCCCGGTCATCAGACACAAGATCGCGCTTGGTCAGACAGATCACAATTGTCAGCCCTTCCCGCTCACCGTGGACGAGAAAACGGTCAACCGGCATTTGCTGAAAGTCTGGTTCCCGCAGAGAACAAACAACCACCGCCTGTTCAACATTGGCGATGGGTGGTCGCAGGAGTTCAGTTTGACGGGGTTGAACGGAGGTCACCACGCCTTCGCCCAACCCCGTCATTTCAAATTCTACATTGTCGCCAACCAGCGGTGTCAGTTTTTTCTTTTTAAACTTAAATACCCCGCGCGCCCGGCACTGAATCTCTTCTCCCTCAGGCGTGCGCACGTAGTAAAATCCGCTGATCGCTTTGACGATTTGCCCTGCCGGCATGACAGACCTCCTTGAATGTAAATAGGACTCATTTGCTTATGAAGAGGGAGGAGCTTCTCTACAGAAATTCTTATTAATATGGACCCAAACTTTTACTGTACCACCCTTTTCAATCGTTTCGCCATCTTTAGGGGATTGGGCATAGGCTTGCCCATGCTTCTTACCTGTATTACAGTAGAGAATTTTTATATCATAGCCTGGTCCTTTTTTTGGTATGTTATCTTCCCACTCCCCGGCGTATTTCATTACCGTCACACCGTCTTTACCAACAAACAATTTAACTTTAGTATTTTGGGGTACTACTTTTTCTCCTGCCTTTGGCTGCTGATCCCATAGTTCACCCGGTTTAGCACCTTCGTGTCCCTTCTCAATCACTTCCGGTTCTGGAAAGCCATGATCCTTCAACCATTGTTTTGCATCATCCACATTTGTGAATAATTTCATTGGAACCTGCTTTTCATTCCCGTTCGCAACAGCTTCCTGATCACTGTCACCGCCGGAGATCACGTCCCAGAAAAAGTTGAAGCCCATCACACTGAGAGTGATGATGACGACCACTGTAATAAATCCGAATAAAATCTTTTGCCACAACGGCATTTTAGCCTGAACGTTGTCAAGCCAGATCACCGTTCGCTGGAATATGGTTTTATCTTGGTCATTTGGCATGTTTCTTAAACGTTCCAGATTCATCATTGTTTGGTCGCCGATTGGCGTTGACGTCCGCTGCGGTGTCTCCTTGCGACCGCTGCGGATCTCGGGCCGCTGGGTGGGCGATTGAAAGCGGGAGGGTGTCTCCACAGCTGTGGCAACAGGATTGTTTTCCGTTTCTTCATCCACGGAGAGAGGGATGGTCTGGTAAAAATCCTGTTTGGGCGTCTGGCGATGGTTGGCCCAGCCCGGCTCTGTACGGCGGTCAATCTGCACCGCATAGCTGATATCCTGCATCATCGCCCTGGCTGATGTGTAACGCATCGCCGGGTCCTTATCGAGCGCGCGCAGTATAATTTGTGCCACATTGTCCGGAATGTCCGGGTTGAGATTGCGCGGATCCTCCACCGGTTCCTGCAAGTGTTTCAGGGCAATACTAATGGCAGAGTCTCCGTCAAACGGAAGCTGACCTGTTAACATCTCATAAAAAACAATTCCGAGAGAGTAGATGTCCGACTTTTCACCGATGACACCGCCACGGGCCTGTTCCGGTGAAAAATAGTGAACTGAACCCATCACAGATCCTGTCTGGGTAATGGTTGAAGAACTGGCTGCCCGGGCAATTCCGAAGTCGGTCACCTTCGCCCGTCCACTCGCCCCCAACAGAATATTATGCGGTTTAATATCACGGTGTACAATTTGGTTTTCATGGGCATGTGCCAGGCCGTCACAAATTTGCACAGCTATGTTGGCCGCCTCTTCGACCGGCAGGGGTCCCCGCTCTTGAATATATTGTTTTAACGTAGGCCCTTCCACCAGTTCCATCACAATATAATGTGTGTATCCATCCCGGCCCACGTCGTAGACATTGACAACATTCGGGTGGGACAGACTGGCTGCAGCCTGGGCTTCCCGACTAAAACGACGTATGAACTCTGAATCATTACTGAGGGATTCGCTCAAAACCTTAATTGCCACATATCGATTCAACAATAAATCTTTCGCCTTATAGACAACGGCCATTCCGCCGCCGCCGACACGGTTGACAATCTCGTAACGTCCCCCCAGCTTCTTCCCTTCCATCTGCATGGTCACCTCGTTCCTCCTTGAACCGTGAGTTATGATGCGGCTGACCTACCTGTATGTTTAAGAAGAATTAGGGAAATATTATCTGTACCACCTGCGTCCAGTGCCATCTGTACTAATTGATCTGCTTGCTGTTCGAGTGACATGGTGGAAGAGGATAAAACCAGGCCGATTTGCCTTTCATCCACCATCGTGGTCAACCCGTCGGAACATAACAGCAATACATCTTCATCCCTCCAGGGGGTATTGATCAAATCGACTTCCACTTCCTCACTGGTGCCTACTGCCCGCACAATCATATTGCGCTGGGGATGATTGCGCGCTTCTTCCGGCGTGATCTGCCCGTGTTTTTGCAAAATATTTACATAGGAATGGTCCTCAGTCAGTTGATAGAGACCGCCTTTATGCAACATATAAGCACGGCTGTCTCCCACATGGGCAATCACCACTTCACGCTCATCCACAATCGCGGCAACAACTGTTGTGCCCATGCCCTGAAATTGAGTATTTTTAGAGGCAAGTGTATATATTTTTTCATTTGCTTTCCCCACGGCGTGAAGCAGGATATCGCTTTTTTCCTCCGTTGAAACGTCAAGGGCTTGATTGCTTAATACCTTTTTGACCGTTTCCACTGTGTTTTGGCTGGCCACATCCCCGGCTTGATGCCCGCCCATTCCATCGGCAACAATGGCAATCACAACTCCGGATTTTGTTTCGACGAGGCCGATGCTGTCTTCATTTAAATCGCGCACCCGGCCAATATCAGTTCGCCGTGCCATCTCCATTTCGGTTACCCCTTTCCCTTTCCTATGTGGTACCTTTGTTGTCGGCTTTTAAAGAGGAAATACCGTAAGTTCATCTTATACCGTATGTTTTAGAACCAGGTAGTAGAGATTATGTGAACATCAGCACAATAAGGGTGCCCCTGTTGATCCGTCTGGGGCACTAAGTTAAATTGCTGTGCCTTGCTCTTAACTGACCGCATGCGGCATCAATGTCATGACCATGCTCACGGCGAATGGTCGTATTCACTTTGTAAGTTTCCAAAATCCGCTTAAATTCAAAGATTTGGTTTCTTGGAGTACGCGTATAATTTCTTTCGGGAACATAATTGACAGGGATTAAATTAACCAGGCAGTTCATGCCCTTAAGCAGCTTTCCAAGCTCATGGGCATGCGCGTTTTGGTCATTTTTCCCTCCGATCAACGCATATTCAAAAGTCAGCCTGCGTCCCGTTTTCTCTAAGTAGTACCAGCATGAATCCAATAATTCCGCCAGCGGAAAGCGGCGGTTGATCGGCATCAGGCTGGAACGCAGATCCTGATTGGGGGCATGCAAAGAGATTGCCAGCCCCACCTGCCAATCCTCGTCTGCAAAGCGATAAATATTGGGGACAACGCCGCTGGTTGAAACGGTGATGTGCCGCTGTCCGATATTTAAGCCACGGTCGGAATTCAGGATCCGGATAAAGTGAATGGTGGCCTCGTAATTTTCAAACGGCTCTCCGGAACCCATGACAACAACCGATTTCACACGCCCGTTCTCCCGGTCCAGGTACTTTTGCGCCATCATTACCTGTGCGACAATCTCGCCCGCCGTTAAGTTTCGTTTCAGCCCCCCCAGCGTGGAAGCACAAAAAGTACAGCCGATCCGGCAGCCCACCTGGGTAGTCACACACACACTGTTCCCGTAATTGTGGCGCATGATCACTGTTTCAATCGCATGGCCGTCATAAAGGCCGAACAAAAATTTAACTGTTCCATCCTTCGATTCCTGGGTTGTAATCACATCCAGGGCACGAAAATGAAAAGTTTCATCCAGTTCTGTACGCAATCCCTTTGGCAGATTGGTCATCTCATCAAACGAGTCCACCCGCTTGACATAAAGCCAATCCATCATCTGGCCGGCCCGCCATTCAGGCTGGTTATGTTCTTGCATCCACGTTTTCCACTGTTCATGATTGAGGTCATATACAAAAGGTTTCATTCGCTGTTCACCAAATCTTCCTTGCTGCCAGGAAATAAACACCACTAAAAAAACTGTTGAAAAACTTTTCTTATTATATCAGGACTCCTCCATAAAGAAAAGCAGTTTCCCGTTTACATTTCCCAGTGTGAACACTAGATTATTCTGCTTCCATCCCTATTCTCCTTACCTTCACACGGTAGTTGAATCTAATCGGCGTTTCGGGAAACTGCTTCCTCCACTCCCGGCGTTCCCACACTTCGGGATAATAAGCGTGGATATATTTCCCGAAATGAAAAATATCTACTTTCAGCTGCTTCTGTGCTTTTTTAACCAAAGAGTCCGCATTCTCCCGGTACACTTGTGCCAGCTGTTTTTCTACCTGTGACATCACTTTGGGATCACTCAGATTTAAAGAACAGGTTCTTTCAATGATAGTTCCTTCCACTGTTATATTTATGTCAATCGAAGGCCGTTTAGAGAACTGAAAGTTTTTCTTTACCCGTGTGGGCCTGAAAATCACGTTTCCCCTGCGGTCTGGACAAGAAGCCTTGACCAGCCATCCTTTCTTCTGTTCACGGATTTGAACAACAGGAGTTGTTTCAATCTTTTCTAATTTCCCCACCATCCGATCCCTGTCAAAAACGGCCAGTCCATCCCATTTATATCCATTCCCCGTTGGTGTTATATAATTGATAAGGGAAGCACCCATAAACGGATTTGATATATTTTTAAATAAATCCCCAAGTACCATTCGGGGAGTCCGTCCCAGTTTCTCGTTCGTTTCAAGTATCTCCCGCAAATAATAAGCGGGAATCTGATCCAATTTCGTTTTCACCGTCAATGCTTTTTCCGCTTTTCCCTGTACCACGGCCGGCCACAACTGTCTGCGGATCTGCGGGTCACGGCGAAAAGAGTCTATAACCTTAGCCACACCGTCCCGTGCCACCTCCTCACTAAACAATATCGTCACGGTATGTCCAAAAAACAGGGGCTGGCTGTTCTGCTGGGCAATCTTATAGATTGCTTCAGAAATGGTTGTCCCGTTGGCGGAAAATATTTGAATCGCTTCAGGTCCTCCTCCTTTTGAACCACCCTCGCCACCGCCGCCTCCCCCTCCGGCAACCAGTTGGGGAACTGGTACCTGTATGGACAAATCATACCCATCCCGCGCTTTATCAATGGCGATCGCTGCAACAATTGTCCTTTTATCAATTTCCTGCGCATCCCAACAGCCTGTCAGAACCAGGCCCGCCACGATCAGCAGATTCAGGCTACGAAGCAGAGGTCGTTTCACAGGAGTCAGCCCCTCTCTTTTTTCGGATCACGGCAATCAGGAGCAGGATGCCGGGGATTAGGAGCGATGTAGCAAAACCAAAGAGCCCGACCCAACCCGTATATCTAAATACATCTTGAACACTGTCCGGGTACATGGCGATCACATAGGTGACGGGAAGGAACAGCCAGGGAATTCTGCGGGTGGTTTTTTCTTTCATGGCAAAAAAATGTTTAAATACCTGAACCAGCGCGGTAAACAGATTGGTCATGGCCACAAATACAGAGGCTGCCCAAATGCTTAAAGTCGCTGATTCCATCCTCTCAAGCACTATGCCGGGATTTTCAATCACCTTGATCAACTCAATGCCCGGCCAGGTGAGCCTCTTTACTTCTTCTACACCAAACACACTGTTCACAGCTATAAAGGAGAGCCAGTAAACGATCGTAATACTGGCAACGGCTAAAGAAAGGACGGTGAAAGTCTGTTTTGGCTTCTGATAATACCCCCCGAATATGAAGATGGTCTCGTAACCGGAATATGCAAAGGCAGAGACGATGACCGCATGAAGAACACTTTTCCAGTCGACCTGGAATAAGGGCAATAAATTGGTTACTTCCCCCCGCGTCAGCAGAGCCGTGATCAAGAAGAAAACCGTGAAAAACTTAAGGGGGAAGAACAGTTCGTTTAATCTGGCGACAACGACTGGGTTGGCTCCTGCGGCAATTGCCGAAACAGCAACCAGAGAAAGGATAATTACTTCAATCGGTGTTTGGGTGAGGGCCGCCGTGTGTAACGCTTCCGCAAACAACCTGGCCACTGAACAAATGGAAATCAGCCAGAGCAATGCCGGTACAAGCACGAAAGGAATGCTTAACACTTGGCCAAGCTTACTTTTTTTGGAGGAACCCAGTATTTCGGGAACAAACTGAACCAGAGTTTCACGGGGAAACCGTGAAATCAGCCTGCTAATGATATAAGTGACCCCTATGATAATGAGCCCTGAGATCAGAACGGTATAAATCCCATTCTCTCCCGCCGCCTCGCTGACATCCCGCGGCAAAGTTAAGATTCCCACCCCGCCGAACATCGTGGAGTGAATCAGCGCAAACGCTTGATAAGACGAAATAGTTTCTTTCGATGACTGATGGAATTTTGCCATAGTCAGGCGTTTCCTCCTTCCTGTTCACGCTGTCTGTCCTGGGGACGGTACAGAGTCGGACGTTTGTTCATCCACGTCCAGGGTGTGCGGATCAGGCTGTCTTTCAAATCTCGCCAGTTGAAAGGCGCGTACGGGGTCATATAAGGGATCCCAAAAGATTGGAGCTGTACAAGATGAACCAGGACAAGCATCAAGCCGAGCATAATCCCGTACAACCCGAAGATGGCGGCGGCAATCATCAGCGGAAAGCGGATCAGCCGGACGGAAATAGCCGCATTGTAACTGGGGTTGGCATAAGAGCTGATCGTCGTCAATCCGACAACAATCACAATCGCCGGTGAAACCAGTCCGGCATCTACCGCAGCATTACCGATAACCAGACCCCCAACGATTCCAATTGTAGGCCCGATCGGCCCCGGCAGCCGAATACTCGCTTCACGCAATATTTCCACACTGATTTCCATCACAAGCGCTTCCAGAATGGAAGGAAAAGGGACGGATGCCCTTCCTCCTGCCATGGCAATCGCCAGTTCGGACGGGATCATTTCAGGGTGAAACGAGACAAAGGCTATGTAAAGAGCAGGTAACAACAACGCCACAAACAGGCTTAACAGGCGAATCAGGCGCAGAAAACTGGAGATATGAAAACGCTCATAGTAATCTTCGGGACTGTAGTAAAATTGTGTAAACACAGCCGGAGCAATCAGAACATGAGGCGTTCCGTCAACCAGGATCGCCACTTTCCCTTCCAGCAAATGGCCGACAACGGCATCCGGACGTTCTGTATTTTGAATTTGTGGAAAAGGAGTCCAGGTTATATCCTGAATAAATTCCTCCACATAACCGCTTTCCAGAATCCCGTCAATTTTAATGTCTTTCAGGCGCTTCTCTACTTCCTTCACAACGTCCGGGTCAGCCACATCCTTAATGTATATCAGGTTAACAGCGGTTTGTGTCCGCTCTCCGATCTTATAATTCTTAATGCGCAAGTGGGGATCTTTCAGGCGCCGGCGAATCAGGCCGAGACTGACAGACAGCGTTTCACTCAAACCTTCTCTGGGACCGCGGACCACTGCCTCTGCCCGGGGTTCATCAATGCTTCTTTTATCCCATCCCTTTGTTCCGAGAATCATCGCCTGGTCATAACCGTTGATGATCAGAACCGAATCACCATTTAAGATGGCGTCGACTACTTTTTTCATCTCATCCGTTTTTTCTGTTTCACCCACTTGAACGAGATGTTCCTCAACATCCTTCCACAAATCAGCCTTGACATCAATATGGTCAGCCTGGGTCATTAACGGACTCAATATAAATTCATTAATCAAATTTTTGTTTACCAGTTCATCCAGATACAGTACGACAGCCTCCCGCTCGGGAGTATACGGAATTACAAACTTTCGCTGAACCAAGTCCACCGTATCGCCAAACACATTTTTGATAAACTCCAGATTTTGCTCCAAGTTATTGTAGACTTTTGATTCTTCAACTGTTTCTTCCAGCTTTTGTTCATAATACTCAGCGAGGAACTTTTCCTTTTTCCGTTTTCTGGAACGTTTAAATCGAAACGATCGGTTTCTCATTTGTCATCACCACATTGCTTAACTTCTCCCTATAAGGTTTAAAAAATACATGAGGTTGGGATATGCAAGCCCACAAATTACATATTTCTCTATTTTTGTATCATCCAACTTTCCGGGTATAAAAAATGGCAATTGACTCAGATTAAAGATGAAAAAGAACCAAACGGATGGAGATCAAGCGATGCGATTCTGGAGAAGGAAGAGGAATAAAGAGAAACTGGAAAGTCCACCCCCGGCCCGCGACGGCGGGGATCAATTCCCCCTGAAAAAAAGTTTGCAGGACAATGTGGACCGGTTAAAAAGGGAACTGGGAAACAGCCCTGATTTAATCATTCGCACATTTGAACTGGGGATCTCCCCCCGGTTTCAAGTCGTGATTGCCTATATTGACAGTTTAGTGGACAGAAAAATGATTGATGAGTGGGTGATGAAATCTTTGATGATCGATTCCGTCGAATTCCAAAAAACCCTTACAAACCGGAATGCGATGGAATTGATTCAAAGAAATGCACTGACCATCTGCAAAATCGACGTGCTTGATCAATGGGATCAAGTATTTGAATCCATTCTTTCCGGAAACGCGATTTTATTTGGAGAAGGATGGAACCAGATTATAGCTGCCGATACTACCGGAGGGTCAACCAAACCCGTATCGGAACCCCTTTCACAAATAGTGGTTCGCGGGCCCAAAGACAGTTTTACGGAATCGATTAGAACGAATATCGGACTGGTTCGCATGCGCGTGAAAACCCCTAATCTGTGGCTAAAAAAGCTGACGATCGGCAGTTTAACAAAAACAGAAGTGGCCGTAATGTATATCCAGGGGGTGGCAAACGAAAAAATCGTGAAAGATGTGATGAAAAAATTAAAATCGATTGAAATTGACGGGATTCTCGAATCGGGGTACATTGAGGCATTTATTGAAAATAAATCCTGGACTCCATTTCCCACGATCTATTCGACTGAACGTCCCGATGTGATTTCAGGCAATCTCTTAGAAGGACGGGTGGCCATTTTGATCGACAATAGCCCCTATGCGCTGGTGCTTCCCGCTTCCTTCAACCTGTTTTTTCAATCAGTGGAGGATTACTATCAACGCTTTGATATTTCCACTTTTCTCCGGTTGCTGCGTTATACTGCTTTTATCGTCTCATTCATTGCCCCATCAATCTATATCGCGTTGACCACCTATCATCCGGAAATGATCCCGACCGACCTGCTCATCAATCTCGCCGGGCAGCGGGAAGGAATTCCTTTCCCGGCACTGGTGGAGGCTTTTCTCATGGAAGTGATCTTTGAGGTGATTCGGGAGGCGGGGATTCGGGCCCCCAAAGCTCTCAGCACAGCTGTCACCATTGTTGGCGCCATTGTCCTCGGGCAAACCGCGGTTCAGTCGGGGCTGGTTACTCCAGTGATGGTGATTGTGGTTGCCCTCACTGCCATCGCCAGCTTTGTCAACCCATCGTTCAACGTGGCGATCGCGGCCCGTATGATCCGTTTTATCTATATGATTCTGGCAGGTACTTTTGGGATGTTTGGGATCAGCCTGGCTCTGATCATGACGATCGCTCATATGAACACCCTTTATTCCTATGGTACGCCCTATCTGGCTCCATTCTCACCATTCATTCCGGAGGACCACAAAGACACCGTCATCCGCCTCCCCATATGGGCCTTGAGGAAGCGGCCATCAAGTATAAATCCCAACAATCCCAACCGTTTTCCCAGGGGAATACAGCCCCCGCAAGAACCGGGCAGTGGTGATCCCGATGATTAGAAAGCTGTTGGTATGGCTATACATGGCCTGTTCCCTGTTCTTATCTACGGGATGCTGGAATCACCAAGAATTGGACGAACTGGCCATCGTGATGGCCATGGGGATTGATAAAGGAGAGCAGAAAAAATACCGCATTTCGTACCAAGTTGTCAATCCCGGGGAAATGGTCCAACAGGCCCCGAACCGTGCCTCGCCCATCACTACATACGAAGCAGAAGGTGACACACTTGATGAAGCCGCTCAAAATGTGTCGCAAAAACTGTCCCGGGAAATCTTTTTTGCCCACATCCATGCGTTGGTCATCGGCGAAGAGGTCGCACGTGAAGGAATCGAGGACCTGTTTGATGTGGTCGAAAGAGATCCCGAGGGCCGTATTAACTTCCCCACCTTTGTCGCCCGTGACACCAAAGCGGTCAATGTGATCAGCACGCTCTCCCCTTTGGAGAAAATATCCGGGA
The DNA here is from genome assembly GCF_016055185.1 of Paenactinomyces guangxiensis. GTDB lineage: Bacteria > Bacillota > Bacilli > Thermoactinomycetales > Thermoactinomycetaceae > Paenactinomyces > Paenactinomyces guangxiensis. The sequence continues at coordinate 133,855 of NZ_JAECVR010000009.1, forward strand.
TCGACCTGTTCAAAAAACAGAAAATCACAGAACAAACCTCGGCACTGGCATTAGACTCAAGCATTAACGATGTGATCAATGCTCTGCATAGTGCTGGCCGAGAACCTACCATCTGCGGGATGCGAGTGGCCGGTGATCCGAAGGAGGCAGGGAAACAGGAGAACAACCAAATGACACAGACACCCTCCCAGCTCACGATCAACGGGCTCGCCATCTTTAAAAACGGAAAACTTGTTGGCTATTTTGACGGCCCTATGGCACGCGGACTTGCTTTTATCCGCGACAAAGTGAAAATGACAGTAGTGAATGAAAAGTGCGGAAACAAAAGAGTATCCATTCAGATCACTGATTCCAATACCAAGTTGTCTGTCGATATGAAACAAAACAAACCCGAATTTACGATTGATATTCGATCAGAAGGGGTACTCCAAGAAGTCACTTGCCGGGGCATGGATCTGAATAATCCCCAGACAATCGAAAGGCTGCAGAAAAAGGCGAACGAAACGATTAAACAGGAAGTTGAAGCGGCTTTTTCCGCCGCACAAAGAGCGAAAGCGGATGTTTTAGGGTTGGGGGAAACCCTCCATCAGCAAAAAAGCGAAGTATGGAAACAATACCAGTCAATCTGGCCCGGGTATTTTCCCAAAGTGAAAGTGAAGATTGATGTCAAAACCTTTATCCGCAGTCCCGGAATGAGAAGCAACTCTTATAAGTAGCTTACCGGAGAAGCAAAAGGAGCATGTGACGATGGAAAAAACCAGTATCAGCGCCAATCAATTATTTTGCCTGGTCATCTTGTTTGAACTCGGCAGTTCAGTAATCGTGGGTTTGGGGAGCCAAGCGAAACAAGATGCATGGCTCTCCGTCCTGCTCGCTTTAGTCGGCGGGGTCCTTTTGTTTTTGGTCTTCTCCTCCCTTTATCGCCAATTTCCCGGGGAACCCTTAACCAGTTATATCCGATCCATTCTAGGTAAATGGATCGGATGGCCGCTGGGATTAGTCTACGTTCTCTACTTCATGTATATCTCCGCACGGGTTTTAAATGATATGTCAGCACTCATCCAGATTGCATGGCTCAATCGGACCCCCATGGTCGTACTCGGGGGGATGCTGATTTTATCGATCAGCTATGTGGTGTATCACGGGATCAATGTCCTGGCAAAAACGGGTGAATTTTTCCTGCCGATCTATCTCTTAAGCCTGGTGATTTCGTTTTTATTAATTATTTTTTCCGGGCTGTTGCAGATGGAAAACATTCAGCCGGTCGGCGAGGATTGGGAGCTGATCATCAAAACGGCCTATCCTTTAGTTTATACGTTTCCGTTTGGCGAGATGATCGTCTTTACCATGCTGCTTCCTTACTTAAAAAAGCAAAAAAAAAGCATCAAAACGGGGTTGCTGGCGATCGTAATCAGCGGCTTGATCCTTAGTCTGGTCATCGCGCAGAATATCGCTACTGTGGGAGCCCACATCGCCGGGCGCGCACCGTTCCCTTTTTTAGTCGCCATCGCAAAAGTAAATATCGGGGAGTTTCTGCAGAGAATCGATGTTATATCTGTTTTTATCCTGGTGGTGGGAGCTTTTTTCAAAGTGGGTATCTTTTTCTATGCAGCCGTTATGGGAGCAACCGATTTATTCCGGATTCGGAAACGGAAACAAATGGTCTACCCCATCGGCATCATTATCCTGTTTTTATCGTTGACCATTTCAGCCAACTTTGTGGAACATATACGCGAAGGGCTGACCTACGTTCCCATTTATCTTCATATTCCTTTGCAGACTGTCGTACCGGTGTTGCTGCTCCTGATCAGTTTGTTAAAAAACCGGCGGACAAAAGGGCCGTCGGTAAATAGTTGCTAATCCGCCCGGATCCATTTTCGTTTTATATACGGCCAGAACAAAGATATAAACGGCAATATCAGGAAGAGGATCACAATGAAGAATTCAACCGACCCGATCATCCAGAACGGATTTTTTAACCGAACGAACGCTTGCATAACATCCAATCCCTGAATCAGATCCATGCCTACAGTCACACAGGCGGACAAAAAGGAAAGCAACAGAAAGATACCCAATTTCTTCATATTCATCCCTCTTCCTTTGTGTTTTCATTTATTTTGCAGCTTAAAAACGGTTTCCATCCAGCAAAAAACTGGACTCCATCAAATGGAATCCAGCGTTCACCTCGAACGGAGCATATACAGGCCATGCGTTCCGGTCTGCCCGGCATCTGCTTTTATTTGCCTGATATGAGACATTCTCTCTCTTTGGCCCGGGCTGTTACATATGCTTTGATGGACTCCAGAAACCGTACATCCATGTTTTCAGGAAGCTTTGTAAGATCAAAGAAGGAGAACTGTTGCTGCCTTTCATTTGTTTCTGTGTCGCCTTTGATGTCATCAGTGGCATAGACAGCGGCCACAATCCATTTTTTATCTGCTATTGCGCTCCGGTATTTCTCACCGGAAAAAATGCGAACCAGACGGAGCCGGTCGACCACCAGCCCCGTTTGCTCACAGACCGTGCGACGCGCCGTATCTTCCAATGTTTCTCCCCGTAACAAAAGACCGCCGGGAAGACCCCATGAACCTTGCTCACACTGTTGCAAAAGAAGACGATCCTTATCGTTGATGATCAGTACATGGGCGCCGACAAGGAGATGCGGAGGACGTCCGATCCAGTTGCGAATTCCCTGTCTGTATCCCATAAAGAAAATTCTCCCTTTGAACAAACAACATGATATAATAAATTTGCTTCTGTGTTTTTTGTGAATCTCTTTTTGAGATTCTTTTTTTATGCCGATATCCGCGACTGGGATCATGTCTCAGCCTTTTCTGTCCCTGTTGCCTTTCTCTTTATCAATGGTTGGCAACAAGCTTTTTCGATCGGCTCTTCCGGCTGTCAGGCTGGAATCAAAGGTAAAAGATCTGCATGTCAAACCGAAAGAGTTTCGCAGCTCCCGCACCAACTCTTCAATCTGAATCCGGGAGTAGCCAAGCTTGGCCATCGCATAAATAACAAACGCAACCGCTTCCCCTTTTCGGATGGTTGCTGATTCCCCCTGCGTGAGCGGTTTTTTGTGCCTCAACCCTGTCCCCTCCTTTCCCTCAGCCCGTCGATGCTTGTCCCGGAGATCACTCTGTTTTTCCCGGATTCTGTGACCCGGACATCAGCAAACCGCAGAATAATCTGTTTTCCGTTTGAAGTTTTTAAAAAGACAAAGCACCCAGTGCACAGGCCGGAAGGCGCGCCCGGCTTCTTCGTGCGGGAAATAAACGGAATCACCATCGGCAACACTCCTTTTTGCATTTATTTTCTGAACAGTGCTGATGTAATTTCAGTATAGAAGCGGCAGAGAGAGGATTCAATCAATTACGGAAATTAGATTTGCATTTCCCTGGTTTCTGTCATTCAGGTGCAATGGAATCGCCGACAGCCCTTCTATTCCGAAATATTTGATTTCTTTCGTATATTTCCAAATTGATTTTGTTATCAAAATAGTAAATAATAGACAACTAAAGGAAGGAGTTGTCCAAGATGGATTTTAAAAGAGTGGGTGAATTGATTCGCAAAGTGCGGAAAGAACGAGGCATGACGCTGGATGACCTGTGTGATGATTACATTCCCCGAACCACCCTGTCATCCATTGAAAGAGGGCTGACACAGAACGAGACCAAAGTACATTACATCCTGCGCAAACTGGATATTGACCTCTCCGATTTATGGCAAAGGGAAAAAAAGGATGAAGAAAAGAGAAAACTGGATTTGTTGCTGATCGAAAATATCATTAACTCCGACCCCAAAAAAGCATTCAGCCGGCTGACAAGACTGCCCGACGAGTACAATGGCCCGTTCCTTGTTTTTCTTAAGGCAAGATGTTATTTCAAGCTGAAACAATACAACAAGGCCACCGAATATTTTGACGACGCTCTGCAGGAACTGGAAAAGAGACCCGACCTTTCCTACACCAATTTAAAGCCGCGTTGCCTGAATCACAAGTCGATTATTGAGTTTCAACGGGGAAACAGTGAAAAAGCAGTCAGGTATGCTGAGGAAGGGTTAGAAAGCTTTGATTTTAAAGGTGAACGTAAGCACTATTATATCAATCTGCTGAGTAATAAAAGCATTTACTTGAAAAAATTAGGAAGAAAAGAAAAAGCGTTAGAGAATCTGGAACAAATAAAGTTCGATTCACTCGATATCAATAGTGACGCTGTTCTCGGTGTGTACGTTTTGCGAACAATGCTTAAAAGAGAAATTAAAACCTACGAAGATGCGATCAAATGTGCCAAAGAAGGAATAGCACTTGCAATCAACTGTTATAACTACGAACGTCAATTAGCATTGCTTATTGAATTAGGTGAGATCTACAAGGAAAGTGGAGACTTCGACCAGGCAGAGAAGTGTCTCGAAACAGCGATTGAATTAAAAAGTCAGATAACTCGACGCCACTGGTTAATCGTAGATGCCTACTTGGAACTCGGAATTGTTCATTACAAGAAAAAAGATTTTCACAAGGCAAAGAAAGCATTACAAAAAGCCGCAGAGATTGCGAAAAAAGAAAATACTATGCTAAAATATGCTCAAGCTATCATAGTTATTGCTGAAACTTTTCTCTTTGAATCCAACTTCGACCACGCAATTAATTATTTTAAAGAAGTGTATGAACTAAACACTGGGAATAAAGAAGTCGAATCACGAGCATTGTTAGGTTTGGCCCGAGTGTATCATTTATTGAATGACGACCTAAACTGTACGAAGTATTCAAAATTGTACATTGAATCTCTCGGGACGTAAAAGGAGGAATTTATGATGCTCTTCTCACATTCAAAGTTAGGGTTTAAATGTGGTGACGAAAAAGCTCCGGACCCAACCGAATAATTGAGTGTAGAAAGAAGATTGGAAATAGATTTTACATCGAACTCTCTTTGGACATAAAAGGGAGAAATATATAATGTGTTTTCATTTCGGTTTAGGATACTGTGGTGGTGATGACCACATAGGCCCAACTGAATAAGATCGAAAATAGGATTGAATATCGGAGCTCTCACGATAAATGGAGAGGAATTTATTATGTATTTAAATTCAGGATTGGATTATAGACCTAACGCTGACACAGACCCAACCGAGATGTTAAGAGATTAAATACCCTTAAAAAATAATGTTTATGCTGATCCGGAAAGACACCTGAACTTATCCCTAAAACCAAAAGGTGTCTTTTTCTTATTTGTTCCCAGCTTCATTTCCGCTCTAAAAAAGGGAGTTCCCATTGATGGAATCCCTTATCCAATTTCATATTCCTCAAGCTGATGACGGCTATTGCCGGTCTTCAATACAATTTTCGCAAACATGAAGAATCACTTGTTTGCTTTCTTCTTGCTCCGATTCTTCTTCATTGCCGCAAATCTCACATACCCTCGGCATGTAACATCATCCTTTTTCCATTATTCCCTGCCCATTTTAATTTTCTCTTCCTCGATTTCTCCGTCTTCCATCTTAATCTCAAATCCGGAGTCCAGAATCGCCTGCTGAAAGTCCTCGAAAGAGGCGGCCTTTTCATCGTATGTGAACGTTGCCTCTCCTTTATCCAAACTGACCTCCACTTTTCTGGTGCCCCAAACTTCATGAAGCGCTTGACTTACTTTATCGGCGTCTTGTTGATCAGCCATCCCCTGGACAGCAATTTTTCGAGTAACCATCTTTTTACCCCCATAACGAATCCCCTGTAACGGGTATAATCAATGGACCTTCTTTTTACCTTTGTTCCATTCCTCACCCATTCCCTGTAAAAAGGCCATCATTGTCGTTAAAGATGCATTGACATCCGGATCACGCAAGGTTTTTACCAAACCCCCGAGGCCTGTCTGTTTGTCTTCCTTCATACTTTCCGCGGAACGTTCCAATCCGCGGGCTGCGCCATCAAATATTTTTTGCAGCTGGTCGGGGTTTAGCTTGCCTAAAAAATATAAACTGCTGATCCCATTTTTTATAAAGCGGTGCATTCCCGGCTGGTTCAGTGTCTGCATGGCAGTAACACCCCATTTGTGGCGTGTTTTTAACATCCCTTGCACAATATCGAGCAGTCCGGCACGATGTAATTCCTTTAGAATATCGAGGAACACAACCAAAGCGTCTCGACTATTGGCTGTAGCCTCCAAAATTTGTTTGACGGCTTGCGCCTGTTCTTGTTCCGGAGTTGGAACATGTTTCTCAATGCGGGTGATCGCTTTGGCCATGCTGCATTCCTCCTTGATCAATCATTTCAGGAATCGGTACAAAATCATGGCGCTTCCATTTCTCTTCCACCTTCACACCAATCTGCGGTTGCCGGTTGCCATAGCGGTGGTTGGCGCGCGGCAGCGGGGATTCTCCTTTTGGTTCCAGCACTTCCATTTTGACACCCATCTCCTTAAAGTTCGGTGTGTGGGTGATTTTGTCGTGATAGCTGCTGGTTAAGCGGTTCACAGCGGCAATATCCTCAGACGTATTCATGGTCAGATACAATTCTTTCCCTTTTACATGGTCGGTGACGAGAACTCTTACTTCTACTTTGCCGAACGGTGAGGTAAGGCGAACCAGGGCCCCGTCCTTAATCCCCCGTTCTTCCGCCAGTTCAGGAGAAACTTCCAGCCATGGGTGAGGAACTTTGTGAGTGATTCCTTTCGATTTATATGTCATGTTCCCCTCATGGAAGTGTTCCAGCAGTCGCCCATTATTCAAGTGTAAGTCGTATTCTTCCCCTGCTTCGAAGGGAGGTGTCCAATCGACGGGGAACAACCGTGCTTTGCCGTCGGGAAAGGCAAACTTTTCCGTGTACAGCAAAGGGGTTCCCTCACCATCCGGTGCCACCGGCCAAAGTTGGCTGTTCCAGCCTTCAAGCCGTTCATAACTCACCCCGGCAAATACCGGTGCCAGCCGGGCGGCCTCAGCCATGATTTCACCGGGATGAGAATAATTCCAATTTGCTCCGAGCCGGTTGGCTACCTCCTGAATGATTTGCCAATCCGGTTTGCAATCGCCAAGCGGCTCGAACACTTGGTAAAAACGCTGGATTCTGCGTTCGGTATTGGTAAATGTTCCCTCTTTTTCCAGACTGGGAGCGGCAGGCAAAACCACATCCGCGTACTGTGCCGTTTTCGTAAAAAAGATATCCTGCACCACGAAAAACTCAAGTTTTTCAAATGCATCGTGCACATGGTTGGAGTTGGAATCCACAATGGCCATATCTTCGCCGAACAGATACAACGCCTTCAGTTTACCGTCATGAATCGCTTCGACCATTTGATGATTGTTTAATCCCGGCTCTTTCGGCAATGTTACACCCCACGCCTCCTCGTAACGGGCGCGAACCTTCGCATCCTGAACCGCTTCATAACCCGGGAACCAGGCCGGCATCGTGCCAAAATCACAAGCACCTTGCACGTTATTATGACCACGGAGCGGGTAGGCTCCGGTACCCGGTTTGCCATAATTGCCTGTCACCAACAGCAGATTGGATATGGCGGTACTTGTCTCGGTTCCCCCTAAATGTTGGGTAACCCCCATTGCCCATAATCCGCAGACGCTTTTCGCCTCCGTGATCATGGTTGCCACCTTTACCAGTTCTTCTTTGGATATGCCGGTTTTTTCCGCGGCGAACTCCAGAGTATATTTTTCCAGTGATTTCACGTACTCCTCAAAGCCGTGTACTCTCTCTTTTATAAAGTCTTTATCTTCCCACCCCTGGTCGATAATATATTTGCTGACCGCGTTAAGCCAAATCAAATCCGTTGCCGGCTCGGGGTGCAGATAGACGTCAGCACGTTGGGCCAATTCGTTCATCCGCAAATCGGAGACAATCAGTTTTTGCCCGAACAATTTATGGGCACGCTTGATGCGCGTAGCCAATACGGGGTGAGATTCAGCGGGGTTAGCGCCAATAACAAGCACCAAATCGGCACTCGCAATATCGTGTATGGTCCCTGCGTCTCCACCAATGCCAACCGTCCTCATCAAACCTGCGGTGGCCGGAGATTGACAATAACGGGAGCAATTGTCCACATTATTCGTATCCATGACGGCTCGGGCAAATTTTTGAAACAGATAGTTCTCTTCATTGGTACATTTAGATGATGCAATGTAACCGATCGAGTCCGGTCCGTGCTTTTCCTTTAGCTCCGACAACCTGCCCGTAATCAGGTCAAGTGCTTCATCCCATGTAGCCTCTACGAATTTATCACCTTTACGGATCAAGGGTTTGGTTAAACGCTCCTCGCTGTTGATAAAGTCCCAGCCCCACTTCCCTTTCACACAGGTAGAAATACCGTTGACCGGGGCTTCAACTTGTGGCTCCACTTTAAGTATCTTCCGGCCTTTGGTCCAGATTTCAAAACTGCATCCAACACCACAATAGGTACATACCGTCTTGGTCCGTTTAATGCGCGGCTCCCGCATGGCAGCTTCAACTTCAGAAAGGGCAAAAATTTCTTTGTAGCCTGGTTCAACCTCTTTGGTAAGATTGATCATCGGTTCCAAAACGTCAAAGGGCATTCCCGTCATGTAACCAGCCTCGCCAAGCATGGACTTTTCCATTAATGCATTGCATGGACAAACGGTGACACAGTGTCCGCAAGATACACAAGACGATTGGTCAATCGGAACATCATTGTCCCAGATCACACGCGGCACGTCCCGGTTCCAGTCTATGCTTAGCACCTCGCTCACCTGCAAATCCTGACAAGCCTCCACACACCTGCCGCACAAAATACATTGATCCGGTTCATAACGGTACATGGGATGGGAATTGTCCGGAGGATAGGGTTTGGGCGTGAATTCATACTTTTGATGATCCAGTTGCAAATACTCCGCCGTATTATGAACGACACAGTTTCCGTTGTTGTTGTCACAAACTGTACAGTAGAGCTCATGATTTTTTAAAATGCGGGACATGGCTTCAAGTTGAGCCTCCCTCGCCCGACTGGTCAAGGTATTAACAACCATTCCGGGCTGCGCTTCTTCCGAACAGGCTCGCTTCAGTTCCCCGTTAACTTCTACAAAACATGTGTCACATGTCATGATAATCCCCAAATTGGAATGAAAGCAGATGGCGGGAATGTAGTGATCCTGAGACATCGCCACATCAAGAATGGTTTGTCCTTTTTCAGCCCGAAACTCTTTGTCGTTAATTTGAATTGAAAACCCTTGATCACTCAAGTTTTAACACCACCCATTCCCCAAAACAAAATAGTTTTCATTGATATAGCGTCTCCCCTGCATGGAAAAATTATGCATAATCGGAAATCATAACATTGGTTGATGTGAATGAAGCATCTAACCCGCCCTCTTTACGCCTTCTTTAATTCCAGCTGTCCACCTTGCTTCCGGATTCGCCTGATATCGAGGCGAATCAACAATGAAGTAACCAGCGCGATTGCCAGCAGCACAGCAAAAATATAAAATGCACTATTGTAACTGTTGGTGGTTTCCCGGATATACGCTACCGCCATCGGGCCCACCACCCCCGCCAAGGACCACGCTGTCAGAAGGTAACCGTGGATCGCCCCCAACTCTTTTGTGCCAAATAGATCGGCGATGAAAGCCGGAAGCGATGAAAAACCGCCGCCATATATAGTGAGAATGGTATAAATGAAGATTTGAAACAGAATGGCACTCGTTACGACGGGTAATACCAGAAAAGCGATTAACTGAATGATAAAAAATGTCAAGTAGACGTTAGGCCGGCCGATGTAGTCTGAAAGGGCTGCCCAGACGATCCGTCCGCCACCGTTAAAGATACCCATTAACCCCACCATACCTGCGGCGGCAATTGGAGTCATACCCACCTTTTCCTGTGCCATTGGTGAGGCCACAGATATCAACATGATACCGGAGGAAATGTTAACTAACATCATCAACCACAACATCCAAAAACGTCTGGTCTTTACCGCCTCATTGGCAGTCAGCTGGGCAAGGTCGGCTTTAACCCGAGGAATCCCGCCTGTGTCTGTGTCTTTTTTCATCCCTTCGGGCTTCCAACCCTCCGGCGGCCTTTCAATATAGGAGGCTCCCAGAAACATTAAAAGAAAGTACGAGGCCCCCAATATGTAAAACGTGGGCGGAATTCCTACAGTCTGCATGAGGGCTGCCGCGACTGGCCCCGCAACGAGCGAGCCAACACCGAATCCGAAAACGGCCATCCCTGTGGCCAGCCCTCGTCGGTCGGGAAACCATTTAACCAGTGTGGAGACAGGTGATATATAGCCAATTCCAAGGCCCAAACCACCAATAACACCATAGGTAAGATAAAAACCCCATAGAGACCCGGCCGAAATGGAAAGACCGGCACCGACCAATCCCCCGGCAAATAAAATCGCTGCTGCCATAGCTGAAAATCTCGGCCCGCGTCTTTCGACAAACCGCCCGAATAAGGCTGCTGACAGACCAAGAAAGAAAATAGCGATTGTAAAGGCAAAGGCCACGTCTGTACTATCCCACCCTAGTTCTGCTGTTAGTGGTTTTTTATAAACACTATACGCATAGACAGAGCCGATCGAGAGATGGATAGCTACTGCGGAAAGAGCAATGAGCCATCTGTTTTTCTGTTTCATATTAACTCTTACTTCCCCTTGTTCAGTGTTAAATTTAGTATCAACAATCCGGTTAGTCATCATTCAAGGAAGGAAATAGGAAATTCATGTAACAAACACTGAAAGGGTCTACAATTGGAATGAGATTGGAAATAAATTGCACATCAAATCCCTCGTGACGTAAAAGGAGAAATTTATGATGTATCTAAGTTCAAAGTTAGATTACAGATGCGGCAATGATGTTTCAAAACTAACGAATAGACCAGAAATTGGAGGCGATAGCTGGTTCAGCTATCGCCTTTTTTAACGGCTCAATATGCTACCCTTTAAAAAATCAAAAAAGGAATAAAGAACCCAAACGGAATAAAAATAAACCATCCAAAGAACTGATTCGCTCCGGTTTGATGGCGGGACGCGGCCGCGGCGGGGATAAAAACAACCCCGTTTTTACGCACTTCCTTGATGGTTCCGTATATTTCCTTTCCGTTCTTTAACAAAAGTTTCATCGGCTTTCCCACATGCTGCCGGCCCAGCTGGTGAGGGGGAACATATTGAAGTTTACTCATCTTGAAACATCTTCCCTTCTTATGATTTTTTACATTAATCTATGTCGGCCGGCCTCCGGCTGAAAGAGCCAATGAACCAGAAATAAAAAAACAGATGTCCGTTGATCACCCGCGAAAGATTCACACCATCACGTTCCACAGACGGGGATGGGGAACTAATTTTATTCTATTCCCGGCATTCGTCTTTCCGTCTGCTCTCCTGGTGAATATAAATATGTAAACAAAATTGGACGAGGTGAACAGGATGAGGTTCATCGCGGCGATTGGCTGGAAAATCGTTCGTTTTTTGTTCTCCGCTTTTGTGATGCCGAAAATATCCAAATGGGTCCGAACCCGTGGGCTGGCGTTTATAAAATCATTGGTCGCACCGGTGCAGCGTTGAGCAAGCAAAATGATCCAATGACAGGGCTAATTCATCATTTTTTGTAAGATGGGTATCCGTCCTTCCGTTAAAACGGAAAACGAATAAACTGTAATTGACTCAAGGATAAGGAGGTGAAGCGGAATGTCCAGTGGAGCTGGGTATGGTTTTTTTAACTGGAGAACTCTTTTAATTTACCTGTTAGTCATTGCTACGATCTTTGTCTTAGTGGGTGGCTTTGGATTTGGTGGCTATGGATACTAATTCACCTGGACCTGACCTTTCTTCCTATCCTTCAATGATCTCCGACTCACAGGACCGGATCAAACGGTAAAGGAGGTGAAGCGGAATGAGTAAAGGATTCGGATTTGGACTCAGCTGGAGAACCCTGTTAATCTACCTGTTGGTGATTGCAACGATCTTCGTCTTTATCGGAGGCTTTGGATTCGGAGGATACGGATACTGCTGATCCGGCAAGGATCTTCAGATAAACAAACGGGTGCATACCCCATCGTTCCCCTGCTTTTTAAAAAAGAGATTTGTCCTGCAAAATCGTTAATATGACATGGGAACAGGCCGATTCCTCTTCATATGCGGAGGAAATCGGTTTTTTATTTATTAATGCTTACAGTTGTAATAAGAAATTTATCATAACGGTGTCTGGCAAAAGTATATTCAAACGGGATACCCGTATTTAAAAATCCCACTTGCTCAAGCTCAAGCACCGGGTCATCAGGTGCACACCCCAGATATTTTTGGTCCAGTTCATTCGGCTTGCAGGCGCGGATCTTGCGGTGGGAGCCGGCAATGGTTAACCCCAGTGTGTGCGTGATATGGTGGTAAACGGAGGAGTACAGGACCTCTTCGTTTAGGTCGGTGATCAAATGGGTCGGCATATAGGTCCGTTCCAGTACATAAGGTTCATCTTTAACAATTCTGAGACGAATAACATGGTACACAGGGGAATTTGTGTCTATATTCAGGTGGGCAGCCACTTCCTCTGAGGGAAACAGAACTTCAAACCGGATAATTTTGCTGGTAATCTTTTCGCCTTTCAGTACTTTTGTCAACCCGATGGTTTTTTCACTCACTACATTGACGTGATTTTTTTGAATCGCTGATTTGACAATAAATGTTCCATGCCCCCGCTTCCGATACAGCAACCCTTCCATGACAAGAATATCAAGGGCTCTTTTCATGGTCATCCGGCTGCACCCAAATTCCTTCGCCAGCGATAATTCATCTGGAATAGGCTGGTCAACCGGATAGCAGTCTTCCGTTATTCTTCTTCTCATCTCATTTGAAATTTGTTCATATTTACTCATGTTCATACCACCTAATACTGTTTTTATGACTGGTGAACGGGAATACTGAAAAAGGAATATTTGTCGAATCCAATGATACGCACATTTGTGCTGTACATTGAAAACTGAATCGTATCATCACATAAAACGATTCCTGTCACGTGGGAAAGACCCGCCAACCATTGAACATGTACCGTAGGGACTACGGGAAATTACGCTCGTGGAGAGGATCGCTTCAGACTCGTTGAAACGAGAAGCTCTGCCACTTCAGCGGAGAGACGTTCACATACCACTATGCCCTGAGCCAGTTTAAATGGCAACTCCCCATCGTAAAGAATTTCGGAGACCTATGACGCGCATGATCAGATTGCTGCAATCTTATTTGAAAAAAGATGGTCCGGGGACCATCTTTTCTAGAAGCCGTTATTTTCTGCAACTGTTTTAAACCAGTATCCGCTTTTTTTCACCGTGCGTTCTCCGTCTTTATCAAGGTTCACGGACACAAAACCATATCTGTTTTTGTAAGCATTGGTCCAGGACCAGTTATCCATAAAGGTCCACAAGTGATATCCTTTGACATTGACGCCCTCTTGAATGGCTTGGTGCACCCATTTCAAATGTTCCCGGATAAATTCAATCCGGTAATCGTCCCGGATCATTCCTTTTTCGTCCCGGAAACGTTCCTCTCCTTCCACGCCCATTCCATTTTCTGAGATAAAACATTCAATGTTTCCATAGTTCTCTTTTACGTTGATCAGAATGTCATAGATTCCTTTTTCGTAAATTTCCCATCCTCTGTGGGGATTCATCTTACGGCCCGGCATCACATAAGGGTCAAAGAACCGTTCAGGCATCAAAGGCGCATCGGGATTGGGCATGTTTTCCTTTGCTTTCACCCTTCTGGGCTGATAATAGTTAATCCCGAGCAGATCCACTGTATTTTGTTTAATCAATGCACGGTCTCCTTCTGCCACAGCGGGCAAATAGCCGTGTTCTTTTAAGAGATCAATCAAATCTTGCGGATACTCCCCTTTTACCGCCGGGTCCAGAAAACTTCTGTTAAAGAACAGATCCGCGATATGGGATGCTTTCAAATCAGCGGGATGGCTGCTTCTTGGATAGGAAGGCGTCAAATTTAAAATGATCCCGATTTTCCCATCCTGTATATCCAGCTTTTTGAATTCCCGTACCGCTTTTGCATGGGCAATAACCGTATGGTAGGCAACCTGAACGGCTCTTTGGAAATCAACGACATTGGGATAATGAAAATCATACAGATAGCCGCCTTCAACCGGTACGATCGGTTCATTATGGGTAAACCATTTCTTCACACGGTCCCCGAACAGTTCAAAACATATTTTAGCATACCTGGCATAGGCATCAGTCACATCTCTGTTTTCCCAACCGCCAATCTTTTGCATCGCCAGCGGCATGTCAAAGTGAAATAGGTTAACGAACGGTTCAATTTCATTGGCAAGCAGTTCATTGATCACATTATTATAGAAATTGACTGCTTCTTGATTGATCTCACCGCTGCCGTCCGGAATCATCCTGGACCATGAGATTGAAAACCGGAAAGAGTTATGCCCCGTCTCTTTCATAAGCCGGATATCCTCTTTATACCGGTGATAAAAATCTGAAGTTTTGTCCGGGCCAATTCCGTTAAAAAACCGGTTGGGTTCTTTTTCATACCAATAATCCCAAATATTTAAACCTTTTCCGCCTTCCCTTGCGGCACCTTCAATCTGGGTGGCCGAGGTGGCGCTTCCCCACCAGAAACCTTTTGGAAAACGAAACTGTATCTCTTGTTTAGTGTCTTTAATCGTTGTCATGATCTTTTCACCTTTTTTAAAAACCTTTTGTTTTTTATTTGCTGCTTCCATTTTCTTGTTCTTTTTGCAGATTCATGCGGTCAATAAATTTCAGGAACGGGAACCAGAACAGGAATACAATGGCAAAGTTAACCAGTTGCAGCAGTCCCCCGGCCAGAGAGTTGGTCGCCATCATCCCGTTAATAAAGATCGGTACTGTCCAGGGTACATTCACACCGGTTGGAGGCGGGACAAGACCGGATGTCATGGCAAAATAGGTCACCAGTGTGACAGCCATCGGTGCCAGAATCCAGGGTACGATAATTAACGGGTTCATCACAACCGGCAATCCGAAAATGATCGGCTCATTGACGTTAAAGATCCCGGGTCCGATGCCCAATCTCCCCACCTGCTTCAGCTGTTTGCTCTTCATAAAGAGCAGCATGGCC
Source organism: Paenactinomyces guangxiensis (assembly GCF_016055185.1). Classification (GTDB taxonomy): domain Bacteria; phylum Bacillota; class Bacilli; order Thermoactinomycetales; family Thermoactinomycetaceae; genus Paenactinomyces; species Paenactinomyces guangxiensis. The sequence goes on from NZ_JAECVR010000009.1 coordinate 148,911, forward strand.
ACAACCACTGCGAGTGTCATTCCTGATCCGCCCATGCCGACAGTGTAGATTTCAATAAACTGTTTACTGATAATATGAGGAACTTCCCCTGTTGCTGTGTATGTGTTCAAGTTTTCAACGGAAAGAGTGTTCCAGATGGGGTCCATAACCGAGTTAATAATGATTTGCCCGTGCAAGCCAAAAAACCACAAAAGTTGCACGAAAAAGATGGCGATTAAAGTCGGGATGATTCCGCTTCCCAGGCCGACAAGCGGCGTTTGCACCAGATGATAGATCACATCATGCATATTTGTTTTCAAAACCTGGGTCACAATAATATTGATGACAAGGAAAACAGACAGAGTAATCATCGCCGGAATCAGTGCGGAGAATGATCTTGACACAGCAGGCGGAACCCCGGCCGGCATCTTGATGGTAATCCCCTTCTGAACGAAAAACCGGTATATTTCCGCCGCTAAAAAGCCGACGATCATTCCCAGGAACATCCCTTTGGCACCCAGCCGGTCAATCGGAATTACGTTTTGTACCGCTTCCCGGCCTTCCGGCTGAAACACAAACGGTGTAAGGATCAGGAAGGATACTAATGCAACAACACCACCGAATACTCCTTCCACTTCGTAACTTTTGGAAAGATAATAACCAATCCCAAATACGATAAAGAGGGAAATAATGTTCATGGTTGTTTGCGGTGCAACCCCCAGCGCAGTGCGAAATGTGTCCAGACTTCCCTCGCTCAGCAAATTTTCAAGAAACGGCAAATTGGTAAGCACGACCATAATCGAACCGAATATGGTAAGTGGAAACGCTAACATAAAAGCGTCCCGCAATACTTTTAAATAGCGGTTATTGTTTAATTTTCCGGCAATCGGAATAAGAATCTTACTCAGCTTATCAAAGATCGCTGTGCTGCTCATGATGATGACCCTTCTTTCGTTTTAAATAGTTCAAGCAGTTCTTTCACTAACTCCTTCATTGTCAGAGTGGACATCAAATGATCTTCCGCGTGCATAAGAAGTAAGGAAAAATCCGTTTTCTTTCCGTTCGCTTCCTTTTGAATCATGTGAAAATGAATGTCATGCGCTGCACTTAAATCTGTTTCAGCCTCTTTGATCAGATCTTCCGCTTTTGCAGTGTTTCCTCCGCGATACTCGCGCAGTGACTGAATAATTTTACTCCGCGCATTCCCGCTGTGAAGAATTAATTGAAATCCGATTTGCTCTTGTGTCAAATTTTCTGCCTGTATTTTGTCCATTAGCGATCACCTATTAAGCCCAATGCCTGTTCATATACTTTTTTTCCATCTGCCATCCCATAGGCTGCCATATCGATCACTTCAACTTGAATGCCGTATTTTTCAGCTTCTTTTTTCAATTCATCCTTTAAGAAGACCATTTGCGGCCCGATTAACACAACATCCGCTTTTGTCATCTCCTTTTTTGCCATGTCCTGCCCCACGGCCCAGATTTCTGCCTCATCTCCAATCGCTCTGGCATGTTCCTGCATCTTTGTTACCAACAAGCTGGTAGACATTCCGGAACTGCAAGCTAATAAAATTCTTTTCATGATCATCAGACTCCTTATTCAAGTTATTTAATCATTTCTTCTGATACCGCTTACATTTATAATTATATACTTTTTTCCTTATATGTCTATACATTTAAATATAAAAATATAGACAAATTAAGCGAAGAGCTTCTTGCAGGCTGTACACCAATTTTTAACCAATGATTCTCCGGCGTATTTTACATTCGGGCAAAGGGGACATTACAAAAGTAGAACGCTTTCAAAAAGGGGTATCTTATATGGAAAACAAACAAACAGATCAAATTAAGCCTGATACAAAGAAGTATGCCGGCCCGGACCTCTCTTTTTCTGCCGGAAGCCCCAAGCAACATAAGACACGGATCACAAACCGCCCGCATACCATTCCCGAGGACAAACTTCCTCCGGGGGCGGTGGATATCCGCCAGGTTAAAGAAGATCACTCATAGTGTGTAAGAGCCAGGTATCATCCGATGCAGTACCGGCAACTACTCAAACAATCTTGACCGGTTACTGATCAAAAGCAAAAGGAGGGGATCACTTGGCCAAAAAATCAATGATCGTAAAGGCGAAACGTCCACAAAAATATAAAGTGCGCGAGTATACTCGCTGTGAGCGTTGCGGCCGTCCCCATTCGGTATATCGAAAATTCGGTCTCTGTCGTATTTGTTTCCGGGAATTGGCCCACAGAGGACTGATTCCGGGCGTAAAAAAAGCAAGCTGGTGATGGAGAAAAGGGGGAGGATTTTTGCGTTGTATGCGGATCATTGAGATGTCGGGCAGGGGCGGGTCCTTAAGGGTTCTCCCTGTCCCCGGCCCTTATGAATACATATATTTAATGAACGCTTTTTCTGAGTATCCATCATCGGAACAGCCTTTTAATAGGAGAGCTAAGCTTGATCATTATCCCATCCATACCCACACAATCAATCACAACCTCGGCTCCTCCATGTGTCATTTCTTTCAAAAATGAACCGATATTATCTCCTTTCGTAAAGTCAATTCTGCTTGACCCCCCGTATATCCGCCGTAGTTTCAGAATAGCCAAAATAGCATGATCACAAAGACTTTCTTGCTCATGTTAGCAGTAATAACATTCCCTGCAGGCAACATTAAAGGGATAAGCAGAGCAAATCAAGACTCAAATGAGAACTGAATAGAAAAAATAAGGCTCTTACTTTGTGCATATGAACACAACGTAGGAGCCTTTTCATTTAGGGACCAGTTCCGAAGGAGCTGTCCTACTCGTTAAGGGGTTGTTTTACTCATATTCAGAGTTAGACAATGGTTTATTTACGTTATAAATAATTTTCCTTCTAGAGCAGCAATATATCTTTCGGCAGATTTTTGCACAGATTCATTAGCATTCTCAATTACAATTCGATGAAAAGCATTGTATAGACGATCAAACTTTAGTCTTGCAACTTTCTCTGCCATCTCCGCTACTTTTTTAGCCGGTAGAGGGATGAGGTTTGGATAACTATACATAAAGCTTACCCACTTGCGATCTGCTACAACTTGGATAATATCTCCTGTAAGGAGTACTCCTTTTCCATCGTTACCATTTTCCCAATGGAGGACTGTTCCACCTTTAAAGTGTCCCCCCAAACGATGAAGAGTGAGACCTTCTGATAGTTCTAATGTTTCTCCTGACCAAAATTGAATTCTATCACTTGGGCGCATTACCCATTCTTTATCATCTTCATGGATATAAATTAGGGTATCTAGTGCCTCTGCCCACTCAACTTGAGCTGAATAGTAGTGAGGATGGGAGAGGGCAATAGCTTGAATTCCTCCCAATTTCTTTGCTTCTTCTAATGTTCTGTCATCTAGGTATGTAATACAATCCCATAGGAGATTAAAACCTTTGTTTTGAACGAGATAGGCTGTTTGACCGATGGCGAAATTAGGCTTTGTCGTGATGCTGTAGAGACCTTTTTCTTCATGAAGGATTTCGTTTGTGTATATATTGCTTTCACGCATTTTTTCTAAAGTCGTCCAAGATTGACCATTTGGGTTAATATACTGACGCTCTTCGTCACAAATTACGCATCTTTTAGGTGGTTCTGATGATAGAGGGTATTGAGTGCCACAAGTAGTACAAATGTGACTCTGCATCATTCTACCTTCTTCCCAATAATGGTGTTCTCTATATGTAGTATAACACATACATACTTAAATATAGACCTTGTTGCATAACTAAGGTAAAAACCTAGAAACCTAGCGGTTCCAAGGCACTTTTGAAGTGTTAAAACCTAATCTTTTATCTATTAAGCGATCGAGTAAATATAACAAAATTACCCACAAAGTATTCCGGTAGTATCTGTGGATACCATATAGCCTGGGCTGTTCCAGCCCATAAAGGGTTTTAAGAGTAGAAAACAGCTGTTCCATTCGACTCCTTTTGAGAGAAACTTCTTTCCTAAACCCTGTGTGACAAAACGCCAGTTTTGTTGACGGTATTCACTTCGAAAGGTAGCTGGAGAAGAAGCATTTCTTTTGTTTACTTGTGTGACTAGATAAATTTCAGCTTGACTACAAGCTGAAAAAAGCTTGTGGTCATCGTAAGCG